>CAWFQG010000010.1:0-172039 GCA_963817825.1 uncultured Actinomycetota bacterium | reverse complement strand
ATCTTCGATACCAACTCGGCCATGATCGCCGCGACCGTGTTGGCCGAGACCCGTTCCCCTTCGTCGTGCAGATCCGCGGTGATCCTCGGAGACTCGTACGTGCCGCCGGAGGCTTCTTGATGCGCGGCGATCTTGACTTCCAGATCCCGGCGACGCTGGACCCGCGGTGTGGGCTGCTCGGCGGCCAGGCGGCCCAGGTGCTTGTAGTCACCCGAGGGCGACACGTCCAGCAGTTGGGTCATCCGAGCGACGTCGTGGTCGGCGCACTCTGCGGCCATGAGCTCGAACCGGCTCACCTTGGATGCTTGCCCGCAAAGTACGCCGAGGCTCTTTCCAGGAACGCGATGTCCTTCGCCTGCTCGGCCACCTTCGCTCGCAGCCGTATCAACTCTGCGCGCTCATCGGCCGAAAGCGGCGGGCTATCACCGGGATCCCGCTTCCCCTCACCACTGGCGGCGGCCGGTCGCCGCTGCTCGGCACGCACCCGCTTGTGCAGCAGATTCTCATGCAGATCCAACTCGGCGGCCACCTGAGCCACCCGCCGATTCCCGTCGATCACCAAATGCGCGGCCTCGACCCTGTACTCCAGGGAAAACGCACGCCGACGACCAGGCATAAGAAACATCCTTCCAGGGGACCAACGTCCCGCTATTTCAGATGTCCACTACTTCAGGGGACCCTCATGCGGAGACTAGCGAACGATGCAAGATGCGCCGGAGCGGCTTCCCAAGCTGAATACGCGGGTTCGATTCCCGTCATCGGCTCCCTTCTGAGCAGCGTTTTTGGTCCGATGTCCGTTCGAACACCAGTCGAACACAGCCCTCGGTGTCACGACGGTGTCACAACTCGTGGACAACTCGATTCAAAGTGTCACTGGCAGCCTTCAAGGCAGTGTCCTGCGAGTGCGCGTACAGCCGCATCGTCACGGACGACCACAAGACAATCTCAAGACCATCAACTTGTAACGAACGCGCAGATAAGTTGCAAGAATCCTGTTTCGTGCGGATTGGTGGACGCGAGCGAACTCGCTCGCTGATGTGTGCGTGGTGTAGCCGATTGTTCGCGGCGTCGAGGGTGGATGCCCAGTATTGTGACTCGGCGTGCCGGGTGGCGGCGTGCCGTTCCCGCCGCTGAAAAGTCAACGGCCGCAAGTGTTCAGTTGCTGGGGAACATCGCGTTTTCCCACACCCCCTGAACCCTCGGCCCGCCACCCGTGGGCGCTCTAGGGGTGGCGTGCCTGATCAAGACCTACTCGTCCGGCTTAGGCTCGTCCGGCTTAGGTCGAAATCTCCCGGCGATTGCATGCTGCGCGTCCTCGATAGCCTTCTTTTGGGCGGTCCACTGCCGTTCGACCAGGTCCGTGAACGCTTTCCGCTGGTGCTCGATCTGCTCGCTGATCGCCTTGCGCTGAGCCTCCCAGTGGTCAGTGATCTTGACGCTGCGCTGCTGTTCGAGGAAATCCGCGAACGCCTTCTGCTGGGACTCGACCAAGTCCGCGACCGCCTTGCGCTGAGCCTCCAACTGGTTTGCGATCTGGTCCTGAATCGCCTTCATCCGCTTCTCGCTCTCCGTCGCCAGCTCCTTGAACTGGTCAGGAAGTCCCGGCTGTTCCGTCATGGTCTGCTTATCTCCCGTTTAGATGATCTCTCTCTCGGCCCTCCTTATGATGGACCGCCCCCCAACGCTAAATCCTGACCGTGGGTGGTTCCCGCGCGGCCTAGGCTTGATGGGGTGATCGGCGACCGCGTGCAGACCACGGCCGGAGGTTGGATCACCCACCCACGCGATGTCCCAACGGCCACCCCCTCGGGCCTAACCACGTCCTTGTCGGCCACGTCGCATGCCTCGGCCACGGCGGCGGCAGGATAAAGGAAGCTTTCACGATTCGAGGGGAGGCCCACTACGCGCGTTTTTCGCGTTCGTGATTCCATGCCCCTGAGTGGTTAGTAGCAACCAGCACCGTCGGCACGAACAACTGCTGCCGCGTATTGCTTTGAGGCGTAAACGGTTCGCGAATCATCGGTCCCATAGTTGGCGTCGCTGTATTGCCACTGGTCGTACCAGCTCGACACCACATTGATGAGCGTGCCGCATCCTCTTGGCAGCGCCGCCGCGTTGGGCGCGGAGACGAGCCCAACCCCACCGGCGATGGCCGCGGCGGCCAGCGCCCCACCAACGATTTGACGAATAGCCACGATGAAGTCTCCTTTGACTCAGGGTGTTTGCGTGAACTTGAATGCGCGACCCCTCACGACTCGCAAGGAAACTTCGACATCCACACCTGAAGACGTATGACGGTCAGGGTCCGTTCAACCGGTTGATTGGCCTGTTGACGACCCGAACATCCTTCGAACGATGGCCGCCCACGCGCTGCCCGAAAACGCGGCGCGGCAGCTAACCGAGTGGCTGGCCGCGAGCCACGGCTTCTACACGGCCTACACGTTGCGCGGCGACCAGGCGGCTGCCGAGGTCATGGCCGGGTGGACCGAACGCCACGCCGCCGAGATACTCGTGGAGGCCGCCGACGAACGACAGTCGCATCGATGGTGGCGACAGTCCTGATCGCGTCGCCGACCGCGGCAGCCGATGTCCGGGGCCGGCTTCGCGTGCGACTCCTAGGGATCGCCACATCTGAAACCAAGAAGCCCGGCTACACCGTCGGCTGTTGGGGTCCAGAGGTAACCCAGTTCGCGAAAGACACCCTCATCGGGCAACGGGTCGCCATCATCTACGACCCCACACAAGGAATGTACGACCGGTACGGGCGCACACTCGCCTACCTGGTAAAGGCCGACGGGTGGGACTACTTCCGTGGAAGCTGCTCGCGCCGGAGCAACACACGCCTACATCTATTTCGGCGTCCCGGTGGAGCGGTACGACGCAATCGCCGCCGCGGAGCAGGAAGCCAACGATGCACAGGGTGGACTATGGGGTCCGCCATGTTACGGGAACACCGAATCGGAACGGCAATGAGCGTCGCGCCGGATAGCAGCGTCGGACTCCGCGTCGGGCGCTCCATAGTCGGACTCGCCGCTGCCGGTGCAGCCTTTGTGGCGCTGGCCCCGCCGGTCGCCAGTGCCGACCCCGAGGATTGCAACGAGACACTTACCGCGTACGACCCGCACGACTTGGTATTGGACACCGACGTGCTCCTCGACTTGAGCACACTCGTCGAGGTGGAGAACCTCGTCGATGGGTGCACCGACAACATTGATGAAGCCCTCGACGCCGAGTTCGACGATCTGGAGCCGCCTGATGGAGTCAGCTCAGACGACCTAATCGACGAGGCCCGATGGAAAATTGAAGACGCCATAGACTTGGCCTGTTCTCTAGCCGGATGCGAAGACGATCTGTAGAAGCTCTGTCTGTTCGTTCGGCACACGCCATCCAAGTACGTGCTCTGGGCCATGACCCGTCGCGCAGCGACGAACGGACTCATTGGCTGCTGCTCAGGGCCCTTTGGCACTAGCCGTGCAGCGGCATTCGCGCCTTAAATTAGCTGCTGGCAGCGCCAGTTACCAAACGGCGCAAAGCCGTTCTTGAAGAGGGAGGTCAGGGAATATGACGATTGTTAACGCGGTGGCGATCCGCCCACGGTCGGGCGACGTCTGGGAGGAGCTGCAGAAGCAGCTCAAGAAGGCGATCGAGATCGTCAAGAAGCACGGCGGGGAGAACGTCACCCTGCTGGTGACCGTGATCGGCGGGCAGCAGACGAACAATCTGACAATGCTCGTCACCGCCGAGAACTGGACCCGGTTCGGCCAGATCCAGGAGGCGGTATACGGCGACCCCGAGATGCAGGCGCTCATGGTTGAGTCGGGGAAGATCGCCACTTGGGAGATCTACACCGCGCAGACGCTCGAACTCTGATCCCAGAGCCAACAACGCTGCCCGACCTACTGCGGGCGGCGTTGTTTCGGTCTGGGTTGGTAAAGAGACAAGGTCGTCTAGGTCGACCAGCATGTTGCGCGGGTCCGGCACATGCGCGCGACGATCCGCATCCTGCAACCGACCCTAGTCATCTCCCAAGGGGTGGGCTGGACGAGACGGTGCGGGCGAGTCTCGGCGTCACCAACCCGATCACCCAGCACCCTGGCTACTTGTGACCTCGGCGGCAACCAGTTCGTGTGGGTTTCGCTGCGCCACCCGACACGCAACTGGAGTTCAGTAAACCAGCCATACCTGAAGACTGTCGTAGTCCCAGCCATTGCCCGGGGGCGCGAGCCCTGGCTCCATAATCGGTGCCTCCCACGTATCGGCGAACGTGCGATGCGCATCCTGGCCGCCGAACAACACCAGCCGACTCTGGTTCGTATCGAATGCCATCGCATGCTGGATACGCGGGGCCGGTCCAATTTCCTGCAACTTCTTCCCCTCGCCGCCAGCCCCCTGCCAGGTGTCTCCGTGCATCGTTCCCCTCGATTGCGGCCCCGCCGTGCAGAGACAGCGCCGAGCCGGTCGAGGCCATCTTGGACGCGGCCAACCGCGACTGACTTTCGAGACTCTCCAGGCAGCGTATTCACAGCCCACATTCAGGAATCCGTTGTGGGACCACAAGATTTGCAAAAAGTTACGCCACCCCATCTCGCGGAGGAGCATCAGCTGATGAGCCACTGTGTTGCACTCCACAGGACGGCTCAACGGCAGTAGCCAGCAAGCCGAAATGGTCCGTCTTGGCCCCGGCGACTGCGGTGAATCGGCGTAACGCCGCTGACCTGTTCCGAGGAGATCGATCTGATGAGTGAATCCTTCAGCGCCTTCCGTGAGCAGTATTTGAGCCGTCACGAGAACCCTGTCAACAGCGCGTTGCACACGGCCGCGGCTCTCGTGGCAGTAGGTGGCCTCGCTGCGGCTGTCGTCACGAGGCGCCTAGGAGTGGTCGTGATCGGCGACACGGTCGGCTTCGCGATCGCGACGGTAGGCCATCTTTTATTCCAACCGGGGACCCTGCGAGACGACCTCGTCGAGGACTTCCGCCATCCGATCTGGTACGTCCGAGCCGAGGGCCAGCGCATCTTTGCTCGCCTCACCTAATAGCCCGCGGCGATGGTGTCATCAGGCCACACCTTGGCAAGCCCCGGGGGTCGGGCGAGGTCAACCAATACGGAGCAGAAATGGAGTGATCACCCATGAAGTCGAATCAGCGGGACCGGCAGGGACGGTTCACGGCAACGGCTGCGCCGCTATTGCAAGCGCAGATCGATATCAACGCTCCGGTGTCGAGGGTGTGGTCATTGATCACTGATTTCAGCCGCATGCCGCAATGGAGCCCACAATGCCGAATGATGAAGACGCTTGGCCCGTTGCGGCCAGGTGCCCGGACGGTGAACATCAACCGCCGCAACTTTCAGTTCTGGCCAACCACATGCACTGTCACTGAAGTGATCCCGGAGAAGAAGGTGGCGTTCCGGGTCGATATCAACGGCCTCATCTGGAGCTACGAGCTGCAGCCGACCGAGCAAGGCACCCGCGTGATCGAGAGCCGCCACGCCGAGAACGGCGCCAAACCGGTAGCCAACTTCGCGGTAAACGCGTTCTTCGGCGGCGTGCCCAGTTTCGAGCGTGAGCTTGTCGAGGGCATGAACACGTCGCTGAGGCGCATCAAGGCAGCGGCCGAAAGCGGTTAATTCCCGGGTGAAACCGGACATGCGAAAGACATTCCAAGGTCTCCGATGCTAAAGGCCAGATTTCCGCAAAACCTCCGTGTAATCACTCTGGGTGACGGCCGCCTCAGCCCAAGCTATGCGGGGGCTGACATCAACGACAACGTGAAAGCGTCAGTCTGCCCATGTGATTCGGCAAGCGATCGCGTGCGCTTACCTGTTCCGAACCGCGGTTTGGAGGTAGTGGTCGGCGCACTGCATCGCCGATAGGACCAGCCGGGCCACCGACTCAGCGGCGTGCGGCGTCGACATGACGACGATCCGCCCAGCCCCAACATGCTTGCAGTCGAGGTGCAGCAGATGCAGCCCTTGTTTCAGAAAGTTCACCCAAGCAGGTGGCTTCAATGCCGGTGAGGTTTCGAAGACCACGTCGAACTGGCGATCCTTGAAATCCCTGGGCGGGACGTTGTACACGCCCTCAACCACAACGGCATCACGGTCCAATACACAGTCGCAGAATCGTGATAACGGTCTCGTCCTCGGTTTCGCCCGCTCTGAAATCTGTGTTTACCTCATGAGGTCTCTTGTGTCGTTCGGACATCGCCGAGCATCCCCCTGCACATTTTGATACCGCCATTCCCCCTGCGCGACCCAGATCCGCCGCACGGCCAAGATGAACCTTAGGGGGTTTAGCTCACGACCGTAGCGACGGCCTGACGGATTTGGGTGGCCACCACGTCGGGGTGCGTGTAGGGAATCACGTGGTTGCCGTCGACTGTGATCAGCTCGGTACCCGGCAGTGTCTCCGCCAATCGCCGCACATGGTCGATATCGACGAGTTGATCGCCGAGCGCCCCGACGATCACCGAGGGCACCCGGATCTGTGACACGTTCTCATCGACCCAGCGCGAAGTGTCGTTGAACTCCAGTTCGTCGGAGGCCAAGGCGTCGAGATTACCCGGCGTCATTCCCACCGACAGCAGCCGCTGCTCAAAAGCGGGATCGACCGGTTCGGGGGTGAAGGCGTTCTCCGCGCCCGACGTCGCGGAGAAGCGCTTGATCACGTCGCCGACGGTTGCGTCGACGACCGTGCGTACCACCGGCCACTGACTGAACCGGATGAAGCGGGCCTGCAGCACATCCATGGTGTTCGACCGCAATCCCCCTGCCGCGGGCGCCAGCAGGATCAGGCTGGCGACGTCCTGCGGGTATCGCCGCGCAACACCGAGGGCCAGCGTGCCGCCGAACGAGTGCCCGACGAGAACCGCCGGAGCGAGCTTGAGCGCAGTCAGTAACTCGTGGACAACGTCGATCTGCTCCTGATAGGGCAGCCACCCGCCCTTCGACCAGCCGAACCCTGGCCGGTCGATCGAAATCAGGTGCACTCCGGGCAGTTCGGCGACGACAGGGTCGAAATCCTTGTAGGAACCGGGCTCACCGTGAATCATCACGACCGGCACACCCTGTCCGGGCTGCTCGAAGTAGTGAATCTCCTTGCCGTGCAGGCTGATATACTTACCGCCCGCTGGGGGCATTTCCGGTAATCGAGCGACGGTCAGGTTGACGACCACCAGCGCGACGAGCAGTACCACCACCGACCACACGACAAAGCGCCCCAGCCGCAGTTTGGGGTGCTTTCGCGTCTGCTCGGCCATCGTGGGTCAGATCCTCGTCCTACTGAGCCCGGTCGCGATCAGCGACGCGTATTTCCGCGACCTTCTCAATCGCGGAGACTACTCGCGGCACTACAGCGACGACGTGGCGGTCGAAGTCCGTGGGACAGACTAGCGGCAATATGCCGCCCATTGCGGCGCGGGCCGGAAGACAGTGATCTTGGGCCGTCCGGTCGGGTCGTAAAAACTCATGGCTCTTTCCTTATTCCAGGCCCCGAGACCCGAGGCGCTCTTGCCGACACCAGGTTGGCTTCAGCCGCTTCCTCATCCCGAGCCACCCACGAGCGTGGGGTTGGCGTGCCGCCCAGTCGGAGCTTGGCGACGGCATCTCGTGAAGCAACAGCCATCCTATGCGGCGGGACAGACGGTGGTTATGCGTCGGAGTAGATGAGGCGCCGCTGCCGCTGGTGGGCGTGGGCTGATTGCAGCTGGGGGGAAACAGGTTTGGGTGTCATCCGGGACGAAAAAGATCCGGTACAGGGAAATCCTGGAATGAGCCGGCTCCGACGAACCGCCTGATTACAGGCGGTTTTGTCGTCGATCGCCGCCAGGCGCTGGAGCCTCCGTACCTCCCCTGCACCTCTTTGCGCGGTCCCGACGCCGTGCTTGCACTGGCTGCAGTAGTCAATTCCCAACGGGCAGACAACGCCACGGAATTGGGCCGCGGAATTGGCGAGCGTAGCCGCCGCGGGAATCGCATCAGACAAAATCTGCGGCATAGCCACAGATTTCGATTCGGCGACATGATGGGCACAACCGGGAATCGCCTACCCAGCCAGCCTCGATCGTGGCAACACGCCCGTTAGATTGCTGAATCACTATGGTAAGGATCTTGCGCACATTGGCCACCGCCATCGCCGTGCCGGCGATTGCGGGCGTCGCACTCGCCGGCACCACGCATGCCGACCCACCGCTGCTCAATGGCACCTACAGCGGAATCGACGGCGACCCCATGAGCGTCTGGACCATCGCGACGAGTTGCGGCCCTGACGGTTGTAGCGGCACGGTCGCCAGCAACAAGGGCTGGACCAGTCCCGCCACGCTAACCGGCGGCCGCTGGACCTTCACGGTCTCGAAGCCAAGAGGTCTCATTTGCGACGACGGGCACTATGAACCCGCCGTCATGTCGATGTCGATCGACCCGGTGACGCTGGGTGGTGTGTTGTCGTCAGACTCCAATTTCGGTTGTGCAGGCGGAATCCTGACCCAGAGCCCGTTCCAGCTACGAAAGGTCGGCTGATCTGGACACCGGATTCGGGCGATTTGAGGAGCGGACGTACGGCGGCTCTTCTGCCACCCGTGTTTTGATCTGGGCAGGCGTCTCATTAGTACTCAAGGGCGGAATATGAGACACATCGCTGTGAGACGAACTTCTGAGACATCGCGACGTGCGGAATCACCCGCCCTGCAAGGGGATCGATGAGTGCCGCAGATGTGCTCTATTTCGAGGCAGCGTTTAGTTCTGCTCGGGCCTGGTCGATTTCGTCGTATGCGTAGGTGGCCATGGCGGCGGTGGTCATCGTTTCGCCCTTGCGGGCGAGCGATTCGTAGGTCGGGTCGCCGAGGCTCATAGGGACTGGTCCGAGGACGCTCGCTACTCCTTGTGGAACTTCGCTTTCAACGCGTCCACTCGCGTCTGGAAGTCTTCCTTGCGCTCCCGCTTCTTCTGCTCACGTATCGCTTTTCGGGCGGCCTTGTCAGCCTCTCGCGCGGCCTCATCCTGCGCCTCCAACTCGGCGAGAACCTCGTCCAGCGGCCTCCGGGAAACCTTGCCACCGAGTCCGGTCGCGAACTGCTCCAACGGATCGGTCGTGACTTCGTCCGTCACGGCGAGGATCGCGTTGCCACCAGGCGGTATCAGGCGCCCAAATGCAGCGATCGCCTCGTCACCAGTATCCAGGCGATCCGCGTCGTACAGGGCGCCGCTGGCGGCGCCGACACTCCACCCGAGAAGCATCCCGATCGGGCCACCGAGCACACCGACGAGCATCCCGATCAAGCTGCCACTCGCGATTCCAACACCGGCGGCGGCGTCGCCCGACTCGGGAACCCGCAGCTGCCCCTGAGCGTCACGTTCGATGATGCCGGCCGACCGAACCCCGTACTGGTTGGCAGCGGCTGACAGCTTGCTGAACGCCTCGTATGTCGTGCTGGTCTGCGGAAACGTGATTGCCGTTGCGTATTCCGTCATTTCCGGCCCCTTTGTTGACTCGTAACCGACCCGCGTTCGCGGACCGGGTCGTCCCGGCGTGTGGCAGGGGTTCGTCACTCGCCGACGAGCGCCGTATGCGGTTGCGGCTCGTCGCGTGCTGTCTCATCCGGGGCTTTCCGTAGGATAAATCGCTCTCGCCCATCGCGAAGACGGATTCGCATTTGACGCCCGCCGGTGGGTCGAATCGATGCGGTTTGAAGCCGCGAGTAAACCCCTACCTAGCATCGCCGGCTATGTACCGGGCCAAGTTACGGCCTTGGATGTACACGCGGGCCGCGCATCCCGACGAGTTCACCGCAGTGTTGCCAGGCGACGAACAGGTCAAGGTCACTACACCGCGCACGACCCGCGTCGTGACAATCAAAGCGCCGGTGGAGGTTTTGGCCGTGGATCGTGCAGATCGGCGAAAGCCGCGGTGGTTTCCACAGCTATTCGTTAGTGGAGCGCGCAGGCGGCGCCCATATGGACAACGCGGACGCCGTTCACCCGGAATCCAGAATCCCAGCACGCCGACCGACAGCCAAGCCACGCTGCCAGCATCAGCGCGACCTCGAAACTAAACGGCGCGAGGCCGGACCGGTATGAACAACGACGCGGCAAGCAGCACCGGAATAACGAGCGCGATCATGTTCAAAACCTTGTCTTGGGTGTCGTACATGTCAAGCGTCTGCGCGTGGTAGATCAGGTGCAAGACGGCGAATGCCAGCGCCACTGCGGCCACCGTCCGCACGACGGCTTCGTTTGTTACATAGACCAGCGCCGCACAGCTCAGGACTGTGAGCGCCAAGAACCCGGCGCCGATGTCTTTGACGAAGTGTTCGTTGTATGGGCCATGCGGCGATAGCCAGTGCCGCCCAAATCCAGGAAACGTGGCATACCACGAGTGGGGGCCGAAATATGCCCAAACACCAAGGGCGGCGGTGCTGATCGCCGACACAACCAAGATCACCCGCCGAAGAGCGATCGTCACGACGCGCGTCCGCGGACCAATGGAGCGCAGTGGTTGATAAAGATCTCAAGCCGAGTGGCGAAGCGATCCGGTTCCACAAGGTGGACCATGTGGCCCGCGCCGTGCCATTCCTCCAGCTGTACGTTCGGGATCAGATTGGTCATGTGTTGACGTTCGTCGCAGGAGAGTTCGTGTCCGAACACGGCAAGGCAGGGCGCTGTCACCGACGCTAACTGCTGCTCGATTCGTTGTTGCAGTTGCATTGGGCCACAGTGCAAGATCTCATCCCAGTAGCCGAGTACGACGTCGCTGTCGACGCGACGGCTCGCAACGACGTCGGCTTGGACTGCGGGCGACAACAGGTCCAGGCCCATTGTTCGCTCGAACATGTTGAACGCGCTTAAGAAACGCTCGCTGCACAGCATGGGGGCTGCTTGGTGCACCAGCTCGGCAAAGGGACGAATGTTCCATGACTGATCGACGCCAACGACGCCGCACACCGGATGCGCGCTGGCATAGATCATTGCCAACGCGCCTGACATGGAGTGGCCGACCACGATGGGCGCGTCGATTCCGCCGATAGTGTCGAGGGTGCGGGCAATCCGCCCAGCGAGCTGCTCGAGCCCGCATGCCGGGCCCGGGCTGCCGCCGTGCCCGGGCAGGTCGATGGCGATGCTGCGCACGCCGGCACCCAGCCGGGTGATGATCGGCCCCCAGCTGCGGCGGTCGAAGGTAAGGCCGTGCAGGAACACCACGGGGATGCCTTCGCCGTGTGTTTCATAGGCGAGGGGCTCGTCGGGAAGTGTGCGTTTAGCCATTACGTTCTCCCTGTCCAACGTTTCGTCACGCCGTAACGTAACGGCGTTGCGGTACGGTGTCAAGGGTGGGGCGGCCGAAGGAACACGATGCGCAGATCGCTACCGCGCTGCTCGAAGCCGCAGAGCGGGCCATCGAGGACCGGGGAACCGACGCCCTCTCGGTTCGCGGTGTGGCGGCCGATGTCGGCACCAGCACCCGCGCCGTTTACAGCCTGTTCGGGTCGAAGGAGGGGCTGGTTGCCGCGCTGGCCGCACGAGCGTTCGATCTGCTCGGCAGCACCGTTGCGCGCCTGCCTCGCACCGACGATCCCACCGCCGACCTAGTCCGGGCCGGGCTAGCGTTTCGCCGGTTCGCGATCGATCACCCATCGTTGTTCGCGATCGGGGTGCAGCGCACCGAAGGCCTGCCCGACGAATCATGGAATGCTCCGAATGCTGCCCGTATTGCCGCTCTTAGCGTGCTCGAAGACCGACTAGCCCGATTGCGCTCGGCACGCCCGCTCGGCGACCGAACTGTGCGTTCGATGGCCATACACTTCCATGCCTACTGCGAAGGCATGGCAGCACTCGAAATTCGCTGGGGCGTGCCGATGGACAACGCCACGATGGAGCGACTGTGGGTAGACGGACTCACCGCCATACTGCGCGGCTTCCAGACACCGACCACCTCGGACACCATCCTCGCCGCCGTAGCCGGCGACACTCTGGCCCCCGACTAGCGGACTGCGGCAGGGTTTCCAGGCCAGACTCCGCCCGCCGCGTGAAAACCGCAGCAACGTCAGATAGGCGGTGTGTGGGTTGGGCTTGCGGCGTCCTCCGGGGCCGCTCCTGGGCGGCCGCGTCGGGCGGCGCCCCTGGGAGAGAACCACTTTGATTGGTCTACAGGTTTACTACACCGGTCCTACACCTACGCTATAGGTTTGCTGACTAGACCTATGGCGATCTCCTCACCACAGAATGCCAGTAGGGAGCGAAACCCGTGCCTGCTCGGAGACCGACTGCGGCCGTCCACATTTCGCCCGTGGACTGTGCAACAACTGCGACCGCAAGGTCCAGCGGGGAAGTGGGGTTCCTCTGGGCAGGCGCGCTGGTGCGTTCGACGGGTGGTCAGTCTCGGCGTGCGCACTGAGTCCAGCAGTACTCGTCTGTCCTCGCGGATTCCGCGGTGCCGTAGTCGTCCTCTGCGTCGTCACCGTCTTCGATCTCATCCGCCGGTGTATCGGCCGCGACTGGTCCATCGATCTTGCGAAGGATCTCCGGCCACAGCTCTTCCGGCACCGTGGAATGGATCGCGTCGCTGATGCGATCCATCTGCACCATGAGGTCGGCGATGCGGGTACCGCCGGCCCGAGATTCAATCAGTGCTTGCAGCCGGCCGGCGGCGACCATGCCGGTGTTCACGTCGACCTCGGTGCCCGAATCGACAAGCGTCTCATAGCCTTTGACCATAACGGTCTCGAAGAATGCCATCGGTGTGATCGCGGTGGCCACGCCGTTGACGAAGTCCACGCCGTTCTCCTGCGCCCGACGCTCGAGGATGCGGCGGTAGGTGGCCTTCGCAACGTTCTGCACCGGGAAGTGGCGGGCGGTGTGGTTGCGGATCGAGTCGATGGTGACCCGGTCTGGCTTGTCGAGCGTGGCGTTGTCGCTCGCAAGGCGCGGAGGATCGTCGCGTAGCTTGCCCCGCTTGCCAGCAGGTTGTTGACCTTGATCCGCATTCCCGTCATCGGCTCCACCAAGTTCCCGTTCAAAACGGTATATTTCCGGATCCATCAATCGGAGAACGGCCATTTTGACCGTCGGGTGACCGTCAGTCGGCGAGACAAAGTCCCGAAACCGTTTGCTGGTTGTCGGGCATCGCAGGCCCATCAAGCGCAAAAGCTGTAGCGGCGGAATCCCGGCCGCGACGCACAACCCGCGCAATGTGGCGCTAGGCGTGGAACTTCAGCGGGGACGGCGACACGTCACCGCCAAGGGGTTGGCATACACGACCGCTGGTCGAAACACGGCCTTAACAAGACGTCTCGTGACGAATCGGCGCCGACCAACCCGCCGCGACCATTTCGACGCCAACGACGGAAGACATCGCACGAGTCGCATTACTCGGGCCCCGAGCACGTTTAGGATCGCCGTGCCGCGTTCTTTTCCTCTGGGATCGAAGGAAGTTGTCACCGTGGTGCTGCCCTCGAAGGTTTCAGAAGTAGCCCGAGAGTCGTGTCTTGCCGACGATCCTTCGACAGTAGGTCGCGCCAGCCGCGGCGTGCTCGACGGCGCGTTCGGCGTCTTGGATGCGTTGGCCGACGCCGATGACGGCCTCGGGCTGACGGCGCTGGCGCGGGCGACCGGCCTGGCAAAGACGTCGGCCTATCGGCTCGCCGAGCAGCTCGCCGATTTGGGCGCGGTGCAGCGAGTGCAGCGCCGCTACTACATCGGGCCGCGGATCGGCCTCATGGGACAGCGATGGCAACCCGACCCCGCGCTACGACGAGCCGGGCAGCCATCGGTGCACGGCTTGGCCGTCCAGGCACAAGCCATGGCGTCACTCCGAATTCTGCACGAGGGCAGACTGCGGGTCATCTGTGCCACCGTGCCGCACGGTCGCGCCTATCTGCCGAGCCCAGCAGATGTGGCGTCGACGGCTCGGACCGCTACCGGACGCGTTCTGTACGCTGCTCGAACCGACAGCGATCTCATGCTGCCCGACTGTTGGTCGGTGCGCGAATGGCGACGACTTCGCGCATCGATCCGTGACCTCCATGCAACCGTAGTCGACGATCAAGAGGCGTTTCCCGGGGTCTGCTGTGTGTGCGCCCCGGTGTGGTCGCCAGACGGGACCTGCACTGCCGCGGTGACCGCACTGCTCGGAATCAGCAAACCAACCGCGCGCGTCTGCGACCTTGTGGTCCATACCGCGGGAAGCATCACGGCACGGTTGAAGTAGCCACTTGGTCCGCTGGCCGGACCGCTGCCTTGCCGCATTCTGTGCTGTTGCTGTGAAATGCGATCGAGCGTGTGCGTGGGTAGTGATCATCGCAGCGGCAACGCGAGGCGAATCTCCTCACGCGTCGCGTCATGCTGAGAAATTCGGAGGATGTGATGGCCGATGTCGTGCCGAGCGAGCCCGGCGTTCCCCTACGAACTGCCTCGGTGGCGCCGTCGATCACGGTCACAGTTGCCCCCCGCTGCATGATCGCAGGCAGCGGTTTCGTCCCCAATCACGACGTGACGATTCGCGTCGACTACAGCGCAGACGACGCCAGCGATTACCTGACCTTCACCACTGACTCCACCGGCAGCCTCCGCGCCGTGTTGCCGACCAGTGCCGCCGCAGGCACCCTGCGCATCATCGCCACCGACCACCGCCCGGACTCCGCTGGCGTATGCGGGCTGATTTGGAGCAACACCGCAACCATCGACACCCGCACGCCGTGACCCGGCGGTCAGCCGACCTGGGCGATGCGAATGCGCGGCCCTGGGCACACCACGAGCCTCGTCATCCCGGGGAATCGCTCACCGTCGATGATTGGCGAGAGCGGCTCGCCTTCGGCCTCGATGGTCATCTCGCGGCCGTTGATGTCGCAAAGCCGGTCACCACGAATCGTTCGCCCGGCGACCAGTGCGGGAAGCTGCATGATGACACTCGCCGCGGCCAGTTCGCCGGCTTGGAAGTGCAGGGCCCCCGGCACGCTGGCCTTCGGGAAGATCCGAAGTACACGAGCCAGATTCACGTCGAACGCACCGGCGTGCAGCGCATTGTGGGTGCGCGTAGGAACCTCGTCGCCATCGATCACGACTCGGGCTCGTGTCGGCCTGAACAATTGGGCCGCGTAACCGGTTCCGTTCGATTGTCTAGGGACGAATTTGGTGAGGGCGAAGTCGCCGATGGTGCGCACGATCACGCGAATCATGGCTGCGCGGCCTGGATTGGGGTCCTGGTCGTACATGTCGAAGAACCGGTTGCCCACACCACCGGCGGCCAGGGCAAAGCCGACGCGGTGAAACGTCGCGCCGTCGACCGTTGCGCCGCGGAGTTCCAAACTGTCGAGCGAGACTTCGATGGGTGGGCAATCCGCCGCGGTTGCCGCGCACAGCTCGTGGAGGATCGCATCGGTGCGCCCGTGCACCCGTGCCTTGCGGGCGACGAAGTCGATCGTGCCTCCGTTGGTAGGCACGAACGTTGGCCAGCGCATCGGATCGCTTATGTGCGAACGCATTTCGTTGATCAACCAATGCAGTGACCCGTCGCCGCCATCGCTCACGAGGTGGCTGACCCGTCGATCGAGCCGCTGCACGACGGCGCGAAGCTCGTGGATCGACCGAGTTTCGTGTACCTCGCCCCGGGCGCCGAGAATGCGCCGCAGCTCGACGCTGCGATCTCTAGGCTTGCCACGATTCTTCCGGGCGAACGGATTGACGATGACGCCTACATACATCAGGGCGTCTCCGACGAGTGCCAGGCAGATACGCCACCGCGTGCCAAGTGGGTGATCCTCCTGGAGAAATTGAGGAGCTCAGTGGGTTCCGTGGGCGACTCCCGAATGTTACCTGCGCCGTCCTCATGGAATGTTTTCCATGGTGGTGGTTCCCTGCACAGTCGGCCGCCGCTACAAGGGAATTCGATCCTGCCGTCCGTCCGCTCATCCGCGGCCTGCGCCGACCCGCGGACCGGGCGTAACCGGGCAGTCCCGGTTCTGGTCCGCTGAGCGGACCGAGACCTTGCCGACCGTTGGTAATCGCCGCGCAATGGTTCCAGCGAGAACGGGCCCCGGCCGACCGCCACGTCCCGACAGGAGGAGTCGCAATGACGTACTCGGTCATCATCGCCGCGCCGCTGCTGATCGCCGCCATCGTTATGGCCGTCCGATTTGTCGGCTGCACCGAAGACTTTGACCAATTTGACCCACACGGGGACAACGGCGAGACCAAAGGTGGCAAGAACCAAGCGATGGCCCGCCTCAGCGGTTTGGGCACGTTATCGGCCGAGCCGGCGTTCGCTGCCCACGATCCGGAACCACCCGTGCAGTTCACGCCGCAGGGCGCGTACAGCTACGACATCCCGTGGTGGTGCAACTTCATCGACCTGTTCCTGTTGGGCGGCGGAGGGGGTGGCGTTGCTGGGAACGGCGGCCAAGGTGGTTCATGGAAGACCGTTACTCTCTGGCGCGGCCCCGGCCAACCTCCACCTGGGGTAGTTCAAATCCCAGCGGCCACAACATCCATCAGCATCACGGTCGGGTCGGGCGGGTCGGGCGGGTCGATCGCGGCAGCACCCAACCCTGGTGGCGAGACCACCGCCACAGCGGTCGGGATGCCACCACAGACAGCTCCCGGCGGCGCCGCGGGTGCTAACTCGGACGTCACCGGCACAGGCCCAAGCCCAGCCACCGAAACCTTAAGTACCACAACGG
This sequence comes from uncultured Actinomycetota bacterium, assembly GCA_963817825.1. Lineage (GTDB taxonomy): Bacteria > Actinomycetota > Actinomycetes > Mycobacteriales > Mycobacteriaceae > Mycobacterium. The sequence continues at coordinate 155,376 of CAWFQG010000010.1, read as the reverse complement.
AGACCGCCGGAGCGGACCAGACCACGCCCGGTGGGCCGGGAAACCCGCCTGGTGGCGGCGGTGCCGGCGACGGTTTCTTCGGCGGCGGCGCCGGTGCCGACGGCCAAGCCTGGGCCGTTGCCCGCCAAACTTAGGACAAACCAGGAAGGAACGGCAGTTACATGACGATTCGCATCGATGCCACCAGGACGGCACTGACAGAGACTTATGTACAACTCGGCGCCTTTTTCGGGCTGGCCACAGACGATCCCGGCAGCGACGCGCAGCCGATCAACGAGCCCCCCTCCGACGACACCAACACCTACCAGCGCGCCCCATCGAACTTGGCGCTCAGTGACCCAGGCGATGCGGTCGGCCAGTGCATCATTCACGCCGACCCCGGGACCTACACCTTTGCGATTTTGTGCACGGCTGCGAGTGGCGACAACATGATCGACAATTGCCCGATCGCGAGCATCACCTTGACGGGCGCTGGGCATATCGTGCTTGACGCGACATACAAGACATCGTGAGCACGCTTACCGTCGCAGAGGGCATCCTCCAGGTCGCCGTCTGGCCCACCTATGTTGGTGTCTGCCAACACGATCCCGGGCTGGCCCCGATCCCTTATGGCGAACCGCAGGGGACCGAGTACGTGCGCGGCCAGATCCACTGGGGCATGGAGCGCAGCGAGATCGTCGGCCGGGCATTCATTCACGCCGGTCCCGGCCTGTACACACACCTGGCGTACTTCCACGGCCCTGAAGGGCCGCGCATGTGCGGCAAGGTGCAGCTGCCGCATCCCATCCGGATACCAAGGACGACCGTGATCGAGGTCCACCCGATCACCAAACCCTGGTCTACAACTCTGGCAGCCGCGAGGGCCTGAACGAGCGTTATGCGTCACATTCCGGTCGCAAGCCAGCCCACTGCCGAAGCCAGGACCGAGCACGCAACGAACACCGCCAAGGCCGTTCGGCGACCGGCCGCGATGGTCGGGGGGCGCTCCCGCAGCGGGTCGACGGAAAACCGGACCCCGGCGTAACCGGTCAGCGCGACGACGAAGATCGTGCCCCGCGGAACGTCGAGGGCAAGCAGCGAGGTCGACACCGCGAGCAGGACCACTGCAGCAGCGAGCTCGAGCAGTTGGACCGGATACCGGCGCTCCCACCGACCCCTGTGGTCGGGCAGTGGCAGACCCAACCAGCCCTCGCTGCGCCGCCCCGAGCAGCAACCGTTGAGCAGGCAACCGACGCGCGTGACCATCATCCCGACCAGCATGGTGAACGTCGCGCCGTCCCAGAACGGCAGGAATCCAAGCTCGAGTGCAGCCAGCAGCGGTGGCGACAGCACCAACGCGAGCACCAGACCGCCGTACAGCGTCATGCCGCCGTCGGAGTGACGCCAGATGCGGCGGGGGTCGTGGCGGTAGATGGCCCAGTGGTCGAGCACGAACCAGATACGCGCACCCGTCACCGTGGGGCCGAACATGATCAACGCCGCGACGGAGGCCGGGATGCGCGCCATACCCAGCGCGGGGGCCAACGCGTACATCACGTAGAAGCCGCACAGCAGCCCCACGTACAGCATCGCCGGATAGCTCCAAATACGAAGCCCACCAACGTGGAACAGAACTCGGCGCATGTGGCTACCGCCCCGCGATCATCGAGCCGGGCGACTGGGCGGCGGCCGGGTCAGAGCAGCGACAGGCCGGCAACTGCCACTCCCACGACTATCGCCACGTCGGCCAGGTTGAACGCCGGCCAGCGGCCGATCGCAATGAAATCCACGACGCCCCCACGGGTCAGCACGTCCGCCAGATTGCCGGCCGCGCCGGCGAGCGCGGCCGCAACCCCGGCAGTCAATGGCCAGTCGTCGCGTAGCTCGGGCGCGCACGCCAACGCCGTGACCGCGCATGCGACGCCCGCGACCCACGACACGACACGACTGCGCGGCGAGTCGGAGCGGGGCAACATCGGGCGGCCCGCGGCCACCAATCGCAGAATGCCGTGGCGGCCGGCCAGGTTCCGCACGGCGAGCTCCTTCGTCGCCCAATCGCCAACTACGATCACCGCTACCAGGACGACGATGCCCACGGTCACGACTCCCGCGGGGTCGAGGCTGCCCGACCGACGGATTTTACGTACAGCACGTAGCCCCACCGGCGATCCTTGCTGGGCCTGAGCCCGTAGCGTTCCAGGGCTCGCCGTGCAACACGGTGACGTGAGCCCGTGTGCGCGACGATGAGCGGAAGGTCGTGACGCTGGGCCGCCAGTTCCGCGTGATGGCCCAGCGTCGACGCGACGTCCCGACGGCGCGCGTGGCGAGCGACCGCGATCGTGCCGACGTAGTAGGCCCGCCGCGGCGGCCGTGGCGTGGCGGCAATCAGGTGCGGCAGCGCCGCTAGCAGCAACGGCCACCGCCGAATGCTCACGTGCCGTAAACCCTTGCGCAGCAGGACAAGATGCAGCCGGTAGCGATCGCGAGCGGGGAAACCGATGAGGACACCGACGACTATGCCGTCGAGCTCGGCCACCAAGGCGTGCTCGAAGCTCGCCGAATGACCGGGCGTGCGCCACAACTGCTCGAGCACCGCACGCGCAGCGCGCTCGGACCCTGTCACCGCACGGTAGGCCTCCGGTGCCGCGTCATACACCAGCCCAGCCACGGGATCGTCCCGGTGGCCGTGCCGAACCGTGACGTCGGGTGCTGGTAGGACTACCGGCCCGTCGGCGACCGACCCGGCGAACCCACCGACGGACTCGTCGCTCCGCCGACGGTGTTCCGCAGACTCTTGCGTAGGTAGACGAACGACGTGTTTCGTGATGATCCCGCCTGTATGTCGAGGTTCACCACGGTTCACATCAATCGCGTGCTTTTGCAATAGTGCGGTCCGGTGAGCAGACCGGGGGGCGGCGGCGTCAGCCGCCTCCCCGAGGGTGCAATCGGCCGGCGTTCGGTGTGAAGTCTCGCTGCCGCGGAGAAAGTTCTCCGCGCCGGACACCGGCAGCGCAGCCGGTGTTCGTACTCGGCCGCGCCTTGAGTTCGGCACGCCACTCGCGTGCCTCGACCTCGAGGACGGCGTCGTCGACTGTTTACGAACAATGCGGGTAGGTGGCAACAGGTCACCAGGACTGATCGCGCCGAGGCCGCTTTATACCAGCGCGAACACTGTCGAACGTCGTTTCGGTTCGCGGCCCGGTACCCCGCCCGTACCCCGACTTGCCGACGCGGCAGCGCACGAGCCCAATCTGAGGACGCTCTGACCTCGGCGGTGCAAAGATATTCGGCGTGAGCGGCGGGCGCGTACATTACGCACGGAACGGGTCCGTTCGCCTCGCCTACCGCATTTGGGGCGACGGAGACCCGACGCTCATCTGGGTTCCGGGCTGGATCAGCCACGTCGACGCGTGGGACGAACCGGACAGCCCGCTTCCGTCACTTCCTGAAAGCCTCGCCCGTCAAACCCGCCTCATCGCCTGGGACAAGCGCGGCACCGGATTGTCTGACCCAACCACCCATGTCCCGCCGTTGGACGAGCGGATGGACGACCTTCGCGCGGTGATGGATGCGGCCGACGCTCAATGCCCCGCGCTGTTCGGCATGTCCGAAGGCGGCCCGATGAGCATCCTGTTCGCAGCCACCTATCCGGAGCGGGTGCGGTCGATGGTGCTGTACGGCACACTTCCGCGCTTCTCACCCGATCCGCCTGACTATCCCTGGGGCCTTACTCGAGCTCAACTCGCGGGGCTGCAGGAAGACGTCGAAAACCATTGGGGCGAAGGCGCTTTAGCCGATTTCTTCTTCGGTGAATTGGCCGACATACCGGGCTTCCGCGACCTGTACGGAAAGGTCCAACGGACCGCGGCAAGCCCCACGATGGCGTGGATGCTCCTTGAGGCATGGGCCGACATCGACGTGAGGTCCATTCTCGATTCGGTCCGGGTTCCGACACTGGTTCTCGGCAGAGACGGTGACCGGTTCGCCCCCCTAGAGGCCGCAAAAGCGTTGGCGGACTCCATACCCAACGCCGGGTTTCATGAACTTCCGCCCGGTCCGCACGGACTCCTCGACGACGCGATGGCGGACGCTGTACTTGACTTCGTCTGCGGAGAGCACGAAGAGACAAACGAGCGAGTGCTCTCCACCGTGTTGTTCACCGACATCGTCAGCTCGACCGAATTGCTCAGCGCCCAGGGCGATTCTCGCTGGCGTCAATCGCTGGATGCTCACGACCGGGTCGTCGACGGCCTGCTGTCGAAGTACGGCGGCAGGAGGGCCAAGCACACCGGCGATGGTGTCTTCGCGCTCTTCGACGGGCCTACCAAGGCTGCGCGGTGCGGTCTCGAGCTGATACCCGCACTCGCGACGCGCGGCATACGGATACGCGCGGGGATCCACGTCGGAGAATGCGAAAAACGAGGCGAGGAATGGAGCGGCATGGCCGTCCATGTCGGGGCACGGATAAGTGCGATGGCCCGGGCCGACGAACTGCTCGCCAGCCGAACGGTGCGCGATCTCTCGGCTGGCTCCGGTTTGCGCTTCGAAAGCCTTGGGCCACGCAGGCTCAAGGGCCTGCCCGAGGAGGTCCATGTCTACCGGGTCACGACACCAACCTTTGCGCCATAACGAGATTCTCAATCGCGTTGTCGTGCGCAGGCTTACGGCGAGGTCAGCACAGCAAATCTGATTCCGATGCTTCGCAGGTCCGGCGCCGATAGGCGGACGGTGGTGAAGAACGGCGGGTTCGCCGGCGACCGGCCCGATACCATGCGCGGTGTGCTCACGATGATCTCCCGCGTAGTCATCGCAGCCCCCAAGCGAGTGCTCCTTACTGTCATACTGTTGACCGTCGTGGCGGCGGGATTCGGCGCGAACGTTGTCGAACACCTCGGCGCTGCCGGCTTCCAAGACCCGAGCTCCCAATCAGCTCGGGGAATGAAGGTGCTCACCGAGAAGTTCGGCCTGGGCGACATGGACCTGACCCTGGTGGTCCGGAGCCCGGGCGGCGTGCTCGACCCAAGGGCGGCAGAAGCCGGCCGCATCCTCGTCGAGGACTTGCGCAGCGCCCCGCATATCAGTGGCGTCGTGTCACCCTGGGACGGGTCTGCACGGAGTGAAGGCTTGATCAACAAGAACGGCACGACCGCGCTTGTGATCGCGGGGGTCTCGGGCGGCGAGAACAACGCGCCGAAGTACGCGAAGGCCGTAGCAGACCAAGTCAGCGGCGAGCGTGACGGTCTCATCGTGCTGGCCGGCGGCACGGCGATGGTGTCTTCGGAGATCAACGAGCAGTCCGAGAAGAATTTGCTCACTGCCGAACTCATCGCCTTGCCGCTGTCGCTCATTGCTCTCATCTGGGTGTTCGGCGGGCTGTTCGCCGCTTTGCTGCCGCTCGTGGTTGGCGTGATGGCCATCGTTGGGACTCTTGGAATGATTCGGGGGATCACCCTTCTCGCCGACGTGTCGATCTTCGCGCTCGACCTCACCACGGCGATGGGCCTGGCTCTCGCGATCGACTACACGTTGCTGCTCGTGAGCCGGTATCGGGAGGAACACGCCCAGATCGGCGATCGCGACGAAGCCTTGCGCCGGGCGGTGGCGACAGCTGGGCGCACGATCCTGTTCTCGGCGTGCACGGTTTTCCTCGCGGTGGGCGCTCTCGCGGTGTTCCCGATGTATTTCCTGCGTTCGATGGCGTACGCGGGCTGCGGGGTGGTGGCCCTCGCCGGCCTATACGCCGTCGTCGTGGCTCCTGCTGTGATCAAGCTTCTCGGCGACCGGATCGAATCGCTGAACATCCGTACTTTGTTTCGGCACAAGGCCAAGGACCAGAACATCAGGAGCAGTTGGCTGTACTCGACGGTCACCTTCGTCTTGCGCCACGCGTTTCCGTGCGCGCTGGCGGTGGTGGCGCTGCTGCTGCTGCTCGGGGCCCCGTTCTTCAGCGCGCGCTTCGGCCTCCCCGATGATCGGGTGCTCCCCACGAGCGCCCAGTCACGGCAAGTGGGCGACACGCTGCGTACGGAATTCCCCGCCAACGAGGCGACGGCCACGTCGATCGTGATCCCAGACGCGCGGAGCCTGACCGGCGACGACGTCGGCGGTTATGCCGCCGCGCTCTCGAACGTTCCCGGGGTCGTCGCGGTCTCTGCTCCTGGCGGCTCCTACGTTCAGGGCCGTGCCGTCGGACCGCCGGTGTCCGCAACCGGGGCCAAGGACGGGAGCGTGTGGCTCTCTGCGGCGATCGAGGACCCGTCTTCCGACTGGCAGTCCCGTCAGGAACTCGACCGGCTGCGCGTGGTTCCGGTGCCGGGCGGGGCTGAGGCCCTGTTCACTGGGCCCGACCAGCTCAACCAGGACTCGGTGGACGAGATCGTTCGCCTCTTGCCGACAGTGCTCATCCTCGTCGCGACGACAACTTTCCTGCTGATTTTCCTGCTCACCGGCAGCCTCCTGCTTCCGGTGAAGGCGCTCTTCCTCAACACGTTGTCGCTGTCGGCCACGCTCGGTGCGCTGGTGTGGGTGTTTCAGGAAGGGCACCTGGGCGGACTCGGCACCACGCCGACCGGCACCCTCGTCGCGGATGTTCTGGTGTTTCTGTTCGCGACCGCGTTCGGGCTGTCCATGGACTACGAGGTTTTCCTCTTGTCCCGGATCCGGGAATACTGGCTGGCGTCATCCCAGCGTAGCGAGGACAACTCCGAGGCGGTGGCGCTCGGCATCGCAGGCGCCGGTCGGGTGATCACTGCCGCCGCGCTGTTGATGGTGATTGTTTTCGCGGCGCTCGGCAGCGGCCAGGTCGCCTTCTTACGGATGATCGGCGTCGGCCTCGCGCTCGCCGTCGTGGTCGACGCGACGCTCGTGCGGATGGTGTTGGTGCCGGCAGTCATGAAGCTTGCAGGCAGGTGGAACTGGTGGGCGCCGGGCCCGCTCGCCAAGCTCCACGCAAAACTCGGGCTCGAGGGTTAGGACGGCTGTTTTACTCGGCGGTCAGGGTGATCTCGCCACGCAGTTCGTGGTCGAGTAGGAAAGTGCCGGACTCGCGCACCGTCGGCGGGTGGAACGAATAGGCCGAGATGCACGAGGAGAGGTAGGCGATCTCGGGATCGGTGGCAAAGGTGACGCCACCCACCCGCGAGACGAGTCGGGCCACGCTCGTCTGAAGCTGGTCGCGCAGACCGAGCCGGATCCACAACAGGTCCGCGAAGAGGGCGTCGCTCCGGTCGCCGGCGTCGTACCGCTCGGCGATCATCCGCAGTGCGCGCCACACCCCTTCGACTGGGGAGAACAGTTCGACGAAATCGGCCTCGTTGAAGCCGGGCCGATCGGCGAGTTTGAGCGCGAGCCGGGTCGCAGCTCCGATGTAGCCGGCCGTGATGATCAAGCCGAACAACACGTAGCCCGACTTCTCGTTGCGGCCGTCTGGATCCTCCACGTCACTGACCATCATCAACTCGTTGGGCACGAAGACGTCTTGGAAGATCACTTCGTTGGTTTCCGCGGCGGACAGCGGTGAGCTGGTCCAGAGCGGGGTCACACTGAGTCCGGGGCTGCCGTTCCAAATGAGCATGATTGCCCGCTGTTTGGTGTCATCGAGGAGCACGCTCGCCATGACGCAGTCCATACTCGCCGCCAGGCTGCACGGTTTCTTATGCCCGGTCACCGTATAGCCGCCGTCGGCCGGGGTGGCCTGCATCGTGGGACGGAAGACGCTGCCGGAGATGGTGCCCTCCGAGAAACCGGACGCAAAGACAGTGCGGTTTTCGATCAGCGACTTGATCAGGCCCACGGTCGCCTCATCGGTGGTCTTGGCGAAGTCGGCGAGGCCTGCGACGGAAAGGTAGTGCATCGTGCTCGCGGCGGCGAGCGAGGGGCTCAAGTAACCGATGCCGCGTTGCAGCTCAACTGTTTCCACACAGGTCGCACCCAAACCGCTGAGGTCTCTCGGCGCGGTAAGCCGGGGACCGTCATGCGCCTTCCACAGTTCGACGACGCCGGTCGCCGGGTCTTCGGCGGCCAAGAGCCCAAGCGCCTCCAGCTTGCCGGCGAGTTCGGGGAGGTGACGGCTGACGGCTGCCACGTAGGACAGTCGCGCTTCGAGTCGGCTGCGATCCATCGGAGTTTCCTTTGTCGCGTTGGACATGAATGGGCTTGGGGGCTAACCGGTTACGTAGCTACGGAGATATACCTCTGCAGAGCCTCAGCAGAACTCGTGGAAGGTCGCCAGTTCGTCGTGGATCGGAGCATTCGAGAGTCGAGCAGCGGGTCGCCGAGCGTCACCCAGTGCCCGGAGAAGGGCGCAAGGTGGAAGCGGAAAAGCAAATCTGCGCCGATTTTCAAGAGGCTCAGTGGGCCAGAGATCAGTCGTGATCCGTTAATTGAGCTGATCTGCTCGACACTCGTATGGTCCGCTGGGGCGATGTTGTAGATGCCCGTAAGCCCCTGCGTGAGGATGGTGGCGTAGGCGTCCACTAGGTCTGAGTCCCAAAGGAATTGGTAGTAGGAACGCGCCGGCTCGGGGTAGAGCACGAACTTCGCGAGAAAAGCGCGAAGGCCCGAGTTATCAAAATGCTCGCCGACTATGTAACAGGGTCGCGCCACGGCCAGGTTCATGCTTCCCTCGGCGGCGTTGGCCCAGTGCCAGTTTGCCAGGTGTTCCAGAAGAGCCTTGTGATAAAAGTAGTAATTGTCGGGATTCTGGTCCCCGGCGGGATAGCTGTCCTCGGGCAACTGTTTGCCTGTACCGCAGGCTGCCACGCCGAGCGCGTTTGCGCTCGACGTGAGGACGAGATGGCCGAGACCCACCCGGTTCGCTTCATCGAGCAGCGTCCGCGTCGCCACCACATTGACCTGGAAAGCCTGGCGTTTGTCCCTGGGCTCCTCGACGCAGTAGGCCAGATGGACCAGAGCGTCGTAGCCGGTGACTGATTCGAGGTCGAACCGGCCGCTCAAGTCGAGGAACGTTTCGCGCAGCTTGGGGTGTTCCGTGCCCGTCCGTCGGCGGCCGAGGACGGTGACTTCTGCGACGTCGTCGCTCAGCAGGGCCCAGCTCAGCACGGAGCGTCCGAAATCGCCGGTCGCGCCGGTGATGGCGAGGCGGAGCCCTCTCCTCATGCAGTTGCCAGGGCCCACGAGAGTTCTTTGGTGAGCACTTCAGCGCACCAAAGGACCTCTTCTTGGCTCAGTTCTGAGGTCATGCAAACGCGCAGGATTGGCTTGCCCAAAGGCACCGCCGGGTAGATCGCCGGGGTGACGAAGATCCCCGCGTCCCTGAGTTTGTGCCAGCTCAGCGCGGTTCGCAGCTCGTCGAACAAACGAATGGGAATGATTGGGGACCAGTCGGGACTGAGCTCGTCTGGGCGGTGCAGGGCGACGTCGAGGGGCGCGAGCGCCTCGCGGATGAGACGGGCGTTGCGCTCGAGACGGCTCCGACGTTCTCGGCCCTCATCACCCTGGATGACCTCGATCGCGGCGGCAGCGGCAGCCATCGACCCCGGTGTTCCGGACGTGCTGAACCAGAAGGACCGAGCGCTAAGCCGGATCTCGTCGATGATGTCGCGCGAAGCGGCGACGAATCCGCCCAACCCACCGATGGCTTTTGACAGCGAGCCCATCAGGATGTCGATCTCCTGTGCGACCCCGTTCCGTTCCGTCAGACCAGCCCCGGTGGGTCCGAACACCCCGATCCCGTGCGCTTCGTCGACCATCAGCATCGCGCCTGCGTCTTTGCAGACAGCGACGATCCGTTCGAGCGGGGCGGTCGAACCCTCCATCGAGTACAGCGAGTCGACGAGGACCAAGATCCGCCGGAACGGCGTCCCAGCGTGGCTGCGCAGGGCCGCAGCCAGCGACGCGGCGTCATTATGGGCGAATTTGGTCTCGACAGCTTGGCTCAGGCGCACCCCGTCACGAATCGAAGCGTGCGCATAGGAGTCCACTACGGCGAGGGAGTCCGGACCGAGGAGTCCCTGGATGGTGCCGACGTTGGTCTGATAGCCCGTGGTGAACACGACAGCGGCCTCGCAGCCAAGCCATTTCGCGATCTGCTGTTCGAGCGCGACATGCAAGCTGTAAGTGCCATTGAGTAGACGACTACCCGTAGTGCCGGCGCCGAAGTCTTCAGTCGCCTTGACCGATGCGGCGATGACGTTGGGATGCTTCGACAGGCCGATGTAGGAGTTCGAACCGAGCAGCACGCACTCGCGACCTGCCACGCTTACCTTCGGTGGGGTGACAGAGTCGATCTGCTGGAAGAACGGCAGTTGCCCGGTGGACGCGAAATGACGAACCATGGCTATCCGTTGGCCGACGTCTGTGGCGATGTCACCGGTGTCGGAAAACTGCGTCCCGTCGTCATGCATGTGCTGTACCTTGTCGTTTCGGCGACAGACGCTGGGCGCCCGGCGGCTAACTGCAGGAGACAAAGCCTCTCGGTGACGGACGGCTGTTCAGCATTTACCCGGGTCTAGGCCTTGCTTAATGGAGCGATCACCCCCAGGCTAGCGATCACCCCAGACTCATGGAGCCTACCCATGTGCAGGATTTCGTAATCTACAGATTGCAAATCCCTGAGCTATCCCTTAGCGGCCTTTATATACATCTACCTGCGTAGACCTGGTCAGCCAAGGCCGTATCGTCGCGGCCGGCTTAACTGTCGAAAACGGGTCAAAGGAGCTTCCCAAGCTGAATACGCGGGTTCGATTCCCGTCATCGGCTCACACCGTCATCGGCTCCGATGTTTTAGCGGGCGGTCGCGTCGCCGTCGACTCGTAGTCAGCCATGGCGAAGATCGTGTCGACGACGCGGATGCCCGACAGACAAGAGACTTGCTCGCAGCGATCACGCAGAGGATCAACCGAAAGTTCATAGCAAAATCCCGGGATCCGCCTCGGCCGACACGTTTCCGGCAGGCTTTGCCGTCCGGGCCGTGGGCGACTTCCTCAGCAAGTAACGATTTTGACGCTTGGGTACTCAGGAGCCGCGCACTGACACTGCCCGAGGAATTTCGATGCTGTTTTCCTGCACGATCACCGGGTCGCCGACGTTGACCGTGTTGTAGTACCACTCCGCGTCTTCGGGGCTCAGGCTGATGCAGCCGTGGCTGACATTCTCGAACCCGAGTGAATTGACCGCCCACGGCGCTGAATGCACGAACAGGCCGCGGCTGGTGATGCGGACGGCGTAGTCCACCGTGAGCTGGTAACCATCGGGAGCATCGACGGGGATGCCGACGCTGCTCGAATCCATGCTCACTGAGCGTTCCTTGGCCAGGACGGTGTAGGTGCCGACCGGCGTCGGGTATTCCGGCCTACCCATCGAAGCCGGGAACACCCCCGCTTCTCCCCAGTGGGGTCGATGGTGCGGCGTCGGCAGCGCAGTCGGCGGTCCTGCGTCGACGCCGTCGATGCTCACTTTGAATGTGTGATCGGAGATATTGGCAGTTCCGACGACGGCAGGACCGGTTGCGAAGTTCGTTGACAGGCTGCCAACCGAAAGCGCGACCGTGGTGTGCGCCGGCCAGAATCGGTCGGGAACCCACTGCACAACATCGCTGTCGAGCCATTCGAACTTGCCGGTCATCGGGGGCGTCGATTTGACTCCGATGGCTCGCTCGACCGCGTCCCGGTCGGCGACGGGCCCGCTGAACGTCACCACCACCGGGTGCGCGACACCCACCACCTCGCCGCGCGTTGGCAGAACCGACGCGATGGCGAAGCCATACGACTGGTTCGCCGCCGCCAAGCTGACGCCGGTCGGCCCCGCAATCACACTCGCAGCGATCCCGATCACCGCAAGAACACACCGAACAACCGCCCGCATGGCTCCTGCTTCCGTTGAAATCACAGCGTTGTCATTGCGATCGTAGGGGTAGGTGAAGAGTGGAAATGCAAGCGCGCGTGTGCATTTCGATCACTCCTCTGTCACGTTTCGCTACGAAGGACCGGGTATAACCGGCTGACCGGCTAGTGGCCCGCCGACAGGCGCGGGACGAATCGGATCACCCTTACCCGCATAGCTACCCGACATGTCAGCGAATGGAGCGCCAGCGGGTACCGGTGCACCAGCGGGTACCGGTGCACCAGCGGGTACCGGCGCACCCAACGGCACGGCGCACCCAACGGCAACGGCGCACCCAACGGCAACGGCGCACCAGCGGGTACCGGCGCAGGCACCGGCCCAGGCAGAGCCAAAGGAACGCCCGCCGTGTCAGCGATTGGAGCGCTAGCTGGACCGCACACGCCGGCGGCTGCCGGTGCGCCGGCGGCTACGGGTCCCGCGGCGGCTGCCGGTGCGCCCGCCGCTGCCGGTGCGCCCGCGGCCACCGGTGCGCCGGCCCCTCCGCCCGCGGCCGCCGCGGGTGCAGCTTGGCCCGCCGCCCCCTGCATGCACGCGTAGCCGCCGCCCGTAATCAGCGGGGTTGCTGCGGCGACCGGGATCGACGCTATGGCGGCTCCGCACAACCCGACGCCGGCAACTATTTTGATGAACCGATCGAAGATCGTCATCAACGTCAACTCCCTCACTCGCGTTCAGATCAGCTGGTGCAGTCTGAGGACCGCTCAATTAACGGCCGACGCAATTTGAACAGAGCTGACATGGAACACGAGACGCGCCGCACCGCACCGTTTCCAAACGGTGACGTGCTGCCTATGGTTTCGAGATGCCGACGATCTTGGTCAGCGTCTCGGCTCGACATTCTGTCGTTCCTTGATTCCGGCAACAACGGCATCGATTTCATAAGCCGCCATGTCGGCCTCGCGGCGGGGGTTGCCACCGACCGCCGAATCGTCGGCATACCAGTGGATCCGCCACTTACCGCTATCGGGCTTCTGCTGGGCCGGCTCCAATGCCTGCTCGATTTCGAACAACCACGCCACGTCGCGCGACAGATCGACTACGGCGAGCCAGTCGGCCGGGCAGCCACAGTCGAACACCGAAGAATACTGCGACTCGCCCTTTCCACCTGCAGGTACCGGATCCCACTGGGCATTCACTTGAATCGTTGCCGCCTCACGATGACCGGGTAAGACGAAATAGACGCTGAGCTGCCTGGATGGGCCTGCCAAAAAATTTCTCGTCAATTTTCGGAAAAGTGTGCGACTGCTCCGTGCCGATCGCTCCTACCTACGAACGCGGCCCACAGAGGGCGGCACTCAGACCAGCAGGAGAGATCATGAACACCACCACCTACATCCGGTACGACGAGCCGACGATGTGCTCGCAGTCCTCGCAGGCCTACTCCCAGTGCATGCCCGAGCCGAACTACGGATACCCACCCCAGCCCCAGTACGACTATGGCTCCTATTACAACGAGCAGGCCGCGGTGCCCCAGCAGCCGATGATGCCGGCCCAGCCGGTGCAGGCGCCGGTGCAGTCATCGTCATCCGCGGGCAAAGGCCTGCTGATGGTGGCCGGCCTGGCAGTGGTCGGGGCCGCCGCGTTCGGCGGTGTGCTGCTGATGAACTCGTCGAACACCGAGACAACACCGACTGCGGCCAGCAGTGCGGTCCCAGCTGACGCATCGGCACCGGTGGTCAATCAGCCGCAGACGGTCGAGGTGCCGCCGGTGGCAGCCCAGAATGGGCCTGCTTCGGTTCCGGTGATCGTGAACAACTCGACCCCGGTGCGGGTGAGCGGCCCAGCCGTCTCCGCGTCCAAGCCAGTGACCGTGCCCAAGTCAATCGCCGCGCCCGGGCCGGTCGCCGGGCCTGCTCCCGCGCTCGCCCCGGCTCCGGCGCTCGCCCCGGCTCCCGCGCTCGCGCCGGCTCCGGCTCCCGCCCCCGGTGGCGTGACGGTTAAGGCACCCGGTGTCGAGGTGGGCGCACCCGGTCAGGGCGGTGTTTCCGTCAAGACGCCAGGTGTCGACGTCGCGGTCCCCGGTCAGGGTCAGGGCGGTGTCGTGGTGGCGGTGCCCGGTGACACCACCAAGACCGACGAGACCAAAAAGGACGAGACCAAGAAGGACGAGACTCCCAAGACTGACGACGGCACCAAGAAGGAGGACACCCCCAAAACCGACGACACCCCCAAGAAAGATGACACCCCAAAGACCGACGACGGCACGTAAAAGGACGATCCCACAGCCAACGTGACGGCGTTGCGAGTGGCTAACAATCACGAACCAACCCACAAGAGGCTCAGCCCAGGCACTCTCCCGGCCTGGGCTGAGCCCAACCCATGGTTCGATTACCGCGCTCGCTCGTTCTTTGCCGACTACGCTTACCCACACGCCACACGACTCGTTCTGGAGTACACGTCATGACCGCCGCACTACCTAATTGGGCTGGTATTGGGCCCGGCAGCAGCGACGCGGAGTTGGTTCTCGCTTCAGCATCCGGTGACCGCGGCGCGTTCGCCGAGATCTACGACCGCTACGCCGACCGGCTTCACGACTTCTGCATCGGAATGCTCCGCGATAGGGATTCAGCAGCCGACTGTGTTCAAGACGCCTTCTGCATCGTGGCTACCAGCCTCAGCGGCCTTCGGGAACCCGACAAGCTTCGCCCCTGGCTGTACTCCATCTGTCGCAACGAGGCGCTGAAGAGACTTCGCGAACTTCGCCGCGAGCGGCCATCCGACGAGATGCCAGACATCGCATCGCACGATGCCAGCCCGGACACGATGGCACATCGGATGGAGTTGGCGAACCTCATTTCCGAAGCCGCAGGTGGGCTGTCAGATCGCGACCAGGCAGTGTTGGAATTGGCCTACCGTCAGGGACTGGACGGACCCGAACTTGCGATGGCCCTCGGAGTCACCCAGACGAACGCCAACACCATGGTTGGGCGCCTCCGCGAGACCATCGAGCGCTCGCTCGGGGCCCTGCTCGTGGCCCGTCGCATACAGGACGACCCGGCGCGCTGCCCGGAGTTGGCGGCCGTATTGCATGGCTGGGACGGCAAATTCAACATCTTGATGCGCAAACGCATTGCGCGCCATATCGAGTCGTGCGACGCATGCGAAGACGAGCGCCGCAGATCGGTGAATCCGGCCGCCCTGCTTGGCGCGCCATTGTTCATCCCTGCGCCGGCTTGGCTGAAGAACAGCGTCACGAGGGACTTCGAGCTGACGTCTGCGTCGCATGGCATGGGCAACAACGGCGCAGCGACGAAACTCGGTCCGAGAGTCGACAACTCACACTTCCCTCCGACACTTGCGCGTCCTGCAATCCAGCCATCTCCGCCACCGCCACCTCCACCCCCACCGTATGCACCTCACGACGGACCGGCGCTACTGGTCGGAAACCCGGCCGTCGGCGAATCAAAGCATCGCGTGGTGCCGTTGATGGCGCTCCTCATCTTCATTCCCCTCCTCGCCCTCGGCGCAACGCTTGCCTGGCTGTACTACCCAGCACCGCACTCTCGCCGAGCGGCATCGTGCAACCGGCGCCGATACCGACACCGACCGCGTCGGTTCCGCTGCCGACCCCCGCCGCAGTCATGCCGTCACCGCAGCCACCCAATGCGGTCCCGGCACCGCGTCCGGCTGCCCCATTGCCGACGCCGCAAGCCAAGCCCATTCCGACGCCGCAGGCGAAGCCCATCCCGACCCCGCAGGCGCCGATCCCCACGCCTCAGGCACCGATACCGACGCCTCAGGCGCCTCCTCCTATCCAGGCGCCGGCGGCACTGCCTGAACCGATCCCCCAGCCTCCGCTCGGATCGATTCCGTTGCCGCAGATACCTTTCCCCCAGAACCCCGCCGGGATTCCGGCGCTACAGCCTCCCGTGCAGGCACCCGCTCAAGCCCCGGCACAGGCACCCGCCCAAGCGTCCCAACCGGACCCGGCCGCCCAGGTGCCCAAGCAGGATCCCGCGGCCCAGGCACCTGCACCGGAACCGGAGCCGATCCCCGTCGGTCCCCCGCCCAAGAAGGTCGATACGCCGCCGGCCCAGACGCCGTGCGACCCGACAACGGCCGTATGCGTGCACTAAGCCGCGAAGTTATAGCTTCGCGCTGACGTCCTGCTCCTTGCGGCCGAACTCATCGTCCTGCCCGTTGAACGTGCCATGGCACGAGACCACCACGTGGTAGGTGCTACCGACCGGAACTGCCGGGAACGTCAGCGTCGTGCCGGCGCCCGGGGCCAGTGAGAAGGTCTTGTTGACGTCCTGCTGGCCAATCAAACCCGCAGTTTTCTTTGCGTCGTACGTGCAGTTGCCGTCCAACGGCGATGTGTTCGTTACGGTCACGGCAACCTTGGTGGAATCGGACTGGTCGATATCCATCGTGACGCCGTCCTTCGGAGGCGGCGCGGGCGGCTCGGCCTGTTGCTTTGCGTCGCCGCCGGTGTTCGTGTTGTTCGCGGGCGCGTTGTTGGCCGGTGCGGGCGCAGCGGGCGCGGGTGCCGGCGGCTGACCAAGAAAGACCGCTACAGTGCTTTCGTCTGCCGCCCGCTCCATGCCGACGCCGTAGTCCTTCCAATTGCAATCGTGAAGCTGGTCGCTGAGATGGACCAATACGTTGTTGGTGGCATCCTCGGCCTTGTCCTCACCATGCAAGTCTCCGACTGTGACGCCGACATATCCAGCCGAATTCCCGTTATTCGTCCCGCCTACGCGGACCCACGCTTGCGCGGCGGCTTCCAATTGGCCGTTGTTATTCAGTGGCGGACAACCCGTGTTCGCTCGCGCCGCGATTACTGCACCACGAATGTTGTCCAAGGGATCGGCATGTGCGAATGGCGCTGTGAGCGTGCCCGATAGGGCGGAGAAACCGGTCAAGGCACTCGCGAAGAAGAGTGATGCGGAAGCACGTGTGGCGGTCATGCCGCAGACTAATGCTTGTTTGCCCACAGAAGATATAGGGTGTTTCCCTGCTTCGGGGACTGACGGTTCCAATGGTTCTACCAGCTACTTCGCAGAACTCCTGCAGTGAACAGCCAGCAGAGTCGCCGCTTCGCTATTTGCTAGCCGCTGTTGCCGTACGCCTTTGCGATGTCCGGCGAGTCCGACCATCGCGAGTATGTCGGCGACTGCGGCCAGCCGTCCGGCGAATCCTGCCATTCTTCCTGACGTCCCCACGGCAGCAGGTCGATCAGGGCGAACGAGTGGCTGAGCTGTTCGGTGCCACGGCCGTTTGTGTGCCACGTGCGGTATACGGTGTCGCCGTCACGTAAGAACACGTTGACGCCGAACCCGGCGCCGGGCGGCGCATCGACGTCTGCGCCGAACGAACTCTGCGACGACGAGTACCAGTCCATCTTGTTGCCGACCTTGTCCCGATAGGCCAGCGCCTCCTCGATCGGTCCGTTGGTGACGATCACGAACCGCGCGTCATAGTTGTCGAGGAACTCCAGCCGGGTGAACTGCGACGTGAAACCCGTGCAGCCGCCGCACTGCCACTCCGCACCGTCTTCCCACATGTGGTTGTAGACGATCAGCTGCGGACGGCCCTTGAACACATCGGCAAGCCGGACCGGTCCGTCCTCACCGATGAGCGTGTAGTCGGGCATCTCGACCATCGGAAGCCGACGGCGCTGCGCGGCGATGGCGTCCAGTTCCCGGGTTGCGGCCTTCTCGCGACGGCGTAGCTCGTCGAGCGCGCTGCGCCAGGTCTGCTGGTCAACGACGGGCGGTTTCGATTGCGCCGACATGTACGTCTGTTCGGACATTCGGTCTCCTATCGATGTTCTCTACCCAGTAGACCCGCGCGGCGGCTGAAACTCATCACGTCGGCGCAGATTCGGGAAGGATCTGTCCGATGGCAGGACTGCTCGAGAACAAGGTCGTCATCGTTGCGGGACTCGGCGGTATCGGGAATGGCCTCGCACGCCGCTACGCGAAAGAGGACGCCCTGCTCGTGATTGGCGATCTCGACGCCGAGTTGGCGTCGCGCGTCGCCGCCGATATCGATCCGACTGGTGAGCGCGTTCGCGGTGTGGCCCTCGACGGCGCCGACGAGGAGTCGGTCATCTCGATCGTCACGCTTGCCGTCGACACGTTCGGCCGGCTCGACGGCATGCACGTCAACTTCACCAACGCCGCCGACGCCTACCTGCCTGGTGGCGTCGTGGACCTTCCGCTCGAAGTGTTCGACGAGGTGATGCGCGTCAACACCCGCGGCTTCGTCATCTGCGCCAAGTACGCGATTCCGGCGATGATCGAGAGCGGCGGCGGGTCGATCGTGTTCACCGCGTCGATCGACGCCTACAGCGGCGCCAGCACCCGGGTGTCCTACCAGATGAGCAAGGCCGCGGAGTTGGCGCTGATGCGTCACATCGCCCGCAAGTACGGCCCGAAGGGCATCCGCGCCAATGCACTTGCGCCCGGCCTGATTTGGCATTACAAGTTCGATGAGAACCCGATGCCCGAGGGCATCGTCGAGCAGACGCGCGCACGCCAGATGGTCAAGTCGCGCTTCGGCAAGCCCGACGACATCGCCGCGCTGAGCGCCCTACTGCTCTCCGACGACGGCAGCTTCATCACGGCCCAGACGATCAGCGTGGACGGCGGCGTGACTTTCCGCCCGTGACCGCGTCGAGCCCGGCCTAGGATGTTGCGGTGGACCTCACGCCCGTCGAGCGGGAGCAGGTAACGGCCAACCAACAGGCTTGGGACAGCTGGTCCCCTCTGCACCTCAAGTCGAACTTCTACAGCGTCGAGGACTTCATCGCAGGCGGCTCGAGCCTGCGCAGCATTGAAACGTCTGAACTCGGTGATGTCCGTGGCAAGCGCCTGCTTCATCTGCAGTGCCATTTCGGGCTCGACACCCTGTCGTGGGCCCGGCTCGGCGCCGACGCGGTCGGTGTCGACAATTCCAGAGTCGCCATCGAGATCGCACGTCGCCTCAGCGACGACAGCGGCGTCCGCGCCGACTTCGTGTGCAGCGATCTCTACGACTTGCCCGGACCGCTCCGATGGCGACTCGTTCGACGTTGTTTTCAGCAGTTACGGGGTACTGAGCTGGTTACCGGACCTCGAGCACTGGGCATCGGTTGCCGCGGCGCTGATAAGGCCCGGAGGCGTTTTCTATCTCGTCGAGTTCCATCCGTTGCTGGACATGCTCGACGAAGAAACGGGCAGTCGATTCGAATTCCCATACTTCGGAACCGAGCGAAAACCGTTGGTGTTCAACGACGAAGTGAGCTACGCCGACCCACAGGCAGACCAGCCCCGGCACACCCTCTACCAGTGGATCCACCCCCTCGGCGACGTCGTCAGCGCGATAGCAAGCGCCGGCTTGAGAATCGAGTGGCTACACGAATTCGATTTCAGCCCCTACGCGTGCTATCCGTGGCTTCACGAACGTAGGCCCGACGAGTACGCGGCCGACTTCCCCGCCGCACCTCACGTGTTCTCAGTCAAGGCGCGCAAACTCGAAGGCTGAGGGTCAGCCGACACATTGTCCAAAATATCTTGGTGATCGAGGGTCTCGGCGGTCAACGCATCCAGGTTGATGGTCACCTTCTTCCGTCGCGAGATCACCGGAATCCCGGCGAACCAGTTCACGACGTCCCGGGCCAGATACGACGCGACAACGGCATTGGTCGGACCGAACGACGCCGTCATGGGCCGGGATCGCCATGGGCACCGGTGCCTGCTCACGCAACGCTTCCTGCTCGCCGAGATGAAGCCAGGGAGGTCCGCAGGTTCTAATAGGGGGCCCCAGCTCCCGGTGTGTAGACCGCAGTCGGCGCCGATGAGAGCCGTCTGCGCTTCGAGGCACGCATGCGCCGCCCGAAGACCGACGTCGACGGGATAGTCCGCGGCCACCACCAGCAGCGAAACCTCTTCCAGGAGGAGAGGTATCAGACCTTCCGCATCGGTCACCATCGCGGAACGCTGCGGACCACCGCTGACGGGTTCCGTTTCGCTATCCAATCCACGGCGGCGTCCACTTTGCGCCCACCCACGTCGGCAGGGCCATAGATGAGCTGCCGGTTCAGATTGTGCGGTTGCACGATGTCGCCATCTATCAGCGTGAACTGGCTGACGCCCGCAGACACCAGGTGCGCCAGGGCCACTGATCCGATGCCGCCGATCCCGAGCACGGCAACATGCGTACTGCCGAGAATCGCTTGGGCCTCATCGGGATTCGCGCCGAGAGCGCTGAAGTAGTCGGCCTGCCGTTCCATCGATGTGCCGACCCACCTGTCTGATACGTATTGGACAAGACAATTCGTCGTGCGCAATGTGTCCAGGATCGCTTGTGCACGCGATGGGTCGATGTCTAAAGAACCGATGGCCGCCGATTCACACCCCGCGTCCAACAGATGCATCAGGGAATCCACTTCGGGTGGGCAGTCCGGAAGCTGCAGTACTTGACGCTCGCCGTGCACGAAGATGTCGTCTCCGTGACGGCTCCAACTCATCGCCGGCGACAGCCGCATCATGCGTCGCGCCCATCAATTCGTCGAAGCGCCGTGAAGTCGAATGCGGCGTTGGTAGGCCAGCTGAAGCCGGTCACCCGGGACTCGTCAACCAGTTCCCGATGACCTCGAACACTCGAATCATCGGAAGTGCATCCTGCACATGATGATTCATGACATCTTCCGACTCCTCGTCTCCGGCGGCGAACCGTTCTAGCAACCGGTCGAAGGCCGTATCCGCCAACAGTGTCGCGCACTGATCGAAGTAGGCGTAGGGGTGGTCGAACGGCAGGTATCGCAAAACAAAAGATGCATCGGCGTCGTCCTCGTGCCAGTCCGCATAGTCCCGCTCGACGAGTTCGCACTGTATTCCCAATCGATCCCGCCACTGCGCGCTGAGTAACTCCAGAACCAAGCGATTCGGATAGAAGTCGTGATAGCTGATGCGTAGTGGCGAGGGGGTGCCGCCCCGCGGCGACCGGGCGGAAACCATTGGGCACGAAGCCGGTCGTAAACCGCCAGAGAAGCCGTCAGCGATCATGGCGAGGTCGAGACATCCCAGCATCGCCCTCCGCACGGACGGATCGGCCAGCGGGCCTTTGCCCGATGGGCTGGGCTCGATCTGCATATAGATCCCGGTGGGCGCACGATGAAGGGCGTCGCTGTGCTGCCACTCGTCCAGTCGATCCAGTGGAAAGGCGGTGCTGCAGGTGATGTCGGATTCGCCGCGTAGGAATCTGTCGGGTGCGCCGTCGACATCGGTCTGCAGACTGAATACGAGCTCGGGCCGCTCATCGGAGCCCTGCATGTGCGGGTTCGGAGCCAGGTGGTAGTACCCGCGTTCGGGGTCGTGGTCCTCACCAATCCGATAGGGCCCGTTGCCCAAGCCATCGGGATGGGTGGGCGCGAAGTCGACCGTTCCCAGCATGTCAGGATAGAAACAGGCTGGGCGGCGCATGCTCAGACACAGGCGGTCGTCGACGATTTCGGCCTTTGCGAGATACGCAATTTGGCGAGCCCACTGCAAGGATGATGCGCTTGCGACGAGGGTCGCCAACATATCTCGCAGATGGACCGGCGAACCGTCGGAGAAGTGATGACAGTCCTTCGACGACGAACTCGAAATAGTCCGACCTCGGCTCGCGGAGGCCAGTCGCAGGGCTGGACGAAAGAGCGCGGAAACGACACAACGTTCGAGGTAGTCGCCGCTGGTCGGTACCCTGAGCGATGAGGGCGCCGAGTCCAATTCGATTACGACCACGTTGCGGCTCCCCATCTGTCCCCTTTCTGCCAGCTACCTAGAGGGGCAGCCGCTGGCCTTCGACGGATCGCAGTTCCGCCTGAATCTGGGCAAATCTCGACCGGGCCATTCCACTGCGGCGTGTGCCTTCTCGACGACACCGCGTTGTCGGCAGAAACAGCTTGCGTTATTCGTTCGACGTCGAGACGGCCGAAAGTTTCCAGCTGCTCCCAAATTTCGCGCTGCCACGGCGATAGCCGGATGGTCACGCGGAGCCCGTCGCGGAGAGATAGATCAAGTACGTCGTCGGCAGGCATTCGAGGGATGCGCCGTCCCTGACCTTGCCATCGGCGAAGAGGCTCAAGACGTCTGCCCCGAGGTCTAACATCGTGTATCCCGAGCCGGACCGCGTCGCCCCGAGGGCGAGTAAACATTTTCGATCTCGAGCTCGATATCAACGTCGATCAGAGAATCGCACCCTGATTCGTACTCGTACAGTGCCTTCGCGAACACCCGCCGGTCTTCTGGTAGATCTTCGACTAGCGGCCGGATCGATTCCGCAAGAACGTCTTCGGCGCAGCCGAGAAGGCTGTCAAAGACGTCGACGTAGCGACGGCCACACATCACCTTCATAGTAGCGGAGAGTGAAGAAGAAGTGCCTGCCGAAGTAGCGGACGAGTCGCACCACTTGTTGGTAGTACTCGAACGGCCGATTCCGATAGTGCAGGAAGCCGAAGCCCGTCAGGACCTCCAGCCGCGACCGGGCCAGCTCCAAGGCCTCGGCGGGAAGAAAGGTGCCGAGTCCCGCGTCGCCGACGAACTCGAGTGACTGTGCGTATTCGAGTGTGACCTCCGCACCCGGCAAGCGGTTGCAGGATGCTGACATCGCTGTTTTCAGCACCGTAGGACAGCGCGTCGAAGACGACTTCGAGCGCGGCCTCGAGGTCGTCCGGCGTCTCGTCCGGGTAGCCGATAATCGTGTTGGTCTCGAACGGCATGTCAAGGCTCATACAATTCTCGAAGAACTCGTAGGACCGTTTCGTCGACGGCATCTTGTGCATCGCCCGCAGAATCTTCTCCGAGCCCGCGTCGGTTCCGCAGAACACGCTGAAGCATCCCGCGTCGCGCATCCGCTTCAGGTCGTCGAGCCTGACGTTGTCCGGTCGAACCGCGCAGCCCCACTGGAAGCCGGGATTGTGTTCTGCGAAGTAAGCGATGAATTCGTCGAGATACCCGCGCTTGTTGGCGAAGTTGTCGTGGAGAAAGTTGAACTTGGACAAGCCGTAGTTGTCGTATAGGTGCCGTAATTCGGCTCGATGCGATATGCGGGCTCTTCGAACGGAAGTCGCGCTCCCAGAAGGTCGAGGTGACGCAGAACTTGCATTTGTATGTGCAGCCCGACCCGAGATAGACGTCGAAAATCCGGGGCGACGCCATTTCGAGGTAATCCGGTACAGGTACCGCGTCGTATGCAGGCATCGGCAGATCGTTGATATTCGCGAACTCGCGCGCTGGGCCACAAGCAGCTCCAGCGCTTCCAGTGACCAGAAGCCGGGAATCCGCGGGTGTGCGTCACCGGCGGCTATGGCGTCGGCCAATCCGTCATCGCCAGTTCGCCCTCGTTCATGCACACGTAGTCGACCGCGTCGCTGAACTCGCGCAGCAGGCCGGGGAACGTGCCGAACACGCCGGGTCCGCCCATGGCGATGACGACACCGGGATCGGCCCGGCGCAGATATCGACCGATCAGCAGGGCCACCGGGCAGGGTGTCGGCCAGAACGGTCATACCGATCAGCTGAGGCCTACGTTCGAGCAGCGGCTCGCATACATCGGCAAGCCAAGTCTCGTCGTTCGAGCCCGAAACGGCCTGCCCTGGACAGGAATTCGTAGTCGACGATCTCGACGTCATGACCCGAGTTCCGCAGTGGAGCCGTCACGCAAAGCAGCCCCAGCGGAAGGAAGAACGGCGCGATCGCCGTGCGATTGATTGGGGGTCTGATCAAGACCACACGACACTTACCGGGCATGCGCCGATCTAGCAGCGGCGGGCGATGAGATCGTTGAATCCGCGCGCATGCACCGTACGACTCTGACGTTTAGAGGATTGGCCGTATCAGTTCCCTCGGGTATGAATAGAACGGCTCCCTCATCGCCCTGTACAGTTTCCAGTTCAGGCGGCAGTTTACTGTCGGAGATCCGTCCGGTCTTCACCCTCGTGTTCGTCGCCATCAGGCGGATCTGGCGGCTCGGTCGTCATATCGTCCCTTCCGTGTTCTCCCCGCATTCGCGGAAAGGGATTCAGTGTTGGGAGTTCATAGGCTACGCCTATTTTGAGGCTCACGATGGCGAAACGTCGCCATAGATATGCATTCTGCGAACTCTTGAGTCCGTTCACTTTGTGAGCGTGCGCGCGATATCCAGTTCCGCCCAATGCTCGTCGGCCGGGAAGCTCCGCACGATTTCGGCAAGCGCGGGCCCGGCGTCGGCACCACGTAGCTCGACGTCGTCGAGCGCGGCGCGAAGTTCGAACAGCTTCGCACCTTGGCGATGTGCAAGGTTCCTGGCAGCGTCGATATCGGCGGTCCGGGCATCATGGCGCCGTGGGTACGAGCCCGCAGACGCAGCAATTCGGCCTCGTAGAAACGCATTTCACTGTCGTCGGCGAACTGAAGTGCGGCGTCCAAGCCGGCGCGGGCCTGCTCCCGCTGCCCGTCGGCGATCAGTAGCCGACCGATGACGCTGTCGAAGAAGGTGACGAACTCGTTCACCTCGACGGAGCGCAACGAATTGACGCGATCGGTCAAGGTCGTGATGTGATGCGCGAGGACATTCGGGTCGGTTCTTTCGCTCCTCAGCGCACCGAGCGCATCGACACACGCCTGCCAGGTGAGGCCAAAGAGCTGAATTATCTTGAGGCCGTGTCGTTCACCCATCCCCGTGACGTCAGCGGCCGCTGCAGCGGCACGATCCACCTCGCCTGTCTCCAGCCGCAGCCAGATCTCCACGAACCGCACGAAGGCGAGGCTGAACTGACCTTCCGGAAAGCCGAACCCGTGCGTCAGACGTTCGGCGTTCGCGAGTGCGCCCTCCGCGGCGGCGAGTTCGCCTCGCATCAGCTGGGCCAGGACGAGTTGGATGTATAGCGCTGTGCTCGATGAGACTCAATCGCTCCTGGAGCATCGGGCAGGCCGAATCGAAACGGTTAGCCGCATAGCCGGCTGCGGCCTCTTCCAGTTGCGATGCGGCCAAGTCGAATTCGCCAGCGAACCAGGCCAGGATCCCTGGCCAGGTATCGACCACCAGATGAAACGGACTACCGTTCGGCAATCCGCCCCGCAACGTTTCTAGCAGTCGGCGCGCCTGGCGCAGCTCGGCTCGCATGATGTGGGACTCCACCACTTCGAGCAAGGTCACGACCGTTTCGTCGTCTGACAGGTCGGTCCCCGCCAGCTGCAGGCACCGTTCGAAGTCCGCCGCGGCGGCGTTGCTCCGACCACCCTCGGCCGATGCCACGAGCCAGCCGCGGTCCAGGCGTACTGACGTTTCCCGCGTCGCGATCCGCGCCGGGCTCGGCACGCTCGAGTTGGTCGAGCGCGCGGCTGAGGTAGCTTCGAGCTTCGCCAAGGGCCCCTCGGCGTCGGGCGTCGATGGACGCTTGCTGGAAAGCCGTTGCGGCGTCGTCGAATCGCTCGGCCCGTTGATAATGGCCGGCAACCAGGCCCCAGTCAGGGTTGCCTTCTGCGCCGACCAATGCGTCTGCCACCTTGGCGTGCAGCCGGCGGCGGACGGTCGGGGGTGCCAGCTCGACGGCGACCTCACGCAGCAGCTCGTGCCGGAATCGCCAGCCGTCGGCACCCCACTGCTCGAGCACGAGCGCGTCCTCGAGTTCGTCGATGACGTCGTCGATATCCGTCTCACTCATCGTGCACACCGTGCCCAGCAGGCCGCGGTCGACGTGTCGCCCGATGATCCCCGCCGCCTGCACCACCGGCACGGCGTTGGCACTTGCGCGCAGTCGGGCGAACAGCGGTTCGTAGAGAGCCTCCGGCACCGCCGGACCGTCCAGTCCGCTGACGACCTGTTCGATGTAGAACGGAACCCCGTCGCATCGGGCGCGCACCGCTGCTCGCTCGTCGACCGTCAGGGCCGGGTTCAGCGCGGCGATCAGAGCTTCGGCCTCGTCGTCGCTCAGCGCAGTCAGACTCACCACCTTGACGGGCCAGCTCTCGGGCAGCCATCCGCCGGGCCGGCCGGTGATGACGATCAGCAGCCGACCGTCGGCCGCGCCGAGCAGCGTCCCGAGTATCTCGATGGTGTCCTCGTCGAACCAGTGCACATCCTCAGCCATCAAGAGTGCCGGGCCGTTGCCGAGGCACGCCCGCAGATAGGCCTCGACGGCTTCGGCGATGAGCTCGAACAGCTTTTCGCCTTCCGCCGCCACCGGCTCGTATCCGGCGCTCGGGTGGCGATGCCCGCGACCGGCGCCAGCAGCGCGACCTTCGCCGCATCAAGGCCGAGGGTCGCAACCTCGGTCTCGAGGAGCCGCAGCCGCTCGTCCTGAGCGGTTAGTCTGCTGATGCCGCACCGACGCTCCAGCAGCGTGCGCACCGGATGCAGACCGGTCCGCCTGTGGAATGCCGATCCGCTCAACTCCACCACCGTTCGCGCCGGCGTCCTCCACCATCTCCTCAGCAAGCGCCGCGAGTCTCGACTTCCCGATTCCCGGCTCGCCCGAGAAGACGACGCCTGGCGTCGTCGAGCGTTCCTCGCTTGCGCACGCGACCAGCTCTTCTTCAGGCGACGTAGCTCGCGATCGCGGCCCACCAGCGGACGGTGCAGTTCCTTGGCCGGTTCAAGACGCTCGCCGAGCACCCGGTGGTAGGACGATCGGCTCGGCGACACCTTTGACCGGTGCCGGCTGACACGCCTCCAGCTCGAAGGTGTCTTTTACCAACGGCTCGACGGCCTCCGACACCACGACCGTTCCGGGTTTCGCGAGGCCCGAGACTCGGGCTGCCAAATTGGCGCCCAGCCCGTACACGTCGTCCTGGTTGGTGTCGAGGTACACCAGCCCGCGGTGCACGCCGACCCGGACGGCCATCTCGATCCCGAACACACGTTTCGCTTGCTCGTCGAGGCGGGCCACGTCCCTGACGATCGCCAGACCCGCCAGCACGGCGCGCTGCACGTCATCCTCGTGCGCAAGCGGGTGGCCGAACACCGCGAGCAGTCCATCGCCATGCCTCGAACCGATATGTCCCTCATAGCGGTTCACCACCGAGAGCACCTGTTCGCGGTAACGGCCGACGAGCCGTCGGTACGTTTCGGGCTCAACACGGGTGGACAACACCGTGGAATCAACGAGGTCGGCGAACAGTATCGTCAGCCGGCGAATCTCGCCGCCCTCGGAAGGGCATGCCAGCATGTCTTCGGCTTCTGTGTTGTGCTCGTCGATTTCGAGCACGCGGCCAGCGAGGTCTGCCGCCGCCACCCGGTCGCCGCGGTTTACCGCGGCCGCGGCGCGGTCGAGGAGATCGGCGATCGGCGCCTCCCGCTCACCAGCGACCACAGAACCTCCCATCCTGGTGAGCCCAAGCATATCGAAGAACGCATATATTGAGGCGCATAGCTGCAGGTAAGTGCCCTACGGGCAGGGCGTATTCAAGATCAATTGACCTTGCTCACAGATAGCGGACGGAGTAGACGATCTGGGCACCGAAGGCCAAGTTGTCGTCGCCACCGGTACGAATGCTATCCATGTTCCTGACGAGCCCGGTCGCCTCTTCCTTCCCTTCGCCGGCCGGGAAATCAAGGAATATGGGGCCTGCGCGCGCCGAGTCGTCGTCGTCGAACGGGGTACCGCTGTCGTCCTCCACCGCGGTGATACGGACCGTCACTCGCCCCCCGGCGCGGGGTGGCATCAGGATGACGTCAACAGTCCCGGCGGGAATCGTCGGCGCGAACGATCCGGTGGCCATCGGCGCCCATCGGTACGGAGCGCTGACGTCAACTCCGTTGCTGTCCCGGACAACCATCGAGAAATCGGCTTCGCCGTATGTTGACGAGTCGCTGTCATCGGTGCAGTACAGCGAACTGAGCCTGACACCGACGCGGCGGCCTTTGAGCGTGATCGTTTCAGGCGTCGCCGGTGGGGTCTGCGCCTTCGCGGACCAGATGAAATCCCACGTCCCGTCGTCGGTCCACGCGAGGATCGTGAAGAACAGCTCGGCGCCGCTGAGCATCGGGCTGTGGTCGGTTGTCTCCCGATCGGTGAGCAGGTCCTGCAGCGACACCCGGTGCATGACCTTCGGCTCCAGCGACGCGGCCGTGGCAACGACGTCCGTGGGCTTGAAAACGGGAAACAATCCGTCCAGGGTGGGCGGACTTGTGGCCAGTTCTACCCGGGCCATCGTCTTGACGTTGGTGGCGAACGAGATCGACGCGAACGTGCCACCCACGGTGATGTCGACCTGGGGCACCTCTGCACATGCGGTCAGGTAGTTGGCTCGTCCTTCGCGGGCCAGTATCGGAAAATCGAGTGCTCCCAGCACCGCGCGGTCTGGGCCCTGGTCCTTCCGAAAAAGGCGCGCTTGGAAGAGGCCGCCGAGCGTCAGCGCACCCGATGAGACCGTCGTGACCGACCCGAAGGTGCCCTGCTTTGCGAAGTCGGGCGGAGGAGCGCCGAAGCCGACCTCCCGCGTCCACAGGTCGTACTCGCCCGTCGTTCCATCGGGAACAACCAGAACCTTCGCGCCGGCAGCGTCGGCAATCTCCAAATCCCCGTCCGGAAAGATGTTCGCCATCTGATGCCCTCCGTCCAAGAGCCCAAGCGCCGCAGCTGCACGTAGTCTGATTCTCCGGCCGAAAAGCGCAAAGAGCAGGAGCTTGGACGAAAATGAGCGGAACGGCGCCGACACCACTGTCGATCATGTTCTGGCCGGAGTCGGCCTACGGTCCGACCAACCAGTGCATCGGGCTTGCGGCCATTCTGCGGGACCGCGGTCACACCATCGTGTTCGCGGCCGAGAGCTCGTGGGCCGGCAAGTTGGCACCGTTCGGCTTCATCGAGGAGCTTGTCGACCTTGCCGAGCCGGCACAGAATGCCACCGAGGAGGACGCCGGGGCGTTCTGGACACAGTTCATCGCCGAAACCGCGCCCGAATTCCGCAAACCGACTATCCAGCAACTGGAATCGTTCATCCAGCCGACCTATCAGGCGCTCATCGACGGCGCGAAGTATTGCGAGCCGCGGCTGCGCGGGATCATCGAGAAGCACCGCCCCGACGTCATCGTCGAGGACAACGTCGTGCTCTTCCCTGCGTTGGTGACGTCGGGCGCGCCGTTCGTGCGCATCGTGTCGTGCAGCCCATTGGAAGTAAGTGGACGGGATGTGCCGCCGCCGTTCTCGGGCCTTCCCAGCGCTGACCGAAGCCAGTGGGACGCCTACCGCGCCGAGTTCGACCGCACTCACCGCGCGATGTGGACCGACTTCGACGCATGGGTGCAAGCCCAGGGCGCCGACGCGCTGCCCGAGTTGGAGTTCATGCCGCGCGCCACCGGCGCCAACATTTACGTGTACCCCGCCGAGGCCGACTACCTCGACGTCCGCCCGCTGGACGGCAGCTGGACCCGGATGGACTCCAGTGTTCGCGAGACCGACGAGGAGTACGAGCTACCCGCCGAAGTCGCCGATCGGCCCGATGACAGTGCACTCGTCTATTTATCGCTGGGTTCACTCGGCGGCGCCGACGTCGAGCTCATGCAGCGTCTGGTCGACGTGCTCGGCACCACCCGACACCGCTTCATCGTGAGCATGGGCCCGCAGGCCGACCGAATCACGTTGCCGGACAACATGGTCGGTGCGCAGATGCTGCCGCAGACAAAGGTGATCCCGCAGGTCGACCTGGTAATCTCGCACGGCGGCAACAACACAGTCACCGAGACACTTCACTTCGGCAAGCCGCTGATCGTGCTGCCCCTGTTCTGGGATCAGTACGAAAATGCCCAGCGCATAGACGAACTCGGGTTCGGAGTACGGCTGGACACTTACGCCTTCGCCGACGACGAGCTCACCGGTGCAGTCGATAAGCTGCTCGCCGACGCGGCGCTGCGCACCCGGCTCGCCGAGATGGGAGCCGCGATACGCGCCCGCGACGGGCTACGGGTCGGTGCGGACGTCATCGAGCGAGTGGGTGTGCAACATCAGGCGCCGGTTGCCTGAGCCGCTCGACGCGCTCGACCTCACCGACGGCAAGCGCCTGGCGATCGTCTCTGACGTCGACGGCCTTGCCGCCGTGCCCATGGTGCGCAACGTGGACGGGCAATGGCGGCGTGCGCGATCAGGTGACGGTGTGGCCGAATCCTTGCTCGAACTCCTGGCGCGGTCGAATGGGCCGGAGGCACAGGGGCACTTCACGATTCGGTCGTGGACGCAGCGAACGGCATTGGGCGAGCGTCTGATCGGGGTTGACCAAACCAACGAGTCGGTCATCGTCGGCGACGCCGCGGTAGTCAAGTGGGCGACTCATCTGCAGGAGGGCCCGCACCCCGGCCCGCGGCGGATCGAAGTGCTTCGGGACACTGGGTTCGGCGGCATGCCCAGTCCGTGGGGCCTCGTCACCTGGCAGCCGCCCGACGGCGCAGAGACGTTGGTGGCGAGCGTCGATGAGTACCTTCCCGATGCGGTGGACGGCTGGACCTGGGCAGTCAAGCTGATCACGGAGGCCGTCCGAGACGGTGTCCCGGCGCCAGCACTCAAAGCGGCCACAGACGTCGGCTCGCTGGTGGCCGAACTGCACGTCGCCTTGGCAGGGACCGTCTCCCTCGCCTCGGAACAAGACACAGCCCGGTGGCGCGACACGGCGTTCGAGACGCTGGAAAGCGTTTGCGCTCTGGATGATTCCGCCAGTGCTGCGGTTGCGCTCGCTCAGCGACGCGAGATCGAGGCCATTCTGAGTGAGCTCGGTTCGCTGGCAGGCACTCCCGTCATCGAGGGACACGGTGACCTTCACGTGGGCCAAGTACTTTGCAGCAAAGGGCGTTTCGTGGTGACCGACTTCGACGGTAACCCGGTGCTTCAGGCCACAGAGAGGATGCTGCCGATTCCGGCTGCCCTCGACGTCGCCGGTATGGCCCAGTCGCTGGCACACTGCGCGATCGTCGCGCGCAAGTACACGCCCCTCGATGACGCAACCTTGGCGTCGGTCGACAGGGCTGTCCGCAGCGCCTTCCTCGGCGCGTACACGGATCGCCTCGCGCAGCTCGGGAATGCGGACCTGTATGCCCCCGACCCGTTGTATGCCTTTCGCACGCAGCAGGTTCTGCGTGAGATCATCTATGCGGCAAGACATCTACCCAGATGGATGTACGTGCCTGACGCGGCGTTGCCCGCACTTCTCGACGAAGGGTTCCCATCGTGAAGCCGGACGGTTTCGCCGCCGACCTGTACCGCAAGCCGGAGGTGCTCCACCGACTCGCCGATTCGCTGGCGGATCGGAATCCGTGGGCGGAAGTCGTGCCGCCGGACATCGAGAGAGTGGTGCTGCTCGGGATGGGATCGTCGTCATACGCTGGCGGCGTTGCGGCGGCGCGGATGCGGGCGCGCGGACTGATCGCGTCCTCGGAATTGGCGTCTTCGCAACTGCTGCCCGGTTGGCGGGAGAGGACGTTGGTCGTGTCCACGTCGGCAAGCGGTGGCTCGGCGGAAACGCTCGACGCGCTGGGTCGGCTACCCGGATCGGTGCACACTGTGGCGCTGACGAACACTGCGGCCTCGCCGATCACGCAGCGGTGCGACGACGTCGTCGAACTGTTGGCCGAACAGGAGGTCGGCGGGGTGGCGTGTCGGAGCTACCAGCACACGCTGGCCATGCTGGTGGCACTGGAATGCCACCTCACGGGTGAAGGCACGGATGCGCTCGCGACGGCTGTCGCGGCCGCGGGCGACGCAAGCGCTTATCTGCTCGATACCGAAACTGATTGGCGCCTAGAGGTTTCCGAGCCGCTTCTAGGCCCATCGGGTACGTATCTGGCGGCGCCCGCACATCGGTTCTGTTCGGCGCAGCAGGGCGCGTTGATGCTGCGAGAAGGCCCGCGCCTGCCCGCGGTCGCATGCGAGACGGGTGACTGGAGCCACGTCGACGTCTACCTGACGAAAACCACCGACTACCGGCTGCTCGTGTTCGCCGGATCGGAGTGGGAGCCACAACTCGCAGAGTGGACGACCGCGCGCAGCAGCACGGTCATCGGCGTCGGAGGAAACGTCGAAGGAGCCCAGTACAGCCTGCGCTACCCTGGCGACTCCGACGACCTCGTACGGCTGTTGACCGAGGTCCTGGTGCCGGAGCTCATCGCAGCGCGTGCGTGGCAGGCTCAGCGGATGTAGACCTCACCGCCGGTGGGGTAACCGCCACCGTGCGTGGTGATGTGAACGTGGTCAAAGTGGCCGTAACCGCCGGGCTTAGCGCCGTTCGGTGTGTAGTAAACGCCGCGCCAGATGCAGTCCTGCAAATCGAACCGTTCCGCGTTGTCGAGTGCGAATTCGACGATCCTGTTTCCGAGCGCGATGCCCTCGGCCGAAGTCGGGTTCGGGATCATCACGTCGAGCGCCAGCCCGTCGGGATGCCACCTCAGTGCGTCGGGGCGTACGCCGCCGATGTCGTGGATCTCCGGGAACGAGGCACTGACGCTGCGTTCCACCAATATGGTCTTGACCTGAAGTCCCCGTTCCGGTGCGCGTCCGGCAGGCAACACCCGCTCGGCCTCCCGGTTGTAGACCCGGTACCTCGACGCCGAAGCGAACTGGACCGACGCGGCGCCACCGTCCGCTTGGACGCTGGAAGGAGCCACCGATAGTTCGGGCGATGCCGCCGCCACGATCTCCACGTTGTGCGACGCAGCCTCGTCGACGACCTGCTCGGGCACGTCGGCGTCGTGGTCGTCCGCGAGTGGATGGAGGTCGCCTCCGGCCGCGAGCAAGAGGGCGTAGGGGGCAACAACCGCAGCCACGGCCGCCGACGGCTTCCGTCGGCTCCGGGTCACACTGTGCTTCCCCATCAGCTAGCACGATAAGAGCTAATCGGCCGATGTACAGCATCCCTCAAGGAACCCTTAAAAAGGGTGGAGTTTCCCCGGGTCAGCTAATGATCGCGTGTTGGTCACATTTTCGCAGCTCAACGGCGTGCCGCAGGGTGATTGACCTGGTCCAGTCGTAATCTGAGGGAAGCGTCGAATCGGTCGGGTGTTTTAACCGAGCCGGCAGTTTTCTCTCGACCGGTTCGATGTTTCTCTCCGGCGGTCGAGCGCGGCCATTATCGTGCGGACCGTGCCTCAAGATGCCATCAGCATCGGCGGCGTCGATCTCGCCGATCCGGACACCTATCAATCTGGAATGCCCTTCGAGGCGTTTCGGGAGCTGCGGCGGCGCGCCCCGGTCGCTTGGCACCCGCATGAGGACGGACCGGGCTTTCTGGCGTTGACGGGTTACGACGAAGTGCTCGCGGTCTCGCGAGACAGTGTGACGTGGTCGTCGCAGACCGCAGGCGTGTTCTTCGAGGTGCCACGGCCCGAGGATGCCTACCAACTCGAGTTGATGATGCTGACGATGGACCCGCCGCGTCACACGAAGCTGCGCTCGCTGGTCAGCAAGGGCTTCACGCCACGTCAGGTCGCACGGCTGAATGACCACGTCGCCGACGTTGCCCGCCGGGTCGTGGACGACGTCGTGGAGCGGGGCGAATGCGACTTCGTCAACGACATCGCAGGCGCGCTGCCGTCGTTCGTGATCGCCGAACTGCTCGGCATTCCTTTGGCGGACGGTCGCCGGCTCTACGAGCTGACCGAGATCATGAACACCGGCTCGGTCGGCGACGCGCACGAAGAGTCGCACTTCCTGCAGGCGCAGATGCAGATGTTCGAATACGGGACAGGGCTCGCCGCGAAGAAGCGCGCAACGCCGGGCGATGACATCGCGACCTCCTTGCTTCAGGCCGAGTTGGACGGTGAACACCTCACCGATCTCGAGTTCAACATGTTCTTCCTTCTACTGATCAACGCCGGCGGCGATACCACCCGAAATCTGGTTGCGGCGGGCATCCTCGCGATGATGGAACACCCTGCCGAGCAGGCGCGTCTCGACGAGGATCGGTCGCTGCTGCCGACGGCGATCGAGGAAATGCTTCGCTACACCAGCCCGGTCACGGTCTTCGTGCGCACGGCTACCAAGGACACCGAGTTGCGGGGGATACCCGTCAAGGCGGGGGACCGGGCGGCGATGTTCTATCCGTCGGCCAATCGCGACGAAACCCGGTTCGCCGATCCCGATCGCTTCGACATCGGCCGTGCTCCGAATCCACATCTGGCCTTCGGGGGCGGGGGCACCCATTTCTGTCTGGGCGCCAACCTTGCCCGAGTGGAGGCCACCGCGATCATTCCCGAAGTGCTGTCCCGGATGAAGGATCTCGAGCTCGCCGGACCGGCCGAGCGGGTGCGATCGAACCTGATGAACGGCATCCGCTCGATGCCCGTCCGCTTCACTCCTGCGTCGGTCAGCCTTCCGAAGCGCTGATCCAGCGAAAGCTGTTGACGTACTTGCCCATATCCAGTGCGATGGCAAGGTTGACGCCTGACGGGTGCCCGGTGCCGAAGTCCGGCGTGAATTCGTGGTACGGGCCGATCGCGGCTGCGATCAACGCGTAGTCGTTCTTGACTGCACACAGGGCTACCAGTCGGAGCCGGGTGAAGTCCCCGCTGGCGTCTTGCGGGTACTCATCGAGGACGACGCCGTACCCAGGCTGGTATCCCACCATCGCGTTCGGGATTTCGTATTCGACCTTGGCGTCGGGATAGCGCTCCTTGATCAAGCCGTCGAGAATCTGTTTCGGACTGCGCTTTTCGGCCGGCATCCCGAACAGCTGCATGGTGCCGGTGTCACCGATGTAGTAGTCCAGGTCCACCCCATTCGGCTTCAGCGTTGTCCGGTAGGCCGATTCGGCACTTGGGTACTGGACCGAGAACTGTCTGTCGGCAGAGAAGAACCGCGGATTCAGATCGATCGGTTCGCCGATCGGAGGACGCCCGCAATCCGGCGGGCAGGTATACCGCGGACTGGCCGGCGTGGCCAACGTCGCCGCTGTCACACCCGCCGCTGCCGCCACGATTACGCCTGCACCCAATGTCCTGAACAGCCATCCATGGGTCGTATGCCTCGGATCAATCGGGCGGCGTTCCTCGCGAAGCATGGCGATCTGCAGCCCAATTCTCAACGCCAGCAGGGCGATCACGGTGACCACCGCGTACACCGTGAATTGCAGGGCCTCCGACACAGGTGCAAGGTCGCTCAGCCCGAGACCACCGTACACAATCAGCATGATCAACACGCTCGACACGATCAGCTTCGGTCGACCGAACCACAGCGAGGCACCGACCAATCCACCCAGCGACGTCGCGATCAACGGCACCGCCACACCCTGCAGGCCCGCCTGGATCAAAAGGACGCTGATGGGCCGGTCACCTGCGAACAGTCCCGTCTCAAACTCCGGGGCCAGGCGAGTCAACATTGCCGCGGAGGTGAAACAGATTGCGCTCAGCGCCCCAATGACGAATCCGTCCATCGACTCTCGGGTCGGACGAACGAACCTCATAATCACTGCGGGAACCAGCGTGAGGACTGCGCCCCCGATCGGGATCGCGACTCCTGCAACAAGGGCCTGCCTTGTTACACCCGTGTCACCGAGAGAGACATCGTAGTAGTCAGAGATCACCGCGCCGGTCAACAACGCCCACCCGACACCCAGTCCGACCCCCAGCACCGCAGTCGGCACAAGTGAACGAATCGTCAGATCTCGTTGGACGTCAATCTCATAGAGGTAGAGCACGAATATCAGCGGGAGGCCGAGCGCAGCAATCGCGATCAACGCTGCCTGCCAACGCAACAGCGCGAATGTAATCAGTACAAGAAGCAGGGCCGCCAGGCCAACTCGGAACGCCATGCGGGACCGCTGCGGTAGATACGGGAACAGGGAAATCGCGACAAACGGCTGCAGCACCCGCTCTCCCGGGGCGGCTGCGTACGTCCCCACCCGTGGCCGGTCCCCGCCGTCGCCGGGGCCCTCGGTCATCATTAGGGCGCTACCCGCGCCTGCACCTTGAGTAGGTCCTGGGCGAGGTTGTAGGTGTTGGGACTGCCGAGCCCGGTCAGCAGGTCGTACCCGGGTTGTGTCATGTCAACTGCATTGCCGCCCAACCGGATATCACGAAATCCCGGCAGCGCTGCGCCGGCTGCCACCCGATACAGAAGTGGGTTGAGGTCCCCGAGCGGCCGACCGCCGTTCGCTTTCAGGTATTGATTCATCAACACCGTCAGCGCGGCCCAAATCGGCGCTGCTTGCGACGTCCCGGCGCCGACATACTCTCGCTGCCCGAAGATGAACCTCACTCCGGTGAACGGGTCACCGACCGCCGCGACGTCGGGCGACAGCCTTCGCCGCGAGGTGTCTCGCTCCGCCGACAACTTGTCCTGCCATGTCGGCCGCGCGAATAGCTTTGACACACCGCCGCTTGTGCCCTGCGACAGCGGCGAATCAAACCATGCGTACTCGCTGAGCCACTGACCTCGCGGTCCCGTTGACAGCGTGGTTGCGCCGACCGCGGTCATCGCCGGTATCGATGAGATCGCGTCCATCCCAACGTCATCCGGCCCCGGCGGGGAGGACCACTCGTCGGCCCCTTTACATTCCAGACCGGCATTGTCTCCGGTGGCGTCGAACGCTGTGGTGCCGTGCTGTTGGGCCCTGACCAATGCGGACTCCACAGGCGCCAGGTCGACGGCGTTCACCATTGAGTCACATGCCCAACCGATCGACAGGCTCCACACCGCGCCCGGAAATTGCCGGTCCACGTCCTCGAACATCTGGCCGATCTTCTCGTATGCGCCATCGTGCACCAAGGTCGGCCTGGCGTTGATCACTACGAGCCGCGCGTCGGGCGCAATCGCGTGTGCCACTTGAAGATCCATCGTGGTCTCGCCGTGCGCATGATCCGGCACGCCACCAATCACCTCGGGGGTGAAACGTGGCAGCCCGGACGAGTCCGCGAAGGTGTCGAGGTCCTTTTGATCGAAGCCGTCGAACTCGAAGAACACGATGGTCGCGCCGCTGCCGGTGTGGCCCTCCTTCGCCAACGGGGTGGCGTTGTACGCGTCGAGCAGCCCGCTGGGCGTCAATCCGCCTTTCGGCACGTCGAGCGGGAGGTTGTCTGGCCGGTTCGTGCGATGAGGGGTGTAGCCCATGATCCGGCCCAGCCCGGTGACGGCATCGCGCAGTTCCGTAGGTACCGAAGGCTGTTCTGGCGATGCATAGAACACCTGGCCCTTGCGGCCCCGGTAGTCGTTCACCGGCACGTCGAACGCGCGCGCCACATCGGACGCGCGACCCTCGACGATCGCCCATTCCTCACTGGGTCGCCATCGCACCCACAGTCCTCGCGAGCCCGCCCAGCCCGTCAGTTGTTCGGGGCGGGCGGAACTCGGCAACGCGACTGTCAGTTGAGCGTCGCCCGAGCGCGACGGACCAAGTTCGGTCGAGCTCGCGAGCAGCGACGCGTACGGACCGGTGATCGCCGCCGAACGATGCGCCGCGCAGCCAGCGCCGACGCCCGAAGCAACGATGAGCGCCGACGCCGCGAGGAGCGCCGATGGACGACGCCGCACTTCGGTGGGACTAAGAGCCGTTTTGTACGTGCCGGCCATGTTCGCCGGGCTGGACCTGCGAGGGCGGAGGCGCGTAGACACTCGGGGTGAACTGGTTCGGTGCCTGTGGATCGATACGCGGTGCCTTCTCGGTCTCCGTGGGCGGCGCAGCGGGCGACGTCGTCGTGGTGGTGGTAGTTGTCGTCGTGGTGGAGGTCTCGGGAGCCTTTTCCTGACCGGCGCAACCTGCGGTGATCACTCCCATTGTGACGAGAGCGCCGAGTCCGGCAACGGCGGAGAGGCGACGAGGCAAACGACTTTGTGTCCCCATTAAGGTTTCCTATCTTTCTACCTGCACCGCAAACGGCAGGATGTACCGACCATGGTGTCACAGGCAGCGAATTTTCGCCACACCCATAGCAAAATTCAACGGCCACGAAGCTCCTGTTAAGCGCGGGCACAGATCGACGGTGCGAAGGGTACCGGAATCGGCACGCAAACCCCCTCGCTGAAGTACGGCGTGATGTCACCGTTCCACGCAGATGGCGGTGGCGGCGGGGCCGGCGCCGCAACGCAGCTATTGGACGGCGCGGGGTATACGGTTCCCCATCCACACTCGACCGCATTACTGATTCCCAGCGTCATCATCGTCGCGAATGCAAGCGGCCCCAACGAAGCCACGCCGGCGATTGCCAAGCACCGAAAAACACCATCATCGAAGGCCTCCCTCGGATGATCCCCGACCTTCTGTAGCGGGACCTTAGTCCTGCGCGGCGACCCGTTCTGCCCGCGTCGACGAACACGAAAACACGTCGAGTCCGAGACAGCCGTCGGCCACTTCCCCTGCGGGCGCGGGCATTTTCCCCAAAGATGTATTCCGATCCCCGGGAGTGGCGTAGACGTGTATGGGGATTGAACGGCCCACAACCCAGGGAGCGAAATATGCGCAAGGTTTTGGCCATCGGCTGCATCGTCGCGCTCGCATTGTTCGGGACAGGCGGCTGCGGCAGCAAGAAGGGCGAAAGTGGCGGAGGCGGTGGTGGCGGCGGTGAAATCAGCATGTCGTTGAGCTCGTTCCCCGACTACGTCGACCCGCAGCTCTCCTACACCGTTGAGGGCTGGTCCGTTCTGTGGAACGTCTACACGCCCCTGCTGACCTACAAGCACACCAAAGGTAAGGACGGCACCCAGGTCGTTCCGGGCCTCGCAGAGGACATGCCCGAGATCTCGGCGGACGGAAAGACCTACAAGCTCAAGCTCCGCCCGAACATGAAGTACTCCGACGGAACGCCCATCAAGGCCTCCGATTTCGCCTACGGCATTCAGCGGTTGTTCAGAGCCGATTCCGGCGGTTCGGTGTTTTTCGACAAAATCGTCGGCGCCAGCGACTACGCCGATAAGAAGGTCGAGACAATCAGCGGCATAAAAACGGATGACAACACCGGCGATATCACCATCACGTTGACGGAGCCGAATGGCACCTTCGAGAACGTGCTCGGTCTGATGTTCGCCGCACCCGTACCGCCGAGCACCCCGCTGGACAAGGACGCGACCAACAAACCGCCGGCCGCCAGCGGTCCGTTCATGATCACCTCGGTCAACGCCCCGCGGACCCTGACACTGGAGCGCAATCCGAACTTCAAGACCGTCAAGGACGCGGGCGCCAGTGAGGTGCCGGACGCCAACGTCGACAAGATCGTCGTCAATGAGAACAAGAACAACAGCTCCCAGGTGACCGACGTCGAGCAGAACAAGACCGACTTCATGCTCGATCCGCCGGTGGCGGACCGCCTCGCCGAGGTCAAGGCCAAATTCAGCGATCGTTTCCGCCTGGAGGACTCGATCAACACCTACTACTTCTTCATGAACACCGAGAAGGCCCCGTTCAACGACATCAAGGTGCGGCAGGCGATCAACTATGCGGTCGACCCGGAAGCATTGAACAGGATCTTCGGTGGCCGGCTGCATGCGACACAGCAAATCCTGCCGCCCGGCATGCCCGGTTACGCGGAGTACAAGCTCTACCCTGGCCCGGACATGGCCAAGGCGAAACAGCTACTCGCTGAAGCTAATCCGGCTGACCGCGACATCACTGTGTGGACCGACGACGAGTCCGACCGCAAGCGGATCGGCGAGTACTATCACGATCTACTCACTCAGCTGGGGTTCAATGCGACGCTGAAGGTGATTGCGGGCGACGTGTACTGGTCGACGGTCGGCAACCAGTCGACGCCGGACGTGGACACCGGCTTCG
Organism: uncultured Actinomycetota bacterium; assembly: GCA_963817825.1. Classification (GTDB taxonomy): domain Bacteria; phylum Actinomycetota; class Actinomycetes; order Mycobacteriales; family Mycobacteriaceae; genus Mycobacterium. The sequence goes on along the minus strand of CAWFQG010000010.1, from coordinate 115,903 downwards.
GCGACTGGTTCCAGGACTTCCCGCACCCCGACGACTTCTTCCGTCCGCTGCTGCACGGAGACAGCATCCTGCCGACCAACAGCAATAACCTGTCGCGGGTAAACATCCCGCCCAACAACGCCAAGCAAGACGAACTGCTGACGAAGCTGATCGGCGACGGAGGCGTTGCGGAGCAGTACGCCGCCCTCGACAAGTCCTACATGGAGCAGGCGGTCTGGGCGCCATACGGAAACGAGCAGTTCAGCACGTTCGTCTCGGAACGCATGGACTTCGACAAGGCGTATCACCATCTGCTGTTCAGCCAGGACTTCACCGCGTTCGCGATCAAGTAGCGCGTGGTCACGCCGACAGGCTCGCTGGAGGTACCTGGTGAGCCGGTGCTCCCCACAGGTGTGCCCACCTCGCAGATCCAGGGTCGCAGTCCCTGGTATCTGGCGTGGCTTCGCCTGCGGCGCAACAAGGTTGCGCTGGCCTTCGGAGTCCTGTTCATCCTGATCGTGCTGTTCTGCATGGCGGCGCCGCTGTGGGAACACTACGTTGCGCACACCGGACCGAACGAGAACCACATCACCGACAAGGTGATGGTCAACGGGCAGGAGACCGACGTCGTCTCTGCCGACGGCACACCTTTGGGCCCGGGACTGCACGGAAAGTTCCTGCTCGGCGCCGACCAGAACGGGCGGGACGTGATGGTGCGGCTGATGTACGGCGGCCGGACCTCGATCTATGTCGGTGTGGCGGCGGCCGCAGTCACCGTGGTCCTGGCAGTGATCGTCGGGCTGCTGTCCGGCTACTACCGCGGCTGGATCGATTCGGTGCTGTCGCGCATGATGGACGTGATCTGGGCATTTCCCGTTCTGCTGCTCGGCATCGCGTTGGGCACCACTCTGTCCGTCGGTGGCCTCAAGGTCGGAATCCTCGAGATCGCAGGCGATTCGCTATGGATTCCAATCCTGATTATCGGGTTCGTCTATGTGCCGTACGTGTCCCGACCGATACGAGGTGAGATCCTCGCGCTGCGGGAGAAGGAGTTCGTCGAGGCGGCGGTCGCGCAAGGGAAGGGGCCGCTGCGGATCATGTTCTCCGAACTGCTGCCCAACATCCTGTCGACGATCATCGTGTTCTTCACCCTCAGCATCGCCAACAACATGCTGCTGGAGTCGGCGCTGTCGTTCTTGGGGGCCGGGGTGCGGCCACCCAATGCGTCGTGGGGCACCATGATCTCCGACGGCTACCAGGTGATCTTCACGGCTCCGCACCTGACCGTCGTGCCCGGTTTGATGATCGTCGCAACGGTGTTGGCGCTGAACGTGTTCGGCGACGGCCTGCGGGATGCATTGGACCCGAAGGCGAAGATCAGGCTGGAGCACTGACCGATGGCCCAGTTTGTCGCCAGACGCCTGCTCGGCATGATCGCGGTGTTGTTCGCGATCTCGGTGATCGTGTTTCTCATCTTCAACGTCATCCCCAACTCCGACCCGGCCGCGCGAATCGCCGGGAAAAACTCCGACCCCGCGCTGGTGGCCCGGGTCAGCGCCGATCTCGGGCTCGACAAGCCCTTGGTCGTGCAGTACCTGACGATGATGAAGCAGATCTTCACCGGCCAGCTCACGTCGTATGCCAAGGACCGCAACGTCGTCCAGCAGATCTGGGAAGGCGTGCCCGCGACGTTCTCGTTGTGCATCGGGGCGGCTGTGCTGTGGATGGCACTGTCGATCGTGTTCGGCTACCTGAGCGCCGTGCACGCAGGCCGGTTCACCGATCGCGCCCTGACAATCCTTGCACTGGTCGGGATTTCGTTGCCGGTTTTCTGGCTGGCCGCGATGCTTCTCTACTACTTCAGCTTCAAGATCGAGCTGTTCCCGACGGGCGGTTATGTGCCGTTCACCGAGAGTCCGCTGGATTGGGCGTATCACCTCATCCTGCCCTGGGTAACGCTCGCGGTGCTTTTCGTGGGCATATACAGCCGGGTACTGCGGTCCAACATGCTCGACGTGATGAACGAGGACTACGTGCGTACCGCGCGCGCGAAGGGGCTCAGCGAGCGGCAGGTGCTGGTGCGACATGTGCTGCGCAACTCGATGATTCCCATCATCACCCTGTTCGGCCTCGACTTCGGCATGGTCGTCGGCGGCGGTGCCATCCTGACCGAAACCGTCTACAACATCGACGGTGTCGGCTTGTACGCCGGTGAGGCCATTCGCTCGCTGGACCTTCCGCCCCTGATGGCGGTGGTGATGTTCGGCGCGTTCTTCATCGTGCTGTTCAATACGCTCGTCGACATTCTCTACGCCGTGCTGGATCCTCGCATCCGTCTCGGAGAGGCGGCGCCCGCATGAGCCCGATCCTCACCGTTAACGACCTGCGGGTCGGCTTCGCCACCGAAGACGGCGTTGTGCAGGCCGTCGACGGCGTCTCGTTCGAGCTGTCGGCTGGCGAGATCCTGGCCATCGTCGGTGAGTCGGGCTGTGGTAAAAGCGTTACCGCACAGACGATTACCGGCCTCACCCGCGCACCGAACTCCCGCATCACGGGTTCGGTCGACTATCGCGGCAAGGAACTGAACGGACTGAAGGACAATCAGCTGAAAGATGTCCGCGGCGAGGAGATCGCCATGGTCTTTCAGGACCCGATGTGCGCGTTGAACCCCGTCTACCGCGTCGGCGATCAGATCACCGAGATGATCCGCGCGCATCGCGATATCTCCAAGAAGGACGCTACTGCCCGTGCGGTCGAACTGCTTCGCTCGGTCGGCATTCCCAATCCCGAGCGCAGAGTGCGTGACTATCCACACGAGTTCTCGGGTGGCATGCGCCAGCGCGTGATGATCGCCATGGCGCTGGCCCTCGAGCCGAAAGTGCTGATCGCCGACGAGCCGACCACCGCGCTCGACGTCACGGTGCAGGCGCAGATCCTGCAACTGATCGACCGGCTCAACCAGGAACGGGGCCTGGCAGTCATCCTGATCACCCACGACCTCGGCGTGGTGGCAGAAGTCGCCGACCGGGTGCTGGTGATGTACGCCGGCCAGGTCGTCGAGAACGCCACCCTTGACGAAATCTTCTATGCGCCAAAGCATCCCTACACGTGGGGCCTGCTCGGCTCGCTCGCCCGGCTGGACCGGCCGCGCACTGCGCGGCTTGAGCAGATCCCTGGGGCGCCGCCGTCACTGCTGTCTCCGCCGCCAGGCTGCCGCTTCGCCCCGCGCTGCTCGCACGTCTTCGACGAGTGTGCGGAAATGCCGCCGCTGGAGCCGCGTACGGGTGGCGCACACCTCGACCGGTGCTGGCTCGATGCCGCCGACAAGATGCGAGCGGGAGCCGAGAAATGAGCACCCGAAGGCGAGCGCGAGTGAGGATCGCAGCGGAGCGAGGACCGGAGCGAGCGGGAGCCGAGAAATGAGCACCCGAAGGCGAGCGCGAGTGAGGATCGCAGCGGAGCGAGGACCGGAGCGAGCGGGAGCCGAGAAATGAGCAAGGGCGAGCTGCTTCTGGAGGTGACCGATCTCGTCAAGCACTTCCCGATCAAGTCGGGCCTCGTGATCGATCGCGAGGTCGCCCGGGTCCGCGCAGTGGACGGCGTCAGCCTCACCCTCAACGAGGGCGAAACCCTTGGCCTGGTAGGCGAATCCGGATGCGGCAAGTCGACGCTGTGCCGGGCGATCCTGCAGTTGACGACACCGACGTCCGGTTCGGTCCGGTTCGATGGCGAGGAACTGGTCGGCCGCTCGCGGCGCGGCCTGCGTGCGATGCGCCGCCAGATGCAAATGATCTTCCAGGATCCGTTCGCTTCGCTGAATCCGCGCAAGCGCATCGGCCAGATCATCGGTGACCCGCTCGAGCTGCACGGGCTGGCCAAGGGTGCGGAGGTGAAGCGCCAGGTACAAGACCTGCTCGACCGCGTTGGCTTGCAGGGCGAGCACTACAACCGGTTTCCGCACGAGTTCTCCGGCGGACAGCGTCAACGCATCGGCATCGCCCGTGCGCTCGCCCTGCGGCCCAAGCTGATCGTGGCCGACGAACCCGTATCGGCGCTGGATGTATCCGTGCAGGCACAGATCATCAACCTGCTCGAGGACGTGCAGGACGAGTTCGGCCTTTCCTATCTGTTCGTGGCCCACGACCTCGGCGTCGTCCGCCATGTGTCCGATCGCGTTGCGGTCATGTACCTGGGCAAGATCGTCGAGAACTCGGGTGCCGACGAGCTCTACCAGAAGCCGATCCACCCGTACACCAATGCGCTGCTGTCCGCCGTTCCGATTCCCGATCCCGAGCGGAACGCCGCGCGCGAACGGCTCGTGCTCGAGGGCGATGTGCCGAGCCCGATCGACCCGCCCCCCGGGTGCCACTTCCACACACGTTGCCCCTGGTCGACCGACGTGTGCACGTCAGAGGAGCCGGCCCTCGTCGAACACGGATCGGCACATCTGGCGGCCTGCCACCACCCGCAGAACGTCTAGGGGCAAGCGGCGGGGGCGTCGTCTCTGGCCATGCGGTCGGCGGGCAGCGTGTAGGTGACCACCACCTCGGCGTCTTCGGGACCCCGGTTGACCACAACATGTGTAACGCCGGCCGGCAGGAACACAGTCTGGCCCGCGGTGAACGCCAGCGGCAGGCAATTGGCGGCGGTCTGCACGAAGACCGTGCCCTTGGTGACCACCGACTGTTCGGGTCCAGGATGCGCATGCCAGCCACTGCTCGCACCGGTCCCCAGCACCAGGCTCTGGACATAGAACGCCGTCTCTTCGCCGTTCGTGACGATCGAGATCGGCGTGTTCGTGGTGCCCTTGGCCAGATCGGTGCGCTCGACCTCGCCATCGGGCGGCGTTGCCGACGCCGGGCCGGCGAGGATGACTGTCGACAACATTCCGCTCGCGATGGGCAGCATGCGTGTGCACTTCACCATTCGCAGATCCTAGGAAAGCGAAGTGCTGCGCCGCAGGCTATTCCGTGGCGTCGGGCGAAGCGTCCGGTGAGGAGTCGGTCGAGGCGTCCGGCGAGGAGTCCAACACGCTCGCGGCGATGCCGTAGGGCAGGAACCGCACCTTCCGCGTCGGGTCGGTGTTGTTCTTGTTCGCCCGCAGCGCGTCGAGTTCGGTGGCGTACACCTCCTCGACATGGGCCTTGCCGTCCTCGTCGACGGTGTAGATGGACCACACCCCGTCACCGGTCTCGCCGGTCGTTTCCGGCTCGCGCCTCTGGCGGCGCGAGAACTCGTCGAAGAGCACGCTCCACCCGGCCCGCTCGCCGGTCATGTCGAAGACCTTGCCGACCGCGTCGCGTAGTCCCTCGCCCGCTTCACGGATAACCCGATCGAAGTCCTCAGGGTCGAACCCAAAAGGCCCATTGCTACTCATCTACCCAGTGTGCCACCGGTCAGCCGTAGGGCGACGGCTGATACGGCTGATACGGCTGATACGGGTCATACGGCTGCTGGTATTGCGGTTGCTGGTATTGCGGTTGCTGCTGGACAGGGCCCTGGTTGGGCACCTGGATCGGCACGGGCACCGGGACGAAAGGCAACCTGATGTAGCTCGTCGTCATCGACGGCGTGGTGCTGGTGGTCGTGGTGGTCGTCGTCGTGGTCGGCGACGTCGTGGTCGTGGTCGGCGACGTCGTGGTCGTGGTCGGCGTCGTGGTCGTCGTCCGCGTCGTGGTCGTCGTCCGCGTGGTGGTTATCGGCGCCTCCGTCGTGGTCGGCGTCCACGTAGGCGACGGCGGGGGCGGAGGCGGAGGCGCCTCGCTGGTGACCGTCTCCACACTGGGCGGCGGAGGCGGCGGACTCGGCGGCGGTTCCGCGGGTTCCTTCGGCGACGGTGGTTCGGGCGCGGGCGACTTCGGCGGTTCGGGGCGGGGCGCTTCGGTCGCCTGCGTGCTATCCGTGGCGCTGGTCAGTGCATACGCCACACCACCGACCGCGATGATGCCGATGAGGGCGGCGATCCCAATCACCAACTGCACCATGCGGTGCCACCGCCGTTTCGGCTCCTCGTAGATCCTGCCCGTCGTCGCCGGCACATACTCGATCGCCGGGCGAAGCTCGGTATCCGTTACCTGGTAAGGGTTTTCACCGGTGTACGGGACCAGCTCGTCGCCGCCCTCTTCCTGCGACCAGGCCAGTGCCCGGAATGTCGCCGAGTCAGGGTTGTCGGGTCCCGGGCCGTCGAAGACGGCCGCCGCCTCGGTGGCATCGGTGGCGGCAGCGGCTGCGCCTGTCGGCGCGGCCGCATCCAAGGCCGCCGACACGTTGGCCCCCGTCAGCGCGTCGGCGTCGAATGCCGCGAAGAGCGCGGCGCCGACCGCGGCGTTGAGAGCAGGTTGCGGCGTGGTAACCACTGGGAGCCGGGTGTGCTCGGAAAGTCGTTGTGTGACAAAGGGAATACTCGCGCCGCCGCCTACGATGGCCAGGGCCGCCATATCGGTCCGCGCCGTCCCATTGCGTTCCGCCAAGTCGTCGACGGCCGCAATAACGCCGTCCAGCGGGCGCAGAATCAGTTCCTGAAGTTCGTCTCGCGTCAACCGGATGTCGACGCGGTACCCCGGGAGTTCGATGACCAACTGCGTAGCAGTGTCAGCCGACAGCCGCTCCTTGGCCAGCCTGCACTCCTCGCGGAGTTTGGTCAGAGATTCGACCGCCGTCGTTCCCGCGGGATCGGCGTCGCCGGAGAGGCTGTCCAAAACATGCGCCAGCAAGGCCTGGTCGATCAGGTCACCGGAGAAATCGGTGTAGCGAAACGTCTCGCCGATGGGTCGAAACGAAGACGCGGCGTCGGCCAGGGTGATGCTGGTGCCGCTCCCACCGAAATCAAGCAGCGCCACCACACCGTTCACGGTGATTCCGGGGTTTGCCTGAAGCGCTGTCAAGGCCGCAACGGCGTCGGAAACAACCCGGACCGGTTCGCTGGTCTGCGACAGATTCCTGCTGTTAGCCAGTGCGCTCCGGAACGCCCATGTCGTCGAAGGGCCCCAGTGCGCCGGAACCGCGATGGCGACGTCGGACGACGGGCCGCCGCCGACCTGCACCAGCGCGCCGAGGGCCTCGACCAGTAGCTGTTCAGCGAGATAGCGCGTCCCGTCTGGCGTCACCAGCGGGACCCGGTCGCCCACACGCTCGACGAATCCGCTTATCGTGGCGTCCGATCCCGGGAGGGTCAGCACGGAGCGGCGCGTCACGGGTTGATTACCGACACGCGCCGCGACCAGGTTCGTTGTCCCGACCGACAACCCCAGAGGGTCGCTCATAACGGGCCACACCATAGCCCCGATATGGGCATATCTGGCTCAGACACTCCGTAGGCAACCCGTTTGAACAGCGTTCCGCCAGCAAGCTTTTGGGTGCTCGGGATTCTTCACTGTTACGGAGGGTACTCGGACCGCCAGAAGTCGGTGTGTTGCAATGTTGGCATGGGTGACATCGACGACATCACACGGGTGAAGTACCGCTATCTGCGCGCGCTGGACACCAAGCACTGGGACGAGTTTGCCGAGACGCTCACCGAGGATGTCGTTGGCGACTACGGCACTTCGCTCGGCGAGGAGCACCACTTCACCGATCGCGACACCCTGGTCGAGTTCATGCGTACATCGATGCCTGCCAACATCCTCACCGAGCACCGGGTGACACATCCCGAGATCGACGTCGACGGTGACGACGCCACCGGCACTTGGTACCTGCAGGACCGGGTCATCGTGCCGGAATTCAACTTCATGCTCTACGGCGCCGCTTTCTACCACGACCGCTATCGGCGCACCCCGGACGGCTGGCGGATCAGCGTCACGGGATACCAGCGCACCTACGAGGTCAACCTGTCGACCGAGTCGATCACCAATTTCAAGGTGACACCCGGTGAGGCGCTGAATATTTGACGGTTACTGGGTAACCGCGATCAGCGCGCCCGGTTGCAGCCAGCGCATGATGTCGACCAGGGTGCCGTCATCGATCGCCACGCAGCCCGCGGTCGGACCTCCGTCGGTGGCGTGCAGGAAGAACGCACCTCCATTGCCCGGCACGCGTTCCTTGTTGACGCCCATCACCACCGCGTGAACGTACTGCGGGATCTCGAGATTCTCGGTGCCACTGGACGGGTCGGTGTTGAACGGGCACTGCGATTTCTTGCACACCTGCATGGTGTTGTAAGTCGGGCTCTTCATGTCGCCGTCCCACCAGTGGTCGGGACCGACCTGCACATACTTCAGGCCACCACCCGGGTTCGGCGCAGTGCCGAAGGCGAAGTCGAGACTGAAGATGCCCATGGGGGTCTTCGCTTGGCCGTCATGGGTTTCCGGAGCCATGCCATTCGCACCGACAAACGCGGGAATGCCGACTTTGATCGGTTGCCATCCGGCCGCGGTGCGTTGGAAGACGTCGACCTTGGCCGACGAACCACCAGTTCCCACAACGGAAATCACTTGAGTGGCGTTACCGACCTTCGGCGCGAACCACGGTGTGTAGTCGGCGTGACCGGTGGGCGAAGAAATGGCCCCGAGCACCAACGACGCCATCGCTAACAGCGATACCAGCCATCGGCGCACGCGCCCATGGTTGCACATGATCGGGCCCCGGTTGGGCAGGTCGCCTCCTGGGTAAGTTGGCGTCATGCGATTCCGTCGAAAGTCACAGGGCCTGCGGGGCCTGACCCAGATCGGCCAGGGTCTCGGCACCCTTGATCGCGAGGTCTTCGAGGCGGTCGCGGAATCGCCGAGCCCGCTGCTGGACACCACGATGCCCCGGCTGAGCTGGGCCGCCGACCATTCCAAACTCTGGTTCGTGATCGCCGCCGCACTGGTGGCGACCCGACACAAGGCAACCGCACGCGGCGCCCTGCGCGGAGTCGCAAGCCTGGCCGTGACCAGCCTGGTCACCAACCAATTCGCCAAGCGAGTCTGGAAGCGCCAACGGCCCAACCGCACATTGGTGCCTTTGGCGCGGCAGAGCAGGCGCTTCCCGACGTCGAACTCGCTGCCGTCGGGGCACTCCGCCAGTGCTGCCGCGTTCGCGGTCGGTGTCGGACTCGAGAGTCCCCCCGTAGGACTTGGACTGGCCCTGCTCGCCGGTCTGGTCGGTCTGTCGCGCGTCGTCGTCGGCGCGCACTACCCGGGCGACGTACTCGCAGGCTTCGGAATCGGCGCCGGCGTCGCCGTGCTCGGTGGTCGGATCGTGCCGCCGATCGTCCCCACCAAAATCCCCGCCGCAGATCCCCTGCGGGTGGAAACTCCTCCACGACCCGATGGTGCCGGCGTGGTGCTGGTGATCAACCCCGCGTCGGGCAGCAGTACCGGAGCGCGCGTCGTCGACGAGGTTCGCGACGCGTTGCCTGCCGCCGAAGTCGTGGAGGTCGGCGACGGCGACGACATCGAGTCGGTACTGCGCGACGCTGCAGAGCGCGCCGACGCACTCGCCGTCGGAGGCGGCGACGGCACCGTCTCGTGTGCGGCGGGCATCGCGGTCGAGCGCGGCATTCCTCTTGCGGTCTTTCCTGGCGGCACGTTCAACCATTTCGCCAAGGACATCGGCTGTGACAGCGTCGCCAAAACCGTCGACGCGATCCGGCGCGGCGCCGTCTCATGTGTCGATCTTGTCTGCCTCAACGAGAAGCAAATCGTCATCAACACGGCGAGCATCGGTGCGTATCCGAGATTCGTGCGGGTTCGCGAGAGGCTCGAGCACAAGATCGGCAAACCGTTGGCGGGACTGTATGCGATGTTCCACACGCTGCGGCGCGACGAGCCGATACGCATCGCTTACGACAACAAGACCCTGCAGACATCGCTGTTCTTCCTTGGCAATTCCACGTATCTGCCGTCAGGCTTCGCGCCGTCGCGACGCACGAGGATGGACGACGGGCTCATCGACGTACGCATTCTCGAGACCGGCCGTAGGTTCAGCAGACTGCGGATCGTCACCTCGCTCGCGCTCGGCCGGCTGGAACGCAGCCCGCTGTATCACGAAATGCGAGTGCCCGAGTTCGCGTTCAGCGCCGTGGACGGTCCTACCGTCGTGGCCCTCGACGGCGAGGTCGGCACCAGGTACACGGAGGCGAGCTTCAGCGTGAACTACCGGGCGCTACCGGTGTTTCGTCCGCTGCCGTGACCGGGACGGCGGGCGGCACCAGCAGCAGGCACACGACGAACCAGATGTAGCCCAGCGCCCATCCGGCAAGCACATCCGATGGGTGGTGCACATTGAGCACGACGCGCCCCACGCCGATGGCCAGCACGATGATCGCACCGCCTGCGATGAGCCAAACGCGTAGCGGACGCCGCACGAGCGGCAACGTGACAGTCAGCAGCGCCAGTATTGCCACCATCACGCCAAGCGCATGTCCCGACGGAAAGGACGTCGACGGCGCGTTCACCAGCGCCTCGGCCGGCCGCGGACGGTTCGAGGCGGCCTTTGCCGCCTCCGTGAGGAACCCGGTGAGCTCCACGCTGATCACGAGGAACAGCGCCACCCGCACGTTGCGCCGCGCCAACGCGAGCACGATCACCGCCAAGGTGATCAGCCGGAACACAGTGGGGCTCAAAACCGTGCAGAAGATATTCCAGGCCGCGATCCAGCCCGGGTGGGCGATCCCGTAGGTGTGCAAGGCGTCGAGGGCGCGGGTGTCCATCGCGTCGACCCAGTGCCACTTCATCGCGAAGCCGACCCACATCAGCACGTACAGCGCAAACGCCGGCGCTGCCAAGCCGACCAACCAGCCCTTCCGCGCCGTCATGCACTAAACGCTACGGTGCAAATATGGCTGTGATTCTGCGCAAGCTACTTCGCATCGGCGGACTGCCCGACGCGCTTCGCACCGAAGTCGACGCCGAGGGCATCATCCACCTGGCCGAATACCTCCCGGTCACCCGACGGTTCAGCGGATCAGTCCCCGGCAAGCGGGCGAGCGGAAACTTCTCCAGCTACGTCGGTTCGCTGGTGATCACACCGCAGCGCGTGCTCGGCACTTTGTCGTCGGTACCCAAGCTCGCGGGCCGCACCATCGACCAGCGATGGGACGCCCCGCAAAGCGGCGCGGTCAAGGCTGACATCTCCGGCGACGGGCTGCGCATCGAGGTCGACATCGCCGAAGTCGACCCAAAATTCACGGGACACTTGTCGCTGCGCTACAAGGACGCCATCCCCGCAGACGTCCTGACGCAACTACCACGCACGTCGCTCGCGTTCGATGTGCCGCCCGAGTACGTCCTTCGCGCGGTCGGCGTGCCGGCACGGGGCTGACTCAAAACGGCGGCGGCTTGTTCCGCACGGCGACGAGCATGTGGCTGAGTCGCCTTTCAGCACAGTAGTTCTCGTTGAATGCGCGTTCGGTGTTGATGCGGTCGGCCCGGTCTTGTGCGCGGGTTCGTCGCCGTTTTGGCATCGCCAGCGTATGGCCGGGCTGCTGGGTGGATGTCACGGGCACGCTGACCGGTGCGGTGGGTCGACATAGGGTCGGGAAGAGCGCGAGGCTGCCGGGCCGGGTGCTGTGAGTCTGCCCGCCGGGGCTAGTCCAGATGACGGTGCCGTCGGGTGGTTGTCGGTCGCGCCAGCCGTTCGGGCCGCCGCAGAAAGTCTTGAGCAAGTGGTGGTACCGACTGGCTAAAGAACACTTCAGCCGAGCGATGCCGACCGTTGGTACTGGCGAGGCCGTTCCAAGAATCCCCAAGGATTTGCCAAGGCGTCTACCAGACTATTTGCATGAACGGGCCGTCACAGCCGGGCAGCAGCTAACGACCCGCGCCTGGCACGGCACCCCCAGACCCCGGAGATTATCCGCCCGGAAAGGACACCCACGTGACCACAATTTCGTACCGCCAGCGAGCCATGGCAATCACAAAACTCGCGCTGATCGCCACGGCGACTGTCGCGGCAACCATCGGCCTGGCGGGCACCGGACATGCAGATGACGAAATCGATTTTCGGTCCCCGCCGGGAGACATCCTCTGCGCCATGACATTGGGGCATGACATCAACGACCAGGCGCACTACGGCAAAGGCACGGTCGCGTGCCAGGTCTTGAATCACACCTATCCCCAGCCACCATTGCCGGATTGTCCTGTGGCGGGGCGTGAATACGATCTCGCCGAGGGCACCCCGTCATCCCTGGGCTGTCAGGGGGGTGTGATCGTTGATCCCCCACCACCAACGCTCGACTATGGCCAAACCCGGTCTGTCGGCACGATCACTTGCGATGTAGAGCCATCGGGGGTGACGTGCACCGACAGCAGCACCGGTCACTTCCTCCGTCTCTCGCGCGATTCCTACCAGCTGGGCTGACGCGCAGCTGGTACTAGCGCGGAGGTTCGTCCGGGTCGAGGTAAAGCCGGGTGGTGGTGCGGGTGGGCGTGAATGCCGTTGGGGCGCCTTGGCGGTCCGCGCGGGCCGGGTCAGGCTCGGGCAGCGGCGGGATGCCAAATGGCCTTCACCAAGTGGTGTGTTCGGCATAGGCATTTCAGGTTCGTCGCGCACGTCGGCCCGGCCGGATAGGCGATGGTGTGGTCGAGGTCGCACGCATCGGCGGGTTCGTTGCAGCCGGGGAAGCGGCAGGTCAAGTCGCGGCAGCGGACGAACGCCGCCAAAACCCGTGTCGGCACATACCGCGCCTCGGGCGGAGCATCGCCCGGGTGGATCACCATTTGCACAGTGGCGCCGGCGGCGATTTTGGCCGCCAACAGGGGCGCGGGCATGATCGGTCCGCCGAACATCACCGCCGGGTTTGTGTGCGCCGGCCCAGCCGGTTGCGGCGACGCCCCCCTCCAGCGTCACGGCCGTGTCGTCGGACAGACTCTTTTCCTCGGCGACTACGTAGACGAGCACAGCGCTGGGCTGCTCGGACGCGGCGGCGCAGTCGTCGGCCCCGCAGGTGCAGGCGAGGCGGTCGGCTCCAGCGGCCAACGCCCCCAAGGCATCGGCGCGGCGCTGATCCACGGTGCGCCCGTCGGCGTCGCACACCGCCTTTGCCATCGCGTCCAACCGCTTATCCAGGGTGGCGGCATCGTGGTCGAACAACACCGCCTCGATCGTCGACGCGCCGCTACCGTCCGACCAGATCCAGTCGACACGGCGGCTTCGCGCGCGGGATTCCGCGCGCCGCAACGCATACGGGTCGTAGCGGTCCACCCGGTAATCGATGGCCTGCTCGATCTTGACCGCCGACAACCAACCCCACCCCGTCACTGCGGCCGCTAATTCGGCGTCGACCTTCGCGCGGGCTTCCGCGTCCGTGACCAGGGCGGTGCGATACACGATCTTCTTCACCAACTGGACCCCGATCCGGCCCGCGGCGAACACCTCGGCGACCCGCGGTAGCCGCTCCCGCAACGCCATCGCCAGCATCAGCTGATGCGAGGCCACCCCCAACGACACGTCCTGCGCCGCGCCGACCTCGGCGGCCACCGCATCCCAGTTGTCCAGGCACCACTGCTCGCGCTCGGCCGAGCCATCCTCAGACAGCCGCACCTCCAATACATCCACGATCGCCGACAGTCGCCGCGCACACGCCGCGTTCTCTACCCGCGCCCATGCACCAATCGACCCCGTACCCGAAGTCGGCGCGACATCCGCGACCAGCTGATCGAACGTACGTGGTGCGACTTTAGGTACCACCACCCACGAAAACCACGAGCTGACCCATAGCCTGTGGATGAACTCGCAACTGTGGATAAGTTGCCTCGATGAGCTAAAGGGTTGCCGATCCGGTCGTAGGCCGGTTCGGTGTACCGACGACACCCGAAAGGATTCGCAGTGACCGAATCACGGAGAGACAGCTTGCTGATCGTGCATTGGCACGATCTCGGGCGTTATCTCGGTGTCTACGGCCATCCCGACGTGTCCAGCCCCCGGCTCGACCAGCTCGCGGCCGAGGGCATCCTGTTCACCCAGGCACACGCCACCGCTCCGTTGTGCTCGCCGTCGCGGGGGTCACTCTTCACCGGCCGCTACCCCCAGACCAACGGGCTGGTCGGTCTGGCCCATCACGGCTGGGAATACCGCGCTGACGTACGTACCCTGCCCCACATCCTGTCTGAAGCAGGTTGGTACACAGCACTTTTCGGAATGCAACACGAGACCTCGTATCCGGCTCGGCTCGGATTCGATGAGTTCGACGTGTCCAATTCATACTGCGAATACGTGGTGGAGCGCGCGACGCAGTGGCTCACCGACGCACGCCGGGAACCCTTCCTGTTGACCGCGGGCTTCTTCGAAACCCACCGCCCATACCCGCCTGAGCGCTACGAACCCGCAGACGCCGGACGCCGTCGTGGTGCCCGATTATCTCCCCGAAACCGACGATGTCCGCCAGGACCTTGCCGACTTCTACGGCGCGATCTCCGTCGCCGACGCCGCCGTCGGGGAGCTCCTCGACACATTGGCCGCCACTGGCCTTGACCGCACCACCTGGGTGGTCTTCATGACCGACCATGGCCCTGCGCTGCCCCGCGCCAAGTCGACGCTCTACGACGCGGGTACCGGCATCGCGATGATCGTCCGTCCCCCGCTCGACAGTGGGCTGGCGCCGAGGGTCTACGACGATTTGTTCAGCGGTGTAGACCTGCTGCCCACGCTGCTGGAGCTCCTCGGTCTCGACCTGCCCTCCGATATAGACGGCATATCGCATGCCGGTAACCCTGGTCACCGCGGCGACGCCCGACAAGCCCGTTCGGTCCGAGGTGTACACCACCAAGACGTATCACGACTCCTTCGATCCGATACGGGCTGTCCGGACAAAGGAATTCACCTACATCGAGAACTACGCCGGCCGTCCCCTTCTCGATCTGCCGTGGGATGTCGCCGACAGCGTCCCGGGTAAAGCGGTTGCACCATTCATCGGAGAACCGCGTCCGGAACGTGAGCTGTACGACCTTGTCGAGGACCCCACCGAGTCACACAACCTGCTGGGTTCCGGTGCCACCGATAAAGCGGAGGCGATCGCCGACGACCTCGCGTTACTGCTTCACGACTGGCGTCTCAAGACCAATGACGTGATCCCGTCCGAGTTCGCGGGCACCCGCATCGCGGAGCGCTACACCGAGACGTATATGCGCGTTCACGGACCTTCGGTGACCAGCCGTTCGCCGATCGCCGCCGATCGCGGCATCGAAGAAGACCACGGCTAGGGGCGCACCAATGTCTGCTACGGCGTACCTTGTCCTCGCATCGCAGCGCAGCGGCAGCACCCTGCTCGTCGAGTCGCTTCGGGCCACCGGCGTGGCAGGTGAACCGGGCGAGTTCTTCCAGTACCTGCCCACCACGAGCCAGTCGCCGCAGCCACGACAGTGGTTCGAAGGCGTCGAGGACACGTCGATCCTGCAACTGCTCGACCCGCTCGACGAAGGAAAGCCCGACCTGGCTCCGGCTGAGATCTGGCGCGACTACATCCGCACGGTGGGCCGCACACCCAACGGCATCTGGGGTGGCAAGTTGATGTGGAACCAGACGCCGCTGCTGCTTCAGCGCGCGGCGGGCCTGCCGGACCGCTCGGGCGACGGTCTACTCGCCGCGATCCGTGACGTCGTCGGCAGCGATCCCGTCCTCATCCACGTCTACCGTCCTGACGTTGTCTCGCAAGCGGTTTCGTTCTGGCGAGCAGTGCAGACGCGGGTGTGGCGCGGCAGACCCGACCCGGTCAGGGACTCCCGCGCCGAGTATCACGCCGGGGCCATCGCCCACGTCATCACGATGCTGCGCGAGCAGGAGAAGGGCTGGCGGGCGTGGTTCGACGAGGAACAAATCGCCCCGATTGAGGTCTCCTATCCCGTGCTGTGGCGCAACCTCACTTCGATCGTCGGCACCGTTCTCGAAGCGGTGGGCCAGGATCCGCAACTGGCGCCGGCACCGGTCCTGGAGCGGCAGGCGGATCAGAGGTCCGACGATTGGGTGGACCGCTATCGAGCTGATGCCGAGAAGGAGGGGTTACCGACATGACTACAGCCTCCACCGAGTACGACGCCGTACACGTCGACGAATTGCGGTTGCTTGAAGCCGAAGCCGTGCACATCATCCGTGAGGTGGTCGCCGAACTGGAGCGGCCTGTGCTGCTCTTTTCAGCGGGCAAAGACTCGATCGTTTTATTGCGATTGGCGGAGAAGGCTTTTCGGCCATCACCGCTGCCCTTTCCGGTGATGCATGTCGACACCGGACACAATTTCCCTGAAGTGATCGAGTTCCGGGACCGCCGGGTCACTGGAGAGGGACACAAACTCATCGTCGCCTCTGTCCAAGAGTCGATCGACAGTGGCCGAGTTACAGATCCCGGTCCGGGGGCCTCCCGCAACCGACAGCAGACCCGCACGCTCCTGGACGCATTGGAGGCCGGCGGCTTTGACGCCGCTTTCGGCGGGGCACGTCGCGACGAGGAGCGCGCCCGCGCCAAGGAGCGCATCCTGAGTTTTCGCGACGAGTTCGGCCAATGGGACCCACGGGCCCAGCGCCCTGAACCGTGGTCCCTGTACAACGGCCGGATCAAGAAGGGCGAGCAGGTGAGGGTCTTCCCCCTCAGCAATTGGACCGAGATCGATATATGGCGCTACATCGAGCTGGAAGGCCTTGAGCTGCCGTCGATCTACTTCGCCCACGAACGAGAGGTGTTCGAACGAGACGGGATCCTGCTCGCGGTCTCCGAGTACGTGGACCCGGCGGACGGCGAGTCCGCGTCGGTGGAATGGGTGCGCTACCGGACGGTCGGCGACATGACCATTACCGGTGCGGTCCGGTCGAACGCCACCGACATCGAGCGCGTGATCGAGGAGATCTCCGCGGCCACAGTGTCCGAACGGGGTGAGACCCGCGCCGACGACCGGACGTCGGCCGCCGCGATGGAGGACCGTAAGCGCGAGGGATACTTCTGATGACGCGCCAACTGTTGCGGATCACCACCGCGGGGTCCGTCGACGACGGCAAGAGCACCCTCATCGGCCGCCTGCTGCACGACACCGACAGCCTGCCGACCGATCATTTGGACGCCGTCACCGACGAAGAGGGAGTCGCGGACCTGGCCGCCCTGTCGGACGGTCTGCGCGCGGAGAGGGAGCAGGGCATCACCATCGATGTTGCCTACCGATTCTTCTCGACCGAATCGCGGAGCTACATTCTCGCCGACACCCCTGGCCATGAGCGCTACACCCGCAACATGTTCACCGGCGCGTCCAACGCTCACGTCGCGGTCCTGCTTGTGGATGCGCGCGCGGGCGTGCTGCGGCAGACCCGCCGTCACGCCCGGATCGCAAAGCTGTTGGGCATCAAGCACTTCGTCGCGACAGTGAACAAGTTCGACCTTGTCGATTTCGACCAGGCACGGTACGCCGAGGTCGAGAACGAACTGCGTCAGGTCGCTGCCCGCCTCGGCGTTGTCGACGTGACGGTGATCCCGATCGCGGCCAAACACGGCGACAACGTGGTGAACCGGTCCGACCGGACGCCGTGGTACGAAGGCCCGACCCTTCTGGAGTATCTGGAGAACGTCGAACTCTCCGCGCCGCAACCGGAGTCTTCAAGACTGCGGCTGCCCGTGCAGTGGGTGTCACGACCCTCCGCCGAGCAGCGTCGCCGCTACACCGGCCGCCTCACCGGCGGTACCCTGCGGGTCGGCGATCCCGTCATCAACCTTCCCGCGGGCACCCGATCGACAGTCACCTTGATCGACACGCTCGATGACGCACGCACGACCGCCGTTGCGCCGCTGTCGGTTTCCATCGAGCTGGCAGACGACATCGACGTCGGCCGCGGCGACGTGTTCGTCAGCGGTGCCGACGACGCGGTGCTGCCCGTGCAGGCTCGCGAGCTCGACGCGACGGTGTGCTGGTTCATCGACAGCCCGTTGCGCGCCGGCGACCGAGTCGCGCTCAAGCAAGGCGCCCGCACCGTGCGGGCCACCGTGCAGGCGCTGCACTCGCGCCTGGATCCCGAGACCCTCGAAGATCTCGACAACCCAGTCGAGTTGGTGCTCAACGACATCGGCTCTGTGACACTACGCACCAGCTCGGTGGTCGTGGCGGACGCCTACACCGATGACCGCGACAGCGGGGCGTTCATCCTCATCGACGAGACCACCAACGACACTGTCGGCGCTGGCACCATCACCGAGCCTCGCGAGGTCAAACCGGGCGTGCAGACCCGTAACGACATCCGCTGGCATCCGTCGTCGCTGGACCGCGACCACAGGTGGACGGCCACCGGTCAGCGCGGTGCGACCATCTGGTTCACCGGTCTGCCCGCGTCCGGCAAGTCGACTCTCGCCGTCGCGGTCGAGCGGGCGCTCGTCGAATCAGGCGATGTCGCCTATCTGTTGGACGGCGACAACATCCGCCACGGCCTATCCGACGACCTCGGCTTCTCCGCGGGTGACCGTGCCGAAAACATCCGCCGCGTCGGTCATCTCACCCGGCTGCTGGCCGACGCGGGGGTGGTCGCGTTGGCGTCACTGGTTTCGCCATTGAAGTCCGACCGTGAGATCGCCCGGACCCTCAATGACGCCGCGAAGCTCCCATTCATCGAGGTTTACGTGTCCACCTCGCTTGCCGAGTGCGAGCGGCGAGACCCCAAGGGACTTTATGCACGCGCCAGGGCCGGCGAACTCAGGGGCCTCACCGGTGTCGACGCGCCGTACGAGGCACCGGAGGACGCCGATCTGGTGCTCGACACCACCGGCGCCGACATCGACCAGCTCGCAGCGCGGGTGATCGAGCTGCTCAACCAGCGCCGCTAGCCGACCCGGGCCACCACGAAGATCCGGCGGAACGGGAAGAAGGTGCGGCCGTCCGGGCGCGATGGATAGGCCTCGTTGAGCACCGGGATCAGCTCCTGACGGAACTGCTGCCATGCCGCTTCGGACAGCCGGTCGATCACCGGCCGCAGCGCGGTGCCGGTGATCCACTCCAGCACCGGATGCTCGCCGGTCAACTCGTGGATGTAGACCGTCTCCCAGGCGTCCACCCGACAGCCCGCGTCGGTCAGCATGTCGGCGTACTCGGCCGCGGGGCTTACCACCTTGCCATCCCGAAACGGCATGTCGCGCAGCCTGTTTGCGAAGGGCTCGCGGCGGGCGATCGCACGGACAGCCTCGTGCGACGGCGACTGAAAATTGCCGGGCATCTGCACCGCGATCCACGAACCGGCGGCCAGCGCACCTGCCCAGCGGACTAGTAGCTCGGCGTGCTCGGGCACCCACTGCAGCGTGGCATTGCTCACCACGACATCGGTGTCGGGCTTGGGTTCCCATGACCGCACATCGCCGATTTGCGCGTCGATGCCACGCTCCCTGGCTGATTCGACCATCTCCGGGGAGCTGTCCCACGCCTCGATCACCGCGTCCGGCCAGCGCTCGTTGAGCGTGGTGGTGAGATTGCCCGGACCGCAACCCAGGTCGACGACACGGCGCGGATTCTCGGCTCCCACTCGCGAGAGCAGATCGAAAAACGGCCTGCCCCGCTGATCGGCAAAGGTGAGGTAGACGTCGGGATTCCACATGGCAGACAGTGTCGCACCCAGGCACTCACAGGTGGTTTGCAGCGGCGGCACAGCGTAACGAGCAGCAACACACAGCAAGGTGAGCGCCATGGCTGCCACTGTCGACAGGCGTTCGCGGATACTGCTGGCCGCGCTGCTTGTCGCCACCGCGGCTCTGTACCTGTGGAATCTGTCGGCAACCAGCTACGGCAACCTGTTCTACGCGGCCGCCGCCGAGGCCGGTTCGCACAGCTGGTCTGCCTGGTTCTTCGGATCACTGGATGCGCACAACTTCATCACCGTCGACAAGCCACCTGCCTCGTTGTGGGTAACCGGTTTGTCGGTCCGCCTGTTCGGCATGAACAGCTGGTCGGTGCTGGCCCCCCAGGCGTTGATGGGGGCCGCGTCGGTGGCGGTGCTGTACGCCACGATCAGGCGGGCATTCGGCGACGCTCCGGGCGGCACGGCCGCAGGGCTGCTGGCCGGTGCAGCGCTGGCGTGCACGCCCGCTGCGGCGTTGATCTTCCGGTTCAACAATCCCGATGCCCTGCTGGTGCTGCTCCTGACAGTGGGCGGCTACTGTCTGATCCGCGCCGTCCTCGCCGCATCCTGGCGTTGGCTGGCGCTGGTCGGACTGGTGATGGGCGCCGCGTTTCTGACCAAGATGCTCGAGGGCTTCCTGCCGTTGCCCGGATACGCCCTGACCTATATCTTGCTGGCGCCGACGAACTGGCCCAAGCGGCTGCTTCATCTGCTCGGCGCCACGGCCGCGCTCGTCGGGGCCGCCGGCTGGTGGGTGCTGACGGTTCAATTGGTTCCCGCGACGGTGCGGCCCTATATCGGCGGCTCGACCGACAACACCGTGTTGCAGCTCGCGGTCGGATACAACGGCATCACCCGCATCCTCGGCCGCAGCCGAAATCGTCCGGCCGACTTGAGTTCTCTGACCATCGGGCACAGCTGGTCGCGGCTGGGCGGCGGTGCGGGCCTGCATCGGCTGTTCATCGCGGAAATAGCCAACGAGATCTCCTGGTTGCTGCCCGCGGCGCTGCTGGCGGTCGCCTTCGGCGTCTACCTCATCTTCCGCGGCCGGCTGAGCCGCGGTGAGAAGGCCACGCTGACCATGTTCGCCGGCTGGCTGCTGGTGAGTGCAGTGGTGTTCAGCTATATGAGCGGCATGGTCCACCCGTATTACACCGTGGCGATGGCACCCGCGGTGGCCGGGCTCGTCGGCATCGGCACGGTGTGGGCGTGGCGAGACCGGACCGGCTGGGACGGCCGCATCGCGCTTGCGGCCATGTTCGTGCTGACCGCCCTATGGTCGACAATACTTCTGCACCGCAACCACTTTGGCCCGGTGTGGTTCCCGTGGGTACTGACCGCGGCGGCGGCTATTGCGGCTGTCGCCGTGCTCGGTCTCGGCGCACGCAGGGGTGCGACGGCCGCGGTCATCGTCGGAGTCCTCGCAACGATCGGTGGCACAACCGCGTTCTCCATCGCGACCGCCGCCACGCCGCACCGCGGCTCGATTCCGACGGCGCTGAAGGGGGGTGACGCGCAGCTCGGCAACTGGATGGGAGATGAGGCCACCAATCCGGACCTGGCCGGGATCCTGGCCAAGACCAGCACCGAATGGTCGGCCGCCACCAACGGCTCGCAGTCCGCGGCCGCGTTGGAGGTCTCGTCGGGCACCTCGGTGATGGCAATCGGCGGATGGAGCGGCGACCCGGTGCCCACCCTGCAATCCTTCATCGATGACGTGCAGGCAGGGAAGATCTCCTACTACGTCGAGGCCGGACGTGGACGGTCGTTTCTCCAGGAGCGCCACGGCGAGCTCATCTACGGGCCGACTCACGGCGTCGCGCACACCCGCGAGATCGCCGACTGGGTGGCCCAGCACTATCCCGGCACCGTCGTCGGCGAATCGACGATCTACCGCCTGACATAGCCAACCGGATGGCTACCATCGGTCGGTGCCCAGTTCGCAGCCGCCCGATGCCGCGCCGGTTGACCCACCCATTCCCGTTCCAAATGTCCCCGGTGCCGATGCGACGGCCAGGGGGCTGCCGCGACGCGTAGACCTCACACGCCGCCAACGACTGATCGTCGACTCCTCTGCGATCGCCGACCTCGGCCTGCGAACGGCTCTGGCGTCGGTTGTCGGCGCAGCGATGGTCCCGCAGGTGGCGATGTCCGCGCTGAACAGGTCGGGGGCAGCGGCGCAACGCGACGCGCTCCGGTTCTACGCGGAAGTGGGTGCGGCGAAGGACCCGACGCTGTCGTTCCCGGCCCCCACCGAGGTACCACGGATCTCGTCGCGCCCGGCCAGTCCGGTCGCGGAGTGGATCGCCAACGGGCGCGTGCACAACATCCGGTTCAACAGCAGCTTTCAGGCCGTCAACCCGGCTATGCGCGACCGCTGCGCCTCGTACGAACGCAACAACGTCGTGCACGCCCAACACTGGCGCCACGACGATGGCCCGCATCCAACGCTGTGCGTGATCCACGGGTTCATGGGATCGGCGTACCTCTTCAACGGGTTGTTCTTCTCGTTGCCGTGGTTCTACCGATCGGGCTACGACATTCTGCTGTACACACTGCCGTTCCACGGGCGTCGTGCCGAAAAGTATTCTCCGTACAGTGGTTACGGATTGTTCGCCAACGGCTTCGCGGGTTTCGCAGAGGCGATGGCGCAGGCCGTGCACGACTTCCGGTCGCTGATCGACTACCTGGAGTTCACCGGCGTCGACCGCGTCGCGCTGACCGGAATGTCGTTGGGCGGCTATACCTCCGCGCTGATCGCCGGCGTCGAGGATCGCATCCAGGCGGTGATCCCGAACGTCCCTGTCGTCATGCCAGAAAAGCTGGTCGACGAGTGGTGGCCGGCGAACATGCTCGTTTCACTCGGTGACCAGTTCGTCAACACAAACCATGAACTGTCAACGGCCGCAGCGATGTTCCACTCACCGCTGAACTACCCTGCGCTCGTGCCCAAGGATCGGCGGCTGATCATCGCAGGCCTCGGTGATCGGCTGGCCCCGCCACAGCAGGCGGAGGCGCTCTGGGAGCACTGGGACCGCTGCGCATTCCACTGGTTCCCCGGCAACCACATCCTGCACGTCAGCCAGCCGGACTACCTGCGCAGGATGACGCGCTTCATGCGCGACTTCATGTTCAGCTAGCCCTTGATGGCGCTGACCAGGGAGATGCTGGCGAACATGGGCTCGGCCTCTGAGTCAGGCCCGGGTACCGGTCGAGCTATCTGACGGGAGTAGTCGGGCAATTCCACTGCGGTGCCCTGCCATCCGTGTTCGCCGAACCAGTCGATTGCCGGGGCATGCCGCTCGTTATAGATGAGCGAGAAGAACTGGTTCCCGTCACTGGATGCGCGTTCGTCGTCGCGCGCCGCCTGGTAGAGCTCGTCGCTGAAGGGTTTCCCATCGTCCACCCCGACGTGGCTGCCGGGTGCCGCCATGTCATCGATACCGGTGAAGAGGTCGCGTTGCGCGTTGGCGGGTAGATACACCAGCAGCCCCTCGAGCAGCCATGCCGACGGCTTCGAAGGGTCGAAGCCGCTGCGTCGAAGCGCCTGTGGCCAGTCGTCACGCAGGTCCACAGCGATCTCACGGCGCTCCGCGGTCGGTGCGTCGCCGCGGCGGGCGAGTACACCACGCTTGAACTCGAGCACCTGCGGCTGGTCCAACTCGTAGACGACCGTGCCAGCGGGCCAGGCCAGCCGGTAGGCGCGCGAGTCCAGACCCGCGGCCGGGATCACGATCTGGCGAACGCCCGCATCGGCGGCGGCATAGAAGAAGTCGTCGAAGTACTTGGAACGGGCAGCCTGGTAATTGACGAAATGCGCGCCGAATTCCGTCATCAGCTTGTTCTCCGGGGCCTTGCCGTCAAGGACGTCGGCCCACCCCCCGCCGACCGCTCGGCAGAACACCTCGGCATAGGGATCAACGACCAGTGGGTTCGGCTTGTTCGCCTCCAGCGCGCGCGCAGCGGCGACGAACAACGCCATCGATCCGACGCTGGTGGTGATGTCCCAGGTGTCATTGTCTGCACGCATTAACCCGGTATACGCCGTCATTCTGACAACCCTCTGAGCGGCGAGGTGTCACGATGACTTTCGTGAGCGACGGTCGGGTGCGCTACGTCCGCAACGGCGACGTGCGGTTGGCGTATCGCGTGTATGGCGACCGCGGCTCAACGCTGGTCTGGGTTCCGACCATGTTCAGCAGCATCGATCGCTACGACGACCCGGCGTTTCCATGGGGCGCCGCCGTCGAGAAACTCTCAGAACAAATGCGAGTCGTGGTCTGGGACGGTCGCGGCACCGGCCTGTCCGACCCAGTGACGCGGGCACCGTCGCTCGATGACCGCGTCCGCGATCTGGTCTGCGTTCTCGATGCGGCGGAGGTGGAACAAGCGACACTGTTCGGCGTCTTCTCGGGTGGGATGTCCTCAATCGCTCTCGCCGCGACCAACCCGGACAGGGTGCGGTCACTGATCCTCTACGCAACCGCTGCGCGCTTCACCCAGGACCCTCCGGATTTTCCGTGGGGCTTCACAGAGGCACAGGTCGACATTTACGCCGATGAGATCGAGGACAGTTGGGGCGAAGGGGCGCTCGCGGAGTTGGTGTTCGGCGCTTCCGCCGACGTCCCCGGCGTGCGTGATCAGTGGGGCAGGATTCAGTCTTCGCTCGCCAGTCCCGCGATGGCGGGACTTCTCTGGAAGACCTATATTATATGACGACGTTCGCGACCTGATCGGCCGCGTGTCGGCTCCGACGCTTGTAACCGCGAGGCCCGGCGACCGAATGGTGCCCTTCGAGGCATCGGCCGCACTTGCGGCCGATATGCCCAACGCGCAGTTGGCCCCGCTACCGTCCGGCGCACATGTCGCCTTCGACCTGGTCGACGTCGTGTCCGAGACGATATTCAAATTCTGCGAACGCCCTTCTGGCGCACTAGGTGACCGGCTTCTCGCCACCGTTCTGTTCACTGACATCGTCGGTTCGACCGAGCAGCTCAGCGCCGCAGGCGACGGACATTGGCGCCACCAGCTCGACGTGCACGACGAAATCGTCGACCGGCTGTTGTCGAAGTACGGCGGCCGACGAGTGAACCACACCGGCGACGGGGTGTTCGCGCTCTTCGACGTGCCCAGCAACGCGGCGCGCTGCGCGCTCGAGCTCGTGCCGACCCTCGCGGGGCGTGGTTTGCGAATTCGGACAGGCATCCACGTCGGTGAATGTGAGCGCCGTGGCGACGAGTGGAGCGGCTTGGCCGTGCACACCGGCGCGCGCGTATGCGCGTTGGCCGGAGCCGCGGAAATTCTGTGCACACGTACCGTGCACGACCTTGCCGCCGGGTCCGGCCTCACCTTCGAAAGCCTTGGCCCGCAACAATTCAAGGGCCTGCCCGCGGCGGTGGACGTGTACCGGGTGACGGCAGGCTAGACCAGCGGGCGGCCGGTCCGGATCCGCCAGTCGACATCCTTGAGGAGGACGTTGAACGGGAACTCCCTGATGAACCTCGGCAACACATTGTTGACCGTTCGAATGACCTTCATCAGCCGGTCGAAGCGGCGCTGCATCTGCGGGTTCCAGTCCAGCCGCATCTCGTCGCGAAAGCGTTGCGGCAGAAAGCCGGTCGTGATGAGCAGGTTGAAGCTGTCCAGCCGGCGCTGCACTGGCGCGGGCAGCCTGGCCCCACGCACCCGGCCGGCAGCGATCGGCCACAGATACTCGCGGACCGTGTCGTCGATGTGCACCTTGGTCATCGACTCTTCCCAGTAGCGTTCGAACGCGGCCAGGTCGGCGGGCCACATCTCCCTGGGCACTTGCAGCATCGTCCCGAGCGAGATGCCCTCCTCGAACAGTCGCTCGGCGGCCTCGTCGTCGATCTCCCCGACGAAGATCCGGTAGACGTCGACGAGCCCCTTGTACATGCAGGCACCGACCCACATCTGCAGTTGCGGGTCGAAGGCGTTATAGGACACGGGGCTCTCGTCGGTCGAGTACACCTGCGCATGCGCGCCGTTCACCGCACGGCGATACGCCGCCTTCTGCTCATCGCTGCCATCGGCGGCCACGGCGAGGTAGGTGAACGTGGTGCGGGCGCGCTTGATCGGGTGCCGGTCCACGCGACCGCTCTCGACCCGGCTTTCCAGGACGCCATAACCGACACCCGGCTGGGCAAGCTGCATGATGACATTGGCGGGGCCGGCGAGCAGCCCCACACCCATCTGGCCTTCGTCGGTTTTGGAACCGCGGCGCAACAACGGGCGGCGGCTCTGCAGGATCGCCATTGAACACCTATCCGGATAAAGTGAGAACGCTTGTTGTCAGATATTGCCTGACCATTTCGACGGCTGTCAAGGTGGCAAAATGCGGGCGTGGCCCAGATCCGCCCGTACCGTGGCATCGAGGCGTCGGAGCGCCTCACGCAGCGCCGACGCCGGCTGCTCGACGCGGGCCTTGACTTGCTCGGCGCCGAAAGTTCGGAGCCAGAGCTGACCGTGCGCGCCGTCTGCAAGCGGGCCGGCCTGACCGCCCGCTATTTCTACGAAAGCTTCGCCGACAAGGACGAGTTCGTCGCCGCAGTTTTCGACGCCGCCGTCGCCGATGTAGCGACCACCACCCAGGCGGCGGTGGCCGCCTCACCTCGGGCCGAGCAGGGCCGCGCGGGCTTGGCGAACCTGGTCCGCACCATCAGCGCCGACTCACGCATCGGCCGCGTGCTGTTCGACGTCCATATGTCGAATCCGGTCATCTTGCGCAAACGGCCCGACCTCGGCGGGATATTCGCCTTCCTGTTAGCTCAGCACCTCGAGACGTCGTTGCGCCGAGACCAGACCAGCAGGAGCAGAGCGGCCGTCCACTTCGTCGTCGGTGGCGTGGGTCAAACCATCAGCGCCTGGCTCGCCGGTGAGGTCGACCTGAGCGAGGAGCAGCTCATCGACCAACTCACCGCGATTCTCGACGCGCTGGACGATCCCGGACTCTATTTTGACTAGCCCGCAGTCACCGACGGTCGCCGGTCCGCTGCGGTCTTGGGCCGGGTCTGCGTGTCGGCCTCGGTGAATTCCTTTGACCCAGCAGGCGAACTCGAGGGTGATGCCGTCGGGGTCGTGGAAGTAGAACGACCGCACATAGACGCCAGGATGCACCGTCGGCGAGACCTGTGCCTCGCTCTCGTCGTGGTTGAGCACCGGTCCGACGCGCACCCCTTTGTCCTTGAGCCGTTGCCGGTACTCGTCGAACTTCTCCGCGGGCACGTGGAAGGCGAGGTGGTTCATCGAGCTCACCGAGCTGGTGATCTCACCGATGCCTGGAATCGCGGCGGGCGACGAAATGCCGGGCACGCGGTCGGCCGCGTTGGCGAACCAGAAGAACGCCACACAGTCGCCGTTGCCCGCGTCGAAGAAGAAGTGCTGACCCATGCCGCCGGGCAGGTCGAGCGATTTGATCAGCGGCATGCCCAGCACACCCGAGTAGAAGTCGACGGTCTTCTGCATGTCCGAACACACCAGTGCCACATGGTTGATGCCGCCGAGCTGGAATTCCGAATTCTTGTTGTCGGGCTTGATCATGTCGCGAAACTCCTGCCAAGATCGAAATATGAATCTAACATCAGATTCAGGTGCGATCAATGGAGGGCCGTGACGGTCAGGCCGCGCGAGCAATTACCAACCCTGCGTGGCCGACAGACGCAGGCGGCGATCGACGCCGCGGCGCGAGAGATCATCGCGCGCAAGGGATTTCTGGCGACCACCATCTCCGACATCGCCGCGGAGGCAGGCAAGTCGACCGCGTCGTTCTACAACTACTACGACTCCAAGGAGTCGATGGTCCGCGAATGGGTGCAGCGGTTCCTCGTGGACGCAAAAGCCAGTGCGCGGGCCGCGGGCAAGCCGGGCTTGAATAACCGCGAACGTTGCCACGAGGCGGCGGCCGCATACTGGTACACCTATCGCAGCAGGCTCGCGGAGATCATCAGCGTGACGCAGCTGGCCATGGTGAGCGACGATTTCGCCGCATATTGGACGGACTTGTGCGCCCTTCCGATCTCGTTGATCACGTCGATGGTCGAGCGCGCGCAGCGCGACGGCTACAGCAAGGACGACGATCCGAAACTGACTGCGCTTGCCTTGGTTTCGATGCTAAATCAGTTCTGCTACTACCAGTTCACCGGCGACGGCAAGGCGGACGTCGACGACGAGGCCTGTATCAACACGCTGGCCAATGTGTTCTACCGGACGATCTATCACAAGGAGACCGGACCGACATGACCAGGACACCGTCATCCGGCACACCGGGAGTGACGCGCGAGTTCGTCGGATTGGACTCCCCCACGGCACGCCGGGCCGGGTCGGGCGGTCACCCGTGCCAGGGGCTGTACCACCGCGGAGTGGGGCGCAAGCCGAAGGTGGCGATGATCGCCGTCCACTACCAAATCGACTTCTCCGAGCACTATCTCGCCGACTACATGGCCACCCGCGGCATCGGCTTCCTGGGATGGAACACCCGGTTCCGCGGGTTCGAGAGCAGTTTCATGCTGGACCACGCCCTTGTCGACATCGGCGTCGGTGTCCGCTGGCTCCGCGAGGTCCAAGGTGTGGAAAGTATTGTGCTGCTCGGCAACTCCGGCGGCGGCTCGCTGATGGCGGCCTACCAGGCACAGGCCGTCGATCCCCACGTCACACCGACCGAGGGCATGCGGCCGGCGGCAGGGCTCACCGACCTGCCCGCCGCCGACGGGTACGTGGCCAGCGCGGCGCACCCCGGCCGTCCCGATGTCCTCACCGCGTGGATGGATGCGTCGGTGGTCGACGAAAACGACCCGATCGCAACCGATTCCAAACTGGATCTGTTCAACAAGAAGAACGGGCCGCCCTACTGCGAGGACTTCATCACCCGCTACCGATCGGCACAGGTGGCCCGCAACAACGCGATCACCGACTGGGCCGAACGCGAGCTCAAACGAGTGCGTGCGGCCGGCTTCTCCGACCGGCCGTTCACCGTGCTACGCACCTGGGCCGATCCACGGATGGTCGACCCTGCGCTCGAACCCACCAAGCGGCCGCCGAACCTCTGCTACGCAGGCGTCCCCGAGAAGGCCAACCGGTCGGCGCACGGAATCGCCGCGGCGTCGACGCTGCGCAGCTGGCTCGGAATGTGGAGCCTGAAGCACGCGCAGACCCGCGCCGAACCTCATCTGGCCCGCATCGACTGCCCCGCCCTTGTCATCAACGCCGAACAGGACAGCGGCGTCTACCCCTCCGACGCCAAGCGCATCTACGACGCGCTCGCGAGCGCTGACAAGTCGCAGTGCTCTATCGACACCGACCACTACTTCACCACTCCGGGAGCGCGCAGCGAGAAGGCGGATACGATCGCCAGGTGGATCGCGAAGCGGTGGCGCTGAGGGTACTGGCCCATTTCGTGCCCGGCGACAAGGTCCACGAATTCCTTGCGCCAGAGACCAATTGGCTCGATATCCGGTACTGCGCCGAGGACGACGACGACACCTTCTACCGCGAGCTGGCCGACGCCGAGGTGATCTGGCACGTGCTGCGGCCCCTGTCGGCAACCGATCTCGAGCGGGCGCCGAATTGCAGGCTGGTGCACAAGCTCGGCGCGGGCGTCAACACCATCGACGTGGACGCCGCGTCGCGCCTCGGCATCGCGGTGGCCAACATGCCCGGCGCCAACGCTGCCTCGGTCGCAGAGGGCGCCGTCCTGATGATGCTGGCCGCGCTGCGCCGGCTGCCCGAGCTGGACCGGGCCACCCGCGCGGGCGCAGGATGGCCGTCGGATCCGAGCCTTGGTGAGACGGTGCGGGACATCGGCGGCTGCACCGTCGGGCTGATCGGCTACGGCAACATCGCCAAACGCGTCGAGACCATCGTCACCGCGATGGGTGCCGACGTGGTGCACACCAGCACGAAAGCCGACGGCCACTCCGGCTGGCGGACACTGCCGGACCTGCTCGCCGCCAGCGACATCGTCTCGCTTCACCTGCCGCTCACGACTAGCTCATCCAACCTGTTGGACGCCGCCGCGCTGGCCCGGATGAAGCCCGGCGGCGTCATCGTCAACACCTCGCGAGGACCCATCATCGACGAGGGCGCCCTGGTCGACGCCCTGAGCACAGGACGGCTCGCGGCCGCGGGCCTTGACGTGTTCGCCGTCGAGCCGATCCCCGCAGACAACCCGCTACTGAGCCTCGACAACGTCGTGCTCACACCGCACGTCACCTGGTACACCGTCGACACGATGCGCCGCTATCTGGCCGAAGCCGTCGACAACTGCAGGCGCATCCGCGACGGGGAGGACCTTCGAAACGTCGTCAATTCGCCCGAGTAGGCTCGTCCCAACCGACCGGTTATTAGGGAAGCCCAACGGAGGACACCGGCTAATGCCCATCGCGATCAGTCCTGAGCACAACGACCTGGCCGATTCGGTCCGGTCCCTTGTGGCGCGGGTAGCGCCGTCGGATGTTCTTCACGAGGCACTGGAAACACC
Source organism: uncultured Actinomycetota bacterium (assembly GCA_963817825.1). Lineage (GTDB taxonomy): Bacteria > Actinomycetota > Actinomycetes > Mycobacteriales > Mycobacteriaceae > Mycobacterium. Next base: position 85,941 of record CAWFQG010000010.1, on the reverse strand, counting down.
CATTCCCAACCCGCCGCCTTACTGGAAGGCCGCCGCGGAGCAGGGCCTGCACGGCTTGCACCTCTCCGAAGCAGTTGGCGGGCAAGGGTTCGGCATCCTTGAGCTCGCGATCGTCATCGCCGAGTTCGGCTACGGGGCGGTGCCAGGACCGTTCGTACCTTCGGCGATCGCCAGCGCGCTGATCTCAGCGCACGACCCCGAGGCCAAGCTGCTCGCCGACCTGGCGTCCGGCGAGGTGATCGCCGCGTACGCGATCGACTCCGGCCTGACCGCGACCCGGCACGGCGACGGCCTGGTGATCCGCGGCGAGGTGCGTGCGGTGCCCGCGGCGGCGCAGGCGTCGGTGCTGGTACTTCCGGTGGCGATCGACAGCGGTGAAGAGTGGGTGGTCATTGACGCCGACCAGTTGGAGCTCGAGCCCGTCAGGAGTGTCGACCCGCTGCGACCCCTCGCACACGTGCGTGCCAACGCCGTGGAGGTCGGCGACGACCGCGTGCTGAGCAATCTGAGCCGGGTGCTCGCGCGGGCGCTGATGTCCACCCTGCTGTCCGCCGAGGCGATCGGCGTCGCGCGCTGGGCGACGGATACCGCGTCGGCGTACGCAAAGATCCGCGAACAGTTCGGCCGTCCGATCGGCCAGTTCCAGGCGATCAAACACAAGTGTGCCGAGATGATCGCGGACACCGAGCGGGCAACCGCGGCGGTGTGGGACGCCGCCCGTGCGATCGACGAGGAGCGCGAAAACGTCTCGGAGGAAGCCGCTTTCGAGTTCGCGGCTGCGGTCGCCGCCACACTGGCACCGGTCGCTGCACAGCGCTGCACCCAGGACTGCATCCAGGTGCATGGCGGCATCGGGTTCACCTGGGAGCACGACACCAACGTCTACTACCGCCGCGCGCTCGTCCTGGCGGCGTGCTTCGGCCGCGCGGCCGACTATCCGCAGCAGGTTATCGACGTCGCCACCACGACCGGGATGCGCAAGCTCAACATCGACCTCGACCCTGATACCGAGAAGCTGCGCGAGGAGATCCGCGCAGAAGTCGCCGCCCTGAAGGGGATTCCCCATGGCGCGGAGCGCAACACCGCGATCGCGGAAGGCGGCTGGGTGCAGCCGCACCTGCCCAAGCCGTGGGGAAAGGCGTCCGACCCGATCGAGCAGATCATCATCGCCCAGGAGTTCTCAAAGGGTCAGGTGAAGCGACCGCAGATGGGAATTGCGGCGTGGATCATCCCATCGATCGTCGCCTTCGGCACCAACGAGCAGCAACAGCGGTTCCTGCCGCCGACCTTCCGCGGCGAAATGATCTGGTGCCAGCTGTTTTCCGAGCCGGGCGCAGGTTCCGACCTGGCCGGCCTGTCCACCAAGGCCACCAAGGTCGACGGCGGCTGGCGCATCACCGGCCAGAAGATCTGGACCACCGCCGCGCAGTACTCGCAGTGGGGCGCATTGCTGGCGCGCACCGACCCGAGCGCTCCCAAGCACAACGGAATCACCTATTTCCTGCTCGACATGAAGAGCGAGGGTGTCGAGGTGAAACCGCTGCGCGAGCTGACCGGCAACGCGATGTTCAACACCGTCTTCATCGATGATGTTTTCGTGCCGGACGAGTTCGTGCTCGGCGAGGTGGATCGCGGCTGGGAGGTCAGTCGCAACACCCTGACCGCCGAGCGGGTGTCCATCGGCAGCAGCGAGCCCGTGGGCATGGCGAGCCTGGACGGTTTTCTGGAGTTCCTCCGGGACGGGCAGTTCGACCAGATCGCGCAGAACCAGGCAGGCCGGCTGATCGCCGAGGGGCATGCGGCCAAGGTGCTCAACATGCGCTCGACGCTGCTGACGCTGGCCGGTGGCGACCCGATGCCCGCCGCGGCGATCTCCAAGCTGCTGTCCATGCGCACGGGGCAGGGTTATTCCGAGTTCGCGGTGTCGTCGTTCGGCACAGACGGCGCGATCGGCGACCCCGAACAGCTGGCCGGTAAATGGGCCGAGTATCTCCTGTACAGCCGGGCCACCACCATTTACGGTGGCACGACGGAGGTGCAGCTCAACATCATCGCCGAGCGACTGTTGGGGCTGCCCCGCGACCCGTAAGGCAGGAGGTCGGGCCGACGAGCGCTTGCGCGAGGAAGCGAGGATACCGACGACCGGCGACGTCACGCTACGACAATTGCGGTACTTCGTCGTGCTCGGCGAGGAACTCAACTACCGGCGTGCCGCCGAGCGGTTGTTCATCACCCAGCCGGCGCTGTCGACGGCGATCAAGCAACTCGAGCATCAGCTCGGCGTCATGCTGTTCACCCGCAACACCCGCGAAGTCGCGCTGACCGAGCTCGGTGCGGCGTGGCGGCCCAAGGTGGATGATGCGCTGCGCGGGATCGACTCCGCCGTCGACGACCTCATTGCGATCTCGGCGCACTACCGCCGAATCCGGCTGGGCTATCTCATCGGAACCGGAGCGGATCTGTTGTTCCGCCTGGTCCGTCATTTCGAAGTGGCCCACCCCGAGATCACGGTGGAGCCAAGGGAGTTCAATTTCTCGGATCCGACCGCCGGGCTCGCCGACGGCACCACCGAGGTGGCCATCATCCGGCCGCCTGTCGATCTGCCCGAGCATCGGATGTTCATCCTCGACGCCGAGAACTGGGTGGCGTGCCTACCGCGGGACCATCGTCTCGCGCAGCGATCGGAGTTGACCATCGCGGAGTTACTCGACGAGCCGATCGTGGTCGCGCCGAGCACCGCTGGACGATGGCGCGACTACTGGATGGCGATGGATGCGCGCGACGGAACTCCGCCAAAGATCGCGGCCGTCGCGGCCACCTACGAGGAGGAGACGACCACCATCGCGCGCGGGCTCGGCATCAGCTTCACGAGCGAGGCCAGCGCCAGGTTGTACGACCGCCAGGGCATCGTCTATGTCCCGATCACGGACCGGCCGCGCAACTACACGGCACTCGCGTGGCACCCGGCCGGCCTGTCACGCGAAGCGGCCGAGCTCGTGCAGCACGTCCGCGAGGAGTGGAGCTTCGGCGAGGGTCGGGCGATTGAACGGCCGGCGACTTATTACTGACACCACTGATAAACGTGGGTTATCAGCAGATCAGAAATCGGAACTTCCGCACAGCAGGTCATCGGGGTTTTCTTGGATCACCGTCCGACACCTCTGCCTGGAGAAGCCATGACCGATATTGCGTCCCCCGACGCAAAAGCTCAGCAACCCGCCAACAGCGAGGACGCCAAGCTCGAGCAGTTCGGGTACACCCAGAAGCTCGACCGCTCGGTGGGCCGACTCGCCTCGTTCGCAATAGGTTTCGCGACGATCAGCGCCACCACCGCGGTATTCACCGGATTCGGCGCAGGCTATTTCACGGCGGGCGCCCCATTCGTATGGACTCTGCTGCTCGCCGGTGCGGTCTTCCTCGTCTGGGTGGTGATCGCGGCCGACCTCACCTCGAAGATCCCGCTGGCCGGGTACGCGTACCAGTGGACCAGCCGGATCCACGGCTCCAACCTCGCGTGGTTCACCGGCGTGATGGCCCTGGCCGGATGGATCTGCGGCATGACAGGGGTGGGTTTCATCCTCTCGGGCTACCTGGGCGGCCTGTTCGGCTGGGCGATGAGCCAGACCGCGCAGATCCTCGTCGCCATCGGAGTGATGGCCGTCTGCATGCTCGTCAACCTCTACGGCGTCCGGTTCGCCACGATGGTCAACAACATCGGCGTCAGCCTCGAACTCGTCATCACCGTCGGTGCGACGATCCTGGTCGCGATCGTCGCCTTGTCCTCGCCGGAGAACCATCAGCCCGTCTCGGTGCTGTTCACCGGCGGCACGTCCGAAGGCAGCAGCCCCTACATCCTGGCGTGGCTGGCGGCCTCCCTCGGTCCGTTCTTCGGGCTGATCGGCGTGGAAGCCAGCGCGGACGTGGCCGAGGAGACCATGGGCGCCCGGCACGTCATCCCGCGAACGATGTTCTACGCCCTGACCGCATCGATCGTCATCGAGTTCGGCATGTACGTCGTGTACGTGCTGGCGATCCGCGACCAGGACGCGGTCCAGGCCGCCTCCGCCGCGCCGATCGAGGAGATCATCACCCAGCAGGTCGGCCCAGTCATCACGAAGATCGTTGTCGCCGTGGCACTGACGAACGTGATGGCCTGCATCCTGGCCAACATCCTGGTCGCTACCCGGCTCACCTACTCGATGGCCCGCGACAACATGCTGCCGTTCTCCCGCGTCTGGCGGCACGTCTCCCCGAGCAACCGCACGCCAACGTACGCAGTGCTCGGCCTGTTCGGCTTCTCGACTCTCCTGTTGCTCTTTGCCTTGGTTAGCGAGAAGGCGTTCCTGCTCATTCTCGGGCTCTCGTCGCTGGCGGTCTTCGCCACCTACGTGCTGCAGACCGTCGCCCTGATCATCGGTCACCGCCGGGGCACCATCCCGGCCCCCGAACCCGGTACGTTCGACCTCGGCCGCGCCCGCATGCCGATCTACGTCATCGGCCTGATCTGCTTCACCGCGGTGTGCGTGGCGCTGATCTTCCTGCCGCAGTTCGCAGGAAACGGTTACGTCTTCCTGGGTCTGGTGATCCTCGCGGGGCTCTGGGCGGTAACCGGATTGCGGAACCGACTGCAGAGCGGTGAGGCCGGGCCAAACTTCGCCAAGACCCATCTGTCCTGAATTCCATTACCTAGAAACATATCTCCGAAAGGACTGCCATGACCGTCGACCTCGGCGCCAGCAACCTCGTCGCCGTCGAACCCGGCGCCATCCGGGAGGACACCCCGCCCGGATCGGTGATCCAGTACAGCGACTACCAGCTTGACACCTCGAGTCCGTACGCGGGTGGCGTCGCGTGGATCGAAGGTGAATACATCCCTGCCGAAGACGCCCGGATTTCGATCTTCGACACCGGCTTCGGGCACTCCGATCTGACTTACACGGTGGCACATGTATGGCACGGCAACATCTTCCGGCTCGGTGACCACCTCGACCGGCTGCTCGACGGCGCGCGAAGGCTCAGGCTCGACGCCGGCTACACCAAGGACGAGCTGGCAGGCATCACCAAGCGGTGCGTCAGCATGTCGCAGCTTCGGGAGTCGTTCGTCAACCTCACCGTCACGCGTGGGTATGGAAAGCGCAAGGGCGAGAAGGACTTATCCAAGCTCACCCATCAGGTGTACATCTATGCGATCCCGTACCTGTGGGCGTTCCCGCCCGACGAGCAGATCTTCGGGACAACCGCGATCGTTCCCCGACACGTACGGCGCGCAGGGCGGAACACCGTCGATCCGACCATCAAGAACTACCAGTGGGGCGATCTCACCGCGGCCAGCTTCGAGGCCAAGGACCGCGGCGCGCGCACGGCGATCCTGATGGACGCCGACAGCTGCGTCGCCGAGGGACCCGGGTTCAACGTGGTGATCGTCAAGGACGGCAAGCTGGCCTCGCCGTCACGCAATGCCCTGCCGGGAATCACCCGCAAGACGGTGTTCGAGATCGCCGACGCGATGGGAATCGAGGCGACGCTGCGTGATGTCACAAGCCACGAGCTCTACGACGCCGACGAACTCATGGCCGTCACGACGGCGGGCGGTGTCACGCCGATCATCTCGCTCGACGGGGAGGCCCTCGGCGACGGCACACCCGGTCCATTGACAACCGCTGTCCGCGACCGGTTCTGGGCCCTGATGGATGAGCCCTCCGCGCTGATCGAGGCCATCGACTACTGAATTCGGCGGTCGTCGACCACATTTCGCGGCTACGCTCCGAGCATGATGCGGACAGCGCTCGCTTCGCGTTGGCAACGGGTCTGCTTCTCGGGCCAGGGATGGTTCCCGTCACCGCGCATGCTGCCGACGTGTGTGCCGACTTCGGCGGCGCGGTGGAGCAGGACGCGCTGTGCCGGCTGCACGACACGAAGCCGAACTACACACTGTCCATGTCGTTTCCCGTCGACTTCCCCGACCAGGCGGCGGTGGACGGCTTCCTGACCGACACGCGCAGCGGCTTCCTCAACGAGACGCAGACACCGAACTTCGCGAACGTGCCCTACGAACTGGATATGAAGGGGTCGCTGTGGGCGTCCGACACCACCAGGTCGGTGTCGTTCGAGGTCTACGAAAACCTCGGCGGGGCGCACCCGAACATCTGGTACAAAACCTTCAACTACGACATCGTGCGCAACCGGGCGATCACTTTCGCCGACCTCTTCGCGCCCAGCATCAACCCGATGAACGCCATCTTCTCGGTTGTGCAACAGAAACTGGAGGCAGAGATGGGGGCGCCGCTACCGGTTTCGGTCTCTGACGGCACGAACCCGTCGCACTACCGCAACTTCGCGATCACGCCTGCGCACCTGGTGTTCTTCTTCGACCGGGGCGAGATGATGGCGGGGGCGGCGGGCGCACACACCGTGTATGTGCCGCGGTCCGCGATTCCACCGTTGGCGGTGTAGCCGGTCTACCATCGAAATAGGCAGATGCCTTTATTGGTTGGCGGTAGTGATGAAAGATTCTCGACGACGCATCCTGCGCGTCTTTGTAGCCGGCTCCGCGGCGGCATCGTTTTTGATCGCCGTACCCACGGCGCTCAGCAATACCGACACTGAACAAACCGCACAACCACAACCGTGCGTCAACGGTGTCATCCCCTGGAACCCGTACGTAGTGAACTGCAACCTGCCGCCGCGCGGACCCTGGGTTCGGGGCGCGGCCCCCGACGCCGGGGCGATCATCGCCTGCCGGGACCACCCGGGTTGCCTGTCCTGGTACGTCAACGGCCCCTGGTAATGAGCAACGTCCCCGATGTCGAGAAGCGATGGCACGATCCCGCGGCCATGCGCAAAGCGGTGACGTACGGGGTCGGCGTCATCGCAGTGGCCGCCGTGGCGTTCGCCGCTTATGCAGTCATCGACAAGGGGTCGGTCATTCTGGCTTCGAGCGTGCCGGCGATCCTGTTCATCGGCGGCGTCGGGGCGTTCGTGGAGACCTACCTCGTCTGGCGCAAGGGTGGCACATGGCCGATCTGGCAGGGCGCGGGCTGGTTTCTGTTGACCCTCATGCTGATGTGCCTATCGGTCCCCTGGTCAGCTGCGATGTTGGCTGGCGGGGCGAGCTGAATTAGTTTGCTGGCAATACCCCGTCCGGTTTGCCGTGCTCGCAGAATTGTTTGCAGCACAAGGATTCTCGACGGTATAGAGATTGCTAATGGCGCTCTCGAGGCACCCAAGTAGTTGTCATCGCAACTAGATGGCTTCAATTCCAGCAAACCAGATTGTTTTGATCTTGCTGGCCTGCCAGGGTCGACAGCAAGCGCCCGCCCGGGGCGCCTTTTGTGTGCACATGAAGGACGATCCGCATGCCGACGCGCAGCACCACAATCAGCACTCTCCTTTTGGGAGCCACTGCGGCCGCAACGCTGGCGTTCGCGCCGATCGCGAGCGCCGACGACCCGCCTCCCGCCGATCCGAACAACCAGCAGCAACAGCAGCCCCCGGTCGATCCCGCGGGGGTTGTCGGTTCCGCTGCCAACCAGGCCAGCCAGGCCATGAACGGCCAACCTCAGGGTCCTGCCATCAGCCCGTATCCAACGTCGGGACCGCCGGGAGGTGTGTGCGCCCGCATGAATGGCTTCCCGATCTACATTCCACCCGGCGGCATTCCGTCGGAAATGGCAAGTGGCATACCCTCCGGTCCCGTACATGCGGGCAATTGCACTAGCAAGGACACTGTCGTGCCGGTTGACGCTGTGCAACGTGGAACGGACGCTGCGAGTCAAATCGCCGGCGCCGCCACCCCGCCGGGCCAACAGGCCGATCCGTCGCAGCAGCAGCCGCCGCCTCCTGGCCAGTAGACGAAAAGGATGAAACGTATGCCCAAGCGCAGCACCACAATCAGCACTCTCCTCTTGGCAGCCACCGCGGCCGCGACCCTTTCGTTCGCACCGATCGCGAGCGCCGACGATCCGCCACCCTGCAATCCGGACGACAAACAGTGCCAAGACCAACAGAACCCGGGCGCCGTCATCGCCAACCAGGTCATCGATAACGTTCAGCAGGGCGTGGACCAAGCGAAACAAGCGAACGAGGCGCTTAACCCGCAAAGCAGTACCGGCGGACCAGGCATAATGGTCAACTTGAACGGTGTTCCATACTGCATGCCTCTGAACAAGCCGCTTCCTCCGGGGGCGGTCGTCACGAGTCCAACTGGCAATGGTGTTTCGTCGTGGTGCTGACCCGGCCGGTGAACGCGAAAAGCGCTACTCCACTTCCATTTCGCGTAGTTCGCGCTTGAGGATCTTCCCCGTCGGGTTGCGCGGCAGCTCGTCGAGGAAGATCACCTCGCGCGGCACCTTGTAGCGGGCCAGGTTCTCCCGAACGTAGGTCTTGATGGCGTCCTCGTCGAGGTTGGCGCCATCGGTCTTCACGACGAAGGCGCGCAGCCGATGGCCCCACTCCTTGTCCTCGACACCGAGGGCGGTGGCCTCGACGACCTCGGGGTGACCGCTGATCAGGTCTTCGACCTCAGCGGGGAAGACGTTCTCGCCGCCGGACACGATCATCTCGTCGTCACGCCCGCTGACGTACAGCAGGTTGTGCTCGTCAAAGTAGCCGACGTCGCCGGACGACATCAGCCCGTCGATGATCTGCTTGTGACCGCCTCCCGTGTAGCCCTCGAACGGGAAGGTGTTGCCGACGAAGATCCGGCCGACCTCGCCCTGCGGCAGCTCGTTTCCGTTGTCGTCGAGGATCTTGACCTTGACGCCCTTGACGACCGGTCCGACCGTGGCGGGGTTGATCGACAGGTCCTTCGGCCGCGCGATGGTCGCGAACGCTATCTCCGTCGACCCGTACAGGTTGTAGACCACCGGGCCGAGATCCTTCAGCGCTCGGGTGGCCAACTCGGCGCCGAGCTGCGAGCCGGAGACGAACACGATCCGCAGCGACGACAGGTCCGGCTTCTTGTCCGTCTTATCCAGCTCGTCGAGTATCCGCGACAGCATCACGGGAACGACGACCATCGCGGTCACCTTGTTCTTCTCGATGTCGGCGAGCACCATCGGCGGCTTGAAGCGCCGACGCAGCACCAGCGTCGTGCCCAGCATCATCGCGATCGTGGCGTGAAGGAAGCCCAGCGCGTGGAACATCGGCGCGGGCAGCGACGTCACCTCGTTGGCCTTGAACGGCACATGGGACAGCACGCCGCCGATCGGCGCCAGCGACGGAGGGGTGCTGCGGTTTGCGCCCTTCGGCGTACCCGTGGTGCCGCTCGTCAGGATGATGACCGACGAGTGCTTGGTCACTTTCGGCGCCGGCTTCTTGCTACTTCGCTCGATTAGGTCGGCCAGCGTCTCGTCGGTGCTGCCTGACGGCTCGTCCTTATCGGGGTTGGTGCCCAGCGCGCGCAGCTTGCCCTGCGGCGGATCAGCTTGCGAGACGGCTTTTGTGTACTCGTCGTCGTAGATGATCACCTTCGCGCCCTCGCGCTCGGAGACCTCTTTGATCTGCGGCCCGGAGAACTCGCTGTTGAGCAGGATGATGCGGCCACCGACCCGGGCGGCGCCGTAGAGCGCGATCAAAAACCAACGGTGGTTGCGGATCAGGAGCGCCACGCCGTCGCCGCCCTTGACCCCCATGGCCAGCAATCCGTTGGCGACGGCGTGCGCGGCCTCGTCGAGCTCTTTGAACGTGATCTCGCCGTCGTCGTCGATGACCGCGGTGCGGTTGGGTGTGCGGCGGGCGTTCAGCGCGGGAATCATGCCGAACTCGCCCCAGCGCCGGATGTCGGCGAGGAACGCGGCGATGTCTTGCGGTGGCTCCAGCTTCAGCGCGCCGGCTTCGAACATCTTGCGGGCATAGTGCAGCTCGGCCGCGCCGCGCTCGGCGTACTGCTGGATTTTCGCCGCTGCCTGCAACGGAAGATCGGGGAGCTTCGGCATGTCACCACCATATGTGACGACCGTCGCACTTCGGCCGAAAAATCCTGCGTAACTACCATGGCCACATGGCCTCATCCACCTCAAAGGGCGAGTACCTGGAGGTCGGCGATGAGCAGGTGCCGATCACGCATCCCGACAAGGTCGTCTTCCCCCAAATCGGCGCCACCAAGCTCGACCTCATGCGCTACTACCTCGATGTCGCGCCTGGTGCGTTGCGCGGGGTGGTGGATCGGCCGATGATCCTCAAACGCTTCGTGAAGGGCATCACCGAAGAGGCCGTCTTCCAGAAACGGGCGCCCGAGAAGAACCGCCCGGACTACGTCGACGTGGCCGAGCTGCTCTACGCGTCCGGCACATCCGCGAAGGAGGCGGTGCTTCGCGACGCAGCGGGTTTGGTCTGGGCGGTGAACCTCGGGTGTGTGGACCTCAATCCCCACCCGGTGCGCGCCGACGACCTCGGCCACCCCGACGAACTACGGGTCGACCTCGACCCGATGCCGGGTGTCGACTGGCGTCAGATCCTGCATGTCGCTCTAGTCTCCCGCGAGGTGCTCGAGGAGCACGGACTGACCGCGTGGCCCAAGACGTCGGGATCGCGTGGATTCCACATCTACGCGCGAATCGAGCGGCGCTGGCCGTTCAAATTCGTCCGGCTGGCGGCGCAGACGGTGGCTCGCGAGGTGGAGCGACGGGCACCCGACCTTGCCACTGCACGGTGGTGGAAGGAGGAGCGCGAAGGCGTTTTCGTCGACTTCAACCAGAACGCGTTCGACCGCACTGTCGCGTCGGCGTATTCGGTGCGCGCGACGCCGGACGCCCGGGTGTCGACGCCCCTGCACTGGGACGAGGTGATCGGCTGCCGCCCTGAGGATTTCACGATCGCGACGGTGCCCAAGCGCTTTGCCGAGCGCGGTGATCCCTGGGAGGGGATGGACGACGCGGCCGGCGGCCTGGACGGTCTACTGGACCTGGCCGACCGGCTCGGCCCTGCAGAGAAGGCGCCAAGGGACGCAAAGAAGGGCACCGGCCGTCGCGAGTCTGTGATGCCGCTGATCGAGATTGCTCGCACGAAAACCAAAGACGAGGCGCTCGCCGCGCTGGACACCTGGCGGCAGACATATCAAGAGGCATCTAAGAATTTAAAACCCGCCGACGTCCTTATCGACGGGATGCGCGGCCCGAGTTCCATCTGGTACCGCATCCGCATCAACCTTCAACACGTACCGCAAAACCTGCGCCCACCGCAGGAGACGCTGCTCGCCGACTACAGCCCGTGGGAGAACTATTCCGGTGCGCAGTTCCGCGGCCGCTGAGTGCTCTGTGGGTGCCGAAATCGGTTCTTAGCAAAGTATTAGCGGTTGCTCCCCAATGCCTTATATCGGCGGCCTAGCTTTAGGAACATGTACGGGAACCCAGCAGTCGACTGTGACGGCGCGCAGATGCGCGCGCTGTGTCGTCAGCTGGCGACCGTGGTGACGGTCAACGGTGACGTCAACATCGCGAACATCGATCGCATCAGCGACTACGCAAAACGCTTCATCCTGACGGAGAAGCCTTTCGTGCTGGACCTCAGCGGTGTGAATTCCTTTACCTCGGAAGGCATCTCGCTGCTGTACGGCATTGACGAGGATTGCCATCACGCGGGCGTCGAATGGTCGATCATCGCCAGTCCACCGGTCCATCGGACGTTGCGGTTGTCCGGCGAGCGCGAGACGTTCCCCACCGCGGGCTCTGTGCCCGAGGCACTGCATCACTTCGCCGACAGCATTGGCGAACGTCGCCGCCTACTTCCACTGCTCACCAAGACCGCCTAACAGAAAGGGCGATCAGACATGCTTATTGATCTTCGCTGGCTGACTTACCTGCTACACGGCAGGCACACCACGGCCACTTCGCGTACCGCACAGCGCTAGGTTCGCTGGGTCGTTGCTCGGCGAGCTGGTTCCGCTCGCACTTGTTGTCGCACTCTCTCCGCTGTCGATCATTCCGGCAGTGGTGCTGGTGCTGCACACCGACCATCCAAGGCCCACCGGCCTCGCGTTCATGGCTGGCTGGCTTGTCGGGCTGGCCGCACTGACGGCCGTCTTCGTCCAGGTGCCACACCTCATCGACGGATTCGGCCAAGAATCCCCCCGCTGGGTGCCATGGGCCCGCATCGCGATCGGCGTCGCGCTGATCGCTTTTGCAGTGGGGCGATGGTTCACTCGGAATCGCAACAGCCGACCGCCTGCCCTGCTGAACCGGCTGAGCAGGATCACCCCGATCGGCGCAGCCGTTACTGGATTCGTGCTGACGGGGATCAATCCGAAAGTAGTCCTGATGAACGCGGCCGCCGGGTTGATCATCGGTACCGCCGCGGTCGGTGTCGGCGCCTGGTTCGCCGTCGCTTTCTACACGGTTGTTGCGGGCTCGACGGTGATCGCGCCGATACTCGCGTACCTGGTGGCCGGTGAGCGCGTCGACCCTCAGCTCGACCGGCTGAAGAACTGGATGCAGCGGGAACACGCCGTCATTACGGCGGCCATGCTAGGCATCGTCGGGGTGTTGTTGTGCTACACCGGGATTCGCGCGCTTTAGCGGTCGGGTGACCAGTACTCGAGCATCTCCGCGAAGGTCTCGAAGGCGGCGCCCGATACACCGTATGTCGCCTCGAAATGGATGCTCAGCGGGAAGCCGAGGTCGGCGACGCCGTCGATCACCCGCTTGTACAGGTCGACCATCGTCTGCCGCTTGTCTGCGGGATCGCGGGACGCCAAGTTCTTGACGAAGTCCTGCTCGTCGGCGACGGCCGCATTGCCCGGATCCTGAATGAGCCAGTCGATGAGCCCGACCCTGGTCTCGACCTTCGGCACGAAGCCGAACGACAACAGGATTTCGGGCCGATGGTCGTTGTTCTTCGCGAACTCGGTGAGGAAACCGACGATCGCATCGGAGTACAGCAGCTGCGTCATGCCGAAGTTGGCACCCTGGTTGCACTTGAACGTGAACCGGCCCTGCTCGCCTTCGCGTGTGGGGATCAAGATCACGCCGCGGTTGCCGACCTGCTGGTCGTAGATCGAAAGGGCATCGGTGGGGGCGACGCCGGAGCCTTCGCCGTCACTCATGGTGCGGGGCACGCCGACGAACACGACGCCCTCGAACCCGGCGTCACCCAACGTGGTCAGTCGATCACCAAGGGACTTCTCGTCCATGAAGGCGGTCACCTGCGTGCACAGACCGCGCAGCCCCGGCAACTCCGGTTTGATGAGCGACCAGTAGTCCAGCACGTCGAGCTTCGGCTTCATCGGGACGGGCCGGTCGTCATCCTCCTCGATCATTCCGGGGATCATCACGTGCCGGATCCGGCCGGCGAGGCCCGATTCTTCGGAGATCCGCGCCACTTTGCGCGCCTCCTCCACCGCATACTCCGGCCCGCGCTCCACATTGGGAGGCACCAGCTCGAGCGCAATAGTGTTGAGGGTCACAGCGTTGCTCCTGATCAAGACGACCGCACCACGATACAGAGCAGGACTGTGCGGTTCGAAATCGCTTGTCGACGTCCTACAGTTTTCGGCGCGCGGCGCGTACCGCAGTCACAGTGTCGTCGTCGCCGGTGAATTCGATCTGGACTGCGTCGCGGCCGGAAAGAAACAGCACCAGTTCCGGCGCCGCCGCGGTGATCACACACCGCGGGCCGCTGCCGAGGGACGCCAGCGTCGTTCCGTCGGCGTCGCGCAGCTCCACACTCGCAGGCGGTCGGCCCAGTGACATTCTCGACGCGAACTTGACCTGGCGGCGCAGCGCCGACGCCAGGGCGCTGTCCAGCTGCCGCGGCTGCCAGTCGGGAGCCGCGCGGCGGACGTCTTCGTGGTGGATGAACATCTCCGACGTGTTCACCAGTGGGTCGAGCAGCTTCAGCGGCGAATACAACGGCGGACCCGATTGGACCATCTCGAGCAGCGCCTGCCAGTCGGTGGAGTCCGTGAGCTGCTTCTGCTTGCGCGCGGTGTAGCCGGCCAGTGCGGGAATCAGAATGCCCGGCGCCGCGTCCGGTCGCCGTTCCCGCAGCACCAGATGGGCGGCCAGGTCGCGAGTGGTCCAGACCCCGCAGAGCGTCGGCGCGTCGGGACCGGCGACCCGCATCGTCTCGACTAGTGCGGCGCGTTCACGGGCTGCTGCGGTCATAGATACGGACAGTAGCCGTGCGGCGGAATTCAGCCGCCGCCGCGGCCTGCCTCGGCCGGTAGTGGCGGCGGCAACGGCGTGGTCGGCGTCGGTGTCGGTGTCGGTGTCGGCGTCGCCTCCGCGGGCGGAGCAGCAGGTGCTGCGGGACCGTGGAAGTCGACCATCGGTTCCTCGCGGATCACCTTGTTTCCCTCGCTGACGACGAGAGACTTCGCCGTGACCGTGTAGGAGATGATTCCGTTGACGGCGACGTAAGTGCCGTCACCGGAGGCCTTGGCGGAAACGATCAGCTTGGCGCCGTTCTGCACCCGCACGCCCCGGTACTCATATCCGTCGTTCGACGTCTTGCAGATCGCGATGCGTGAGGTGTCGGTGCTGCCGAACACCACCGTCGTCTCCGGCGAACTGCAGCGCGCCGTGGAGTTGACGTAGCCCTGGCCGTCGGTGTCGGGGGCCGCGGTGCCCGTAGGCACTGCAAAGGCGAGCAACGCGCCGCAACCCGCGGCGGCCGCAGCCGCGCGGGAAGACAACGCCGTCCAGAATCGCATCAGCTAACACCAGACCATGACTGCTCATGCTTGGCGAGTGTCGAGGCCGCGCCACGGTTGAATCGTTAGCTACTCGCAACCGAACGGGGCTCAGCGGGTCACGGTCTTCAACTCGTCGAGCGACTCGCGGATGAAGCGCGGCAGCTCATCGTCGCGTCCCTCGGTGATCCATCGCTCGAAGGCCACCCTGAACACGGCGACGCCCGCCTCGGCTGTGAGTTTCGCCGCGGACTCTCCGACACCGCGTCGGCGCAGCCCGTCCGCGATCGCCGCGGCCATCGACGCGAGCTTGATCAGTTCGCGTTCCTGCAGGGCCGTGTTGGCGGCGATGACGGCCTGTCGCCGCCGGGCATGTTGATGGCGCTCCTTGAACACCGGACCGGAGGCCTCCAGCGCGGCACCGACCGCATCTATCGGGCTTAAGGAGTCGGGGGCGTCAACGATCGTGTTGACGAAGAGTTCCAACAGCGCGTCCTGGCCGCCGAACAGCACTTCCCGCTTGTCGGCGAAGTAGCGAAAGAACGTGCGCTCGGTCAGGCCCGCACGCTGAGCGATGTCGGCGACGGTGGTCTGGTCGAAGCCGCGTTCGGTGTAGAGCTGGAGGGCTGCCCGCTCCAGGCGACCGCGCGAATTTGGCTCCCACCGACTCATGACGGGATCGTACGGGATGACAGCGACTGTCATCAGCGTTACTGTGATGACAGCAACTGACATCACTACAGGAGGTGCGGCAAATGCGCATATTCGTCACCGGTGCGTCCGGGTTCATCGGTTCGGCAGTCGTGGCCGAGCTCATCGGAGCGGGCCACGAGGTCGTTGGTCTCGTCCGGTCCGACTCATCGGCGAAGGTCGTGGCCGATGCGGGCGCCGAGCCGTACCGCGGCAGCCTTGACGACCCGGACAGCCTGCACCAGGCTGTCGAAAAGTCCGATGGCGTCATCCATCTGGCGTATCACCACGATTTCAACGATTTCGCGACCGGGGCCGAATTGGACCGACGGGCCATCGAGGCGCTCGGTGCGGCGCTCGCGGGCTCCGACCGACCCCTGGTCGTCGCCGGCGGAATCCTCTGGCTTCTTCCAGGGGAAACCCTCACCGAGGAGCAGTCGGCCCCGCCGGAACTACCGCGATTCTCGGAGGCGGCCGCGTTGGCGCTCGCCGACCGGGGAGTCCGTAGCGCGGTCGTGCGGCTGCCACCGAGCGTCCACGGCGAGGGCGACCACGGCTTCGTTCCTCGATTGATCGAGGCCGCCCGCGAGAAGGGTGTCTCTGCGTACCCAGGTGAAGGGACGAACCGCTGGCCTGCCGTGCACCGCCTCGATGCCGCGCGGGTCTTCCGGTTGGCGGTGGAGTCGGCACCGGCCGGGACGATCCTGCATGCCACCGATGACGAGGGTGTGCCGGTCCGCGAGATCGCCGAAACCATCGGTAAACATCTCAACCTGCCCATCACATCCGTCGCTCCAGAAGAGGCGTACGACCACTTCGGGTGGATCGGCCCACTCTTCTCGGTGGACGCGCCGGCGACGAGTAGCCGGACGCGGGAGCTTCTCGACTGGCAGCCCACCCAGGCTGGGCTGCTCGATGATCTCGACGCCGGGCACTACTTCACGGAGGCGTGATGGCCGTCGCGGTTCTGATCCCACCCGACCGTGGCTTGGACAACCCCGTCGGATCTACGTCGCGGCGATAGGACCTCAGGCGGCCACCGACGCCGGACGGCCGCGTCCGCGCATCATTCCGGTGGTCAGCGTGGCTGTCACCGACGACCCTGACGCCGCGCGGGCTGCGACCGCAGAGAGCATGGCGATGTAAGACACGATTCCCGCCTATCAGAAACAGTATGCGCGTGAAGGTGTTTCGTCGGCGGTCGAGCTGGCGGTCATCGGGTCGGCCGAGTCGGTGGCGAGGTCACTGCGCACGTACCTCGATGCCGGCGCGACCGATCTCGTGCTGCTGCCCCTACAGACGGAATTCGACGACCTCCGGCGCGTCTACGATGTCGCCACTGCAGTCGAAACCGACTGACTCACCAGATAACTCTCGAGTCCTTCGCGGCCGAGCTCGCGGCCGTAGCCGCTCTGCTTGACCCCGCCGAACGGTGCGACCGGATCCATGATGTAGCCCTGGTTGACGCCGAACGTCCCGGACCGTACCCGTGCGGCGACGCCGAAACCTCGATCGACGTCGGGAGTGAAAACCGAACCAGCAAGGCCGTATTCGGAATCATTGGCGATACGGACGGCGTCGTCTTCGTTGTCGTATGGGATGACGGTCAGGACGGGACCGAAGATCTCCTCGCGGGCGATCCGCATGTCGTTGTGCGCGTTGCCGAACAGCGTCGGTTTGACGTACCAACCCGTATCGAGCCCGTCAGGCATCTCGGCGCCGCCGACGACGAGGCGCGCGCCCTCACGCCGGCCCTCCTCGATGTAGCCGCGCACACGGCTCTGCTGCCGCTCGGCCACCAACGGGCCGAGTTGGGTCTCCGGCTCGCTTGGGTCCCCCATCGACATCGACGCCATCCCGGCGGCCAGTGCGTCGACGAACTCGTCGTGCCGGTGCGCCGGCACCAGGACCCTGCTCAGCGCGTTGCACACCTGACCGCTGTTGGCCAGGCTCGCGGCCTGGACTGCCGGGGCGACCTTCGCGGGGTCGGCGTCGTCGAGAACGATGGCCGCCGACTTCCCGCCCAGTTCCAGGCTCACCTGCCTCAGCCGCTCGGCACATGCCATCGCGACCATGCGGCCCGCGGCCGTGGACCCGGTGAACGAAACCTTGTCCACCCCAGGATGACTGACCAGGGCTTCCCCGACATCACGGTCACCCGGCACGACGTTGAAGACTCCAGGAGGCAGATCGGCTTGTTGCACCAGGTCCGCCAGCAGCTGCGCGTCCAGGACCGACTCGGGTGCGGGTTTGAGCACCACACAGCATCCCGCCAGCAGCGCGGGAAGGACCTTGCACACCGTGAGGAACTGCGGCATGTTCCACGGCACGACCGCCGCGACAACGCCCACCGGGTGCTTGAGAATGCGAATATCGTTGCCGTACAGACCCGGACGTGCCTCCTGCCAGTCGTACTTGGCTGCCAGGTCGCCGAATGCGGAGAACATCATCAGCGGGATCCCGACCTGAGCGCGCTTGGCGAATGAGATGGGCGCGCCGATTTCGGCGGTGATCAACTCCGCCATCTCCTTGCGGTGCTCTTTGTACAGCTCGGCAAGCCTGCTTATTGAGTCGATGCGCTCCGCGGGCTGGAACCGCGGCCACGGCCCGTCGTCGAAGGCCTTCCTGGCGGCACGGACCGCGCGGTCCACGTCGGCCGGCGCGGCAAGGGAGACCTTGCCGATCGCCTCCTGGGTGTGCGGCGAGATCACGTCGATGGCAATGCCTGAGTCGGGCGTCGACCATTGTCCGTCGATGAAGAGTTGGTCTCGGTAATACATTGTCTCCCTTAGGTTCTTCGGCCACCGTTGACGCCGAGTATCTGACCGGTGATGTAACCGGCGTCGTCGGAAATCAGAAACGAGCATGCGGCGGCGATGTCCTCTGGCCGACCCACGCGCCGGACCGGGGTGCGCTCGATGTGCTCCTCGATGGTGCCGCCGAGCAACTGCCGTTCTTCTGCGCTGCGCAGCATCGGGGTGTCGACGAAGCCGGGTGCCACCCCGTTGACGGTGATCCCGCTCGGCCCGTATTCCAGGGCAAGAGATTTGGTGAGCCCGTTGACCGCCGACTTCGCCGCTACATAGGCGGACATGAACGGCTGTCCGGAGTGAGTGCTCGACGACGAGATGTTCACGATGCGCCCCCAGCCTGCGTCGACCATGTCCGGCAACACCGCCTGGGTGGTGTGGAACACGCCGTTGAGGTTGACGTCGACCACCCTGGACCAGTCTTCGAAGGACAAATTGGTGAATCGCTTGAACCGTTCCATGCCTGCCGCATTCACCAGCACCGTGACAGGGCCCAGCGCGTCGTGGACTGCCGACACTGCCGCCTCGACCTGCGCGCGGTCGGTGACATCCGCGACGTGGCCGTTGGTATCGCCCGTCGGCGACAGGTCGATGATCGCCACCCGGTGGCCGTCGCTGCGGAGCCGGCAGGCGATGGCACGACCGATCCCCGACGCCCCACCGGTCACGAGCGCGGTCTTGGTGGGCACGCCCTCCATCTAACTGGGCGATCGCCCAATGTCAAGCAGTTGCTATTGATCGGAGGCGACCCCCCAACCTAGGGTCCACAAATGCGCAGACCGCCGTTTCGGTTCGCCGTTCAGGCCACAAACGCCTCAGGGGCTCGCGAGTGGCGCGACACCGCGGTCAAGGTTCAGGACCTCGGCTATTCCACGCTTTTTCTGGCGGACCACTACCTCGGGCCTGGGCCCGCACAACGCGCCGCCCGCACTCCACGACAAGACCTCGCGCCGATCGCGGCGATGGCCACCGCGGCGGCGGTGACCGAGACTCTGCGCATCGGTTGTCGCGTCTTCTGCATCGATTACCACGTGCCCGCCGTGCTCGCGAAGGAGGCGGCGACGCTCGACCTGCTCTCCGACGGGCGCCTCGAACTGGGGATCGGCGCGGGTTGGAGCGGAGACGAGTACTCCGCGATGGGGCTGGTATTCGACCGGCCGGGGCGCCGAATCACCAAGCTGCAGGAAGTCATTGCGCTGATCAAGGCGCACTGCCTGGGCGCGGAGTTGGATTGCACCGGTGAGTTCGTCAATGTTCGCGGCTACTCCGGTCGGCCGCAGCCGGTGCAGCGCCCCCATCCCCCGATCATGGTCGGTGGCGCGGGCGAACGCGTGCTCACGTTTGCGGGCCGTGAAGCCGACATCGTCAGTATCTCGAACGTTCCCTTCGTTGCGCGAAACGACGACGGTCTGGATCCATTCGCAGAAGCACGTAGGCGAACGGAATACGTGCGTGCGGCGGCGAAGGACCGGTTCGAGAATCTCGACATCGAGAGCTCGCCGTTCTTCGCTGAGATCACCGATGACGAGGACGCCGCGCTCACCGACCTGGCCGCGAAAACCGGCATCGCGGCTGAGATCCTGCGCGGGCATCCCAACGTGCTGATCGGTTCCACCGAGGCCGTCGTGGACGTTCTCCAGTCGCGCCGCGACGAACTGGGCATCAACTACGTGACGGTCCAGCGGCGACAGGCAGAGGCCTTCGCCCCCATTGTGGCCAGCCTGCGCGGCCTGTAACCTAACTGAGCGATCGCCCAAACAGGAACGAGACGCCATATGGCCAAGCGGACCAGATACAGCGAGTACCAGAATCGCTACGCGAACTACCGATTCGAACTCACCGACGACGGCATCCTGTTCATGCAGTGCCACACCGACGGCGACAGCCTGGTCTGGAGCTGGCAGGCGCACGACGACATGTCCGACGCGTTCGCCGACATCGCAGGAGACCGCGAGATCAAGGTGCTGATCCACACCGGCACCGGGGAGAACTACAACGCGAACTGGGGCCGGATGCCGAACGGCGACCGCGTCGAGAAGCCTGTGTACCAGCTCATGCCGGACACCCGCGGACTGGTCAAGCTCGATGAAAAGGCCTGGTATGCACGGCATCTCGTGTTCAACGTGCTCGACGTCGATGTGCCGATGATCAGCGCCGTCAATGGTCCGTGCAACATGCACTCCGAGGTGCCGCTGATGGGCGACATCGTGCTGGCGGCCGAGGACGCCTACTTCCAGGACGCCTCGCACTTCCCGCGCGGCCAGGTACCCGGTGACGGGCAGCACGTCATCTGGAGCTTCCTGGCCGGTCACACCCGGGCCCGCTATTTCCTGCTGACCGGCAAGAAGCTGGGCGCGCAGGAAGCCAAGGAATGGGGCGTCGTCAACGAGGTGCTGCCGAAAGACCAACTGCTGGATCGCGCTTGGGAACTGGCGCGTGAACTGGTCAAGCGACCGCCGCTGACGCTGCGATACTCGCGTCAGCTGTTCACCAACCCTCTCAAGCGGGCCTTCATCGACGAGCTCGGCCACGGCCTGGCCCGCGAAACCTACGCCCAGCGCGCGTTTTTCCCGTTCGGCGGAGAGATGGAGCCGCTCGACCGGCCATGGGACCAAGAGCCGTGGTCTTCAAACCACTCCGACGAAGGAGTACGGCAATGACCGGCATCCAGCAGAAGCTCGCCACTGGACGCGGCAAGTTCACTGTGGAATACCCCGACCTGGGCACCGGCCCGGTGAACTACGAGGATTCCATCTCCGAAGAATTCTTCGCCGCCGAGCGCAAGGCGGTCTTCGAGCGCAGTTGGTTGTGCGTCGGGCGGATGGAACGCCTGCCACGCAAGGGGTCCTACTTCACCCGCGAGCTGCCGGGTCGGCTGGCGTCGATAGTGATCACTCGCGATCTCGACGACAACGTGTACGCCTTCCACAACGTCTGCGCACACCGCGGAAACAAGGTGGTCTGGCAGGAACACCCGATGGAGGAATCGTCGGGTAGCTGCCGCGCATTCGCCTGCAAGTATCACGGCTGGCGGTACGGATTGAACGGCGTGGTCAACCACATCACCAACGAGGAGGAGTTCTTCGACCTCGACAAGAGCAAGCTGCGGATGCCGCCCGTGCACTGCGAGGTGTGGGCGGGCTTCATCTTCGTCAACCTGTCCGAAGACCCGGTGCCGTTGCGGACCTTCCTCGGCGAGGGCCTGCTGGGTATGGAGACCTACCCGTTCCATCTCATGACGCAGCACTACGGGTTCTCGACGCGGATCAATGGCAACTGGAAGTTGGCTGTCGACTCCGTGTGCGAGTGGTATCACCCGCCCTATGTTCACGGTCGCTTCATCGATCCGGATGTATCCAAGGCCGAGAAGATGGTCCCGCCGGTCGACTCCTATCACTACGACCTGTTCCGGCCGCACATGCTCACCTCGGTGCCCGGCCCGCCGATCCTGCCGCCGCGGGAAACCGGCAAGGCTGGCGAGGCGCGCCAGGACCAACGGTGGGTGTACAAGCTGTTCCGCGCCGGCCTGTTCGGACCGGACGATGTGCCCGATATCGGGCCGCTGCCAAGCTTTCTCAACCGCGGCGAGATCGCGTCGTGGGGCAACGATCAGTTCTGGGTCTTCCCGAACATCTCTATCCAGATCTGGGCGCGCAACTACTACATCACCTACACGTACTGGCCGGAGACCGTCGACACGCACATCTACGAGATCGACATGTACTTCGTGCCGCCGGCCAACGCCCATGAACGGCTGGCCCAGGAGGTGGTGGTCGACAGCACCATCGAGTTCGCGATGCAGGACGTCAACACCATCGAGGCGACACACTCGGCGCTGAAGACCCGCGCGCAGAACACCTTCCACCTCAGTGACCAGGAACTCCTCATCCGCCAGTTCCACACCGTGATCCGGGAAACCGTGGCGTCCTACCGATCCGGCGAGGGGCATAGGTCGTGATGGGAAATCAACTGCCGGAAGGCTTTTCAGAACTCGAACGTTGGGTCGATGACTGGGCGTTGGCCACCAGAGCCGAGCGCTATGCCGCGCGGCTGGACCGGCCCTACGACGAGCTGGTGGCGTTCTACGACGGGATCGCCCCGCACGCCGAGCGCGCCATCGCCTACCTCGATGGGCGAGACGTCAACGACCTCGGTCCGGAGGCCACCCGCCTTATGCATCTGCTGTTCTCGATGATCCTGGTGTCGTATGCGGTGAACATCTTCAAGCAGAACCGCATCCCGGATTCCGGCGCTGCGTTCTTCGATATGGTCTCCGAACCCGCGTTGTGATGTCCCTCCCGCTATCGGGTGTGCGGGTCGTCGACGCCGCGACGCTCGCCGCAGGCCCCTTGGTGGCCACGGCGCTGGGTGAGTTCGGCGCCGAGGTGATCAAGGTGGAGCAACCCGTCGGTGGCGATCCGCTGCGCACCTGGGGTCCGAGCCGCGACGGCATCGGGCTTGTCTGGAAGAGTGTGGGCCGCAACAAGAAGTGCGTCACCCTCGACTTGCGCACGACCGACGGGCAAGAGCTGCTGCACCAACTTCTCGACGTCAGCGACGTGTTCATCGTCAACACCCGGGTGAGCACGCTGGCCCGTTGGCAGCTGGACTATGGGTCCGTGCACAAGCGGCATCCAGGTTTGGTGATGCTGCACGTCACCGGATACGGACACGGCGGGCCCGCGAGCGACCGGCCCGGCTTCGGCACTCTCGCCGAAGCGATGAGCGGCTTTGCCCACGTCACGGGGCAGCCGGACGGACCGCCGACCCTTCCGCCGTTCATGCTCGCCGACGGTGTGGCCGCGCTGGCCGCCACCTATGCGGTCATGATGGCGCTCTACCACCGCGATATGCACGGCGCGGCAGGGCAACTCGTGGATGTCAGCCTTGTCGAGCCGCTGGCCCGACTCGTCGAGCAGGCGACCCTGGCCTATGACCAACTGGGTGTGGTCCAGCCCCGCACCGGTAATCGAGTCGACGCAAGCGCGCCGCGCAATGCCTATCGCACGTGCGACGACAAGTGGATCGCGGTGTCCAGCGCCGCGTCGAGTACCGCGATGGCGGTCTACCGGGCCATCGAAAGGCCGGATCTGGCAGCGCTTCCCGAGTACGTCGATCCGGTGCCTCGCCAAGCGCGTTCCGAGGAGATCGACGGCCTGGTCGCCGAATGGGTCCGTACACACAGCTTCGACGAAGTGATGAAGGTGTTCCTCTCCGAGGGCGTGGCCGCCGCACCCGTGTACGACGCAAGCCAGCTGCTCGCCGATGAGCACTTCCGCGCCCGTGGCACATTCGTGGCCGTCGACGACCAGCAGCTTGGCCGGGTGACGGTGCAGTCGCCGGTGGCGGTGCTGAGCGAAACCCCCGGCGCCGTACAGCATCTCGGGCGAGCGCTGGGAGCCGACAATTACAACGTATACGGCGGCCTGCTCGGATTGGACAAGGCCCGCATCGATGCGCTTCAGGCCGCGGGAACGATATGAAGCCACCGCGAGCCCGTCGCTCGGAGTTGGCGACGCCGGCCAGCAGCGAGCACATGTGCGAAGTCGCCGCACGATCCGGCGCCGATCTGGTGTTCCTCGACCTCGAGGACGCGTGTGCACCGACGGCCAAGGAATCGGCACGCGTCACGGCGGTCAACGCTCTCACCGGCCTCGACTGGGGCCGCACTCTTCGCGCCGTCCGCATCAACGGACTCGACACCCCGTGGTGCCACGACGATGTCGTCGAGATCGTCAGCGGTGCCCGTGACGCCCTGGACGTGATCATCGTGCCGAAGGTGCGCTCGGCACGCGACGTGTGGTGGGTCGATGTGCTTCTAACCCAACTCGAGTCGAAACTCGGGTTGCAGCGGCCGATCGCGCTCGAGGCGCTCATCGAGGAGGCCGAGGGCCTGGTGAATCTGGCCGAAATCTCGCGGGCAAGCGCCCGGCTGGAAGCGCTCATCTTCGGCGCCGGCGATCTGTCCGCCTCGCTGCGGTCGCGCGTCGACGGCAACTTCGAGCCCGCCGGCCACTACCCCGGCGACTTCTGGCACACGGTGCGGGTGCAGGTGCTCGCGGCCGCCCGCGGCGCCGGAATCGACGCCATCGACGCGCCGTACCCCGGCTATCAGGACCTCGACGGTTACCGGCGCACCGCGACGCACGCCAGCCTGCTCGGGTTCGACGGCAAGTGGGCCATCCATCCCGATCAGGTGCCCGTCGCCAACGAGATCTTCACCCCCACTGCTGCGGAGATAGCCGAGGCACGTGCGATCATCGCCGACTACCGCCAGGCAGAAGCGAGCGGTGTCGGCGCGATCGGGCGCGATGGCAGGCTCGTCGACGCCGCGTTGATGCGTCACGCCGAGAACGTCCTACGGAGGGCTCCTTCATGACCAGACCCGGCAAGGTCGGGTCGCGCGATTCCGCCACCCGCGACAAGATGCTCGACGCGACCATCCAGATCATGCTCGAAGAGGGTTACGCCGCGGCCACGTCGCGCCGCGTCGCGGCGCTGGCGGGCGTGAAACCGGCACTGGTGCACTACTACTTCCCCAGCATGGACGACCTGTACCTCGCGGTGTTCCGACGTGGCGCTGCAACCAACCTGGACCGGCAACAAGAAGCGCTCGCGTCGGACAGGCCATTGCACGCGTTCTGGGAGACGGTGAGCGAGCCACGGGGGACGCGACTGCTGCTCGAGTTCATGGGACTCGCGAACCATCGAAAGAAGATCAAGACGGAGATCTCGGCCTGGTCCGAGCGTTGGCGGGAGATGCAGATCACCGCGCTCAATTTCATTGTGCGACAGTCCGGAATGGACGCAGACGAGTTTCCACCCGCCGCGCTGGCGGTCGTCGTCGCCTCGATCGGCCGGACACTGGTGCTGGAGCAGGCGCTCGGTACG
Organism: uncultured Actinomycetota bacterium; assembly: GCA_963817825.1. Lineage (GTDB taxonomy): Bacteria > Actinomycetota > Actinomycetes > Mycobacteriales > Mycobacteriaceae > Mycobacterium. The sequence continues at coordinate 60,924 of CAWFQG010000010.1, read as the reverse complement.
ACCGGTGGTCACGACGAGGCGGTCGCGTTGGTCAACCGGTTCATCGACCGATTCGAGATGCCGCAGCCAAAGTCGCGGGGCGCTCGATCCGGTAAGAAATAGGTGGCTTTGGGCCTGGGCATGGCGGTCGACCGCCACTCCGCGCTGAACTCGGCGAGTCTTTGATCAAAGACGGCGCCCGTTTGCCGACCTCCTGAAGCGGGCACTTTCTGTTCAGACCCAAGGAGTCACACCATGCCCAACCCATCGATCAAGAACGAAAAGATGTACGAGGACTTGCGCAAGGAAGGCAATTCCAAGCAGAAGTCCGCCCGCATCTCCAACGCGGCAGCGGCGCGGGGCAAGTCGGCAGTCGCCAGGAAGGGCGGTAAGTCCGGCTCCTACGACGACTGGACCGTGACCGACCTGAGGAAGAGGGCGAGAGACCTGGGGCTGTCGGGATATTCGAACCTGACCAAAGACAAGCTGATCTCCAAGATCCGCAACTCCTGAGCAGACGGTTAGGCGCCCGGGCCGTTCGGCCACTTCAGCATCGAACCCGCGTCCACGCGAATATGTTGCCCCGTGATGTAGCGGCTCTCTTCGCTGGCCAGGAACACACCGAGGTTGGCGATGTCCTCCGGCTCGACGTACGGGATCGGCATGGCATTGAAGTAGGTGAACGCAGGTTCGGCGTCCTCGCGGGTCGGCTTCTTGCCCTCGGCGGTCATGTCGGGCCGGAACACGCTGTAGATCCCGTCGTTCTGCAGCAGATGGGTGTTGACATTGGTCGGATGCATCGCGTTGACCCGCATCATCTTCGGCGCCACCTGCAGACACAAGTGGTCGACGTAGTCGATCAGCACCCGCTTGCTCCAGCCGTACCCGGCGCCGCCCGGGCCCATCATCGGGTTGTCGCTCGTGCCCTTGATCATGCCCGCTGTGGAACCCGTGATGATGATCGATGCACCGTTTGGCAGGTGCGGCAGGGAGACCGCGACAGTGTTCATCACGCCCAAAAGATCGACGTCAGTCGCGTCGACGAAGTGCATCGGATCGAACTCGTTCCCGAATGCCATCGGCAGGATCCCCGCGTTGGCCACGACGATGTCGAGCTTGCCGAGGTCGGCGACACCCGCCTCGAGCGCGTCGCGCAGTTCGTGGCGCTCCCGCACGTCGGCAATCCTGGCGAACACGCGGCGGCCGAGTTCCTTGACCGACCGCTCCGTCTCCGCGAGATCGTCGGGCGTCGCGAGGGGATAGGGATTCGAGTCGATATTCCGACAGATGTCGACGACGATGATGTCGGCACCCTCCTTGGCCATCGCGAGCGCGTGTGCGCGCCCCTGACCGCGGGCCCCACCAGTGATGAATGCGACCTTGCCCTCGAGCCGTCCAGCCATTTGTCCTCCGGCAACCATCTGGCGCGCGGGTGAATCCCACGCTCGAACTATGCGAACCCAATTCTCGAACGATGCGAACCTAATTTACGCAGCCTGTTTAATCAATAGGTGTGGCACAAATGTTTGGTTCTCAACGGTCAAACGCCATCGCCGCTGATCGCACCGCATCGGTGACGGTCTGCACCATCGGGCTGTCGAGTTTCCAGCACTGCCAGAACAGCGGCACATCGAGGTGCACGTCAGCGATCCTGACAAATGAGCGGTCGGCGATGGCCGGGCCGGCCAGCCGTTCGGGAAACATGCCCCACCCCAGGCCGGCCCGCACCGCCGCGGCGAAGCCCTCCGCCGTCGGCACGTAGTGCACCGGTCTGGCAACACTGCGGCGAAACACCTTGCGCAGCAGCATGTCCTGTAGAGCGTCATCGCGGTTCCACGCCAGCGACGGAGCCGAGGCCGCCGCGTCGGCGGTGAAACCGTCACGCAGGTACCGCGTCACGTACGTCGCGTTGGCCACCGGCACGTAGCGCATGACCCCGAGCGGCTGCACCCGGCAACCGGTCACCGCCGTGCGCTCTGTGGTGACCGCCCCCATCACCGCGCCCTCCCGCAACAACCGGGCGGAATGGTCCTGGTCCTCGATCCGGATGTCGAACAGGACCTCGGGTAACCGACCGAGCACCGCGGTGAACCACGTCGCCATCGAATCCGCGTTGACTGCGATCGCGATCCGGGTCCGCTCCGACGATCCGCCGCTCATGTCGGCCAATGCCTCCGACTCCAGCAGAGCGGTCTGCGCGGCGAGTCGCAGCAGTGGGACACCGGCGGGCGTGGCCACACATGGCTTCTCACGGCGGACCAGCACCTGGCCCAGGCGCTGCTCGAGCGCCTTGACCCGCTGGCTGATCGCCGACGGTGTGACGTGCAGGCGTGCCGCGGCGGCATCGAAGCTGCCGTTGTCGATCACCGCGGCGAACGCCGCAAGCTGCTGGCCGTCGATTTGCACTTTAGCAATACTAATGCAGATGAAGAATCATTAGCTGTACTGTTCCGCGTATTCTGCCTAACGTCGATGGCATGAACTCGCCCCTACTCGTCGGCTTCGTCGCGTCCTTCACCCTGATCGCCGCGATCGGAGCGCAGAACGCGTTCGTACTGCGGCAGGGCATCAGGCGTGAACACGTGCTTCCAGTGGTGGCGCTGTGCACGGTTTCCGACATCGCGCTGATCGCCGCGGGCATCGCCGGCGTCGGCGCCCTCGTCAACGCGCATCCGGGCGCGGTGAACGTCGCCAAGTTCGGCGGCGCGCTGTTCCTATTCGGCTACGGAATGCTGGCCGCGCGACGCGCCTGGCGGCCATCGGCGCTGACCCCCTCGGAGGCTACGCCGGCTCGACTCGCCGAGGTGCTGGTGACCGCCGCGGCGCTGACGTTTCTCAACCCCCACGTCTACCTCGACACTGTCGTGCTCCTCGGCGCGCTCGCCAACGAGCACCACAACAGCCGCTGGCTGTTCGGCATCGGCGCCGTCACCGCCAGCGCGGTGTGGTTCTGCAGCCTCGGCCTCGGAGCACGTCGCCTGGCGGGCTTGTTCGCCAAGCCGTTCACGTGGCGGATCCTCGACGGGCTGATCGCCGTCACGATGATCGGACTCGGTGTGTCCCTCGTCGTGACGTGATCGCTACGCCGCCTTAACCTATAGGGCTTCCAGGAGCCCCACAGCGTTCGCGGAAGTCCACCGAGGGCTGCCGGATCCGCTGAAGGTCATCCCGGACCGCGGGATTGCCGTCGAAATAGTTCTGTATCTGGGTGTTGATCTGATCCCTCGGTTGGCCCTTGAGGCTCGTGAAGAAGTCGTTCACGTTGGGGTGCTCGGTCAGGTAGTTCGATGTGTCGAACGTGACGCCTGACATCACGCGCGCCAGTTCGGCGGCCGTGCACGGCGGTGGAACCGGGGCAGGCGGGTCGGCCGATGCGATACCGGCAGAACCGAAGAGCACCGCACCGGCAACGGCTGCGGTGCCGATCGCTCCCTTGATCGCGCTGCGCGCGGGGCGTGCTGAGGGCAACATGTTGGCTCCTTCATCGAGGGGTTGGGGGTTCATGGGGTTTCTACTCATCGACGTGGTCCGATCCCACCGGGACGCCCGGGAAGTCCGATGCCGGGACCGCCCGGATTCCAACCGACGTCGAGATCCCAGTCGGTACCGCAATACCAGTCGTTTTCGCACGGGTAAGGGGTGTACGGAGTCGCGGCCCTCGGCACCCCGTCCGCACCACGGACATCGCCCTGCGCACATACGGTGGACCCACCGCTGTAGACGCAATCGGCCCTCGCCGGAGGGGAAGCGACGACGATCGTGATCGGGGCCGTCGCCATCGCCAATCCCAATATCAGGTAGCGCTGTGTTAATCGCACGGCTGCTCCCTCTCTGCAGTTGGTAGGGCCAATCGGCCCTTACGCGGAGCCTATGGCATCCAGCGCATGGCCGGTGGGTGGAATTGCAATTTCTGAAGGTTGTTCGTTGGTTGCACCATCCCGACTTATTCGGCATAGAACTTAGATTGTTAAGACCGGGCAAACACTTTGTATCCCAGTACGCATTTGGTCTGCTTCGCTCGTTCGCGATCTGACAAGCTCACATCACGTTTCGATGTGAAACAGTCGTGACAGTCACAGCACCGGGGTACGGTCCGCTTCATAGGCTTCGATAACAGAGGGGCGTAAATGACGACAACTGATCAAGACTGGACCAAACCGTCGGCGATGGCCATCCCGCCGGAGGGCTATTTCGTAGAGGAACGCGGCCGGTACGGCCCCACGTATCCGAGGACACCCGCGTGCCACGGATTCTCCATCATCGCGAAGGTGAAGGAGGGCCGCGAGGACGTGGTCCGCGCGTATGGGAAGACCATCGAGGAGACCATCGCGGCGAGTCCGGAGGCCTTGGCGCCGTTGAAGTTGCACTACCTGCGCTGGAATCTCTTCGACGTCGGTTCCGGCTTGCACTTCCAGTACATGGGCATCTTCGACACCGACTTCGATAAGTACACCGAGGACGCGGTGCAGCTGTTCAGCGCGACCGGCATCACCACCATCTTCACCCAACTCGAAGGGTTCCCGGAGGATTGGAAGGAGAATCCCGAGGCGTTCATCAAATTCGTTCGGGATCACCAGGTGCCGAGCTTCCTCGAATACGGCGAGTACCCGTACGTGACGGCCGACGAGATCAAGAAGGCGCTGAAGTTGAAGGCGGCCTTCTCGGAAATGCTCGACCAGATGCAGTGAACCGCGCCGGTGCTTGAATTCGACGACATCCAGCACATCCTGCTGACCCGCACGCCGGCCATCACGGGCCGCTACGAGTTCCTGACGTTCGACACCCCGGCCGGCGGGCAGGCATGGCTCTCCGAGCTGTTGGACAAGACACAGTCGGCTACGGACGCGACCGCCACGATGGACGAGTCCGACCGCTGGGTCACACTCGCGTTCACGTGGCACGGCTTGCGCGCGCTCGGCGTGCCGGAGGAATCGCTGCAGACCTTTCCCGAGGAGTTCCGGACGGGAATGGCGGCCAGGGCCGACATCCTCGGGGACACCGGCGGCAACGCTCCGGAGCACTGGGTCGGCGGCCTCGCCGGTGATGATCTGCACGCGATCGCGATCCTGTTCTCGCGCACCGACGAGCAGTGCCGGCGATCCATCGAGGAGCACGACAAGTTGCTCGCACGCACCGAAGGCGTGCGCAGTCTGTCGTTCCTCGACCTCAACGCGACACCACCGTTCAACTACGCCCACGATCATTTCGGCTTCCGGGACCGGTTGTCCCAGCCGGTGATGAAAGGCTCCGGCGAGGAGCCGACGCCGGGTTCGGGCGCCGCACTGGAGCCTGGCGAATTCATCATGGGTTATCCCGACGAGAACGGGCCGGTGGCGAATCTCCCCGAGCCCGAGGTGTTGTCACGCAACGGCAGCTACATGGCGTACCGCCGGCTGCAGGAGCACGTCGCGGCGTTCCGCGACTACCTGCTCGAGCATGCGGAAACAAAGGAAGAGCAGGAACTGCTGGCTGCGAAGTTCATGGGCCGCTGGCGCAGCGGAGCGCCACTTGTGCTGGCACCGGAGGCGGACGATCCCGAACTCGGCGCAGATCCGATGCGCAACAACGACTTCAACTACAAGGAGATGGATCCGTTCGGGTATGCCTGCCCGCTCGGCTCCCATGCCCGCCGGTTGAATCCGCGTGACACCGCGCACTACATGAACCGCCGACGCATGATCCGAAGGGGCGCGACGTACGGACCCGCGCTGCCGGAGGGTGCGGCCGACGACGGGGTGGACCGCGGCATCGCCGCCTTCATCATCTGCGCCGACCTCGTGCGTCAGTTCGAGTTCGCGCAGAACGTGTGGATCAACGACAAGAGATTCCATGAACTCGGCAACGAGCACGACCCGATCTGCGGTACCCAGGACGGCACAATGGATTTCACGGTTCCTGACCGACCGATCCGCAAGGTGCACAAGGGTCTTCCGGCGTTCACCACCCTCTCGGGCGGGGCGTACTTCTTCCTCCCGGGAATGAACGCCATGCGCTACCTGGCCTCGCTCGGCAACTGAAGGATCCACCATGAGCACACTGCCGCCGCCACGTACGTACAACCAGAACCATGTCCCCCGCGCCCACACCGGCGGGCGCCGCATCAGCATCTACTGGACATGGAGCTATCCCTGGGAAGCCCAACGCGATCCGGCCATTATCGAGAACCGCTTCTCCACGATGACCGAAGTGCGAAACGTGCTGTGGCCCGCTTACGAGACGCAGGAATACAACGCGGCCAACTTCCTGCAGGGCGTCGCGGGCACGCTGGAACTCTTCCATCGCTCCGCCCTGGCGTTCCAGGAGCTCGCCGGAGAGGCCACCGGTCACCCGGTCGCCGTCTACCAGCGCATCGACCAAGCCGGCTACAAGCTGCTGATCGACGAACGAATCCTCGCCGACACCGACACGCTGATGGTGTTCGGGCTGGACCATCTGCTCTCCGAACAAGAGGCCGCACCCGAAGAGATCGCCGCGATCACCGAGTGGCTGAAGCGGGAAGGAACCTGCCTGCTGCTGGCACCCCACCACGACGTGGGCTTCACCGACGACTACGAACAGCGGCAAGTGGAATATCTACACCACGGTGACCGACTCGTGCCGCGCCAGCAACGCTTCAGCCAGTACACCCGCTCACTGATGCGGGCGCTCGACGTGCCCGTGCACAACATCTGGGGGCTGCGCCCCGCCGTCGTCGAAGGCACCAAGGAAATCGCACCGCTGAACGCCATTCGCGACCTCGATACCCAGCGACTGCTCGACAACGTCACCACGTTCAACTTCCACCCCCACCTGCCGCACTACGAGCTCACCGCTCCTGAGGGCGACGCGCTGCGCGTCCTTGGGAAACAGCGGGTCGATCCGAATCGGCCGCATCCGTTCACCGCGGAGGGCAACACCGAGTTCAACGCATTGATCTGGATGCCGCCGTCGGGCCAACGCGCCGGCGACATCGTGCTCATCGACTCCACCCACTTCACGACACTGTTCGGCGGCACCGACAGCCTGAGGAACCTGTGGCACAACCTGGCCACGATGCAATCATGACCGTATGCCCGACACCAGAGCTGTCTTCATCACCGGCGCCGCCGCCGGAATTGGCCGAGCCACCGCGCTGACCTTCGCCAGGAACGGATACCTCGTCGGCGGCTACGACATCGACGAGGTGGGGCTGAAGTCACTCGCCGACGAGGTCGACGAGCTCGGTGCCAGATCCGTCGTCGGCCACCTCGACGTCACCGACCCTGACGAGATGGCGCAACGAGTGGGCGAATTCGCGAAGGCGGCAGGTGACCGTCTCGACGTGATGATCAACAATGCGGGCATTCTGCTGGCGGGTCGCTTCGAAGACATCGACGTGGCCGCCCACCTCAAAGAGATCGACATCAACACCAAGGGTGTCGTCAACGGATTACACGCCGCGTTCCCCTACCTTCGCGCCACCCCGAAATCGGTCGTCGTCAATCTTGCTTCCGCCTCGGCCATCTACGGTCAGGCCGAGCTTGCGAACTACAGCGCGACGAAGTTCTTCGTTCGCGGCATCACCGAGGCGCTCGACATCGAATGGAGCACCTACGGCATCCGCGTCATCGCGATGTGGCCGCTCTATGTGCAGACCGCAATGACCGACAACATCAAGACGGGTACGACCGAGTCACTCGGTATCAGGCTGACCGCGCAGGACGTCGCCGACGCGATCACCGCGGCGGTGGAACCCTCCAGGCTTCGACGGGCCATACATCAGGTGCACTTCCCCGTGGGATCGCAGACCAAGGCTTCGGTGGTCGCCTCACGATTCGCACCCACTTGGCTACAACGGCTGGTCAACAAGCGACTGGCGGGCATCTAGCTTTGAATTCGCTGTGATCGCAACGGTTACCGGCGGCTACCATCGCAGATAACGTCTGCGCGCATGAATGAGGACTGGCTCGCTGTCATCGTCGGCCTGACGCTCTTGGCGCTGGTACTAGTCGGCGCCATCCCGGGCAGTGTGATCCCATGACCGAACAGACCACAGAGCCGACGACCGCCGAACCGGCCGAGTCACGGCCCGTCCTCGGGTACGCGATCGCCGGCGTCCTCGTCGTCATCGCCCTCGGCGCGTTGACCCGCTTCCTGGAGCAGGAAGTACCGCTCTGGGCGAAGGGCACACCCTTTGCGCGGGTGGCGAAGTCAATCGAATTCCCCGTCTATGCAATCGCTTTGGGCCTGATCGGCAATTTCCTGCTCACCAAGTTCGCCCTCCGTGACGCACTGTCGAGGGGCTTCCGCACCGAGTTCTTCATCAAGACCGGACTGGTGCTGCTAGGCGCGTCGATCAATCTCAAGGTGCTTGTCACCGCGGCGGGTCCGGCCATCGTCCAGGCCCTGTTGCTGATCAGCATCGTGTTCGGCTTCACCTGGTGGCTCGGGGGGCGGCTCGGCCTCGACGACAAGCTGCGCGCGCTGCTTGCATCGGCGGTGTCGATCTGCGGAGTGAGCGCGGCGATCGCGGCTGCGGGCGCCGTGCAGGCCAAGCGTGAACAACTGGCCTACGCCGCGTCACTGGTGATCGCGTTCGCGCTTCCGTCGATCTTCCTGCTGCCCTGGCTGTCCGGCCTGCTCGGACTTTCCGACGCGGTCGCGGGCGCATGGATCGGCGGCAACATCGACACCACCGCAGCCGTCGCCGCGTCCGGTGCGATCGCCGGCGAGAAGGCGTTGCAGATCGCGACGATCGTCAAGACCACACAGAACGCGTTGATCGGGGTCGTCGCGATCGCACTCACCGCGTACTTCGCGCTCAAGGTGGAGCGCCGCAGTGCCGAGGACGCCAGGCCGACGCTGGGCCAGTTCTGGGAGCGGTTCCCGAAGTTCGTGCTCGGCTTCATCGCCGCGTCGATCATCGGCACGCTGTACCTGCAATCGGTCGGTGCAAAGGCCGGCGCAGCCAACATCGCGACGATCAACGACCTGCGCACCTGGTTCCTGATCTTCGCGTTCGTCTCGATCGGTCTGGAATTCTCGCTGAAGGGTCTGCGCGAAGCGGGGTGGCGGCCGATCGCGCTGTTCGCCTCGGCGACCGTGGTCAACATCGTGGTCGCGCTCGGCCTGGCGGTCGTGCTGTTCGGGCATTTCACCGTCGGCTAGCGGTTGTCGCTGCGCCTACTCCTCGATGTCGAGCACCGGCGTCGGGCGTTGGAAGCCGCGCGTCACCGCCAGAAGCCAGAGGAAGCCGACCGCAAGCCAGATCAACCCGACCTCGAGCGTGAGTCGGGACAGGCTCGTCCACAGGTACACCGTCAGTAGGAAGCCGATCACCGGTAGTACCAGGTTGTTCAGCACATTCTTCTCGCCCTCATCGATGAAGTAGTGCTTGAGTACTGTCAGGTTCACGGCCGAGAAGGCCACCAGCGCGCCGAAACTGACGATCGACGCCAGCGTCGCGAGGTCGATGACGACGGCCAGCAACGAGATCACGGAGACCACAAGGATCGCGTAGGCGGGCGTGCCGAACTTCGCCGCCACATAGCCGAACACCTTGCGCGGCAGGATGCCGTCGCGGCCCATCGCATACAGGATGCGCGCCACCGAAGCCTGAGACGTGATCGCCGAGCCCAACGCGCCCGCCACGTACGCGGCGGTGAAGAAGGTGCTGAGGAACTGCCCACCGGCGGTCGTCATGACATCCAGGGATCCCGAGTCGACGTCGGCGAACTGGTTGGACGGGAACACCAGCTGCGAGACGTACGACAGGATGACGAAGATGACGCCGGACGCGACGGTCGCGATCATGATCGCCCGTGGCACGGTACGCTTCGGGTCCTTGGCCTCCTCCGAAAGCGTTGACACCGCATCGAATCCAAGGAACGACAAGGCCAGGATGGCCGCCCCGGCAAGGATCGGGCTGAACCCGTCGGCGGTGCCGTCACCCCGCAGCGGGGCCATCAGGTCGACGGTGCCCGAATGGGACAACGTGACGCACGCCAAGACGATGAACACCACGATGAAGATCGCCTGCACCGCGATGATGAGGAAGTTCGCCCTGGCCACCGACACGATGCCGATGATGTTGAGCACCGTGACGATCGCGATCGTGACGACGACGATCACCCACTGCGGAATGGCGGGGATCGCCGCGTTGAGGTAGATGCCGATGACGAGGTAGTTGAGCATCGGCAGGAACAGGTAGTCCAGCAACAACGACCAGCCGGCCAGGAAGCCGATCGGGGCGCCGAAGGTCTTCTGCGTGTAGGTGTATGCCGAGCCGGCGACGGGGTATGCGGCGGCCATCCGGGCATAGGAGCGCGCCGTGAACACCATCACGGCCAGCGTGACCAGGTAGGCCACCGACAGCCGGCCGCCGCTGACCTGGGTAACGATGCCGTAGGTGGTGAAGACCGTCAGCGGCACCATGTAGACCAGGCCGAAGAGCACCAGCGACGGCGTCCCGAGCACGCGGAGCAGGTGGCCTTCCTGTTCCCCCGACGAAGGCGGCGGGACGGTGGAATCCGCTGGCGCAGTTGATGACATATCGATCTCTCCTCTAACTCGTTGCCGTGAAGACCGGCCTGCCCCGCAGATAGGTGCCACGCACCTGGAGCGTGGGAAGTTCAAGCGGTGCAACTGTTCGTGGGTCGCGGTCCAGCCAGACCAGATCGGCGCTGGCGCCGGGGGTCATCCGGCCCCACCGGCCCTCCGCGAATGCCTGGAATGCCACGCCCGCAGTCTGCGCGGACAACGCGCGTTCGATCGGAAGTATCTCGTCTGGAGTCCATCCGCCTTCTGGCTCACCGTCGACGGTCAGCCGCGACACGGCAACCGCGATTCCGTCCAGCGGCGCCCCCGAGGACACCGGCCAGTCGGAGCCGAATGCCAGTGGCGCACCGGAATTGTCGATGCTGCGGATTCGGTACTGCTTGTCCGCGCGTTCGACCCCGATGCGCGGAATCGTCAGCACCGTCATCAGCGCGTCCATCTGCGCCCACAGCGGTTGCATGTTCGGGATGACGCCGAGCTCGGCGAACCGGTCGATGTCCGCGTCGTCGACAAGCTGGGCATGCGCGATGACCGGGCGCCGGTCGCGAGGGCCGTTGTGCTTCGCCACGTACTCGATCGCGTCGAGTGCCTGACGCACTGCCGCGTCGCCGATCGCGTGGATGTGGATCTGCAGCCCCAGATCGTCGACCCGACGGGCCGCCTCGGCCAGCGCGTCACCCTCCCAGTTGCGCATCCCGTGGCTGTGCAGCGCGGAGCAGTACGGCGCAAGCAGCGAGCCTGTCTCGTTCTCGATGACGCCGTCGGCGAAGAACTTCACCGTCTGTGCGGTCAGGAGTGGTGATCGGACGTCGTCGACGCGGCGCCGCGCTTCGGCGTATTGCTCTACCTGAGAGTCGAAGTGGCGCGGATCGGCGTAGAAGGCAAGGTTGAACCGCATCCCAAGCGCGTCACGCCGGGCGGCCTCGATGTAGGTGTCCACATCCGCCGGTTCGACCCAGGCGTCCTGCACCCACGTCACGCCGCGGGACAGGTAATAGCCGGCTGCGGTGCCCAGCGCCGACACCCGCACCGCCTCGGAGCGTGCGGGCATCACGGCATTCATCAGGTCCATCGCGCCCCACTCGCGCAGGGTGCCGAGCACCGAGCCGTCCTCGCGGTGCGGTATCTCACCGAGGACCGGGTCCGGGGTGTCCGCGGTGATGCCCGCGCGTTGCAGCGCAACCGAGTTGCACCACATGGTGTGGTAGTCCCACGCCCTCAACACCACCGGTCGCTCGGGTACCGCGGCGTCGAGCCAGTGGGCGTCGAACAGCCCACCCGGCGCAAGACTGCTGTCATAGGAGGCGCCGATGATCCATTCTTCATCCGGGTGCTCGACGGCGAATGTCCCGATGGTGTCCACGATTTCGTCGACAGAGCTGCACGGCCGCACCGCCGGTCCCGCATACTCGAGCCCGCCGTAAAGAGGATGAGCATGGCCGTCGCCGAACGAGGGCATTAGAAAACCGCCGTCAAGGTCGACCTGGGTAGCGTCCGCCGCCGACGCCCGCGCTTCATCCCCGACCGCCCGCACCGTTGAATCGACGACCAGCAACGCGTCGGTGTCCCCTGCCGACCCGGGCCAGATCACGCCGCCGGTGAAGATCGTCGCGGTCACCAGCGGGACCCTACGCCGAGAGGGATTCTCAGCGGAGTCATTTGATGACGGCCGTCGCGGCGTGGCCTGCCCCGTAGGGGCGCTCCGCGTCGACCGCGGCGGTCAGCGCGCCGTAGCTGTCGGGCCGTCGCGTCAACAGGAACGGGAACAGTTCCAACCAGTCACGCCGCTGGTCCAGGTCGAGATCGGCGACCAGCACAGCCTCCTCGTCCCGTGGCGCCTTCACCAGTACCCGGCCGTACGGGTCGGAGATGAACGACGAGCCGTAGAAAGACAAGCTGCCCTCATCGCCGGTGCGGTTCGGCACCACCATGAACAGTCCGCTGTTGATGCCGTTGGCCACGATCACCTGCTGCCATAGGGGTTGCGTGTCGAAGGCGGGAAACTTCGGCTCCGAGCCGATCGCCGTTGGGTAGACGACGATTTCGGCCCCACCGAGCGAGTAGTTGCGGGCGACTTCAGGAAACCATTCGTCCCAGCACGTCGGCATTCCGATGCGGGCGCCCAGCCCGTCGGGCTCGTACACCGGATAGGCGTTTCCGTCCGGGGGGCCGGCCCGGAAGTAGGTGTCCTCGTAATAGCCGGCCGAGATCGGGATGTGCATCTTGCGGGTCCGGGCCACCAGTTCACCCGCAGGCGACACCAGAATCGCGCTGTTGTAGCCCAATCCGTCGGCGGCCGGGGCACTCTCGTAGAGCGACGCATGCACGAAGATCCCGTTGGCGGTTGCCGCTTTGGCAGCCAGCTCGAAGGTCGGGCCGCCTGCCAGGTCCTCTGCGTTGGCGCCGGGATTGGGTCCGGCCGGAGTGTCGGCCGGATACCGCAGCAGCGTGATCTCGGGCAGGAACACCACTCGCGCGCCTTCGCCCGCAGCCCGGTCGACGCCGTCGCGAAGAACGGCCGCCAGTTCCTTGGCGTCGGCCCGCCACCGGTGCTGGACCAGGCCCACACGCAGATGCGGCCGCTGCGACGGGGTGGTGCGCGACAACGAATCAGGGGCCGAGGCCGTCAGAGTGATCATCCCGCTACGATTCCGCAACAGGCCCGCCGCCTCAAGGTGGTTAGCTGGCCGAGCAGTTACGCTCGCTTGGTGCCGAAGGATTGGTCGCGGCGGCGTTTCCTGGCAATGACCGCGGGCGTGGCGGCCCTCGCCGCATGCAGCCCCGAAAAGCCGGGAGCCGTCGCCAAGGACGGTTCCGTCTCCGTCAAGCACATTTTCGGCGAGACCAAGGTGCCCGCTCCACCGAAACGTGTGGTCAGCGCCGGATTCACCGAACAGGACGACCTGCTCGCCCTCGGCGTCGTGCCGATCGCAGTGACGAACTGGTGGGGCGACCAACCGTTCGGTGTATGGCCGTGGGCAATGCCCAAACTCGGCCAGGCCCAACCCGAGGTGCTCAGCCTGGCCGACGGCATCCAGATAGACAGGATCTCGGCGCTGAAACCCGACCTCATCGTCGCCACCAACGCGGGGGTCGATCAGGACACCTACAACAAGTTGACAGAGATCGCGCCGACCATCCCTCAGTCCGGCCAGGACGCCTTCTTCGAGCCGTGGAAGGACCAGGCCGCCGCCATCAGCCAGGCCGTGTTCAAGTTCGACGAGATGACCGGCCTCGTCAAGGGTGTGGACGACAAGTTCACCGCGGCGGGAACGAGCAATCCGCAGTTCTCCGGCAAGAAGGTGCTGCTGCTGCAGGGCACCTTCGTCGACGACAGCGCAGTGGCGACGATGGCGGGCTGGCGAACCGAATTCCTGACGCAGATGGGGTTCGCGATCCCCGACAACATCAACGCGTTCGCCCGGGACCATCGCGCGTTCATCCCACGAGATCAGATGGTGTCGGCGCTCAATGCGGCCGACGTGCTCGTGTGGACGACCGAGTCCGACGACGATCAGGGTCGTCTCACTGCGGACCCGACGTTCATGCAGTTGAGGGCGACGGCCGCCAAGCGCAATGTCTTCACCGGCAAGGACCTGGCCGGCGCGATCGCATTCTCCTCGCCGCTGTCCTACCCGATGGTGGTCGACCAACTGCCACCCGCGTTGGCGAAGGCGCTCATGTGACAAGCGAAAAGACCTCCACCGACGAGCAGCACGCGGCGTTCGCTCAGGTGGGGTCGGCCTATTACCCGATACTCGTGGCGGTCTTCACGGCGCTGGTGATCATCTCGAACGTGACCGCGACGAAGGGTGTCGCGTTCGGACCGATCATCACCGACGGCGGGTTCATCGTCTTTCCCCTGACCTACATAATCGGCGACGTACTTTCCGAGGTATACGGGTTCAAGGCCGCCCGTCGCGCGATCTTTCTCGGGTTCTCGATGAATGCCCTTGCCGCGCTGGCGTTCTGGGTCACGATTTACCTTCCTGCCGCGGACTTCTACACCAACGAGGAGCACTTCGAGAACATCGTTCACGCCTACACCCAGTTGATCATCGCCGGTCTGGCCGGATTCATCGTCGGCCAGACCATCAACGCGTGGGTCGTCGTGCTCATCAAGGAGCGCACCAAGGAGAAGCACCTGTGGGCGCGGCTGGTCGGGTCGACGTTCGCGGGCCAGCTCGGCGACACGCTCGTGTTCTGTAGCATCGCGGCGCACGCCATCGGCATCACCAGCTTCCGCGACTTCGTCGTCTACGCCGCGCTGGGTTGGTTCTACAAGACCGCCGTCGAGGTGGTGATGCTGCCCGTGACGTACCGGGTGATCGCGTACATCAAGCGCCGCGAGCCCACATACGGGGTGGTGAGTTAACGCATTCCTGAGCCTTCGGTAAGGCAGCTCTGGCAAGGCCGGCAAAAGGGTGTCGGCGGACCTACTCGCGGGTAGGTTTACCGCATGAGTGTGGCAACGGATGTGATCATGATCGGCTCCGTCCACGACTACGGCGATCAGGCGCTGCTGCTCCAGTTCGACAGCACCGCTGAGGTATTGGCGTGGACCGACGCCGTACGTGAGGCCAGCCTGCCCGGCGTTGTCGACCTCGTTCCGGCATCGCGGACCGTGCTGATCAAGCTCGACGGCCCGCGGTTTCAGGCCCCGACCCGGCAACGGCTCAGCAAGCTGCATATCGCGGCGGAGACCATCGAGGAAGCCACGTCTGGAGTGGACAGACGCGCCGACGTGGTGATCGACGTCGTCTACGACGGGGCCGACCTCGACGAGGTAGCAAAGCTGACCGGTCTGGATCGAAAGGGTGTGATCGCCGCGCACACCCGGGCTCCGTGGCGGGTCGGGTTCGGTGGCTTCGCACCGGGTTTCGGTTACCTCATCGGTGGCGACGAACGGCTCAACGTGCCGAGGCGGTCCGAGCCGCGGACCAAGGTACCCGCCGGTTCGGTCGGCCTGGCAGGCGAGTTCAGCGGCGTCTATCCACGCGAATCTCCCGGCGGATGGCAATTGATCGGTCACACGGAAGCGGTGCTGTGGGACGTGGACCGCGATCCGCCCGCGCTGCTGACGCCCGGCGTGTGGGTCCAGTTCCGGGAGGTGTCCTCGTGACGACCACATTGGAGGTGCTGCGCACCGGGCCGCTTGCGCTGGTGGAAGATCTCGGCCGCACAGGCATGTCCCATCTCGGTGTGACGCGGTCCGGCGCCGCCGACCGTCGTTCACACACACTGGCGAACCGACTGGTGGCCAACCCGCGTGACCGGGCCACCATCGAGGTGATGTTCGGCGGGTTCACCGCGCGCGTCCGCGGAGGGGACGTGGCGATCGCGGTGACCGGCGCCGACGCCGATCCGGCTGTCAACGGAGTTCCGTTCGGCACCAACAGTATTCACCATGCTCACGACGGCCAGGTGATTTCACTGGGCGCCCCGCACTCCGGGCTTCGCACTTATCTGGCGGTGCGCGGCGGTATCGACGTCGCGCCGGTGCTCGGCTCCCGCAGCTATGACGTGATGTCGGCGATCGGGCCCGTACCGCTGCAGCCGGGCGACGTACTGCCGGTCGGCGATCACACCGAGGAGTTCCCCGAGCTCGACCAGGCGCCGGTGGCCGCGATCGAGAACGACGTCGTCGAGCTGTCGGTGGTGCCGGGACCACGCGACGACTGGTTCACCGACCCCGACGTGCTGGTCCACACCAACTGGCAGGTCACCAACCGCAGCGACCGAGTGGGTATGCGCCTGGTCGGCATGCCGCTGGAGTACCGCTGGGGCGACCGCCAGCTGCCGAGTGAGGGTGCCACCCGCGGCGCGATTCAGGTGCCGCCGAACGGTTTTCCGGTGATTCTCGGGCCCGACCACCCAGTTACCGGCGGCTATCCGGTGATCGGCGTTGTGGTCGACGAGGACATCGACCGGATCGCCCAGATCCGTCCCGGCCAGACCGTCCGACTCCATTGGTCGCGGCCGCGCAGAGCATTCCACAACGGTTCCTGAACGCCGCCGAAACTGGTAGAACCTCAGATGTGCACACCCAGGTTTCAACCGCTCGCCTGGTCCACACCGCCGATCTCGACAACGAGACCCGCGATGACGCACGCCGAATGGTCATCGACGCGTTCGCGGGCGGCGAGTTCGAGTTCACCGATGCCGATTGGGAGCACGCACTCGGCGGGATGCACGCGCTGATCTGGCATCACGGCACACTGATCGCGCACGCCGCGGTGGTGCAGCGCAGGCTGCTGTACCGGGACTCCGCGCTCCGCTGCGGCTACCTCGAGGGCGTCGCGGTCCGCGAGGACTGGCGGGGCCAGGGCCTGGCCACGGCTCTGATGGACGCCGCCGAGCAGGTGCTCCGCGGCGCCTACCAACTGGGTGCGCTCAGCTCCTCGGGGGCGGGCGAGCATATGTACGCCTCGCGCGGTTGGCTGCCCTGGCGCGGGCCCACCTCGGTGCTGGCTCCGTCAGGAATGCGGCGCACGCCCGACGACGACGGGTCGCTGTTCGTATTGCCCGTCACCGTCGAGCTCGACACCGGTGAGGCGATTGCCTGCGACTTCCGCGACGGCGACGTGTGGTGATGCGCGCGTACTTTGGATGAAGTGACCACGCCGAGAGCCTTTCAGCCGACACCGGAATCATTCGACAAGCTCTACCGCGGTGAGCCGTCCTTCGACGGCGCACCCAAACCCGTCGGGGTGCCATGGGACATCCGTGCGGCGCAGCCGCGGCTGATGGAGCTCGAGGCGCTCGGCGGCATCTCAGGCGAGGTGCTCGACATCGGCTGCGGGCTCGGCGACAACGCGATCTTCCTGGCGTCGCGCGGTCATTCGGTGACCGGTCTCGACGGCTCGCCGACCGCGGTCGAGCGGGCCCGCGAGCGCGCGACAGAGGCAGGTGTCTCGGTGACGTTCGGCGTCGCCGACGCCACCAAGCTCACCGGGTACGACGGCCGGTTCGACACCGTCGTCGACAGCGCGCTGTTTCACTGCCTGGACGACGACGGGCGCCAGGCGTACGCCGCAAGCCTGTACCGCGCGACGCGCCCCGGTGCCCGGTGGCACCTCTACTGCTTCTCCGACGGCAACATCAACGGCATCGTGGCGCCAAGGGGGTCGGTGCCTGAGCCGACCATCCGTGACACGCTGACCGCGAACGGCTGGCGCATCGATTTTCTTGGCCCGACAACGTATTTGGCGAACAGCACCGGGTTCGGGAGTGCCGATGAGGAGATTCCGAAAGCGATGGCCGATCAGATGTCGCCGGAGGAGTTGGAACAGATGCGCGACGTGCGAGCCCGGTTCAACGCAATCGTGGACCTGCTCGACGACGACCGGGTGCACCTGCCGTTCACCGTCGTGCATGCGCACCGGGTCGACTGAGCGTCGACCTCACAGGGCCTGCGATGGCTCCGTGAGCGCATATTCACGGCGAGAGCGGCAGCGATATGACGCCGCAATGGCCGGTTAATCGCCCGGAAACACGGGCTGCAAACACTGGTGCCATGAGTGAGCCCGACTGGGCGCCGCTTACCGGATATCGGGTGGCGGTGACCTCCGCCCGTCGCGCCGAAGAGCTGAGCGCACTGCTGCGAAAGCTGCAATCCTTTGTGGCGCAAGAGAGATCGGTGAGAACCCCACCGCGGTCCGCCAGCTCGAGACCGGCTTCGCGGGCCAGCTCATCGCGGGGACGCACGCCGGCTGCGAAGACCACGACGCCGGCTTCCACCACGGTGCCGTCGTCCAGCGTCACCAACGCGGATCCGTGCTCGGCGGGTTCGATCGACCTCGTGCCCACACCCACATGCACGTCGATGCCGAGGTCGGTGATCATCCTGCCCAGCAGCGCACCGCCTGCCTCGTCGAGCTGCTGGGCCATCACCCGCGGCGCCATTTCCACGACGTGGGCATGCAGCCCGAACGTGCGCATCGCGTTGGCGGCCTCGAGGCCGAGCAGCCCGCCGCCGACCACCACGCCGACCGGCACACGTCCCGCTTCGCGGGCATCCGTCGCAGCCCCCCGGATCGCGTCCAGGTCGTCGAGGGTGCGGTAGACGTGGCAGCCCGCGAGGTCGTGTCCGGGCACCGGCGGCACGAAGGCGTAGGAGCCGGTCGCGAGCACCAGCGCGTCGTAGGCAACACGTTCGCCGTCCGCGGTGACGACGGTCTTGGCGGACCGGTCGATACCCGCTACCGGGGTGCCAAGCCGGAGCCGGACGAGATCGTCACCGGCGTAGTCGTTCCCAGGCAGCGCGAGCCTGCCGCGGTCCCAGTGCTCCGTGTAGCCGGTGAGACCGACCCGGTCGTAGGCGGCGTCGGCCTCCTCGGCCAGCACGGTGATCCGCCACATCGCCTCGGTGTCCCGCGCCCGCATGGCTTCCACGAACCGGTGGCCGACCATGCCGTGGCCGACCACCACGACGTTTCGAGTTGACCGCATGCAGCGAGGTTAGGAATTAGACATTGCCGCAATGTCGCGTCGTGTGACGCGGCCATCACGGTGTCCTCACCGGACAACGGCAACGAGTGTGAGTCGGGCTACTTCAGGGTGGCGACGTTGTCGCTCGTGTAGAACTCGCCCCGGATCTTGCCGGGATCCGGCGGACCCTCGAGGAACACCCACGCGTTTGTCGCACCGGCTCGAATGGGGGCGCTCAGGGTCAGCGCGCCGGTTCCGTTGCCGTCGGTGTTCAACACACCGGCCACGACGCCGGGGTCACCTGCGGTGCACGTCTGCGTTCCTGGCCGTGGCCCCTGGATCAGCCGCACGTTGTACGGGGTATTCGGCTGGCCGATCGCCAGGTGTACATCCGCGGTCACGGTGTTGGAGCCGCCGGTGCCAATGAACACCTGGCCGGAGGCGGAGCCGACCGCGTTCACCCTTACCGGGGTGAAATCACAGGACCGGAATTTGGAGCTGAGCGGAATCATCTGGGTGCCTGCGGTCTCGGCGGTCGCGGTGCCGGTGCTCGCCTGCCAACCCCGCCACGGCCATAACGACTGTTATGAAACGCGTCGAAGTAATCATTTCAACCACACTAGTTGAACGACGATGGCTAGTTGACGTGCACGACAATTTCAGGTGCGACCGGCCAGTGGCGGTGTGGTGGTCACGTAAGGGTTGAAGATCGTGGTCGGCGTGGTCGGCGTGTCCGTATTGGTCTCGGTGCCGGCGTCGCTGGGCGGCGCCGCATCGCCGGGCGGCGGCGGGCCCGCGGGCGGCAGGTTCTGATCGCTGGTTTGCACGCTCGGCGGGGCGTAGCTCGTCGTGGTCGACGTCGACGGCGTCCATGTCCCCGACGGGGTGCTGCTCGACGGCAGCGGCGGCAGTGTGTCGGGCGGTTCCGACGAGTCCGCCGCGGTCCTCATCACCGCGAAGATCAGCACCACGATCAGAACTGCCGCCGCCACGCCGCCCGCGACCATCGTCGACGGCCGGTTGCTCCAGTGATCGGGGTCGTGGTCGACGGGCACGCCGGAGAATGGTAGCCGTAGCGGACATCGTGTTCGCCTGACGGCGCTACCGCCAGCGAGCCAGGATTTCTTTGGTCCGCTCGGACAGCGCCCGCTGCAGGAACGGGCCGAAGCTGATCCGCGCCACCCCAAGCGGGCCGAACGACGCGGGATCGTCCTGGTCGGGCAAGCCAATCGCGTTGACGGGCAGTGGCAGCTCGGAAGTCAAGCGCCGCAACGTATCCGGATCGTGGCGGCCAACCGGGTACAACACGTCCGCACCCGCGTCGGCGCATTCGGTCAGCCGCGCGACGGCACGTTCGACACGGTCGGACTCGTCGCCGTCCTTTCGGATGAACAGATCGGTCCGCGCGTTGATCACCACACGAACTCCGGCGGCGTCGGCAGCGGCACGCAGAGCACCGACGAGCTCAGCGTGCTCTGCGGCCGACCGTAGCCGACCGCCCTCGCTGTGCACGGTGTCCTCGATGTTCAGGCCCACCGCCCCGACACCGAGCAGGCCGTCGATGAGGCGGGCTGGCGGCTCGGCGTATCCCGACTCGATGTCGACCGAGACCGGAACGTCGACCGCACCGGTGATCTGGACGACGCGGGCGAGGAGGTCGTCGAACGACATGCCCTCGCCGTCCGCCTTGCCGACAGAGTCGGCGACCGGGTGGCTACCAACCGTCAGCGCGGAGAAGCCGGCCTCCACCGCAAGCTTCGCCGACCACGCGTCCCACACCGTCGGCAGCACCACCGGGTTGCCGGGTTGGTGCAATTCGAGCAGCGCGGCTGCCCGCTCCTGAAGAACCTGCTTATCGGCCATATCCGACCTTAAGTCTTCGACGTGACCTGTCTCACGCCATTGTCAATGATGTAGCTAGCATCGGTTGTCGTACTGTGAGCCGAGACACCCTTCAGCCCAAGGAGGTCTGATGTCGAACACTACCGAATTTGCCGAGCTGCACGAGTTGATCGGTGGCCTGCGCCGGTGCGTGACATCGTTGGCGTCGCGATACGGGGACACCCCGGCCATGCGGCGAATCGTCAATGACGCCGAACGCATCCTCAACGACATCGACCGCCTCGATATCGACGCCGAGGAGCTGGAACTCACGCGCGGGATGACCCGACAACGGCACTCCGCGGAAAAGATCGCCATACCGGACACCCAGTACGACTCGGACTTCTGGCGGGACGTCGATGACGAGGGTGTCGGGGGTCACAGCAGGGGCTGAATTAGGCTCTGTCGCACTGCGGAGCACAACAGGAGAGGGCAACTGTGAGCGCACCCACCGCTGACCGTCAGGGCACCGGCGTTTTCTCGGCCACCCGCGCTGAGATCCCCCAGCGCACTCTGCGCATCGACAGGTGGTGGCAGTCGCCGCTGATCGTCGACCTGGGCTTCGCCGCATTCGTCATCTACGCGACGGTTCGTGCATTTCTCCAGAACAACTATTACGTCGCCGAATACCACTACCTGACGCCGTTCTACTCCCCCTGCATCAGCAAGGGCTGTGTACCCGAGGCCAGCCACTTCTGGCCGCAGATCCTGCCTGACGTGTGGTGGCTTCCATACGCGGCGCTGTCTCTGCCGTTCCTGCTGTTGTTCCGGCTCACCTGCTACTACTACCGCGGCGCCTACTACCGCTCGGTGTGGCAGTCCCCGACCGCGTGCGCAGTGGCCGAACCCCACGCGCGCTACACCGGTGAGACCCGGTTCCCGCTGATCATCCAGAACACGCACCGGTACTTCTTCTACATCGCCGGGATCATCTCGGTGATCAACACCTACGACGCGATCGTCGCGTTCCACTCGCCGTCGGGCTTCGGATTCGGGTTGGGCAACATCATTCTCGTCGTCAACGTGGTGATGCTGTGGATCTACACGCTGTCGTGCCACTCCTGCCGCCACGTCGTCGGCGGCCGCCTCAAGCACTTCTCCAAACACCCTGTTCGCTATTGGATGTGGACGCAGGTCAGTCGCCTCAACACCCGGCACAAGCTGTTCGCGTGGGTGACGCTCGGAACGCTGATGCTGACCGACTTCTACGTCGCGCTGGTGGCCAGCGGCGCGATCAGCGACCTCAGATTCATTGGCTGACAGCATTTTCCAAACAGCCCAGGCAAGACAAGCGAGTGAGGATTTATGACTTCTAGCGAGGCTCTTCGGCCGAGCGCCTCATCACAGGTCGAACGGCATCAGTTCGATGTCGTCGTCATCGGTGCCGGCGGTGCCGGATTGCGCGCGGTGATCGAGGCGCGCGAGCGTGGCCTGAAGGTCGCCGTGGTGACGAAGTCGTTGTTCGGCAAGGCGCACACCGTGATGGCAGAAGGTGGCTGCGCGGCCGCAATGGGAAACACCAACCCGAAGGACAACTGGCAGGTCCACTTCCGCGACACCATGCGCGGCGGGAAGTTCCTCAACAACTGGCGGATGGCCGAGCTGCACGCCAAGGAGGCACCCGACCGGGTGTGGGAGCTGGAGACGTACGGCGCGCTGTTCGACCGCACCAA
The DNA here is from genome assembly GCA_963817825.1 of uncultured Actinomycetota bacterium. GTDB lineage: Bacteria > Actinomycetota > Actinomycetes > Mycobacteriales > Mycobacteriaceae > Mycobacterium. The sequence goes on along the minus strand of CAWFQG010000010.1, from coordinate 38,446 downwards.
GGACGGAAAGATCAGCCAGCGCAACTTCGGTGGCCACACCTACCCGCGGCTGGCCCACGTCGGCGACCGCACCGGGCTCGAGATCATCCGCACGCTGCAACAAAAGATCGTCTCGCTGCAGCAGGAGGACAAGGCCGAGCTCGGCGACTACGAGGCCCGCATCAAGGTCTTCCACGAATGCACCATCACCGACCTGATCAAGGACGGCGACCGCATCGCGGGCGCGTTCGGGTACTGGCGCGAAACCGGCAACTTCATCCTCTTCGAGACGCCTGCGGTGGTGCTGGCCACCGGCGGCATCGGCAAGTCCTACAAGGTGACGTCGAACTCGTGGGAGTACACCGGTGACGGGCACGCGCTGGCGCTGCGGGCAGGCGCGACGCTGATCAACATGGAGTTCGTCCAGTTCCATCCGACCGGCATGGTCTGGCCGCCCAGCGTCAAGGGCATCCTCGTCACCGAGGGTGTGCGCGGCGACGGAGGCGTGCTGAAGAACTCCGACGGCACGCGGTTCATGTTCGACTACATCCCGCCGGTGTTCAAAGGGCAATACGCCGAGTCCATCGAAGAAGCCGACCAGTGGCTCAAGGACAACGACTCCGCGCGCCGCACCCCCGACCTGCTGCCCCGCGACGAGGTGGCCCGCGCCATCAACTCCGAGGTGAAGGCGGGCCGTAACTCGCCGCACGGCGGCGTGTTCCTCGACATCGCGTCACGACTGCCCGCCGAGGAGATCAAGCGCCGGCTGCCGTCGATGTATCACCAGTTCATGGAGCTGGCCGAGGTGGACATCACCAAGGAGCCGATGGAAGTCGGGCCGACCTGTCACTACGTGATGGGCGGTGTCGAGGTCGACCCCGACACCGCGGGAGCCACCACGCCGGGGCTGTTCGCCGCGGGTGAGTGCGCGGGCGGCATGCACGGCTCCAACCGGCTGGGCGGCAACTCGCTGTCCGACCTGTTGGTCTTCGGCCGTCGCGCTGGGCTCGGCGCCGCCGACTACGTGCGCGCGCTCCCGGGCCGTCCTGCGGTATCGGAACAAGAGGTGGACGCCGCCGCGAAGCGGGCGTTGGGGCCCTTCGAGGGACCATCGAACGGCGATGCGGCCGAGAACCCGTACACGCTGCAACTCGACCTGCAGGACACGATGAACAGCCTGGTCGGAATCATCCGCAAGGAAGGCGAGATCACCGAGGCGCTCGACAAGCTCACCGAACTCCGTGAGCGGTTCAAGCACGTCAAGGTCGAAGGTCACCGGCAGTTCAACCCGGGTTGGCACCTTGCGGTCGACCTGCGCAACATGCTGCTGGTCAGCGAGTGCATCGCCAAAGCCGCACTGGAGCGCACCGAAAGCCGCGGCGGCCATACCCGCGACGACCACCCGTCGATGGAGTCGGACTGGCGCAAGACCCTGCTGGTTTGCCGGGCCGAGGGAGAGGCCCTGGTGCCCGAACTCAGCGTCACCAAGCAGCCGCAGATCCCGGTGCGTCAGGACCTGCTCGACCTTTTCGAGGTATCCGAGTTGGAGAAGTACTTCACCGACGAGGAACTGGCCCAGCATCCAGAACGGAGCAACTAGATGGCCTACCAGGCGAGCATGCGAGTGTGGCGCGGCGACGACGGCGGCGGCGGGCTGCAGGACTACACGGTCGAGGTCAACGAGGGCGAGGTGGTGCTCGACATCATCCATCGCCTGCAGCAGACCCAGACGCCTGACCTGGCCGTGCGGTGGAACTGCAAGGCGGGCAAGTGCGGATCCTGCTCGGCGGAGATCAACGGTCGCCCCAAGCTGATGTGCATGACCCGGATGTCCACGTTCGGTGAGGACGAGACCATCACGGTGACGCCGCTGCGGACGTTCCCGATCATCCGCGACCTGGTCACCGACGTGTCGTTCAACTACGAAAAGGCCAGGGAGATCCCGTCGTTCACGCCGCCGAAGGACCTGCAGCCGGGCGAGTACCGGATGATGCAGGAGGACGTGAACCGCTCCCAGGAGTTCCGCAAGTGCATCGAGTGCTTCCTGTGCCAGAACACCTGCCACGTGGTGCGTGACCACGAGGAGAACAAGAAGGCGTTCTCCGGTCCGCGCTACCTGATGCGCCAGGCCGAGCTCGACATGCATCCGCTCGACACCATGGATCGTCGCCCCGAAGATGCGCAGGAGGAGAACGGCCTGGGCTTCTGCAACATCACCAAGTGCTGCACAGAGGTCTGCCCCGAGCACATCAAGATCACCGACAACGCGCTGATCCCGATGAAGGAACGCGCAGCCGATCGCAAGTACGACCCGGTGGTGTGGCTGGGGAACAAGTTGTTCCGCCGATAACGTTCGCGGGTAGCCTTTCGTCAGCGGCCAATCAACGACGAAAGGCAGCCACATGCCAGACACGCATAGCGTCAATGACATTCGCACCGCGATCCGCGAGCTTTCCGCCCGCGCCGACCTCGCCCGTAAAGAAGGCAGGCCGGACGACGCAGCCGAACTCGAGCAGCGGATCAAGGGCTATCGCGATGAGCTCGGCGAGCGTCCTTAGTCCGAATACCTAGGCACCCAGTCGCCGAAACGTGCTGCGGTGAAAAACAATCGGCGCTACCTCGGAGTGCACGGTGATGCCGCTGACCCGCAGTATCACGATGGTGTGATCGCCCGCGGGGATCAGTTGCTCGATGACGCTCTCCAGCCAGACGCTGGTGCCCTCGATGAACACGGCGCCGCCGTCGGTTGACACGGTCGACAGCCCGGCGAACCGGTCACCTGTCTTGGCGGCCAGCGTGCGCGCCGCCTCGTCATGCGATTCGCCGAGCACGCTGATGCCGAGGCTGGGCAGCTCCTTGAGGTGCGGCCAGGTCGTCGACGTGTTCTGCACGCAGAACGAGACGAGCGGCGGATCCAGCGACACCGGCACGAACGTGCTGGCAGCCAACCCGACGCGGGTGCCGTCGACCTCCGCCGCGATGGCGATGACTCCAGACGGGTAGTGCCCGAACGCCTCGCGCAGCGTCGACGGGTTCAGTTCGGGGGCGTTGGACATCTCATGCCCATTTTGGCACTAGTCGACAGACCAGCGCTGTGCTTCGAGTTCGGGCGGCAGCGGCGGGTGAAGAGGCACGTCAAGGCCGTCATAGATGCCCGGCTTCTGGGTCGCCAGCCAGCTGATGGCGCCGAGCAGGCGGTTCGCGGCCGTGGTGTTTCCGCCGTCGGCCCTGGTGCCACCCGGCAGGTCGGCGCGGCTGACCAGGGTGAGCTCGGGATCGCCGTCGACGATGACGCGGTGGTCGCCAGCGCCTTGGTCGGGCTGCGGCCAGTCCGGTGCGCAGGACGCGTGAATGCGGGTGATGTGGTCGATGACGATGCGCTCGCGACCGCCTGACTTTCCGATCACCTTGAGCCAGAAGGCGCCCTGGGTGCCCTTCTCGAACCGTCCCATGATGGTATCCACCGACGTCTCCAGCGGCCGTCGCTCCACCTCTTCGGTGATCTCGTCGATCTCCAGACCAAGCCCACGCCCGATCAGCCGGATATTGCCGCCCCACACCATCGTCGGAATCGACGGCAGCAGCATCATCGGAACCTCGTCCATCGGGCCGCCGAACCCGCACGACACCTTCACCGCGTATGGCTGGTCGTAGGTGGAGTAGTCGAAGATCTCCTGGCAGTGGATGGACCGGATGCGGGTGCACAGCCCCGCGGCGATAACCGCGAGCGCGTCGTTGCCCCAGCCTGGGTCGACGCCGCTGACGAGCAGCGTGGCGCCGCCCTCCTCGGCGGCCGCGGTCAGCCGCTCCACCCACTCCGGCGGTGCGGACCGCGGGTCGTACAGCGAATACAGCGACGGGGTGACGACGTGCGCGCCCGCGCGCAGGCACCGCTCGATGTCGTTGACGGCCTCATCGGGCCGGATGTCACCCGACGCCATGTATGCGACGGCATCGCATTCGGCCAGCACGGCGTCCACATCGGTGGTGGCCACGACTCCGGTTGGACTGTCCAGGCCGACGAACTCGGCCGCGTCCATGCCCTCCTTCGACTCCGAGGAGGTGACGATGCCGGAGAGGCCCAGGCCCGGGAACGCCAACGCCGAGCGGATGGCCGTCGACCCCATATTGCCCGTTCCCCACACCGCCACACGCTGTTGCATACGTTCACCATAGTGGTCGGTGTGACGACCCTGTGGCAGGTATCACAGCCTGACGAAATGCCACGTCACCGACCGTTTTGGCCGGTCATTCGCGGCCCGATCAACCACTGGGTTACTTAGATGATGGAAATTGCTCGCAGTGGCTTTGTGTTCAAGTTACTGAGCGGTATAGTTCGAGACAGTTACTGGTGGGTAACTTAGCCAAAAGTACCCAACCGCAGGTGGCATTCTCATCGAGGAGGAAACGTGAGCCACTACAAGAGCAACGTCCGTGACCAGGTATTCAACCTGTTCGAGGTATTGGGTCTCGACAAGGCGCTTGGCCAGGGCGAGTACGCCGATCTGGACGTCGAAACCGCCCGCGAGATGCTTGGTGAGATCGCGCGGCTGGCCGAGGGACCGATCGCCGATTCGTTCGCCGACAGCGACCGCAACCCCCCGACCTTCGACCCCAAGACGCACTCGGTGACGCTGCCCGAGCCGTTCAAGAAGTCGGTTCGCGCCATGCTCGACGGCGGCTGGGACCGCGTCGGCCTCGACGAGGAACTCGGCGGCGTGCCCGCGCCCAAGGCGCTCATGTGGGCGTTGCACGAGCACATCCTCGGCGCCAATCCGGCCGTGTGGATGTACGGCGGCGGCGCAGGCTTCGCCAACATCGTCTACCGCCTCGGCACCGACGAGCAGAAGAAGTGGGCCGTGATCGCCGCTGAGCGCGGCTGGGGCTCCACGATGGTGCTGACCGAGCCCGATGCGGGTTCCGACGTCGGCGCAGGCCGGACCAAGGCCGTCAAGCAGGACGACGGCTCGTGGCACATCGACGGCGTCAAGCGCTTCATCACCTCGGGTGACTCCGGGGACCTGTTCGAGAACATCTTCCACCTGGTGCTGGCCCGCCCCGAGGGCGCAGGCCCTGGCACGAAGGGTCTCTCGCTGTTCTTCGTGCCGAAGTTCCTCTTCGACTTCGAGACCGGCGAGATCGGCGAGCGCAACGGCGTGTACGTCACCAACGTGGAGCACAAGATGGGCCTGAAGGTCTCTGCCACCTGCGAGCTGTCGCTCGGCCAGCATGACAAGCCCGCCAAGGGCTGGCTGGTCGGGGAGACCCATGCAGGCATTGCGCAGATGTTCGACGTGATCGAGCAGGCCCGCATGATGGTCGGCACCAAGGCCATCGCGACCCTGTCGACGGGTTACCTGAACGCGCTCGACTACGCGAAGAACCGCGTGCAGGGCGCCGACATGACCCAGATGACCGACAAGTCCGCGCCTCGCGTGACCATCACGCATCACCCCGACGTGCGTCGCAGCCTGATGACCCAGAAGGCCTACGCCGAGGGTCTGCGGGCGCTGTACATGTTCACCTCGACCTACCAGGACGCGGCGGTCGCCAAGGCCCTGCACGGTGTCGACGCCGAGCTCGCGGTCAAGGTCAACGACCTGATGCTGCCGATCGTCAAGGGTGTCGGTTCGGAGCAGGCCTATGCCAAGCTGACCGAGAGCCTGCAGACCTACGGTGGTTCCGGCTTCCTGCAGGACTACCCGATCGAGCAGTACATCCGCGACGCCAAGATCGACTCGCTGTACGAGGGCACCACCGCCATCCAGGCGCAGGACTTCTTCTTCCGCAAGATAGTCCGCGACAAGGGTGTGGCGCTGGCGCACGTGGCCGGACAGATCGAGCAGTTCGTCAAGAACGAGTCGGGCAACGGCCGGCTGAAGGCCGAGCGTGAGCTGCTGGCCAACGCACTGACCGACGTGCAGGCGATGGCGGCGACGCTGACCGGCTACCTGATGTCGGCGCAGGAGAATCCCGAGAACCTCTACAAGGTGGGCCTGGGTTCGGTGCGCTTCCTGATGAGCGTCGGCGACCTGGTCATCGGCTGGCTGCTGGCCCAACAGGCGGCGGTGGCGATCGAGAAGCTCGACGCCGGAGCCGACGGTGACGACCGCGCCTTCTACGAGGGCAAGGTCGCGGTGGCGTCGTTCTTCGCCAAGAACATGCTGCCGCTGCTGACCAGCACGCGTCTGGTGATCGACACCCTCGACAACGAGGTCATGGAACTGGATGAGGCGGCGTTCTAGGCCTTCTCTGCCGCTTCAAACCAAAAAGCCCCCGTACTCTTCACGGGGGCTTTTTGCGTGTGTCGGCATCAGTGGTTCGGGCCGACGACCGTCGTCCCGTTGTCCATTTGGTGCGCGAACTGCGGGCAGTAGGACAGTGCGGCGTCGACGGTGATGACCAGCGCGGTGTGACCGTCGATGCCGGAGTTCACGCCCGCGATGTGGTGGCTGATGTCGCTGGGTTCCATGCCCTGGTCGAGGGCGTCGCACACATGGTGGGCGACGGTGATCGCGGACTGCGTTGTGCCGAAGCCGATGCCCTGCTGCTGCAGGGTGGACAGGAACTGGTCGTCGGCCGCCTCCGCGTTCGCGGTGCCTGCGGCGAGCATGGCCGCCACACCGAGCGCTCCCGCGACGACGGCGGCGCGGACGACGGGCTTGGTGAATCGGGTACGCAACATTATTCGGGCTCCTTTGTGACTGGTTGTCCTTGCGGGTCGACCAAGGATCGGTACCGAGGCTTGGCGAATTCTTGACGAGCTGAAACTGCGAGTGAACTGTCCGCATGCGCGGTTCAACGGCGATAGCAGCAAACCCTGTGATCTGATCTTGGCCGGTAGCCGGCTTCACCAAGAATCCGCCAAGGCTTCCATCGCAGCCTTACGACATGAACTGGAGAACAGCGATGAAGAAACTCCCCTCGACGATCCTTGCCGCGGGTGTCGTTGCCGCGGCTATCGCCACGATCACACCTGCCGCCATCGGTGCGGCCGATCCTGGACCGACCACCCAGCAGCAGCTGTGCGACGCCCAAGCGTGGCCACGCCCGGTTCCCGACGTTGTCGGGTTGCTCTTCGACCCGGGGATCAAGCAGATCGTCACGGGCGGAGAAGGTGGGGCCCTCGCGTGTTGGGACAATGTCCGCAGCATCACTCCTGACGGTCAAGACACTTCCCGGAAACCCCTTGGGCCACAAAAGATCACTTCGATATCGCCGGCGCCCGGTACACCTGTTGGGCGCCATGACCCGGTGACCGTTCAGGTGGGTCGTATCGACTACAGCGCTCCGGCCGCCTTCCGGCCGTGCGACTGGGTGACCACGAGCGAGGCCACCACGTTCCTCGGCATGCCGGAGCCGGCCATCACCGAACCCTCGGGCGACGGAGCGGGATCAGTCGACATCTCGTGCGGATACCGCAACCCTCATTACCTCCACAACGTGACGTCTGAACTCATGCTGCCGGGTGCCTTTCCCGTTGACGCCGCATCGACATTCGCCGTGAACGCCGACGAAAACGACAGGGCCGTCAGCGGTCTCGGCCTCGCAGCCCGTTGCTACACGAACCCGCATGGAAGCCAGGACCGGCCCTACACGGTGCTCAACGTCCTCCTTGACGGTAACCGCATGTATACGGCCACCGGGTGGGGCAATGAACCCTGCGACACCTTGAAGCAATTCGCGCAGACGGCAATCGGCCGGCTGTAGCTCGCCAAGAATCCGCCAAGACCGCTACCGCAATCTCTGTCAGCACGACCCACAACGTCTCTCCCTGAAGAAAGGAACCGATATGACCACGACGTCGTCGCCCGCAAGGCGGTTGAGTCGTCGCGGCAAGATCGCGCTCGCAGTCGGCGCGGTTGTCCTCGTGGCCGTCGCGGCCGCGCTGGCTATCTTCGCCGTCGTTCGGCACCGCTCATCCCGACCGCGCGTGGTCTCCTACGGGTCCTGAGGATCACGACGATGACCATGCTCGGAGCGATCGCCGCATCGGTCACTACAACCATCGGAACTCCGGCCACCGCGCAGGCTGATCAGCCGCCGCCGTGCTCCGACGGGCTACCCAGGCGTCGACTCCGGCGCAGGCGGCCCGCTGCCACCGGGCATGACGAACGCGATCACCGTCCCGGTCGGTATCGACACCTGCGAGCTGCAGGTGCATCCGATGGGATCGTCTTGGTGATCTCGGTGCCCCGCAGCGAACTGGCACCGCTGATCGCGTAACGCGAGATACTGCCTGGGTGGATTCGCGCGTCGGTACGACGTTCGGCAAGTACAGCCTCACCCGCCTGCTCGGCAAGGGCGGGATGGGTGAGGTGTACGAGGCCTACGACACCGACAAGGGACGGACTGTCGCGCTGAAGATCCTGGCCGACGAGTATTCGCACGACGAGAGCTTCCGGACACGATTTCAACGCGAGTCCCGCGCGGCGGCGATTCTGCAAGAACCACATGTCATTCCGATCCACGACTGGGGCGAGATCGAGGGACACCTCTACATCGACATGCGCCTGGTGCAGGGCCACACACTCGATGAGCTTTTGGCGAAGGGGCCGCTGGAACCGTCGCGCGCGGTCAGCATCGTCGGGCAGGTCGCCGCTGCGCTGGATGCGGCGCACGCCGAAGGGCTCATCCACCGGGATGTCAAGCCGCAGAACATCATCGTCACGCCCGCCGATTTCGCGTACCTGGTGGACTTCGGTATCGCCGAGGCGACCGGCGACACCCGGCTCACCTCGGCCGGGACGAAGGTCGGCACCTTGAATTACATGGCGCCCGAACGGTTTACCGACCGGCCTGCGACTTCCGCGGTTGACGTGTACGCGTTGGCAGGCGTGCTGTACGAGTCGCTGACCGGGGAGATACCGTTCGCGAGTGACAGCCTGGAACATCTGCTCGCCGCCCACATCTCGCTACCTCCGCCACGGCCGAGCGACACCAATCCGCGGGTTCCCGTCGCCTTCGACGATGTCATCGCCAGGGGCATGGCCAAGGATCCCGACGACCGCTATGGAACGGCAGGCGGCCTCGGCCGCGCGGCGCAACGCGCGCTGAGCGGCGGCAAGGCCACCGTCGTCACCGCCGCGCCGACCGTCGCCGCCACCGGTCCGACGGATCAGCTGGCAGTCCCCGGTCCCCCGGCCCGACAACGGAAATGGGTGCTGCCGACTGTGATCGCCGTCGCGGCCGCATTGGTTCTCGGCGGCATCGGGGTGGTCATCGGCCTCTTCGCACAACACGATTCCGCGTCGAGCGCGTCCTCGTCCCCGGCGAGCAACGGCGCTCCCGTGGTGACGGGTCCCGACCAGAGCAGCCTGCATCAGTCGTGCGATGACGGGTTCTCGCTTCCTGCCGCCGACGGTTTCGCCACCCACGCCGGACGGGGCACCCCGGAAACGTCGTGCTTCTTCACCGACAGCGTGCTGCGGGCCTACTGGGCTCAGTACGGCAATGCCAGCCCACTGCCCCGGTCGGTATCGGCGCCTGGCGCCGTCGACTGCAGTAGCGTGCCCGGTGCCGAATGCAACGGTTCCAACTTCCTGATGCAGTGCCAGCAGTACACGGGTGACAACTGGATCACCTGCACCGGCGGAAAGAGCGCTCGCGTCTACTTGTGGTGAGCGCACTGGCCTGCGGGCATCTCCGCAAGGTGTGCAGTGAGCCAACTCGCCATCTCGGTGAGGTCGGCCTTCCCGTCGTCAAAGGTGCCCGAGAAGGGTTGGACCGCAAGGGTGACGGCGACCATCCCGTTCGGGGCGGCCAGCACGCCCATTTGCCGGACCAGATAGCCACCCGAGGGCGACGGCCCCCAGCCTCCTTTGAATCTGCTACTCGGGATGGTGCCGACGCCCCAGCGCTGGTCGGGCTCGACGCGGCCCATCAATGCGAAGATCGGCGCGTTCGATTCGTCGCACACGGCGGCCGAAATGAACCCAAGCTGGTCGGTCAGCGTCCACTCCGTCTGGCCGAAAGCACTGAACTCGGGACGAACCTTCTGCGACTGCACGCCGGTCGGGTCGCCTGCCTGTCTCAGCACGGCGTCCACCTTTTGTGCGGCGGCGCCCGGGCCGCCGAGACCCGCCCAGATCGACTCGGCCGACGAGTTGTCCGATTCAGTGATCGCGGCCGTCATCGCTTCGGTGACCTTCGGCGGCTTATCTTCGCGCAGCGCCGCGATGACGAGCGGAACCTTGATCGTCGACCACGCGGGGCCGGTACGCCAGTCTCCCAACACTATTGGCGACTGTCCCGAGCCAACGGCACTGACCGCGATCCCCGCTGTCGCGTGCAATTGCACCTGCAATGCGGCGAAGTCGGCGACGAGCGCTGCGGGCGGGTTTACGCGGGTGCCGAGGTGGCGGCCGAGGATCACACCCGCAACCACCACCACCGCTGCCAGCGCAAGAGCGCCGATGATCACCCCGATCGGCCGCATACGCACAAAAAAGGGCGGGTCCGGGAGGACATTAGAGGTGCGTCTCATTAGTCTCGCGCGGTCGGCTTTCACCTCTAGCCGACTCTTTGGATCGGTCACTCCCGAACCCGTCGTGCGGTCGACTTTACGCCTGCGACGGTGGTCACACCAGAGGGAATTTTCGGCCTCAGGCGACGCGTCGAAGACGACGCTCGAGAAGTCGTCGACGCTCCGGGCCGGCGCTCCGGAGAGCTTGAAAGCCGCAGAGGTAGTTGAGGCTGAGTCGCATGCAATCCATCGAAGCACGCGCGTGAAACGATAGACAGCGATGACCACCGAACTGGCTCGGCTGCAGAACTTCGGGCCCAATTGGTTCGCCTCGGTGATGGGCACCGGCATCGTGGCCACGGCAGGCGTCACGCTGCCTGTACACGTGCCAGGGCTGCGCCTGTTCTCTCACATTGTGTGGGTGGTCGCCGCAGTGCTGCTGGTAGCGCTCGTCGTCGCGGTGACCATTCAGTGGACGCGCCATCCGACGGTGGCGCGCAGCCATGCCCGCAATCCCCAGATGAGCCACTTCTACGGCGCTGCGCCGATGGCATTGATGACCGTGGGCGCCGGTGCGCTGCTGACCGGCAAAGACTTGATCGGCGGCCGAATCGCGGTCGACCTGGCCTGGGTGCTGTGGAGTGCAGGCACGCTGGGCGGGCTCTTCACCGCGATGACCATCCCCTACCTGATGTTCACGCAGCTCAACGTCGAACCGGACGCGGCGTTCGGCGGTTGGCTGATGCCGGTTGTGCCTCCGATGGTTTCGGCGGCGACGGGCGCCTTGTTGCTACCGCACATGGCTCCGGGCACCGGGCGTGCCACGATGCTCTACGGCTGCTACGCGATGTTCGGTCTGTCGCTGGTCGCGGCCCTGGTCATCATCACCATGATCTGGAGCAGGCTCGCGCTTTACGGGACTTCAGGGACGACGAGGGTGCCGACACTGTGGATCGTCCTCGGCCCGCTCGGCCAGGGCATCACGGCGGCGGGCCTGCTCGGCGCGAACGCTACGTTGGCCGTCCCGCGCGAACTGGCCAGCGGGATGAACATCTTCGCGGTGCTGTTCGGCGTCCCGGTATGGGGATTCGCGGTGCTGTGGATCGCGCTGGCCACCCAGCTGACCGTCCGTACTCTGCGACGGGGCATGCCGTTCGCACTCACCTGGTGGAGCCTGACCTTCCCGGTCGGGACATTCGTCACCGGCACCACCCAGCTGGCCAATCACACCGAGCTGCCTGCGTTTCGGATCGCCGCGGTCATCGCCTACGTCGGCCTGCTGTGCACGTGGGGGCTGGTTGCGGTGCAGACCGCTCGCGGCAGCGTCGGCGGAAGCCTGTTCGCACCGCCGTCGACGGCCGGGCCGATCAAGGCGGTCAAGGACCCGCCCAAGTAGATGCCCCGTGTTGCCGTCGGGTCGGGGGGTCAGACGACAACACGGAGCTATCCGTTGTATCGAACGCGTCCGCGGGGCCGTTACACCTCGGTCGAACTGCCTGGTCAGGCCTCGAGAATGGCAGCGACGCCCTGCCCGCCCGCGGCACAGATCGAGATCAGCCCCCGCACCGGCTTGCCCGTCTGGGTCTTCTTCTCGGCGAGCTGCTTGGCCAGCTGCGCGACGATCCGTCCACCGGTCGCGGCGAACGGATGGCCCGCCGCCAGTGACGAGCCGTTGACGTTCAGCTTGGACCGGTCGATCGAACCGAGTGCGGCGTCCAGGCCCAGCCGTTCCTTGCAATACTCCTCGGACTCCCACGCCTGCAGGTGCGCCAGCACCACCGACGCAAACGCCTCGTGAATCTCATAGAAGTCAAAGTCCTGCAGGCTCAGGCCATTTCGGGCCAACAACCGCGGCACCGCGTACGTCGGCGCCATCAGCAGGCCGTCCTTGCCGTTCACGTAATCCACCGCGGCCGTCTCGCCGTCGACGTAGTAGGCCAGCACCGGGTGCCCGTGCGCCTCTGCCCATTCTTCGGTCGACAGCAGCGACACCGATGCGCCGTCGGTCAGCGGCGTGGAGTTGCCCGCCGTCATCGTCGCGTCGCCGGCCTTCACCCCGAACACCGGCTTGAGCTTGGCCAGCTTGTCCGCCGACGAGTCGGGCCGCAGGTTGTTGTCCCGGTACAGGCCGAGGAACGGTGTGACGAGGTCGTCGAAGAAGCCGCGGTCGTAGGCGGCCGCCATGTTGGTGTGGCTGGCCGCGGCCAGCTCGTCCTGGTCGACGCGCTTGATGCCCATCTGCTTGGCGGTGATCGCCGCGTGCTCGCCCATCGACAGCCCGGTGCGGGGCTCGCTGTTGACCGGGATCTCCACGCCCAGCGATGCGGGCAGCTTGCCGACCAGCTTGAGCCGGTCGACGTTGGACTTGGACCGGCGCAGGCCCAGCAGCACCCGGCGCAGGTCGTCGCCGAACGCAATGGGCGCATCGGACGCGGTGTCGACACCGCCGGCCGCCGCCACGTCGTATCGACCGGCGGCGACCCCGTCGGCCGCGGCGATGGTGGCCTGCAGGCCGGTGCCGCATGCCTGCTGAATGTCGAATGCCGGCGTGTACGACGACAGCGAGCTGCCCAGCACGCATTCGCGCATCAGGTTGAAGTCGCGGCTGTGCTTGAGCACCGCGCCGCCGATCACGGCGCCGAGCTTCTCGCCGGCCAGATCGAAGCGGTCGATCAGCCCGCCGAGGGCGGCAGTGAACATGTCCTGGTTGGAGGCACTGGCGTACGCGCCATCCGATCGTGCGAAGGGAATCCTGTTACCGCCGAGGACGGCCACCCGTCGGCTGTCATTGTTGTTGGCCACGTTTGCGTGCCTCCGTTGTTGGGTTCTCTAGGGCCATAGTACCCACTGTTCTTACTCTGGAGTAAGTTCCTACCCATGGCTACCGATCTGTTCACCCAAATCGTCCATTCGGCGCCGGGAAACTTCCTTGCCAAGCAGCTGGGCGTTCCCCAGCCGGAGACGCTACGCCGGTACCGCGCGGGCGATCCGCCGCTGGCGGGCTCCCTGCTCATCGGTGGCGAGGGCCGCGTCGTCGAGCCGCTGCGCAGCGCGCTTGCCGAGGACTACGACGTGGTGTCGAACAATCTCGGCGGCAGGTGGGCCGACTCGTTCGGCGGACTGGTGTTCGACGCCACCGGCATCACCGAACCGGCCGGCCTGAAGGGGCTCTACGAGTTCTTCACACCGCTGCTGCGCAACCTCGGCCCGTCGGCGCGCATTGTCGTCATCGGCACCACCCCGGAGGAGGCCGGCAGCCCGCACGAGCAGATCGCGCAGCGAGCTCTCGAGGGCTTCACCCGCTCACTGGCCAAGGAGATGCGGCGCGGCGCCACCGTCGCCCTGGTGTACCTCTCCCCCGACGCGAAGCCTGCCGCGACCGGGATCGAGTCGACGATGCGGTTCATCCTGTCCGGCAAGTCTGCGTATGTCGACGGCCAGGTGTTCCGCGTCGGCGCGGCCGACGCCGCTCCGCCCGCCGACTGGGATCGTCCGCTGGACGGGAAGATCGCGCTGGTGACCGGAGCTGCGCGCGGCATCGGCGCGACCATTGCGGAGGTATTCGCCCGCGACGGCGCCAGCGTGGTGGTCGTCGACATCGAAGGACCAGCGGGGTCCTCCGATGCTCTTGCCATCACTGCCGCAAAAGTCGGAGCGACGGCGCTGACGCTTGACGTGACGGCCGACGACGCGGTCGATCGAATCTCCGCACATTTGCGCGAGCACTACCACGGCACCCCGCTCGACATCCTGGTCAACAACGCGGGCATCACCCGCGACAAGCTGCTGGCCAACATGGATGAATCTCGCTGGGACTCTGTCCTGGCAGTGAATCTCCTTGCGCCGCTTAAGCTTACCGAGGGTCTCGCGGACAACGGCACCCTCAGTGAGGGTGGCCGGGTCATCGGGCTGTCGTCGATGGCGGGCATCGCGGGTAACCGCGGCCAGACCAACTACGCGGCCACCAAGGCCGGAATGATCGGGCTGACCGATGCATTGGCCCCCAAGCTCGGCGAGAAGGGCATCACGATCAACGCCGTCGCACCCGGGTTCATCGAGACCAAGATGACCGAGGCGATCCCGCTGGCCACCCGTGAGGTGGGCCGCAGGCTGAACTCGCTGTACCAGGGCGGTCAGCCCGTCGATGTCGCTGAGACCATCGCCTACTTCGCCAGTCCCGCGTCGGACGCCGTCACGGGCAACACCATCCGGGTCTGCGGCCAGGCCTGGCTCGGCGCCTAGGGTAGGCAGCATGACACAACCGTCTGGGCTCAGGAATCTCGTGCGTGCCGCAGCGGGCGCGTTGCCCTTCATCCCACGCAGCGACACGTTGCCCGACCGCACGCTGACCGTCGACGACCTCGCGATCGACCCGGCCAACGTCGCCGCATACGCGAATGTCACCGGTCTGCGCTTCGGCGATACAGTGCCGCTGACCTACCCGTTCGCGTTGACGTTCCCGACCGTGATGTCTTTGGTGACCGCTTTCGACTTCCCTTTCGCGGCAATGGGTTCGGTGCACATCGAGAACCAGATCACGCAGTACCGGCCGATCGCAGTCACCGACACGGTGGCGGTGGCCGTGCACGCGGAGAACCTGCGCGAACATCGTAAGGGACTGCTTGTCGACATCGTCACGGACATCAAGGTCGGCAACGACACCGCCTGGCATCAGGTGACGACGTTTTTGCACCAGCAGCGCACCAGCCTGTCCGATGAGCCGAAACCGCCGCCGGAGAAACAACCGAAGCTCGGGCCGCCGAACGCGGTGTTGCGCATCACGCCGGGACAGATCCGCCACTACGCGTCAGTCGGTGGTGACCACAACCCGATCCACACCAACCCGATCGCCGCGAAGCTTTTCGGCTTCCCCACCGTCATTGCACATGGAATGTTCACCGCCGCAGCGGTTTTAGCGAACATCGAGGGTCAGTTCCCGGACGCGGTGAAGTATTCGACGCGGTTCGCCAAGCCGGTGGTGCTGCCCGCGCAGGCCGGGTTGTACGTCGAGCGCGTCTCCGACGGCTGGGAGCTGAATCTGCGTGATCTCAAGAAGGGCGAACCCCATCTGAAGGGAACCGTCAGCGCGCTCTAAGCGCCGACATTCTGCGCTTCGTACAGGCGTTTGTAGAGGCCGCCTTCGGCCATCAATGTGTCATGGTCGCCCACCTGTGCGATGCGCCCGTGCTCAAGGACCAGAATCCGATCGGCAACGGCGGCAATGAAATCCATGTCGTGACTGATGACCACGCACGTGCGATCGCGCGCATAGCCGCGGATCACCCCGGCCAGCCTGGCTCGCTGGTCGGCGTCGAGATGCTCGGTCGGCTCGTCGAGCAACAGAACCTCCGGCCGACGCAGCAGGCAGCGCGCCAGCGCAATCAGTCGCTTCTGACCCCCCGACGGCACCTGAACATCGACCACCGTGTCGTAGCCGTCGCGCAACTTCGCTGGGTCAGTGATGATCGAGTGAACGTTGGCGGTCTCGCAGGCCTCTTCGATCTCGGCGTCGGTGGCGTCCAGCCTGGCCATTCGGATGTTCTCCCGAATTGTGTCTTTGACGAAGAACGGAAATTGCGCGAGCTTGGAGACCTGGTCGCGCAGCGACGCAATGGTCACGTCGGCGATGTCGCGACCGTCAAGCAGAATCCGGCCCCGCCGCGGATCCAGGAACCGCAGCAACAGGTTGAACACCGTCGACTTACCCGATCCAGTACCACCGACCAAGGCCACCGTCTCACCCTCGGCAATCGTGAACGACAACCCGTCGAGGACGGTTTGCTCCTCCGTGTAGCCGAAGGTCACGCCCTCGAAGGCGAGATTGCCGTGCACGTCGTCGCCGAGCGCCACCGCGTTCGCGGGCTCCCGAACCGGGCGGGTATCGAGCAGTTCGTAGGTGGATGCCGCATTCGGCGCCACTGACTGGTATGTGGTGTACGCGCCCATGACACGCTGCGCCGCTCCGAACATCGTCGGAACCATCCCGGTGAACACAATCAGGCCCGCGAACGTCAGACCGAAGGTCGAACTGAACCCGATGCCGACGACCAACACCACGACAGTGCTGAGCGCCACAAACACCTGGGACCCGTTCGCGGTCGCCTGCATCCACATTACGGAGGACGCGTCGCTCCGCGCAGCGTCTTCGGACGCCGTGTGAAATCGCCTGCTGCGCAATGACTGCGCATTGAACATCTGAATCTCGGCGATCCCACTCACTGTCTGTTCGAGCTCAGCTGCCATCGCGCGGTCCGCACGCATCACCCGTCGCATCGCCACCTGGACTCCGCGTCCCGCGTATTTCAGTGTGACCAAGGCAAGTGGCGTGAGAGCCAGCGCCGCGACCGTCATCTGCCACGAGATGGCCAGCAGATAGCCGACCGCCACGATCAGCGCAATGGCGTCGATCAATGGCGGAAGGAGACAGTCGGTCAGAAGCCGTTGCACGGCAGCGGGTTCGACGGTCACACGCTGTATCAGCTCGCCGGTGCGCGATGTGGTGAAGAAGTCGAGCGACAACGACTGGACGTGGTCGTGGACACGTTGGCGGATATCGACCAGAAGCACCCGCTCAACCTTCGAGCCAACCCAGGCGTCCACGAAGTACATCAGTTGGGTCAATATCAGAGAGGCTGCCCATGTCGTCAGAAGAACCGCGAACGGAACCGGACCCGCCAGCGAAGCGAGCAGGCCGTCCTCGCGGGCGACCAGCGGACCCCGCATTTCCCACACACTGCCGAGGTTTCCACTCCTTCCGGCGTCGGCAACGACTTGCGCCAGCGGCCCGAAGGCGGCCGCCGAGACGTACGGCAGCGCCGACGCGATAACGCCGAGCACGAGCGAGACGACGGTCAGCCCGCGTACGGCGCGCAGCATGCCCACACTGCGCCACACCAGTCCACGCGACATCACGTGTACAGAATGCGGGACAGGCGTACACCTGTCCTAAAGTCGAGCGGTGACTGCGCCCAAGATGGCGCCCACCAAAGTCGTCCGCGTCGTCGAACGCGCCCGCCACGCGGGCGCGCCTTTCTCGATGGCAGGCATGGCCCGATGGGTCGGGGCACCCCTTCATCGCGAGATCTGGAGCCATCTGGTCGACGCGATCAGGACTGGCGAGGCCGTGCCACCGATGCTGCACGGACAGAGCGGTTGGGAGTTACTCGAGGAACATCCCGAATACGCGGCAATTTTCAATGACGCGATGACGAGCATGTCCGAGGCCGCTGTCGACCCGGTGGTGGCCGCTTATGATTTCGCACCGTATCCAACCGTCATCGAAGTCGGCGGTGGGCACGGCAGGCTGCTGGCGGCGATCGTCGCGGGGACGCCCGCGGCGCGCGGCGTGCTCTACGACCTACCGCAGGTCGTCGAAGGAGCCCCGGAACTGCTGCAGAAATATGGTGTCGCGGACCGAGTGCGGACCGAAGGCGGCTCCTTCCTCGACACGGTCCCCGAGGGCGGCGACGCCCACATGCTCAAGAACGTCATCCACGACTGAGCGGACGCCGACGCTGTGACGACCCTGAGCAACGTACGCAAGGCAGCCAGGACATGGAAATGCTGGTCCAGGTGGGCGCCCGCGAGCGATCCGCCGACGAATACCGGAAGCTTTACGAGCAAGCGGGTTTTCAGATGACTCGTGTGGTGCCGACCGCAGGCCCGATCAGCCTGGTCGAGGGCAGGGCGGTCTAGCCGGCCGTCGCGGCGGCTTCGCTGCGGTCCTGCCCGGCGTCGCTCGGCTTGCCCTTCAGGCCGCGCCAGAACAGGTTGATCATCAGCTCGGCGGCCTCGTTGACGTCGGCATCTCCCGTGCTGACCCGATTGGCCACCGCCTCCCCGGCACCCACGAGCGCGACCGCCATCATGTCGAAGTCGGTGTCCGGCTCGGGATTACGGGTGCCCGATTGCAGCAGCCTGCCCACCAGGTCGATGATCCGCTCGCGCCCCTCGCGCACCGTGTGTGCGAACGCCTGGGAGCTGGTGGCCTGGGTGTAGAGCACGATCCAGGACGCGCGGTTGGCGTCGATGTAGTTGAGAAAAGACAGAACCGCGTTGCGCAGCAAGTCCTTTGGGCTCTGCTTGAAGTCGATTTCGCCCCGCACGACGTCGACGAACCGGGTCAGCTCGCGGTCGAGGCACGCCCCGAACAACTCTTCCTTGGAGCCGTAGTAGAGGTAGAGCATCGGCTTGGAGATCTCGGCTTGGGCGGCGATGGCGTCCATCGACGTCTCGTGGTAGCCGTTGACGGAGAACATCTGTACCGCGGCATCGAGCATCTGCTGCTCGCGGACGGCACGCGGCAACCGCTTGGTACCACCCGCCATGACTGTGCCTTTCTGCGCCACTCTGCTTACTTCAGGGTAAGCAATGCGCGACGAGTCGGCGTCAGCAGCGTGGATTCGGGCCCTTCACGCCTGCCAGCTTGAGCACCGAATCGTCCACCCGTGACTCCGGCAGCTCGCCTGCCGCCACCGCCTTCTCCAGTCGGTCCAGCACGCCGGGCACCTCGTCGGTGGTGACCCACAGCGCGACGTCGGCGCCGGCCTGTAACGACTTCAGCACCGCGTCGGCGACGCTGTAGCGCTGGTTGATGGCACCCATGCTGGACAGGTCGTCGGTGAACACCAGACCACCGAACGGCGGCCCGCCGTACCCGCCCGAGCGCAGCAATCCGTAGGCGGCGGGGCTGAGGCTGGCCGGATCGCTACCGGTCAGATCGGGTACCTGCATGTGGCCCACCATGACCGCGACTGGCGCCTGGGTAGTCAGCGTCCGGTACGGAACGAGGTCACTGGCCTGCAGGTCGGCAAGCGGCGGCGTCACGACGCCACCCTCGTGAGAGTCGCCCGAGGCGTGCCCATGGCCGGGGAAGTGCTTGAGCACCGGCAGGACGCCGCCGTCACGCAAACCCTGCGCGTAGGCGCCCGCGAAATCGACGACTTGCGCCGGGTCGGAGCCGAACGAGCGGTCGCCGATCACCTCGTCATCGGACTCCGTCGTGACGTCGGCGACCGGGGCGAAATCGATGGTGACGCCAAGGTTCCGCATGGCTTGGGCGCGCTGCATCGCGATGTCATGGACCTCGGCGGGTGTCTTGGTCTGCGCCAGAACACGCGGCGTCGGCTGGTCGCCGATCAGGCCCGACAGCCGCGAGACCCGCCCGCCTTCCTCGTCGGTGCTGACCGCCAGCGGCAGCGGGCCCGCGGACGCGACGATGTCGGCCAGCGGTGCGCCCATCATCGACAGGTCGGTCCAGCTGCCGATCATGATGCCGCCGACGTGATGGGTGTCAACGACAGCGCGGGCGTCCGCGGCGTCCTTGACGCCGACCATCAATAGCTGGGCCAGCTTGTCGCGCGGCGTCATCTCGGCCAGCATCGCCGGGCCGTCACCACAGGCAGGCGGCGGCGCTGCAGGAAGGGGATGGTCACTCGCTGTGTTCGACGGGCTGGGCGTCGGCGAAGCGGCGGGCTTTTCGGGCGCATGCGAGCAGGCCAGCAGTAAGCCGGTCATCGCCACGAGCACACCCAGAACGCGAGGCAGGGCCATCAGCACATGCTTTCACGGCGCTCCCAGGCGGCGACGCGGTGCTCTAAGCCGCGCTCTAGCTCATGTAACGTTTGGCCGCATGGACCGGTTTCTGGTGCCCGCCGCGGCAAGCGTCGTTGTCGGCCTTTTGCTGGGGGCGGCCGCCATCTTCGGGATAACGCTGATGGTGCAGCAGGACACCAAGCCGCCGGTGCAGCCAGGCGATCCGGCCTCGTCCGTGCTGAACCGGGTCGAGTACGGCGACCGAACCTAGCCTGATCACCACCGCCTCACCGGCGCAGGTGACGCCGCTCTCCCGCCGTTGGCTATGGTTGGTCGCGGCGGTGTCCCTGGTTCTGACGTTCGCCCAGTCCCCGGGCAAGATCTCCCCGGACACCAAGCTCGACCTGACCGCCAACCCGCTGCGGTTCCTCGCGCGCGCCTTCAACCTGTGGAACAGCGAACTGCCGTTCGGCCAGGCGCAGAACCAGGCCTACGGCTACCTGTTCCCGCACGGCGCGTTCTTCCTTCTCGGCGACATCCTGGGGCTGCCGGGCTGGGTGACCCAGCGGTTGTGGTGGGCACTGCTGCTCACCGTCGGCTTCTGGGGGCTGCTGCGACTGGCCGAGGCGTTGGGCATCGGCTCACCGGGTTCGCGGGTGATCGCCGCCGCGGCCTTCGCTCTGTCGCCGAGAGTGCTGACCACGATCGGGGCGATCTCGTCGGAGACGCTGCCGATGATGCTGGCGCCGTGGGTGCTGCTGCCCGTCATCCTTGCGTTGCGTGGTGCGGGTTCGGTCCGGGTCTTGGCGGCACGCTCGGCGTTGGCGATCGCGCTCATGGGCGCAGTGAACGCCGTCGCGACGCTGACCGGCTGCCTGGCCGCGATCATCTGGTGGGCCTGTCACCGGCCGAACCGGTTATGGCTGAAGTTCACCGCGTGGTGGGTGCTGTGCTCCGCGCTGGCCGTCGCGTGGTGGGTCGTCGCGCTGGCGATGCTGGGCCGGATCAGCCCCCCGTTCCTCGACTTCATCGAATCCTCCGGCGTCACAACACAATGGACGTCGCTGACCGAGATGCTGCGCGGCACCGACAGCTGGACCCCGTTCGTCGCGCCCGACGCCACCGCAGGCGCATCGCTGGTCACCGGTACGGTGGCGGTGCTGGCCACCACGCTGGTCGCGGCGGCCGGTCTGGCCGGGCTGGCGATGCGCACCATGCCGGCACGGGGTCGGCTGGTGACCATGCTTCTGGTCGGCGTCGTCCTGCTGGCCGCGGGTTACGCCGGCGGCCTTGGATCGCCTCTCGCACATCAGGTTCAGGTGTTCCTCGACGCGGCGGGTACCCCCTTGCGCAACGTGCACAAGCTGGAGCCGGTGATCCGGCTGCCGCTTGTGCTCGGCCTCGCCCATCTGCTGGGCCGCATTCCGCTGCCGGGGAGCGCAACGCGACGGGAGTGGACGCACGCGTTCGCCCACCCCGAGAACAACAAGCGCGTGGCGGTCGGCATCGTCGTGCTGGTCGCGTTGGCGGCCGGTACGTCACTGGCGTGGACGGGCAGGCTCACTCCGCCTGGCGCATTCGATGCGATCCCGCCGTACTGGCACCAGACCGCGGCCTGGCTCGACGAACACAACACCGGCTCGCCGGCAGGCCGCGTGCTCGTGGTGCCCGGGGCGCCGTTCGCCACGCAGGTGTGGGGTACCAGCCACGACGAGCCGCTACAGGTGCTGGGCAACAGCCCGTGGGGCGTGCGCGACTCGATCCCGCTCACACCCCCGCAGACGATCCGCGCCCTCGACTCCGTGCAGCGGCTTCTCGCCGCGGGGCGCCCGTCCGCGGGGCTTGCGGATACCCTTGCACGACAAGGTATTTCCTATGTCGTGGTGCGAAACGACCTGGATCCGTCGACCTCGCGGTCGGCACGGCCGGTGCTGGTGCACCGTGCGATAGAGGGTTCTGGAGGGCTTACCAAGGCGGCGGAGTTCGGCGAACCGGTCGGGCCTGGCACGCTGGCGGGCTTCATCAGCGACAGTGGCCTGCGGCCGAAATACCCGGCCGTTGAGATCTTCCGGGTGGAGAGTCGGCTTGGCGCTGCGCCGGGCGCGCCGTATCTGACCGATACCGACACCATGGCCCGCGTCGACGGCGGACCCGAGGCGCTGTTACGACTCGACGAGCGGCGAAGGCTGCTCAACCAACCGCCGCTGGGGCCGATGCTGCTGACCGACGATGCCCAACGCGCCGGGCTGCCGACGCCCGTCGTCACCGTCACCGACACCCCGCTTGCCCGCGAGACCGACTACGGCCGGGTCGACGACCATTCGTCGGCGATCCGTGCGGCGGGCGACACCCGGCACACCTTCAACAGGGTGCCCGACTATCCCGCGGGTAATACCCCTGTGGTGCAAGGCGAATGGACCGGCGGCCGGATCACGGTGTCGAGTTCGGCGGCGGATTCCACCGCCCTGCCCAACGTCGCGCCCGCGACCGCGTCGACGTCCGCCATCGACGGCGACTCCTCGACCAGCTGGGTGTCCAGCGCGCTGCAGTCCGCCGTGGGGCAGTGGCTGCAGGTCGACTTCGACCACCCGGTCACCAACGCCACCATCACCGTCACGCCCAGCGCGACGGCGGTCGGCGCCCAGGTCCGCCGCATCGAGATCTCCACGATCAATGGCACCAGCACGCTTCGCTTCGACGAGCCCGGCACGCCGATCACGGCGGCACTGCCGTACGGCGAGACGCCGTGGGTGCGGATCACAGCGGTCGGCACCGACGACGGGTCGGCCGGTGTTCAGTTCGGCATCACCGACTTCGCCGTCACTCAGTACGACGCATCCGGGTTCGCTCATCCGATCGAGCTGCGTCACACGGTCGCCGTGCCGGGTCCGCCGCCGAACTCGGCTGTCGCACAGTGGGATCTGGGCTCGGAGCTGCTCGGCCGTTCGGGCTGCGCGGAAGGACCCGACGGCGTGCACTGCGCGGCGGCGATGGCGTCGGCCCCCGAGGAGCCGGTGAACCTCAGCCGCACGCTGACGGTGCCCGAGCCGATATCGGTGACCCCGACGGTGTGGGTACGCCCACGGCAGGGCCCCAATCTGGCCGACCTGATCAGCGAGCCGGGGACCACCCGCGCCTCGGGCGACTCCGACCCGATCGACGTGCTCGGCTCGGCCTATGCGGCCACCGACGGCGACCCCCGTACCGCGTGGACCGCGCCACAGCGCGTGGTGCAGTACCGCACGCCGCCCAACCTGACGATCAAACTGCCCGCCGCCCACGAGGTGGCCGCGCTACGGGTGACGCCCAGTTCGTCGACGCTGCCCGCCCATCCGAGGTTGGTGGCGATCGACCTCGGGGACGGGCCGCAAGTGCGTCGCATGACCGATGACGGTGCCCAGACGCTGTCCCTGCGGCCGCGGGTCACCGACACCGTCAAGGTGTCCCTCCTCGACTGGGACGACATCATCGACCGAACCGCACTGGGCTTCGACCAACTCAAGCCGCCCGGCGTGGCCGAGATCACGGCACTCGACGGGCTGGGTCAGCCGATCGCGGCCGCCGACGCCGCGCGCAACCGGCAGCGGGAGGTCGCGCTGCCGTGCGGCCGCGGGCCGATCATCGCCGTCGCGGGACAATTCGTTCAGACGTCGATCGACACCACTGTCGGTGCGCTTCTTGACGGTGACCCGATTCCCGCCAAGCCCTGCCAGCCGACTCCCATTGCACTGCCCACGGGCCAGCAGGAGCTGCTGATCAGCCCTGGTGCGGCGTTCTTCGTCGACGGTGTGCAACTGGTCGGGCCGTTGGGCCGTGAACTACCAAGCGCGGCAGCCAATCCTGTTCATACTGGGAAATGGAGTGCCGACCACCGCGAAGTGGACGTGCCCGCGTCGGCCGCGTCGCGCGTGCTTGTGGTGCCCGAAAGCGTCAACCCGGGTTGGACGGCACGTGCCCGCGACGGCACCCGCCTGAGGCCGGTCACCGTCAACGGCTGGCAACAGGGCTGGGTCGTCCCCGCAGGCACGAGCGGCACCGTGACATTGTGGTTCGCCTCCAACGCCGTCTACCGGGCAGGCATCGCCGGCGGGCTGGCTCTGCTGCCGATACTTGCGCTGCTGGCGTTGGTGCCTGCGCGCCGCCCGCCGCCGCCCGCCGACCCGGCACGGCCGTGGCAGCCCGCTCCCGTCGCATCCGGGCTGGGGGTGCTCGCGGTCGGCGGTGTGATTGCGGGCGTTGGCGGTGTCGTCGTGGTGGGCGCGGCGATCGGCGTCCGCTACGTGCTGCGCAATCGGCCCGGGCTGCGCGACGGGATCACCGTCGGCGCCAGCGCGGGCGGGCTGATCGGGGCAGGCGCCGTGTTGTCGCAGAACCCGTGGCGCTCGGTGGACGGCTACGCCGGGCACTCCGCGGGTGTGCAGCTGCTGGCACTGATTTCGGTCGGTGCGTTGGCGGCATCGGTAATAGTGGTGGAGTGCCGCAACTCAATACCGCGCGAGGAGCCATCGAAACCGCCGACCTCGGCGTGACGCTGATGCACGAACACGTGTTCGTGCTGTCCCCGGAGATCATCGCCAACTATCCCGACGCGTGGGGAGACGAGGACAAACGCGAGGCCGACGCGATCAGGCGCCTCAACGAGCTCAAGTCCCGCGGCGTCGACAGCATCGTCGACCTGACGGTGATCGGCCTCGGTCGCTACATCCCCCGCATCGCCCGCATCGCCGCGGCCACCGACATCAACATCGTCGTCGCCACCGGCCTCTACACCTACAACGATGTGCCGCTGCACTTCTCCCTGCGCGGTCCGGGCACGCTACTCGACGGTCCGGAGATCATGACCGAGATGTTCGTCGGCGACATCACCGACGGCATCGCGGGCACCGGCATCAAGGCGGCAATTCTCAAGTGCGCCACCGATGAACCGGGTGTCACCCCTGGCGTTGAGCGGGTGCTGCGGGCGGTCGCGCAGGCGCACCGCCAGACCGGCGTGCCGATCTCTACGCACACCCACGCCGCCACCCGGCGGGGCCTGGAGCAGCAGCGGATCTTCGCCGAAGAGGGCGTCGACCTGTCCCGCGTCGTGATCGGGCACTGCGGCGACACCACCGACATCGGTTACCTGGAAGAGGTGATCGGCAACGGCTCCTATATCGGCATGGACCGCTTCGGGCTCGACACCTACCTGACGACCGAGGAACGGGTGAACACCGTCGCGACCATGTGCGAGCGGGGGCACGCAGACAAGATGGTGCTATCGCACGACGCCTCGTGCCTTCTCGACTGGCTGCCCGAGGATCTCGTCCACATGGCGATGCCGAATTGGCACTACCTACACATCCACAACGACGTGCTGCCCGCATTGAAGGCGCGTGGGGTGACCGACGAGCAGATCACCACCATGATGGTGCACAACCCTCGCAAGATCTTCGCCACCCAGGGCGGCTACTGACATGTCCGACCAGACGCCACCGATCCCCACCCAGGTGTCGCGGCTGGCCGCGCAGGACCCCGACGCTCCCGCGGTCACCTGTTCGGGCCACACACTCACCCGCCGAGAGCTCGACCTGTCGACGAACAGGCTGGCCCGCGTGCCTTCGCCGATTACGGCGTCGGCGTCGGCGACTACGTGACGATCGTGCTGCCCAACTCCATCCAGTGGGCGCAGTCCGTGCTTGCCGCATGGAAACTCGGCGCGACACCGCAGCCGCTGTCGGCGCGGCTCCCCGACGCCGAAGTCTCGGGCCTGCTCGATCTGCGGCCGCAGGCGTTGCTCGTCGGCCGGGACGATCCGCGCGGGCAGACGCCAAGTCTCCCAGCGGGTTTCACACCGGATGAGTCGGTGTCCGACGCCGAGCTGCCCGAAGTGGTGTCACCGGTGTGGAAGTCGATGGCCTCGGGCGGCAGCACCGGCAGACCGAAGCTGATCGAGGCGGGCGGCGACAGCCGGTTCCCGCCGGCAGCCGGATACCCGCTCGGCGCCCAGGAAGGCGACGTCAACCTGCTCTCGGTTCCGCTCAGCCACAACACGGGTTTCACCACATTCGGGATCGGCTTGGTGCAGGGCCACCACCTTGTGCTGATGCCGCGGTTCGAACCACACGAGTTCCTGGCACTCGTCACGCAGCACAGGGTCACGTACCTGGCCACCGTGCCGACGGTGATGCAACGGCTGCTGCCGGTGTACCGGGCCGACCCGGACGCCTACGACCTGTCCTCGATCCGCCGGTTCTGGCATCTGGCCGCGCCGTGCCCGCCCGCGATCAAGCAGGCGTGGATCGACCTACTCGGCCCCGAGGTCGTGTGGGAACTGTACGGCGGCACCGAACTTCAAGCGCTGACGTTCATCTCCGGCGACCAGTGGCTGAGCCACCCCGGCTCGGTGGGAGTCGTGGTTGCCGGCGAGATGAAGATCCTCGACGACGACGGCAGGGAGTGCGCGCCCGGCGTGGGCGGTGAGATCTACATGCGTCCATCGCCGGGCAGTCCGCCGACCTACCGCTACATCGGATCTACAGCGAAGAGCCGCGACGGCTGGGACTCGCTCGGCGACCTCGGCTACTTCGATGCCGACGGTTTCCTCTACCTCAACGACCGGCGCGTGGACATGTTCACCGTCGGCGGCCGCAACGTCTACCCGGCGGAGATCGAGTCAGCGCTGTCCGCCCACCCGAAGGTGTTGTCCTGCTTGGTGGTCGGCGTGCCCGACGACGATCTGGGCCAGGTGCCGTACGCCATCGTGCAGGCCGACGGGCTCGACGAGGCCGCCGTCAACGCGTTCCTCGCCGACCGGATCGCCGGCTACAAGCTGCCGCGCACGGTCGAGTTCACCGATACACCGCTGCGTGACGACGCGGGCAAGGCCCGGCGGTCGGCGGTGCGCGACGAGATCATCGCGCGGCGGGCTCGGGCTCAGTCCTGACCGCGCTATCTAATGGCGGAGCGGGGTCGTCGGGGCTGCTGCGGCGATACTCCCAGCGCCGCAACGCAACTCGGCACGGGTTCTCGATCAGCGCGTAGCTGACCGCCGCGATCGCAAAGCCGAACACCACCGTCAGCACAAGAACGACCGGCATGTGCCCGTTGAACGCGAACTCGCCGATGATGGGAAACACCATCCACAGCGCCGCCAGGTGCCAGATGAACAGGCCGTAGGACCATCGGCCCAGCGTCACCATCGTCGGATTGCCCAGAATTCTGTGGGGGGTGCCGGCCTCGTCCAGCACCAGCGGCGCCAGCAGCGCTCCGGCCAGCACCGCACCCATCGCGATCTTGACGACGAACTGTTGCGGGATGCCCGGCGACAGCCCTTCCGGGCCGGCCAGCGGGGAGGCCGCGACCAGAAACGCCACAACGACGATGAGCGCCATCAGAACGCGGCGACGAGCCAGCCGATGCGGCCAACCCACCGGTGTGACCGTCAGTTCGGCCAGCAGCATGCCTGCGGCGAACCAGGACACGAAGGAAGGCGGCCAGTTCACCGCGCTGACCCCGAAGGGGGTGTGGAACGGAATGAGCGTCCAGCCCAGGCTCAGTACACCGGCGGCGGCGATCACCGGAATCCGCGCCCCGACCCTCACGCGGCGCACCAGCAGGGCGAGTATGGGCAACGCCAGATAGAAGGTCACCTCCACTGAGAGGCTCCACATCTGGGTGAGCCCGGCGGTCAGCGTCAGCGGCACGTAGATCTGGGTCAGCGTGAGGTTGGCCAGCCAGACCGTCAGGTCGGCCTTCGCGTCGGGCAGCAGAGTGAGAATCACCACGACCGCGACCACATACGCCGGCATGATGCGGACCAGGCGGGATCGTAGGTAGTGCCCGGTCGGCGGGACGGGGCGCAGGCCACGGGCCGCGGCGGCATGGCCCCGCCACAACAGGAAGCCGGACAGCGCGAAGAACACCGCGACGGCAAGGTCGAACCGACCGAACAGCCGTCCCACAAACCCACCGGTGTGCGCGGTCTGAAAGGCCACGTGGGTGATCACCACACCAACGGCCGCGCAGGCCCGCATTCCTTCGACCGGGGGCAGGAAGCCGCGGGTGCCTCCGACGCCTTCCGGTTCTGCCACAGTGACCAGTGTGCCGGGGTAGCTGTCGTGGTAAGCATTGGGCCTTAGTTTGTGCTGTTAGGGTCGCTGAGCATTGGGTCGCCCAAACCGAAGGAGGAACGGTTTGAACCGCGCAGTGGCGTTGCGTATCGCGGCGTGCGGAATGTTGGGGTTAGGTGCAGCCCTCCTGATCGCCGCGCTGCTGCTCACCACCTACACCAAGAGCAAGATCACGAAGATCCCGTTGGACCTGGACGCCACACTGGTCAGCGACGGGACGGGAACGGCGTTCGACCCAGCCTCGCTGTCCGCCGAGCGCTTCGACATCGGCAAGAACGTGCCGGTGTCGCAGCAGCAACAGGTCAGCGTGGAGGCGCCGTCGAACGCCGAGGTCGTCACCCTTCAGGTCGGCACGACCCTTCGCCGCACCGACAAGCAAAAGGACAACGGGTTGCTGCTGGCCCTCGTCGACACCGTCACCATCGATCGCAAGACAGCGATGGCGGTGTCCAGCGAGAACAATCCCGGTGGCGCCGTACAGAAGCCACGCACGATCGAGGACGACCAGCCACCGACCAACATCGCACTCCCCCACGATGGGCTGGCGTACCGTTTTCCGTTCGACACCGAGAAGAAGACCTACCCCTTCTTCGACCCGATTGCGCAGAAGGCCTTCGACGCCAATTACGACGGCGAAGAGGACGTCAACGGCTTGACCACCTACCGGTTCACCCAGAACGTCGGTTACGACTCCGACGGCAAGTTGGTGGAACCGGTCAAGTACGCCTCGCTGTACGACAGCGATGAGGACAGTCAGGTGACCGCGCGGGCAGGGATGTGGGGACTGCCCGGCAATCCCGACGAGCAGATCACCATGACGCGCTTTTACGCGGCGCAGCGCACGTTCTGGGTGGATCCGGTGTCGGGCACCATCGTCAAATCCAAGGAGCGCGCCAACCAGTACTACGCGCGCGAGGCCCTGAGGCCGGAGGTGACGTTCGTCGACTACACCGTCACCTCCAACGAGCAGACGGTGGAGAACCAGGTTGCCGCGGCCCGCGACGAACGGGACCGGATGGCGCTCTGGGGACGGATCCTGCCGATCACGTTCGCCGCCGTCGGCCTGGTGACGCTCGTCGGTGGCGCCCTGCTGGGGTCGTTCAGCCTGCGCGCAGAGTCTGCGCTGATCGACCCGGGCCTTGACGAGGCCGACCATGGCTTCTTCGACACCCAGGGCATCAAGGTGCCGGGTGCCGAGGCCAAGACCGAGAAGTTGCCCGCGCAGCGGCCGAGACGGCCACCCGACAGCCCGGTCTGATCGCTCGCTATGTAGAGAGGTTCGGGGCGCCCGCGTACGCGCTGGCGCTCGCCCTGCTCGTGACGGCGCCGCTGCTGGCGCCTGGATATCTGTTGTTGCGCGACGCTGTGTCGACGCCGCGGTCCTACTTATCCGATGCGGCGCTTGGCCTTTCGGACGCGGCTCCGCGGGCCCTGCCGCAGGATTTCGCGGTCGCGCTGGCCTCTCATCTCGTCGACGGTGGCGTCGTCGTCAAGGTGCTCTTGGTGGCCGGGCTCTGGCTGGCCGGCTGGGGTTGCGCGCGGCTGGCCGCGGCGGTGGTGCCCGACGCGGGCGTGCCCGGCCAGTTCGTCGCGGCCACGTTGGCGATCTGGAACCCCTACGTCGCCGAACGCCTGCTGCAGGGCCATTGGAGCCTGCTGGTCGGCTACGGGTGTCTGCCGTGGGTCGCGGCGACGATGCTGCGGGTGCGGACGTCGGAGTCAGCGCCGGTGTGGCCGGAGGTCTGCGGGCTGGCGTTCTGGACGGCTCTCGCCGGGTTCACGCCGACGGGTCTGATGTTGGCCGCGACGACGGCCCTGATGTGCTCGCTGGCGCCGGGCCCCGGTCGGCCGCGGTGGCTGTGCGCATCGGTCGCGGCGGGCGTGGCGCTGCTGGCGGCGCTGCCGTGGTTGGTCGCCGCAATCGTGTCCGGGTCGTTGTCGTCGTCGCAGGCCGAGGGAGTCCCGGCATTCGCGGCGCGCGCCGAGCCCGGCCTCGGCACCCTTGGCAGCCTGGCCAGCCTCGGCGGCATCTGGAACACGGAGGCTGTACCTTCCTCGCGGACAACGCTTTTCACGGTGGCGGCAGCTGTCGTGCTGCTGGGCATTGTGGCGGCGGGACTACCGGTCGTGGTGCGCATTCCTCCCGCGGTTCCGCTGCTCGTCCTCGCGGCCGCCGCCGTGGTGGTGCCGACGCTGATGGCGACGGGCCCGGGGTTGGCGGCCGTGGAGTCGACGGTGAGGGCGCTGCCCGGGCTCGGAGTCGTGCGCGACGCGCAGAAGTGGGTGGCGTTGGCGGTGCCTGGTTACACGCTCGCCGCGGCGGCGGCCGTGGTGACGCTGCGGCGCTGGCTGCCGGCGTTCGCCACGGCGACAGTGTGCAGCGTGGCTCTGGTGGCGATGCTGCCAGATCTGGCGTGGGGGGTCGGCGGCAAGGTCGTCGCGGTGCAGTACCCGGCTTCCTGGGCGGCGGCCGCGGCGGTGATCAACGCGGACCCGCGGCCGGTGGCGGTGGTGCCCGCCCAGAGCATGCGGCAGTTTCCCTGGGCCGGTGAGGCGCCAGTGCTCGACCCGCTGCCGCGCTGGGTCCGGGCCGACGTGTTGACGACGGGCGACCTGACGATCTCCGGTCGGCTGGTGCCGGGCGAGGGTGGCCGTGCCAGAGAAATCGAGCGGCTGCTGGCGGCCGGGGTCGAAGGTGACGCGCTCGCCCGCGCGGGCGTGGGCTGGCTGGTCGTCGAATCCGGGAACGGAGTCACGGTCACCCGGGTCGGCGGCGACCACCCCGCCGCATCCCATCGCGGACTGATGCTCGCCACCCACGCCGTGTGGCTGGCCCTGCTCATCGGGGGTTTGGCGGGTGTGCTCATGGCGCGGGCGCGGCGACGGTTGGGGTAGCCGACTACGCTATCCGCGCTCCTCGCAGGGTCGAAACATGGTGATTGTTCGACCACCCTGAAGCCGAGGAGAGGGCCATGAGCGTCCCAAGCGTGTTCGAAGCCGACCTGCCGACCGTTGAGTACGAGGAAGCCCCCAGCCCCGACGAGGCCCACCGCAACCTGCGCAAGGCCCTCGAGCACGGGCCGATCGCGATGGGTGCGCACGGTCCCGAGATTCTGAGCTACGAACTGGTGCGCGCCACGCTGCGCGACCCTCGGTTCCAGGTGCCGCAGGGGCTCGGCCTCGAGACGCAGGGCATCACCTCGGGCCCGCTGTGGCATCGGGCGAGTACATCCTTGCTGGCCATGAACGGCGCCGATCACACCCGGCTGCGCCGGCTCGTGTCGAAGGCCTTCACACCCCGCTCCGTCACGCGCCTCGACGACGTCATCGTCGACGTCATCAACGAACTGATCGATCCGGTCGCCGCCAAGGGACGCTGCGAGGTCGTCGCCGACATCGCCAGGCCCTATCCCGTGCCGATCGTGTCCGCGCTACTCGGCGCCCCCCGTGAGGACTGGCGGCGGTTCTCCGACTGGGCCGACGACTTCTTCAAACTGTTCAGCTGGAACGTCGCCGAATACGAGACCGACATCCTCACCGCCTGGGCGGAACTCGACGACTACGTCGACAGCATGGTCGCCAGCAGGCGTGACTCCCTCACCGACGACCTGATCTCCGAACTGATCCGCGCCGAGCACGACGGCGACCGGCTCACCATCGAGGAGCTGCGGATGCTCGCGGCGGGCATCCTGATGGCAGGCACGGACACCACCCGCAATCAGGTGGCCGCAGCGGTCGACGTCTTCTGTGACTACCCCGAGCAGTGGGGGCTGCTGGCCGAGCGTCCGGAACTGGCGATGAACGCGGTCGAGGAAGTGATGCGTTTCTGCCCGGTCATATTCGGTGCGATGCGCATGACCATGGAGGACGTCGAGATCGGCGGTGTGATGATCCCCGCCGCAACGTTCGTCATGTGCAATACCGCCGCGGCCAACCAGGACCCCGACGTGTACGTCGAGCCGGACCGTTTCGACATCGCACGCGAGGGCGCCTCGCCGATGCAGACCTTCGGCGCCGGTGCGCACTACTGCCTTGGCGCGAATCTGGCCCGACGTGAAATGGCCGAGGCCCTCATTGTGATGTCCAGCCGTATGCAGAATCTGCGGCGGGACGGCCTGGCGCAGTGGAAGCCGTTCGTCGGAATCAGCGGCCCGGCAACGCTTCCTGTCGCGTTCGACGCGGCCTAGGTCGCCTAGGCCGTCGGAGATGAACCCGAGATCAAGCCGCTGAGCCTCTTACCCGTGAGCATCGACTCCAGCACTTCACGCATCGCATCGGCGCTCTGCCGCCAGGAGAACTCGCCGCTGCGCGTCTGCGCCTTGCCGCCCAGCTGCTCGCGCAACACCGGATCGGTCAGCAGCCGCTCGAGTTCGGTCACCATTTCGTCGTCGTCGTCGACGAGCAAGCCGGTCACGCCGTCGACAATCGAGTCCGTCAGCCCGCCCGAGGAGCGATAGCCGATCGTCGGAACGCCGTGCTGAGCGGCCTCCGTGACCGCGAGGCCCCAGCCCTCCTTGCGCGACGGCAATACGTGCACCCAACACCGTTGCAGCACTTCGTGTTTGGCCACATCATCGACATGGCCGTGGAACGTCACCGCGTCGGAGACCCCTAGCAGCCGCGCGTAGTCGACGAGGCGGTCGCGCCACCAGCCGCCACCGACGATGTCGAGGTGCAGGCCGGGCATCCGGGGTCGCAGCTCGGCGACGGCGTCCAGCGCATCCTCGATCTGCTTGTGCGGCACCAGCCTGCTCAACAACGAGATGCGTGGTCGGTCCGCGCGCGGCAGCGCGAGCGTCTCCTCCGGCGCCTCGTCGAGGCCGTTGCGAACCACCGCGATCTGCTCGGCGTTGACACCGAGATCGGTCAGGTCCCGCGCCGACGGCAGCGACACCGTCACGTACTGGTTGCGCCGGTGCAGCCAAACCGACAACCGGGACTCGACGAACCAGCCGAAGCGCCCGGTCCTGCGACCCGCGACGGGCCACAGCTCGCGGTGGCAGTGGTGCACCAGAACAACCGAGCGGCGACCGTAGGCGAGGCGGGCGAGGAACGGGATCCCGTTCTGGGTGTCGATCACTGCGTCGGGCCTCACCTTGCGCAGCGGACCGAGGCCGATGCGGGCCAGCACCATGGCGAGCCCCGCCCAGATATAAACCGAATAGGGGCCGCCCGCGCGGTTGATCCGGACACCGTCGACGACCTCGCGGCGGGGTGCCCCCGGATAGCGGGCCGTCCGCAGTGTCACGTCGACGCCCGATGCCGCGAGCTGCGCGCCGATGCGCTGCAGGTAGGCCTCGCTGCCGCCGCCCTGGGGATGGCCGGTGTCCCGCCAGCACAACAACAACACGGAGCGAACGGGTCGGCCAGACATCGGTGCCAGCGTAACCGCTGCATAGGGTCGGGTTATGTCGGCCACCGAAGTCTTCGCCCGGCGGGCGACGCTGTCCCGGTCGGTGCGGCTGCTGTCGGCTTTCCGCTTCGAACAATCCGACCCGGCCCGGTTCTACACCGCGCT
Source organism: uncultured Actinomycetota bacterium (assembly GCA_963817825.1). Classification (GTDB taxonomy): domain Bacteria; phylum Actinomycetota; class Actinomycetes; order Mycobacteriales; family Mycobacteriaceae; genus Mycobacterium. The sequence continues at coordinate 4,842 of CAWFQG010000010.1, read as the reverse complement.
CGCCGAGGACACCGCCGCGATGGTCGCCGATCTGTGGCAGGCGACTCATCGCGAGCCTGCCGCGGGCCGGACGGTGCTCGACATCGGTGGCGGCCCGGGCTATTTCGCCAGCGCCTTCGAGAACGCGGGCCTTGTCTACATCGGCGTCGAGCCCGACCCCCGCGAGATGCACGCGGGCCCCGCGACCGGCGGCATGGCCACCTACGTCCGCGCGTCCGGCATGGCGTTGCCGTTCGCCGACGCCAGCGTGGACATCTGCCTGTCGTCCAACGTGGCCGAGCATGTGCCTGAGCCGTGGCGGCTGGCCGGCGAGATGCTGCGCGTCACCAAGCCCGGCGGCCTTGCCGTGTTGTCGTACACGGTGTGGCTCGGCCCGTTCGGCGGCCACGAGATGGGGCTGAGCCACTACCTTGGCGGCGCGCGGGCGGCGGATCGCTATGCGCGCAAACACGGCCGCCGGCCGAAGAATGACTACGGATCGTCACTGTTCGCGCTTTCCGTCGCCGACGGCTTGAACTTCGCGGCGGGCTCGGGTGCGCTGGTCGCCGCATTCCCTCGCTACCACCCGCGATGGGCATGGTGGATGACGCGGATTCCGCTGCTCAGGGAGTTTCTGGTGAGCAACCTGGTGCTGGTCCTGCGCGGGCCGGAATCCCCCAACTGAAACAGGTTCTCGTTTTGCCCGATCGTGGGTAGGGTGGCGCTATGACGCAGAGCACTGCCACAAAAACAACTTCCGTCAAGACCGAGTGGGACAAGCTCTTCATCGGCGGCAAATGGGTGGAGCCCGCGACGGCGGACGTCATCGAGGTGCACTCCCCTGCGACCGGGGAGCTAGTCGGCAAGGTACCGCTGGCAGCGCCGGCCGATGTGGATGCAGCCTGCGCGGCCGCCCGTAAGGCGTTCGACGAGGGACCGTGGCCGCACATGTCACCACACGAGCGGGCCGCCGTGCTCGGCGCCGCCGTGAAGATCATGGAGGAGCGCGCCGACGAGCTGAAGTTCCTGCTCGCCGCCGAGACCGGTCAGCCGCCGACCATCGTCGACATGATGCAGTACGGCGCCGCGATGTCGGCGTTCCAGTACTACACAGGCGCGGCCGACAAGTTCACCTGGCGTGACTTCCGCGACGGTGTCTACGGCCAGACGATGGTGGTGCGTGAGCCGATCGGCGTGGTCGCCGCCGTCACCGCCTGGAATGTGCCGTTCTTCCTGGCCGCCAACAAGCTAGGCCCGGCGCTGGTCGCGGGTTGCACGATCGTGGTGAAGCCCGCCGCCGAGACACCGTTGTCGTTGTTCGCGATGGCCGAGATGTTCGCCGAGGCCGGCCTGCCAGAGGGTGTGCTCTCGGTCGTTCCCGGCGGGCCGGACACCGGCCGCGCGCTGACCGCCAACCCGGAAATCGACAAGTTCACGTTCACGGGCAGCTCGGCCGTGGGCAAGGAGATCGGCAAGATCGCAGCCGAAAAGCTCAAGCCATGCTCGCTGGAATTGGGCGGCAAGTCGGCGGCGATCATTCTCGAGGACGCCGACCTGGATTCCACGTTGCCGATGCTGGTGTTCTCCGGGCTGATGAACAGCGGCCAGGCGTGCGTCGGCCAGACCCGGATCCTGGCGCCGCGCTCACGCTACGACGAGGTCGTCGAGAAGCTCTCCGCGGCAGCGGCGGCGATGCCGGTCGGACTGCCGGACAACGCTGGGGCGATGATCGGCCCACTGATCTCGGAGAAGCAGCGCGAGCGCGTCGAGGGCTATATCAAGAAGGGCGTCGACGAAGGTGCCCGGCTGGTCACCGGCGGCGGCCGTCCCGAGGGCCTCGACAGCGGATGGTTCGTCCAACCAACGGTTTTCGCGGATGTCGACAACTCGATGGTCATCGCGCAGGAGGAAATCTTCGGCCCGGTGCTGGCGGTGATTCCCTACGACACCGAGGACGACGCCGTGCGCATCGCCAACGACTCGGTCTACGGCCTGGCCGGATCGGTGTACACCACCGATAACGACAAGGCGATGAAGATCGCGTCGCAGATCCGCACCGGTACGTACGCGGTCAACATGTACGCGTTCGACCCGGGCGCACCGTTCGGCGGCTACAAGAACTCCGGCATCGGCCGCGAGAACGGACCCGAGGGAATCGAGCAGTACACGCAGGCCAAGAGCGTGCTTCTGCCGTTCGGCTACCAGCCCCAGTAAGTAGTCACGACCACGCTTCCGGTCGCCGCCGAGTGGTTTGAGTCCAGTCGCATCAACGACTGGATGGGTCTCGTCACCGAGCCCCATGTTCATCCCTTCCTGCGCTGCAACATCTGGCATCTGAGGGGATCGGGCAGCGACCTCGTCGTCGACGCCGGCCTTGGCGTGCACTCTCTGCGGTCAGGCGCGCCGCACCTGTTCGAGCGTGAGCCGGACTTGATGTTGACGCACTCGCACCTCGATCACATCGGCGGCGCTCATGAGTTCAACACCAGCTACGCCCATGTCGCCGAGCGGGCGGATACCCCGGCCCGCGGCACGCTACGTCGTGACCGGTTGATCGAGGCACTCGGTCTGGAAGTGACGCCGTACATCGCGGCGATGCCGGAACTGATGCTGGACGCATTACCCACGTCCGAGTACGACGTCGATGCCTTTGAGGTCCGTGCGCCTCGGTCGTGTCGATCCATCGTCGACGGTGACACGATCGGACTCGGAGACCGCGTGCTGACTGCACTGCATCTGCCGGGACACAGTCCCGGCAGCATCGCTCTCTTCGAACCAGACGAGGGAGTGTTCTTCTCCGGCGACCTTGTCTACGACCTCGACCCCGGCGAGGAACTCCTGGACGGAGTCACCGGAGCGGTGATCTCGGACTACATCAGTTCACTCGAGCGCGTCGCCGATTTGCCGGTGACCGTCGTATACCCGGGCCACGCCGAACCCTTTGGCCGCGAAAGGCTTCTGGCGCTGATCCGCGACTACATCGACTCGCGAGGTGGGATCATTCGGTGATGGCGGAGTTCGGTTATGCGCAGCCAACTCTCGAGCGCAACTTTCCCGTACTGCGAAATCCCGCGCCCTCCTGGGTATGGCGGCGTAGGAGTCGTCGAGCCTAGACGCAGGCCTGTCGAATGAAGGCGGCGACGGCGCGTGGCTGTGACATGTAGACGGCGTGGCTGGCGGTCACCTCAACCGTGGTGGCGCTGGCCCGCTGCGCCATTGCGCGCTGGGCGGACGGCGGGATCATGCGGTCTTCGGTGGCAATCAAGTACCAGCTTGGCTTGCCGCGCCAGGCCGGCTCGGTGACCCGCCCAGCCATCGCGTTCACCGCCCACGGGACCTGGGAGTCCGCCAAGAAAACGGCGTCTGCGGCGGGCAAGTCAGCACCGAACGAAGCGTGAAATTTCGCCCGGTCTTGGAACAAGAAGCCGCCTGGCGCGGGGACGATCGGCGACCCCGGCGTATCGGGGTCGCCGCCAAGCGCTTTCACCGACTCGCCCCTGTCCGGCGCGAACGCCGCGAGGTATACCAAGGCCGTCACCTTGTCGTGGGTGCCGGCCTCGGTGATGACCGCACCGCCGTAGGAGTGCCCCACCAGCACGACCGGCCCGTCTTGCGCGTCGATGGTCAGCCGCGACGCTGCCGCGTCGCCGGACAGCGATAGGGTCGGATTCTGCACCACGGCGACGTGGTAGCCGTCGCTGGTGAGAAGATCGTAAACTGCCCGCCAGCTGGATCCGTCCACGAAAGCGCCGTGTACCAGAACGATATTCCGCGTTTGAAAGCCCGTACTCATGGCGATCTCCGTGCATGAATGCGCCTTGTTGCTCTGTCGCACTCCTGCCGAGCGATGTTCACACGTTGGGCTTGAATGTGTACGTCTCGCCATGAGCGAGGTAGATGAACTCCGTGTTCACGGTCGAGGTACGGGCGGCCTTCTTGAAGTCGTCAAGTCCTGACAGGAATACCGAAAAGTCGTTGTAATGGATCGGGATGGCGGTGCGAGGTTTGGTGATCTCGACCGCCCTGACTCCTTGCTCGCCCGTCATCGTGACGACGGTGACCAGGAAGGTCGTGCCACCCGTGTGGATCAAGCCGAGGTCAATGTGGGGATAGCGGCGCGGGATGTCCTCCAGGCCATCGACGAGCATGGTGTCCCCGGTGATGTACAACCGGTAGAGCTGATCGCCGTTGCGGCTGAAGTCGAGTAGGTGCCCGTTGACCGGCATGAGCAGCGCGTTGACCGCGTCGTCTGTGGCGTGCTTGGCGGGCATCGCGGTGACCTTCAGCGTTGCGTCGCCCTTGTGCACCTCCAGTGACTCCCAGGTGTCGAGCGAATGGCCCCGCTCGAAGCCGAGAGCGCTGAGCTTGTCCACCGCGTCCGCGGTAGAGACGATAGGCAGCTTCTTGTCCAGCTCCTGGGCGGCGACGTCATCGAAATGATCGCCGTGGTAGTGCGACAAGATGACCAGATCTATCGGTGGCAGGTCGGCGATCTGGCACGCCGGCTCGACCTCGCGTCGGGCCCAGATGCCATGACCCAGATAAACGTGCTCGCCTTTGTGTAGGAAAGCGGGATCGGTCAGGATTGTCAGTCCGCCGAAACGGATCAATGTCGTGGCGTTACCGATGAAGTAGAGATCGCCCTCACCGAAATCTGCCGTCTCATCGGCGGCCAGCTCCAAGGAAGTCATAGTGTTCTCTCCGGTACAGGCTTGGGATGTCGCAGTTCCAGTTTGGGTCAGATCGGGTGAACAGGCCAGGGTCGCTTCAAGGGTGGATCGAGGTGATGACGTCGCTCGGTCGGCTGATCTTCTTCGACCAGCTGGGCACGGGTGACACCGTCGGTTAGGTCTCAGGTCTCGG
>CAWFQG010000009.1:0-38428 GCA_963817825.1 uncultured Actinomycetota bacterium | reverse complement strand
CCGGGGTTTCCGCTAGTCGAGGTAGTCGCGCAGCACCTGAGAACGGCTGGGGTGCCGCAACTTTGCATGGTCTTCGACTCGATCTGGCGGATGCGTTCGCGCGTGACTCCGTAGACCTGGCCGATCTCGTCGAGAGTGCGCGGCTGGCCGTCGGTCAGACCGAACCGCAGCCGCACCACGCCTGCCTCGCGCTCGGACAGCGTCTCCAGCACCGACTGCAGCTGATCCTGCAGCAGGGTGAACGACACCGCATCGACGGCGACAACGGCCTCGCTGTCCTCGATGAAATCGCCCAGCTGCGAATCGCCTTCGTCGCCGATAGTCTGGTCCAGCGAGATCGGCTCGCGCGCGTATTGCTGGATCTCCAACACCTTTTCGGGCGTGATGTCCATTTCCTTGGCCAGTTCTTCTGGCGTGGGCTCGCGGCCCAGGTCCTGCAGCAGCTCGCGCTGGATTCGGCCGAGTTTGTTGATCACCTCGACCATGTGCACCGGGATGCGGATGGTACGGGCTTGGTCGGCCATGGCGCGGGTGATGGCCTGCCGGATCCACCAGGTGGCATACGTGGAGAACTTGTAGCCCTTGGTGTAGTCGAATTTCTCGACCGCGCGAATGAGGCCGAGGTTACCTTCCTGGATGAGGTCGAGGAACGCCATTCCCCGGCCGGTGTAGCGCTTGGCCAGTGACACGACGAGTCGCAGGTTCGCTTCCAGCAGATGGTTTTTCGCGCGATCACCGTCGCGGCAGATCCATGCCATGTCACGGCGCTGGGCGGCCGGATACTTCTCGCCGCGCTCTGCCATCTCGGTCATCATCTGAGTCGCGTAAAGGCCGGCCTCGATCCGCTTCGCGAGCTCGACCTCTTCCTCGGCGTTGAGCAGCGCGACCTTGCCGATCTGCTTGAGGTACGCGCGCACCGAATCAGCCGATGCGGTGAGTTCGGCGTCCTTGCGGGCCTGCCGGAGAGCCTCGGATTCCTCTTCGTCCCAGACGAAGTCGCCGGAAGCCTTGTCCTTCTCACTCGGCTCGGCGATCTCGTCGTCGTCGGTGGCAGGGACCTCCTCGGCAGTTGCCGCGGCAGGCTTGGCCTTGCCGTCGGCAGCATCGTCGTCGCCCTCGTCGTCGGCGGCCGTCTCTTCAACGGGCTCGTCGTCGTCGGTGTCGAGGTCTTCGAGCACAAGGTCGGGCTCGTCCTCGAGTACCTCGGGCTCCACTTCGAGTTCGTCGGTTGACTCGATCTCGTCGTCTTCGGTGCCGTCGGCCTTGGCGGTCGTCGGTTCCGGCGCAGTCGCCTTCTTGGCCCGGCCACGAGGGGCGGCTGCCTCGGCCTTGGCATGCGCTGTCTTGGCTTGGCCTTGGCCTTGGCCTTGGCGGTCGCGGCCTTGGCCGGTTTGGCCGCTGCGCGGCCCTTGGCGGCGGCCTTCTCCGGCTTCACCGCGTGCGGGGCTGCCTTGGTCGCCCGCTTGGCGGGTTTGGCTGGCGCCGACCCGTTGGTGGTCTTGGCTGCCGAGGCCTTTTTGGCTGGGGTCTTGGTAGCGGTGCGCTTCACCGGCTTCACCGGCTTTACGGCTGCCGGGCTTGCCTTTGTCGCTGCCACGTCACCCTTTCGGTCATGAGGATTTCGATGGTCTGGGGGCATGCACCATCGAAAAGCGTCTGCTATGTCGAGTGTGGCGTTGATATCTGCTGGGATACTCGCCGCTCTTCGGTATGCGGCCGCCGTCGACCATTGTAACGACAGTGTCCGGTAACGCCGCCTCGAGCGGCAAATTTGACAAGCCCGGGCGTGGCTACTTGGAAGTAGCCGTGACGTCAACGTCGGCGGCCATCGCCGCTCCGACGATCCCAGCGGTGTTCTGCAGGGCCGCGGCGACGACGGGGGTGCGGTTCTTCAGCATCGGCAACCATTTGTCGGCCTTGCGGCTGATTCCGCCGCCCGCGATGAACAGGTCGGGCCAGATCGCGTTCTCAATGGCTACCAGCACCTTGGTGACCTCCTCGGTCCACCGTTCGTAGCTCCAGTCCTTCTTTTCCTTGATCGACGAGGCGGCCCGGTGCTCGGCCTCTTTGCCGCCCACCTCGAGGTGGCCGAACTCGGTGTTGGGCAGCAGCACCCCGTTGTGGATCACGGCCGAACCGATCCCGGTGCCGAACGTCAGCAGCACGATGACGCCGGAGTTCGCCTTGCCCGCGCCGAACTTCTCTTCGGCCAATCCCGCCGCGTCGGCGTCGTTGAGAACGGTCACTTGCTGGCCGTTGAGTTCCTTGCCGATGGCCTCCTCGGCGTTGACGCCGATCCATGCCTTGTCGACGTTGGCCGCGGTGCGCACGATCCCGTCGGTCACCACACCTGGGTAGGTCACACCGACCTTGTCCGTCCAGCCGAAATGGCGCACGACGTCGGCGATGGTCTTGCTGACGGCCTGCGGGGTGGCCGGCTGCGGGGTGAGGATCTTGAACCGGTCGCCGATCAGCAGGCCGGTGTCCAGGTCGACGATGCCGCCTTTGACGCCGCTGCCGCCGACGTCGATGCCGAACCCTCGGTGTTGTGAACCGCCGTTGGTGCTCGGATCGGCTGCGGGCGAATCGGTGGCGGTCATGAGCGCTCCATCTGCAGAGGCCGGCAAGTGCGACGCGCCCCACACATTAGTAGCTCCCGGAATGCTTTGGTGTGGGTGCGAGGCAACCGGTCAGTGACAATTTGTGCTGCGATAAGCCGGTGGACAGACTCGGGCTCGATCCCGCCGAACTGCGTTCGGTGGCCGAACGGTTGGCGACCGAGGCGGCGGGTTTCGTGCGACGTCGTCGCCAGGAAGTCTTCGGTGGTGCGCCTCAACGGGAATCGACCGGCCCTGCAGTGCGGGCCAAGAGCACTCCGACCGACCCCGTCACGATCGTCGATACCGAAACCGAACGGCTGCTGCGCGACCGGCTGGCCGAGCTGCGTCCGGGCGATCATGTCCTCGGCGAGGAGGGCGGTGGGAGCGCAGACGGATCCGACGGCCGGCCGACGTGGGTCGTGGACCCCATCGACGGCACAGTGAACTTCGTCTACGGACTGCCCGCGTACGTGGTGTCGGTGGCCGTCCAGGTCGACGGGCGGTCGCTTGCCGGTGCGGTCGCCCACGTCGTCGACGGCGCGGTGTACTCCGCGGCCCTCGGTCATGGCGCACACGTGCAGCACGATGGCACGACGACGCAACTGCGGTGCAGCGAGGTCGCGGACTTGTCAATGTCGTTGGTGGGCACTGGATTCGGGTATGACCCGCTAGTGCGTGAACGCCAGGCCGCGGTGCTTGCTTCTCTGCTGCCGCAGGTCCGTGACATCCGCCGGTTCGGGTCGGCGGCCCTCGATCTCTGCCTGGTGGCCGCGGGCCAACTGGACGCGTACTACGAGGACAACCTCAACGCATGGGACTGGGCGGCCGGTGCGCTCATCGCCGCCGAGGCGGGCGCACGGCTGCGGCTGCCTGCCCCGACCGGATCGGTCGGCGGCGCCGGAATGGTGGTCGCGGCCGCGCCGGGCGTCGACGATGCGTTAACGGCGGCGCTGAGCGGAGCCGGCGCGTTATAGCCCGCGAATCTTGCTCAGGTACAACCGAATTGCGTCAGCACGTCCCGCTGTGGATCTTCGACAACAGCGACGGATCGGCCGGTTGAGTGGCCTCCGGCCGCAGGCTGGACAGGACCGCTTCGACGTCGTCGCTGCGGGTCAGCTCGGTGAAATCACTGCCGATCGCCAGGTCCACGGTGTCGTCGGGACGTTGATCTTGGTACAGCTCGACGCACGGCGCGACCAGCCAGACGGCCGCGGCGGCCGCCCGGCCCTTGGGGCCGAATCGGATCTGCCCCTGGCACGCCAGCCGGTTGTTGGCGTAGAGCGGGTCGTTCTCGGCAGTCGGCTCGGCGAATCCCAGGTCCCGCAGCTGGCCCGCCACTTCCGCGGCCTGACCGCCCTGACCGCTGGCATTGAGCACCCGGATCTTGGTATCGGCCAGGTTGGCGGGGCCTACTTCGGTCATGGATGCACGCGTGATCTGCTCGCCCAGCTTGGACTGCGTGGGATCGGCGGAGGAGTTGTCGGCCGGTGGGTTGCACGGCGCCGCCTCGGTGACGTCGGCCGGACGATTGAGGGCGACCACCCAGATGATGAGGGTCACCACCGTCAGCGCCGCGAACAGTACGATGCCGGGCATGAAGTTGCGGCGGCGATATGGCCGACCCTTCCGATCGAAGGCCGTGCCTTCGGTGATGTGAGCGACCACACCTGCACTCTAAATGCCACGTCGTGGCCGTATGGACAGGGTCTGCATGTAAGTGTGATGTAAATCACACTTGTTGAAAGCCGAATCTGGGCACGAATCGTTTGGCGAATGCGTTCGACGCTGGTACAAAGCTCTGTCGCATGGTTCACGGAGGGGACAAAGATGGCTACCGACTACGACGCTCCACGGCGCACGGAGACCGACGACGTCTCCGAGGATTCACTCGAGGAACTGAAGGCACGGCGCAACGAAGCGCAATCAGCCGTAGTAGACGTCGACGAGTCCGAATCCGCCGAAAACTTCGAACTGCCCGGCGCCGATCTGTCCGGTGAAGAGCTGTCAGTGCGCGTGATCCCGAAGCAGGCCGACGAGTTCACCTGCTCGAGCTGCTTCCTCGTGCACCACCGCAGCCGGCTGGCCAGTGAGAAGAACGGCGTGATGATCTGCAGCGACTGCGCGGCCTGACCAGAGGTCAACTGCGCAGCGCGGACAGCACGCGGTCTGGGTGACGACAGCTCACCAGCCAGTAAGGCGTGGGGTCGTCCGGATCGTCGAGCACCAGAAGCACCATCGGGCCGACCCAGGCCCGGTGCACGACATAGGCGGCGGGATCGAGCTGACGCCCCAGCGCCGCCGATTTGGCTGACCGGGGCACTTCTGCTGCTCGGGAAACCACGCTGACGGGCAGGTGCGCCGCGCCGACCCACAGCTCGATGTCGGCCGTGGGGTTCTCCGGCCGGCTGCTGACCACCCGCAGTTCGGTTTTGCTGAGCCACAACAGCACCGCCCCCGCGACGGGGAGCAGCACGGCGAACGCGACCCAGTTCGGCAGGGCCCGCAAACCCTGGTTGACTTCCAGCGCGATGAGCGCGGCCAGCGCCAGGCCGGGCAGCCACCACCACCACGGCACCCATAACCGTTCGGCATAGCGCACGGTTTGCGGTGCTGCGCGCGTGTCGGACACGTCGCCAAGGGTAATCTGTGGCTTCGTGTCCACCCCTTTGGCAGTCGTTCGCCTCGACCGCGACTTGCCGATGCCCAGCCGCGCCCACGACGGCGATGCTGGCATCGATCTGTTCAGTGCGGCCGACGTCGAACTGCCGCCCGGTCATCGCGCCCTCGTGCCGACGGGGATCGCGGTGGCCATTCCGTACGGGATGGTGGGGTTGGTGCATCCACGGTCGGGTTTGGCTGCGCGCGTGGGACTTTCGATTGTCAACAGCCCTGGCACGATCGACGCGGGCTATCGCGGCGAGATCAAGGTGGCCTTGATCAACCTCGACACCGGACAGCCCATCACCGTGCACCGTGGCGATCGGATCGCCCAGTTGCTGGTGCAGCGGGTCGAGTTGCCCGAGCTGATCGAGGTGACTTCGTTCGATGAGGCCGGCCTGGCCGACACTTCCCGTGGCGACGGCGGCCACGGTTCCTCCGGCGGACATGCGAGTTTGTGATGGCTATTGGAAAACACGCCAAGCAAGACGACGATTTTCAGGACGACAACTTCGACGACGAGATCGTCGAAGCGGCACCCGCGGTGGGTGACGACGAGCTGGACGGCCCGTTCGATATCGAGGACTTCGACGACCCGGCGACAGCGACAGTCGCCCGGCTGGACCTGGGCTCGGTGCTCGTTCCCATGCCCGAGGCGGGGCAGGTGCAGGTGGAGCTGACTGAAGGCGGTGTGCCGAGCGCCGTATGGGTGGTGACACCCAACGGGCGATTCACCGTCGCCGCGTACGCCGCACCGAAGAGCGCGACGCTGTGGCGGGAGGTCGCCACTGAACTGGCCGACTCGTTGCGCAAGGACGCCTCGCAGGTGCGGATCGAGGACGGCCCATGGGGGCGGGAGGTGGTCGGCGCCGCGGCGGCAGGGGTGGTCCGGTTCATCGGAGTCGACGGCTACCGGTGGATGATCCGCTGCGTCGTCAACGGCCCGCAGGAGACCATCGACGCGCTGAGTGACGAGGCGCGGGAAGCATTGGCGGACACCGTCGTTCGCCGCGGCGATACACCGCTGCCCGTGCGTACCCCGCTACCCGTGCAGTTGCCCGAGCCGATGGCCGCGCAGCTGCAGGCCGCCGCTGAGCAGGCCGCCCAACAGGCTGCTCAGCAGCAGCCACCGCAGCAGCAGCCACCGCCGGCGGAGCCTGTCGCGCGCCGCAGTGAGCACGGCTCGGCGATGCAGCAGCTGCGCACCATCACCGGCGGCTGACGGTCACCTCAGACGTCGACGCCTAAGACGTCAAGCAGAGCGGCGACGCACGCCGCGCCGAGCACCGACGGGTCGGCGCCCATGTCGTCCAGCGTGACGGTCCGCAATGTCGCCCTTGGAGCGGCGGCCACCCACTCCAACCCGACCTCCAGGGGATGCACAGGGTCGTCCGTCGCCGAGGCGACGCCCATCGGGACCGTCAAGCCCTCCAGCTCGGCGCAGGTCGGAGAGACGTATCGGGATGCCGCCTCCATGGCATCGGGCAGCGACGGCCATTGCCCGACCCAGGAACGGGTCAGCTCGTCGGCGAGCCAGGCCGGGCTGGACGCTCTCATCTGTGATGTTGCCGACACCAACCCGTCCCGCCGCAGCACGTCGGCCGAGTGCCTGGCCGCCAGCGCGGCAGGCGCGGACTCCGGCGAGCCGGTCCACGGCGGCAACGCGGCCAGCACTCCGACCGCACGCGTCGGGTGCGCCAACGCCCAATTGACCGCCACGGCTGCGCCGATCGACACCCCGCCCACCACGATCGGGCCCAGCCGCGCGGCGTTGTCCAGCTCGGACAGGTACCCGTCGATCAGCCGGTCCGGCTGCGGAGGCGGCGCCACGACGACGGCCCCGGCGTCGTGCAGGGCGGTCGCAAAGGCCCGGTAGACGTAGTCGTCGTCGGACCCTGTTCCGGGCAACAGAACCGCGGTCACGCCTCGTAACTCGACCGCCATCACACGATCGTGCCGTGTGGTTTAGATCACCGGCGCGGCGGGTTACCCCCAGCGTGGCATCGGGGTGTTAACAGGTCTACCGTGGCGTTGGTTGGGGATCCACGGTGGACTCCCAGAATGGCAGGAGTCGCCATGGCAACGGCCGAAGGGTATCTGCGCCGACTCACTCGTCGGCTGACGGAGGACCCGGAGCAACTCGACGTCCAAGAGTTGTCCGAGGAGGCCGCAAACACCGGCGCCCAAAAGGCGGTCGATTGTCAGCGCGGCCAGGAAGTGACGATGGTCGGCACCCTGCGGAGTGTCGAGACCAACGCAAAGGGTTGCGCGGGCGGTGTCAAGGCCGAACTGTTCGACGGCACCGAAGCGGTGATGCTCGTGTGGCTGGGACAGCGGCGCATTCCGGGCATCGAGTCCGGTCGCACGCTGCGGGTGCACGGGCGGATGGGCAAGCTCGAGAACGGCACCAAGGCGATCTACAACCCCCACTACGAAATTCAGAAGTGAGTCGACGACCCGTAGCGTTGACTTGTGTCTGACAAGCAATCCGGCGCTCACGTCCTGCTCGAGCAGATGGGCGGCATCAGCGGCCTGATCTATTCGTCGCTGCCCGTTCTCGTGTTCGTACCCGTCTCCTCGCTGTTCGGCCTGATGCCTGCGGTCATCTCCGCGCTGGCCGTGGCCGCCCTGATCCTGGTCTGGCGGCTGGTACGAAAGGAGTCCGCGCAGCCGGCGGTCTCCGGCTTCATGGGTGTCGGGATCTGCGCGCTCATCGCGTACCTGATGGGGGAGTCGAAGGGCTACTTCCTGCTCGGCATCTGGTCCTCGCTGTTCTGGGCCGCGGTGTTCCTGCTGTCCGTGCTGATCCGCCGACCCGTTGTGGGATACATCTGGGGTTGGGTCAACGGCCACGACCGCGCCTGGCGCGGCATCCGTCGTGCCGTGGTGGCCTTCGACATCGCGACGATCACCTGGGTGCTGGTGTTCGCATCGCGCTTCGTCGTGCAGCGCCATCTGTACGACGCCGACCAGACGGGATTGCTCGGGGTCGCGCGCATCGCGATGGGATGGCCGCTGACCGCCGTGGCGGCGCTTGTCACCTATCTGGCCATCCGATCCGCTCAGCGGGCGCTGCACGCCCACGCACCGGCTCTGGAAGCGCGCACTGCTGACGCACAGGGCACTGCCGACGCCGAGGACGCGGTGCGGGAAACCTAGTTGACCGAAACACGCGGGCGCACCGACCGGCCGCTGCTCGCGGTCGCAATCCTTGCCTCGTTCGTGGCGTTCCTCGATGGCTCGGTGGTCAACTTGGCGCTGCCCGCGATCGGCCGCGACTTCGGCGGCGGGCTGGCGCTGCAGCAGTGGGTGGTGGACGGGTATCTGCTCGCCCTCGGCGCGCTGATCCTCGTCGCGGGGGCGATCTCCGATGCGTTCGGACGCCTGATCGTGCTTCGGGCCGGACTCCTCATCTTCGCGGTGTCGTCCCTGTTGTGTGCCTTCGCGCCCACCGGCTGGGTGCTGGTCGCCGCGCGCTGCATTCAGGGCGTCGGTGCCGCGTTTCTGGTGCCCAGCTCGCTGGCGATGATCAACGCCCGGTTCTCGGGCGCCGAGCAGGCCAGGGCGATCGGCACCTGGACCGCTTGGACCGGAACGGCATTCGTCGTCGGCCCGCTGCTCGGCGGTGTCCTGGTCGATGCGCTGAACTGGCGGTGGATCTTCGGGGTCACCATCGTGCCGTTATTCATCACGCTGTACCTGACGACCAGGCTCTCGCGTGACGAGTTCGGTTCTGAGCGGACGGCCGACATCGATGTCGTCGGCGCCGTTCTCAACGCAGTCGGGCTGACCGGTGCCGTCTACGCCCTCATCGAACAGCAGCGGCTGGGCCTTTCCCATCCGGCGGTGCTGACCAGCCTGGTGGTCGGTGTCGCCTGCCTCATCGCATTCCCGTTCTGGGAGCGCATGGCGCCGAACCCGATGATGCCGTTGCACATCTTTGCCGCGCGAAATTTCGCCGTCGGCAACCTCGCCACCGTGTTCCTGTACGCCGCGGTATCGCTGGGTACGTTGCTGGTGGCGCTGTTCCTCCAAGAGGTCGCGGGCATGTCGGCCACCGAGGCCGGTATCGCCACCCTGCCGTTGCCGGTGTTGTCGTTCTTCCTGGCGCGGTGGTTCGGCACGCTGGCGGGCAGACACGGTCCGCGGCTCTACATGACACTCGGCCCGCTCGTGGCCGCCGCCGGTTATCTGCTGATGACAAGGGTCGACCGAGATTTCGACTTCTGGACGCAGATGCTGCCGGGTCTGGTGGTGTTCGGGCTTGGGCTGTCGATGACGGTTTCACCGTTGACGGCAGCGATTCTGGCCGCCGTGGACCCGGCGCAGAGTGGTATCGGGTCGGCGATCAACAACGCCATCTCTCGTATCGCGGGCCTGATCGCGATCGCGCTCATCGGTGTGATCGTCGGCGGCACAATGGATTTCGATGGTTTCCGAAGTGGCGTACTCGTGGCTGCCGCCCTGTTCGCGCTTTCGGGCGTGATTTCAGGGGTGGGCATCCGCAACGGCCAGGGCGACTACGCGCGGGTGTCGGCGACGACAACGGCGGTATGCCACGACCGGGCCACGCCGCCGCCCGCGTACCGGTAAGGGTCAGTGCTACTGCGGATGCAGCAGCTGCTCGCGCAATTCGGCCTCGACCTCGGCGACGGCCACGAAGATCAGCTCGTCGCCACCCTCGAGGGGCTCGTCGCCCTGCGGCACGATGACCCGCGGCCCGCGAAGAATGGTCACCAGCGCGGCATCGCGGGGCAGTTGGAGCTTGCGCAGCGGCTTGCCGCCCCACGGGGTGTCGTCGGGCAGCGTGATCTCGATCAGGTTGGCATGACCCTTGCGGAACTCCATCAGGTGCACCAGGTCGCCGACGGCGACCGCCTCCTCGACCAGCGAGGCGAGCATCCGGGGAGTGGACACGGCGACGTCGACGCCCCACGCCTCGTCGAACAGCCACTCGTTGCGGGGATCGTTGACCCGGGCCACCACCCGCGGCACCGCGAACTCCGTCTTGGCCAGGAGGCTGACCACGACGTTGACCTTGTCGTCGCCGGTCGCGGCGATCACCACGTCGGAGTCCTCGAGATGCACCGACTCGAGCAGGGTCAGCTCGCAGGCGTCGCCGAGGCGCCAGTGCGCGGCCGGGATGGCGTCGACGTCGATGTGATCGGGGTTGCGCTCGAGCAGCGTCACTTCATGCCCGTTCTCGAGCAGCTCGCGCGCGATGGAACGGCCGACGGCGCCGGCGCCGGCGATAGCGACCTTCACGAGGCGCCCTCGCTGTCCTCGCTCGGTGGCAGGGCGGCGATGGCCAGCGCCTCGGCGATGTGCCCGGCGACTGCGGCGACGTACACCTGGTCGCTGGCCTGGATCACGGTCTTCTGGTCTGGCAGCAGCCCGCTGCCGAACCGGATGATGAACGCCACCCGCCCGCCGGTGGCGGCCTCCAGGTCGGTCAATCGGCGGCCCACCCATCCTTCGTGCAGCGCCAGCTCTGCGACACCGACGTTGCCCGATGGGTCGCGCCACTTGGTGGTCTCGGTTTCCCGGGTCAGCACGTTGAGCAGCCGGTCGGTGGTCCACGGCACGGTCGCAACGGTCGGAATGCCAAGGCGTTCGTAGACCTTGGCGCGTTTGGCGTCGTAGATGCGGGCGACCACGCGCTCGACGCCGAATGTCTCGCGGGCCACCCGCGCGGAGATGATGTTCGAGTTGTCGCCCGAGGACACCGCCGCGAACGCCGAGGCGTTCTCGATGCCTGCCCGCAGCAGTACTTCTCGGTCGAAACCCATGCCGAGCACGCGTTCGCCGGGGAACTCCGGGCTGAGTCGGTTGAACGCCGTGCTGTCACGGTCAATGACGGCGACGTCGTGGCCGATGCGGGCCAGACCGTCGGCCAGCGACGCGCCCACGCGGCCGCATCCCATCACCACTACTCGCACCTTTGCGGTCCTTTCGGCTGCAGTTCGATGCCGGACTTCAAATCTGGGCACTCGGAACGCTACAGCCAAACACGTCTGGGCCTACTCTTGGCTCTCGTGTCAAAGCTTTCGACCGCCGCCCGGCGGCTGGTCCTCGGCCGTCCCTTCCGCAGCGACCGGCTCGGCCATACGTTGCTGCCCAAGCGGATCGCCCTGCCGGTCTTCGCTTCCGACGCGCTGTCGTCGGTGGCCTACGCCCCCGAGGAAATCTTCCTTGTGCTGTCGGTGGCCGGCCTCTCCGCGTATTCGATGGCGCCCTGGATCGGTGTCGCCGTCGGAGCGGTGATGCTGATCGTGATCGCCAGCTACCGGCAGAACGTGCACGCCTATCCGTCGGGCGGTGGCGATTACGAGGTGGTGACAACAAACCTCGGGCCGACCGCCGGACTGACAGTGGCCAGCGCCCTGCTGGTGGACTATGTGCTCACGGTCGCGGTCTCGATGGCGTCGGCGATGTCCAACATCGGTTCCGCGGTGCCCTACATCAACACGCACAAGGTGTTGTTCGCCGTCCTTGCGATCCTCATCCTGGCTTCGGCCAACCTGCGGGGCATCCGCGAGTCCGGCGCCGCGTTCGCCATCCCGACCTATGCCTTCATGATCGGTATGTACATCATGCTGGCCTGGGGGTTCTTTCAGATCTACGTGCTCGGCGTCCCGCTTCGGGCCGAGTCGGCGCAGTTCGACGTGCGCTCCGAGCACGGCGACATCATGGGATTTGCGATGGTCTTCCTGGTGGCGCGGGCGTTTTCGTCTGGCTGTGCTGCCCTTACGGGTGTGGAGGCCATCAGCAACGGGGTGCCCGCGTTCCAAAAACCCAAGTCGCGCAACGCCGCTACGACTCTGCTGCTGTTGGGAGCCATCGCTGTTTCGCTGTTCATGGGGATCATCATGCTGGCGAAGGAAACCGGTGTGAAGATCGCCGAGCTGCCCCAGGAGCAGCTGATCGGGGCCCCGCCCAACTACCACCAGAAGACGATGATCGCCCAGCTCGCCGACGCGGTCTTCCACGACTTCCCGCTCGGGCTCTACCTGATGGCCGGGGTCACCGCGCTCATCCTGGTGCTGGCCGCCAACACCGCCTTCAACGGGTTCCCGGTGCTCGGCTCGATCCTGGCCCAGGACAGCTACCTGCCCCGGCAGCTGCACACCCGCGGGGACCGGCTGGCGTTCTCTAACGGCATCCTGTTCCTGGCCTTCGCAGCGATCGCGTTCATCGTCGCGTTCCAGGCTCAGGTCACCGCGCTGATCCAGCTCTACATCGTCGGTGTGTTCGTCTCGTTCACGCTCAGCCAGATCGGCATGGTGCGGCACTGGACCCGGTTACTGACCGTGGAAAACGACCCCGCGGTTCGCAGAAAGATGCAGCGTTCGCGGGTGATCAACACCATCGGGTTCCTCTGCACCGGAACCGTGCTGATCATCGTGGTGTTGACCAAATTCATGGCGGGTGCCTGGATCGCGATCCTGGCGATGACCGGGCTGTTCGTGGTCATGAAACTGATCCACAAGCACTACGCCACGGTCGCGCGCGAGCTGGAGGAACAGCAGGCCGCCGAGGAGGGCGGGATCGTGCTGCCCAGTCGCAACCACGCAATCGTGCTGGTGTCGAAGTTGCACCTGCCGACGCTGCGCGCATTGGCGTACGCGCGGGCCACCCGGCCCGACGAGCTTGAGGCAATCACCGTCAGCGTCGACGACGGCGAGACGCGCGCGCTGGTGCACAAGTGGGAAGACAGCGATATCTCGGTGCCGCTCAAGGTGATTGCCTCTCCCTATCGCGAAATCACCCGTCCCGTGCTCGACTACGTCAAACGCATCAGCAAGGAGTCGCCACGCACCGTGGTCACCGTGTTCATCCCCGAATACGTCGTCGGTCACTGGTGGGAACAGGTGCTGCACAACCAAAGTGCCTTGCGGTTGAAGGGCCGGCTGTTGTTCATGCCGAACGTGATGGTGACTTCGGTTCCCTGGCAGCTCAATTCGTCGGAACGGCTCAAGAAACTGGAGCCGCAGTTCGCACCGGGCGACGCCCGCCGAGGCTTCCTGGATTGATCGAAGAACCACCCGCCGTCCGGCCGTCTGTGCCGGTCGAGCTCACTCTGACCACGGGGCCACCGGCCAACGGGGGCAGTTGCGTAGCGCGCCACGAGGGCCGGGTGGTGTTCGTGCGGTACGCCTTGCCCGGAGAACGGGTCCGTGTGCGCGTCGTGGCCGATCGCGGATCGTATTGGCACGCAGATGTTGTCGAGGTGCTGGAGGCGTCGCCGGACCGGATCGATCCGCTGTGTCCGATCGCGGGCGTCGACGGCGCGGGTTGCTGCGATCTGGCGTTCGCCGCCCCCGACGCGGCCCGCCGTCTCAAGGGGGCGGTGGTGGCGAACCAGCTGGCGAAGCTGGGCGGATATCACTGGCGCGACGAGCCGGACGCGGCCGCCGAACCCGTCGGCAGCGACGCCTGCGACGGGTTGGCGCACCCGGGTCAGGCTGGACACCTCCGACGACGGCCGCGCCGGATTTCACCGCTACCACAGCGCTGAGCTGGTCACCGACCTGCGGTGCGGACAGTTGCCGGACGCGGTGCTCGACGGCCTCGGCGACAACGGCTGGCCGCCGGGTGCGCATTTGCATGTCGCTCTCGACGACGACGGTGCACGCCATGTCGTGCAGTCCGGACCGCGCGTCGGCAAGCGGACGGCCACCCGCGTCGTGGAGGGCAGCTACGAGGCGACGCAGCGGGTGAACGGGCGGGTATGGCGGGTGCCGGTGACCGCGTTCTGGCAGGCCCACCGCGACGCGGCGCGGGTGTACAGCGGGCTGGTGGCCGAATGGGCGCAGCTGCGCGATGGGATGGTGGCCTGGGATCTATACGGCGGCGCCGGGATCTTCGCCGCCGTGCTCGGAGAGGCGGTCGGCGACGGCGGGCACGTCGTCACGGTCGACACCTCGCGTGGCGCCTCGCGGTCGGCACGGACCGCGCTGGCCGACCTGGGCAGTGTCTCGGTGGTCACCGACTCCGTGCGACGGGCCCTCGCGGGCCAGTCCCGGCGTGCGGATGTGGCGGTGCTCGACCCGCCACGGGCCGGTGCGGGCCGCGAGGTGATCGATCTGCTGGCGGCCGCCGAAGTCCCGCGCATCGTCCATATCGGCTGTGAGGCAGCGTCGTTCGCCCGCGATGTCGGTCTCTATCTGGCGCACGGGTACCGGGTGGAGGAGCTGCGGGTGTTCGACTCGTTCCCGCTGACCCACCACATCGAGAGTGTCGCGGTGCTGACGCGGTAGCGCAGCACCGCGACACCTTGTCTTAGTGCGACTGAACCGTCTCGGCGGAGTGCGGACCGATTTCGTTGGCGATGACGCTGATGCTGTTGGCCGGAAACCCGCCGCGGCGGGCGTGCTCGCGGATCGCGTCCTCGTCGTCGGCCTCGTGCACGCAGTAGATCTTGTCTCCCGCGACGTAGCTGGTGATCCACCGGTACGGCACGCCGAGCGACTCGACGACGTCGTTGGACTTGCCTGCGATCGCGGCCAGTTCGGCCTGGCTGAGGTCGCTTGCCCCAGGGATCTCCCGCTCGATGACATAGCGCTTCATGCTTTCTCCTGGTTTCTCGTTTCGGTTCCCGCGACCGGCGCCGCGGACACGACCAACGTTGGGCCTAACCGCCCGTCATGGTCATGGGGAGAAGTTCCCTATGTTGCGGTTCTCGGCGGTTGTTGTGCTGTTCGGAGCGGTTCGCGGCACTAACATCTAGCCTCGTGACGCTCGCCGATCGCGATCACGAGCTCGGCGAGATCATCGCCAGGGCCGACGACGCGCGGGCCGGACGCGGCAGCATGCTCATCGTGTCCGGTGAATCGGGCGCCGGAAAGACCTCGTTCGTCGAGGCGTTCGTCGACCGCTGGGTCAAAGACGAGCGGGTGCTGTGGGGGGCGTGCGACCCGCTTCCGACCCCGCGACCGCTCGGGCCGATCCACGACTTCGCCGGCCGGCTCGCACCGGCCACCCAAACGGTGCTGGCCGAAAGCGACCAGCCGTACGACATCTTCGAGGCCATCTACGACGACCTGCGTACCGCGCCGTCGGTGCTCGTCCTCGATGACCTGCACTGGGCCGACCAGGGCACCATCGATCTCCTGCGGTTCGTGCTGCGACGAGTCGCGCAGACACGCTCGCTCGTCATCGGGATGGTCCGCGACGAGGAGATCGGTGTCAGCCACCCGATGCGGGCGCTGCTCGGCGATATCGCTCGGTCACCTCGCGCCGGTTCGATGTCGATGCCTCCGCTCAGCATGCACTGCCGTCGAAACCCTCGTCGGCGAGCTACCGGTCGATGCGGCGTGGCTTCATCGCGTCACCGGGGGCAATGCCTTCTTCGTATGCGAAATGCTGGACCACTACCGGACATCGGCCGACACCGGCTGATTCACCAGGGCGACGACCTGCCGACGAACGTTCGGGACGCGGTGCTTGCCCGCACCTCCGGGCTCGACTCCGCCGCGTGGGACCTGCTGAACCTGCTGACCTGCTCGCCCGGAGCGATACCTGACCACCTGCTCGCCGACCTAGGAGTGACACTGCCCGCGTCGCGCGTGCTCACCGACGCGGGACTTATCCGCAGAAGCTCGCGTGGCGTGGCGTTCCGCCACGATCTGTGCCGGCTGGCCGTTCGGAGCGTCATCCCGCCGGGCGCCGAATCGCGTCTGCACCGACGACTGCTCGACGCGTACGAGGCGACGTCGCAGGCCGATCCCGGCGGTGCTGACCCATCACGCGCTGGGCGCCGACGACGTTGAGCGGGTACGGCGCACCGCCTACGACGCGGGCCTAATGGCCGCGGCCGCTCGGGCGCGCACACCCAGGCCACCGAATTCTTCACGATCGCATCGGATCACGGTGGCGACAGGCGCCCACGCAGAAGCGGAGCTGCTCGAGTTGCTCGCCTGGGAGTGCTACCTGATCGACCAGGCTGCCCGAGGCGATCACCGCCTGTCAGCGCGCGATGCGGATTCGAGACAGCAGCTCGGCGAATCGGCGGCAGTGAGCGCGAACCATCACTCGTTGTCCGTCTACCAGTGGTACAACGCGAACCGGGATCTCGCCGAAAAGCATGCCGCTAAGGCGATGTGGTGCTCGACGCGACACCGACGACGCGAAACAGATGGTCCAGCTCGGTCATGCGTTTGCGATGCAGGCGTACCTTGCGGTGCTGGCGAGCGATCTCGCGCGCGGCGCGACGTTGATCGCCCGCGCTCACGAGATCGCCGACAGGACAGGCGATTCCGACCTTGATGATCCGAGTGCGCCTGATCGAGAACTACAGTGTCGTGCTCAATGGCGATGACGAGTCCGGCCGCGAAGCGATCCTGTCGATTCCTCGATCCGCGCCTAAGCACATCAACGAGTTGTACTCCGGCGGATGGAGCAACATCACCTACCTCGACGTAGAACAACGGCGACTGGACAGTGCGGCCGAGCTGCTGGACATTTCCATTCCGTTGATGATGGAACACGATCTGCCGATCTGTCGTGTGTGGCAAATGGGTTCGCGCGCAAGGATGCAACTGATGGTGGGCGACTGGGACGATGCGGCCGCCGATGCCGATCGCGTGTTGGACGAGCCGAGTGCACCAATGGCGAGGACGTGGCCGTCACTGATCCAGCGCACTGGTAGCGCTGCGGCGGCGCGGTGAGGGCGCCAAACCGCTTGACGACGCGTGGCGACTTGCCTGCCGGTTCGGCGAGCCGATCCGCATGTTGCCCGTTGCGGCGGCAATCGTCGAATTCGCCTGGGTCACAGGCGTTCCGATGACCGGATAGCCCAGTGCCGCGGACTGCTCGCGGACGGTCCCATCGAGGGCCTGGAATGGTCGAGGGGCGAGTTGGCGGCCTGGCTTCGTCGGCTTGGCGAGCCCGTCGACATCGCGGGCATCGCCGACCCGTACCGGCTGCTTCTCGACAGGCGCGTACGAAGAGGCGGCCGATGAGTTACACCGTCTCTCGATGCCCTACGACGGCGCGCTCGCGCTCGTCGACTCTGGCGATCCGGCGCACGCCGGTCGCGCCCTCGACATTCTGGACCGGCTTGGCGCCGACGCCGTCGCCGCGAAGGTCCGCCGCGGGCTTCGGTCTCAAGGAGTCACCGCAGTGCCTGCACGCAGGCGATCTGCGACCCTGGCCAACCCCGCAGGTTTGACCGCGCGCCAGGTCGAGGTGCTGCGGTTGCTCGACGACGGGCTGACCAACGCCGAACTGGCCGACCGGTTGTTCCTGTCCGTGAAGACCGTCGACCATCACGTGTCTGCCATCCTCAACAAGCTCGAGGTGAGCAAGCGCCGGGACGCCGTCCGGCGGGCGCGCGAACTCGGAATCCTCGCGGACTCAGCGAGGGCCGAAGTGTCGCTGTAGCCGTCGGTGCCGGTGCCCGAACAGCGCGCCGATGCCGGCCGCGACAACAGGCGTCAGCACCCGCAGCACACCCCGGAGCTCGAACGTGAGGCGATCGCGGACAACGGTTTTCGCTTCGCCGTCCGGTTCGAGGGTGCGCTCGTGGCGCCACAGCCGCATGCTCAGCATCGTCGACTCCTCGTGAAAGCCGCGACCCGGCCACAGCTCGGCGATCATCAGGTGGTCGTAGTCGAACGGCAGCACGCCGAACATGCGCAACCAGCAGCGGCCGATCGGCGTGCCGACGGGCACCGTGTCGACGGTCAGTGATTCGGCGCCGCGCGGCATCGACATCGTCATCCACGGCCGCAGTTCGTCGTTGATGCCCTCGGGCGTGATGATGCGCTCCCAGACCTGCTCGGCGGGCGCGTCGACGATGCTCTGCCGTTCGACGATCATGATGTGTCGACGGTAACCGCAACCGCCGAGCATCGGGGGCCTACGTTTCGCAGCTATCCGAACACGAAGTAGCGCAACCAGAGGTAGGGGGCGGACACGGCGATCGTCAACGCCGTGACCAAGGCGCCCTTGCGGGTGAACTCCCAGAACCCGATCGGATACCCCTCACGTCCGGCGATTCCGACCATCACGACGTTCGCGCTGGCGCCGACCGCGGTCATGTTCCCGCCGAAGCCTGCGCCGATAGCCAACGCCCACCACATGGCCTGCGCGTGCGCCGGATCTGGGACGGTCGCGGCGAGGCTCGCCACCACGGGCGTCATCGTGGCGACGTAGGGGATGTTGTCGATCAGGCCCGAAAGCACCGCAGAGACAACAAGAATCAACATGGTGGCCAGTAGCGGGTTTCCGCCGGTGACGTCGCCTGCCAGCCGTGCCAGGTTGGCAATCACTCCCGTCTTGACCAGCGAGCCGACCAGGATGAAGAGGCCGGCGAAGAACAACAACGTCTCCCACTCGACGCTGGCGAGATAGTGGATGCTTTCCATCCCAGAAATCGTCACCAACACTCCGGCCCCGATGAGTGCCACTATGGACGGCGCGATGTGAATGGCCGAACTCGCGACGAGTGCGACGAATACGCCGACCATGACAACTCCGGACTTGGCCAGCAGCCGCAGGTCTCGGATCGCCTCCCGCTCATTGAGTGACATGACTTCGGCGACCCGATCGGCGTGCACACCGAACGTCCCACGGAACAGCAGCGGCAGTACGGCTACGAAGGCGACCATGGCGATGATCGCGACGGGCGCCAGATGGACCAGAAAATCGTTGAACGACAGATGCGCTCGGGTACCGATGATGATATTCGGGGGATCGCCGATCAGTGTTGCCACGCCGCCGATGTTGGATGCGAACACTTCCGCGATCAGAAACGGGACCGGGTTGATGTCGAAACGATCGCAGACCAGCAGTGTCACCGGCGCCATGAGCAACACGATGGTCACGTTGGGGAGGGCCGCAGACGCCGCCGCGGTGATGATGACCAGGAGAACCATGGCCCGCAACGGGGAACCGCCGGCCCGTTTGGCCGCCCAGATGGCCGCGTACTCGAAACCACCGGTTTGGCGGAGCACGCCGACCATGATCATCGTGCCGAGCAGCAGAAACATGACGTCCCAGTCGATTCCGGTGTCATGCGAGTAGAAGACGTCGTCGGAATCGACGATTCCGAGCGCCAGCACCACCGCCGCGCCCCCGAGCGCGACCTTCACCTTGTGGATGCGCTCCGTCGCGATGAGGGCGTAGGCGACGACGAAGACAGCTACGGCGACGATCGCCACGGGACCACCTCCCGGCTACCCGTGCTCAGTGCGAACCGAGAGCCACCTCGAGAATCCGCGACGCGGTGATCACGCCCACGAGTCCCTCGTCGCCCATCACGGCCACCAGCGGCGAGCGATCGCGCGCCATGATGGCCGCCACTTCGACGATGGTGTCGTCCGCCTTCACTGTCGCCATATGGGGCGGTGGCTTGGGCAGCACCGCCTCGACCGTCTTGCCGCACAACTTGTCGGCGACCCGGTCGGCCATCGACTCGCTCAGTACTCCTGCAAGCGAGGGATCCTCCTGGACATATGGCGGTACGAGCAGCCGAACCACCTGCGACGCCGGCAGTATCGTCACTGGAGTTCCAGAGCTGTCCGTCACGACCAGCCCAGGCAACCGGCCCGTGGCGAGCAGACGCACCGCGTCGAGCGCATTGGAGTCCAGCGTGACGACGGGAAACTCCTCGGCGATCTTTTCGGCTCGCACACCTCAACGCTACGGCGCAGGTGGGCAAATAAGAACGAATCCATACGGTTCCTTGGCGGACCGATACTGTGCCGAGTCGCGAGCGCAGCGCCATCAATTGACTCCCGTGGCCCTCGTTGTAGTCGACACCTACGGTGCGACTGCCGACCAGACTTCCCGGCGCTCCAGCTGTAAAGATGCCGTAAAGGGGCACTCCGGGCAACCGAATTGGACGATCTGCCGTGCATATCGAGTGGCCCGGGCAAAATAACGAGGAACGTAACAACGTTGGATCACTAGACTTCGGCAATGTCTACTCCTCTTCCACTGCTTACCCGCGGCTCGTGGTTGGAGGCGCAGCGGTTCACCCAGATCCTGCGCAGGGAAACCGTTGGCGGCGTGCTGTTGTTGATCGCTGCGGCCGCAGCCCTGATTTGGGCGAACTCGCCGTGGTCGTCGACCTATAACGCGATGTCGGAGTTCGCGATCGGCCCCGAGTCGCTGCATCTGAACCTCAGTGTTTCGGCGTGGGCCGCCGACGGGCTTTTGGCGATCTTCTTCTTCGTCGTCGGTCTGGAGCTCAAGCGTGAGTTCGTCGCGGGGGACCTGCGTGACCCACGCAGGGCGGCGCTCCCGATCGCCGCGGCCGTCGGCGGAATGATCGTTCCCGCCGCCATCTACATCGCCATCAATCTGGCCGCCGGGCACCCCGAACACCTCGCCGGGTGGGCCGTGCCGATCGCCACCGACATCGCCTTCGCACTGGCCGTCCTCGCCGTTCTGTCCACGCATCTACCGTCGGCGTTGCGCACATTTCTCTTGACTCTTGCGGTCGTCGACGACCTACTCGCCATCACCGTGATCGCCGTGTTCTTCACCGACCACCTATCTCCCGGGCCGCTGGCGCTGGCACTGATCCCGATCGGGTTGTTCGCTCTGGCCGTGCAGCGCGGCGTCCATCACTGGTGGTTGCTGGTGCCGCTTGCCGTCGTCGCATGGGCGCTGGTGCACGCCAGCGGTGTGCACGCCACCGTCGCCGGCGTCGTCCTGGGCTTCACGGTGCCTGTGCTCGGCCGACACGGCAAGCCGACCGCAGAACTCTTCGAACACACCATGCGGCCGCTGTCGGCGGGGTTCGCGGTACCGGTGTTCGCGTTCTTCGCCGCTGGCGTGACGGTTGGAGGCTGGTCCGGCCTTGGCGCGTCGCTATTGGATCCGATCACCGACGGCGTGATCGCCGGACTTGTTATCGGCAAACCCCTAGGGGTGTTCGTCACCGCGTTTCTGTTGGCCAAATTCACCCACGCCAGCCTCGACGATGACCTGGCGTGGCGTGATGTGCTGGGTGCGGCACTGCTGGCGGGGATCGGGTTCACAGTTTCGTTATTGATCGGGGAGTTGGCCTTCGGTTACGGCACCAGCGCCGGCGCAGACGTCAAGATCGGTGTGCTGGCGGGATCGGTTGTCGCAGGTCTGTTGGCCGCTGCGGTTTTGCTGAGCCGAAACGCCGCCTACCGGCGCATTCACGCAATGGAGACACTCGACGCCGACCAAGACGGAGTGCCCGACGCGTACCGCACATGGAAGGACTGACGGTGGCATCCGTGCGTACACTGACGGAATGCTTGAACAGATCCGCGGTCCCGCTGATCTGCAGCACCTCACTCAGTCGCAGCTAAGTGATCTTGCCGACGAGATCCGACAGTTCCTGATCCACAAGGTCGCTGCAACCGGTGGGCATCTCGGCCCCAATCTCGGTGTCGTCGAGCTCACACTCGCGCTGCACCGGGTGTTCGACTCGCCGCACGACCCGATCATCTTCGACACCGGCCATCAGGCCTATGTGCACAAGATGCTGACCGGCCGCTGCCACGAGTTCGACACGCTGCGTAAGAAGGACGGCCTTTCCGGCTATCCGTCACGCGCCGAAAGCGAACACGACTGGGTCGAGTCCAGCCACGCCAGCTCTGCGCTGTCCTACGCCGACGGCCTGGCCAAGGCTTTCGAGCTGACCGGGTACCGCAATCGGCACGTGGTCGCCGTCGTCGGCGACGGCGCGCTCACCGGCGGCATGTGCTGGGAGGCCCTGAACAACATCGCCGCCGCGCGCCGTCCGGTCGTGATCGTCGTCAACGACAACGGCCGCAGCTACGCGCCGACCATCGGCGGGTTCGCCGATCACCTTGCGACACTGCGGCTGCAGCCCGGCTACGAGAAGATCCTGGAAAGGGGCCGTACCGCGGTTCGCGGCATGCCGGTCATCGGTGAGCTCTGCTACCAGTGCATGCACAGCGTGAAGGCGGGGCTCAAGGATGCGCTCTCGCCGCAGGTGATGTTCACCGACCTTGGCGTGAAATACGTCGGGCCGATCGACGGTCACGACGAGCACGCGGTGGAGGTGGCGCTGCGCAACGCCCGTGGCTTCAACGCTCCGGTGATCGTGCACGTCGTCACCCGCAAGGGCATGGGCTACGGCCCGGCCGAGGCCGACGAGGCCGAGCAGATGCACTCAACTGGCGTCATCGACCCACACACGGGGCAGGCCACCAAGATTCCGGGGCCGGGCTGGACGTCGACGTTCTCCGAAGCGTTGATCAAGTACGCAGGCACGCGCCGCGACATCGTCGCGATCACGGCCGCCATGCCGGGACCGACGGGGCTGACGGCTTTCGGAAGGCGCTTCCCGGACCGGTTGTTCGACGTCGGAATCGCTGAACAGCACGCGATGACGTCGGCCGCCGGTTTGGCGATGGGCGGCCTGCACCCGGTGGTGGCGATCTACTCGACATTCCTCAATCGGGCGTTCGACCAGATCATGATGGACGTTGCGATGCACAAGCTGCCTGTGACGTTGGTGCTGGACCGGTCCGGTGTCACCGGGCCCGACGGGGCCAGCCACAACGGCATGTGGGACCTGTCGATGCTGAACATCGTGCCCGGCATCCGGGTGGCCGCACCGCGTGACGCCGCGCGGCTATACGAGGAACTCGGCGAAGCACTGGACGTCACGGACGGGCCGACCGCCCTTCGCTTCCCCAAAGGTGATGTCGGCGAGGACATTCCGGCGCTCGAGCGGCGAGACGGCATCGACGTGCTCGCTGTCCCGGCCGACGGCCTGTCCAATGACGTACTGCTTGTCGCGGTCGGCCCGTTCGCATCGATGGCAAAGGCCGTCGCCGAGCGGCTGCGCAACCAGGGCATCGGTGTGACGGTGATCGACCCGCGATGGGTGCTCCCTGTGCCTGCGGCGATAGGCGAGTTGGCGAAGTCGCACAAGCTGGTTGTGACGCTGGAGGACAACGGCGTCAACGGTGGCGTCGGCTCGGCGGTATCGGCCGCGCTGCGCCGCGCCGAAATCGACGTGCCGTGCCGGGACCTCGGCTTGCCGCAGGAGTTCCAGGCACACGCATCACGCGGCGAGGTGCTCGCCGACGTCGGCCTGACCGACCGGAACATCGCCCGTCAGGTGACCGGCTGGGTCGCCGCGCTGGGCAGCGCCGTCTCCGAGCACGAAGTCAGTCAGCAGATCGACTGAGCGACCCGGCCGACCTCTTCCATGGACGCTGAGCTGCAACGCTGGAAGGACGCCGGGCAGTACTTCGACTATCTGGGCTTCGAAGTCTTCTACCGCACCGCGGGCAGCGGGCCCGCCCTGCTGCTGATCCATGGGTACCCGTTCAACTCGTGGGACTGGGCGCCGCTCTGGGACAGACTGGCCGAGCGGTTCACCGTCGTCGCCCCGGACATGCTCGGCATGGGGTTTTCGGACAAGCCCGTCGCCTACGAGTACACCGTGCACGACCACGCCGACATGCACGAGGCGCTGCTGGCTCACGTCGGCATCACCTCCGCTCATGTCCTGGCCCACGACCTCGGCGACTCGGTCGCCCAGGAGATGCTCGCTCGTCACGAGTTCTCCCAACACGCCTACGGGGCGCTGCACATCGAATCGATCACCTGGCTCAACGGCGGCCTGTTCAACGAGACATACACGCCCCGGCTGCTGCAGAAGGTGATGTCCCGAACGCCGTTGGGGGACATCATGAGTCCGCTGCAGGGCAGCTCACTGTCGCGGCGGCTGTTCGAACCCACGATCAATGAGATGTTCGGGCCGGACACCAAGCCGTCGCGGCGGATGCTCGACCTGTTCCACCAGATCCTCGAGTACAACGACGGCAAGCGGGTGACCCACAAGGTGGGCAGGTTCGTCAACGACCGCTACGCGCACCGCAATCGGTGGGTGCGGGCGATGCGCGAGACCACGGTCCCGATGCGGTTGATCGACGGGCCTGTCGACCCGAACTCCGGTCGGCACATGGCGCAGCGCTATCTGGAGGTCATCCCCAATCCGGATGTCGTCATGCTCGACGACGGAATCGGGCACTGGCCGCAGATCGAGGCGCCCGACGCGGTGCTGGCCCACTTCCTGGCGCACGTCGATCGCGTCACGGCGTAGGGGTAGTCAGCGCCGCGGTCAGCACCGGCACGACGAGTTCACGCTGCCACGGCCGCGCCTGCGCATCGCGCAGGAAGTCCTCGACCGCCGACTCGGTGTCGTCGGCGGGTTGCCAGTCCCAGCACAGCCGTCTCACCACGTCGGGAGTGACGAGGTTCTCGGCGGGCACCGAGACACGTTCGGACAGTTCGGCACAGGCCGGCGCGGGCGGCTTCCAGCCGCGCGGCCGCCTCGGGTTTGCGGCGAGCCCATCGCGAGGCCGGCGGGGGACCGTTCTGCGGTTCGGAGACCTCCGGCGGGCTGTCGTTGTCGCGCGCCCGGCTCAGCGCGTCCAGCCAGACCTGGGCGGTGCGGCGCTGTCTGGACCCGCCGAAGATCGGCAGCGCGGTGAGTTCCTCGACGGTCTTGGGATCGACGGTCGCGGCGTTGATGATCGCGGAATCGGGCAGGATGCGCCCGGGTGCGATGTCGCGCCTGCGGGCGATGTGGTCACGGGTCGTCCACAATTCGCGCACCGCGGCCAACGCCCTGCGATCGCGGACCTTGTGGATACCCGACGTGCGCCGCCACCGGTCCCGTCGCGTCGGCGCGCCCTCAAATGTGCGCAGGTACTCGAATTCCTGTGTGGCCCAATCGGTTTTGCCCTGCTCCTCGAGCACCGCGGCGATGGCGGCGCGCAGTTCGATGAGCACCTCCACGTCCAGGGCCGCGTAGTTCAGCCATTCCGGCGGCAGCGGTCGCTTCGACCAGTCGGCCGCGCCGTGGCCCTTCTTCAGGCCGAGGCCGAGGAGCCGCTCGACCATCGTGGCCAGGTTCACCCGGTCATAGCCGGCGAGCCGGCCCGCCAGCTCGGTGTCGTAGAGCTTCGTGGGCCGCATGCCGATCTCCGCCAAGCACGGCAGATCCTGGTCGGCGGCGTGCAGCACCCACTCGTCGGTGGCCAGCACCTCGGCGACCGGCGCGAGTGTGGCGAGCGGGTCGGCACTGTGGTTGACGGGATCGATCAACACGCTTCCCGCGCCCGCGCGCCGGATCTGCAGCAGATAGGCCCGGTTCGAGTAGCGGAAGCCCGACGCGCGTTCGGCGTCGACGGCGAATGGGCCCCGCCCGGATCCTAAAAGCGCTGCGGCCAAACTGATTTCAGATGGTGTGACGGACAATGCCGGTACACCGTCGGCGGGTGTGAGAAGCGGGGTGGCTTCGGGTTCTGCGGTGTCCGCTGGTTCGGCCCCGCCGGAGACGGCGTCGGTCATTTCAGGCTCGGGTGCGCGACCCCAGATTGGTCACCCCGGTAGGCGGCAGCCCGGCGGCGTGCTCGAGCACCTCGCAGAAGGCGCGCACATGCGGACCGAGCTCCAGCGTCGTCGCGGTCCAGGATGCGCGCAGCTCCAGTTGGTGGGCGCGGGGTGGGCCGGAGATGTCGCCGTAGCGCACCGAGGTGGTGGCGGTGACAGTGCCACCCAGCGCGGTCACGTTCTGGGCGTTTTCCTCCAACGCGTCGACCAGCCAGCTCCAGGCCACCTCGGGCAGCAACGGATCGACCGCCTCGCTGGAATCGAGGTCGGCCTGGACGTACGCGACCAGCCGCATGGTTCCGTCCCAGGCTTCCGCCCCGTCCGGGTCGTGCAGCAGGATCAGACGTCCGAACGCATCGCCCTCGGACCGCTCAGGAACGATGGCGGTCTCCGGATGGCGGACCTCGGCACCCAGTGCGTAGCTGAAGGGCGCCAGGCGCTGGGGCGGCCGGATCGGGCCCAGCTCGATTTCGGGTCGCACGGTGGTGGCATTCATCGCCGCGACCGCTTCCCGGAACTGCGCCGGTTCGGCGGTGGTCACCGCCTTGACGCTAGACCATCTGGCCTGGTCTGTGCGCAGGCGCGCCGTATCGGGGGTGGGTGGACGCCAAACGGCCCCCGGTCCGCGTCTCATGGCAGCATTGATGCCGATGAACACCCGTCGTGAGCTGCCGGAGTCGCCGTACCTGGCCGCGGCCGCCGGCCGCAAACCCAGCCGGGTTCCGGTGTGGTTCATGCGGCAGGCGGGTCGCTCCCTGCCCGAGTACCGGGCACTGCGGGCGAAGAACACGATGATGCAGGCTTGCTTCGACGCGGAGCTGATCACCGAGATCACCCTGCAGCCGGTGCGCAGGCACGGTGTGGACGCCGCCATCCTGTTCTCCGACATCGTCGTGCCACTGCGGGCTTCGGGAATCGAACTGGACATCGTGCCCGACGTCGGGCCGGTGATCGAGCATCCGATCCGCACTGAATCAGATGTCGCCTCGATGAAACCACTTGAACAGCAACAGGTTACGCCGGTTACCGACGCGGTGAAGCTGCTGGTGGCCGAGCTGGGCGACGTCGCGCTGATCGGCTTCGCAGGCGCGCCGTTCACGCTGGCGTCCTACCTCGTCGAAGGCGGCCCCAGCCGCAACCACGAGCGCACCAAGGCGATGATGTTCGGCGAGCCCGACACCTGGCACGCACTGATGACGGCGTTGGCCGACCTCACCATCGCGTTCCTGAAGGCGCAGGTGCAGGCCGGCGTCGATGCCATTCAGATGTTCGACTCGTGGGCGGGCACGCTGTCGCTGGCCGACTACCGCGCCTACGTGCTGCCCCACAGCACCCGGGTGTTCGCGGCGCTGGCCGGTGACGGCGTGCCGATGACGCACTTCGGCGTGGGTACTGCCGAACTGCTCGGTGCGATGTCGGAGGCCGTCGCGTCCGCCGCCAGCCCCGTGGTCGGCGTCGATTGGCGCACGTCGCTGACCGACGCCGCGGCCCGGGTGGCGCCGGGTACCGCCCTGCAGGGCAACCTCGATCCGGTGGCGCTGCTGGGGGGTATG
Organism: uncultured Actinomycetota bacterium; assembly: GCA_963817825.1. Lineage (GTDB taxonomy): Bacteria > Actinomycetota > Actinomycetes > Mycobacteriales > Mycobacteriaceae > Mycobacterium. Next base: position 11,250 of record CAWFQG010000009.1, on the reverse strand, counting down.
CCGGTGGCCGAGCGCGCGGCCCGCGCGGTCGTCGAGGATGGGCGTCGCGCCGTCGACGCAGGCGCAGCGGGCCACGTGTTCAACCTCGGCCACGGTGTACTCCCGGCGACCGACCCGGGTGTGATCACCGAGCTGGTGGCATTGGTGCACTCGCTGTGACCGCACGGTATTGCGTTGTCGGGGGCGGAATTTCGGGGCTCGTCGCGGCGTACCGGCTGCGCGTTACCCTCGGCGACGATGCGGACATCACGGTGTTCGAACCCGCCGACCGGCTCGGCGGCGTGCTGCGCACGGAGCAACTCGGCGGGCAGCCCATCGACATCGGCGCCGAGGCGTTCGTGGCCCGACGACCGGAGGTGCCTGCCTTGCTCGCCGAGCTGGGCATGGCCGGCATGCAGATCGGCACCACGGGCGTGCGGCCGCTGATCTACAGCCAGGGCCGCCTTCATGAGCTGCCACGCGACACCCTCAACGGCATCCCGTCCGACCCGTCATCGCTGACCGGCCTGGTGGACGACGCCACGATGCAGCGGATGCGCGACGAATGCGCACGGCCGCTGAGCTGGCGCCCCGGCGCGGATCCCGCCGTTGCCGACCTCGTTGGCGACCGTTTCGGCGAGCAAGTCGTGACCCGCTCCGTCGACCCGCTACTGGCCGGTGTCTACGCGGGATCGGCAGCCACCATCGGGCTGCGCTCGGCCGCCCCGACGCTGACCGCGCTGCTGGACCGTGGCGCGCGAAACCTGACCGAGGCGGTCCGAGATGCCCTGCCGCCGCCGACGGGGACATCGGTGTTCGGTGCGGTCGAAGGCGGCTACACGGTATTGCTCGACGAGCTGGTCCGCCGGGCCGACTTCCGCTGGGCACAGGTGGCGGTCGAGCGGTTGGAGCGCCGGGAGAGCGGCTGGGATTTGGTCGACGATGAGGGCGGGGCCTGGCACGCCGACGCGGTACTTCTCGCCGTTCCCGCGCCGCGGTTGGCCACGATCGTCGCCGGCGTCGCACCCCGCACCGCAGCGGCGGCGAGGCGCATCAAGGTGGCGTCCAGCGCGGTGGTGGCCTTGGCGCTGCCGGGTGGCATCCCGGTGCCCGACCGTTCCGGCGTCCTGGTTGCCACCGCAGAAAGCTTGCACGCCAAGGCGATCACGCTGTCGTCACGCAAGTGGGGACCGCGGGGAAACGTCGAGCTGGTGCGCCTGTCGTTCGGCCGCTACGGCGACGATCTGGCCCGCAGCGCCGGCGACGACGACCTGCTGTCGTGGGCGGCCGACGACCTGGCGGTCGTTTTCGGTGTCACCAACGAACCGTTCGATTGCCGGGTACACCGGTGGATCGACGCGATGCCGCAGTACGGGCCCGGCCACGGCGAACTGGTCGCCGAACTGCGGACAGGCCTGCCGCAGTCCCTCGCGGTGGCGGGCGCCTACCTGGACGGCATCGGGGTGCCCGCCTGCATCGCGGCCGCGACAAGGGCGGCGGCGTCGCTGGTCACTGCCCGCGTGGCACGATAGAAGCCATGGCTCGACTGGACTACGACGCGATCAATTCGACGGTGCGCTACCTGATGTTCTCGGTGTTCGCGGTGCGACCAGGGGCGCTTGGCGATGACCGGGAGACGATCGTCGACGAGACCGCGACGTTCCTCAAGCAGCAGGAGGATAACGGCGTCGTGGTCCGCGGGCTCTATGACGTCGCGGGACTGCGCGCCGACGCCGACTTCATGATCTGGACGCACGCCGAGCGGGTCGAAGCGCTGCAGGCCACCTACTCCGATTTCCGGCGCACCACTTCGCTGGGCCGGGCCGTCACGCCGGTGTGGAGCACGGTCGCGCTGCACCGACCCGCGGAGTTCAACAAGAGCCACATCCCGGCTTTCCTGGCGGGCGAGGAGCCGGGCGCCTACATCTGCGTTTATCCGTTCGTCCGGTCGCTGGAGTGGTATCTGCTGCCCGACGACGAGCGCCGCCGCATGCTGGCCGAACACGGCATGGCCGCCCGCGACTACAAGGACGTCAGGGCCAACACAGTGCCCGCGTTCGCCCTCGGCGACTACGAGTGGATCCTGGCGTTCGAGGCACCCGAACTGCACCGCATCGTCGACCTGATGCGCGACCTGCGGGCGACCGACGCCCGCAGGCATGTCCGTGAAGAGACACCGTTCTTCACCGGCCCCCGCGTCGGCGTCGAGGAACTGGTCGCCAAGCTGCCCTGAGGGTCCCGCACACAACTCGGCGCCGGTGTCACCCGAGTCCGGCGTCGACCAGCAGACCGGACAGTCCGAGATCGTTGCATTTCGCCACGACACGGGTTGCTGCGGCGTCTGCGTCGGCCGGTCTGCCTGCGGTGGTGAGCGTTTGCGCCACCAGCAGCTGGACGCAAACGGCGGTCAATGGTCTGCGCTCGGCGTCGATTCCCCGGAGCAAGTCGGATGCGCGCCTGCACGCCTCCTCCTGGTCTGCGGCGGAGGCGCTCGCGGATAACAACCGGATTCCGGAGTTCTCGTCGAGTTCGGCTGTCAGGATGGCGATCCCATCGTCGCGCGGAATGTCGCGGGAAGACCGCAGCCGCTCGGCGACCGACGGTGGGACACCGATTCCAAGTCGGATCCGTTCGTTGTTGATCGCCGCCTCGAGCCGCGGCAGATGGAGCTGTTCGGCGACCTCCATGCCCGACATGAGGTGATCGACCGCAGATTCGTGATCACCTTGGGCGGCTTTGGCCCTGGCCCCGGCCACATATCTGGCCGCTAGATAGTCGACTCCGCCGCCCTCGGGCCCCAGCTGATAGCTCTCGTCCAAAAGGCGGATGGCCTCGGTTAATTCGCCCGTCTCGTACAGTGCCTCGCCCAGGAGGGCGCCTGCCAGCCGTGCGGCGTGCGAGTGCGGTCCCATTCGTGCACCCTGTTGGTGCGCCTCACGAAAGTTCGCGAGCGCAAGCGGGAAATCGAGCTGCTGCCTGGCCGCGATGCCGTCGTAGCAGCGGGCGTAGATGCTGGCGAACGGTCCCATCATCTCCTGGTAGGGCGCGGCCCACGCAAGCAGCCGATGCGCGGTGTCGAATTCGAACCGGCAGATCGCAGCGAACGCGGCGACGTTTCCGGCCACCCCGGCGACTCTGGGATGGAGCGTGTCGGGTCGCGACATTGCCTCGGCAACGAGACTGTCCAGGCCGTCGGCATGATCGGCGAACATCTGGGCGACGCCGCGCAGGACATCGGCCTCCGCCCGCAGATCCGCGCGGGCCGTTTCCGCGCAGTCTTCGCGGTCGACAGCTGCATCGAACCGATTCAGCGCGGCGTGGGCTGGCGCGGAATGTTGAAGCAGGATGTGCGCCCAGGCCAGGTTCAATTGCAGGCGTGGTCGCGATGCCACCAGGTGGGGTGGCAGTTTGTCGATGATCCCGAGCAGGGTGGTCATCTTGGATTGTTCGAGCAGCTTGGTCTCGTCCCGCTCCACCAACTGAACTGCTCGCTCGGGATTCCCCGAGGCCAGCGCATGGTCGACGGCCTCGTTGAGTTGGTCATGTTCGGCGAACCACGTCGATGCGCATCCGTGGAGTTGTCGGATCCGATCGGGCTTGTCACGTTGAAGCCGACGACGGAGGAACTCCGCGAACATGTGGTGGTACCGAAACCAATCAGGGTCGCCGTCGACCCGTTCGAGGAACAGCCCGCGCCGCTCGACTTCGTCGAGCATCGCTTGCCCGCGCGCGGTTTCGGCCATCACCGATGCCAGCTCCCCGCAGGTTCGGTCGGTAACCGACGTCGCCAGCAGGAATTCCGCCATCTCCGGCTCCAGCACCGCCAGAACGTTCTCGGCGAGAAATTCGCCGATCACGTCGTTCGCCCCGGACAGGCCGCTCATCAGACGGTCCACGTCGGCCCCCGAACGCAGGGACAGCGTCGCAAGCTGCAGGGCCGCCGGCCAGCCGTCGGTCGATGCCGTCAGCGCGTTCACATCGCCACCCGACAGCTGCAATCCGCCAATGTCGTTCAAGAACGAGCGTGCTTCGGTCTCGTCGAAACGCAATGAACCGCAATCGATCTCGACTAGTTCGTCGTGCACCCGCAATTTGCTCACCGGAAGCCCGGCACGTGACCAGCTCGTCACGATGATCTGCAGGTGATGGCATCCATGCTCCAGCAGAAAGCCGAGGGCGGCCGTCGTCCCTGGGTCGGCAACGCGGTGCCAGTCGTCGATCACCAGCGCCATTCGATCGTCCCTCTCGTGCATCTCGTCGATCAGCGATGTCAGGACGTAGCGGCCCGCATCGTCGCCGTGCTCCTCGAGCACCTGCCCCAACGACGAGGCGAGTTCGGGACGCACCCGCCGGATCGACTCCAGCAGGTGGGTGAGAAACCACGCCGCATTGTTGTCGTCGTCGTCGATCGTCAGCCAGCCCACCGCGACGCCGTCGCGCACGAGTTCCTCGCGCCACTGAGCCGCGAGCGTGCTCTTGCCAAAACCGGACGGCGCGTGGATCAGGACCAGGCGTCGACGGCCGCCTGCGCGTAAGGCGGCGATCAACCGGTCGCGGGCGAGCATCGATCTGGTGGCAATCGGCGGCCGGTATTTCGTCGCGGGTGTCGGTGGCGTTGGGGTGAGATGACGCCGCATCGGCACCGGCTGTGGCTCTCGGCGTTCCACTCCCAGCTCGACGGGCAGTGCCATCGGGTCGACCGCCGTTCCTGCACTGCGTTGCACCTCGCGCAGCCGTTCGCCGAACTCCGCCACGGTCGCAGGGCGATCCGATGGATCGCGCGCCATCGCCAGTTCGATCGCCGCGGCCAGCTCGTCCGGCAGTCCACGCGTCCGCAGATCTGGGACCGGCTCCGACGTGATCCGAAGGAACTGGGCGACCACCTGCTCGCCGCTGCGGCGCGCATAGGCGGCGTGGCCGGTTAGGGCGCAAAACATCGTCGCGCCAAGGGAATAGATGTCGGAAGCGACAGTCGGGGTGGCACCCTCGAGTACCTCGGGTGCGGTGAATGCCGGCGAACCCGTGATCACCCCCGTCGCGGTCTCGAAGCCCCCGGCGATCCTGGCGATGCCGAAGTCGGTCAACTGTGGTTCGCCGTAATCGGTGAGCAGGATGTTGGCGGGCTTGACGTCGCGATGCAATGTGCCGACCCGGTGGGCTGCGTCGAGTGCGCCCGCCAGTTTCACGCCGATGCTCAGTGTCTCGCGCCAATCCAGCGGTCCGTGCCCGCGGATCAATGCCTCCAGCGAATCCTTGGCATGGTAGTTCATCACGATGAACGGCAGGCCGCTCGCGGTCGCGCCGACCTCGAGGATCTGCACGATGTGTGGGTGACCGGACAGTCGGCCCATCGCCCGTTGCTCACGCATGAACCGGTCGAGATTGTCCGGATCCAGGTCGGACGACCTCAGGACCTTGACGGCGACCGTCCGGTCCAGCATCGGCTGAACGCACCGGAAGACGACGCCGAAGCCGCCGTGGCCGATCTCGGCGACATCGTCGAAGCCCGCGTCGCGTAGTTCCGCGGGGATGTCACGAGGCAGACCCCGCTGTGTCGCATGCGATTCGACGTCGGCCATCGACGGTCACCACCCTCGATCGTCACGATAACGCCGCAGGTGCCGGCCAAGGACGCGAATCCTTGTCACATGTCCATGCCGCCGTTGACACTCCAGACCTGCCCGGTGATGTAAGAGGATGCGTCGGCGGCGAGGAAGTGCACGACACGGGCGACTTCCTCCGGCCTGCCCGCCCGACCCACAGGGATCTGGCTGGTCAGCTTGGCCAGCACTTTCTCCGGGATGTCCGCGGTCATTTCGGTGGTGATCAGCCCGGGCGTCACGGTATTGACGGTGATTCCGATCCCGTCGTCGGTGCGCTTGCCCGACTTCGCCAGCTGGTGAGCGGCTTCTTTGGCAAGCGTCTTTGTCAGCCCGAACAGCCCGGACTTCGACGCTGCATAGTTCGCCTGACCGATGTTTCCGGTTTCTCCGACGACTGACGACACATTGACGATGCGCCCGCTGCCTCGCTCGACCATGTGTGCCAGCGCGGCCTGGCACAGGAAAAACGCGCCCGACAGGTTCACCGCGAGCACGTTGTGCCAGTCGTCGTCCGTCATCGCCGCAACGGTCTTGTCGATGGTGATGCCCGCATTGTTGATCAAGATGTCGAGGCGTCCGTGTTCGTCGATCACCTCTGCGATGGTGCGGCGGCAGTCGCCGGATGAGCCGACGTTGCCGCGGTGCGCCGACGCCGATGCGCCGATGCCACGGGTGCCGCCGGTGACGAAGGCCACTCGTCCGGCCAGTTTGTCCGTGGTCGGCGGGTTCGACGGGCGCGGTTCGGATTCCAATACGCTTGTCATGATCAATGCTCCGCTCTGGCTGGGTGACCGGCGGCCACGGCGTGGCTTCAAGCTGTCAACAGTGCGCGGGACATCACTATGTGCTGAATTTGATTGGTGCCCTCGTATATTTGGGTAATCTTTGCGTCGCGCATCATTCGCTCGACGGGGAAGTCGCGGGTGTATCCCGCACCTCCGAGCAGCTGCACGGCGGATTCGGTGACGTCCATGGCAACGTCTGAGGCGAAGCATTTTGCGGCCGCTGAGATGAAGCTGAGGTTTGTCTCGCCGCGATGGGCGCGTGCCGCCGCGGTGTAGACCATAAGCCTTGCCGCCTCCAATTTCATTGCCATCTCCGCGAGTTCGAATTGGATGGCCTGGAAGCTCGATATCGGCTTGCCGAACTGTTTGCGGTCCTTTGTGTACGCGATCGCGGTGTCCAGGGCGCCTTGGGCGAGACCTACGGCTTGTGCGCCGACCGTCGGCCTGGTGTGGTCGAGCGTTCTCAGCGCGGTCTTCAAGCCGGTACCGGGTTCACCGATGATCCGGTCGCCGGGAATTTGGCAGTTCTCGAAATACAGCTCTGCCGTGGGCGAGCCTTTGATGCCCATCTTCCGCTCTTTTGTGCCGACGGTGAATCCCTCGTCGTCTTTGTGCACCACGAACGCCGACACACCGTTGGCGCCTTTGTCCGGGTCGGTCACCGCCATCACGGTGTACCAGGTGGATTTGCCGCCGTTGGTGATCCAGCACTTGGTGCCGTTCAGGATCCAGCTGTCACCGTCGGCGCGGGCGCGGGTTCGCATGCTGGCCGGGTCCGATCCGGCCTCCCGTTCGGACAGCGCATACGAAGCCATTGCGCCATTGGCAATCTCCGGCAGCACCTGGCGCTTGAGGTCCTCGCAACCGGCAAGAATGAGCCCCATGGTGCCGAGCTTGTTCACCGCCGGAATCAATGACGAGGAGCAGCAACCGCGCGCAACCTCCTCGACCACGATGCAGGTGGCCACGCCGTCGGCGCCCTGGCCCCCGTAGGCCTCGGGGATGTGGACGGCATTGAAGCCGGACTGGTTGAGAGCATCGAGAGCTTCCTGGGGGAATCGCTCCCGTTCGTCGCAGTCAGCCGCATATGGGACGATGTCGCGTTCGGTCAGAGCGCGAATCGCGGCGCGCAGTTCGTGGTGTTCGTCGGTAAGGCTGAACAGGTCGAACGAGGGGTCGATGGCGGTAGTCATTGGATCTCCTAACGGGCCGAATATTTGAACTTCAGTGGTTTAGTCGTGCAAGTGCGGACTGGGCGGCGTTGTATCCACACATGCCGTGAGCGCCCGGCCCCGGGGGTGTGGCCGCCGAGCAGATGTACATGCCCGGAATGCCGATCTTGTAGGGCGACAACGTGATCCGAGGCCCGAAGGTCAACTGGCGAATGTCCTTGGAACCGGTCAGGATGTCTCCCCCGACGAAGTTCGGGTTGTAGGCGGCCATCTGGGTGGTCGTGCGGATCGTCATCCCGACGATCCGGTCGCGGAAGCCAGGGGCGAACCGCTCGATCTGGGCGATGATCGCCTCCGTCGCGTCGCCCGAGAATCCATTCGGCACATGCGCGTACGAATACAGCGGGTGGATGTCCCCAACGGAGCGTTGGGGATCGGCGAGGTACTGCTGGCCGACCAGCACGAATGGGCGCTCGGGCATGCGTCCGGCGTGCAGGTCCCTCTCGGCGGCGGTGATCTCGGCGTAGCTGCCCACTGCGTGAACCGTGCCCGCACGTCGCGCTGCGGGGTTTGTCCATGGCACGCCGTCCTGCACAGCGAAGTCGACTTTGAATGCGCCGGGACCCTGGCGAAACCGCCTGTAGGCGCGTGCAACCCGCGATGGCAGGCGGTCTCCGAGAATGCCTGCGACGGCTTCGGGTGCCAGATCGAACATCGTCACGTCGGCGGGTGGCAGTTGCGATGCCGTCTCGATCCGGGTGCCGGTCTCGATCTTGCCCCCGAGGTCCGCAAGCAGCGCCGCCAGCGCGTTGGTGATCGACTGCGACCCGCCGGCCGCCGCGGGCCATCCGTACCGATGTCCTGCGGTGAGAATTCCTAGACCGATAGCCGATGTCATCGGGTAGTGCAGCGGTCGAAAGGCGTGCGCCGCAACACCTCCGAACAAGGCTCGAGCCTCCGGGCTGCGAAACCACCGGGCAAGGGTGGACGCGGGCAGCACGGTTGGTGCGCCGAACCGGGCCAGCGTCAACGGATGGTGCGGCACCCGTAGCAGCGGGCCCATGATGTCCTCGGCCAGGGCATCGAAACTGGCCGACGTCTTGCCGAACAGCGTCCGCCACCGCGCGCCGTCGGCGCCCAACCCGTCGGCCGTGGCGTCGACCGAGCGGTACAACACGCCCGCGCCGCCGCCGTCGAGCGGGTGAACGCAGTCGATCTCGGGCAGGCACCAGGACAGCCCGTAGCGATCGAGGCCCAGCCCGGCCAGGAACGGTGAACCGGGGGCCATCGGGTGGATCGCCGAACAGTGGTCGTGGAGCAGGCCGGGGATGATCGCCTCGCCGGTGCGGGTGCCTCCGCCGATCTCGTCGGCGGCCTCCAGGACGGTGACCTGAACGCCGGCCTTGGCGAGGGCGACCGCGGCGGCCAGGCCGTTCGGTCCGGCCCCCACGACGATGGAGGTGGTCATGCCAGCGCCCCGTGATCGTGATCTGCCGGCTTCTTGCCGGACAGCGACCAGGTGACCTCGGTCGGGATCGGGCCGTTGGGCAGCCAGGGCTGCTCGGCGACGGCGTCGGTCACCTTCCACGTGCCGCGCTCGACCACGCCGAGAGCCGCGTCGATCACCTTGTAGTGCTGGACGTTGCTGCCCCAGGCCTGCGACTCGACCCAGACGACCACGAGCTCACCCGGCTCGAACGCCGCCTCGCGCTGCACAGCCGCGATCATGTCCTCGTCGTGCAGGTGGCCGTCGCCGAAGTTGAACCCGATCAACGAGTTGCAGACGAACTCGCCCTCGCGAACGGAGCGGCGTGTCGATGTCCGGCAGGTTCTTCAGCAGCACCGAGAACAGGCCCGCGGCCCTGGCTGTGCATGGTGCGCCAGGAGATGACCCGCTGCATCGTGACGTCGGCCCATTTCGGCTCGTAACCGAAATCGACGAACTGGTCGACCTGGTTCTTGGCGGTGCGCGTCACCTTGTTGAGCTTGGCTTCGGCGCCAGGCGCGAAGGCCCACACCGCGGACGCCCAGTTGCCCGCGTACTGCCGCATCGACGGCAGGAACGACACCTTGTCGGGCCGGAAGTTGCCGAGGATCGGGTAGAACAGCAGCGCGGCGGCGACGACGAGCGTCAACCAGCCCGGGGTCATGTCGATCACGGAGTAACCGTTCCACGGCCGGGAAGCCCCAGAACAGGAAGATGGTCGCGTAGGCGAACAGCACGTTCCATTCCAGCGGTACCGCGAGCGGGAACGTCGAGATGATGAACAGGTGGAAGCACACCATGATTACCACGGCCGACCAGCGTCACCCACTTGTTCGTCGAGAACAGCAGGAGTCAGCGGCGCCAGGATTTCCACCACGCTGCCGGGTACGTGCGCCATGAAGGAGGCGAGGTGCGAAGGCCGCAGATCGTCGGGGTAGTTGCGGTAGTGCGCCCGCTTCAGCCACTTGAACGGAATGAACGGGCTGTTGCTGACCATCGGCGGGATGACGTTGGTGAAGTGCAGGCCGAACTTCGACACCCCGGCGCCGACCCAGACCACCACGATCAACAGCTTCAGCGCGATGATCATGTTGACGAACGGGAATGCGGCGAAGATGATCAGCGCGGGGAGGTACTGCTCACCGCGGCCGGCGAGGAAGACGATCTTGTCCCGCAGTCCCATGATCACCAGCAGTGCGATCGGCGCGATCAGCAGCGCCGGATTGACCAGCCCCGACGTATTGCCGGGCATTGCCGCTGACAGTGAATCGCTATGCACCCCAGGCGAAAACAAGGGACAGCGACGCTGACCATCAGCACGATGTACAAACCGACGTCAAACCAGGTCCGCCGATCGCCGCCGGTCAACGGCACCCACTTCCACGGCCGCAGCCGGATGGTGCCCGGCCGCGCCCAGAACAGGATGCCACCTGTCATCGGCTTGACCTTGCCTGCCAGCGGGCCCCACGATCCGGCGACGCCGATCAGCTCCAGCAGCACCGTCCACAGCACGAACTTCTCGTAGACGATGGGCTGATTCCACCACTGCGAGACATGAAGAATCGGAAGCCCTGACGTCAGCGTCGCCACCAGCACGCCGCCGAGCACGTAGAGGAAGACCAGCTTGACGATGTAAATGGTGTGCACCATTTGGGTGACCCGAATCCGTTGTCCACCCAATCGGTGGCGAGGATCCGCATCCGCTCCATGAGCGGCTTCTGCATGAAGATGTCCGGATCGACGTCGGGCAGGTCCGGCTTGGTGAATCCCATGATCAGTGCTCCTTTGCGATGTGACGGACTTTGTACTTCAACGTGTTTCGACGAGGCGTTTGCGCAACGTCGGTTTGTCGATCTTGCCGACCGCGTTCTTGGGGAGGTCGTCCATAATCGTGATCTCCACTGGCAGTTTGTATTTCGACAACGACTCGCGCAGGTGCTCGCGGATCGTGTCGAGGTCGAGCGTTTGTCCGGGGTGCAGCGACACGAACAGCACCGGTTCCTCGCCGTATACCGGGTGTGCGCGTCCGACGACCGCGGCCTCGGCGATCTGCGGTAGCCCGTGGACGACGGCCTCGATCTCACGCGGGTAGATGTTCTCGCCGCCGCGGATGATCATGTCCTTGGCGCGGTCGACGAGAACCAGATAGCCGTCCTCGTCGAACCTGCCCGACATCCCCGGTGTGCAGCCAGCCGTCGACGACCGTCTTCGCCGTCTCGTCGGGG
>CAWFQG010000008.1:0-51914 GCA_963817825.1 uncultured Actinomycetota bacterium | reverse complement strand
CTCGCCGCCGTGGTAGTACATCGCAGCGGTTGGGCTGAACCGTTGATACGAGATGCCATACCCGTACTTCTGCCCGTCGGGTTTGTCCGGGTCCTCCGGCTGCAGGCTGTCTAGCCATTGCCGTTGGTAGTCGCCGTTGAAAACCTTGCCCGACACCAGCGCCCGGATCCACGTTTCCACGTTCGCGCCGTCGAGATGACGCCTCCGGCGGCATAGGCGTAGGACGAGTTCTGGTTGGTGTAGTCGATCGGCTTGAGTGTTCCGGCCAGTGCGGCAGCCTTTATGTCAGCTGGATACGGCTCGTCGGTCATCGCGTACGCAGAGCCTCCATACATGTAGCCGTGGGAGAACGGCGCCGGAATGGAGGAGGCCTCGTCGGCGGCAGGAAGGAAGGTCTGCTGCATTCCCAGCGGCCCGAACAGGCGCTCCTGGACCTGCTCGGCCAGCGGGCGTCCGCCTGCCTTCTCGGCGATCAGCCCCAGCAACGCGTAGTTGGTGTTGTTGTACTCGTATTCGGTGTCGGGCGCGGCGTTCGGCGGATGCGCGAAGGCGATGGCCAGCACCTCCTGCGGCGTCCATGCTTTCGCCGGAGTCGGCGTCCATTGCGGCCGAGAACTCCGGTGCGTTCGTGTAGTTGTAGAGCCCGCTTCGCATCCTCAACAGATCGGCGATCGTGATGTCGGTGCCGTTGGGTACGTCGGGCACGTAATCGGACACCGGGTCGCTGAACTTGAGCTTGCCGTCCTGGGCAAGCAGCACGATGACGGCCGCGGTCATGGTCTTGGAGTTCGAGGCGATTCGGAAGTGAGTGTCCGCGGCCGGCGGCATCTGCTTGCCCAGCTCCGTCGTGCCGACCGCCGCGGTGAAATTGCCCTGCGGCGTGTGAATCTCGACGAAGGCACCGGGGACGAGCATCTTCTTGGTGGCGGCCTCCACCGTCGGCACTGAAGCTCGGCCGGGTCGATGTGCTTGAGCGCGGGCGATGCCGAAGGGGAACCCGTTGTCATCGTCGTCTCCGATCCGACCGTCGTCGACGGCGCCGACGAGCAACCCGCCATCACAATGGCGGCGCAGGTCACGATGCCGGCGATTCTGGCAAATGCGAACCGCCGCCGGAGCACTCGGCTTGATCTTGATTGCACAAGCCTAGTGGGCGGGTCCCGTCGTGGATCGAGAACGCTGAAAGCCGACAGCGCCCCACCTACGTAAGTGCACTTCGTAGGTGGGGCGCTGTTCACTCGGGGTGGCTGACGGGACTCGAACCCGCGACAGCCAGGATCACAACCTGGTGCTCTACCAACTGAACTACAGCCACCATCGCCGCCGAACCGAAAGGCACAAGCGGCCCGTCGATATTAGCCGCTCGGACGCTCCGCAGCCGAATCCATTTGGTCGCCGCCGGAGGCCCCGGGACTCAGTTCCGCCGAAATCGCGGCGATATCGCTGGTCGACGGCCCCGGTGGGGTAACGAACGCGGTGCGGCGGTAGTACTGCAGCTCACGGATCGATTCGTGGATGTCGGCCAGCGCGCGATGGGCCAGACCCTTCTCCGGCTGCCCGAAGTAGATCCGCGGATACCAGCGCCTGCACAGCTCCTTGATCGAGCTGACGTCGATCATCCGGTAGTGCAGAAAGTCGTCGAGCGCAGGCATGTCGCGGGCGATGAATCCCCGGTCGGTGGCGATCGAGTTGCCTGCCAGCGGAGCCGTCTTGGCCTGCTTGACGTGGCCGCGGATGTAGTCCAGCACCATCTCTTCGGCGGCGGGCACGTCGATGGTCGATGCCCGCACCTCCTCGTCGAGGCCGGAGCGGCTGTGCATCTGCGCGACGACGTCGACCATTCCGTTCAACGCCTCGTCGGGAGCATGGATGACGACGTCGAGTCCTTCGCCCATGATGTTGAGCTCGGCGTCGGTCACCAGCACCGCGATTTCTATGAGCAGGTCGGACTTCAGGTCCAGGCCAGTCATCTCACAGTCGATCCACACAAGTTCGTCACGCACAGCGATCAACAGTAAGCCCACATCCCACATGGGGCCCACCACGCCCACCGCGGCAACGTCTGCACAGTAATGTTTCGATCCATGACGACTGAGTCGACTGCCACCCCTGCTCAGCAGATCGCCGCCGGATACGCCGTCGAGGGCCAGGCGCTCGAATTGGGCACCGTCGTTGTTGACGGCGTCGTCGATCCGACCGCACAGGTCCGCATCCCGCTGGCCACCGTCAACCGGCACGGCCTCGTCGCAGGCGCCACCGGCACCGGTAAGACGAAGTCGCTGCAGGTGATCGCCGAGCAGCTGTCCGCCGCCGGGGTGCCGGTGATGATGGCCGACGTCAAGGGAGACCTGTCCGGGTTGTCGAAACCCGGCGTGTCGAACGACAAGACGCAGCAGCGCGCCAAGGACACCGGCGACGATTGGACGCCGACCGCCTTCCCGGTGGAGTTCATGTCGCTGGGCACCGCGGGGATCGGCGTGCCCGTGCGGGCCACGATCTCCAGCTTCGGGCCGATCTTGTTGTCAAAGGTGCTGGGGCTCAACGCCACTCAGGAGTCGACGCTCGGCCTGATCTTCCACTGGGCCGACCAGAAGGGCCTGTCCCTGCTGGATCTCAAGGACCTGCGGGCCGTCATCCAGTTCCTCACCAGCGACGAGGGCAAGCCCGAGCTGAAGAACCTCGGTGCGGTGTCGCCGACGACCGCGGGCGTGATCCTGCGTGCGCTGGTCAACCTCGAGGCCGAGGGTGCCGACACCTTCTTCGGCGAGCCCGAACTCGAGCCCAAGGACCTGTTGCGCCTCGACGCGCAGGGCCGCGGAGTCATCAGCCTGCTGGAGCTCGGCGATCAGGCCGCCAGGCCGGTGATGTTCTCGACGTTCCTGATGTGGGTGCTTGCAGACCTGTTCACGACGCTGCCGGAGATCGGCGACGTGGACAAGCCGAAGCTGGTGTTCTTCTTCGACGAGGCGCATCTGCTGTTCACCGACGCCTCGAAGGCATTCCTCGAGCAGGTCGAGCAGACCGTAAAGCTGATCAGGTCCAAGGGCGTCGGCGTGTTCTTCTGCACCCAGCTGCCCACCGATGTTCCCAACGAGGTGCTCAGCCAGCTCGGTGCCCGGATTCAGCACGCGCTTCGCGCGTTCACCCCGGATGACCAGAAGGCGCTCTCCAAGACCGTGCGCACCTACCCGAAAACCGATGTCTACGACCTGGAGTCGGCGTTGACGTCGCTTGGCATCGGCGAGGCGATCGTGACCGTGCTGTCGGAGAAGGGTGCACCGACGCCGGTGGCGTGGACCAGGATGCGGGCCCCACGCTCGCTGATGGACACGATCGGGCCGGACGCGATCAAGGCCGCCGCGCAGGCCAGCCCGCTGCAGGCCGAGTACGGCCAGACGATCGACCGCGAGTCGGCATACGAACGACTGAACGCCCGACTCGCACCGCCGGAGCAACAGGCGCCTGCCGGAGACCCGAATCTCCCGCCGCCGGTCTACGTGCCCCCCGACGCCGGGGGAGCCACTGCCGCAGGCGAGTCGAGCGCGAAGCGGGCCATCGAGCCCGGCATGTTCGACAAGATGATGAGCAGCCCGGCGTTCAAGAGCGCGATGCGTTCGGCGGGCACCGTGATCGGCAGGGAGATCACCCGCAGCATCTTCGGCACGGGCCGCCGCCGCTGACCGCGACGCTATTTCGGCGCAGAGGAAGCTAGTCGCCGCCGAGCTTCTTGTAGACGGCGCCGACGATCGGTGTGACGATCGCGCGCGGCGCGTAGCCACTGGCCACCGACATCGCCTTGGACGTGACGCCGGGCACCACCCGCATCTTGTTGCGGTCCAACGCATCCAGCGAGAGCTTGGCGGTGTACTCGGTCGAGATCCACAGGAAGTCCGGTATCAGCTTCTCCACCAGCGACTGCTCGTGCTCGGCGGGCAACGCCTCGCGCACCGGGCCGGGGCCAGCACCGTCACATGGACGCCCTGCCCGCTTGAGCTCGCCGCGCAGCGACTCGCTGAACGTGTTGACGAACGCCTTGGTGGCCGCGTAGGTGGCGTTGTTCGGAATCGGCGAATTGCCCGCTGCCGAACCGGAAATCAGTATTCCGCCCGCCTTGCGTTCGACCATTCCCGGCAGCACGGCGAGGACGAGGTCGTGCACTCCGAGGACGTTCAGCTGAACCTGTGCCTTCTCGTCGGCGGGATCCAGCCGCGCCACCGGGCCGAAGGTCGCGGTGCCCGCGTTGGCGCACAGGATCGAGATGTTGCGACCGGCCAACTCGTCGGCCAGCTTTGCGCGTTCCGTCGGGTCGGCGAGGTCGACGGGCCGCACCTCGACGACGACCCCGTACTTCTCGGTGAGCCGGTCGGCCAACGTCCGCAGCACGTCCTCCCGCCGGGCCGTCAGGATCAGGTGATGCCCTCGCGCTGCGAGTTCGGTGGCGAGCGCTTCGCCGATGTTCTGCGAAGCACCTGTGACAACCGCGCGGGCATCAGGGTTGGGAGCGGGTACTGGCATGGGCCGGACTATATCGTGGGCGACCATGGACGATCCGCGGCCGCCTAGCCGCACCGGAGGGCGGTCGCGAGTAGTGGCGTGGGCGCTGTGGGACGTCGGTTCGACGGGCCTGAACGCGATCGTCGTGACGTTCGTGTTCTCCGTTTACCTGACCGGCACAGTCGGCGAAAACCTGCCGAGCGCGACCACGCCGCAGAGCTGGCTGTTCCGCGCGCTGGCGCTCTCCGGCCTTGTGGTGGCCCTTCTTGCCCCGGTCACCGGGATCTGGGTGGACGCGCCGTGGCGGCGCCGGCGGGTGCTGGCCGTGCTCACCGGGCTGGTCGTGTTGCTGACGTCTGCCATGAGTCTGATCCGCAACGACTACCACTATCTGTGGCCGGCCCTGGCGCTGCTCGCGTGCTCGGCTGCGTGCAGCGAGCTGGCCACCGTGCCCTACAACGCCATGCTGCGTCAGCTCTCCACTCCGGCGACATCAGGCCGGGTATCCGGATTCGGCTGGGGGATGGGCTATTTCGGGAGTGTGGTGCTGCTTTTTATCGTGTATCTCTGCTTCATGTCCGGCGATGGAGACACGCGCGGCCTGCTCGGCCTCCCGGTCGCCGACGGTCAGAACGTACGGGGCGCGATGTTGATGGCCGCCGCATGGCTCGCACTGTTCGCCCTGCCCGTTTTCATCGTGGTGCCCCACCCCGCGCCCACTGCTCGAAGACCGGCAGGAGGCGTCGGTGAGCTTCTTCGGGGCCTACCGCAAACTCTGGCACGAGGTCGTGGCCGTGTGGCACCGTGACCACAACATCGTGTACTACCTGATCGCCAGCGCGGTGTTCCGCGACGGGCTGGCAGGAGTCTTCGCATTCGGCGCGGTTCTCGGCGTCAGCGCGTACGGCATTTCGAACGCCGACGTACTGCTGTTCGGAGTCAGTGCGAGCGTGATCGCGGCCGTCGGCGCGCTGCTCGGCGGGCTGGTGGACGACCGACTGGGCTCCAAGCCCGTCATCGTCGGCTCGCTGGTCTCGATGCTCGCCGCCGGGCTGACGCTGATGATGCTGTCCGGACCGCTGGCCTTCTGGATCTGCGGGCTACTGCTTTGTCTGTTCATCGGGCCGACGCAATCGTCGGCGCGAACGCTGATGCTGCGCATGTCGGTCGACGGCAAGGAAGGCGTCGCCTTCGGCCTCTACACCACGACAGGACGTGCGGTGTCCTTCCTCGCGCCGACGCTCATCTCTGTTTTCATCGACTGGTTCGGCGCTGTCCGCGCCGGCACCGCAGGGCTGTTGGTCGTGCTCGCGATCGGCCTGGCGGCCATGGTGGCGGTGCACGCACCGCACCGAGTGCAGGTGCCTTAGCGCAGCGCGGTGCAGATGGTCAGCCCGTTACCGGTGTTCGCCTCGACCTGAACGCCGCTGATCGTCACCGAGCAGGTCACCTGGCGACCAACGTTGATGACCGTCACACTTGCCGAATCCCCGGCGGGACTTGGTAATTCCACTTCCTTGCGCCACGGCAGGACGACATTGAATTCGGTCTGCAGCACGTTGCCGCTGTCGACGTAGGTGATGTTGATCGCCCTGCCGTTGCCGTTGACCTCGTAGACCACCGTCTCGGTCTCACCAGGGGTCGCGGACTCGCTCGGCGGTGTCTTGGTCGGCACCGGGACGATCGGGGGTAGAGGCCGCAGCGACGGCGAACTCGTCGTCGTCGGCGTCCTTGTCGTCGTGGTCGACGGCTCCGGCATCGGCGGCGGCGCGACGACCGTGTCCTGTTTCGAGCTGTTTGCGATCACCAACGCGATCACAAGGCCGACGACGAGAAGCACCGCCACCGCGGCCACCACCCACAGCCATCGTGGCGACTTGGGCGGCGGCGGCGGACCTTGCGGTGGCTCGCCCGGCGGGTACGGCGGCCCGTATTGGCCGGTGGTGTACTGGCCGGTGGTCGAGGGGTCGTAGCTATAGGGGGAGTACGGCGGCAATTGCTGGGTCGGGTCTGGAACCTGAGGTGCCTGGTAGGTGGGTCCGTACTGGGCCTGCCCTGCATATGCCGGATCTGTGTAGGCCGGATAGCTGGGACCCAACGGCTGTGTCGGGTCGGGGCCGTCTCCTCGTGGTGCGTCGGTCATACCCACCTCATGGCTGCAGGGTACCTGCGTCGTGCAGGAGGACCGCGGCGAGCACGTAAGCACATTGCTTAAACGTGCGTCCGTGGCAAGCTGACATTGATGACGCAGACGGTGCGCACCAATTACGGCGCGTCGCTGTCGCCGGACGCGACGGCGTTCGCGCACCTCGTCGACGACGGCGGTTATCCGCGGGCGGTACAGCGGTTCCTGCGCGGCTGGCGTGCGAGCTCATCGCGGGATGTCGAACTGCCCGTTGAGGGTCCTGTCACCCGGGTCATCCACTCCGCCGACGGCCACTGGTTGGCCTGCGAGGTGGCGCCCGAGGGCGGCAGCCGCAGTCAGATCTGGGTGGTCACCACAGATCCCGACGACCGCGCCGCACGCCGGATCGACGTGTGGCCCGCAGGGCTACCGGAGGGCACCGCGGAGCTGATCGGTTGGGACGGTACCCAAGTCGCCGCCATCCTCACCGGCGACGACGGTGTCGGTAGCTCGTGCCTCATCGATCCGGCCGACGGAACCACGACGATTCTGGACCGCCGGTCCGGCGGCCGGCTTGTCGACTCATGGGCGGGCGCTGCACTGGTGCGCGTCGGGCCGCGCGGCTATCGCGATCTGATCATGCTGCGCGGGCTGACCCAGATCGCCTTGCTGCCATACGATCCGGGCTCAACGACGGATAGCGGCGTCATTCTCGACGACCAAAGCCCCCGGCGCCTGCGGTCGGGTCTGGAAGGCGAGCAGTTCCAGCTGTACCAGCCGGCGAAGGTCTACGGGGTCAACAGCACAAACGGCTATGTGCGCGCGTTGATCCGCAGTGAGAACGGGGCGGACCACGCGCGCCTCCTTGAGGTGACGACGACTGCCGACGGGGTGTCCTACCAAGTGGTGGCCGAGCGTCCCGGCTATGCGCTCGACGAGTTCGTCGTCAGCGATGACCTGTCCACGGTAGCGTTGCTGTGGAATATCAACGGGGCCAGCGAGTTACAGATCCTCGAATACGCCGACTACACCCGCTACGACCCGATTCCGCTGCCCGGCATGGTGGCCAGTGAATTGACGATCAGCGCAGGTGGGTCGATGGTCGCGATGACGGTCGAGGGCCCGGACAAGCCGCGCACGGTCGAACTTGTCGACCCCAGAACCCGCGAGTGGGAGCGCATCGACCGCGAGCCCAGCAGCGGCCCCCTTTCCGCACCGCCAACGCTGGAAACCATCACTGCCCGTGACGGTTTGGAGATCTCCGGCTGGTTGTTCCGGCCCCCGGCAGGGGTGGAGTCGATCGGGGCGATGATGTTCTTACACGGCGGCCCCGAGGGGCAGGGAAGGCCGGGATACAACGAGTTCTTCCCACCGTTACTTGAGACCGGCGTCACGGTCTTCCTGCCGAATGTGCGTGGCTCCGGGGGTTTTGGCCGTTCGTACATGCACGCCGATGACAGGGAGCAACGGTTCGCGGCGATCGACGACGTCGCCGATGCGGCGCTGTTTCTGGTGGAACGTGGTCTGACGCCGGTCGACCGCATCGCGTGCTGTGGGTGGTCGTATGGGGGATACCTGACGCAGGCGGCGCTCACGTTTCATCCGCAACTGTTCGCAGCGGGCATCAGCATCTGCGGGATGAGCGACCTGAATACGTGGTACCGCAACACCGAGCCGTGGATCGCAGCGGCGGCCTACTCCAAATACGGTCATCCGGTGAGCGATCGAGAACTGCTCGACCAGCTCTCTCCTCTACTCCGCGCGCATGCGCTGACCGCGCCGCTGCTCCTTGTCCACGGACTCAATGACACCAATGTCCCGCCCAGCGAGTCGCAGCAGATGTTCGACGCCTTGCGGGCGCTGGGCCGTTCTGTCGAGTTGCTGGCGTTCGAGGACGACGGCCACGAGATCGACAAGCGCGAGAACCGAACCGTGCTGGTGAAAGCGATGGGCGAGTGGCTCACCACGGCGTTCACGCGGGGCCCGATCTCCTGAGCGATTCAAGATCACGCCTATACGTTTAACGAAATTGGCTGCGGGGTAAAAACCACTCGTGCGTCAAGGCGGCGCTCTACAGAGGAGGCCAGCATGCGTGGTGGCGGAATTCTCGGCGTGATTGTCTTGATCTGGTTGGTGATCGGCGTCGTCGCTGCTTACCAGCGTGACTACTTCAAGACAGATGCGAACAACTGTGCCACAGCGGGCACCATCGCGTTGACGGTCGTTGCCGGGCCGTTGAACTACGCCGGGGCGAACCCAAAGGTGACCAACTGCAACCTGCCCAAGCCCAGCCAGTAATAAACGGGCACATAACAATTCACCATTGATCGAACGGAGTCAGCAATGATTGTCCTAGGTGTCATCCTGCTCATTCTCGGGGTGGTCTTCGGGATCTCCATCCTTACCTATATCGGCGTCGTGCTTCTGGTCGTCGGTGCGGTGTTCTGGATTCTCGGCGCCACCGGACGCGCAGTCGGCGGCAGAAAAGTCTGGTACTAACGCTTAGCCGCCGCTTCGGCCGGCCAAGGACAGGGCCGCGATCGTCATCTCCCGCAAGATCGCCCGCGACCCGGAGTTCGTTCCTTGGCCGGCCGATTTGGCTGTGCCGGGCCTGACGCTGTGCGGCGTCGAGTTCAGTAGCCCGAAGACGGCGTGTGCCATCAGCCGCGCGTCGGCCTCGCTGTCCGCGCGGTGCAGCCGGCGGAGGACGTCCACCCAGATCTCGACGTACTGCCGTTGTGCCTTGCGGACCTGACGCTTCGCGGGCTCGGGCAGGTGGCCCAGATCGCGGTCCTGGATCCGGATCAGATCAGACTCTCCGAACGCGAAGTCGAGGTGGAAGTCGATCAACCCGTCCAGCGCGCTCTCGGCGTCGGGAGAATCGGCGACGACGGCGGTGGCTCCGGCGAGAAGCCGGGTGCTGATGCCAACCAGCAGTTCGACCAGCAGCGCTTCCTTGTTGGGGAAGTGCCGGTAGATCGCGGGCCCGCTGACCCCCACCGCTGCACCGATGTCCTCCAATCGCACGGCGAGAAAGCCGCGCTCGGCGACCAGTCTTTCCGCGGCGGCGATGAGCTGGTCGCGACGGTCGGACTTGGCCCGGCTGCGGCTGGTCGGCTCGGAAGCCGGAAGAGACATCGCGCTACCTCCGGGCTGGTGGACATTTCGGTTAATCGTGACTAACATACTACGAGTTAGTCGTCATTAACTCAACCGAAACGGGCAGTACCGATGACAACAGCGCTCCAGACCAGCCGCGACCAGCATCTTGCGCTCGTCGCGCAGCTGCGGGAGAAGATGGCCGCTGCCGCGCTCGGTGGATCCGCCAAGTCCCGCGAGCGCCATGTCAGCCGGGGCAAGCTGCTGCCGAGGGAGCGCGTGGACGGGCTGCTGGATCCCGGCAGCCCGCTGCTGGAAGTATCGCCCCTCGCCGCCGACGGTATGTACGACAACGAGTGTCCCGGGGCCGGAATGATCACCGGTATCGGGCGGGTATCCGGGCGCGAATGCATGATCGTGGCCAACGACGCCACCGTGAAAGGTGGTACCTACTACCCAATTACGGTCAAGAAACATCTGCGGGCACAGGAGATCGCCCTGCAGAACCGGCTGCCGTGTATCTACCTCGTCGACTCGGGTGGGGCGTTCCTGCCGAAGCAGGACGAGGTGTTCCCCGACCGGGAGCACTTCGGCCGGATCTTCTACAACCAGGCGACCATGAGCGCCAAGGGCATTCCGCAGATCGCCGCCGTGCTCGGGTCGTGCACCGCGGGCGGCGCTTATGTGCCCGCGATGAGCGACGAAGCGGTGATCGTCCGCAACCAGGGCACCATCTTCCTCGGCGGTCCGCCACTGGTGAAGGCCGCGACCGGCGAAGTCGTGACCGCAGAAGAGCTGGGCGGCGGCGACCTGCACTCGAAGATCTCGGGTGTCACCGACCATCTGGCCCATGACGACCGGGACGCGTTGCGCATCGTGCGGCGAATCGTCTCGACGCTCGGGCCGCGGTTGGATCCGCCGTGGGACGTGACGCCGACGGTCGATCCGGTGGCCGAGCAGACCGAGCTCTACGACGTCGTTCCCCTCGACGCGCGGGTGCCTTACGACGTGCACGAGGTGATCACCCGCATCGTCGACGGCGGCGAGTTCGCCGAGTTCAAGGCCGAGTACGGCGCCACACTGGTCACCGGCTTCGCCCGTATCCACGGCCACCCGGTCGGAATCATCGCGAACAACGGCGTGCTGTTCTCCGAATCCGCCTTGAAGGGTGCACATTTCATCGAACTCTGCGACAAGCGAACCGTGCCGCTGCTGTTTCTGCAGAACATCTCCGGCTTCATGGTCGGCCGCGACTACGAGGCGGGCGGCATCGCCAAACACGGCGCCAAGATGGTGACGGCCGTTGCCTGTGCACGCGTGCCCAAGCTGACCGTCGTGATCGGCGGCTCGTACGGTGCGGGTAACTACTCGATGTGCGGGCGGGCGTATTCGCCGCGCTTCCTGTGGATGTGGCCGAACGCCAGGATCTCGGTGATGGGCGGTGAGCAGGCCGCGTCGGTGCTGGCCACCGTCCGTGGCGAGATGACGCCGCAGCAGGAGGAGGAGTTCAAGGCGCCGATCCGTGAACAGTATGAGAGCCAGGGCAATCCGTACTATTCGACGGCACGGCTCTGGGACGACGGCGTGATCGACCCTGCAGATACCAGAACCGTTCTCGGACTCGCACTTTCGGTCGCCGGCCAGGCACCGCTGGAGCCGGTCTCCTACGGCGTGTTCCGGATGTGATGATGACCTTTAATAGCTTCAATACTGTGCTGGTCGCCAACCGCGGCGAGATCGCCGTTCGCGTCATTCGCACCTTGCGGGCGATGGGCATTCGCTCGGTGGCCGTGTTCAGCGATGCCGACGCCAACGCCCGGCACGTCGCCGAGGCGGACGTCGCGGTCGGCATCGGCCCCGCTCCCGCGCGGCAGAGCTATCTCAACATCGATGCGGTCGTCGACGCCGCCCGTCGCACAGGCGCGCAGGCGATCCACCCCGGCTACGGATTCCTCTCGGAGAACGCCGAATTCGCCGCCGCGCTGGAGGCGGCCGGGATCGTGTTCATCGGGCCACCCGTCAAGGCCATCCAGACCATGGGCGACAAGATCGCCGCCAAGACCACGGTGTCGGCGTTCGGGGTACCCGTTGTCCCCGGCATCGCCCGCCCGGGCCTTACCGATGCCGACTTGGTCGCCGCGGCAGGCGATATCGGCTATCCGGTGCTGGTCAAGCCGTCGGCCGGCGGCGGCGGCAAGGGCATGCGAGTCGTGCACGAACCGGCGGAACTGCAGACCGCACTGGCCAGCGCACGACGCGAGGCGGGCGCCGCATTCGGTGACGACACCCTGTTCCTCGAGCGGTTTGTGTTGAACCCCCGCCACATCGAGGTGCAGGTGCTCGCCGACGGCTTCGGCAACGTCGTGCATCTCGGCGAACGCGAATGCAGTCTGCAGAGACGCCATCAGAAGGTGATCGAGGAGGCACCCTCGCCGTTGTTGGACGAGGCGACGCGGGCCCGGATCGGCGCCGCGGCATGCGACACCGCGCGCAGCGTGGACTACACCGGAGCAGGCACAGTCGAATTCATCGTGTCAGCCGACCGCCCCGACGAGTTCTTCTTCATGGAGATGAACACCCGCCTTCAGGTCGAGCACCCGGTCACCGAAATGGTCACCGGCGTCGACCTCGTCGAACTGCAGGTGCGCATCGCGGCGGGCGAGAAGCTGCCGATCGCGCAGGACGACATCACCATGACCGGGCATGCCATCGAGGCCCGCGTCTACGCCGAGGACCCGTCCCGCGGTTTCCTGCCGACCGGTGGCGACGTGCTCGATCTCGCGGAGCCGCAGGGTCCCGGTGTGCGCGTCGATTCCGGCCTGTCCCGTGGCACCGTGGTCGGCAGCGACTACGACCCGATGCTGGCCAAGGTGATCGCCCACGCCGACGACCGTCCTGCGGCGCTCCGCGCACTCGACCGCGCGCTCGCCGACACCGCCGTGCTGGGTGTGGTGACGAACGTCGAGTTTCTGCGCTTCCTGCTGGCCGACCCGGACGTCGTTGCGGGACGGCTGGACACCGGGCTGTTGGACCGCCGGACAACAGATTTCGCCGCTGCCCAGCCGGGTGACGACGAGCTGATCGCGGCGGCGGCCTACAAGTGGTTGCGCAGCTGGCCGGTGCAGGCATGCAACCTGTGGGACGTGCCGTCGGGTTGGCGGATCGGGCAGCGGGCACCGACCACATTTCGGCTGCACTCCGGCGAGCGCACCGACCACGTGTATCTGACCGGCACACCACAGGCCGCGACGGCCGTCGTGGAAAACGGTGAACATCGCACCCTTACAGCCACTCTCGAGGACGACCGGCTCGTAGCGACGCTCGACGGGCTGCGCACCGACTATCTCGTCGCCGCGGCGAACGGTCAGATCTGGTTGGCGCGAGCAGGCCACACCGCCGTCGTGGACGAGCTACGGGAAGCACCGGTCCGTCCTGACGACGAACACAGCGGCGACGCCGAACTCGTCAGCCCCATGCCGGGATCGGTGGTCGCCGTCGGCGTTGAAGACGGTGACACGGTGACGGCAGGCGCCGTCGTCGTCGCGGTCGAGGCGATGAAGATGGAACACGCGCTTACCGCGCCGGTCGACGGCGTGGTCGAACTACTCGTCGCCGTCGGCGACCAGGTCAAGGTGGGCCAACCGATGGCCCGCATCACAGCGACCGAGAAAGCAGATCAGTCATGACCGATTTTCTGGCCACCGGCATGCTGCCCGATGACTACGAGCAGCTCGCCAAGACGGTTCGCGACTTCGCCCAAAGCGTGGTGGCGCCCGTCGCCGCCAAACACGACGAAGAGCATTCCTTCCCATACGAAGTGGTGTCGGGCATGGCCGACATGGGACTGTTCGGTCTGCCGTTTCCCGAGGAGTACGGCGGCATGGGCGGCGACTACTTCGCGCTGTGCCTGGCGCTCGAAGAGCTCGGCAAGGTCGACCAGAGCGTGGCGATCACGCTGGAGGCGGGAGTTTCGCTTGGCGCGATGCCGGTGTACCGCTTCGGCAACGAGGACCAGAAGCAGGAGTGGTTGCCGCTGTTGGCAAGTGGTAAGGCGCTGGGCGCGTTCGGGCTGACCGAGGCCGGCGGTGGCACCGATGCGGGCGCAACCAAGACAACAGCCCGGATGGACGACGGTCACTGGGTCATCAACGGCAGCAAGCAGTTCATCACGAACTCGGGAACCGACATCACCAAACTCGTAACGGTCACAGCCGTCACGGGCGAGGCCGGCGGCCGGAAGGAGATCTCGTCGATTCTTGTCCCCGTGCCGACCGAAGGGTTCACCGCCGAGCCGGCGTACAACAAGGTCGGCTGGAACGCCTCAGACACCCATCCGCTCAGCTTCGACGACGTCCGTGTGCCCGCCGAGAACCTGCTCGGTGAGCGTGGCCGCGGCTATGCCAACTTCCTGCGCATCCTCGACGAGGGCCGCATCGCGATCGCCGCGTTGTCGGTCGGCGCCGCGCAAGGCTGTGTCGACGAATGCGTGAAGTACGCCAAGGAGCGCGAGGCATTCGGCGCGGCCATCGGCACCTATCAGGCAATCGCGTTCAAGATCGCACGCATGGAGGCCCGTGCACACAGCGCCCGCACCGCCTACTACGACGCGGCCGCACTCATGTTGGCGGGCAAGCCCTTCAAGAAGGCGGCCGCGATCGCCAAACTCGTCGCCAGCGAGGCCGCGATGGACAACGCCCGCGACGCCACCCAGGTGTTCGGCGGATACGGCTTCATGAACGAGTATCCCGTTGCACGCCATTATCGCGACAGCAAGATCCTTGAAATCGGCGAAGGGACAACGGAAGTGCAGCTGATGCTGATCGCCAGGGAGGCCGGTCTGTGAGCGGACAAGAAGCGGTCGAAAAAAAGGTTGTGGTCCAGCGGGGGCTGTGGTTCGAGGAGTTCGAGACCGGCATCCTCTACCAGCACCGGCCGGGCCGCACCATCACCGAAGCGGACAACGTCCTCTTCACCACGCTGACGATGAACACCCAAGCGCTGCACCTCGATGCCGCGTTCTCCGATGCGCTGCCGCCGTTCAACCAGCGGCTGGTGAATTCGATGTTCACGCTGTCGACCCTCGTCGGGCTTTCGGTGGCGCAGCTGACGCAGGGCACGATCGTCGGCAACCTCGGCTTCGGCGAGGTGGCGTTTCCGAAGCCGCTCTTCCACGGCGACACCATGTACGCCGAAACCGAGGTGACCGAGAAACGCGAGTCCAAGAGCCGGCCAGGTGAGGGCATCGTCACCTTCGCGCACACCGCCCGAAACCAGCACGGAGACGTCGTGGCGACCGCATCGCGAAAAACCATGGTGCGCAAGCGGCCCGAGGGAGACGCATAGTGGCTCTGACTCAGACCGGGCCTGCCTGGTTGTTCTGTCCGGCCGACCGGCCGGAGCGGTTCGGCAAGGCAGCGGCGGCAGCCGATGTGGTGATCCTCGACCTCGAAGACGGCGTCGCTGCGAAGGACCGGGAAGCGGCCCGTGAAGCGCTGATCGACACCCTGCTCGACCCCGAACGCACCGTCGTCAGAGTCAATCCGGCGGCCACCGCCGACCATCAGGCCGACCTCGAAGCGCTCGCGAAGACGAAATACACCACGGTCATGCTCGCGAAGACCGAGGATCCGCAACAGATCCGCGATCTGGCACCGCTGGACGTGGTGGTGCTGATCGAAACACCCTTGGGCGCGATCGTGGTGAACGAACTTGCGCGCATCGACAATGCGTTCGCCCTGATGTGGGGCGCCGAGGACCTGTTCGCGGTTACCGGCGGGACCGCCAACCGGTGGCCGGACGGCAGCTACCGAGACGTCCCCAAGCACGTCCGCTCCCAGACTTTGCTCGCCGCCAAGGCGTACGGCCGGCTGGCGCTGGATTCGGTGTATCTCGACATCAAGAATCTCGACGGCCTGCGCGCCGAGGCCGACGACGCCGTCGCGGTCGGCTTCGACGCCAAGGTCGCGATCCATCCGACGCAGGTGGACGTGATCCGGGCCGCGTACGCGCCGACCGACGATCAGGTCGAATGGGCACGAGCCGTTTTGGCGACTGCGGCCAACGAACGGGGTGTGTTCCAGCACGAGGGATTGATGGTCGACGCTCCCGTGCTCCGGCGCGCTGAACGGATCGTCGCGCTCGCACCCGACCGGTAGCGCCTCGGCTGCCGAAGGGTAGGACGTCCAACTGAGCGGCGAGCGAAACAGCCTCTGGCGCAACCTCATTGGTCTCGGCAACCGCGTCGTCTATACGCCCAAGCGGTGGGCCGAATTCGATGCTCGATTGGTCGCCGATCTGCGGCTTACCGCCGCCCGAACCCGAACGGAAGACGCCGTGCATCTCGCGATTGTGCTGGCCGCACAGCAGCTGTTTCTCCGCGTCCGTTCGGCGTCAAGTCGAGTACGCCCCAGATCGGCCAGATCGGTTCGAGGGGCTTAGGCGTCGAACATCGCGAAGAGCGAGTTGAGGCCTTCCGCCAGAAGTGGATGCGTGATGATGGCGTCCGCCATGTCCTTATAGGTGAGGTTGCCCAGCATGGCGACCTGGATCATGGTCATGATCTCGCCACCTTCACTGCCGAGGACCGCGCAGCCAAGGATCTGCCCGCTGTCCGCGTCCACGATGGCCTTCATGAAGCCACGCGTCTCCCCCGTCTCGAGGGCCCGCACAACGGCATTCATCGGAAGCTTCGCCACCCGAATCGCGCGTCCTTGCGCCCTGGCCTCGCGCTCGGTCATGCCGGCGCGGCCAAGCTGCGGGTCGATGAACACCGCATACGGGACGATCCGGTCCCGCGTGCTGGCTTTCTCGTGCTTGATCAGGTTGGCGTGCAGGATGCGGTAATCGTCGTAGGAAGAGTGAGTGAAGGCAGGCGGCCCCGTGACGTCGCCCATCGCATAGACGCCGGGAACATTGGATTCCAGATACTCGTCGACCTCGATGAAGCCGTGGTCGTCGAGACGGATGCCGGCTGCGTCAGGAGTGAGTGCGTCTGTGTTCGGGATGCGGCCGATGGCAGACAGCAAGTGCGAGCCTTCGACCTGTCGCTCACCGTCCTCCGTGCGAACGGTCAGCCGCACGTGGTCGCCGTCGGCCCGCTCAACGCGGACCGGCGTTGACGCGGTCAGGACCGTGATCTCGTCGTCGCGCAAGATCGTGGCGACCTCGTCGGCGACGTCCTCGTCCTCGATCTTCAGCAGGCGAGCACCCCTTTGGACGATCGTGACCTCACTGCCGAACCGGCGGAACATCTGCCCGAACTCCAGCCCGATGTAGCCGCCACCGAGGATGATCAGGTGCTCCGGTAGCTCGTCCAACTCCATGAGCGACGTCGAGTCAAGCACCGGGACTTCGCCCGCGCCGGGGATCGACGGCGGCTTGGGACGGGTACCTGTGTCGATGACGACCACCGGCGCGGTGATCTGCCGCGTCGCGCCATCCGTCAAGGCGATCTCGACGGTGTTCGGCCCCGTGAAATGGGCCTCGCCCTCGATCAGGTCCAGACCATCCTGCGCCAAGCGGCTCGCGTAGTTCTGCCGCGCACCGGCGACCATGGCCCGTTTGCGTTCGCGCACCGCGGCCAGGTCCACCGATACCGGACCAACGCGCACGCCGTACTCCGCACCGCGGCGCGCTTGGTAGGCGAGGCGTGCGCTGGCGACCATCGTCTTGGTCGGGGTACATCCCGTGTTGACGCACACGCCGCCGATCGGGCCACGCTCGACGAGCGCCACCTTCTGGCCAGCCTTCGCTAGCTCGATGGGGAGGAACCGGCCGCCTTGGCTGGTCCCTATCACGATCGCGTCATATTGCTCATCGGCCATTGCGTCTACCTCCAATGAAATTCAAGACGGCCAGCTTGTTCCCGAGTGGGCTGATGATCAAGGCAGCTGCTTGGACCACCATTTAGTTGGCCCAAGACGGGGACACGCACCACTTCCAGGGGTATCACGGACCAGGCTCTCATGTACCCGACACCGGGGAACGCCTTCGGGATCGTCTCTCTGTGTCTCACGTTCCACTTTCTTTAAAAAGACCGCGCTGTGCAGAGCGGCCGGAAGCGGCTCCTCTGATGTCAGTTGACGGCAGTTCGCTGTGCGACGGCTCGCATTGAATCCGCGAGGGTCCAGAACGACAGACCAAGCAACGGAATGTCTTTGAGGAGAAACTCACCGGTTAGCGACAATGCTGGGAACCCGCCGCCGGCCGGCTCACTGACACCCGGTGTGGTGAACAGGAAGCTGATCGTTGCGTGGAAGAGCAAGATTGCCAGCAAGCTGCCGATGATGGAGAGCCTCGGCGCCGGGGGCTTGATCGCAATCAGCACCGCGGCAGCGACCTTGATGTTGATGTGCTCGTCGAAGAACACGTCGTCGGTCTCGGCGGTCGCGCCGAACTTGTACACGCCGGCGTTGTTGATCAGAATGTCGACGTGGCCGGACTCGGCGGCCAGGCGCCGCACGTCGTCGGCATCGTTGAGGTCTGCTGCAATGAAACGCGCCTTCCCTCCGGCCTTTTTGATTTCTTGCACCGTCTCGGCGCCGCGCTCGGCACTGCGGCCGTGGACCACAACCTCGGCGCCGAGCGTGGCCAGCTGTAGCGCAATTGCACGGCCGATGCCGGCGGTCGCCCCGGTGACTAGTGCGGTCGACCCCTCCAATGTGCCAGCCATGAGACTCTCCTAGCAGATATCGATTGTCGGACGTTGACTCCCAACTAAGCACCCAAACTCATCGCATCGATTCCGCTTTGGCAAGGCCCTACGCCTATGGCCGCCATTAGTAGTCGTGATCGGCATGCGGCATTGGCCACATTCTTTGAAGTGTTCTCTGGTCCGACGGCGCATGAGGCGCTGCGAGAACCAGGAGGACAATCGTGACCGATTCCGTTCGGATAGGTGTTCAGCTCTGGCCGGGTGGCACTCCCGACTACCGATCATGGCGCGAAGCCGTCATCAACGCCGAAGAGCTGGGCGCCGACGCCATCTTCGGCTACGACCATTTCCACAAGCCGTTCGCCGTGCCGTCCGAAGACGGCCTTCCCGAGCTGCTACCTGACCAGCCCGACGTGAACAACTTCGAGGGCTGGACCGCGCTGGCGTCGTGGGGCGAGGTCACCAATCGAGCCGATATCGGCCTGCTGGTCACCGGCATCGGTTATCGCAACCCGGATCTGCTGGCCGATATGGCCCGCACGGTTGATCACATCAGCGGTGGGCGCTTGATTCTCGGCGTCGGCTCCGGCTGGTACGAAAAGGACTACACCGTATACGGATACGAGTACGGCACCGTCAAGTCTCGGATGGATCTGTTCGAGGAGCGCCTAGCTCGCGTCGAGCAGCGGCTCACTCAGTTGGTTCCACCGCCAGTGCGCAAAATTCCGATTCTCGTCGGCGGTATGGGAGTGAAGAGGACGCTGCCAATCGTCGCCAAACACGCCAACATTTGGCACACGTTCGCCAGCGTCGATGAATACCGACGCAAGAACGCGATGCTCAAAGACCTCGTCGCACAGGCCGGGCGCGATGAGACGCAAATCGACCGTGCCGTCCACTGGACCGGACGCGAAAACGGCGATTCGTTCCTTCACGAGGGCGTCACGCTGTTCACCACCGAAATCCACCCCACCGAAGACGTATACGACTTCTCGGAACTGAAGGACATGATCGACTGGCGCGACCAAATCAACTAATGCAAGGTCGTGGCGTGGGCTCAGGCCAACACTGGTATGCAGCGCAATCGCCTGCCAGACGGTGGTGATCGCGCTTCCGGTATCCCAAGGTCGCGCAGAAAGCGCGCCGCGGCATCGGCTCTGTCGACTTCGACGCCAAGGTCGCGATCCACCCGTCGCAGGTCGCGGTCATTCGCGACGGCTATGCGCCGACGGCGGAGCAGGTCGACTGGGCGCGACACGTGCTCGCCGCGGCCCGCGATGAAAGGGGCGTCTTCCAATTCGAAGGCATAATGGTAGATGCCCCAGTGCTGCGGCGAGCAGAGCGCATCGTCCAGCTAGCGCCTCACCCTGGCGCCTAGCCGGCGGGCCCCCCACCAGGGGTTTTGCTCTGACCGCCTCCGTGCTGAGCACCTCAGTCGCCTGACGGCGCGATCCGTCGTCAGTGACCCAAGGAGGCGGTATGGCAGGGTCTGTTCAGGCACCCCTGACGTCACTCGACGTCGAGTTGGAGCCGATTCAACTGGTCGCCCCGGACGGGACGCCGACCACCGAAAGCCGCTATAGCCGCGAACTTCCGCCCGAGACGCTGGGCTGGCTGTACGAGACCATGACCGTCACCCGCGCGATCGACGCGGAATTCATTAACCTGCAACGGCAGGGCGAGCTCGCGCTGTTCGCGTCGTGCCGCGGGCAGGAGGCCGCACAGATCGGCGCGACGGCCTGCCTCCGCAAGACGGATTGGCTGTTTCCGCAGTACCGCGAGATCGGCGTCTTCCTGTTGCGCGGCATCACGCCTGCGCAGATGGGCGCGGTCTGGCGGGGGCGTTGGCACGGCGGGCTGGGTTTCACCGAGAAGTGCGTCGCGCCCATAGCGATCCCGATTGGGACCCATGGCTTGCACGCGGTCGGAGCGGCGATGGCCGCGCAGCGCCTCGGCGAGGATTCGGTGACGGTGGCCTACCTGGGCGACGGCGCGACCAGCGAGGGCGACGCACACGAAGCACTCAACCTCGCGGCGGTCTACAAGGCGCCGTGCGTGTTCTTCGTGCAGAACAACCAGTGGGCGATCTCAGTCCCGGTGTCCCGGCAGCAGGCCGGACCGTCCATTGCACACCGCGCGATCGGCTACGGCATGCCGGGCATCCGGGTCGACGGCAACGACGTGCTGGCCTGCTACGCGGTGATGGCCGAGGCCGCCAGGCGCGCCCGCGAGGGCGGCGGCCCGACGCTGATCGAGGCGGTCACCTACCGTCTGGGGCCGCACACCACCTCCGACGACCCGACCCGCTACCGGTCGCAGGACGAGGTCGACAAATGGACTGCGCTGGATCCGATTCCGCGCTACCGCACGTACTTGGAGCACATCGGCGTGTGGACCGACAGGCTCGAGCACCGGGCAGAAACTCGGTCGGCGCGGCTGTGCGCGGAACTGCGCGACGCGATCATCAACACACCAGACATGGACATCGGTGAGCTGTTCGACACCGTGTACGCGGACATCACCCCGGATCTGCAGTCCCAGCGCGACCAGCTGCTGGCCGAGTTGGCGAAGGAGGCGTGACATGACACAGATCATCGAGCGGCCTGCCGGTTACGGCGACGACGCGCACGAGCCGCCGCTGTTCACACCGGTATCGACGGCTACGAATCTGACGATGGTGCAGGCGATCAACCGGGCGCTACACGACGCGATGGCAGCCGACGATCGCGTGCTGGTGTTCGGAGAGGACGTGGCGAAGCTCGGGGGCGTGTTCCGGGTCACCGAGGGCCTCACCGAAACCTTCGGTGACGGCAGGTGTTTCGACACGCCGCTGGCCGAGTCAGCGATTATCGGCATCGCGGTCGGATTCGCCATCCGCGGGTTCGTCCCGGTGCCCGAGATCCAGTTCGACGGGTTCTCGTATCCGGCGTTCGACCAGATCGTCAGCCACCTGGCGAAGTATCGGATGCGCACCCACGGCGACGTCGACATGCCGGTCACCATCCGGATCCCGTCGTTCGGCGGAATCGGTGCGGTCGAACATCATTCGGAGTCCACCGAGACCTACTGGGCACACACTGCGGGTTTGAAGGTGGTGGTGCCGTCCTCTCCGTCGGACGCGTACTGGCTTCTGCGGCATTCGATCGCGAGCCGGGACCCGGTCGTCTATCTCGAACCGAAGAGGCGGTACTGGTCGCGCGAGGACGTCGATACGACCCAACCCGGATTACCGATCGGCCGAGCGGCGATAAGGCGAATCGGCGACGACGTCACCGTGCTGACCTATGGCGGTCTGGTCCAGACCGCGCTGGCTGCAGCGGATTTGGCGGCTGACCAGTATGGCTGGAACCTGGAAGTGGTCGACCTGCGCTCGCTCAACCCGCTCGACTTCGAGACGGTGGCGGCGTCGGTGCGTAAGACCGGGCGAGCGGTAGTGGTGCACGAGGGCGCGCGAACCCTCGGCTTCGGAGCAGAACTGGCGGCGCGCATTCAGGAAGAGTTGTTCTACGACCTGGAGTCACCGGTGTTGCGCGCCACCGGATTTGACACGCCGTATCCGCCCGCGCGACTGGAGAAGCTGTGGCTACCCGGCGTCGACCGGATCATCGACTGCGTTGAGAAAGCGATGAACCAACCATGACCACCCGAAGGCGAGCGCGAGTGAGGATCGCAGCGCAGCGAGGACCGGAGCGAGCGGGAGGCGAGGCATGAACTCCGAGGGTCTGCGGGACTTCTTGGTTCCTGACCTCGGCGAAGGCCTCGAGGATGCGACGATCACGAGCTGGAGTGTGGCGGTCGGCGACGACGTCGAGCTGAACCAGACGCTGTGCACGGTGGAGACGAACAAGGCCGAGGTGGAGATACCAAGCCCGTATGCGGGCCGAGTGGTGGAACTCGGTGGCGCCGAGGGTGAAACGCTGGCTGTTGGCACGGTGCTGGTGCGTATCGCGACTGATGCGCCTGCGCAGGCGGCACACAACGGTGACCGACCGGCACGCAAGCCGGTGCTGGTGGGTTACGGTGCCGACGACGAGATGGATACGAGCAGGCGGGCTCCGGTCGAAAACGGGACGCGGCCGCGCGCGAAGCCTCCGGTCCGCAAGCTTGCCGCGGAATTGCAGGTGGACCTGACCGCATTGGCGCCGGGCTCCGGGCCGGATGGCATCGTCAGCCGTGAGGATGTGCTCGCCGCCGCCGGGGGCCCGGATACGGTGGATGTGCACGGCGTGCAGGCTACGATGGCACAGCGAATGACAGTGTCGCGGAGCAAGATTCCCGATGCACATGCCAGTGTTCAGGTGGACTGCTCGGCTCTGCTGCGGGTGCGCGACCGGCTTCGCGAGGCGGTGGGAGAGGACGGCCCGCCGATCACGTCGTTCGTGCTGACGCTGCGCCTGGTGACGATCGCGCTGACGCATCACCCGATGTTCAACTCGACGTGGGTGGACACCGCGGGCGGACCGCATATCCACGTCCACTCGGCAGTGCATCTGGGTTTCGGGGTGGCCGCGCCGCGTGGACTGCTGGTGCCGGTGGTCAAGGACGCACAGGACAAGTCGACGCGGGAATTGGCGGCGACGGTGTCCCGGCTCATTGAGGAAGCACGGGCAGGCACGGTGAAACCGGCTGAGCTGCAGGGCTCGACGTTCACGGTGTCCAACTTCGGCGCCCTCGGGCTGGATGAGGGAGTGCCCGTCATCAATTACCCGGAAGCGGCGATCCTCGGGATGGGGTCGCTGAAACCGCGGCCGGTCGTCGTCGACGACGCGGTGGTGGCGCGTCCGACGATGACATTGACGTGCGCCTTCGACCATCGCATCGCGGACGGTGCGCAGGTGGCCGCGTTCCTCGGCGAGGTGCGCCGGCTGATCGAATCGCCGGAGCTGGCGCTGCTCGACAGCTAGCTACTTGCGTTTTGCCGCGGCCAGTCGTTGGGCGAACTCCGGCGAAAGGATCGACGTCGCTTGCGGTTTCAGCTCAGTGTCGACGGCGATGCTGTGTTGGTCGACGTCGAGTGTGCCGGGGTTGGCGGTGGCCCGCATCGACGCCTTGGTGGCGAGGACGACGTCGCGGGGAGCGGAAGCTGGGCCGGCAGCCAATGCGCGGGCGGCCGCGACGGGATCGTCGGCGACCTCGAGCGCCAAGCCGTACCGCACGGCGGCCTCGGCGTCGAATCGCATCCCGAACAGCAGTGAGGCGCGGGCCGCCTGTACGCCGACGGCGCGTTGCAGCATCCATGTCGCTCCGCCGCCGGGATGGATGCCGAGTTTCTGGAAGCGTGGGTCGAACAGCGCGGCCGGACCCGCGATGCGCACATCGGCGGCCAGCGCGAGGTTCAGGCCGGCACCGACGGCGGCGCCGTTGACGGCCGCGATCGTCGGCAGCGCGCAGTTGGCCACGGCGAGGAAGCCGTCGTAGATCAATCGCAGACCGTCTTCGGTCGCCTCGCCGAGCGCGGTCAGATCCGCACCTGCGCAGAACGCCTTGCCCGCTCCGGTGACGATGAGCGCGTGCACGTCGGCGTTGGCCTCGGCAGCATCGACAGCCGCGCGCAGCCCGGCCGATATCTCGGCGGTGACGGCGTTGCGACGGTCGGGGTCGTTGATGGTGATGAGTGCGACGTGGTCGTCGACCTGCACAAGCACGCGATCGGACATCGCCTCAGGCTAGTGACTGCCTACAGGGTTGCTTGGGTTGGCCCGAGGATCTGGCAGTTGTCCGCGGGCAGGGTCGGAACAATGATGCCGCAGCCCCGTCCCGACGAGGTGTAGATCGCGCCGGGCTTGTAGTCGGAGAACACCTGTGCACTGTCTGTGCCCTGCATGCACGACGTGGTGGAGTCCGCGCCCCCGACTGATAAGCAGGCAACGGCCTTGTACGGGTTGGCGGCGACCCCGCAGACGGTCGAGGTGACGGTGGCGGTGACCTTGCTGACGCCGTCGACCTGAACCACTTGCGGCGGTGACAACGTGAAGCCACACGGCGACGGGGGCCAGGGATCCGCCCCTGCAACACCCACGCCTGTGAAGCCCGCCAACGCCACGGTTGCCGCGCACAGCGTCATCCCGGACCGGATCATCTTTGGATGGTAGATCACCGAATCGATTGCACGACGAGTATCGAAATACGCATGACCGGGGTGCGGTCGAGCCGATGCTTGGCCTTGATTGAGCCAGAAGAGAAAGGACCGTCCCATGACGCGGGATTTCGCGCCGGTCTGGGAACTCTCTGCCACGGTGGACGGATTCGCCCGGCTGGAGGACGTGCCGCTCGGGTACTGGCCGGTGACGAACGTCGAGGACGTTCCAACTGGGGTTCTTCGGCGCGGAGCTCGAGGCCGACGACCTAGGCCCTCTCGAGCGAAAGAACGGCAGCCTACGGGAGGTGATCGACGCCGTGACCCCGCAGACGAAGCGGCTGTCAAAATTGCCGCCGGAGACGCCGCAGCTCACCGCTGCCATCGCCGGCGCCGCATTAGCGCAGAGCGCGTCCTCAGCGCGGGCGGACGCGCTGCGCGCGCAGATCGAGGAGGTCAAGCAGCGCGGGCCGCGGTATGTAGCCGCATGAAGGAGCCGACGGAGCGCGAACGCCAGCAGCAGCGAGCGGATGAGTTGCGGGCAGAGATCGAGGAGCGTCGGCAGCATGGAGACGCGTCGGACCCACCCTCGCCGCGGGAATACACCGATCGCGCCGCTGATGAGGCCCGCAAACACGGCTAACGCGGACCAGGCACTTTACGACGGGATCCTCAGTATTTCGGCTCGTTGCCGACCCGGATGAGCTGGAATTCCTTACGGCGTAACAATTTCAGGATCATGCGTGCTCCGCTCGGGTACGCCGCGAGGCCGGCTGCGGTCGGATACGGCTCGATTCCGGTGACTCGATATTCCGAGCCGCGCACCAGCAGCTCACCGGTCTTGTTGGCCAGCAGGTTGCGATACCAGGCCACATCCGCGCCGTAGGTCAGTTCGGCGACAAAGCCGTCATCGGCGCGCGCCAGAATCAGAGGTGTCTCATATGTCCGGCCGCTGCGACGTCCTACATGACGCAACTGCGAGAACGGGCCGTGGCCCGAGCGTGCCGCCCTCAGCGCGAGGGGATTCAGTGTGCGGCTGAGAACCTTGAAATAGAGGCGTTTCAGACTGCCCTGGCTCACAGGCGGATCCTTCCAGTCTGCCCGCTCATCGCGTGGAGCCTACTCGCGGCACTAGCGTTATCACGTGCGTTCCGTCGTCGCCCGCCTCTGCGCTGTGGCCGCTGCAAGCATGCTTGTAATCAGTGGATGCGCCAGCGAACATCCGGACAGCGCCAGGCCGTTCCCGGCCGACCCGGGCCGCGGACAATGCGAGGTCACCAAAGAGCCCGACCTGCCCGCAAAGATGCGCGACGGCACGGTGTTGCGCGCCGATATCTACCGGCCCCGCACGAAAGACCCGGTGCCAGTCATTCTGATGCGCACTCAGTACGGAAAGTCGGGCGCACAGGCCGGGTCGCGTTACCAGACGCCGGACTGGTTCGCTTCGCACTGCTACCTGGTGGTGATACAGGACGTGCGGGGCCAGGGCGCGTCGGCAGGCACGTTCAGCGAGTACACGAACGACATGTCCGACGGCTACGACTCCGTCGAGTGGGCCGCTGCGCTGCCGGGATCCGACGGCGAGGTCGGGATGTACGGCTCGTCGTATGTCGGCGCGACCCAGTGGCTGGCCGCGACGACTGCGCCGCCGCATCTCGTCACGATCGTCCCCGCCAACACCGCATCGGACTACTACGACGGGTGGACATACGAGGGCGGGGAGTTCCGACTGGCTTTCGTGCAGCCGTGGGCGATCGGCCTCGCGACCACGGCTGCCGAGAATCGCGGCGACCAAGCCGCCGCAACGCAATTGAAGGCTGCAGGCGCTGACCCGAGCCGGTGGATGGACTTCCGCCCGTTCAAGGACCTGCCGCCGATGCAACCGCAGAACCCCGCCGTTGCACCGTGGTATTTCGACTGGGTTCGGCACTCCACCCGCGACGACTTCTGGCGGCAGTTCAGCATCAGGGATCGCTACCCGTCGGTGAAGGTGCCGGTGCTGCATTTCGAGGGTTGGTATGACGCGTTTCTCGACGGCGGCATCCAGAATTTCACCGGCATGGCGGCCCATGGCGGCACCGATCTGGCCCGCGCTAACCAGCGACTGGTGATCGGGCCGTGGGACCACGTCGACTGGGGGCGACCCGACTCATCGCCTGCGCCAATACTCAAGGACATCGGCCCGGTCGGGGACAGCCCGATCAACAGCTTGATGCTGGCCTGGTTCGACCATTTCCTGAAGGGCGCGCAGAACGAGGTGGCAGGAAAGCCCCGTGTCGACTACTTCGTCATGGGCGCCAACACCTGGAAGTCGACGACGAGTTGGCCCCTGCCGCAGACGAACTGGACCACCTTCTATCTCGCAGGTCCTGGCGGATTCGACGACCGGAAGGGACAACTCGTGTCCACCGCGCCGGGCGCTCAGCCGCCGGACATCTACACGTATGACCCGGCGTTCCCGGCGCCGAGCCTCGGCGGTCACTCTTGCTGCGGTGCGCAGTCAGGCCCGCAGGGGCCATACGACCAGACTCCCGCGGAGCAGCGATCCGATGTTCTGGTCTACACAAGTGCGCCGCTGGAGCACGACACAGAGATGACGGGACCCGTGACCGTGCACCTGTGGGCCGAATCCACCTCTCCTGATACGGATTTCACGGCAAAGTTGACGGCGGTTCAGTCTGATGGCCGGGTGATCAACCTGAACGACGGAATTCTGCGCACCCCGTTCCGCGAGTCGTTGTCGGATCCGACACCGACCATGCCGGGTCGGCCGTATGAGTACCAGATCCACATCTGGCCAACGAGTTACGAATTCCGGGCCGGCGATCTCATTCGGCTGGAGATCTCCAGCAGCGACTATCCCCAGTTTGCACCGAACCCCAACACGGGTGCACCGTTCGGAACCGATGCGAAGGAACAGATCGCGACACAAACGATCCTGCACGACGCGCAGCACCCGTCCGCTGTGACGCTGCCGGTAATACCGGGCTGACGGGTTGTGCCACGATCAACTCGATGAAGCCGACCGACAACCATGTGCACACGCGATGGTCCTGGGACACCGCGTCGACGTCGTCGATGCAACTGGCCTGTGCGCGCGCGGTCGAGATCGGCCTCCCCGGACTGGCATTCACTGAGCACGTCGACTTCACCGAGTGGAGCCAGGAGGACTCGGTCGAGCTCGCCAACGTGCAAGAGCAGCGGCCAACGCGCATCGGTGAGCGTCCCCGGGTGGCACCGTTCGATGTCGAGGGCTATTCGGCCGACCTGGCGCGCTGCCGCGACGAATTCCTCGATCTGCGAATCCTCGCCGGCATCGAGGCGGGGGAGCCGCACCTGTTTCCCGCCAGCGTGGCCGCAGTGTTGGCGGCCGGGAACTTCGAACGCGTGCTCGGCAGTCTGCACGGGATCGACGTCGACGGCACGCTGACGGGGATCGACGGCGCGTTGTTCGCGAAACTCGATGCGAACGAGGTGATGTGTCGCTACTTCGACGAACTCCTCGTGCTAGTGGGCGGCTCGTCGGTGTTCAATGTGCTGGCGCACTGTGACTACCCGCGGCGTTATTGGCCGGCCGCACGCGCAGGCGTCTTCGCCGAGTCCGACTTCGAGGAGGAGTACCGCGCGGTATTCGGCTCCTTGGCGGCCTCCGGGCGCGCGCTCGAGATCAATACCCGTAGTCCGCTGGCGTCCGTCGCACTGCTGCGCTGGTGGTGGGAAGAAGGCGGGGACGCGGTGTCGTTCGGCAGCGACGCGCATCAGCCGTATCGGGTAGGCGAGGACTTCGGGCTGGCGGTGGACGTGGCGGAAGCGGCCGGCTTCCGGCCGGGGCGCGATCGTTTCGACTTCTGGCGGCGCTGACCTGTGCGGGAGATGGAACGCGTCTGTTGCGCTCGTTGACGTTTGGGTTAAAAGTTGCTGTAACGCCAAGCGAGGACAGCGAGGGCCCGTAGCTTTGAGGCATGGGGGCCGAAGCTTACGATCCGCGCGAGGTGTTTCAGGATTCGCTGAACCGCGCCATTGCGCATGGCTTGCGTCCGTCGCGCTCAATTGGTTTGGGCGCGGACACATTTGCGGCGATTGAGGCGGTTGCCAATGAGCACCCGGAGGCCACAGTCGACCACATCACCGAAGCGTTCGACGCGTTCATCCGTGAGCAGGCCGGCGACGACGATGCTCGCAGCGGCGAGCCCGTTGCTGGCGATGCACCCAAGCGTCTGGTTGCTCGCAAGGACAGGTTCACAGCGAGGTAAATCACTGCGTCGCGCAGGTGTCCAGCGGTTGACGAGAGAATGAACGGGATGAGTTCGGGATTTCGTGCTGTTGTTCGTCGAGCGCGGTGCGCGTCAGAACCTGGCGCAACTGTCCGGTTGACCGAGTACGGCGTCAGGGGCCGCCGCGCCAGTGTTCGATGCGGTGATGGTCCGGGGTGAAGCCGTGGCTGACCCCCCACAGCACGGCCTGCGTCCGGCTGCCGACCCCGAGCTTGCGGTAGATCGTCCGGATGTAGGACTTCACCGTATTGGGACTCAGGTAGGTCAGCCGTGCGACGTCGGCGTTGCTTTTGCCCTGGGTGATGAGTGCGAGGATCTCGGCCTCGCGATCGCTGAGCCCTTCGCCACGGCCGGGCCAGTCCAGCCCGGGTGCGCTACGCGCCCGCGGGGCCACTTCGCTGATGACGGTATCGCCCGCGTGTACTGACTCCAACGCGGCGACCAGCTCCCGCGCAGGCAAAGTCTTCGACAGGTACCCGTGGGCTCCGTGTTCCCGTGCACTGGCGATCAGATCTGGGTGAAAGTTCCAGGTATAGACCACAACTCGATGTGCGCGCGGATTGGCGACGAGCACACCGATCTCTTCGTGGTCGGACTCGGGCTGGGCGAAGGAGTCGTACAAGACGATGTCGACTGTGTCCTCGACCGGCATCGAGGAGTCGAGTTCGGCGATGACGATCCGGTCGCGATAAGGGTCAAGCATGTTGGCCACCCCCTTCACCACGATGTCGTAGTCGTCGACGAGCGCCACGGTGATCGGAGCGCGTGGGGGTGGGGGCATGGTCAAGGAGATTACCTCCCTAGGGGTGTATTGCCACCCCCCTTAGGGGTGTTCGACTGAGACCGGCGCCGGGGCAATCGACCGTTCCGGCGGCCGCCACTCAACGAAAGGCTCGTCATGATCATCCTCGGCATCATCCTGCTGATCGCGGGTTTCTTACTCAAGATTTCAATTCTGTGGACCATCGGGATCGTCCTCATTGTCATCGGCGCGATCCTGGCCATCGTGGGTTCTACCGGCCGCGCCGTCGGCGGTCGTCGCCACTACTTCTAAGGCTCGTCCAGCCAGCATCCAGCTTGGCTGCGCTGCATGACCTGCATCACAAACTGACGTTTGCGTAGAAACTGCGCCGGGTACCCGGCGCAACATCGAGAGGAGCACGAAATGCCCGTTTGGGAATTGATTTTGATTGTCGCCTCCGTCGTCTTGGTGATCGCCGTGGTGATCGTCGCGGCATCCTTGGCAAACAGTCGCAAGAGAACCGAGCGGCTCAAGCAGCACTTCGGTTCGGAGTACGACCGCGCCGTGTCCGAGGGCGGCGACCAGAAGGCGGCGGAGAAAGAACTCACCGCCCGTGAACGCAGGCGCGACAAGCTCGACATTGTTGCGTTGTCGCCGTCGGCGGCAATGGATTTCGCCAGCCGCTGGCAGATGGTGCAGATCGCATTCGTCGACGACCCTGCTGGTGCTGTGGGCACCGCCGACCGGCTGGTGACCGACGTGATGCGTGAGCGCGGCTACCCGGTGGACGACTTCGATCAGCGGGCGGCTGACATATCGGTCGACCACCCGCAGATCGTCGAAAACTACCGCGCGGCCCACGGCATTCATTTAGCGCAGGAGCGCGGCGATGTCGGCACCGAGCAGCAGCGGGAGGCGTTCGTCCATTACCGCGCACTGTTCGAGAAGTTGCTCGAGTCCGAGACACGGACAGAGACAGAGACCGATAAGCCACAGGAGGCAAGCGCATGACCACACACGATCAACGCACTGATCTCAACGATTCCTACGATGAGGCCCAGCCTGCGACGGCGGCCAAGCAACCGCTGACCGAGCCCGCCGCGCCGCAGCATAGCGATCCGGCCCCGCGGGCCGACGCAGCGGACCTAGCCGCTTCCGAGGTGCTTGTCGGAAACGGGGAGCCTGTGCTGGCCAGTAGCGAATCGTCAACCGACGACGACCTGTTTGCCGACGACGAGCTCGCGGGGCTTCGCGCGCGTTGGGATTCCGTGCAGGCGGAGTTCGTCGACGATCCGAAGGCGTGCGTGCAAAAGGCCGACGGCCTCGTGACCGATCTGGTCGAGCAGCTGACGACCGGTTTCGCCGCCGCACGTTCACGGCTCGAGGAGCAGTGGGCCCGCGGCGAAGAGGCGTCCACTGAGGATCTCCGTGTCGCGCTGCACCATTACCGCGAGTTCTTCCAGCGGCTGCTCGCTGTCTGACGACGGGACCAGCACCGCGCACGTTAATTCGCGCCGCCAAGCAACCATCGCCGCCTACCGCCCTGGCGGCGATGGTGCTGCTCTGGGCGGACGGGTGCTAGCTAATAGCTAGTACGGTGTGAATAATCCCGGAGCGGTGAGGATCCATATGCGTGGTGTCGCGGTACGGCTCGCGTGCTTGGCGGTGACGTTGATGTTCGTCGCGGTAGTGCTTCCCTCCGAGGCCAATGGGGAGTCCAACGTCCGCATATCGCCCCAGAGCGAGCAGATCCTTCAAACTCTGTTGACGGTACGAAGCAAGGCCTCCGACACCGGATCGCCCGAGCGATCGGAGCTATTGTCGCGGCAATTCCTCGGAACAACTTATGGCGCAAACACTCTCATCGGGTCCGCGACAACGCCGGAACAGGTTGTAATCGAACTGCAGAAAGTCGACTGCTTCACGTATGCCGACTACGTCGAAGCGCTGAAACGCGCCGGCAACCGTGACCAGTTGATCGCCAGCCTGATCCAGGTTCGCTATAAGGACGGCGTCGTCGACTTTGGGCACAGGAAACACTTCTTCACTGATTGGGCCGTGGCGTCGCCTGCCGTGGCGACGGACATCACGGCGAGCCTGAGTCCGAGTGCTGTTCAGTCGAACAAGAGCCTCAACAGAAACGACTCGGGCGGCCTGTACCTGCCCGGCCTGCCCGTGGTTTCGCGAACCGTCACTTACGTTCCCAGTCAGCAGGTCGACAGCGGCGTCGTCGGCCGGCTGCGAACCGGTGACTACATCGGTGCATACGCACGAGACGGAGGTCTTGACGTCACGCACGTCGGCATCTTCGTCAGCACGCCCGGCGGTCCCGTCCTACGAAATGCTTCCTCGCTGGCGGCAAACAACAAGGTCGTCGACAGCTCGCTTTCCGACTACCTGAAGACCGTGCCGGGGATAGTGGTGCTCCGCCCGGTCGAGTGACGGCACTTGTGAGGGCGGTCAGTGGGATACAGCAAGCCAGGAAAGACCCGCGGTCGGAAACAGCTTTCC
The DNA here is from genome assembly GCA_963817825.1 of uncultured Actinomycetota bacterium. Classification (GTDB taxonomy): domain Bacteria; phylum Actinomycetota; class Actinomycetes; order Mycobacteriales; family Mycobacteriaceae; genus Mycobacterium. The sequence goes on along the minus strand of CAWFQG010000008.1, from coordinate 19,940 downwards.
TCGCAATGACCAACTCGTCATCCGACCTCGGTTCGCGCTTCCGCAGCTTGCGACGGCGGATTCGTCGATTCGATCGTCCCCCAGTCGACAGCCTCACCTGATATCGCTGCGGATCTTTGAGCCGCCCCGCCGGTGTAACCCGCCTGCCTATCTCTAAGCGAGCAATCCCGGCCCTTGGTTCGTCGCCAATCATTGGAGGTGTTCGTCTTGTCCCGCAATACAGTGTCCGAACGACTTGAGCGCATTACCGCTTTGACGGCGGTAAGCGCGGTCACCGTTGTTGGCTTCCTGCTCATCGCAGCATGCTCCTCATCCAGCACTTCGGTGCCGGCTCCAGCGTCGGTGAGTTTCGGCGCTGATGTCAGCACCACGCCGGGAATGGTCGGTGCGGGCACGACCGGCGCTATGCCGATGCCGATGCCCGCCGACTCCGGCTCGCCGGGAGCGCCAGCGGCCACCAACGCGCCGCAGGGCGCGAACGCGGTCAACATCAGCAACTTCGCGTTCGCTCCGGTGACCCTGACGGTTCCGGCCGGCACTACGGTTACCTGGAACAACAAGGACGAAGAACCCCACACCGTCGTATCCACTGACGGGTCGACGTTTCACTCGCCCGGATTGGACACCGGCAAAACCTTTTCGTTCACCTTCCCCAACGCCGGGACGTTTGACTACACCTGCTCGATTCACCCGTCCATGCACGGCACCGTGGTGGTGACCAAATGACCGACAACCGTGATCCCAACGGCATGACCCGCCGCCAACTCATCCGGCACTCGGCGTGGTTTGGCGCGGCGGTCGCGCTCACCGTCGCCGGTGGCGAGGTCATCTCCCACATCCCGGGATCATCCGTCGCCGCCGAGAATCCCAAGGCCGGCACGCCGACCCTGCAATTCGCCCAAATCAGCGACAGCCACATCGGTTTCACCGGAACAGCCAACGCCAATGTGACCGACACATTCACCGAGGCCATCAACCAAGTCAACAGCCTCGGCTATACACCCGACTTCGTGATCCACACCGGCGATCTGACGCATCTGGCCACAGCGGAGCAGTTCGATCAGGTCAAGCACATGATGACCGGCCTGAAAACGCCGCACATCTTCACTGTCCCCGGTGAACACGACACGGTTGACTATCCGAAATACCAACAGGCGTTCGGCGCGGGCACCCGCGGAGACGGCTGGTACAGCTTCGATGTCGCGGGTGTCCACGTCATCGCCCTGGTGAACACGCTGAATCTGAAGAAGCTAGGCCATCTCGGCCCCGACCAGCTCGCCTTCGTCCAGAAGGACGTCGCGCAATTGTCCAGCGACACCCCGATCATCGTGTTCAGCCACATTCCGCTGTTCGCGATGTACCCGGATTGGGGTTGGGGCACCGACGACGCCGCCCAGGCGCTGAGCTATCTCCAGCGGTTCTCGTCGGTGACTTGCCTCAACGGCCATGTGCACCAACTGTTTAGCAAGACGGAAGGCAACGTCACGTTCTACAGCGGCACCACCACCGCCTACCCGCTGCCCCATCCAGGGGACGCACCCGCACCCAAGCCGGTGACCCTGCCCGCCGGGAAATTGAAAGATGCGCTGGGCATCCGGGAAGTCAGCTACACCAAAGGCCAGCAGGCCCTCGCACTTAAGGAGCAGACGCTGCGATGAGCACAGTCCTGACAAACCGTCCAACCGAAGTCGCCGTTCGCGCAGCCATCAGCATCACCCTGGTGGTAAGCGGCCTCGTGCACGCCTATCTCTACATTCACGGCTACCGCGACATACCCACCGTCGGAAGGGCTTTCCTGCTCCAGGGCAGCGCCTTTATCGCCTTGGCGATCCTCATCCTGTGTGGTGGCCCACGCTGGCTGCAATGGGCGGCCGGACTGGGCGCAGTCGCATCGCTCATCGCATTCGCCTTATCGCGCACCGTCGGCTTGCTCGGATTCATCGAACGCGGATGGGTCAGCCCTTATGGGCCAGTCACGGTGATCGCTGAAGCGCTCACCGTGCTGATCGTCGCGACGTCTCTCTGGACCGGAAGAAGGCAAACCCCACGACGGAAATGACAACACGCCGCGGGAAAGCCGTTGGCGCTCAAGGCGTGTAGAGGATTACGGCAATGGCTGTAGTCCGGCGCCGGTCAGCAGGTATTCGGGCGCTGCGCTCGCGGGATCTGCTCGCACGAGGTCCGCTAGCGCTGCGCCGGCGATCTCCGGCGTGGTCAATGGCCCCAGCTGCTGGACGTATTGTTCCTCCGATTGACCGCCGCGTTTCGCGTATGCCCGTACGCCCTGCCTCCCGACCTCCCCGAACGGAGTCATCCTGGGCATGACCGTCGTGACGGTGATGTCCAAACCCGCGCTGTGTGCCTCGCCCTGGGCGTACTGGGCGATGAACCGCTGGGTGGCCTTGGCGCCGGCGTACCCCCCGCTGAGCGGAGACCCGTTGAGCGCCGCTCCGCTGCTGATCACGACAATCCGGCTGCCGGGCGGCAGCGGCGCGAGAAGCGCCTCACGAACCCAGTTGAAGGCGATCTTGACGTCGGTGTTCCAGTTGATCGAGAACGTCTCCCAGCTGTGGTGTGACAGGTCGCGCATCACCGGGTCGGCGCCGGCGACCAGGACCAGCACACGCGGCTGATGCCGATCGATCAACCGCCAAGCTGCCGCCGAGTCGGTCGCGTCGGCAACCTCGGTGTAGACGTTCGGATGGGTGGTCGCCAGCTCGGCGAGCAACGCACGAGTACGTGCTACCGCAACCACATCGGCGCCGCGTTCGGCGAAAGTTGTCGCGATACCCCGTCCCAACCCGCGGCTGGCGCCGACGATGAGAGTTTTCGTACCTGACAATTCAGTCATGTCGCTGTCCTCGTATCGGAGTCAGTGGGTAGGTGCTGGATCGGTGAGCGCCGAATATTCGAGCTCTAGCGTCTTCGCGGGGCCGATACGCCAACCGTGTGCCAGCGTTTGCGACATCGAGTCCGGAAAGATCTCGTCCTCGTCGTGTTCCACCCCGTCGAAGATCGCGGATGCAACGGATCCCGCAGGGGACTTCGGTATCTCGAGTCCCCTCGTCATGTCGGTATCGACCGGCCCAGTGAGAACGGCATGCACGCGCACGCCCGTCGTCGCCAGGCGTGCACGCAGCGACTGCGTCAGGTTGAAAGCCGCGGCCTTGGAGATCGAGTACGCCGGGATGAGGGGCAGTGGAGCCAGCGCGTTCAGCGACAAGTTGTTGACGATGACACCTTCGGAACTGACCAACTTCGGCAGAAACGCCTGGATCACGTCGTAGGTGCCGAACAGGTTCACGGCGAGGTGATGCTCGAGCACGGATCGGTCGTTCAAGTCGTCGTAGAGCGCCACGCCGGCGTTGTTGATCAGGATGTCCAGCGATTCGACGTCGTCGGCGACGCGCCGGATCTGATCACAATCGGTCACGTCCATCGTCACCGACCTGACACGTCGATCAGAGTGGGTCATCGGCTGCCGTGTTGCGGCGTAAACCCGACTTGCGTCTCTACGCAGGGCTTCCTCGAGCAGCGCCCGACCTATTCCTCGGTTGGCACCAGTTACCAACACTGTTTTGCCTGCGATAGTCATGCATCCTCCTTGGGCAACGAAGTTTTCAGCTGTCACAGAAGTAGATGCGGCGTTGTGGCGAAACTGGGCGGCGACGTTGCGCCCAGTTTGTGGCCTCGCCGGCGTCGATACTGGAAGGGTGCCGCGAAGTTCGGCGACATGACGCGAGGTGAAGTGGTGACATGGCATGACATCCGATCTGATCGACCGGGCGCGGGCCGGGGACAGCGAGGCGTTCCGCGTCTTGACCGAGCCGCATCAACGCGAGCTGCAGGTGCACTGCTATCGAATGCTCGGCTCGGTGCAGGACGCGGAAGACATGGTGCAGAACACGCTGCTGGCCGCGTGGCAAGGTCTCGACGCGTTCGAAGGGCGTGCCTCAATCCGCACCTGGCTCTACCGGATAGCCACCAACCAATGTCTCAACGCGCTTCGGTCCGCCAGAAGGAGGTCCGCCAAGGAGGTCGACATCTCCGGGGTTGAGCTGCCCGAGCCCACGCATTTCGGCGAAATCGTCTGGCTCGAGCCGTTTCCCGACAGTTTGATGGAGGCTGCCAGTTCCTTGGCGTTAGGCCCGGAGGCGCGATACGAGCAGCGGGAGGCGATATCCCTGGCCTTCGTGACCGCGCTGCAGTTCCTACCTGCTCGCCAACGCGCCGTGCTCATACTGCGCGACGTACTCGGCTACCACGCGAGCGAGGTGGCCGACATGCTCGACAGCACAGTCGACTCGGTCAACAGTGCACTCAAACGGGCCCGCACGGCGGTCAATCAGCGGCGCGTAGCCGCCGCGGGCGCGCCTCCCGCACCGAGTTCGGCGGCCGAGGATGCGCTGGTCAGCAAGTTCGTCCGCGCGTACCAGTCCGGCGACGTCGACGCCCTGGTCGGGCTGTTGACCGCCGATGTCCGCGTGTCCATGCCGCCGATTCCGCTGGAGTACCACGGTCGCGATGCCGTTTCGCGGTTTTACACCGCCGTGTTTCGGGATCGGCATTACGTACTCGTCCCAACGCGTGCGAATGGTCAGCCGGCTTTCGGGGCCTACCTGCACACGGGCGTCGGAGCCATCCGGCACGCCGCCGGCCTGCTTGTCCTCGATCTCACCGGCGAGCACATCCGTGCGTTGACCCGCTTTGACAACGATGTGATGGCGCGGTTCGGGTTGCCCCGATCACTGCCCGGCTGAAGGCACCCAGTCGTCAATCACTGATCTCGGCCACGCGCATATATCGGTGCCCCCGGCAGGACTCGAACTTGCCGGCCGATAGCGACGTGGCCGGTTCAATTACATGCGGTTTTTGTGCTTCTAGTGCGCTTTCAGCACATCTCCCACTCGGCGATCCTTCCGACGGATCAGTTCCGGGCTGAGCGGCTGTCGATGTGGATACCGAAGTCGGTGGAGTCGGCCCTGTTCGATGCGGGGCTGTGGGAGGCGTTGACCGATCCGCATTCGGTTCCGTTGCGGGATTTGGCGATTGGTGTGGACGCGCCGCCGTCGCGTGACGATGCGACGGTGTGTGTCGCGGGCCGGCGGGGTGATGATCGGCTGCACGTCGAGTGGTACACCACCGGGCCAGGGGTGACGTGGCTACCGCAATGGGTCGGCAAGCACCTCACTGCTGCAGTGCGGGCCGTGGTGGTTGATGAGCGGGGCGCGTTGGCTGAATTGGATTGGGTGGGGGCGAAGATCCGGCCAACATTCACCGGGCATCGTGATGTGGCGGTCGCTGCCGGCCTGTTCTGGGACGCCGTCACCGACGGCATGCTGGTGCACCGCGGTCAGGTGGAGTTGACGCGGGCGGTGTTGTCGGCGAAGCAGCGTCCGATGCTGGGCGGCCAGGCATTCGGCTGGGACCGCAAGGCCCCGGGATCGTCAGTGCTCGTGGCGGCGTCGTTGGCGTTGTGGGGCGTGGACTGCGACAAGCCTGCGCGGCCTCGACGCGGAAGCGGGGAGCGCATAGGCACCGTCATGTAACCGAAGAAAAGAAAAAAAGAGACCTGCTCTGCGCGTCGCCCTTCGTGCTCATGCTCCGCTCGTATTCGGGCCGAACGTGTTCCGCACAACCGCTGGCCCTACTAGTGCGCTGCAGTGCTTGGCTAATGGTGGCCCGAACACCGTCGCGTCACATGTCCGGCAGTGCCAGGTGGTGTGTCCGCCGCCGCCGTGACCGAGGCAGGCGACGTGCCCGACGAGGACTTGATTCGGGCCGAGCGGGTGCCCGTTCGGGCAGCGGCTAGGCGATCGAGTTAGCCACTTGCCGTTCGTCGTTCGGACGAGATCGCCCTCCATTGACGGCAGCGTAGTCGCGACGGCCGCCTAGCGGTCGCACAGACTGTGCGGCGGTCCGGTGAAGCGGGCTACCTTCCTCCCTTAGATGGCCAACACCGGGCTCGCCGCACCCCGCAGGGGGCGGACTCCGGGTTGATCGGTCCTACTGGTTGGCCTTTGGACAGCGGGTCCGGAAATCGACCGCGGGTTGCCTGATGCGCTGAAGGTCGCCCTTGGCTTGCGGATTGGCGTCTAGATAAGTCTGGACCTGAGCCCGGACCTGATCCTTGGGTTGGCCCATGAGGCTCGTGAAATAGTTGTTCACGTCGGGGTGGGTGGATAGGTAGTTCGACGTGTCGAACGAGACGCCTGACATGACGCGCGACAGTTCGGCGGCCGTGCACGGCGGTGGAACTGGGGCTGGAGGTGGCGGCTCCGCCGGTGCGGTCGCGGCGGCCCCGAAAAGCATCGCACCGGCCAGTGCGCCGGCGCCGATCGCGCCCATTACCGCGCGGCGCGCGGGACGTGTTAAGGGCAACATGATGGCTCCTTCATCGAGTGGCTGACGGGACAACGGGGTAGTTGCTCAACGATGTCCACCACCGCCTCCACCATGACCGCCGCCCCCCATGCCACCGCCTCCACCACCGCCATTGAAGCCTGGTTCAGCCACCTCTGCTTCGCTGAGCTGGTCGTTGAAGTCAGGCACTGCGGCGGGAGCACACTGCAAGGAGTAGTCGTCCGTCGTGTCGCTGCCTGTACATTCCTGGGCGACGGCGCGGGGGGCGACAGTTGGTCCAGCGACCATCGGGGCCAGAGCAAGAACCATGGCGACTGTGCTGGCGAACATCAGTCGTCGCCTTGGGATTTGAACGGTTGTCATAGTCACACCTTTAGTAGTTCCTGACTACGTCTGGCCTCGGCGCGCCGCCGCACCCAGGATTCGGGGGTAGGGCTGTCAGGAGCCCGCGCCGACCGGGCTTTCGCCCCTTCTTCGGCGGCGCCGTACCCTACCCGCCGAAGGGCTTGGCCTTGACCGGCGGCTTCGCGACGGCAGTCTCGGGGGCCGTAGGCGGCGTCGTCGTGGTGGCGGTTGGGCCCATGGTCATGCCGCCCCCCTGGATGAAGGTTGCGCCCGTAGCGACATCACCGGATGCTCCCGCTGCCTGTTCCTCACGAAGGGCCAGGTTCAGGGCGCCCGTCGCTACGACCGCGCTGCCACCCAGGACTGCCACGAACACCTTGACCCGTCGCGGCCGGACCTGCTGATTCGACTTCATGGGTGATCACTTCATTTCGGCTCGGTATTGGTTTACCTCGCCCGACCCCGGGGGGCTTGCCAGCTTGCGGAGGTGAAGCACACTACGCTGACAGCCTGCTAGCAGCCTGGACAATTGGTGCCAATCCGCTTGCCGTCAGCCTGTTTCCGTGTGGCACCCCGCCCGAACCCGGTTCGGTAGGACGCTCAGAGCGGCGGCGCGGTTCCCCAGGCCCGGTCACCGAACCAGGGGTGGATACAGCTCGCGTGGCTGTTAGAAGCCCTTTGGTTTCGTCGCCTTCATGGTCGGGACCGCGAGCGTGACCTGTGGTGTCACCGCGGGTGTCGACGAGGTGGTGGTACCCCCGAAAGACATGGTTCCCGTTGCGGTCGTTGTCTGTTCTTGGCCGATTGCTGCGGCTAATGCGCCGAGGGCGACGATGACGCTCGCCGCTATTGCTGCGACTCGCCACTTGAGCGTTTGGCTTTCCATTTTCCCCCTCTGTTTCAGGACTTCTCCGTTTCGACCCCCCGGCGAAACGGTCCTTCGTTACTACGCACCGACCGCTTAAATATCGCTGAGAGCAGTCCAGGTCGACTGCCAACTCCCATGAGTTGATCGGCGAGGTCGCGCCAGGTGGTCGCGTTGTCGTCGTGGATGGTGTGCATGGGGGACGCTCCCTTGTGAGAAGGGACTAAGGGTGTATTAGTCGTACATTCCTCGGCACCGACACGGCACCACCCAACGCGGCTCAGGCCGCCACCTGTCGGGAGTTTGGTGCGGGCCGAGGGGGAGAAACAGTAGATCAGACGCGCATGATTGCGATTCGGTTCCCTACTTTGGGTTGCGCGCGTGAGGGCGTACCGAATCGAGGTAAACAATCCCGGGCAGGATCGGCCGATACTTGCGTTCCCAGGCTGGTGTCGCCGCGGCGATTGGCGGCTGCTTCGTCGTCCGTGAGGTCTGAGGGTGCGAGCTCGTCCATCAGTCGGCAGAGCTCTCTGATTAGTCCATCGTGGGTAGTTGTGGCGGTCGTCATTTCACGGCCCACCCGTCGAGTTGCGCGGCTACCTCGAGCAGGACGGCGGCCAGTTCGCGGGCCTGGGCGCTGGTGAGGGCGTCGTCGCCGAGATAGACCTGCGGCGCCTCGTGCACGCTGCCGTCGTCGATGCGCCCGTCGGCGAATTGGACTGCCGTGGCTTGGACGGTTGTGTAGTCCGACCCACCGTCGATGTTGCGGAGCTCGCCGAGCAGGACTCGATAGGGCAGCGGCGTATCGTCCTGCCACTCATCGGTTTTGGCGACGCCGGCCGGGATCGGCCGGTCCTGCGGAGTGGTGCTTGTGGTGGTGGTCATGGTGGTGACTCCAATCTGGGTAGAAGGAGCCACGCCGATTTGCTCGAATTGCACGAATCTTGCACGGAGGTACATCTGTGCTGGTCAGATGGTGCCCCCGGCAGGACTCGAACCTGCGACCAACCGCTTAGAAGGCGGTTGCTCTATCCGCTGAGCTACGGGGGCAGCCAAATCACCCTAGCCGAAACTGCGAACCGATGGACGGGTCATCCATTACTCTAAACCGATGGTGAGACACCACACCAAGGACAAATGCGATCTAGGCGTCGCGAAAGTTCACGCCGACTTAGTAAGCAAGGGTTTCACGGTTCTGTTTCCGGCAACCGAGCACGCGCCGTTCGATCTTGTCGCATATGCGGCTGGAGAGTTCCACCGCCTCCAGGTGAAGTATCGGTCGGCGCGGGCGGGTGCTGTCACCGTGAAGTTCCGGTCTATGTGGACCGACCGCAACGGGACGCACATGACACCGACAGACAAGGCCGCGATCGATGCGGTGTGCATCTACTGTCCGGAGACCGACGACTGCTACTACGTCAGTCCCGCGGAACATGGAGCGTCGGTCACGCTCCGGATTACACCCAGCAGGAACGGCCAGCAGCTAGGGGTCTTGGATGCTGCCGCATTCCGCGAGCTGGAGCGCACAGATTCCCGCTGACCTCAACGAAAGTGCATCCGTAAACCATCTCGTGAGTCCGGGCCAGGATCGTCCGAGCACCGCCTGACCACAGCTACTAAACGCCCTCCAACGCGAGTTACCGCGGACTAGCGTGGGTGTTAAAAGTCCGAGTAGTGGGAGGGGCAGCAACGATGTCAGGGTGGCCGCAACTGTGAGCGATATGCCGGAACTGGACGCCGGACTCCCGGAGGAACTCAGCCCCGTCGATCAGCTACTGCACCGCGGCGAAGCCAACCCCCGTACCCGCTCGGGGATCATGACGGTGGAGGTCCTCGATACCACTCCGGACTGGCATCGGCTTCGGACGAGGTTCGACCACGCTTCGCGCAAGGTGTTGCGGCTGCGTCAGAAGGTCGTGATGCCCACGCTGCCGACGGTCGCGCCGCGCTGGGTGATCGACCCGGACTTCAACCTCGACTTCCATGTGCGACGGGTGCGCGTCGCCGAGCCCGGCACACTGCGCGAGGTGCTGGACCTCGCTGAGGTGGCCCTGCAGTCCCCGATGGATATCTCCCGCCCGTTATGGACGGCGACGCTCGTCGAGGGACTCGCAGGCGGACGCGCGGCCATGATGGTGCATCTCAGTCACGCGGTAACCGACGGCGTTGGCGGCGTCGAGATGTTCGCCAACATCTACGATCTCGAGCGCGATCCGCCGCCAGACGCCGTCCCCCCGATGCCGATTCCGCAAGACCTTTCGCCGAACGACTTGATGCGGGAAGGGTTCAACCGACTGCCCGGCGCTATCGCGGGCAGTGTTCGTGACGCGCTGTTCGGCGCCGCCCAGGCGATCGGGAAGATGGTCCGCGACCCGATTTCGTCGGTCGGCAGCGCCGTCGACTACGCCATGTCGGGTGCCAGGGTCATGGGGGCGGCCGCCGAACCGTCGCCGGTCCTGCTGCGGCGCAGTTTGTCGTCGCGCAGCGACGCCATCGACATCGAGTTCGGCGACCTGCACAGGGCGGCCAAGGCCGCGGGCGGCTCGATCAACGACGCGTACCTGGCCGGTCTGTGCGGTGCCCTTCGTCTCTACCACGAGGCCATGGGAGTGCCGATCGACACCTTGCCAATGGCGATACCGGTCAACATGCGTTCCGACAACGATCCAGCCGGCGGAAACCGTTTCGCCGGTGTGAATCTGGCCGCGCCGATCGGCCTCATCGATCCCGAGAAACGGATCAAGAGCATCCGTTCTCAGATGACTCGCAAGCGCGACGAACGCGCAATGAACATGGTCGGCGTCATCGCGCCGCTGCTGAGCCTGCTGCCGGACTCGATGCTGGAGGGCATTGCCGGATCGGTCGTGAACTCCGATGTGCAGGCGAGCAACGTACCGGTCTATGCCGGCGACACGTTCATCGCGGGAGCGAAGATCCTGCGCCAGTACGGACTCGGTCCACTGCCAGGGGTGGCGATGATGGTCGTGCTGGTGTCGCGGGCCGGCTACGTCACGGTCACCGCTCGCTACGACCGCGCCGCGGTGACGGACGGGGATTTCTTCGCCCGCTGCCTGCAGGCGGGATTCGACGAAGTGTTGGCGCTCGGCGGCGAAGGACGTTCCGCCCCTGCGTCATTCATGCCGGAATTCGACAAGCTGACACCTCCATCACCGAATGGGAGTAGCGCCCAATGACGTCCGCAGATCGCCAGACGACACGACGCACCAACCCGCGGACCATGCGGTTGCCCGGATCCGTCGCCGAGATAGAGGGCGGGCCCGCGGGCCCGAAGATCGGCGCGTTCTTCGACCTCGACGGCACCCTGGTCGCCGGCTTCACCGGCGTGATCATGACCCAAGACCGATTGCGGCGCGGTCAGATGGGCGTCGGTGAGTTCATCGGCATGGTGCAGGCCGGTCTCAACCATCAGCTCGGACGGTCGGAGTTCGAGGACCTGATCGGCAAGGGCGCCCGCATGCTGCGGGGCAGTTCGCTCGGCGACATCGATGAGCTCGCCGAGCGGCTCTTCGTGCAGAAGATCATGGGCCGCATCTATCCCGAGATGCGAGACCTTGTGCATGCCCACATGGCTCGCGGCCACACCGTCGTCCTCAGTTCCTCGGCGCTGACGGTTCAGGTGGAGCCGGTGGCCCGCTTCCTCGGTATCAAGGACGTGCTGAGCAACAAGTTCGAGACGGACGAAAACGGGCTGATCACCGGCGAGGTGCAGACGCCGATCATCTGGGGTCCCGGAAAGGCCAGGGCGGTACAGGCTTTCGCCGCCGAGAACGGCGTCGACCTCTCGAAGAGCTACTTCTACGCCGACGGCGACGAAGACGTCGCGTTGATGTACCTTGTCGGCAATCCGCGGCCCACCAACCCGGCGGGAAAGCTGGCTGCCGTTGCGGCCAAACGTGGTTGGCCGGTGCTGCGATTCACCAGCCGCAGTGGCAACAACCCCGTCTCGCAACTGCGAACGGTCGCGGGCGTGGCGTCGATGGTGCCGATTGCGGCCGGGGCCCTCGGGCTGGGCTTGTTGACGCGCAACAAGCGCACGGGAGTCAACTTCTTCACGTCGGCGTTCGGTCGCGCGCTATTGACGGCGACCGGTGTGAGCATCAACCTGCTGGGCAAGGAGAACCTGACGGCCAAGCGGCCCGCGGTGTTCATCTTCAACCACCGCAACCAGGTTGACCCGATCATCGCGGGCAGGCTTGTCAGCGTCAACTTCACCTCGGTGGGCAAGAAGGAACTGGAGAGCGATCCGATCGCCGGCACTCTGGGCAAGGTGATGGACGTTGCCTTCATCGACCGGGATAACGCGAAGGCCGCGGTGGAAGGCCTGAAGAAAGTTGAGGAGCTTGCCCGTAAGGGGCTGTCAGTGCTGATCGCACCGGAGGGAACACGGCTCGACACCAACGAAGTGGGCCCCTTCAAGAAGGGGCCGTTCCGCATCGCGATGTCGGCGGGAATCCCGATCGTGCCTATCGTCATCCGCAACGCGGAAGTCATCTCGGCTCGCGACTCGACGACCTTCAACCCCGGAACCGTTGACGTGGTGGTCTACCCGCCCATCCCCGTCGACGACTGGACCACTCAGAACCTGCCGGAGCGCATCGCAGAGGTGCGTCAGCTCTACCTCGACACGCTGAAAGCCTGGCCGCACGAGAAGGTTCCGAAGATCGGGCCGTATGCGCGCCCGAAGAAGAGCACGCCGAAGAAGGCGCCGGCCACGAAGGCAATTGCGAAGGCGCCCGCCAAGAAGACGGCAGCCAAGAAGGTGGCTGCCAAAAAGGTGACCGCGAAGAAGGCGCCTGCCGAGAAGGCAGCAGTCAAGAAAGCAGCGGCCAAGAAAGGCCGGTCGTGACCGCCGACGACCCGATGGCCAGCTTCTCCACCACCGACGACGCGCTGGTGTTGGCCTCGGTGTCGTCACCTGCCGAACGCGCGTTGTTGAGCGACTGGCTGCAACGCCAGCGGCGTGAGCATCCCGATTCCAAGGTCGACGTGCTCGAGCTTCCGGACGGCGACCCGCCACCGGGTGTGCTGGCACGGCTCGTCCAAGAACTGGAAGCCGACGAGGACCGCACGGTCGTCCCGGTGCGGGTGTTCTGGGTACCCGGCGGCCTGCCCACCCGCTCGAAGGTGGTCGCGTTGATCTCCGGCCGTGACACATACCGGCCCCCGGAGATTCTTCAGCGGCGCATTCTCAAGCGGGACCCGTCACGCGCGCGCGTAGTTGCAGGCGAGCCCGCGAAGGTATCCGAGCTGCGCCAGCAGTGGCTCGACAACACCATCGGCGAAAACCCCCGCGACTTGGCGCATTTCGTGATTCGTCGCGCGACCCTCGCCATCGAGCGTGTCGAGTTGCGCTTGCTCGGGCCTGAATACAAGTCGCCGCAGCTGATGAGTCCCGGAAATCCTGGCGTCGGCGCGATTCCGTGAGGGTCTGGAGCAGATACCCGGTGCCACCCTCGAGAAGGCCGGCGAGATGCTCGACGAGCTCTCCACCGGGTGGAGTCGGTTCTCCGTCGACCTCATCCCATCAATGGGGCGGGCGATCTTCAGCAGGGGCTTCGACCCCAACATCGATTACGACCGCGCCGAGATCGAGTCGATGCGGCACGCATTGGAAACTCATCCCGCGGTGCTGCTGTTCTCGCACCGGTCCTATCTCGACGGTGTGATCGTTCCGGTGGCGATGCAGGAGAATCGGCTGCCGCCCGTGCATACTTTCGCGGGCATCAACCTGTCGTTCGGTTTCATGGGGCCGCTGATGCGTCGCTCCGGCGTCATCTTCATCCGGCGCAAGCTCGACGACCCGCTGTACAAATACGTGCTGCGCCAGTTCGTCGGCTACATCGTGCAGAAGCGGTTCAACCTCAGCTGGTCCATCGAGGGCACCCGGTCGCGGACCGGAAAGATGTTGCCGCCCAAGCTCGGTCTGATGAGTTACGTTGCCGATGCATACCTCGAGGGTCGCAGCGAAGACATCCTTCTCCAGCCGGTTTCCATCAGCTTCGACCAGTTGCACGAGACCGCCGAATACGCCGCGTACGCCCGCGGCGGCGAGAAGACACCCGAGGGGCTGTCCTGGCTGTACAACTTCATCAAGGCGCAGGGCGATCGCAACTACGGCAAGATCTACGTCCGCTTCCCCGACGCCGTTTCGATGCGGGAGTATTTGGGCGAGCCGGGCGGACCGATCGCCAAGGACGAAGCCGCGAAACGCCTTGCGATGCAGAAGATGGCGATCGAGGTGTCCTGGCGGATCCTTCGGGCGACGCCGGTCAACGCGACCGGTCTGGTGTCGGCCCTGCTGCTGACCACCCGCGGCACAGCGTTGACGCTCGACCAGTTGCATCACACGCTGCAGGACTCGCTCGACTACCTCGAGCGCAAGCAGGCTCCGGTCACCAACAGCGTCCTGCGACTCCGCACGGCCGACGGCGTCAGGGCGGCGCTGGACGCGTTGTCCAACGGCCACCCCGTCACCCGCGTCGACGGCGGACGCGAACCGGTCTGGCGAATCGCGCCGGAACAGGAGCACGAGGCCGCGTTCTATCGCAACACTGTGATCGACGCGTTCCTGGAGACCGGGATCGTCGAGCTCGCACTCGAATACGCCGCACGGGCCGAGGGTGATCGGTTGGAGGCGTTCTGGAGTCAGGCGATGCGGCTGCGGGACCTGCTGAAGTTCGACTTCTACTTCGCGGATTCCGCGGCGTTCCGCGAGCATCTCGCTGAGGAACTGTCGTGGCACGACGATTGGGAAGCGAATGTCGCTGCCGGCGGTGACGAGATCGACGCCATACTGCGGGCCAAGCGACCGTTGATCGGGCCTGCTGTGCTGCGGCCGTACGTCGAGGCATACGAGATCGTGGCCGACGTACTGCGCGACGCCCCCGCCGAGATCGACGAGAAGGATCTGACGAAGAAGGCGTTGGGCGTCGGCAACCAATACGTCGCACAGAACAGGATCCGCAGCACCGAAGCGGTGTCGGCGTTGCTGTTCGCCACCGCCCGCCAGGTGGTCGCCGACCAGCACCTGTTGGAGCCCGCGGCCGACCTCGTCGAGCGGCGCACCGCGTTCCGCGACGAACTTCGCGACGTGCTGCGCGACATGGACAAGATCGAGCGGATCTCCTTCAAGCAGTTCTACGCACGCGAAATGGAGCGACGCGCGCTGCGCGCGGCGTCCGAGTGACCACCTTCCGCCTGCGCCTGTTGGTTAGCCATACGCTGGTTACATGACCCCGACCGCGGCATCGAGCGTGCGCAGTCGCGCCGTCTGGCCCGTGTTGTTCGGGGTCGCGCTGCTGGCCGGTGTGACCGCGGCAGGCATCGGTGTGTTGACGCTGGCCGACGCGCTGGTCGCCACCGGACTGCCCGACCCGGGCCCGATCACCACCTACGGGCTGCCGTTCGTGCGGGCCGCGGGCGAGATCGCCGGCGTAGTCGCCGTCGGGTCGTTCATGTTCGCCGCCTTCCTGGTCCCGCCGCAGCAGACGGGCGTGCTGGACGCCGACGGTTATCGGGCCTTGCGCATCGGCACCGTCGCATCGGCGATCTGGACCGCGTGCGCGGCGATGCTGGTGCCGCTGACCGTCTCGGATGTCACCGGACAGCCGCTGTCGTCCCGGCTCAGCCCGTCGGACATCTGGTCGGTCGCGAGCCTGGTCGAAACGGCAGGCGCATGGCGGTGGACGGCGTTCCTTGCGGCGATCGTCACCGTCGCGAGCATTCCGGTGCTGCGATGGGCGTCAACCCCTCTGCTGTTCGCCGGATCGCTGATCACGCTGATTCCGCTTGCGCTCACCGGGCATTCGTCGTCGGGCGGCTCACACGACCTGGCCACCAACAGCCTGCTGATCCACCTGATGGCCGCCGCGGTATGGGCAGGCGGCCTGCTTGCGCTCCTCGTTCATGCGTTGCGCGCCGGCGGGCACGCCGATCTGGCTGCGCGCCGGTTCTCCGCCGTCGCGCTGTGGTGCTTTGTCGCGATGGCGCTCAGCGGTCTCGTCAACGCCTTGGTGCGCATAAGCCCGACCGAACTGTTCGACGGCGGCTACGGCTACTTGATCATCGCGAAGGCCGTCGCGCTGTGCTCATTGGGCGTCATCGGCTGGCGTCAGCGCCGCAGCGGCGTCGCCGCACTGCAGGCCGCCCCGGATGCCCGTGGCGCGCTGGTCAGGTTGGCGCTGATCGAGGCGGCGGTCTTCGGTCTGACGTTCGGCGTGGCCGTCGCGCTGAGCCGGACCCCTCCGCCGCCGCCACCGGTCTTCAACCCGTCCATCCCCGCCATCGAGATCGGCTTCGACTTCGCCGGGCCGCCGACGGTGGCCCGCGTGCTGTTCGACTGGCGGTTCGACCTCGTCTTCGGGACTGCGGCGATCGTGATGGCGGTGCTGTATCTGGGGGGCCTGCGACGGCTGCACCGGCGCGGGGACACGTGGCCTGCGGGCCGGACGGTGGCGTGGCTGCTCGGCTGCCTGGTGCTGTTGTTCGCGACGTCGTCGGGTGTGGGTCGGTACATGCCTGCGATGTTCAGCATGCACATGGTCGCGCACATGCTGTTGTCGATGCTGACGCCGGTCCTGCTGGTGCTCGGCGCGCCCGTCACCCTGGCGCTGCGGGCGCTGCCGACGGCGGGTAAGGGCGATCCGCCGGGTCCGCGTGAATGGCTGCTGGCGGCGTTGCATTCGCGAGTGTCGCGGTTCTTGACCAACCCGATCGTCGCGACGGTGTTGTTCGTCGCAGGCTTCTACGGCCTGTACTTCGGCGGGATCTTCGATGCCGCAGTCGGCACCCACGCGGCGCATCTCGCGATGAACCTGCACTTCCTGCTCACCGGATACCTGTTCTATTGGGTGGTCATCGGTGTCGACCCCACGCCGCGTCCGATACCGCCGCTGGCCAAGCTGGCGATGGTGTTCGCGTCGCTGCCGTTGCATGCGTTCTTCGGCGTAGTGCTGATGAGCACCAAGAGCGTATTGGGGGAGAGCTTCTACAAGTCTCTGCAGCTCTACTGGCACACCGATCTGCTCGGCGATCAACGGTTGGGCGGCGGAATCGCTTGGGCGGCAGGCGAAATCCCGTTGGTGGTGGTGATGATTGCGTTGCTGGTGCAGTGGACGCGCAGTGACCGGCGTACCGCCAAGCGACTGGACCGGGCCGCCGACCGCGATGACGACGCGGACTTGGGCGCCTACAACGCCATGCTCGCCGAACTCGCCAAACGGGATGCTCGCTCGACGTGACAGACGATGACGGGTTCTTCGGCGAGGAGGTCGCCGCGACCTACGATTCCGCGACGTCTGGCATGCACGACGACAGCGTCATCGCGCATATCGTCGATGTTTTGGCCGGACTTGCCGGTGACGGCATGGCGCTGGAATTCGGTATCGGGACGGGCCGTATCGCGCTTCCGCTCGCTCGACGCGGTGTCGAGGTACACGGCATCGACATGTCGAACGCGATGGTCGCTCGAATGCGTGAGAAGCCCTGTGGGGACGAAATCGGAGTGACCATTGGAGATTTCGCCAAGACGCGTGTCTGCGGAGAGTTCTCGCTGGCCTACCTTGTGTTCAACACGATCTGCAACCTGACGACTCAAGAGGCGCAGGTCGACTGCTTCATCAACGCCGCCGAGCACTTGAAGCCCGGCGGCAGCTTCGTCATCGAAGTCGGTGTGCCTGCGCTGCGGCTGCTGCCGCCGGGCCAACGCGCGGTCCCCTTCGACGTTGGCGACGACATCTGGGCATACGACCTATACGACTGTGCAACGCAGTCAATGAGTTCCAACTATGCCGATGACGGCGGCGACCAAGTGCGCTTCCGGTCGATTCCCTTCAGGTATGTGTGGCCGGCCGAACTGGACCTCATGGCGCGAATCGCCGGCATGACACTCACCCACCGGTGGGAAGACTGGGACGGACGACCATTCACCCACGAGAGCGTGCGCCACGTATCCGTGTGGCAGAAGCAGGCCTAGACGGCACCCGCCGCGATCGCCGCGGGCCAACTGCCGAACGAGCTGATGTCCTTGCCGGACGCGGCCGCACCGTCGCAGCCGAATCCGGTTCGCCATGTGCCGTCGTCGAATTCGACCTTGCCGAGCTGCATCGGCGCGGGCAACGCGTCGAGGAACAAACCCAGCGCGGCAGGGGAGAGTAGCCACCGGTGGCCCATTAGCGAGGCGCCTTCGGCGCCGCCGGGCATACGCGTGATCGCCGGCTTGGGTGGCACCGTCGCCAGCACCGACATCCGGTAGCGCGGCGCCGTGAAGATTTCGCCGGCCCACTGCGCACCGAGGTCCGTGAGTTGGTGAGACAGCGGTCCGCCGCGCAGGTGCGCTCCGAACACCACCAACTCGAGGTAGTCCGCCATGGTTGTCCAACCTACGGCGGCCATCAACAGTGCGCGATTCATCCACAGCCTGCCGCCGCGCGCGGTCGCGCAATGCGTCTGTGTCGGCCTCGACCGGATCAATGGCGGTGTACGGCAGAAGCCAGACGAATCGAAAGGAATGAACAATGTTCGAGACACCATTGACCGTGGTCGGCACGATCATCACGGATCCGATCCGGCGCCGGGTGGGCGACCAGGAGGTCTACAAGTTCCGAGTGGCCAGCAATTCGCGGCGGCGCACCGCCGAGGGCAACTGGGAACCCGGCAACTCTCTGTACGTGTCGGTGAACTGCTGGGGCAAGCTGGTGAAGGGCGTCGGAGCCTCACTCGGGAAGGGTGATCCGGTCATCGTTGTTGGTTACGTGTACACCAGCGAGTACGAGGACCGTGAAGGCGTTCGACGTTCATCGCTGGAAGTGCGGGCCACCGCGGTGGGACCGGATCTGGCACGAAGCATTGCGACCGTCGACCGGCCGAAGATGACCGGTGGGAGCAGCGACGACGCCGCCGAAGCCAAGGACGCCGCCCCGGAAGACGACGCCGAGGAAGTCGAGTCGGACGACGCCGCCGACGGCAAGGCGCTACCAATGTCGGCGTGAGCAGGCTGAGCCGCCGACGGCGCGGTCGGGACGGCCATGATCCACGCTTAGGATGGTCCGCGAGCAATACCGAGACCAGAGAGGCATTAGTACACCAATGGCCGATTTCATCTACACGATGCGGAAGGTCCGCAAGGCCCACGGCGACAAGGTCATCCTTGACGACGTCACCTTGAACTTCCTTCCCGGCGCGAAGATCGGCGTGGTCGGTCCAAACGGGGCAGGCAAGTCGAGCGTCCTGCGGATCATGGCTGGCCTGGACCAGCCCAACAACGGCGACGCGTTCATCCAGCCCGGCGCCACGGTCGGGATCCTGGAGCAGGAACCGCACCTGGACGAGACCAAGACGGTCCGCGAGAACGTCGAGGACGGCGTGGCGATCAAGGCCAAGCTCAATCGCTACAACGAGGTCGCCGAGCAGATGGCGACCGACTACACCGACGAACTCATGGAGGAGATGGGCCATCTGCAGGAGGAGCTCGACGCCGCCGACGCGTGGGATATCGACTCGCAGCTCGAGCAGGCGATGGACGCGCTGCGCTGCCCGCCGCCCGACGAGCCGGTGACCCACCTGTCCGGCGGTGAGCGGCGCCGAGTGGCGCTGTGCAAGCTGCTGCTGTCCAAGCCCGACCTGCTGTTGCTCGACGAGCCCACCAACCATCTCGACGCCGAGAGCGTGCAATGGCTCGAGCAGCACCTCGCCGAGTACAAGGGCGCCATCCTCGCCGTCACGCACGACCGGTACTTCCTCGACAACGTCGCCGAGTGGATCCTCGAAATCGACCGCGGTCGCGCGTACCCGTACGAGGGCAACTATTCGACGTACCTGGAGAAGAAGTCCGAGCGCGTCGCCGTCCAGGGCCGCAAGGACGCCAAGCTGCAGAAGCGGTTGCAGGACGAGCTGGCCTGGGTGCGATCGGGGGCCAAGGCCCGGCAGGCCAAGAGCAAGGCCCGGCTGCAGCGCTACGACGAGATGGTCGCCGAGGCGGAGAAGACCCGCAAGCTCGACTTCGAGGAGATCCAGATCCCGGTCGGCCCGCGCCTTGGCAGTGTCGTCGTCGAGGTCGAACATCTCGACAAGGGTTTCGAGGGCCGCACCCTCATCAAGGACCTGTCGTTCACGCTGCCCCGCAACGGCATCGTCGGCGTCATCGGGCCCAACGGCGTCGGCAAGACCACGCTGTTCAAGACCATCGTCGGCCTCGAACAACCCGACAGCGGCGTGGTCAAGGTCGGCGACACGGTCAAGTTGAGCTACGTCGACCAGAACCGCGGAGGGATCGACCCCAAGAAGAACGTCTGGCAGGTCGTCTCGGATGGGCTCGACTACATCGAGGTCGGACAGAACGAGATCCCGT
>CAWFQG010000007.1:0-22891 GCA_963817825.1 uncultured Actinomycetota bacterium | reverse complement strand
ACAGTTCAAAGCGCCGAGACGATCGGCTCGTCCTCGGCAGTCATGACCCGGCGTATCGGCAGCGGCTTGACGTAGTCGGGGTCACCCTCCTCCAACTGGCGACCATCTCGCTTCAGAGAGACCGGCACTTCGTGCCGCGGATTGCCAGCCAATGCGACCATCACACGGCATCCGATTGATGTCACCTCGCCATTGGTAGTGTGCCGCGAAGGTTGACTTACCCCAATCAGAAATCCGCGACCTCCTGCCTCATCTCGTTGCAGGACTAGCTGGCGGCGCGTGATCAGTAGGGCGACCAACGATGTGCGAAAGCTCGCGGCGTTCAACGCCGTAGGGCAAGCATCATGCGCCAGGCATCGACGGCCTTCTTCAGCGACCGCGCCGACCACGCCCGCCGAGGCTTGCCCTTCGCCGTCGTCGTGCCACCTCGCGCAGCGCGATCACCAGCTTGTCGAGGTCGGGCCGCGTCAGCTTCTTCGCGGGCAGATCACCGTGGCACTCCCGTAGCGGTGCGAGGCAGAACCGGTACGCGTTGACCGTCGTCGCTCGAGCGTTGTGCAGTGAGGCGATCCAGTCGGCGCACAGCGCCTCCACCGTCACCGCCTTGCGCGGCCAAACGCGTGAGTGGACACCTGCTGGCTGACTTCAGCCAGCGCATCGCGGGGCGGCGACCTCGTGACCATGGGCCCGCCGGTCTTCAGCGAAACCTCGTACGAAGGGATCGGATTCGGGCTTGGCTTCTCGGTCATGCTTGACCCGGCGCGCGCCCACGTGATGGGCTCGCCGGGTGAGTACGCCTGGGGCGGAGCGGCGAGCACCATGTTCTGGATCGACCCGGCGGAGGAGCTGATCGGCATGCTGCTGACCCAACTGGTGCCCTCGTCGACCTACCCGGTACGCCGGGAGATGCGCGTGCTGACCTACCAGGCGCTCACCGAGTGAAGCCCCCCGACTTCGCCTACCACCGGCCTTCGACGATCGATGAGGCCCTCGATCAGCTGGGGGAGTTCGGGGGCGACGGCAAGGTGCTGGCCGGCGGCCAGAGCCTCGTCCCGCTGCTCGCCCTCCGTCTGGCTCGGCCCGAGCACGTCATCGACATCGGCCGCATCGCCCCGCTGGCTGCGATCACCGAAGACGAGGGCGGTCTGCTCATGGGCGCGCTCGCGCGTCACACGGACGTAGAGGACTCGCCCGTCGTGCGTCGGGCCCAGCCTCTCGTCGCCGCGGCCATGCCCCACATCGGCCATCGGGCCATCCGCAACCGCGGCACCGCGTGCGGGAGCATCGTCCATGCCGACCCGGCCGCCGAGCTCCCTGCCGTCGCCTTGGCGGTCGGCGCCGAAATGATCGTGCGGAGTCGTGACGGCGAGCGGACCGTTGCCGCCGCCGATTTCTTCCTCGGGTACTTCTCGTCCGACGTCAACGACGACGAGGTGCTCACCGGCGTGCGCTGGCCCATCTGGCCGAGCTCAGCCGGGTGGTCGGTGCAGGAGGTGAGCCGGCGGCACGCGGACTACGCCCTGGTCGGTCTGGCTGCCTCGCTCGACGTGGACGGCACCGGCCGGGTTGCCGCGGCTGCGCTCTCCTTTTTCGGCGCGGCCAGCACGCCCGTCCGCGTCAGCGAAGCGGAGGACCTGATGGTGGGCGAACCGCCGACGGCCGAGCTCTTCGCCGAGGCGGCCAGTGTCGTCACCCGATCGCTCGAGCCGCCCGACGACAACCATGCCAGCGCCGCCTACCGGGCCCACGTCGCCGGCGTCCTCACCCGTCGTTGCCTGGCTGAGGCTCACACCCGAGTGGGCGCGGCATCATGACCGACCTCCACCGGATCGCCGTCAGGGTCAACGGGCGGGACGAGGAGCTCGAGGTCGAAGCCCGCCGGACGCTGGCCGACGTGCTCCGCGAGGACCTGGGCTTGACCGGCACCCACCTGGCTTGCGAGCACGGTGTCTGTGGGGCCTGCACCGTCCGCGTCGACGGCCGGGCGGCGCGTTCGTGCCTGATGTTGGCGGTCCAAGCGGACGGCACTGACGTGGAGACGGTCGAGTCCCTCGCCGAGGACGGGGTGCTCCACCCGATCCAACAGGCGATGGTGGAAAATCATGCGTTCCAGTGCGCCTTCTGCGCGCCGGGCTTCCTCATGACCATCCGCTGCCTGCTTGATGACAACCCGACGCCCACCCGGGAGGAGATCCGGGAGGAGCTGTCGGGGAACCTCTGCCGCTGCACCGGGTACCGGAGCATCGTCGACAGCGTCGAGGCCCTCCTGACCGGTCACCTGGGGGTAAGTGACCATGCGTGAAGCCATCGCCGGCCGGTTGGTCGGCGCCCGGGTCCAGCGGGTCGAGGACCCGCGGTTGCTGACCGGCCGGGGTCGCTACGTCGACGACCTGACCGTGCCGGGCATGGCCCACGCGGCGTTCCTGCGCAGCCCCTACCCGCACGCGCGCATCGTGTCCATCGACGTGGCCGCGGCACGGGCGCTGCCGGGCGTGCGCACGGTGCTGACCGGTGCGGACATGCAGACCATGACCGGCGCCTTCCTGGGAATGATGCCGCTCGATGGGCTGTACGACCCGCCGTACTTCGCGCTGGCCGTCGATCGGGTCCGCCTGGTGGGCGACCCGGTGGCGATCGTCGTGGCCGACACCCGCCGCGTCGCCGAGGACGGGTGCGAGCTGATCGACGTCGAGTACGAGGCGCTGCCCGCGGTGGCCACCATGGCCCAGGCTCAGGACCCGTCCCGTCCGCCCATCTGGCCCAAGGCCGGCGGCAACGTGCTGTACCGGGGCAAGAACTCCTATGGCGACGTCGATCAGGCCTTCGCCGATGCCGACCGCGTCATCACCCAGACCTTCGAGCAACACCGCCACTCCAACCAACCCATGGAGACTCGCGGCACCGTCGCCGAGATCGACCCGGTGACCGGTGAGCTGATCCTGCACTCGGCCACCCAGTCCGCCCACGGCATGCGCTGGGCTGTCGCCCTCCTGCTGGGCAACCAGCCCATCTGGCAGTCACTCCGCAAGCTGGCCACCAATCGCGAGCACACCAGGAAGTTCGCTGCCGGCGCCCGCGCCTACATCAAGGCCAACCCGTCGCTCCTCGGCGCCGGCAAGCAGATGATGCCGGCGATGAACAAGGCGGCCATGCGCGAGCCCAAGCGCCTGGCGTACATGATGCGCTCGATGCTGGCCCTGATCGCCAAGGATCCGGGCGAGATCCCGACCGTGATCGCCGGCGACATCGGTGGCGCCTTCGGCGCCAAGACCTGGTGAGCCGGGAGGACGTTGCGCTGTGCGCGGCCGCCCTCCACCTCGGGCGGTCGGTGAAGTGGATCGAGGACCGCAATGAGCACCTGACCGTCGGTGGGCAGGCCCGGGAGGAGACACTCAAGATCCAGGTCGCCGTGAAGAACGACGGGACCATCCTCGGCTTCCGGGTGGGCATGACCATGGATGTCGGCGCCTACCCGGGCTTTCCCGTCGGAGCGCCGTTGTTCGCCCGCGTCATCGAGGTCATGATCCCGGGGCCGTACCGGCTCCGAGGTCTGGAGTTCGAGACGGTGCTCACCGCGTCCAACAAAGGGACCTACGTGGCCTACCGCGGCCCGTGGGCCGCCGAGACATGGGTGCGCGAACGGATGATGGACGTCCTCGCCCGGCAGCTTGGGATCAGCCGGGCGGAGATCCGCCTCCGCAACATGATCGGCCCCGACGAGCTTCCGGCCAAGATGGTCACCGGGCCGTCCCTCGACGTGCGGATGTCCGCACGCGTCACCCTGGAGAAGGCCCTCGAGCTGGCCGACTTCGCTGGGTGGGAGGCGCAGAAGGAGGCGGCGCGCGCCAAGGGCCGGTGCGTCGGGTTGGGGTTCGCCACCTACATCGAGGCAGCGCCCGGGCCGCCTGGGTTCTTCGACTACGTCATGCCCGGGATTGGCGCCATGTTCGGCGCGGAGCCGGCCCGGATGGTGCTCGAGGCCGATGGGATGGTGACCGTCCACACCCAGCAGGTGCCCCACGGCCAGGGTCATGAGACCACCTTGGCTCAGGTTGCCGCCGATCAACTCGGCGTCCCGATGAGCGGCGTGCGCGTGCAGTACGGCAACACCCGTGTCGCGCCGTTCGGGATGGTGGGCACCGGCGGGAGCCGGTCGGCGGCGATGGCGGGCGGCGCCGTCACGGTCGCGGCAGCGGAGCTCCGCGACCGCATCGTCGACGTCGCCGCTGATCTCCTCGAGGCGTCGCCGGCCGACCTGTTGGTCGAGGATGGGCGGGTTTTCGTGCAGGGCACGCCGTCCATCGCGGTCACGCTTCCCGAGGTCGCGGGCGAGGCCATGCGCAGGGGCCCGGAAGTGCCGGGGGGCGGCGCCATGCTCGTCAACGGCCAGTGGGACGGCGGCGAGGGCGGGTGGGCTCAGTCCACCCACGTGTGCTGGGTCGAGATCGACCTCGAGACCGGGCAGGTGGCCATCGACCGCTACCTCGTGGTCGAGGACTGCGGTGAGCTGATCAACCCCGCCATCGTCGACGGTCAGATTCGAGGCGGCGTGGCGCAAGGCGTCGGCGCGGTGTTGTACGAGAAGTCCACCTACGACGACGACGGCAACTTCCAGGCCGGCACCTTCATGGACTACCTGATTCCGACCTCGATGGAGATACCCGAGATCGAGATCCACCACGTCGAGACGCCGTCGAGCATCAAGGCCAACTACCGGGGTGTCGGGGAGGGTGGCATGATCGGCGCGCCGGCGGCGATCACCAACGCCATCGAGGACGCGCTCTCGGAGTTCGGCGTAACCATCACCGAGCAGCACCTACCCCCGACCCGGATCCTCGAGCTCGCCGGCGTGATTCCTGCTCGACGCTGACCGCAGACCTTTGGACGGTCCCGACCGGACGGGTCATCTCGAGACGATCTCGACCAACTCTTCGAGTGCGTTGAGGTTGTGGCCGTCGACGAGCTCATCGATGTACGGCAGTGCGGCGGCCATACCGCGCGCCAGCGGAGCGTAGCCGGGCGACGCCTTCAGTGGGTTCACCCACACCACCCTGTAAGCCACCCGCGACAGGCGCGCCATCTGATCGGCGATGACGGTTGGATCGCCGCGCTCCCAACCATCGGAGAGAATGACTACCACAGCGCCCCGAGACATTCCGCGCATGCCCCAGCCGTCGTTGTAGGCACGCAAGCTATCGCCCAGTCGAGTGCCTCCGGACCAGTCGGCCACCGCGACACCGGCACTCCTCAGGGCTTGATCGGGGTCGCGGGACGACAACTCGCGCGTCAACCGGGTGAGACGTGTGCCCATGGCGAAGGCCTCGACACGTCGGCGACCGGCCACCGCCGCGTGCATGAACCGCAGCAGCGCCCGGGAGTACAGGTCCATCGACCCGCTGACATCGCACAGCAGAACAAGCCGGCGTGGTTGCAGCGACGGCGCGTACCACGCTCGCCGGATGGGCTCGCCGCCGGTGCGTAACGCACGGCGCACCGTCGCGCGGATGTCGGGTGCGTGGCCCCGCCGCCACCTCGCGGGCCGACGCCGCCTGCTGCGCCGCATCGAGGCGGTGGCCCGAAGCCGGGCCATCAACTGCTGGGCCTCGGCGAAGTCGGCCGCGGTGTAGTCACCGAAGTCTTTGCTTCGCAATACCTCTACCGGGCTGTACCGAAGGACTGCGGTGGCAGCGCTCGGCGGCTCCGCCGTGAGGGTGTCGGCAGTCCGCTCTGGGCAGTCGACACCGACCCTTTCCTCGACGGCCACCGCGGCGGGCGGGGAGTTTCCTGTTCGGCCAAGCCAGAACGACGCGAATGCCCGATCAAAGGCGTCGATGTCCTCGGGTCGCTTCACCAGAACCACGCGTGCCGCCCAGTACACGTTGTCACCGTCGAGCGGGTCCACTGCGTTGAGCGCCTCGACGAACAGCGCCACCGAGCCGGTGGGGACGGTCATGCCTTCGGCCCGCAGCCGGCGCGCGAAGATCACCGCGAGCCGATCCGCGCCGTCAGACACCGTCGGCGGCCGCCGCCCGCACGATGGCGTCAACTCCTGCGGCCTTTGTTTTCTGGATGTCTTCGCGGTACTTCAGCACCCAGCCGAGGGTGTGCTCGACATCGGTTTCGGTGAGCTCCTGCTCGCCGAGTTCGGCCAGCGCGCGGGCCCAGTCGATCGTTTCAGCCACCCCGGGGGGTTTGTAGAGGTCGAGCTCCCGCAACGCGCCGACGGCGGCAGCGACCTGCCGGGCCAGCCGCTGGCTCGCCTCGGGCACGCGCAGCCGCACTATGGCCACTTCCCTGTCGATGTCGGGGTGATCGACCCAGTGGTACAGGCAGCGTCGTTTGAGGGCGTCATGCAGATCGCGGGTGCGATTGGAGGTTAAGACCACAACAGGCGGAACCTCCGCGGCGAACGTTCCCAGCTCGGGCACCGTCACGGCGAAATCGGACAGGATTTCCAGCAGGAACGCCTCGAATTCGTCGTCGGCACGGTCGATTTCGTCAATCAGCAGCACCGGCGGAGGACCGTCGCGGTTGTCGAGGGCTCGCAGGAGTGGTCGCCGGACCAGGAACCTCTCGGAGAACAGCTCATCTTCGGCGGCGGCCAAAGCCTCCGGGCCACCGGTTTCCGCCGCTTTGAGGTGCAGCAGCTGGCGGGCGTAATCCCATTCGTAGACCGCCTGGGACACGTCGATGCCCTCGTAGCACTGCAGCCGCAACAGCTCACCCCCCGACCAGCGCGCCAAGGTTTTGGCGACCTCGGTTTTGCCGGCCCCGGCTTCACCCTCCAGCAGTAACGGTCGCCTCAACCGCACGGCGAGGTGGATGGCGGTGGCCAGCCCCTCATCCGCGAGGTAACCGAAGCGGGCCAGGTCGCCCTGCAGCTTGCTGACAGCGTCCGTCATCATCCGGGCGCTCCCCAACGGGCCCGGAAGGGCTCATGAATGCGCGATGAAACGGCCGGCGAAATCGCGCGCATGCTGCTGACTCTACGAAGCGATGACGCCGGTCGTGTCGTCCTTGCCGAACAACGGCCAAAGTCGACGCGGATGAACGCAGGAGGTTGTCGACGTCGACCCCTGATCGACTTCACGGCGGATTGCCGCGCCGCATCGGCCGCCCTGTCTCATCGATTGGCGCCGACAGCGCTAAGCCGCCAGGCCCCGTCGCCGAGCAGCGCCAGATTCTGCTGGTGATGCTGTTCGACGGCATGGGAATGAGCGACGCTCACGACCACGGTGTCGGGGAGTTCGGTGCGCAGCAACTCGTACAACGCGAACTCCAGGCCTTCGTCGAGCGCAGAGGTCGCCTCGTCGAGGAACACGGCCTTCGGCCTGATCAACAAAACCCGGGCGAAGCCGATCCGCTGTTGCTCACCGGGCGACAGCACTTTGGCCCATTCAGCCTGGACGTCGAGCTGGTCGCGGAGGTGCGACAGCGAGACTTGAGTCAAAACCTCGCGGAGCCGCTGATCGGTCACCTCTCCAGGACTGTCCGGATAGCAGAGAACCGTGCGCAGCGACCCAAGCGGCATATAAGGCAGTTGGGCTACGAACATCGCCGCGTTGTCACCGCTCGGTCGATGCCACACTCCTGACGCCTCGGGCCACAGCTCGGCCAGGGATCGCAGAAGCGTGGTTTTCCCGCTGCCCGATGCACCGGTGATCACCAAGGACTCCCCTCGCTCCAGCCTGACGTCCACCCGGTCGATGAGGCGGTCGCCATTGGCGGCCCGCACTTCAACGCCGTCCAGCTGGACCGAGCCATCGTCACTGAATTCGGTTGTCACAGAGGGCAATTGACGTGCCTCGTCTGCGGTCTCGACCAGACCGTAAAGGCGGATGACTGCGGCGTTGTAGCTGGCGAACTGGCTGTAGGCGTTGCGGAAGAACGAAAGGCTCGATTGAATCTCACCGAATACGGTCGCCGACTGCGTCACGTCACCCAGCTTGATCGTGCCGGCAAACAGGCGCGGAGCCTGGAGGATGTATGGGAGCGGGACGATCGCCTGCGTGACGGAGAAGTTCCACCCACGCAAGCCGACAGTCCGACGCACGTAGCGGCGGTAGTTGGCGATGATCGCCCCGAACCGCGTGTCGAGTTGCTCGCGTTCGGCGCGTTCACCACGGAAGAAGGCAATCGCCTCGGCAGACTCACGGACCCTAACCAGGGCATAGCGGAAGGCCGCGTTGGTCCGTTCGTTGCGGAAGCTCAGCCCGATCAACGGACGCCCGATCCTGAAGGCGATCACCGACGCGACCAGCACGTAGCCGAGCACGATCCAGAACAGTGCCTTCGGGATGTGGACACCGAACAGCGCTAGCGGGCCCGCGAGTTTCCACAGGATCACGGTGAACGACGCCACCGAGACCACCGACTCCACTGCGCCGAAGATCAGCATGCTTTGGGCGTAATAGGTCGGCACATTGGGG
Organism: uncultured Actinomycetota bacterium; assembly: GCA_963817825.1. Classification (GTDB taxonomy): domain Bacteria; phylum Actinomycetota; class Actinomycetes; order Mycobacteriales; family Mycobacteriaceae; genus Mycobacterium. Next base: position 14,462 of record CAWFQG010000007.1, on the reverse strand, counting down.
CCGGTGCCCACCCCGGTGGTGAACACGTCGATGTCCTGCTGGATGCGCTGATCGGGATTGTCGACGCCAGGTTCGACGAACCGAGCGCGATAGTAGACGTGGTCGCCGAGCCAATTACCGGTGAACCGGGCGGTGAGCCACACCCGCCAGCGAATGATGAACTGCTGGGTCACGTAGTTGTCGAACACAATTCGCGCGACGTTGACGAGCGCGAGCACGACGAAGGTGCCGATCGCGACCCAGAATCCGTGCACCCCCGAATCCCGTTGTGACTCGTGATGCGAGGCGGCGCCCTCGAACGCCATCTGCAGGGCAGAGTGGAGATCGTTGTTGTAGTAGCTCATTAAGACCAGAATGCGCACCGAGGAAATGACCGACAGCATCATCACGACCAGCAGGCCCCATGCGGGCAGGCTGGCGGTACCGGTGAAATAGCCGCCGGTGATCGCCCAGAAGCGCCTGCCGAACGTGGTGTAACGAACGACCGCCGCCAGGATCAACAGCACGCAAACGGCGCTGATTGCGGACGCGGCGAAGATCCAGACGACCGACCTGGCCAGTTCCGAGCCCCAGTCGATCGACGGCTTGAAAGTGTCCATCGATTGTTTTCCTCTCCGGGATTGCCCGGAGGGCTGTCGCTGTGGGTCTGCGGCACAGCGACATTCATCGACGGGGCGGATCAGTTAAGCAGCCGCCGGCGTTACCTCGACCCGATCGGACGCAGACCGTACGCCGACGATCGAGGGTCAGTCGTTGCCGCCGAAATTCTCCTCGTGGTCGTGGGCGACGTCGTGGCCCTCACCGACGCGGATGCACGTGGCGGTGCAGTCCTGCATCACGATCGGCTGCGACTGGCCGTCGATGACACGCCAGCGCCACGTGGTCTCGACGATGTGCCCGTCCACCAGGGCTTCGCGGTCGGCAACCGTGCAATTCAGGGTTCGGTCGCGGCTGTCGGAGGTCTCATGCAGCACCTGGCCCTCCGTGAGGCCCAGCGGGTTGCGGATCAGTCGCACACCGAACCGGTCGAGCTTGCCACTCGCGTCGAGCCGTTCGGCGATACCGGCCAGGACCGCTTCGTCCTCTTCACCGAACGGAGCCGTGTCGCCGAAGTCCGTTGGCGCCGCGAACTCCATTCCGATTGCCCCTACGCCCGCTTCGATGGAACCGTCGAAGCGGATGGCCGTAGCGTTGAGGCCGGACTGCGTGAACGCGCCCCGCTCGATCGGTGCGGTGCGGGTGCCGCGAGGCGAATCGGCCAGCTGCTCGACGAACACTTCGCCATCCGAGGGTTCGAAGTGCTTGTGCAGCAGCCAGATTCCGAATCGCTTCCATGCATCGGTGGTGGCCAGATACTGGCCCAGCTCGGTCAGGCAGGCGCGGTCATCATCGGTGAGGACGCCGACCTCGGTGCCGTCCATATCGTGCAGGTCTGTGTAGTCCTCGACGTCGTGATCTCGCATCGCCAACATGGTTGAACTCCTTACGCCAGGGGAGCTTTGGAGGTAGCTCGCGGTGGAAAAAAATGCTAGCAGCGGCGAGCCGTCCGGGAGGCGTCAGGAGAAATCGCAGACATACCGCGCGGCACGTGTTCACCGATTGTAGAGACGCCGTTCATGAGTCTTGACAGCGAATTCACAGATACGCTTTACCGATCGCTACGCGGGCGTGCCGAACTGGAGGCGGTGCAACTCGGCATAGACGCCGTCGAGCGCTATCAACTCTTGGTGCGTGCCGTCTTCGGCCACCGCGCCCTCCTTGATCACGATGATCTTGTCGGCACTGCGCAGCGTGCTCAGGCGGTGCGCGATCGTCAGGACGGTCCGCCCTTCCATGAGCCGGTCCAACGCCTCGATCACCTTGTTCTCGGACTCGGCGTCCAATGCAGCGGTCGGTTCGTCCAGGATCAGGATGGGGTTATCCCGAACGAGCGCCCGCGCAATCCCGATCCGCTGACGCTGACCCCCCGACAACGTCGAACCACGATCGCCGACGAAGCTGTCATACCCGTCGGGCATCTTGGCGATGAATTCGTCCGCGTTGGCCAGAGTTGCGGCCTCGACGATCTCATCGTCGGTGGCGTCGGGACGGCCGAACGCGATGTTGTCGCGGATCGTCCCGCGCAGCAGAACGGTTTCCTGGAGGACGAAGCCGATCTGGCACCGGAGCCCGTGAAGCCGGTAGTCGCAGATGTCGCCACCGTCGATGCGGATGCTTCCGGTTTCGATATCGCGGAACCGTGGAATGAGGCTGACGAGCGTCGACTTGCCGCTGCCGGTGGGACCGACGATCCCAACGGTTTGCCCCGGCGCGATCGAGAAGCTGATGTCGCGCAGCACCGGGCGATCGGGGTCGTAACCGAATGCGACGTGGTCGAATTCGATCTGGCCGCGGAACCGCGGAGGATCCGTGGGCGCCGGCCGCTCCGGCACCGTCGCGTCGGCGTCACAGATCGCCGTCACCCGTTCGAAGCCGACACTGACTTGGGCGATGGTGTTGGTCATCACCGAAAGGTCCCGTACCGGCTGGAAGAACTTCGTCAGGTAGGTCAGGAAGACGGTGAGCGCGCCTGCCGTCATCACGCCGCCGAGGATCAGCAGGGAGCCGCGCCACAGCACCACCCCGGTGCATATCGCAATCACCAGGCCGACAGTCGGAGACAACAACGCCGACAGCCTGCGGGTGGCCAGCCACGCCGCCACCGTGTCAGTGCTCGCCTTGCGCAATTGCTGCTCGGCGAGGTCCTGACGCGAGTAGGCCTGCACGAGTTCGATCGACTGCAGACCTTCCTGCAACGTGGCCAACAGGTCGGACTGCCGGGTCCGCACGTCCCGGACCGCGACCTTGACGGCGCGGTTGATGCGGACCACAAAGAGCGCGAGCAGGGGTGTCACGGTGAGAGCGATCAGTGTGAAATCCCAACGGAGCATGAACATCACGACGACCATGCCGACCAACGTCAGCGAGTCGGTCGTGATGTTGAGAGTATTCGTCGACGCGAAACTCTGGATCGACTGAACGTCACCGGTGAGGGTACTGAGGATGGTGCCCACCCGGTGGGTGTCGTAGAACGACAGCGACAGCTCCTGGAGGTGGTGGTAGAGCCGCACCCTGAGCTCATTTCCGACGCTTTGGCCGAGGCTCTCCGTGAGGTAGCTCGAGATATAGAACGCGATGCCTGCTACCACAGCGATCAGCACGGTGACGATCGCCGCGGCGATGGCGATGTGGACCTTGGATGGGCCACCCAACACCGGTAGTGCCCACGCGATCCACTGCGGCGGCGGGTGGTTGCCCACCACGTTGTCCAGCACGATTTTCAGAGGCCACGGCATCGCCAGACTCATGGCAATCTGGACCAGGATCGCAGCGAAAAGAACAATCAGGACGGCGCGGTGCGGCCGGAGCAGATCGCGGAGTAAGGGTGGCACGGCAGACGGCTTTCGGTTCAATCCACACTTGCGCTCGAACGTTATCAGCGCAGTGCCCGCGGGGCTTGCGCGTCGCCATGTGGCAGAAATTAGCGTAGAGCTAAAATGCTGCCACGCCGGGACGAGATTCTGCCACTGGGAACATACCCTCTCACCAGCCTGTTTCAGGTTGATATAACCGGCCAAGTGAACTAACCGGGTTAGAGGGTGCCAGACCCGCGGACATTGGCCCGCGAGCCTCCGCCTGATCATTACAGGAGGCAATCGACATGAAGAAGTTCTCACTGACCGGCATCGCAGCAGGCATGCTTGCGGCTCTGACCGTTGGGCTTGCGGCGCCGGCCAACGCCGAAGATGGAACTGTTGCGCTGCCGCCCGGCGGACCGGTCGCCATTTACCCCGGTAGCCAGGAGATCGGCGGCGCCAACCCCTATACGCCGTACGGCACCGATCCGTATGTGCCGTGGGGAGTTTGGTCGCAGGCGCACTGACCGACACAGTCGCATTGCGTTGGCCGCCTCGCTTTAACAGTAAGGCGGCCAACGTCTTTGAGGGAATGACTCTAGGTTTTAGTTTTGCTCGTCACGGTGCGATGAGGCCGTTCGGAGGTGCTCTTGAAGACGCTTCGCGCAACCTGCCGAACCTTCGAAGCGACGTCACGCAATGGGTGCGAGCTACCGGGCTCAACGCTGGCGTGTTTGGCTATCGTGCCAACCTGGCGAGACGGTTCCACCTTGACGCTTAAGGATGTTGTTGTCGTAGAAGACTTTTGACTTAATATTGCAGCATTCCCAAGCGAGGATTGCCCGGCGGCGGTGCGGATGTCCTTGATGCCGGTGACAACCGAGCCCGCGACGACGTTCACCGCCGCGGTCACCGATCCAACCGCGCTGTCGACACCCGCGGCGACCGCCTGTACGGGATCTCCGGTCGCCGCCAGTTCCTGCGCCGCTGCATTAGGGACAGCAATCGTGGCAAGCAGGGCATCATTGAACGCCGGGAAGATGATGGCCTCGCCAACGCGGATCGCGCTCAGCGCCGCGACCTGCACGACACCGTGCGGCATGACGGTTGGCCCGGTAACCGGGACCGGCAAGTTGAGCGCATCGAAGGTGTCTTGGCGGACGGCCTGGATGGCCGTGATGATTCCCGGCAACCCGCCGGCCGCGGCAGGCACGACGTTGAGCAGCCCGATTACACCGACCTCGAACGCGTTCGATGCCTTGGGGACCGCGACGGTGACGTCGGCGTCGATAGCCGCGGCCAGGGCGGCTGTCGTCGGCCCGGTGACCGACGCGGCGGTCACGCCGATGGCCTTGAAGAGGTTGCCCGACCCCAGAGCGCCAACAAACACCACCGGCGTCTGCACCGTCGTGACGGCGGCCGTCACGGCGGTCACTACCAGCGGCCCGCAGATAGCCGAGCAATAGATCAGCTGATTGCCCAGGAAGCTGGTGATGAGCCCGCCGGGCGGTACCTCTGTGGCGGCTAGTCGGACATCGTGCGACGCCGCCATCGGCGACTGGATCTGAGTTGTCGGAGCCAGGGGTGCTGCGGCCATCGCGGCGATACCGACGACGGCAACACCCGTAGCCGCTAAGCCGGCGTGTGATCGTGTTGATGCATGCATATTTGTGTCACGGATCACCGACGCGATGGGTTCAAGAAGTAGGACGATTCCCTAACCTTCGCCGACGAAACCGCAGCAGAAGGTCTGACCCCGCCACCACGGCCGGTGTTCTGCTTGTAACGTCACGCATGGCAAATGAGTTCATTTCAATGATCCGCCGAAGCGGAGCGACACCAGTGAGGGGCTAGCCGTTTTCGCTTGGTGGGGTCGTATGGTTTACCGCTACCGATTCATCGTCGTCGGAGTGATGGTGGCGTTGTGCCTGGGTAGCGGCATCTACGGCAGCAGCCTGGGCGAGCACGTCACGCAGAGCGGCTTCTTCGACGACAACAGCGAATCGGCGCAGGCGTCGCGATTGGGCGACAAGACCTACGGCAGGGACACGTCCAGCCACATCGTCGCGATCTACACCGCTCCCGATGGCAAAACCGTCGACGACCCCGCCTTCCGCAAGAAGGTCCTCGACAACCTCGCCAAGGTCGAGAAGGACCACCCCGACCAGATCCTCCGATCCATCGGCTATTTCAAAACACCCGAACTGCTGAAGAACATGACGGACGCGTCGAAGAAGCACGCGTTCATGTCCATCCAGCTCAAGGGCGACAACGACGACCTCATCCTCAAGAACTACAAGGCGGTCCGGGAGGACCTGTCCGACCATGGCGTCAACGTGCAGCTGGCCGGGTTGTTGCCGCTGGCCAACGAACTGACCGGGACCATCGCCACCGACCAGCAGCGGGCAGAACTGCTCGCCATGCCGTTGGTGGTGGTCTTGCTGTTCTTCGTGTTCGGCGGTGTTGTCGCCGCGTTCCTGCCTGGGATCATCGGCGGGCTGACTATCGCAGGCGCGCTCGGCATCATGCGGTTGACGGCGCTATCCGTGCCGGTGCACTACTTCGCGCAGCCGGTGGTCACGCTGATCGGCCTCGGTATCGCCATCGACTACGGATTGTTCGTGGTCAGCCGCTTCCGCGAGGAGATCGCCGAAGGCTACGACACCGAAACCGCGGTCCGCCGCACCGTGGTGACAGCAGGGCGCACCATCGCGTTCTCGTCGGTGCTGATCTCGGCGTCCGTAGGCGGCTTGTTGCTGTTCCCGCAGGGCTTCCTCAAATCCCTCACCTACGCCATGATCGCGTCGGTCACGTTGGCTGCCCTTCTGTCGATCACGGTGCTGCCCGCCATCCTGGGAATGCTCGGCCCAAAGGTCGACGCCCTGAGCGTGACCGCTCTCCTACGGGTGCCGTTCCTGCGGGACTGGCAATTCAGCAACCGGCTGATCACCTGGCTTGGTGCTCGACTGGAGAAGACCAAGACCAGCGCCGAGGTCGAGAACGGGTTCTGGGGCCGGCTGGCCGACCGCGTGATGAAACGCCCGCTGTTGTTCGCGGTCCCTATCATCATCGTTCTGATCTTGCTGATCCTGCCGCTGGGCAAACTGGCCCTCGGCGGCATCAGCGAGAAATACCTGCCGCCGACCAACTCGGTGCGCCAGGCACAAGAGGAGTTCGACCGGACATTCCCCGGCTTCCGCGTCGAGCCCATCACGCTCGTGATGCGCAATACAAACGGCCAGCCGATCACCGACGCACAGGTCGCTCAGGTCCGTAGTGAGGCAATGGCGATCCCGGGATTCACCGAGCCGAACAACGACCCGGCCAACATGTGGAAGGAACGCCCCTACCTCGACGGCGCGTCGAAGGACAAGTCGGTCAGGGTGATTCAGAACGGTCTGGTCAACCGCCTTGACGCCAGGGAGAAGGTCGATGCGCTGAGAGCGATTCCCGAACCTCACGGTCTGCAATTGATGGTGGGCGGCACACCCGCGCTCGAACAGGACAGCGTTCGAACCATTTCGGCAAAGATGCCTGCGATGATCCTCATCGCGGTCTCCATGACCACGGCGTTGATGTTCCTGGCGTTCGGATCACTGGTGTTGCCGATCAAGGCCGCGCTGATGAACGCGTTGACACTCTGCTCGACGCTGGGCGTGCTGACGTGGATATTCATCGACGGGCATTTCTCCAGCTGGCTGAATTTCACGCCAACGCCGTTGACGGCCCCGGTGATCGGTTTGATCATCGCGGTGATCTTCGGCCTGTCTACCGACTACGAGGTGTTCCTGGTGTCCCGCATGGTCGAGGCCCGCGCGCGCGGGATGACCACCGAGGACGCCATCCGCACCGGCACGGCGACCACCGGCCGCCTCATCAGCGCGGCGGCGCTTGTGCTTGTCGTGGTCGGAGGGGCGTTCGCGTTCTCCGATCTGGTGATGATGCAGTACCTGGCGATCGGACTGATGACTGCGCTGCTGCTCGACGCGACAGTGGTCCGGATGTTCCTGGTGCCATCGGTCATGAAGCTGCTCGGCAACGACTGCTGGTGGGCGCCGCGGTGGATGAAGCGGCTGCAGGAGCGGATCGGCCTCGGTGAGATCACGCTGGAGGACGAACAAAAGTACAGGCCGGCGGTGGTGACGGTCGAGCAGCTGGACGAGGCTTTCGCCTTCGGGACGGTCGTCTCGCCGCCGGACAGGACGCCGCCTCCGCACCCGGCCGTCGGGGCTGCTCTCCCGTCGAGACGCGGGGGCTCCGCAGTGGCTTTGGCGGAGGCGCCCACGATCACGACGACAATGCCAATACCGACCGTGGACGGTGCCGCTGATGAGCCGGCTGATGATGCGCCTCCACCCGGCGGCGGCTCGGACGACGACGAACCAACCGCAGCGCCGGATGATGTCGATACCGATCTCGAGGGTGCCGACGACACCGACACCGACACCGCCGAAGGCACGGACGACACCGACGAGCAGCCGGTCGACGATGAGCCGCTCGCCACGGAGCCGACAACCGTCGACAACACGAAGCCGACCACCGACGAGACAGACGAACCGGAACCGCCCGCCGACGACGGCAAACCAGCGACCACTAAGAAACCGAGAGCCCGGAAGACGAAGGCGAACACCGACGGCGACACAAACGAGCCCGAGGCCGCCGATGACGCCGAGCCATCGCCGACAGCGAGCGAGAGCGGTTCCTGAAATCGCGGATCACTGATCCGATGCACCGCCGTTGAGAATCAACTCAGCCGACCCACGCCGCGGGATGCCTGTCCGCCCATGGCGCAGCCGTTTCCAATTGGGCGGCGAGTTGCAACAAGACCGTCTCGTCAGGCGCCATGAGCTGCACGCCGATCGGCAGTCCGTCGTCGGTGCCGCCCAGGGGAAGTGAGATCGCAGGCCAGCCAGTGACATTCGCAAGCGACGTCCATCCCGTAGTGGCGAATTCGACGTCGAAGAACGCGCGGGTGGTGCCTCTGGGCTGGTCCAGCAGCGCGTAGGGCGGCGGAGGCGTCAGGAGCGTCGGCACCAGTAGCACGTCGTGCCCGGCCATCCCGGCAGCGAAGCGGCGCGTCTGGGCGTGCATCGCTTCGATGGCTCCAGCGTAGGCGCAGCCGGTGGTGGTGAAGCCTTCGCGAACCATCACCCAGGTGCTCGGCTCGAACTCGTCTTCGTTGGGCTCGCGCCCGAGATGGCTGGTGGCGAGGGCGTGAAGCTGGGCATTGCTGACCGTGTGGAGGACAGCGATGGCGTCGGCAACGACATCGGCATCGATTGCAGGAGAGCCTGATTCGACGGTGTGTCCCATCTCGGCGAGCAGCGATCCAGTCGCCTCGACTGCGGCCACCACCGCAGGGTCGGTCTGTGGACCCGGGAAGGGTGATGCAGTCGTCATCAAAATGCGTTGCGCGGCCGGTTCTTTGGCGATCGCATCCAAGTACTTGACGACCGGCGGCGGCGCGGTATAGGGGTCACCAATGGCGCTGCCCGCGACGACATCGAGAAGTGCTGCGCTGTCCCGCACGGTTCGGGTGAGCGCGTGTTCGTTTACGAGACCTTCCATCGAGTGCCCGGCGCCTGGTGCGAACGAGCTTCGGCCACGGCGCGGTTTGAGGCCGACGAGTCCGCAACACGACGCGGGCACGCGGATAGAACCGGTACCGTCGCCGCCCGACGCCGCGGGGACGACACCGGCGGCAACCGCCGACGCGGATCCCCCGCTCGAGCCGCCCGGGGTTATCGACGGCGACCACGGATTGACCGTCGGACCGAACAGCGACGGCTCGGTGGTGCAATGGTTGCCCCACTCCGGGGTGTTGGTCTTGCCGAACACCACCAACCCCGCCGACAAGTACCGTTCGACGGTCCACGTCGTTTCCGTCGCGACGTGCGTTCGCAGGGCGCGTGAGCCCATCGCCTCCGTCGTCCCGGCAAGGGACGAACCGAGATCCTTGAGTAGGAACGGCACCCCGGCCAGCGGACTCGATTCATCAGCGCGTACGCGGCCCGACGCGTCCAACTCAGCGGCTTGCGCACGCCCGCGGTCGAAGAGGTCGGCGATCACGGCATTCAGATCGCGGGCGGCCTCGAGCCGGATGATCGCGGCGTCGAGCAGCTCGACCGCCGAGAGCTCACCTGCGGCGACGAGTGCGCCTTGCCCGATCGCGTCGATACCGGCCAGTTCGAAAGCGTGCGTGGAGTCCATCAAGTCGGAATCCTCGTGCCTAGCGACGAGCCCGGCAACTCGTGCGTTGTGTGAACGTCACCGCTGCCCCACACTGTTTCTGTGTTCTCGCTCGAAGGAAGGTCGGTCGTGGTCACCGGCGGTAGCAAGGGTATCGGCCGCGGTATCGCCTCGGTGTTCGCCGAAGCGGGCGCGAATGTCGCTGTGGCCGCGCGGTCGTCGATCGACATCGACGCGACCGTGACGGCTCTGGACGGAATTGGCGAGGGCGAGGTCATCGGAGTGACGGCCGACGTCAGTGATCCCGAGTCCTGCACGGCGATGGCCACCACGGTCGTCGACGCGTTCGGCGGAATCGACGTCCTGTGCGCCAACGCGGGGATCTTTCCCGAGTCACCGCTCGCCACGATGACGCCGCAGGAACTCGCCGAGGTGCTCGACGTCAACGTCAAGGGCACCGTCTTCGCGGTGCAGGCATGCCTGCCGTCGTTGATCGCCTCCGGCCGCGGCCGAGTCATCTTGACCTCGTCAATCACCGGTCCCATCACCGGGTTTCCCGGGTGGTCGCACTACGGCGCATCCAAGGCGGCCCAACTGGGATTCATGCGCACGGCCGCAATCGAATTGGCACCGCATGCCGTCACCGTCAACGCCATCCTGCCCGGCAACATTCTCACCGAGGGTTTGGTCGATATGGGCGAGGACTATCTGGCGGGCATGGCTCGCGCGATCCCGGCGGGCACGCTCGGTACCCCGGCCGACATCGGTCATCTCGCAGCGTTCCTCGCGACCGATGAAGCCGGGTACATCACGGGCCAGGCCATCGCGGTGGACGGCGGGCAGGTGCTGCCCGAATCGCCGGACGCCGTCACGCCGTAGCCGAACTCATCCGCTTCGCGGCGATCAGTGCACGCCCTCCATCTCACGGCTGATCCATGGCGAGACGACGAACACGACCACACCCGCGACGATCGCAACCGCACCGATGATCCCGAAATACGCAAATTCCTTCGTCGGGTCGTAGTACTTGGCGAGCACCCCGGACATCGATGTGCCGAGGCCGACGGAGAAGAAGTACAGCGCCATCATCTGCGCCCGGAAAGCCTCCGGCGCAAGCTTGGTGGTGACGGACAGCCCGATCGGCGACAGCAACAGTTCCGAGATCGCGAACACTCCCAAGATGCCGAAGATGAGCAGCGCGGGCACTGCTTTGCCGGTAGTTCCGGCCATCGGCAGGAACAGCAGGAACGCGATACCCATGCCGATCACGCCGTACGCGAACTTGCGGGGTGTCGTCGGCGCGCGATTGCCAAGCCGTGTCCACATGATCGCGAACACCGGCGATAACAGGATGATCCACACCGGCTCGATCGAGCCGATCCAGCTCGACGGCGCCGTCCAGCCGAAGATCGACGAGTTCATCCGCTCGTCCGAGTAGACCGCGAGCACCGTGAAGATCTGCTGGAACAGTGACCAGAACACCGCGTTGGCGATGAGCAGCGGGATGAATGCCCGAACCCGGGTGCGTTCGAGCTCGACCACCTTCGAGCTCGTGAGCATCACGATGAAGTAGGCAATCGACGCCACGATGATGACGCCCGTGGTGACCTGCGATAGGTTCGCGAGCTTTACCAGACCCGTAGCGAAGGCGATGACCACGACGGCCACCACTGCGACGGCCACAAGTGTCCACCACTTGATGGCGCTGCGCGGCAACGGATTCGGCACGGTGCGCCCGTGGGTCCCCAAGGTGTTTCCGGAAGAACACGTACTGGGCGAGGCCCAGCGCCATCCCCACCGCGGCGGCCCCGAAGCCCCAGTGGAAACCGATCCTGGTCTGAAGCAGGCCGGTGATCAGGGGGCCGATGAACGCGCCGAGGTTGATGCCGAGGTAGAACAGCGTGAAGCCGCCATCACACCGGGGGTCATCCTTCTCGTACAGGGTGCCGAGCAGTGATGACGCGTTGGCCTTCAAGGCGCCGGAGCCGAGGGCGACGAGAACCAGGCCGAGGCCGACACCGGCCAGGCCGGGTATCAGCGCTAGCGCGATGTGACCGAGCATCACCACCACGCCGCCGTAGAGAACGGTGCGCTCCATGCCGAGAAGACGATCGGCTACCCAGCCACCGAGCACGGTGGACAGGTAGACGAGGCCGCCGTAGGCGCCGACGATGCCCGTCGTCGTGGCCTCGGCAGCTCCAACCCACCGTCGGTCAGCAAGTAGTAGAGGTAATAGGCGAGGATCGTGAGCATCCCGTAGAACGAGAACCGCTCCCAAAGCTCGATACCGAAGAGGTTGGCAAGGCCGATCGGGTGACCGTGGATTGGGGATCACGACCCTCATGCAGATCTCGCCGTAGTGACAGCCCGGCGACGGCTGCGCGCCGCCTACAGCTCCTTGAGTGCGACGTCGGCAGCGTTGGCACCGCACATCCCGTGCGCGCCAGGTCCCGGTGGGGTCGCGGCCGAGCAGATGTACATGCCTGGCACGCCGATGTTGTAGGGCGACAATGTGATCCGCGGACCGAAAGCAGACTGGCGGATGTCCTTGGCTTCGGTCATGATGTCCACACCGCCGAAGTTGGGGTTGTGGACAGCCATCTGCTCGGCGCTCCGGACGGCCATCCCGACGATTTGCTCGCGGAACCCTGGGGCGAACCGCTCGATCTGGGCGCTGATCGCCTCGGTGGCATCGCCGGAATACCCGTTCGGCACATGCGCATACGTCCACAGCGGGTGGACGTTGCCGACGGACCGCTGTGGATCGGCGAGGTACTGCTGGCCCACCAACACGAACGGCCGCTCGGGCATCCGGCCGGCGTGATCTTGAAGGTCGCAAGACCGTCGGCTCGGTCGTCCTCACGCCTTAAGTTCGTCCGCTTCAGCTCAGGCGCTGATTGAGGCGCGCGGCGATCCTGGACACGTGGCACTTCAGCTCAATCACGGCGCTGCAGTCCAGGTTTTGTCACCGGGTAATTCGCCTCCGATGGGGATTCGCCCCTACTGATTCCATCGTTAGAACTGACCGCAGTTGGGTGTGGTGGGTACTCCGTTGAAGCGGTCGGTCACCCAGGCCATGCTTCGCTCACCGTCGACATAGGGCTGTAGCAGGTTGTTGATGTCCGTCTTGTTCAGGAATGGCGGTTGTTCGTTGGTCCAGAATTCGACGTCAGCGCCCATCGCGCACCAGTCCGCCGCAGTCTGGCGAGCAGCCTGGTACGGGATAAGTGGATCCCACCGATTGTGCGAGATATACACCGGGCCTTTGGGTTTGATGTTGCCGACCCGCTGTGCGGCGAGCAGGCTCTTGAACGGATCATTGGAGATCAACTCAATCGGATCGGTGTTGAACCAGAACTCCAGGTGGCGAAACGCGTAATCGACACCGCCCTGCAGCAGACAGGTATGCCCGGACCAGTCGAGCATCTGCAGCCCGCGCGGGGTCAGCACGTCGCGGATGGGTTCTTCGGTTTGGGGGTAGGCCGCGATGATTCCTCGAATCAGGTACCCGGCCAGGACGGCAAGGAAATTGCCGTCGATGTCCGGTATGGCGGCCACCACGTCGGTGACCGGAGCGTCGGCGAAAGTTCCGACGATATTGAGTTCAGGTGCGTAGGTGGGGGCGAGTTCTGCCGCCGACAGCGAAGCTTGCCCTCCTGACGCATAGCCCCAGAACGCGACCGGGCCGTGCGAATCCAGTGAAGTGTCAGGCAGTTTCATCGCCGCCCGGGCCGCGTCGAGCATCGCCGTTCCGGCCGCCTCCCGGTTCAACCACTGCGGCGATTGCGGTCCGTGGATGCCCATTCCGACGCCATCGGTGACCACGATCGCAAAGCCGCGGGCCAGCAACGTCGCGATCCAGCCCTCCTCGACGTTCAACGTCAGGTCGAAACCTTGCGAAAAGTGGATGCCCTGGTTGAACAGCCGCGACGGTGCGCACTGCTCGCCCGCCCCATATGGTCCCGTGGCGTATGCCAGCAGCGGACGAGGCCCATTGCCAGGCCACGCGACGTCGGGCTCGATATAGGTGCCTGTCACCGCGACGGGCTTGCCCTGAGCATCGGTGCTCCGGTACATGATCCGGGTTCCGGTCCCGACGAAGGCACCCAACTGGCCCGAGGGCTCCAGCACTATACGCGACGGCTCGGTGCGGATCAGGTCACCGGGCTGACCCGGCGGCAACGGATCCGGCGGGGTATAGAACTCTTCATACTGCCGGTCATCAGCACCAGCGTGAGGCATCACGCCGCCGGCGACGAGAACCCCTGACAACACAAGCGAGAACACCAGGGCCGCGGCGAGCTTGCCGCGGCGTCGCCTCATCGGCCCCCACGACACCGCTATTGGGTACGGGTCTGTCTCGGTGCTCATGGACATTTCCCCTCGGTCGATTTGTTTGGTGAGTGGTACGGGCGGTGAGGCACCGCGGATTGATCGCCCTGTTAGAGGGATATGAATGGGATGGCGATACGGACAACGGCTGGCATTTCACTGGGATCATCGGCAATGAACACGACGAAATGGCTGCTTTAGATCGATCGTGTGCGGGGTGACAATTGCGATTTACGAACGCTGTTCGTCTGCATATCGACATGCGTGCACTTCTCGGTCACGATGCATACGGCTGGCCGAAGCGGACTCGTGGCCACCCGAATCGACATCTAATACGTCGTCTAGGCGGGGATGCGCCGAAAAGCGGTGTGCAGGTGCACAAGGTGACAGCTCAATCGTTGGGCACCGTGACGACGACGTCGCGCCCCGTTGTCGCGAAGATTGAGCGGTTAAGCAGTCAGCGTGGATGGAGGCCGCGTGCCCAGTCGTGTGCCCATGCTTGTAGTCGGCCGTCATGCCCGCGTGCGCGCGGATCACTGCGAAGAC
>CAWFQG010000006.1:0-265589 GCA_963817825.1 uncultured Actinomycetota bacterium | reverse complement strand
AAGCTCCAGCGACGCGGCACGGCCGAATCCCCACAGGCAACTCTGATCCGGCGCCACGGTGTCCGCGTCGGCGACTCGCTGTGCGCCACGGGTCACCAGCCAGATGGGTCTGCGCAGTTCGGCGGCGACCGCGGCGCGGGAGGGCCGGCCGTGTTCCGCCGAGGATTCGGTGTTGCATCCGCAACAGTGACCGCATCGACGGTGCGGTCTCGGAGTCCAGATCCGCGTCGAGGGCCGCGATATGCACGATGCGGAGCGTCGAATCTTCTGCTGCCGCAGCGCGCAACGCGTCTGCGAGCTGTTCCTCGTCCTCGTCGGATGCCGGCAGCCCGACGATCCGGTGCCGGTGGCCACTCGCAGTCAGCACGTCGACCAACGGCTGAACCGCTGGAGAATCATCACCGATGAGAAGCCAGGTGGCTTCCTCGCCGGCTTGCGCAGCCGATACTGTGGTGGATTTCTCCCAGTGAATCTCGTAGCGGTCATCGGCGATGGACTGAGTGCTACGTTGCTGGTTGTGTTGTGCCGCAAGCTTGGTCAGCACCTGCAGGGTCTGATGGTCGCCATTTGCACCGTCGAGTAGAGCTGCGAGTTCTGCGATCCGGCCGTCCTCGAGAAGACGTACGGCTTCGGTAAGCGGTCCGCCCAGGTGCTGTCTGTTGGTTCGGGAGCTCCCGATTGTCGCTATACCAGTACTCGCGGTGCTCGAACGGATAGGTGGGCAGATCGAGCTTTCGCGCGTCCGCCTGCCGGAATGCGTCGAAGTCGGGCAGGTGGCCCAAGACGTACGCGTCGGCCACGGCTTCGGAGATCTGTCGGTGGTCGGCGGTGTTTCAGCGCCAGACGTGATCGCCCGCGGTGCGCTGGCCGGGTCAGGCCATGCGCTCATGGCTGCGGCGGTGAGCACCGGCCGGGGGCCGATCTCGAGCAACACTTTGCAATTCAGGTCGGAGAGGGTGCGTACGCTCTTCGCGAATTCCACCGGTTGGCGCGCGTGACGGCGCCAATAGGCGCCATCGAGCTTCACACTCCTGCCGAGCGCGGCGCCGGTACGGTTGTCAATCAGAATCCGTTGTGGCGTACTGAAATTGAACCGTCCCGCATATACCTCGAATTCGTCGAGAATCGGATCCAGCAGCGCCGAGTGGAAGGCATGGCTGGTGTCCAGCCAGTCACACCGGACACCGTCGGCCGCCAGTCCGGCAACCGCCCTCTCCAGATCGTCTGCGGGTCCGGACAATACGGTGTTCGCGCCGTTGTAGGCGGCGACCGACAGATTCGGGAACTCGTCGGTCAGGCTCTCGACACGCTCGGCGGCGGTGAACACCGCGACCATCCGACCGCCCGCAGGCAAGCTGCCGAAGAGGCGGCCGCGTTCGGCTATCAACAGCGCGCCGTCCTCGAGACTGAACACGCCCGCGACGCATGCCGCCGAAAACTGGCCGACGCTGTGGCCCAGCACCACGTCTGGCTCGAAGCCCCACGACTGCCAGAGGCGGGCCAACCCCATCTCCGCCGCGAACAAGGCGGGCTGTGCGTAGGAGGTCTGTCGCAGCATCTCTTCGTTATCTGGGCTGTCCATATCGAAAATGACGTCCAGCAAAGGCTTTTCCAGAACGTCGGCGACGGTATCCGCGCAACATTTCAGCGTCTGGGCAAACACCGGCTCGGTGTCGAACAACTCCCTGGCCATGCCGGGGTACTGACTGCCTTGACCGGTGAACAGCCACGCCGTCTTCGGCGTGTCATGGGATTCTCCGCGAACCAAACCGGGCGCCGGGCGGTCATCCCCGAGCGCGCCGAGTAGCTCGATGGCGGATTCTCTCGAATTGACCACCAACGCGGCCCGGTGCTCCAAGTGTGCTCGACCCGCCCCGGCGGTGAAGCAAACGTCTGCCAAGGTGGCCTCTGGGTGCGCGCTCAACCAGCTGCGGTAGAGATCGGCGACCTGCACCAACGCCTCGGGCGTCCGCGCCGAGAGCGGAAGAATGCGGAACCGCCGGTCCCCCGGCTGATCGACCGGGCTCGGCGCCGCAGCGACCTGTGCCGTTTGCTCGGGCGCTTCCTCGAGGATGACGTGAGCGTTTGTCCCGGCGAACCCGAATGAGCTGACTCCCGCAATGCGCGGCCGACCGTTGCGTTCCCAGGCCGTGGCCTCCTCGACAACCTGTATCGCAAGCCGGTCCCAGGGAATGTGGGGCGACGGGTTCTGAAAGTGGAGGTGCTGCGGCAGTAACTCGTTCTCGAGCGACAGGACAACCTTGATGACACCCGCGATACCCGCCGCTGCCTCCAGATGTCCGATGTTCGTCTTAGCCGAGCCCATCAACAGCGGATCGCCGACTTCGCGTCCGGCGCCGAACGCCGCACCTGCGGCCTGCGCCTCGATCGGGTCGCCCAACGATGTCCCGGTGCCGTGTGCTTCCAGGTAGCCGACGTCGCTGGGTTCGAGGTCGGAGCGCTTCAACGCATCGGCGATAACCCGTTGCTGGGCAACGCCGTTCGGCACCGTCAATCCACCCGATGCGCCGTCCTGGTTGATCGCGCTCCCGCGGATCACGGCCCGAATCCGGTCACCGTCGCGAATCGCGTCCTCGAGGCGCTTGATGACGATCACGCCGCAACCCTCGCCGCGCACATAGCCGTCCGCGGCCGCATCGAATGTCTTGCACCGGCCGTCGGGCGCGAGCATGTGCGCGCTGGAGAACGTGATCATGGTCGCCGGGGTGAGCAGGACGTTCGCGCCGCCGGCCAGCGCGAGGTCACATTCTGCCAGGCGCAGCGCCTGGCACGCCTGATGGATTGCCACCAGCGACGAGCTGCACGCCGTGTCGACGGCGACCGAGGGGCCCTGCAACCCCAACCGATGGCTGATCCGGCCCGCTGCCGCGGCATTCGACGTCCCGATGGCCATATAGGCCTCGATCTCGGGGAAAGTCAGCTCGTCGGATGCCATTCCCAGGTAGTCGTGGGTGGCCAAACCCACGAACACACCGGTGTTGGTGTTAGCCAAAGCCGTTGGCGCGGTACCCGAATGCTCCACCGCATGCCACGCCGTCTCCAGCAACAGCCGATGCTGCGGGTCCAACAACCTGACCTCGCGCGTCGACATACCGAAGAACGGCGCGTCGAACCCCGTCACGTCATCGACGAATCCCGCACGACGGGTGACGACCTTGCCCGGCACACCGGGTTCCGGGTCGTAGAATTCGTCGACATCCCAGCGGTCCTTGGGCACCTCCGATATCGCATCGCGGCCCTCGCGCAGCACGTCCCAAAATCCATCGGCATCCGGTGCACCCGGGAAACGCGCTGCATAGCCGACGATTGCAAAACGCGGGGCCGGCTCCATCCGATGTTCGGCGGATCCCATGCCGTTGTCCTCCTTGCATCGGCGGTCAGAATGTGACTCTGCGGGACACCTGCCGCAAGTCCGACTTCCCCCGACGGACACTATTGCACGTGTACCTGTGGCATGCGCGGCGTCGCTGTCCGGGGTTCGGCCGGCGCCGGGCGACTGCGGTCGAACCGAGGGTATGTTGGCCCCAGCCACGGGCGATGCCGGACCAGGAGCCGGCCAGCAGGGAGGACGACGTTTTGCGCATCGGGAAAATAACTGTTGGCGCGCTAGATGAATGGCCGTTGAATCCGGGCTCGGTCACCTCCTGGCATCCGACGGCCGCGGCTCGGGAAAAGGCGAAACGAGCGCCGGTCAGTTCTGTACCGATCAGCTACATGCAGGGCCAACACCTTCGCAACTACTGTGAACGGACGGCCGCGGGGCTGAACTTTTCCCGGCAGATCATCGCCAGCTGTGACGTGGCAGGCCAGTGTGATATCTCTGCCATGGATCACGCCGTTAACGCATACCTACGTCGGCACGACACCTTCCGCAGTTGGTTCGAACGGGCCGGTGATGGAGAGTTCATGCGGCACGCCATCAATGATCCGGCTGACATCGAATTCGTGCCGGTCGATCACGGGCACATGACAGTCGACGAGATACACGCTCATGTCGTGGCCATACCGAATCCGTTGGAGTGGGCCTGCTTAACTTTCGGGATAATCCAGAACGAGAGCCACTTCACTTTCTTTGCCGCGATGGATCATGTCCATGGGGACGCGACGTTGATCGGCACAACAATGTTGGAAGCCAACGGAATGTATTCGGCGTTGAGCGGAGGCGGTGACGCCCTCACGCTTCCCGATGCCGGTAGCTTCGACGATTTCTGTGTCCGCGAGCGCGAGGCCACGTCAGAGTTGACTCTGGATTCGCCGGGGGTGCGGGCGTGGATCGACTTCGCCGAGGACAACAGTGGTGGCTTTCCCGAATTCCCGCTCCCGCTGGGTAACCCGCTGGAGTCGACCAGCAGTGACATGACCTCTGAAGTCCTGATGGACCCGGCACAGACGGAACGCTTCGAAGATTCCTGCACGGCGGCTGGCGCGCGTTTCGTCGGCGGCTTGTTTGCCTGCCTCGCCCAGGTGGAGCACGAGCTCACGGGTGCTCTCACGTATTACGGGCTTACTCCGAGGGATTCACGCACCGCCACGGACAATTTCATGACGCAGGGTTGGTTCACCGGCTTGATCCCGATCACCGTACCGATAGGCGCGGCCGCATTCGGCGATGCCGTGGGGGCAGCGCAGGCTTCTTTCGACTCAGGCTTGAACATGGCAAAAGTGCCGTATTACCGCGCGATGGAATTGGCACCGTGGTTGAAATGGCCGCAGCCGAACTTTCCGGTGTCGAACTTCTTGCACGGCGGCGCTGCTCCCCTCAATGCCATTCTTGCGGCAGCCGACATGGGCCTCGCGAACAATATCGGTATCTACCCTGACGGCCGGTTTTCGTATCAGCTGACTATCTATATCTTTCGGTATGGCGAGGGCACGGTGATGGCGATCATGCATCCCGATAATCGGGTTGCCAAGAAATCAGTCGCCCGCTACATGAACGCGATGAAGTCCGTGTCCGTACAGGTCGCTGACAGCGGACACTGGGGACGCGTCGCATAGCGTGGAGCAAATCCGGGCGAGGGTGAGGACGATATGCGACGGCTAGCCGATCTTGTGGTGCGGTGGCCCTGGGCGGTGATAGGGCTTTGGATCGCGATTGCGGTTGCACTTCCGCTGACGTTCCCGAGCCTGAACGAGATGGCCCAGCGGCATCCGCTCGCCATCCTGCCCGGCGACGCCCCGTCGAGCGTCGCCGCCCGGCAGATGACCGAGGCGTTTCACGAATCGGGTTCGGACAACCTTCTCGTAGTTGCTTTTATCGACGAAACCGGGCTCAAGCCCGCCGACGAAGCCACCTACCGCAAGGTGGTGGACGCGCTGCGCGACGACGCGACAGATGTCGTGATGATTCAGGATTTCATCAGCACACCGCAAATACGTCCGTTCTTGACGAGCAAGGACAAAACGACCTGGGTGTTGCCGGTCGGCCTGGCGGGCGAGTTGGGTACGCCGCGCGCCTACGAGGCCTACAACCGAGTTGCCGACATCGTCAAACACAACGTCGTCGCCCACGGCCCACTTACTGTGCACGTCACCGGACCCGCGGCCACCGTCGCCGACCTCACCGTCGCGGGCGAGCAAGACCGAATGCCCATCGAGATTGCGATCGGCGTCCTGGTACTCCTCGTTCTGCTGGTGGTGTACCGCAACGCAGTCACCATGCTCCTGCCGTTGGCAGCGATCGGCACGTCCTTGGTGACCGCACAGGCCGTGGTGGCCGGAGTCTCTGAACTCTTCGGACTGGGTGTTTCAAACCAGTCCGTCATATTTCTGAGCGCGATGATCGCGGGCGCGGGAACGGATTACGCGGTCTTTCTCATCAGCCGCTATCACGACTATCTGCGACAAGGGGCAGATCTCGATGACGCGGTGCGGCGGGCGTTGATCTCGATCGGTAAGGTGATCACTGCCTCCGCCGCCACCGTGGGAATCACTTTTCTCGGGATCAGCTTCGCCCGGATGGGGGTGTTCTCCACGATCGGTGTGGCGTGCGCGATCGGGATCGGGGTGGCATTCCTTTCCGCGGTCACGTTGCTGCCGGCCATTCTGGTCCTGGCCGGGCCACGCGGCTGGGTCAAGCCGCGGCGCGAACTCACCGCTCGGTTCTGGCGACGTTCGGGGATACGCATTGTGCGGCGGCCGAAGATCCATCTTGTTGCCAGCGTGCTTGCCCTGGCCCTTCTCGCCAGCTGTGCGACCTTGGTGCACTACAACTACGACGATCGCAAAGCCCTTGGGCCTTCGGCCCCGAGTTCGATCGGGTATGGCGCGCTGGAACGCCATTTCCCCATCAGTCAGGCCGTGCCCGAATACATCCTCGTTCAGTCGCCGCGTGACCTTCGCACACCGCAGGCCCTCGCAGACCTGGAGCAGATGGCACAGCGGGTCAGCCAACTGCCGAACATCGGTCTGGTCAGCGGCATCACCCGACCCACCGGAGTTGTGCCGCGGGAGTTCAGAGCCACCTATCAGGCGGGCATTGTCGGTGATCGGATGGTCGCCGGTTCGACCCAAATCGGCGACAACACCGATGATCTCAACCGACTGGCGAATGGGGCCAGCACGCTAGCCGCCAGCCTCGGTGATGTGCGCGCTCAAATCAACCGAATCGCTCCCAGCATGCAGCGTCTGATCGATGCCTTCTCGTCGATGCGAAGCCAATTTGGCGGAGACAAGTTGGTCAGGGACGTCGAAATCGCTGCCAAGCTCGTGCAGAGCATCAATGCGCTCGGCAATGCCATCGGCGTGAACTTCACGACCGTCAAGGACATGTTCGCCTGGGTGGGTCCGGTGCTGGCGGCGCTGGACGGCAACGCGATCTGCGATGCCAATCCCTCGTGCAGCGTTACCCGTGTCCAGTTTCAACGGCTGGTCGCCGCGCGTGACGACGGAAGCCTCGACCAGATCAATACTCTGGCCGGACAACTACAGGGGTTCGGAGACCGAGAGACCCTCAACGCAACGGTGAAACAACTCAACGATGCGCTCTCGAACTTCAGCTCGGCGGTGCGCTCCATGGGTCTCGATCGACCTGGAGGCCTGCAGGCGGGCCTGACCCAGGTCAGGCAGGGCGCCAACCGCTTGGCAGACGGGAGCCAGCAGGTGGCCGGCGGAGTGGACCAACTCGTCGGCCAAGTCAAGCTGATAGGTGCTGGACTCGATGAGGCGGCCGCGTTTCTGTTGGCGATGCGAAATGACGCGGCAGATCCGTCGATGGCGGGGTTCAATCTTCCGGCCCAAGTTCTCCAAGCCGACGAGTTCAAGGCGGCCGCGAAGATATTCATCTCGCCAGATGGCCACTCGGCCCGGTACCTGGTGCAAACCACACTCAATCCGTTCAGCGCCGAAGCGATGAATCAGGTGAAAGAGATCAGTGACACCGCTCGGAGCGCCCAACCGAACACCCAGCTGGCGGACGCCACGATATCGATGGGCGGATTTCCCGCCGCGCTGCGGGATACGCGCGACTATTACGAGCACGACATCCGTTTCATCATCGTCGTGACCCTCGTCGTCGTCCTACTGATCCTGATGGCGCTGTTGCGTGCGATTGTCGCGCCGCTCTATCTGGTTGGCTCCGTGGTCATCTCATACTTTGCGGCACTCGGTATCAGCGTCCTGACATTTCAATACCTACTCGGCCAGCAATTGCATTGGAGCGTACCCCCACTGGCCTTCGTGGTATTGGTCGCGGTGGGCGCCGACTACAACCTGCTCTTCGTATCGCGAATGCGCGACGAGTCGCCGCACGGTATGCGTTACGGCGTCATTCGCACCCTGACGTCGACCGGCGGGGTGATCACTGCGGCTGGTTTGATCTTTGCAGCCTCGATGTGCGGTCTGCTGTTTTCCAGCATCACCACCGTGGTCCAGGGCGGATTCGTGATCGGTGTCGGCGTCCTGCTGGACACCTTCCTGGTACGGACCGTCACGGTGCCCGCCATGGCTACTTTGGTGGGGCGGGCGAACTGGTGGCCCTCACGACTGAGCATGCAGCGGTCGCTGCGCACGTGAGGAGCAATCGAGCAGTGTCGCGGTCACCAGCCAAGCGCGCCTAGCAGCGGCCGAGTCAGAGCGCACTCGTGATGTATGTGAAACTACGAAACGAAGCCGAGCGGTCAGGAGTAGGGATGAAGAAGCTCCTCGCAGGACTTGCGGTGCTGTTAACTGCCAGCTTCACAGGATGTGTCGCGGTGCACGGCTTCGACCGCGTGGCCGTCACGGCGCCGGCCACGCAGGCGGAGCGTCGGCGGCGGCGCCGATCCTTTTTCGCAGATCTTCAACGGTGCCATGTCCGTGCTCTCCCACGGCGCAGCCTGACGACGACTTCGAGCTGACGGATTCGACGAGTTAATACGGACGGAATGTGACGCCTACGCCCCAGTCATCTATTCTCTCGATGCTGCACGGACGTGCGAGCCTGCGTCCGAGCGACGTAGCATTCACATTCACCGATTACGTCCACGACCCGGCGGGTGTTTCCGAGAGTCTCACGTGGTCGCAACTATCCCGCCGAGCATTGAATGTGGCACGCGAGCTCAGCCGTCATGCGTCGGTCGGAGACAGGGCAGTGATCCTGGCTCCGCAGAGCCTTGACTACGTTGCGGCATTCCTGGGATCCATGCAGGCTGGGCTGATCGCGGTTCCGCTCCCGTTGCCGCACCGCGGCTCGAGTCATGATCGTGTGAGTGCCGTCTTCGACGACACGTCGCCCTCGGTTGTTCTCACGACGTCTGCGGTTGCGGACGACATCGCCGAATATCTCCATCGAGCACGCCTGGACGCTGTTCCGAAGATCATCGAAATCGATTCGATGAATCTGGACGTCGATGGCGGACCCAGCTTTTCGACAGCTGATTTTCCCAGCACGGCGTATTTGCAATACAGCTCGGGTTCGACCCGGCTGCCAACCGGGGTCATGATCTCGCACCGCAACCTCCAGGTGAATTTCGAGCAACTGATGCGCAGCTTGTTCGCGGGTACGCAGGTCAATTCCTCAACCGATCTCACGATCGTGTCGTGGTTGCCCTTCTACCACGACATGGGTTTGGTGCTGGGCGTCTGCGCACCCATCCTGGGCGGCTATCCCGCCGAGCTGACGAGCCCGGTTGCGTTCCTGGAAAGGCCGGCCAGGTGGATGCGAGCGCTGGCTGAGAATCCTCGTGCTTTTTCGGGGGCGCCGAACTTCGCCTTTGACCTCGCCGCCCGCAAGACCAGCGACAGTGAGCTCGCCGGGCTCGATCTCGGTGGGGTGCGGGGCATCATCAACGGTGCCGAACGTGTCGATCCGGCGACTTTGGAACGCTTCGCAGATCGGTTTGCGCACTTCAATTTTCAAGACCACATGCTGCGTCCGTCGTACGGCATGGCGGAGGCAACGGTCTTCGTGACAAGCGGCACCTGGAGTGATTCGTCGGCGGCTGTCCGTTTCGACGTGGACGAGTTGTCCGCGGGCCGCGCTCAGCGGTGTGCGGCCGGATCCGGCTCAGCGCTGGTGAGGTACAAACTGCCGCAGTCACCCGTGGTGCGAATCGTCGACGTCGACACAAACCGGCAATGCTCGCAGGACGTGGTTGGCGAGATCTGGGTCCATGGCGACAATGTCGCGGCCGGCTACTGGAGCAGGCCACCGGAGGAGCAGCGGTGCTTTGGCGCAACGCTCGTCGACGCTTCGCCCGGCACGGCTGACGGATCCTGGCTGAGAACCGGCGATTTGGGCTTCATCTCCGATGGTGAGCTGTTCATTGTCGGCCGCATCAAGGACCTGCTCATCATTCGTGGTCGTAATCATTATCCCGAGGATATCGAGGCGACGGTCCAAGGGATCACAGGTGGTCGGGTCGCGGCGATTTCGGTTCCGGTGAACAGTACCGAGAAACTGGTCACCGTCATCGAGGTCAAGAAGCGAGGAAATTCCGCGGTAGAGGCGATGCACTGGCTCAGCGGGGTCAAGAGCGACATCACCTCCGCGATATCCAATGCGCACGGCTTGAATGTCGGCGATCTCGTTCTGGTACCGCCCGGGTCGATTCCCACCACGACGAGCGGCAAGATTCGGCGCGCCGCCTGCGTCGAGCAGTACCGGCAGGACCAATTCATTCGGTTGGACGCCTAAGCCCAGCCGGTGGGGGCGCACCAGAATCACCGATGTTGGTCACTGCCCTGGTGATGGCCCTGGCCGTCAGGTCGAACCGTTCCGAATCGTCATGACCGTTCGCTGGCGGCCGCGGGAATCGCCGGTCTCGGCGTCGCGTTGCCGTCGGTCGACTATCTTGCCGCGTTGGCGGTCATTATGGCCTCCGGTACGGCAGCCTCGACTCAAGTCGCAGTTCTGCTGATGTTCAATGTCGTGGCCTTCGCGCTCATGGAGATTCCGTTGCTGGCCTATCTACTGGCCCGACGGCAACCGTGAGGTGGGTGGCGTCGCTGCACAACTGGATCTGATCGCGTCGCCGCGTCGACGTTTCTTTTCGTGATCGGTGTCGGCGTCCTGTTGGACATCTTCCTGGGACGGACCATCACTGTGCCCGCCGTGGCTACATTTGGGGGCGGACGAACTGGCGGTCGTCACGACCGAGCTTGCGCAGCAGCGGGCCGCTGTCACAGGCGTCGGCCGGGTAGGGAGTAAGGTCTGGTTCAGTCCAGACGCGTAGTCGAGCAGGCGGGAGTGGGAATGCGGAGACTGCTCGCAGTGGTCACTGCGCTGGTAACCGTCGGCGCCACAGGGTGTTTCGGGTTCGGGATCGCGGCCGCCGATGACACGCAGGCCGGCTGGACGCCAGACCACGCGGCACCAGACAACGGGCCACCACCGGTGGGGACGCCAGGGCGGGGGTACGCACTGGGCGGCGCGCACGTTCTGGGTATTCCCTATGACGAGTACATAAAGCGCACGGGCGCCGACTGGTTCCCGGGACTGGATCGGCAAATCGTCGACTATCCCGCGGGTCAGGTTCAGGGGCACACCCTGGAACGATTGTTTCCAGGCATCGGCCGGCTGGATGATAACTTTCCAGGCCTGGGTGTCGACGGTCCCAGCATCGGCGAGTCGGTCGACGTCGGGGAGAACAACCTCGAAGCGGCGGTTCGCAATGGTGGTCCCGGGACCGCGATCGGCTTGTCCGAGGGAGCGATGGTGCTCAACGCCGTGCAGGCTCGGCTCGCCAACGATCCGACCGCGCCGCCACCGGATCAACTGAGCTTCGCAACGTACGGCGACCCGGTTGCACGCCACGCCTTCGGTGAGAGTTTCCTGACCCAGATGTTTCCCGTCGGCAGCGTCGTTCCCTCACTCGACTACCGCATACCACCGCCGGTGGAGAGCCAATACGACACGTACTCGTTCGTCTCTGCGTACGACAGCATCGCCGACTGGCCAGACAGGCCGGACAATTGGATGGCCCTCGCCAACGCGGTCGTGGGTCTCGCGACCGGTCACACCGCGGTGGCGTTCACCAATCCGAGTATGGTGCCGCCGCAGAACATCAGGACGACCGTCAACTCCAAGGGCGCGAAGACAACGACGTATCTGATTCCCGAGCAGCACCTTCCCATGGTTGTGCCCTTCAAATATCTGGGGGTGCCGGAAGACACGCTGAATCAGCTTGACGGGGTGCTGAAGCCGATAGTGGACGCGGGATATTCGCGAAACGACAATCCGCTGACCGCTCCGATTGAAGTGGATCCGGTCAACGGCTATGACCCGGCGGCCGTCACCGCACCGGCGACGCAGGCCGCCTTTGGGGGCGCCGCCGATCCTATTTCGCAGCTCCTCTCCGGTGCCATGTATGTGTTGAATCAGCATCAGGCATGACACGAGACGGCTGAAATCAGCCCGGGCCGGCAATCAGTCCCGAGGGGGCCTTGTCGGCGCCGAGCGGCTGCCGAACAGTCGTCCTCGGTCGGGTTACTCACGGGCGCAGTTACGGAATCCGCCTCCTGACGCGATACGTGGTGCGGTCAGCTCATTACGGCGTTGAGGAACGTCACGTGGCGAACGCCTCGTCGCCGCCTGGTGGCGACAGCGCGGGCATCAGACCTGCGAGCAGGGTGCCGGGGTCCACGCAATCGTAAGGTGGCCGTCATGGGCAGTCCCGGATCGGGTTCGCACACCGCTGGGCGGTCGCGCGTGCTGGCATGGGCACTGTGGGACTCGGGCGCGACCGGCCTGAACGCGATCGTCGTGACGTTCATCTTCTCGGTCTATCTCACCAGCACCGTGGCCGCCGGATCGCCGGACCACACCTCACCGGCGAGTTGGCTCGGGCGGGCACTGACTGTTGCAGGACTTACCGTTGCCGTGCTGGCACCCGCCATCGGGGTTTGGGTCGACGGATCGCGCAGGGGACACCGCATGCTGGTCGCACTGACCGGATTTGGGGTCCTGCTCACGGCATCGATGAGCCTCATTCACGACGATCCCAGATACTTGTGGCCCGGGCTGGTGCTATTGGGCTGCACAGCCGCCTGCAGCGACCTGGCCACCGTGCCCTACAACGCAATGCTGCGACACTTGACCACTCCGCAGACATCCGGCCGGGTGTCCGGATTCGGCTTGGCCGCAGGCTATCTGGGCAGTGTGGCGCTGCTCCTGGTGATTTACATGGGGTTTGTCTCGGGCGACGGGCCCACCCGCGGATGGCTCGGCATCCCGATCGAGGACGGCCAAAATGTTCGGGCGGCCATGTTGCTGGCGGCCGCCTGGTTCGCGTTCTTCGCGCTGCCCCTGCTGCTCCTGGTGCACCCGCCGGCGCGGGGCCCCGACGAACGCCGCGACGCCGTCCGTTTCATCGGCGCCTATCGAAAGCTCTGGGCGGAGGTCGTCGGCGAATGGCAGCGCGACCGCAACGTCGTCTATTACCTGGTGGCGAGCGCCGTGTTCCGGGACGGCCTGACCGGGGTCTTCGCCTTCGGTGCGGTCCTCGGGGTCAATGTCTACGGCATCTCGCAGGCCAACGTGCTGCTGTTCGGTGTGAGTGCCAGCCTCGTCGCCGCGATCGGCGCGGTGCTCGGTGGCCTTCTGGACAACCGAATCGGATCCAAGTCGGTCATCGGCGGCTCACTGACTGCAATGATCGCGGTCTTGCTTACGCTGCTGATGTTGTCCGGCGCGATCGCTTTCTGGGTCTGCGGCCTGCTGTTGTGTTTGTTCATCGGTCCGACGCTGTCCGCGGCCCGAACGCTGATGCTGCGGATGTCGGCAGAGGGGAAGGAGGGCGTGGCTTTCGGCCTGTACACCACCGCTGGGCGCGCGGTGTCCTTTCTGGCACCATGGCTGTTCTTCGTCTTCGTCGATTGGTTCGGCACCGATCGCGCCGGGATCGGCGGGCTGTGTGTGGTGCTCACCGCCGGACTAATCGCGATGATGGCGGTGCGCACTCCGCGCGGGGTGCCGGCGAGCTAAACGGGCCGCACGCCACCCATGCCTGCGCGCCTTCGTCAACCGCCTTGTCGGCAAGTTGCGTTATTGCGTGCGCGACCACACCGGATATCACGAACGAGTGCTAAACAATCTGCAGGGTGGTAACGCTTGTGGTAACGCTTGTTCGCGAGTTCGAGACGGCGGTGGTGATCAGGGCGCGGGTGCCGTCGGCGCTCATCAGCGGTTCGCTTGATTGGCTGCCCGAAAGAGAGATGCTGGCCGTCTGAGTGCCGGTAATCCGTCAGGCGGCGGCATGACCGGCGCTTGTGCTGCTCTTTGCGTCGTTGGCGCTACACGCTGTGGGCGGTATGAAGGCGTTGCACCAAAGCGACTCCAGCACGGAGAGGCAGCGATCTCGGTGGCTATATCTAACAACGGCGCAGTTCTGGTTCGAGTCGATGCAGAACTCGCAAATCCCTCGCGCCGGAGACGAAGCCGCAAAAGCGCTCGACCCCCGACTGCGGGCAGCGTTTAGCTCGCGCGGGCGCGGGGGTATTGCGGTATCGGCGAGCGCACACAGCCCTATGCCCGTTCGAACTCTCAGAATCAATGGAGGTTACTGCCATGACTGAAACATTTGTTCAATCCACGGAAGACGTCGTGAAGTTTCTCAAAGGACAGCACAACCTGATCAACGACATGTTCGACGAGGTTCTCCATGCATCGGACCCAAAAGCTCGCGAAAAGGCGTTCCTCGACCTGCGCCAGTTGCTGGCCGTGCACGAGACGGCCGAAGAGATGGTGGTCCATCCACGGGCCCGCCGCGAGATCGCCGACGGCGACCTTGTCGTCGATGCCCGACTGAAAGAGGAACACGAAGCCAAGGAGCAGCTGTCGATTATTGAGGACTTGGACATCGACTCCCAGGAGTTCATCGATGCGCTGACGAGGTTCCGCGACGCGGTCGTGGACCACGCAGAGCATGAGGAAAACGACGAATTCGACAAGCTGCAGCGCAAGCTCAACGCCGAAGAGCTCAAGCGGATGGCAGGAGCAGTTCGAGCAGCCGAGGCCATCGCACCGACGCGTCCACACGCCGGTGTGGAATCGGCGAAAGCAAATTTCGGCGTGGGACCGTTCGCGTCGATGATTGACCGTGCCCGGGACATGATCAAGCAAGCGATCAGCTGAAATCAGGTCTCGGTTTTTTCCGATCGAGCGTTCTTCGAGTGCGGAACGTGCCGCTGGGTGCGGCTCGTGGCGTTTTCGGGCAGGTCATGCGCCGGGGCTACTGGCCCCGCGGGGGCGTAATCATGTCGATCGAGCCGATCGTTCTCAGCCGGCTGTCTCGGCGATCATTTGATCGACGACGTCGGTGAGCCGGCCATGGCGGCGGAACGCTTGACGCTGGCGCGCCGCGGAGCTGCCCGCGCTCAGCACTTTGCGTGCCAGCTCGGTGACGATGTTCCAGTCGCCGCTTGCCGCGAGTTGCTCACGCAGCGAAATGAGCAGGTCGGTTACCACCCGGGCCGCCGGCCTGCTGGCAGGTACTGTTAGGTCGACGAGCTCGCCCTCCAGTCCCGATCGAGCGGCCCGCCACAATGCGGCCCGGCCCAGTGTCGGCGAGAAGCTCGTCGCGGAGGCCCCCGCGGCGATCGCTTCGCCCTCCCGCGTGACAAGGGCCCGAAACAACCCGGCAATCAGCACGATGGTGTCCACCGAGGGACAGCTGTCGCAGACGCGCAGCTCCAGTGTGGGCGCTGACACCGACGGGCGGACGTCGAAGTACACCATTCCCTCGTCGGCGATCACCCCGCTGGCGATCAGATCGCGGACCAGTTCGTCGTATTCGGCGGCCGAGTGCACCGGCGCAGCGAGCCCGGTGGTCGGCCAGCGCTGCCACACCAGGGTTCGCACGCTTGAGTAGCCGGTGTCGGAGCCGTCCGACCAGAACGGCGAGCTGGCCGAAAGGGCAAGCAGTGTAGGCAGATGCATGGACACGCGATTGGCGATGGCGACGGCTTCGTCGCGATCGGCAACGCCGACGTGGACCTGGGTGCCGCAGATCAGCTGTTCGCGCGCCAACAGTTGATAGTCGGCGAGTATTTGTCGGTAGCGAGGCGTGCGGGTGACCTGCATCTCAGCCGGCACTAACAACGGTGTGGACCCGGCCGCGACCACCCCGACATTCAACGCGGATGCGGCGTCCACGAGCAGGCGCCGCCGGTGCACCAGTTCCTCATGCAGACCGTGCAGGGTGTCGACCACCCTGCTGTTGACTTCCACTACGCAGGACTGCAATTCGGCGACGTACTCGTCGGACAACTTCGAGAGCAGTTCAGGTGCCCGCGCAGTGAGCCGCCGCGTCTGCAGATCGACGAGGTGGAACTCCTCCTCGACGCCCAACGTCCGTGTCGCATCACCCCGCATTCCTCAGGGTAGCGCCTAATGAATCTCGCGGGATTCGACATCGTGATGGCGATCGCGGCTTCACATGGACCGTTATGGCGTGACGCTGGGCCGCTGTCGCCTACGCGCGGTGCTGACCCTCGGCGTCATTGGGCGGGACCCAGATGCCGTCGCTCTCCTCGACCCAGCCCTGTTTCCGTAGATGCTCCTGCACCCGGCCAACCCCGGCATCGCTGGTGCCGAGGCGTAACTCATAGCGCAGCGGGTCCTGTGAAACCATTTTGAAGGGTGTGAACCAGCGGGCGGTGTCTACGGCCTCCTTGAAGTCGGTCATCTTGTTATGGTCTCAGCACGACCGCTAAGTCGGGATAGCGCGATGGACACCCTGTGGCGACAATTTGGCCACAGTACGGCGATTAACGCGTGAATACGGCCCCCGTCGGTCGACCGAGCCTCGCCTTCCGCCTAACGCCTCGACCGGTTGACCCGCGGCCCTAGGCAGGATGAGAAGCGGCGGATAACACGATCGGCCCCAAATCCCACCGGCAACACCGCTACTCGGTGAATCGCGCCGCCACAACGACAGGCTTTGGGCTGCGGTTCACACCGCGAGTAACCGCTGAAAGAACTCGCGGTAGCGCTTCAGCGCGAGACGGAGGTCTTCAGTGGAGGCTTCCTCACCTCGGGCCCACTGCCCCTCAAGTCGCGAGCGAGCCTCAGAGAAACCGGTCGTCAGCCGTTCAACGACCTGCGCCACGAGCGCGTCGGCTCTCTGGACGCACTGTCGGGGGTCGTCGACGAAGGCGACCTGGACCTCATCCCAGCGCGAGCGCAGTCCCGAAAGGTCGTCGGAGGCGAATAATGATTCCTCGGTCGAGGATTCGGTCCTCGTCGCCGAAGTTTCGGAGCTGGACTCCTGAGCTTCGGTCCGTGTCGGCGACGTCGATTTGTCACCCGCCGGCAACGGTTCGCCTTGCGTGGAGGGCAAATCGGTTTGCTCTACGGTTGGAGACGGATTGTCCGGCTGGGCCAGCGGGGCGCGTTGCGTGGTCGGGGACTCAGTCGCCACGCTCGACGGTTCAGCCTGCGCGCTGGACGCCCCGCCCGCAGCCGGTGCAACATCGGC
Organism: uncultured Actinomycetota bacterium; assembly: GCA_963817825.1. GTDB lineage: Bacteria > Actinomycetota > Actinomycetes > Mycobacteriales > Mycobacteriaceae > Mycobacterium. The sequence goes on along the minus strand of CAWFQG010000006.1, from coordinate 248,673 downwards.
AGCCGGTGACGAAGTGCTGGTATCAAGATGCTCATGGTGGGTTGTCATGCCCGTGCCTCCTTCGGCGTATCCGAACCCGTCTCGCGACCGGTCTCAAGCAACTTCTCGAACAGCGCGCGGTAATGGACGAACGCCTCGCGCTGCGCCTCGGTGCCAATGTCGGCCCGCTCTTGCGCCAAATGCAGGGTATGAGCGGCCCGATAATGCTCAACAACGTGCGGGTGATCGACCGAGATGTCGGCCGCCCGCCGCTCGAAATCGTCGACCGGGTAACCACGGTCGCACATGACCGCAGTCACGAGACGATCGGCGTCGCCGACCGATTTCGACGGGTCGTCGACGAAGGTAGTCTGTACCGCCCGCCACAGCTCGCTGTACTTTGCTCGCGCGTCCGGCGACAGCGCGACGATATCCAATTTCTGTCGCTTACGTTGGCGCGCAAGAAGCTCCTTTTCGCCGGCGCGTTGATCACCGGCCTCGCCTACCGCTCGTTCGTATTCGGGGCCGAAGTGCGATCTGAGCCGCTCGGTCCTTCGACGACGATTCACCAGGGCGACGATCACCGCCAACCCGATTACGATCACGATGGCCGCAATAACGATCCAGCTCCAGGCAGGCATTTCTTCAGACCTCCTCGTTCCTCGAGACGGATACCCCGCGGTTGTCTGCGTAAACGGTCAATTTCGTCCCCGTCTGGGGAAGTTGATGCGCATGCATCTTGAAAGTCGTTAGCGCACAACGAAATGTGACAGCACGGTTGGTTCTTGCTCTCACATCCGCACCGTGGTGAGCATCAAGTGACAGTTAGAAATAGTGGCGGCGTCCTCCGACGGCGCGGCCCGTGGCTCCCATGATCGCCAGCACCACACCAATGAGGAGCACGATGATTCCGATCGTCCACAGGATTGAAAGCTTTAGCAGCAGTCCCACGACGAGCAGGATGATTCCGAGGATGATCATGGCTCACCCTTTCTGAATTTCGCGCCGTGGCGGCGCTTGGAGAATCGGGCCGGTCGAGCGGTTGCTCGAGACTGTCAACAGTGAAACACCCCTAAGGGGGGTCCGAATACACCCTTAGGTAGGTACTTTTTGGTGGTGCCCTCACGCGCTCACCGTCCGATAACCGTCGCGATCGTCGACGACTATGACGTGGTGGTAATGGGGGTTGCCAAAATGTTCGACCAGTACCGCGACTGCGTGGTGGTCGCCGAGCTCGACTCGAATGAGCCGCTCGACGATCCGGTTGACATCGTCCTCTACGATTCGTTCGCCCAGCCGGAAGCCGATCACGACGAGATTGCCGTTTTGGTCGCCAATCCGCGCGCAGGCCGAGTCGTGGTGTACACCTGGAACTTTCATCCCGACCTCATCCGCAGTGCGCAGCAGCACGGAGCGAACGGCTATCTGTCGAAGACGCTTCCAGGGCGGGAGTTAGTGGCCGCCCTGCAAGCAGTGCACGCTGGCGAGATGGTGATCAGCAGTGCGCCGATGAGAGCGCGGAGCGCCGCGGGACTCGATTGGCCCGGCCGTGGTGAGGGACTCAGCGATCGCGAATCTGAAATCCTGGCCCTCATCACCCAAGGTAAGAGCAACGCCGAGGTCGCCGCGTTGACGTATCTGAGTCCCAACACCGTGAAGTCCTACATCCGCACGATCTACCGCAAGATCGATGTCCGGAGTCGGACCCAGGCCGTCCTCTGGGGCGTGCAACACGGCTTCACCCCCGACCATCACCGCATCGATCACTGGAGAGGCGGACCATGACCTTTAAAGTAGTCATTCCTGAAGGGACGGGGCTGTGTCAATGGGGTTGTTGACCAGTGGTTTTGCCGGCCTTCGGCCTCCGGGTAGACAGCACTAGGTAAGGGCTGGGGTCAAGACGGATCGCCCGCAGCGTAGCGAGGACGAACGGTCTTGACGCTGGGCCGGCCCGGTGCATGCTGTCGGCGGATGCCGGAAGATCCGCGGCGAGATTGTGTAGGTGTGGTCCTTCTCCAAGTGTGATGCGCAGATACGTTGGGGCAGGGCCGGATTGGGTCCGACTGCCGGTTATCCCTTCGCCCAGCTGGTGTGGGCATGGAGCGGTGCGGTACCACCGTGGCGATCACATTCGTGCGTGTGAAGTAGGCGTGGGCTCCGCTGAGTGCGTGGCCGCCAAGCGGTATCGCTACTCCGGTGGCGGCGGCGACGGAAAGCAGATACCCGCATGCCAGGCGGCCGGCATATTGAATCGACAACCTGCCGGTGGTTGGTCGATGCGCCGTCGCGCTTGTTGTCGCCGAACTCATACGTGGTGTGAGTTACCAGGTGACGGGCAGCTTGCGGAGGCCATAGATCTCCTTTTCGTTCTGGTACTCGAGCTCTTGTGGGGCAACCGCTAGCGCAGTCCGGGCAGCCTGCGGGCCAGCGTGGCGAACGCGATCTGCATCTCGGCGCGGGCGAGGTTCTGTCCGAGGTATTGGTGCACGCCGTATCCGAAGCCGAGGTGTCCGCGGGTATTGCGGTCGATGTCGAAGTGCTCGGGCCTGTCGGCGAAGTCGGGGTCCCAGTTGCCGGCGGGCAGGTTGATGAGCATGATTTCGCCGGCGCGGATCAACTGTCCGCCGAAGGTGACGTCCTCCAGCGCAACGCGGTCGACCAGACTGTGTACGACGGTGAGGTAGCGCAGCAGCTCCTCGACCACATTGGCGACTAGCGCCGGATCGTCGGTGTCGCGTAGTCGATTCCACGCGTCCGGGTGCTCGAGCAGGCACGCCGTTCCTAACGCGATCATGCTGGCGGTGGTTTCGTGACCGGCGGAGAGCATGATGAGCGTCGCTTACCAGATCAGTGGGCGGTCCTTTGGTGATCATGGTGTCAAGGAATCCTCGACGGTTCCCTGGATGAATGGACGCATTGCATCGGCGCGGCGGGCAGTGAAGTCTCTGGTCATCATGCGGCGCAAGCGGTTGTGTTCGGGGTCGTCCATGCGCGGAAAGATCAGGGGCATGTTGTCGCCCACCGGTTGCTCGTTGAACGTGTGGATGTCGGCGCTGACCCGAGGGTCGGTCATGGCTGCTCTGATGTCTTGATAGCGGCTGATCACCCGGACCGGCTTGCCGCGCCACGACGCTCGTTGCAGACCCTCTGACTCGCGCCATCGGGCGAATGCGGGCGGAGGGTGCAATGGGCAGCGTGCATCGCGTTTCAGCGGAACGAGGGGAAGATCGTTGCTGTCGTCGATGGCGGACGTCGACATCGCCGCTCCTTTTTCGGTTCAAGGTAAGCCATATCCAACAGTCGAACTGTCAGTTCATAAGCGACTGTAAGGCCGGCTGTAATGACAGTCAAACTGACACTTAGTACGCTAGGAGCGTGGTTACGTTCACGAATCGGCGCTTACGCGCGGACGCTGCGCGCAACGCCGAACGTATTGTGGCCGCCGCCCGAAAGGTCTATGCCGACGTTGGTCCCGACGCTTCACCCGATGCCATCGCACGCAGTGCGGGGGTGGGCGAACGCACGCTCTACCGCCGATTCCCCACAAAGGCAGACCTACTTCGCGCCGCGCTGGAAAGCGTCGCCGAAGACCTCACTCCTGCGATCGAGAAGGCCCGCGAGGACAAGGATCCCGTTCGCGCCATAGCCGACCTACTCGAAGCGGCAGTATCCCTGGCTGCCCGAGAACACAACATCCTCGCCGCCGCCAGACGGTGGGGACCGCTGACCAACGACTTCCCAGCACCGCTCTATGAGACGCTCCACGACCTCACCCGCCGCGCGCAAGGAGCCGGCCTCATCAATGCCGACATCGTCGGCGAGGATCTGCCCCGAATCATCGCCATGCTCCACAGCGTGCTGCCGACCATGGACACCAGCGGCGACGGCTGGCGTCGCTACGTCACCTTCATCCTCAATGCAATGACCACCGCCAAACCAAGCAAGCTCCCACCCGCAAGCCCGATTTCCTATACGCCCCAGCCCGATACGTGGCCGAGCTAGATCAAGCCGGACGACATCGTCAGCCACGCTTGTTATGTGTTGACGCCGTCAACACCTCTCGTGTATCCGCAGGTAGTTTCGAGGCCTCCGCGCAGCCGATTTCGCCCAACATCGACTCCGGCTCATGATGTCGGCGTGAGGGATGTCGACGACGAATTCCTTTCTCGCAGAAGCTTCTTGGAGATTTCAGAATTTCTGACCGCAGCGAGCGGCGGCGGCGCGTTACTGTTGCCCGCCGCTCAGGTCAATGGCGAGTGGGCGACGAGCCGCCCGAGTTCGTCCTGGCGGCGGCTCACGCCCACCGTGACCGCCTGGGACACCAGCGCGACGAAACCGGACCGGGGCACGCGACCGTCCAGGTAGGGTTTGCGGCAAAACCAAGTACGGCGATGTCACCACTAGGGGCGATATGTCGGGGAAGACGTTCTCGTTCGAGATCAACCGCACCAGCCGCGCACCGGCCGCGACGTTGTTCCGGCTGGAGACCGACGGCGGCAACTGGGCGGACTGGGGGAGGCCGCTTATCGTCCAGTCGAGCTGGGAGCAGCAGGGCGATCCGGCTCCGGGCGGAATCGGGGCTATCCGCAAGGTCGGGCTCTGGCCGTTGCTTATGCGGGAAAAGACCGTGGAGTACGAGCAAGACCGCCGGCACGTTTATACGCTGGTCGGGCCCCCGAGCCCGGCCAAGGACTACCGCGCCGAAGCGACCTTCACCTCGAACGCAGCTGGCGGCACCGACATACGCTGGCGCGGCTCGTTCACCGAGGGAGTTCGCGGAACGGGGGCGATCATGCGTGCCTTCCTGCGCGGCTCGCTAGAACTGATTGCAACTCGGCTGGTGCAGGCTGCCGAACGTGAACTCCCTACAGGGTCGAACCGTGGAGGAATTGAAGCGTAGACCGAAACCATCGTTGCTCAAACATGTTGCGTCCGCGAAATGCGGCAGCAACATCTTCAGCGGCGGAACGCGGCATTCACTGTGGCCGGCGAACGGGGCAGTCTTGCTCACATCTGCCAGTCTTGGCCACCGTCGTTTTGTGTGTAGCTGCCGATGGAGTTGGTCACCTCGATGGGATCGCCGATGCCGAAGTTGTTGTAGAACCATTTTGCGTTGGACGGGCTGATGTTGATGCAGCCGTGACTGACGTTGCGCTTGCCCTGGTCGTCCACTGACCACGGCGCGCTGTGTACGAAGTTGCCGCTGTTGTCTAACTGCACCGCCAACTTGACATGAACGTTGTACCCGTCGGATGAGCCTTCCGACACTCCGTATGTCTCGGAGTCCATGTCGATGTCCGAGAACTTGTCCTGGACATAGTAGGTGCCGCCCGGCGTATCGTGGCCAGGCTTGCCCATCGAGATCGGAAATGTCTGTTCCACATTGCCGTTGCGTGTGATGGTCATCTGGTGGGTGGCGTTGTCGGCGGTGGCGATCAACGCGTCTCCGGTGGTGAAGCTGGACATGCTGCCTGCGGCGTCGATATTCACCGTGGCGTGTTCTGGCCAGAAGTCCAACGGCCGCCAGCGCACCTGGCTGTCGTTCATCCAGTAAAATTTGCCGGGCACCGGCGGGTTTGACGAGATGTGGATTGCGTCTTCGGCCATCGGCCGATCGGTGATAGGGGCGGCGAAATTGATGATGATCGGATGGGCGACACCGACCGTAGTTCCATTGGCGGGGTGGACTGCTGTCGGGCTGAACGGCGGTGTGCCGCTGAAAGGTTCTCGGTTCTGACCAGCGGGCGTCGGCACCGTCGGATCGGCCGCTAGCATCTGGTCAATCGACGCCGCCTCAACCGGCTCAACGGTATCCACCGGCGAAGGGGCGGCCGGGGAAACATCGAATTCGGTGTCTGTCAGCGCAGGCGGCTTGACCCCAACGGTGGTCGTGAGAATCGCGATTGCAGCCAGCACACGTGTGACCCGGACACCCATTGAACTTCGCATGTCACCCTCGCTATGTGATACCGGTACTGTGGCGCGAAGCACCTGCACTGAGGCTAGTTCGCACGACACCCCAAATGATGACTGGTCGATCCGGGTGTTACTTGCTTGCGGCACAACGACTTAAAAACGAAGTGGATACGAATCTATGTACAGAATATGTGATAGCGCATCAGGTGCTATGCGCGACAGTCTTCGGATGTGCGAAGTAGCTTGGGGGAGAGTGCAGTACGTGCGATACGTCGCTTACCTTGTCGGCCGCCACGTCACATGCGCCACAACGCACCCAACGGCCAGCGTCGAGGGTCTTAACACCCGCATGCGATCAGAGCGTCGACATGATCGGCGGTCTCAGCGACGTCGTGGCACTTCCGGCTCAGTGCTCAGACTGCTCCAGAGCCGGGGCATCGGGCGAACGCCGAGCTGGTGCACCACCATCTGGGCAGCCTGACTGACGCCCTCGGTGAACGTGGGGAAGGCAAACTGGAGCTCGGCGACCTCCTCGACGCGCATCCCCGCCGACATGCAGGCCGCGATCATCTGGATCACTTCGGCCGAGTACTCACCGAGCACGTGGGCGCCCAGGATCTGCCGTCGCCCTGTCTCGACTATCAGCTTGCAGAACCCTTCCTGCTGCGCGTCGGCGACAGGGCGCAGCAGATCCTCGTAGCGGGCCACGGCGACCGCACAGTCATAGCGGGCGCGGGCCTGCTCCTCGGTGAGCCCGACGCTGCCGTACTCGGGGTCGGTGAAACTGCCGCCGGGGACGATGTCATGGACGACCCGGCGATGCTGGCCGAGCACCGCGTTCTCGGCGGCTACGCGGCCTTCGAGGATCGCGCTGCTGACGACCATGCTGTTTCCATCGACGTCGCCCGCGGCGAAGATGTAGGGCACGCTCGTGGCTTGGAAAGCGTCGACCATCACGTAGCCACGCTCTGTTACCACGCCGGCAGCGGCAGCGTCCACGAGGTCGGCATTGCCGGGCCAGCCGACGGCGAAGAACACGGCGTCCACGTCGAGCGTTATGGCCTCGTCGCCGATTCGGTAAAGGACCCGCACACCTGGTTGGAGTGTCTCGAGTTGCTCCACTGCCGCGTCGGTGATGACGCCGATGCCCCGCGCCCGGAAGGCGTGTTCGAGTGCGACCGAGACGTCGACGTCGGATCGCGGCAAGATCCGGGGCGCGTACTCGACGAGCGTGACTTCGCAGCCGAAGTCCGCAAGGATCGACGTCAGCTGGCAGCCCGTGTCGGCCGCCCCGATGACACAGATCCGGTCGGGCAGGGAGGTCAGGCTGCGCAGATCCGCGTAGGTCAGGCCGAGCTCGGCCCCCCGGATCGGCAGTCGCCCGGCCTCACCGCCGACGGCGATGATCACCCGATCTGCAATCCACATACGGCCGTCGGACACGGCGACCGTGTTGGCGTCGACGAACCGGGCGTCGCCGGCCTCTTCGACGAGGTCGACCCCAACGGAGCGGATGTGGTCGGCCATGTGTTTGCGTTCATAGGCGTAGTCGGCCACCCGTTGGGCGTTGGCCAGGATAGCGGCGACGTCGACCTCGGGCCGCGGCCCGCGCAGACCGAACGTCTCCCACGAGCTCCAGTCCCTCACCAGGCGCGCTGCGCGGGCCAGCGTGCGCACCGGCGCCGGGCCGCGGTTGAAGGCGGTGCCGCCGACGCGCCCGCGTTCGATGAGCGTGACCTCGGCGCCCAGCTCGGCGGCGTGCAGTGCGGCGGTGACACCAGCCGGGCCGCCTCCAATGACAACGACGCGCATCTTGCCTGCTCCTCTTGCTTACGTGACCAGTGCGGCGGGAGACATCGAGGACATCGATGTCCGTGTCGCGAAAGGGCGACGGACCCGACAGTTGGACCCGTGACGGATAACGGTATGCGACCGCTGGGAATCGGCACAGTGGCTCACTCGGATGGTGCTCTATCTGTGGTACTGGCCGCGCCGTCAACACGTTTCGCGTCTCCGCAGGTCGCTTCGATGTTTTCGCATCCTTTCATGTGCATGTACGTTTAGCTGCACCGTTCAATCACGGAGTGCAGTTCCGCGCGTCATTCGGCGTACCAACGAATTAGAGGACGAACACGGAAATTATCGGAGCGCTGGAGAGGGCGGTCCCGTTCGCGACGCTGGTCTTTGTTTTGTCGAGCATGCTGGCGCTGGGATTGGGGCTTAAAGTAGCGGAAATCACGGCCCCACTTCGCAATATCCGCCTGGTGGCGATGTCGCTGCTGGCAAATTTTGTGTTGATGCCCTTGGCGGCCGTTCTGCTGGCTCGAATTCTGCGACTCGACGAACCGCTGGCCGTGGGTCTTCTGCTGTTGGGAGTCGCCGCCGGCGCGCCGTTCTTGCCCATGCTCGCGCAGATCGCCAGAGGGAATGTGGCGTTCGCGGTGGCCTTGATGGTGTTGTTGATGGTCGTCACAGTGGGCTATCTGCCACTCGTTTTGCCGATCTTGTTGCCGGGAGTTTCTGTTAACCCCGTGCAGATCGCGCGCTCGCTAGTTCTACTGATGCTCCTTCCCTTGGCGGGTGCGCTCGGAGTCAATGCCAAGTGGCCGGCTGCGGCCGCGCGCGCCAAACCGCTGTTCGATCGCCTTTCAAGTCTCGCCCTGATCCTGTTGGTCGTGCTGATGGTGGTGGTCAACTTCAGCGATGTGCTGTCCATATTCGGCACCGGTGGGATCTTGGCAGGCCTGCTGTTTGTTGCGATGGGCTATGGCGTGGGGTGGGCACTCGGCGGCCCGGGTGCGGACACACGGCCCGTCCTCGGTTTGGGGACGGCGCAGCGCAACATTGCCGCGGCGCTCGTCGTGGGCAGCCAAAGCTTCAGCAACCCCAGTGTCGTCGTCATGGTGATTGTCGTCGCAATTCTCAGTCTGGTGATACTCCTACCGTTATCGCGGCTGCTGGCAAGGCATGGCTCGTCAGCTAGCAAATAAACAAAGCATCCAGACGACGGTCAGGCGTGGCGTGCTGCTTCATCATCGACACGGCGGCCGCCAACCGCGACCCCGCAGTCTACGACGACCCCGACCGCCTCGACATCACCCGCCAAGCCCCGCCGCCCATGCTGACCTTCGGCGGCGTGCACGGCTGCCTGGGCGCGCAACTCGCCAGATTGGAACTGACCGAGGCCCTGCGGGTCATAACTGGTCGAATCCCACACGCACGTCGAGTCGGCCCTGCGCGAACGTCGTCGAAATGAAGTGTTGTGCTCTGAGGTCAGCGACCCGCAGAAAGTCCCTCTGGAAATGAAGAGACGAGCAGTGAAACGATACTGGGGTGGACGACGGTCGCGGTGCGCTGAGAGACGTGCCGTCCGCGCGAAAGGCGATCGCTGGTGGAATTGCCTTGCTTAATCTCGCTGCGGCTTCGTCGTGTGGCTATGCAACTCACACAGCGGTAACCGACAGCGCGCAGGCAACGCAGACGCAAGGTGTGGCTCCCATGCCTACGCTGGCGCCTGCTGCAGCTCCCACACCTGACTTCGCAACAGTGTCCAAGCTGATCAACGATGCGATTGCGGCACAGAGGCTGCCGGGTGCTGTGGTTGCGATCGGACACGGTGGCAATGTCGTCTTCCACTCGGCTTATGGCTCACGCAAGCTTGACGGCGAACCGGGGCTTGATGGATTGCCTGCACCGGCAGAGCCGATGACCGAGGAAACGATCTTCGACATGGCGTCATTGACGAAGGTCCTCGCAACGGCCACCGCCCTCATGCAGCTTTACGAACAAGGCAAGGTTCAGGTCGACGACCCCGTGCAGAAGTACTTGCCTGACTTCAACGCGGCGAACGATCCACAGCGTGCGGAAGTGACGGTCCGCATGCTGCTAACGCACACCTCGGGGGAACCGGGAGACGTAAACCTCGGTGATCCGTGGGGACTAGAAGGAGCCGATAAAGCAGAAGGCATTCATCGTGCGCTCACCACGCCGCTGCAGTCGGGCCCCGGTGCGGTTTTCCGCTACTCCGACATCAACTTCATTCTGCTTGGTGCGTTGATCGAGAAAGTCACAGGCGAGGCAGAAGACATCTACGTTCAGCAAAACGTATTTGCGCCGCTTGGCATGGAAGACACCCGCTATCTTCCGCCAGCCAGAGCGTGTGGTCCACGCACGATGAGCGGGGCTGCGATTGCATGGGCCCCCGCGCCGAACGGGGGTGTGCCGGCCGCTTGTCCTATAGGTACATGGAGCGTCAGTCTTCTGTCGCGGACCGCACCAACAGCGCGTGACGAAGAAAACGCAGCCGATCCGAGCAAGAATCCCGATTACAATCACCTGCTTCGCGGCAGTGTGCATGACACGACGGCGCGCCGCATGGGTGGAGTGGCCGGACATGCCGGTGTGTTCTCGACGGCGCACGATGTCGGCATCTATGCGCAGGCCCTGCTTGATCGGCTTGCGGGTCGCCCGAGCAGCTTTCCGCTGGAGCAAGCGACTCTGGAATTGATGACGACTCCGCAGCAGCCGGGACATTCGGCTCAACAACTCGAAGCAGCGAACGATGCTGCCGGTGAAGCCATCGCAAGAACACCAAACACAACGGATCCGCTGCTCGCTCCGAACTACCCGGCGATCAAGGGACAAAACCTGCGCGGCTTCGGCTGGGATATCGATACGGTCAATTCCAAGCCGCGAGGCATGATCTTTCCCATCGGTAGCTTTGGCCACACAGGCTTTACCGGAACCACGCTGTGGATGGACCCAGGCTCGGATACCTATGTAATTCTGCTCACGAATTCAATCCACCTGCGAGGCAGTCCACCGATCTCGGAGCTGCGAGGTGAAGTGGCTACGGCGACAGCTCAGGCCCTGGGTCTTTACAGCAGCGCGTCATCGTTTACGACTTCGACACCTGCCGTCGGCGCACCTCGTTGAAGTAAATACCGTCGTTGCCCTTACTCCCTTCCCGTTGGGTGTGCGGCAAGGAAGTCCTCGATCGCGGTGACCAGGAGGTCAGGCTGGTCTTCCGGGATGAAGGTGCGACTGTGGGTGATCAGTTGGAATCGGCCTTGCGGCAACAGTCCCGCCAGCCGTCGTCCATGGTCGCGGGGGAAGATCTTGTCGTTCTCGGCCCACAGCACTAACGCCGGTTTGTCGAAGTTGGTGAGCCGAGCGGCGGCCTCAAATGTGTATTTCGTATCGACCGCTCGCAGCATGCGCCGGAAGTCGCGCCTGATGTGTGAGTTCAGGCGCACCGGGTCGGTATAGGAGCACATGATGTCCGCCGGCATCGGGCGTGACGTCACAAACCCATAGGCTGTCGGCAGCCGCTGGATCGGCTTGAACTGCGCGGAGTAGGCGACGATCCACGTAAGCACCCGCGAGCGCGCCATCACCAGCAAGTACTTCTGCGGTGTGGGCGGGAACTTCTCGAACGCGTCGCACGAGGTGAGCACCAGGCGCGCGATCCGGTCGGGGTGGTACCCGACGAGCGCCTGGGCAACCGCGCCGCCCGTGTCGTTCGCGACGATCGTGACGTTGTCGAGGTCCAGAGCCTCGAGGAAGTCTGCGGTGATCCGCGCCAACCCGGGCAGGGACAGATTGGCGTCGGGTTGCAGCGGAATCGAGTGGGAGCCCCACGGCAGGTCGGGTGTGATGCAGCGATGGTCGGCGGCCAGGCGGGGCACGACTCGCCGCCATAGGTCGCCGTTGACGGCGACGCCGTGAACAAACACGAGCGGCGAGCCTTCGCCGCGGTCGCGGTAGCTGATCGTGCCCGCCGGAATCTCGACGCGGTGCTCTTGGCCGAGTTGGAGACTGATGGACATGGCTCCTCCAGCAGCTCTAGCGGTCGTTTCGGTTAGCGACCAAATTTGTATAGCGCAAGAGGATTCTCCGCGGTGCGCAAGTGCTATGTCTGGAGCCGAGCTGATTTTCCACGGGGAACAATCCGCAGCGACGCTGCCCGAGTGCTTTGGCTGACGCGACATCGGCACGCTGGCACCCCCGCTGCGGTCGCGCGAGGGCCACTGCTTGGAGCGCGTCCTGTCTCGGGGGCACGGCGGGCATGGGCGACCTGCCGCTCGTATATACCGCCCTGCCAGAAAAGGAATGACGTTGCCAGAGAATGCGTTACACGGATCGGATTCAGAGCTGCTGGGCGCCCGACTGCGCTGCTCTTGATGGTTTTGTCCGGATGTACCGATAAGGAGGCAGGGTGACGGTCATCAATCCCACCGCCTTCGCTGCGTCCTGCCGGGAGGCCATGATTGCGGTGCTGGACGCCATCGCCACCGGCGGAGAGGAACGGCGGCGCCGCCTCACTGACGCCAAGCTGGCAGTCGAGAGGGCTTTACATGAAGCCCATACCGGCCAGGAATGGTTTCTCGCCGACCACCTGCGCAGGGGGATCAAGGATGTGGAAGCCCACGCGCAGGACGCCGCCTAGGAGTGCCCGGCCCAGCACGACGCCGGTTTCTGGCCGGCGGCTAACCGTGCAGTGACGATCCCTACCAACGGTCCGGTTCGCAGGGTGACGCTCGCCATAATTGCGCCAAAGGCCCGGCGCACGAGGTGAGCGTCGGTACTGTGCGTGCATGCTGTTCGCGGCGTTGCGCGACATGCAGTGGCGAAGGCGACGCTTCGTCATCGCGATCGTCAGCACCGGCCTGGTATTCGCGATGACGCTCGTACTCACCGGACTCGCGAACGGTTTCCGGGTGGAGGCCGAACGCACCGTGGATTCGTTGGGTGTCGACGCGTTCGTGATACAAGCCGGCGCGAACGGACCGTTTCTGGGCGCAACACCGTTTGCTCCCGTTGACCTCGCCCAGGTGGCCCGTACTCCCGGTGTGGTGGCCGCGGCGCCACTCGCGTGTGCGGCGACGACGGTCAGGGAGGGCACGTCAACGCGGAACGCCAACGCGTTCGGGGCGCCGGAGCGCGGACCGGGCATGCCGTCGGTCTCGGACGGTCGGGCGCCGTCGACGCCGAACGAGGTCGCGGCGTCGAGCACGCTGGGCCGGCACGTCGGCGACGATCTGCAGGTTGGCGCGCACACATTGCGAGTGGTCGGCATTGTGCCCAATTCCACCGCACTCGCGAAGATGCCGAACATCTTCCTGACCACCGAGGGCCTACAGCAATTGGCGTACAACGGTCAGCCGATAGTCGCTTCGATCGGGATCGTCGGCACACCCCAACAGCTTCCGAGTGGCTACCAGGTCGTCGATCGAGCTGCCGGTGTCAATGACCTGATGCGCCCGTTGAAGGCCGCGGTGGATGCGATCACGATCGTGGCCGTCTTGCTGTGGATCGTGGCGGCGTTGATCGTCGGATCAGTTGTGTACGTCTCTGCTCTGGAGCGCCTGCGCGACTTCGCGGTGTTCAAGGCGATCGGCGCACCGGCGCGGGCGATTATGGCGGGGCTGGCGCTTCAGGCGGTGGTCGTCGCGCTGCTCGCCGCAGTGCTGGGCATGGTGTTTTCGCAGTTGCTCGCACCGTTGTTCCCGATGGATGTGGTGGTGCCGTTGCGTGCATACATCGCGCTGCCGCTGGTCGCGATCGTGATCGGTCTGCTGGCCAGCACCGCTGGACTGAGGCGGGCGGTGGCGGTCGATCCGGCGCTCGCGTTCGGAGGTCCTTGAGCGATGGGTGGGCTGAGCATTCAGGACCTCATCGTCGAGTACTCCAGCGGCGGGTACGCCGTCCGGCCGATCAACGGCTTGAGCCTCGACGTATCGGCAGGGTCTCTGCTGATCCTGCTCGGGCCTAGCGGTTGCGGGAAGACGACATTGCTGTCCTGCCTCGGCGGCATCCTGCGCCCGCAGTCGGGGGCGATCAAGTTCAATGACGTCGACATCACCGCGCTTGACGGCGCCACGCTGGCGAAGCACCGTCGCAACACGGTAGGCATCGTGTTCCAAGCGTTCAACCTCGTGCCGAGTCTCACCGCCATCGAGAATGTCATGGTTCCACTGCGCCTGGCCGGGATGTCATGGGCGTCCGCGCGTAAGCGCGCCGGGGAACTGCTTACACAGGTCGGTCTCGCAGACCGTCTGAAACACCGTCCGGGCAACATGAGCGGCGGACAGCAGCAACGCGTCGCGGTCGCTCGTGCAATCGCGTTGGATCCGCCGTTGATCCTCGCCGACGAACCGACCGCGCATCTCGACTTCATACAGGTGGAAGAGGTGTTGCGGTTGATCCGCTCACTTGCGCAGGGTGAACGTGTGGTGGTGGTCGCGACCCACGACAGCCGGATACTGCCGATGGCTGATCGCGTCGTCGAACTGGTACCTGCGCTAGCGCCACGAAACCGGTCGCCCGAAACCGTGCGCCTGGACGCCGGCGACGTGCTGTTCGAACAGGGCACAATGGGCGATCTGATCTACGAGGTCTCCGAAGGTGAGCTGGAGATTGTGCGTGAATTGGCCGGTGGCGGTGAGGAACTGGCCAAGGTGGCTCGCCCCGGGGACTACTTCGGTGAACTCGGTGTGCTGTTCCACTTGCCGCGCTCGGCGACCGTGCGCGCCCGAACCGACGCGACAGTCGTCGGCTACACGGTGCAGGCATTCCGTGAGCGGCGCGGTGTGACGAGCCCCGGCGAACTGATCGGGCAACATGAGGTTGCCGCCCACTAGATCGGGGCGGGTCTGTCCGACCTATCAGCTGATGGAAACACCTGATAGATTTCGCCGGTGGCTTTGAACATCGCAGATTTGGTCGAACACGCTGTTGACGCAGTTCCCGGCAACACGGCGTTGATCGTGAACGAGGAGTCGCTTACCTATCAGGACTCGACGAGGCGGCCAATCGGATCGCTCATTACTTCGGCAACGAAGGGATTGGGCACGGGGCACACGTCGGCCTGTTGTCGAGGAACACGATCGAACATGTCGTTGTCATGTTGGCTGTCTTCAAGATTCGCGCGGTGCCGATAAATCTGAACTATCGCTACACGGCAGGCGAACTCGCTTATGTGGCAACAAGCGGCGACCTCGACGCAATTTTCTTCGAGCGCGGTTTGGAGGCAACGGTGGCAGCTGCGGTTAAAGATATTCCGCGGGTGCAACACTTCTTGGTAGCTGAGGATGGCACCCCGGCGTCGGGGCAACTCGAAGCAATGGAGTACAGCCGAGCACTGTCAGCAGGCTCTATGCACCGCGACTTCGGGCCGCGTTCGGCCAACGACCTCTACATTCTCTTCACCGGTGGTACAACCGGCTATCCGAAGGGGGTCATGTGGCGCCACGAGGACATCTGGCGCGTCCTGGGTGGCGGTATTGACTTCATGTCGGGCGAGCGGCTCGGCGAGTTCGATCAGGCCGAACGTGCGCGGTCGGGGCCGCCGATGATGTCGCTGCCGCTGAGCCCGCTCAGTCACGGCGCGGCGGTATGGGCAACCTTGATGCACCTGTTCGCCGGTCATACCACGATCCTGCTGAACAAGTTCGACCCGACAGCGGCCTGGAACACGATCGACCGGCACAAAGTGCAAATCCTGTTCATGACAGGAGATGCGATGGGGCGCCCCTTAATTGAGGCCTACGACGCCGGCGGTTTCGATGGATCGTCGTTGGTGGCCGTGGCAAGCAGTGCCGCAGTGTTCAGCGAGACAATCAAACGCAAATGGGTGGCGACTTTTCCGAATGTAATGATTACGGACTCGGTGGGTGCATCGGAGGTGGGTTCCTCGGGCATCGGGCTGTTGACCGAGGAAACCATCAATGCCGAAGGGCCGGTGATCGCTCTGGCGCCCGGCACCATCGTCGTCGACGACGACAACAACATCATCGACCCCGATGCGAATGTCGGACGAATCGTGCGCACGGGTCGTGCGGGCCACGTGCCGCTGAGTTACTACGGCGATGAAGAGAAGTCGAGGGCGACGTTCTTCGAAGCCGACGGCGTCCGCTATGCGATCACGGGGGACTACGCGCGTCTGGAAGAAGGCCGTCGGTTAACTCTCCTCGGCCGCGGGTCGGGCTGCATCAACACCGGTGGGGAGAAGGTGTTTCCTGAGCAGGTCGAGGTGACGCTCAAGGCACATCCTGACGTTTATGACGCGCTGGTGGTGGGCGTCCCCGATGAACGGTGGGGCAATCGAGTGAGCGCGGTGATCCAACCGCGTCCCGGGACCCAACCGACTGTCGCGTCGATTCAGGCGCATGTCCGTGCCCACCTGGCCGGTTTTAAGGTCCCGCGGTCCATCGCCATGGTCGACGAAATTCCGCGTCACGTCACCGGTAAGGCGAATTATCCTGTGGCCAAACAGATTATGCTCGAGTCCCTGGCAAGCGGTGAGTCATCGAACCTCGATGGTCTCGAAAGTCCGCCCGGATGAGCATGATACCGGCGACAGTCGTCAGCCCGGAGCTCCGCGTCAGCAGCGAGGAACTACAGCTGCCGACCGAACGACGACTCGTCTTGGCCGCTGAGCGTCTGTTCGCCGAGCGAGGTGTGGACGCCGTGTCCCTGCGCGCGATTAACGTTGCAGCTGGCACGAACGTTGCTTCGATCCACTACCACTTCGGTTCGAAGGAGGCACTGCTTGAGGCGCTAATCCGCGAGCGGAGCCAAGAAGTCTTCCAACGGCGTGCGGTGCGGCTGGATCGGTTGGAAACCGGTAAGAAAGTGAGTGCTCGAAGGCTTGCGGAAGCATTCGTCATGCCGGTGGCGGAGATGGCCGACTCGGGCGGCCACGCGTGGGTGCGGTTTATCGCAGGCCTCATCAGCAGCGGGCATCCGGCGTTAAGCATCGTTACACACGGCTTTTTCGACCAGGCGCGGCGTTTTCAGGTTCTGCTCGGCAAAGTCCATCCGGACTGGAGCGACGGCACCCTTCTGTTCCGACTGGCGCAGGCGATGTACCTCACCTTCCGCGTCTTGGGCGACGTACCCGGAGTGCAGTCCACTCTGGCGGCCGCGGGCGTACGTATCAATCGGGATGAAATCGTCGATCAGCTAATTGATTTGGTGACCGCCCAGCTCAGCGGTCCGTCATTGCGACAGCGTAGTGCTGAGTAGCCCGACAGTTCGACGCCGTGGGTGGTCGGTGCCGAGAAAGGACTAACGGAAGTAGCAGATGAGCGATCACCACCTCACCTTCGAACGTGACGGCGACGTCGTCATCCTGACGATGAACAATCCGCGCCGCAAGAATGCGCTCACCCCGGAGATGATCACGCTGATGGCGCAGGCGTGGGACGAGATCGACGCCGACGACGGCATCCGTGTTGCGATCCTCACCGGCCACGGTGACTCCTACTGCGTGGGCGGTGATCTCGCCGACGGGTGGATGGTCAAGGGCACCAAGGGCAATGGCTCCTCATCTGATCGCAATGCACCGCAGACGCCGCCGAAGCCACGTGGAACGGTCATCACCGACGGCCTGCTGTTGAGCCGCAGCCTGACCAAGCCGCTCATCGCTGCCGTGAACGGGCCGTGTCTGGGCGGAGGGTGTGAAATGCTGCAGCAGACCGATATTCGTATCGCCGAGGAGCACGCGGTCTTCGGATTGCCCGAAGCCAAGTTCGGGCTCATCGCCGGTGCCGGCTCCACGGTACGGCTCAAGCGCCAGATCCCCTACACCAAAGCCATGGAGATGATCTTGACCGGTGAGCCGTTGACTGCGGCCGAGGCGTACCACTTCGGGCTGGTCGGACACGTAGTGCCGAAAGGGCATTCGTTGGCCAAGGCCCATGAAATCGCTGCGCGCGTAGCTGCTAACGGCCCGCTGGCGGTCCGAAACGCAAAGGCTTCCATTCTGGCCAGCGGTTGGCTCGACGACGCCGACGCCCGAAGGATCGAACAACGCTTCGTCGTCGAGGTGATGACTTCACAGGATGCGAAGGAAGGTTTGGCCGCCTTCGCCGCCAAACGCGATCCCCGATTCACCGGAAAGTAGGTCACCTTTCCCTGGCCTCCAAGGTGACGTGAACACCGGCATGATCGCGGCCAAGCGGCGCGAATCCCTGATGGGAGATCCCTTCCAGCGAGCGAATTGTGCGGATACAATCCGTTTCCGATAGCAGCGACCGCCCCAAGGAGCCGGGAAGGGCGAGCTCGAAATGTCTGAGACCGTAGATCCGGTTGTCGTCGGCGTGGACGGAACGGATGCGGCCATTCGGGGGGCGCGATGGGCGGCCGCCGTGGCGGACAAGTACGCCGCTTCACTCCACATCGTGTATGCCAATCCCGTCCTCGCAGATCTGTCCGCAGCAGTCGCGGGCGCACTGTCCGCTGCGGAATTGGCCAAACTGCGCCGATTGTGCCAACCCGTCCTGCAAGCCGCCGAGGACGCAGTCCGCGCTGATCTTCCTGCTTTGGAGGTCACCACCACGCCGGTCTCTAACTCAGTCAAGGCACCGCTAACCGATGTGAGTCGGCATGCCCGTCTTGTTGTGCTTGGTAGCGATGACGTGTCACTCGGGACGGCGCTGCTGATTGGGTCGACCAAGCTTAGGCTTGCCCCGCATTCGCCCTGCCCCGTGGTCGCCTGGCGCGGTGATCTGATCGCGCCCACCGAGCAGGAGATCGCTCTCGGTGTCGATGACGTCCACAACAGCGGCGCCGCAATCGAGGCAGCATTTGAGTTCGCCGAGCGAATCGGAGTGGGCATCATTGCCATTCGCGCTTGGTCGACGCGGCGCGCAGCAGGCGATGTCAGCATCCCGTTCCTCGTCGACTGGGACAAGGTTGAGGAAGATTATCGTCTGCAGCTCTTGGGTGCTCTGTCCCCGTGGACCAAGCTGTATCCCGACGTCGAGGTGACCTGCGTTGTCGATAAGCACAGGCCGAACCGCGCATTGTTGAGCCATGCCGGCGATGCGCAGCTTGTCGTCGTCGGCAGCCGCGGACACGGCCGCCTGGCCAGCGTAGTGCTGGGCTCCACCGGCCTGAACCTTATGCACCATAGCGCCGTCCCGGTGATGATCTGCCACCCGTCTGATGAAGAGTAAACTGCAGGTGCGGTGCAGGAAGCCGGGGACACCCTTGATCCCGTTCTCCGATCTCGACCAGATCTACGCCGACCGAAACTGGCACAGCGCCAAGCGGCTTCGCGGTCTCGAGGAGGACGGTCGCCGGTATCCCTGTCGAGAAAGCCCGCAAGATGTTGGGACTCAACGCGGGAAGGCCGATTCTTCCCGTTGCCGGTGGCTCACTCTTAGCGATATAACTGCCGAGTGCGGGGCGAGAGGTGCGTAGGTCGGATCGGTGCCCTGGCGATAGCGCTCGCTGTGGGTGCAGCTCTGTTCACTTCCCAGGGGACGGCATGGGCTGAGCCATCGAGTACTTCGTCTCCGGATTCGCCGTCCGCGGCGTCCGTGAGCCAGGCGCCGTCGAACAATTCGACGACCTCGGCTGCCACTTCGACGTCCACATCGACCATCACCTCGGCATCCACCGGCCCGACGACGGCATCACGTCCCGCAGGTGCGGCAGTGAGCACCCGCGGTGCCCGGATCCGCGCCACGATATCGACCAGCGCCGTGACCACCGCCTCGATCCCAAAGCTCACGACAAGAAAGGGGTCGAGTTCCGCGCCCACCGCCCCGGCAACGCCGGCCATTCGGTCAAGCGGTAAATCGCGTTCCGACACCAACGTCGGAGCGACACTGGGTCCGCCGTTGAACCCGACGGCCACATCACTTGCGACATCAGATGACTCGGCACCCGTAAAGGTTGGTGCCACCCAACTCGGCACTGGGGCGATGCGGAGGTCCAGCACTGCATCGTCGTCGGTGACGTCGGCGGTTGTTCTGCAGCAGGCTCCGGCACCCAATCCAGCGATCGCCCTCGATCCCGTCGGCGTGATCACGGGGATGGTATCGAATCTGTTCCGGACAGTGTTGAATCCGTTGGCCATCAGCAAGGCGCCGGGAGTGCCGGCCGATACCCCGACCCTGTGGTCGCTGCTCGCATTCGCGCGACGCGAGGTCGAGACCGCATTCGCACCGCCGTCTCTCACCGACACACGGGCCAACGTTCAAAAGTCGGGTCAGGCACTGGCCGCTGACACGAAGCCCTCGGGCATGCAAGGCGGGCAACCCGAGCAGCGCACGCTGGTCCTGACCGCCTTCCCGGCCGAAGCCGACGCCATTCTCGCCCGCACGACGCTGGACCCAGACCCCTCCGTGGTCGTCGACGGTCACCACTTCTACCTCGGCTCAATGGGGGGCAAGAAGGTCATCGTGGCGATGACCGGCATCGGCATGGTGAACTCCAGCCAGACCACCGAAGCAGCACTTGCCCACTTCACGCCCGAGTTCGGGATCTCGATCGGCGCAGTGGTTTTCGCGGGCGTCGCGGGTGGCTCAGGACGCACCGAGATCGGCTCTGTGGCCGTGCCGGCCCGATGGACCTCCGACGACGGCGCAACATGGCGCGGTGTCGATACCGGCATGCTTGCGGCAGCCAACACACTCACCGTGGACCTGCTCAGCACCGACAGCATCGGAGATCCCGCTTGCCATATTTGCGGTCCCCTTGCCCGCTTTCCGCTGATCGACCTCCACCGCGAGCCGCAACTATTTGTCGGCGGTGATGGCTCCACCGACGACAATAACAACGGTACGGCCTTCCCCGAAATCCCGCTTGGCGGAGCCATTTTCGGGCCCCAGCCGCTTCGCGCGCCAGACTTTTCACCTCTGTTCACTGGCAACTTCTTCTCGGCACTGGGGCCCTTTCTGATCAACGGGCTCCTCAGCAACATATTGGGGTTCTTGACGATGGCGAATCCACCCGTGGATGCGGTCGATCAGGAGACCGCGGCTGCCCAACAGGTCGCCGATGCGCACGGCGTCCCGTTCCTTGGCATCCGCGGCATGTCCGATGGGCCTGGCGACCCGCTGAACCTGCCGGGCTACCCGTTCACGTTTTTCGTCTACAAGCAAATTGCAGCGGACAACGCCGCCATCGTCACCGAGGCATTCCTACGTAGGTGGGCCGACGCCTGACAGGCCGCCTCTATTATTTCCAGTTTCCCGCATCCGCATCGATAACGGGCTGAAAACACTCCCGAGCATGGGCGGGCAGGCGTATACCCGTAGACGATGCGTGCGGCGGCGTATATGGGTCGAGTTGCCGGCTTGGCGGTGGCCTTGGGGGTCGGAGCTGCGACGTTCAGCGGGACCGGGGTGGCATGGGCCACCGACGGCTCAGATTCCTCGGCGGGTGCGTCGACGAGTTCAGCGAGCACAAGCGCGACCCCACAGGATGGGCCATCCACGTCGGTCCCATCCACGGCGTTCGCTTCGAGTGCGACCGGGCCGGCGAGTGGCACAGACAACTCCACATCGCGGCCGGCTTCGAGCACCCCGTCGACGTCGACAACAGGCGCCTCGACGCTGACGGGGACGACGACGTCAGCGGCGCCCCCCGGCCAGGTTCTTGGTACTGGCGGCGCGCAGACGGGTTCAGCGATCTCGACGAGTCTTGGCACTGCGTCGTCGCAGGCGGCGCCGGCCTTTTCGACGCCGGCGGTAAGCCCGCCGCACAAAGTGCCACGCTCATCGAGCACAGCGCAATCCGGCGCCAGCATCGGATCGCCGATGGCGCCAGGCTCCCAGCAACTGCCCGGTGCGGCCAGCCAAACCTCGGCGCCTCACTCGACTGCCGCCACTTCACCGCCCTAGGCCGGTCCGCACACCCAAGCACCCACTAGCACAGTCAACGCCACACAGATCGTCGCCAACGCAGCCGACAGCATTGCGGTGCAAACCATTTCGCCGGCAGCTTCAGCTCGCAGCGCTGCAGTACCGAGCCAGGATGTGACGGCCGCGGCGGTGGTGACGCCGCCGACCGTCCCCTCTTTCAGGCCGTGGCCAACGGCTTTCGATCCAATCGGTACCGGTCTGAGCTACGTCTCGGGCATTGTGTCGAACTTCATCAACGCGGCACTGAGCCCGTTTTCCGCGGGCGCCCCGGCACCGCCTGCCGATTTTCTACCGTTGACCGTGCTCGCGTGGATACGCAGAGAATTCTTCAACGAATCGCCCACCATAAACTACAACCCGGTGCAGAACACCCAGAGCCGCAACGTCGATGGGGACGTGATGGTCAAAGGCAACGTGGGTGCGGTCGATCCCGACGGTGACCCGCTGACCTACACAGTCATTGGCAGGCCACTCAACGGGGGCACGGTCGAGATCGACAACGACGGCAACTTCACATATCGGCCCACCAACGCGATGGCTGCGGTCGGCGGCACCGATCAGTTCACGGTCGTGGTCAATGACGAGGCCGCCGGGCTCCATGTGCACGGCCCGCTGGGGCTGCTGAAATTTGTGCCGATAGTGGGCAACTTCATCGATCCCGGCGGTGGCGATGCGGTTGCCAAAACCCTGTCCGTCGACGTCACGCCCGTCGCGGGCGTCGACCTGTCGTTCCCGAACGACTTCCACTGGGGGGTGGCCCATGCCGGATTCCAGGCCGAAGGTGGTCCCGGCGCAGCTGTGGATGTGAATCCGACTGGTACAAGTGGACCCACGATCTGATCAACCAGCTCTTGGGACTGACTAAAGGCGTGCCGGAGAACGGGCCCGGCGCCTACCTCACGTATGACAGCGACGCGCAGCTGGCCCAAGACGAGCTCGGCATGAACACGTTCCGGATGAGCATCGAATGGAGCCGGATCTTCCCGAACTCCACGGCGTCCGTTGATGTTTCGGACGAAGGCGGCACCGTCAGCCTGGCCGATCTGCAGGCACTCGACGCGCTGGCCAACCAGGACGAGGTGGCACACTACCGCGCGGTGCTCGATTCCCTGCGGGCACACCAGCTTGAGCCGCTGGTCACGGTGAACCACTTCTCGCTGCCGGACTGGGTGCACGATCCGATCACCGCGCGGCCGCTGGTGCAGCTCGGATTACCCGCGCCAGCCGCCGGATGGCTGTCGCCGTCGACGCCGGTCGAGTTCGAAAAGTACGCCGCCTACCTCGCATGGAAGTACGGCGACCAGGTGGACAACTGGGCCACGCTCAACGAGCCGTTCCCGCCGGTGCTGACCGAGCTCCTCGGACTTCCGGTCCCGGGTAGTCCCATCCCGTACTGGCCGCCCGGCGTGATCCGGCCAGACCTCGCCTCGACGTTCCTGGTCAACGAAGCTGCGGGCCACGTGGCCGCGTACAACGCCATCCATGCCTGGGATACCACAGTCGCAACGCCGGGCCAGCCCGCGGCATTCGTCGGGTTCACCAACAACATGATTCCCGCGCGGCCCGCCAACCCGGTGAACCCGCTCGACGTGCAGGCTGCCGCCGCGTGGAACAACTACTACAACCGCTGGTTCCCGAACGCGGTGATCGACGGGTGGGTGGACGCCAACTTCGACGGCGTTCAGACTCCCGACGAGATCCACCCCGAACTGGTCGGCAAAGTCGATTTCATGGGCGTGCAGTACTACGGGTCCAGCCCGATCCAGGGGCTCGGCTTCGCGCCCATCCCGGGATTCCCGTTCCTGGAAGGCCTGCCCAGCATGTGCGCGGCCAGCGCGGCGGACTGCAGCGATCTCGGGCAGCCCACCGGTCCCGGTGGCTTCCGGGAGGTTCTCGACGTCGCGGCCTCGTACAAACTGGCGGACGGATCGCAAGTGCCACTGTGCATCACCGAAAACGGCATCGCCGACGCCGGCGACTCGAAACGCCCGTCCTACATGGTGAACCATATCGCGGTGGTGCAAGACGAGATCGCGCACGGGATGGACATCCGCGGCTACACGTGGTGGTCGTTTGTCGACAACCTCGAGTGGGCGAGCGGCTACGCCCCGCGCTTCGGCCTCTACGGTTCCGATCCGACGACGTCGGCGCTCGAGCGCACACCAAAGCCCGTCAGCATCTCGGCCATGAACCAGATCACAACGTCGAACTCGCTGCCCACCAACCTGTTGGAGGCTTACATATCGGGCGTCGTCTAGAAAGTTCCCGCTTGCCGATCACCGGTCGGCGTAATGTTTTTTGGCGCCGGACATCGCCGTCTAGCAAGGAGCGATGATGAGTTACCTCAGTCATGTCGGCCGGATCGGAGCATTAGCGGTTGCTCTGGGGGTGGGGTCTGCAGTGGCGACCATGCCCGGAGTGGCATTCGCAAAGCCATCCGACTCTAACTCGTCGTCCAGTTCTTCGGACTCGTCTAGCCCGTCGGCCTCCTCATCCACGGACAACAATCCCTCAAGCTTTACCTCTCGGTCGTCGGGGTCGACTGCACCGTCGGAGTCGAATTCGCTTTCTTTGACTACGGTTTCGTCGACAACGTCTATGGCAACAGGCAGCTCATCGTCGGCGGGTTCGTCGGCCACGCCTGAGCCGCCCACCCGCCTCGTGCACAGCACGGGCGGCGCACAAACAAGCTCGACTGCATCCAAAGGCGCCCAGAATTCTGTATTACCGACCGCGTTATCGTCGGCATTGTCCGGGGTTAGGTCCGCTCCTCCGGCCAGGCGGACTGGCCAGCGGCCAGAAGGTGCCTCTGATGGAGACGGTGCACCTAAGACGTCATTGCGACGGGCTTCGTTGTCTGTGTCCTCATTCACGAGTCCTCAGGGGAATCCGAGCAGCAGCGGCTCAACGCTGCGGTCGCCGACCGCTCCTCGGGTGACGAACACGACATCGAGCCCCGACCTTCGAACTTTGACATCGGCCGGCCCCGCCGCAGAATCATCGCCGATTGCATTGGCGGCTACCCGAACGGAAATGGTTACGCCGCAGGCTAATCCAGCCTCGTTTAGTGCACCGTTGTCGCGGCCGAACGTCGTCACCGGTGTCGTTTCTACCCTGCTGAGCTGGGTGGGCTTAGGCCAGTCGATGACTAAAAGCCCGGTCGCGCCGGTTCAGACGCCGGCGCTGTGGACTCTGTTGGCGTGGGCGCGCCGCGAGTTTGAGCAGACCCTGGTCAACGGCACTCCCAAGGTGCTGACCCCTGCGACGGCAAGTCTCGTTCTTAGCCCCAATTTGCTGGTGAACCCGGGCGCTGAGCTGGGCGACCCGTCGTTGTCGGGATACAGTTCAGTGACTCTGCCGGGCTGGACCGTGACCGGCACACCCACCGTGATCGAATACGACACTGTTCGCCGTTTCCCGTGGCCGACCGCGTCGCCGGGTCCCACTTTTCCAGCGTTTCTGGAATTTCCGACCTCGAGCAGCGCACCCCCCAACAGCGGCCACCAGTTCTTCGGTGGCGGGCCCGTGGCCACCTCCACACTTACCCAAACCGTCAATCTCAGCGGCGCGGCGGGCGCGATCGACCACGGCAAAGTGCCCTACCAGCTAAGCGCAGACCTCGGCGGCTTCTTCATCGACCCGTCCAGAGCCTCGGTCACCGTCGACTTCCTGGACACCGATGGTGTCACGCTGGGCACCGGCACGCTCAAGCCGGTCACCGCCCTGGACCGCTTCTTCCAGACCGAGCTGATCCACCGCGACACCTTCGGCACGGTCCCGGTGGGCACCCGCAGCGCGCAGGTGGTCGTGACCTTAACGGACTTCAATCCGGTACTCGGCAATTACAACAACGCCTACGCCGACAACCTCTCGTTCACCGTCGGCGCTGCACTGCCCGGCCCACCGCCACCCGCGCCACCGAAATCGACGGTCGGCCCACTCGATCACGTGTTCATGGTCTACCTGGAGAACAAGGGCTATACCGACATCGTCGGCAGCCCCAACGCACCGTTCCTCAACAGCCTTATCGACGCCTATGGAATCGGATCGAACTACCATGCGCTGACCCACCCCAGCGACCCGAACTACTATCCGATTCTCGGCGGATCCGACTTCGGCATCAACTACAACTGCCCCGCGAACTGCTTCGCCCGGCCCAATCTGGCCGACGAGATCGAGGCGGCAGACAAAACGTGGGCCGGCTACGCGGAGGGCGGCGGCGGCTACACCGCCCCGACCGACCGGTTACCCTTCCTTGCCTTCAGCAACATCTATAACAACCCCGAGCGCGTCGAGGCACACCTGTTCGACCTTTCGCAGCTGGCAACGGATCTCGCGTCGGCTAACACCACCCCGAACTTCGTGTGGTTCGCCGCGGACGACGCGACCAACATGGAGGGTCCCACCGATACCATCGATGGCATTTTCCAGTGGGTTGTCAGCGAGCTCACCAATCATCAGTACAACGTCAAGGCGGGCGACGAATGGCTCCAGGACAAGGTCACAACGATCATGGAATCGGGCGTCTGGAATGACCCCACTCAGAAGAGCGCCATCTTCATCACCTTTGACGAGGACTACAACAACCTGTCACTGGGCATCGGCAACCAAGGCAACCACATCAACATGATCGTGATCCCGTCAGGCGGGGCTGTGGCGAACGGGATGCGCAGTGGCCGCTTCGTTGCCGATGATTACAACAACCACTACAGCCTGCTGCGCACCATCGAAGACTCCCTTGGACTTCCCCCACTCACCAACAATGACCGATTCGCCCCGCCCATGAACGAATACTGGCTGTAGCGTGCCCGCGTGACCTAACGCGTTGCAACCGTCACCGCCTGGAAGACCCGGCCCCCACTCTCATCGTCGCCAATCCACTGCCACGACTAGTGGTCATGCCGCAGACTGACGTTGGGTCCGAACGGAGGCGGCTGTGGGGGATACCAGCGAACGCACCACCCGCACGTCGCGTGCCTCATACGAGCTGCACCGGGCCTTGCGAGACGCTCGCGAGCAGTCGGCGGCGAGCCGCGAGATCCTCGCGGCGCTCGGCCGCGCGGGCGCCAACCCGGGGGACGTACTGGATACCGTGCTCGAGTACGCCGCCCGCCTGTGCGGCGCCCAGGCGGCCAACCTGTACATTCCCGAGGGCGACGCGTTCCGGCTATCCCGCGCGTACGGCAAGATCCCGGAGGACTTTCGCAGGTACCTACTGGACCATCCGCTTGCCAGGAACCGTTCATCGACCGTCGGGCACGCGGCCGAAGAGATGCGCACCATTCAGATTGCTGACGTGCTCGACGACGCGGATTACGGGCGCCTCGACCTGCAACGCCTCGCCGGCTATCGCACGTTGCTCTCCACACCAATGGTCCTGCAAAACGACGTCGTCGGTGTGCTCTCCATGTGGCGGACCAACGCCTCGCCCTTCAACGCCCGCGAATGCGAACTTCTCGAGGAGTTCGCTGTTCAGGGTGCGATCGTGATGCGGCAAGTCGCGCTGATGCGCGCACTCGAGTCAAGAGGCGCCGAGCTGGCTAGCAAGGTCGCGCAGCTGGAGGCTCTGCGGGAGGTGGGCGACGCTGTCGGCTCCAGCCTCGACCTCGACGAGGTTCTGGACCAGATCGTCAGCAACGCCGTGCGGCTCACCCGTACCGACGGCGGATCGATCATGGAGTACGACGAGTCAAGCGATTCGTTTCACGTCCGTGCCGCTTCCGGCAGCAGCCCTGCCCTTCTGAAGCAGCTGCGGGGCATCACGATTGACCGCGAGTCGACGCTGGTCGGTAGGGCGGCAACCGGCCGCCGGACACTCGAGGTGCCGGACCTCGCCGGCGCCGAACTGGACCCCCATCTGGACGCCTTGTTGCGCGACGGCTGGCGGTCGGTGCTCGCCGTGCCTATTCTGCGCGGCGACCGGATCGTGGGCGTCCTGGTGATCCGGCGCCGCAGCACGGGCTCTTTCGGGCCCCATGTCGAACTGCTCGAGACGTTCGCCGGACAGTCGGCACTGGCCATCGTCAACGCGCGACTGTTCGGTGAGCTGCAGACCAAGACCAGAGAGCTCGAGATTGCCAGCCAACATAAGTCGGAATTCCTGGCCAGCATGTCCCACGAACTGCGGACCCCGCTCAATGCGGTGATCGGCTTCTCGGAAGTGCTGCTGGACCGGATGTTCGGGGATATCAACGAGCGCCAGGACGAGTACCTACGCGACATCTGGAACTCGGGCAAGCACCTACTGGAGCTGCTCAACGAGATCCTCGACCTGTCGAAGGTCGAAGCGGGCCAGATGGTCCTGGAGCCAAGCGCTTTCAGCCTCAGCAGCGCCGTCGAGTACTGCGTGACCATGGTCCGGGAGCGCGCCGCTCTGCACGCCATCACCGTCACCGTCGAGGTCGCCGACGACATCGAGACGATCGAGGCCGACGAGCTGAGGTTCAAGCAGGTGGTGCTCAACCTGCTCTCCAACGCGGTCAAGTTCACCCCCGCCGGCGGAAAGGTGTCGCTGCGCGCCTACCGCGAGGGGGCCGACCTGATGGTGACGGTCACCGACACCGGCATCGGGGTGCCGGTCGAGGACCAGGAACGGATCTTCGAGTCCTTCCAGCAGGGCCGACGCGGCGCACCGAAAGAGGAGGGCACCGGTCTCGGGCTGACGCTCTCGCGGCGCATCGTCTGGTTGTTCGGCGGGCGGATGTGGCTGAAGAGCAGCTCCGGTGAGGGAAGCACGTTCGGCTTCTCCATCCCCCGCGTGCTCAAGCCGGGCGACGAGGTCGGCCCGAACGGGGGCAGCGCGGTCCCCACCATCCTCCTTGTCGACGACGACCGGGCGTCGCTGGACCTGAACTCGGCCTACCTCGATGGTTCACCGACGCGGGTGCTGCGGGCAAAGGACGGCGTCGAGGCTCTCGAGATGGCGCGCAAGGAACTGCCGGCCGCCGTGGTACTCGAGATCGGCCTGCCTCTGCTTGATGGCTGGCAGGTGCTGGCCGAGCTCAAGGCGGATCCTACGACCGCCGCGATTCCGGTGGTCATCGCGACAGCCGTCGACGATCGGTCCCGCGGCCTGGGCCTCGGTGCGGATGTCTACTTGCGCAAGCCAATTCGCCGCGAGGAGCTGATCGATGCCTTGAAGCAAGTGGGTTCGCTGTGACGCCGCGGCGCATCCTCGTCGTCGAGGACAATCCGTTGAACCTCAAACTTGTTCGCGACGTACTGAGCTTCGCCGGGTACGACGTCATCGAGGCGCAGTCCGGGGAGGAGGGTCTGCGCGTCGCCCAACAGGATCCCCCGGATCTGGTGCTAATGGACCTGCAACTCCCGGGTATCGACGGAACCGAGACGCTGCGTCGGTTGCGGCAGGGCACGCTCGGCCGGCATGTGCCGGTTGTCGCCGTGACAGCGTTCGCGATGGCCGAGGACAAGGAACGGGCATCGCGCGCGGGCTTCGACGGCTACGTCGAGAAGCCGATCAGCGTGCGAGCGCTACCCGGTCAGATCGAGGCGTTTCTCGGCGGGCGGCCCGACTGATGGACACTCCCGCGACCGTACTGGCGGTGGACGACCAGCCGACCAACTTGAAGCTGCTCGACGCGGTGCTCACTCCACGCGGCCACCGGGTGCTGACCGCACAATCGGGCGCAGAGGCGCTCGGGCTGCTCGAGACCGAGGACGTCGATATCGTTCTCCTTGACATCCTGATGCCGCAGATGGACGGATACGAAGTCTGCCGGAGGATACGCTCGACTCCTGCAACGGAATTCCTTCCCGTCGTGATGATCACGGCCAGCGGATCCGAACAGCGACTGGCCGCCCTCGAGGCAGGCGCCGACGACTTCGTCACGAAGCCGTTCGACAAGAGCGAGCTGCTGGCGCGAGTGGCGTCGCTTTCGCGGATCAAGCGCTACCACGACACCATTCGGCGGCAGGCCGACGAACTAGCCGAGTGGAACGCCGAACTCGAAACCCGGGTCGCCCGGCAGCTCGCCGAGCTCGAGCGCACCAACCGGCTGCGCCACTTCCTTTCCCCACAGCTTGCCGATCTCGTCGTCGACGACGAAAGCCTGCTCGCTAGCCATCGCCGCGAAATCGTGGTGCTGTTCACCGATCTCAGGAACTTCACCCCGTTCGCAGAGGCCAGCGAACCCGAGGAGGTGATGGGGGTACTCGGCGAGTATCACCATGCCATCGGGGACCTCGTCCACGCATACGAGGGCACGCTCGAACGGTTCACGGGCGACGGGATCATGGTGTTCTTCAACGATCCGATCCCCTGTGACGACGCCGCGGAACGTGCGGTGCGGATGGCGCTGGAGATCCGCGACGCGGTGAGCAACCTAGCCGCCGGCTGGCGCCGCAAAGGCTACGACCTCGCCATGGGGATCGGTATCGCTCAGAACTTCGCGACGCTCGGCCGGATCGGCTTCGAGGGTCGCTTCGACTACGCCGCCATCGGCAGCGTCACCAATCTGGCCGCGCGGTTGTGTTCCGACGCAGGGCCCTGGCAGGTATTGGTCACCGACCGGGTGCTCGCAGCCATCGAGCACGTGGCCGTGGCGGAGATGGTGGGCGACGTAGCTCCTAAAGGATTCAGTCGTTCCGTGCGAGTTCACAACGTTAGTGCGCTCAAAGACAAGTAGGGAGAAACATGACACAGCTCGAGGCGCGCGGCCAGCTGAGCCGGAAACTGTCAGAACTCGACGAAGATGAGCGCTACCGCTGCTTCGACGAGCTGCAACTGACGATGCCGTCCGTCTGGGAGTCGATGAGGCTCGATATGGAGGACGAATCGGTGGTCGTGGTCCCGTCGATCAGCATCGAACGCGCCACCGCCAGTAGCGGCACCGTCATGCAGGCGATGGAGGAACGCGCCCTTTTCCTGCTGCTGCTGCTCCGCCAACCGCGCCTGCGCATGATCTATGTGACATCACAGCCGGTGTCGGAGTCGACCATCGAGTACTACCTCGGCTTGCTCCCCGGCGTGATCCCCAGTCACGCCCGCGCCCGGCTCAAGCTGGTCCCTGTCGGCGACGCGTCGGCGGTCCCGCTGAGCGCGAAACTGCTTGCGCGACCGCGACTTCTGCGGGAAATCCGATCTCTGATTCCTAACCCGGAGCGCAGTCACCTGATCCCGTACAACACCACACCGCTCGAGCGGGACGTCGCACTGAGCCTGCGCATCCCGATGTACGGCGCCGATCCCCGGCTCGAGGACCTCGGTAGTAAGACCGGCTGCCGCAAAATGTTCGAGGAACTCGGGGTGCGGTGTCCGGTCGGGGCCGAGGACCTCCACACGGTCGACGACATCGTGGCGGGCGTGCAAAGCATGCGCGCGAGGCGCCCGTCGCTCAGTCAAGCGATCGTGAAGCTCAACGAAGGCGTCTCCGGCGCAGGCAATGCGATGGTGGACCTGAGTGATCTGCCAGAACCTGGTTCCCCGGACGAAGCGACCACCATCAGGGACCGAATCCTGAACATGCAGCCTGAGGCGGAGACCCTTTCGGTCGACGTCTACCTGGCCGCCTTCGAGAAGAACGGCGGCATCGTCGAGGAGCGGATCACCGGAGAATCGCTGACCAGTCCGAGTGTCCAGATGCGGGCATTGCCGGACGGCGCCGTCGAGCTGCTGTCCACCCACGACCAGCTTCTCGGTGGCTCGAGCGGTCAGAAGTATCTCGGCTGCGTGTTCCCGGCCAAACCCGACTATGCCGCGGCGATCGCAGAGCCCGCCATGGTGATCGGAAGACGGCTCGCAGAACTCGGCGCGCTCGGCAGGTTCGCGGTGGATTTCGTTGTGGTGCAAGACAAGACTGGCGCATGGACGCCGTACGCGATCGAGTTGAACCTGCGCAAGGGTGGGACCACCCATCCGTTCCTCACCCTGCAGTTCCTCACCGACGGCACCTACGACGGTGAGCGCGGGGTCTTCCTGACCCGCAGCGGCAGCAGCAAGTATTTGGTCGCGACCGACCACTTCGAGGATGACCGGCTCAAGGCGCTGACCGTGCGGGAGCTGTTCGACGTCGTCGTACGCCACGGTCTGCATTTTGATCAGGCTCGGCGCACCGGAGTGGTTTTCCACATGATCAGCTGTCTCACCGAGTGCGGTCGCGTCGGCCTGACCGCGGTCGGAGACACTCCCGAGGATGCCTGGCAGATCTACGAGAAGGCGCAGTCCAGGGTGCTGCAGGAGGCGGAGCAGGCACTCGAGGAAGGATGCGTCATCGGTTGACCGGCGGTCATACCCGTGTCCTGGGCCGAACTTCATTTGCTTTCTCCACAAATGCAATGCGCTCCCACATACCGGTCGTTTCGTGCGCCAGCTCGCGGTAGCCGCGTTCCATCCCGGTCCGGATGCTGGGTTCGTCGAAAGCCGCACCGAGCAGCCGCGGGGCGGTGTTCTTGTTGCCTGCCCGCAGCCAGCTCAAGGCCGCGCGGAGCACCCGCAGCCGAATCGTCGCGCGCTTGGTGACCGATTCGAGGTTCAGTGCTTCCGCGCGCTTGCCTGCCTCGAGCAGCGTCTGCTCGTCCAGGTCCTCGGGGGTGCGGCCGTTGAGCAGGATCTCGATCGCGGTGGCGCCGGCGGTTGTGAAATGCGCTGTGTCGGAAGGCACCTCGTCGAGCGCCCTGATCGCACCGGCCCGGTCTCCCGCATGCATACGCTGCCGCGCCAGCCCGAACGCGGCGCTGACGTAGCTGTGGTCGGTTCGCCAGACCGTCTCGTAATAACGCGCGGCAACATCGCGGGCGTCACGCAATTCGGCGGTGGCGGCGATCGCCATCTTGGGGGCGAGCTCGCCCGGCAGCGTCGCCAGCACCACATCGAAATCAGCGGCGGCCTTGTCAAATGCGCCCTCCAGCAGCGCGCATTGCCCTCCGTACCACCTCAGCCGCCAATCTCCGGATATCACCGACTCCAGTTGGGCGAGCCGCTGCCGGGCATAGGCTGGAGCGCCGGTCTCGAGCGACGCGCGGACCAGTCGCAGCGGAATCTCGATGGAGGACTTGTTCGCCTGCTTCGCTCCTCCCCGGGCCAGCTCGAGCGCGTGTTCAAGTTGGGTCGGCGGTGTGCCGCTCGTGGTGGCGAGCACTGCGGCGCCGGGGTCGTTGGGGTCGACTACGGGGACTGGCAGCGCTGCGATCAACTCAGCGACGTCGACAGGCCCGTCCAGGCCCGCGCCGTAGATCCCATGTTGCGGGCTGAAGTGATTCGACATCCGTGGCTGCGGCGTGTCGCTGTCGATGGCGACGATCTCGTGCAGCACTCCGGTCAGCTGGTCCGCCAGCTCTTCGATGGACGAAAAACGCCGCGCCGGATCTTGGTCGATGGCGCGCAGGATCGCGCGGTGCAACGATTCATGCTTCGCGAGGACCGGCACGGTCGCGGGTCCGGGTAGCTGCTCGACGAAACGTCCATTCTCCTGCGGAACATCCATCACGAGGACGGCGAGCGTCCGGCCGACCGTGTACACGTCGCTAGCGACCGTGGGGCCGCTATCAGCGATCTCGGGCGCCTGGAAGCCGTGGGTGCCGTAAATCGAGCTCTCCTCATCCTCCATGGCGATGACCGCACCGAGGTCGATGAGCTTGAGCTGCTCGTCGGTCTGCATCACGTTGTCCGGCTTGAAGTCGCAATACGCCAATCCCTGCGAATGTAGGTAGCCGAGTGCCGGAACGATCTCGACGATGTAGGCGACGGCCTGATCCGGGGGGAGGGGAGTCGCACGGGCCTCACGGATCTGCTTCAGCGACGTGCCGCCGACGAACTCCATGACGATGTAGCCGACCGGGATGCCTTCGGAGTCCGCATGTTGAACGAAGTTGTAGATACGGACGATGTTCGGATGTTCCACCTCGGCGAGAGCGAGGACCTCGGCAGCGGCCGCGGCCATCGCCTCGGCATCCCCGGAGTTCAGCAGGCCCTTGAGCACCACCCAGCGGTTGTGGACGTTGCGGTCGATCGCCAGGTAGATCCAGCCGAGGCCGCCGTGCGCTAGGCATCCCTGCACTTCGTACTGCCCACCCACCAGGTCGCCGTGAGAAAGCTTGGGAACAAACGAGTATCGCGTGCCACAGTCGGCGCAGAAGCCTTCTGCACTGCCGGGCTGTCGGCCCCGCCCACGCCCGACCGGCTTGTTGCACTCGTGGTTGCCGCAGTATCGGCGACGCTCCGGCACCTGTGGGTTGGTGAGGATCGCCGCGAGCGGGTCACTCTTCGGTATGCGCGGCATCTCGACAATCCCGGCGCCGAGGTGGCCGCGACTGCTGGCCATCGCCAACGGCCCGGTACGGGTCGTTCGCGCCGACGGAGCGGTCGAACGGCTCGGTGCCGTCGGGGTCGCTCGCGTCGCAGCGGGCGCGGGCGCGGTACCGCAGACGTCGCAATAGCCGTCGACGACGGTCCCGCCGCATCCCGGTTCGGCGCATCTCATTGGGTCTTCTCCCGCTCAATCACCGTCGCCGACATTTGGGCGACTTCCTTTGTGCGCGATTCGAGTTCGCGATCGATCTCATCGGTGGTCAGCACACGCATGGTCAATCCTGGTAGCGTGCCGCCGGCGGGCCCGGCGACGGGCCGAGCTGTTGCAGCCGGTTCTCGTAGAGCCGCTGCCAGGTTCCGTCGTTGCGTATCTTCTCGAGAACACCGTTGACGAATCGAACCAGGTCGCTGTTCTCCTTCTTGATACCGATGCCATAGGGCTCGGCGGCGAAGCTCTCACCAACCACCTCCACGTTCGGGTCCTGCGCCTTCAGCCCTTGCAGCACCACGTCGTCGGTGCTTATCGCGTCGACCTGTCCCTGTTGCAGCAGCACCAGGCAGTCCGTCCAGGCGGTCGCCCCGAACAGCTTCGGCCTCGGGTTGAGCACGAACAACGCCGAGAGCGAGGTCGTACCCCACACCGCGCACACCCGTTTGCCTGAAAGCGCCGCGAAAGAATCGATTCCGGAACCCTTCACGGTGAGGATCTTTTGGTTGGCTTCGAAGTACACGGTGGAGAACGCGACGTTGCGCTTGCGCTCACAGGTGATCGAAAAGGTCTGCGCCACCAGGTCCACCGCACCGGACTGCAACACCGATTCTCGTTGACTTGCTTCGACCACTCGGAGTTGGATGCGGTCCGGATCGCCGAAGATGGCGCGTGCGATCTCGCGTGCGATGTCGATGTCGAAACCCTCCAATTGTCCGGTGGCCGGGTTCCGAAAGCCGAACAGATAGGTGTTCTGGTCGACACCGACGACGAGCCGACCACGCTCGGCGATCGCCGCCATCGTCGACCCCGGTGGCATGGCGCCCGGTGGAGGCAGCCGACCGGGGCGAAGGCTGGCTTCCACGTCGCAGGCCTCATTTCCCGCAACAGGCGCCGTCGTGACTTCCCTCGCACCGGACGGCCACGGTTCGAC
Organism: uncultured Actinomycetota bacterium; assembly: GCA_963817825.1. Classification (GTDB taxonomy): domain Bacteria; phylum Actinomycetota; class Actinomycetes; order Mycobacteriales; family Mycobacteriaceae; genus Mycobacterium. The sequence goes on along the minus strand of CAWFQG010000006.1, from coordinate 213,712 downwards.
CGGCACGACTGACACCGATGTCGGCTCGGTGGAGGGTCCACATCCGGCGACGGTGAGCGCAGCAGTGAGCAGCGCCACCACAACTCGTGTTCTCACAGGAACTCCTTGAGTCGCGGCCACAACCCGACGACGGCCGCTGCCGCCGCGACGACCATCAGCACAAGGGTCCCTGTGGGGCTCCATGCCAGCCACCCACCTGCCGCGGACACCCGATCGCGCAGCGTTTCGCGCGTTCGCTCGATCCCGTCGTGCAAGCCCGATTCGACGGCGGTGAAATGCGCTGCCGAAGCCGTCGGGTCACTGCCGATTGCCTGTGCAACCGCGGCGGGGTAGTCGCCGCCCTCGTAGGCCTCCGCCTGCTTTCGGTGGCTGGCGGTCCATTTCCGGACACCGTCGGTTGCGGCCGCCGGCGCCGCGTCGAGCAGCTTGCCCAGCTCGTCGATGTGGCCGAAGAACGACTGTTCTCTGGCGGTGATGTCGCCGTGCGCGATCAGCTCCAGGGTTTCTTCGGTCCGTGCCTGCTGGGCGAGGATGCGGGCCTTCGCGAGCTGTTCGAACCTCGCTGTTTCTTGTCGGCTCTGCTCGATCTCGCCCGCTGCCAACTGGATGGCCACGACGACCCACCCGATCACCAGCAACACGGTGGCCGCGGCGACGACAAGCCCGATGTTGAACTGCCGGTTCGTGCGGGCATACATGATCACCGAAGCGACACCGATCGCCATGAGGGCGAGCGCCAGCAGCGCGAGGCTGACTATCGGTAGGGAAGCGATGGCGCGCTGGTCTTCGTCGACCGCGGCGAGATGGCCGGTGTAGAGCTTCTCGGCGCGGGGAAGCAGCGACGTCTGCATCAACGACGATGCTTCTCGCAAGTAGCCGGAGCCGATCACGAAGCCCTGCCGGTTGTTCGCCCGTGCCGACCCGACGAGCGCGGTGTACGCAGCCAGTTGCGCCGATATCTCCGCCACCGCGGTGCGAGTTTCCACGTCCGTAGCGCCGGAGGTCGCATCCGCCAGCGCAGATGCCACGCGAGCCAGGGCTTGTTGATACTGCTCGCGCATCGCGGCTGTTTCGATCCCGCCGGAGAGGAACGCTGATGCTGCGGCGGCGTCGGCGGCCGACAGGGCGGCGTATAGGTTCTGCGCCGCATAGGCGAACGGCTCAGAGTGGGTCAGAACCGCGTTGCGCTCGTCGATCCGCCCGTCGAGCTGAGCCCCACACACGACGCCGGCAATCACGCAGCATGCCGCGACAGCGAGCGCCATGACGCCGACGACACCAGGCGTCGTGCGGGCAAAACGTCGCAGCCACGCCGCAGAAGCCTGCCTGTCGAGTGTCCGCGGAGAGCCCATCTGCCTCACCACCAGTCCCCGTCGGATCGTAACCGCAAACGCCGTTCGGGTAGCGGTCATTGATTGGGCGTCTTTCTCCGAGTCGGTTCCAAGCCGGTCTGCTTGTCGAGGTACTGCAGCAGATCGTGAGCGGCCAGCTCGACGTCCTTGTGCCGCCACTCGGAGGCGCGGTAGACGCAGGCGATCAGGCCCGTGCGGTGAAGGCGCCGAAAATCCCCGTACACGAAGGCATACCGCGCCTTCGTGGCGTCCGCTGCACCTTCGGTCAGCCCGAGATGCCACTCGCCGTACTCGTCCCAGGGGTGCGAATCCAGGTAGGCCTTCTGCGCGTCGGCACGCGGTTGCACCTGACCCCAATCGCTGTCGAGGGCGTACTGCCGTGCGTCGATGAGTTTGCGCGCCTTGGCCACCGCGGCCTCGCTCAGCAGGTATTTGGCCATGAGGACAATTGTCCGCCACCGACGCGTCATGGCCCTCATAGAGTAAACAGATGAGCGGACCTTGCTCAGCTGCTCGTGTCCTTCGGATCGTCGGCGTGCGCTGTCCTCAGCGGCGCCAACAGCGCGTTGAGTCCGTATTCGAAGACGGCGTCGTAATTGGTCGGCGACTGCAGCGCCTCAACGAGCGACTGGTCGGGCCAGTCGTTGGCCCAGAGTGAGGGGTCATCCTCGTGGCCGGCGCCGCGGATGGCCGAGAATTGCATCAGCGCAGACGAAATCACGTGAACCTGCACGGCTCGCAGGACAAGTGCGGCATCCGTTCCGGTGACACCCACTTCCGCCAGCTGCGCTGCCAACGTCTGCTGAATCGGCAGAAACAACATCGGCGTCCGGTCGCGCTCATGCGCGATCGCGAGGAGGTGTTGCCGATCGATTAGCGCCGTGCGCTGGGAACGAGCAAGTGACGCGATGCGTTCGACCGCATTGTCACCCTGGATGGACAGATTTGCCATCTCGCTGAGCAATCGGTCGACGAGGCTGTCGAACAGTTTGTCCCGACCTCCAACATGCCAATAGATCGACGTGGCAGCTACCCCGAGTTGCTCGGCCAAGCCGCGCATCGTGAATGCCTCCACCCCGTCTCGTTCGATCAGCCCCGCCGCGGTGTCAAGGATCATCTCGGCGCTGACGGCCTCTTGGGTACGTTCGCCCTTGGGGTTACCGACCGTTCTGCGCTGCGGGGCTGTCAGCGGTCTCACCCCCTGCGATGCGATCCGATTCGGGCAGCTCGAGGTAGCGTTCGAGGTTGCGGTGCATATTGATCACGCGCCGTTCCTCGTTGGACAGCGTCAGGTGCGTGAACCCCGGCTGGTGCAGACCGCGCTGAAGTCCCGCCAACACCGTGATGTCCTGGGTCAACACCAACCCGGGGTGTGCCTCGTCGGCGGTCATCCACACGTCGGCCGGCTTCATTCGCGGCGCGCCGGGCGCCATCCGTGTCCACAAGATCATCACCAGTTCGCCGTGATCGGGATCGGGCCCCGGATGTGAGGTCATGACCGTCAGGTGGTCGGCGTTGACCAGCAGCGTCATGTTCGGGAAGACGTTGTACTGGTGCAGCCGCATCATTTGGTCGGTCGTGGCCCAGTTCAAATCGACACCGCGCCCAGCGGCGAAAGCTCTTGTGCGCTCGGCGATCACGTCGGCCACCGACGTGCCTTGCGCAACCTCATCGCGCGGGAATGGGGTGTCCTCCGCAACGCCCATCAACGCTCCCTGGGTGGATACGTACGCGTCCCAGACATCGCCGTCAGTCAGCGGCTGCTTGATATGCGGACTCGGCACACCATAGACCTGCTCAGACTTGCCGGTATGTCGCCAAATCACCTGTGGTGCATAGACATCGTCCATGCACCTGTGCAGCTCGGGATGCAACGTCTGGACGTGGTAGGTTTCGCTGTACCCATCGGCGATGGTCTTCCAGTTTGCGTCGACCTCGATGGTCATGGTGGCGTAGCACCGGAAGTCGGAAAGCCCGCACCACGCGATGTCGTCTGGGATTGCCTCCAGGTAGTCGATCAGGGGTATCGCGTTGACGTCAAGATTGATGAAGACGAGCCGCTCCCACGTATCGACACTGACGGCGAAGAGTGGAAACTCGGAGATCTGCAGCGCTCCGAATCCCTTGCGGTTCGGGACTCGCTTGAGTGCCCCGGAAAGATCCCATGTCCAGCCGTGATATCCGCACCGCAGTTCGTGCAAATCCGAACCGGAGCCTGCGAACAGTGAGTTGCCCCGGTGCCGGCACACGTTCTGGAACGCGCGCAGTGTGTCGTCGTCGCCGCGAACGATGAGTACCGAGTAAGGGCCGCAACGGTATTCGAAGTAATCGCCGGGTTCGGCGACGTGGTCGACCGTGCAGGCGACCTGCCACACCTTCGGCCACATCCGCTGCAACTCGAGCTGTGCGAACGCGGGGGAGTAGTAGCGCTCCGCAGGCACGAGGGTGGGCCTTGCCGGTGGCGTGCCGATAGCATCCTCGCGGCTGACGCGGGCTTGGGTCGTCATCGGATCGTTCCCGCCTTTCCCCCGAGTCTCTGTAACGGTGTTACATTGACCACAGTAACGGCTGGCACGGCTTTCGAGGGAGTAATCGTGTTTGACCTCAAGATCACGGGCGGCACTGTCGTGGACGGAACAGGTGCGGATCGATTCGATGCCGATGTGGCCGTCAAGGACGGCAAGGTCGTCGAGGTTCGTCGCCGCGGGCCGGGCGACCCGCCACTGGAAGGCAACGCGGCCGAGACGATCGACGCAACGGGAAAGATCGTCGCGCCGGGTTTTGTGGACATCCACACCCACTACGACGGCCAGGTCAGCTGGGATAGCCTGCTGGAGCCGTCGAGCGGACACGGTGTGACCACGGTTGTCGCCGGCAACTGCGGCGTCGGCTTCGCGCCGGTGCGGCCCGGCCGCGAAGAATGGCTCATCGAGCTGATGGAGGGTGTGGAAGACATTCCGGGAACCGCTCTGTCCGAAGGCATTACCTGGGGGTGGGAGAGCTACGCGGAATATCTCGAGGTGATCGGCAAGCGTGAGCTTGCCGTCGACATCGGAAGCCAGATCGCGCACGGAACCGTCCGTGCGTATGCGATGGGGGAGCGCGGCGCCCGCAACGAGCCCGCAACTGCAGAGGACATCGCGACGATGAGCCGGCTGGTGCAGGAAGGCGTGGAGGCGGGTGCGCTGGGGTTCTCGTCGTCGCGCACGCTTGCCCACCGCGCGATGGATGGCGAGCCCGTCCCGGGAACGTTCGCGGCTGAGGATGAATTGTTCGCGCTCGGCAGGGCGATGGCCGCCGGCGGTGGCGCCGTTTTCGAGCTCGCGCCGCAAGGCGCCGCAGGGGAGGACATCGTGGCGCCGAAGAAGGAGCTGGAGTGGATGCAACGGCTCGGCGCCGAGATCGACTGTGCGTTGAGCTTCGCGCTGATCCAGGTCGACGCCGACCCCAATCTGTGGCGCGAGCAACTCGACATGTCGGCGGCCGCCCATCAGGCAGGCAGCAGGCTGCACCCGCAGGTCGCGGCGCGCCCGTTCGGGATGCTGCTCGGGTTCCCCGGTCACCACGCCTTCACTCACCGCCCGACCTATCAGCGGCTGAAGGCCGAATGCGGCCGCGAAGAACTCGCCGCCCGGTTAGCCGACCCTGCGATACGGGCGGCCATCCTGGCCGAGGACGATCTGCCGATTGACCCAAATGTGTTGTTCGACGGCATGTTTGCGTTCGCACAGTACTCGGCGGACAGGCTCTACGCCCTCGGTGAACCACCCGACTACGAGCCCACCGCCGATCGCACTGTTTCCGCAATCGCCCGCGAGCGCGGTGAGGAACCCCTGACGACGATGTACGACCTCATGCTGGAAGCCGATGCCGGGGCGATGTTGCTGCTGCCGCTGTTCAACTACTCCGAGGGCAATCACGACGCGATCCGCGAGATGCTCACCCATCCCGCCGGTGTCCTGGGACTGTCCGACGGTGGCGCGCACTGCAGCATGATCTGCGACGCGTCGTATCCCACCTTCTTGCTGACGCACTGGGCGCGCGATCGTCACCGGGGCGAGAAGCTGCCGCTGGAATACGTCATCCGCAAGCAGTCCCACGACACCGCGCAGCTGTTCGGGCTTTCCGATCGCGGCGTCATCGAGGTCGGAAAGAAGGCCGACGTCAATGTGATCGACATGAATGCGCTCACCCTGCATGCCCCCCGGATGGCCTACGACCTGCCTGCCGGCGGTCACCGGCTCGTCCAGGGTGCCTCCGGCTACACCGCCACGATCGTCAACGGCGTCGTCACCCGACGCGACGGCGTCGACACCGGCGCGCGGCCCGGCCGATTGGTCCGTGGCACGCGCTGAGAACCTAATGCGTCGGTTCCGGGTCCTGACCTGAACCAGATTTTGGTTCGGGCGCTCGGTGATCGGTTTTCGGCCGGGCGCGCCAATGTTGGTAGCCGCGGTGCGTCGCGAAGGCGCCGATGATGGCGGTCATGCACCAAACTGCGATCGCCGTGTAGGTCAGCGGCGATGACAGGTCACCGATCGACGCGCCCAGTGCCGTGTAGACGAACGCCCTCGGCGCCGATCCGATGAACGCTCCAACAGCCATCTGCCACAATGGAACTCCAAGAGCACCGAACGCGTACGACGCCAGCGCATCCGAGATGCCGGGGATGAACCGCTGACCGACGACGGCCCACAGCCCTCGCCGCTCGATCAGGTGGTCGAGACGGCCCGCGCGCTCCGCCCCGAGTAGTTCTCGGGCGCTGTCCCGACCGGCGCGCCGGCCGATGAGGGAGGTGATGATCGTCGTCCCGATCGTCGCGCCAAGCGTCACGAACACCCCGAGCACGGGCCCGAAAAGCATGCCGCTACCTGCCGCCAGAATCGGACCCGGTACGAAGAGGGCGCCGAGGACGGCGGACACCGCGACGTAGGTCATGGGCGCGGCGGGGCCCGTGGCGGCAACGGTATGCCGGACATCCTCGACATCGACGACGCGCGTGACGGCCACCAGATAGAACAACCCGAACAAGAATGCGGCAAACAGAACAAGTCGCACGATGTGGCGCCGTCGGTTGCTGGCGAACGAACTGTCGCTGTCGGTCATCCTGGGTGGATTCTCTCCCATCAGGAAGGAACCGCCGCCCGGCGGCCAGGAACTGCGAGCGGTGAACCCGCGACTCTGATAAGAGTAGGCATGCGTTTTGGTGTTTTGACTTTCATTACCGACGAGGGCATTGGCCCAGCGCAGCTGGGAGCGGGACTTGAGCAGCGTGGGTTTGAGTCGCTCTTTCTCGCCGAGCACACGCACATCCCGGTCAACACTGCGAGCCTGGCCTGACCCCGGTCTGTTGATCCAGGGCGTATGAGAGTCCGCGGCCCACGTCGTGGGCAGGAAGGCTCGATAAGATCATGACGACAAGGAAACGGCATAGTCCCGAGCAGGTCGTGCGCAAGCTGATGGCAGCTGATCGGCTGCTGGCAGAGGGAAAGGACACCGCGGCGGTGTGCCGCGAGCTGGGCGTGTCGGAAGCAACGTATCACCGCTGGCGTAACCAGTTCGGCGGTCTGAAGGCCGAAGACGCCAAGCGACTCAAGGAGCTGGAACGCGAGAATTCCACCCTCAAAAGACTCTTGGCGAATGCGGAGTTGGAGAAGGTCGCGCTCAAGGAGATCGCGCGGGGAAACTTCTAAGCCCGGAACGCCGGCGGGCGGCCGTTCGTCACCTCCAGCGGGTCCTGGGGGTCAGTGAACGGTTCGCCTGCCGGGTTGGCCGGGCAACACCGAGCAAACCAACGACACGAGGCAGCCGCGACGACACCGGCTGATCCGGATGCGGCGTTGCGGGAGTGGCTGCGTGCCTATGCCGAGACGCATCCGCGCCGTGGGTTCCGTCCCGCCTATCACGACGCCCGCGGTGAGGGCTGGCAGGTCAATCACAAGAAGATTCAACGTCTTTGGCGCGAGGAAGGGCTGCGGGTACCGCAGCGGCGTCGCCGCAAACGTCGCGGTACCTCGACGATTCCAGACACCGTGACTGCCGATGCCGCCGATCGGGTCTGGGCGGTCGACTTCCAGTTCGACGCCACCACCGACGGGCGTCCCATCAAAATGGTATCCGTTATCGACGAACACACCCGCGAATGCCTCGGCGGCCTCGTCGAGCGCAACATCACCGGTGAGCACCTCATCGCCGAACTCGACCGGCTCGCTGTCGAACGTGGCACCTATCCCGCGGTGCTGCGGTGTGACAACGGACCCGAATTAGCTTGTACCGCAATGGCCGACTGGGCCCACTGCCAGATCCGGCTGCACTTCATCCCGCCTGGTGAGCCGTGGCGCAACGGCTACGTCGAATCGTTCAACTCCCGCATCCGCGACGAATGCCTCAACATCAACAGCTTTTGGTCACTGGCACAAGCCCGCGTGGTCATCAGCGACTGGAAACACGACTACAACCACCACCGCCGCCACTCGTCCCTGGGCTACCTACCGCCGGCGCGCTACGCTGCCACCTGTACCCACTGATGAACGACTTTCGTTTGCCGTGGACCAGTTTACGGGTCCGGCTACTGGCGAGTTCGCGGACGACACCTGGTCGTGTGAGTCGCATCGTCGAGACAGTGTTCTTGACGCATGGTTCGACTGCCCGAGGAATACGGATTTATAGAGCTGGGCTGTAAAGCCTTGCGCGGTAACCCTCATAGGTACGGGTGCCGACCAGTTGCCACATCATCCTCGCGGCCGACGGTACACCGGCAAGGAAGCGGTGCTTGTCTTCGTCGGACACCCCTTCGAGGACGCAACCCGCGAAGACCAGTCCCAACCTGGGATGAGTGCGCAGAAAGGACGCACCACGCGCGGTTCCCTTCTTCCATTCGGGCGCGGTGATGTACTCCTCGATCAACGGAACGACGTCGCGTTCCTCATCGTCAAGGTGTACGTCGACAAGTCCGATCAATTCATCGACTGCTGTCCGCAGCCGCTCCGCCGCCGACGGTGCACCCGTTTTCGCCCATACCGAGCCCGTGGCTTTTGCCGTGTCAATGCCTGCCGCGATGGCGCGGTGTGCATCCTCCATGCGGCAGATATCGTGGTCACACAACGGCACCCGGGCATGCAGCTTCGGCCAGATCAGGTCGTCTTCGGCTGCATGATGGTGATGCAGCACGGCAACGATGAAGTTCAGATGCGCGTTGACGACCGCAGCGCGTTTCGCATCCCCGGCACGGACGCCATTGATCAGTTCCGGAACACCGTGTAACTCGTTGCGGAGAGCGCGATGAACCATCGCCATGTCGAACGCGGCAGTCGAGGTCATCACATGCTCCTCCGTCGATGTTCAGCAGCTCGTGCGGGTTGAGGGGAACGAATGATGTGGCTTGTTGCAGAATCCGGGCGTTGAGGCGCCGTGGCAGTCGCGGCGGCGCTAAACGCCGCGTCGACGATCGCAACGAGATCCCCATCTTCAGTCTGTGCCCAGGTTTCCAATGCGGTGACAAAAACGGCAACGGCGACCGCCGCATGGACGGTCACTACCAAATTGTCTTGGGCTTGGCGGTTCCGTCGCGCGAGGGAACGCGCGAACAGGTCGCGGGTGTCATCCATCGCGGATTTCACCTGCCGAGCTCGCAGCTCGGGTGTACTCATCATGAGACGAACGCGCGTAAGAATTCTTTGGCGGTCTGTAAGCAGGATTGCTGCCAAACTGGTGGACAGCGCGGCGCCGATCGCAGCGATTGGTGATTCGTGCGGTGGTCGGGCGACGATGAGTTCCTCGATCATCGGGTCGTACTCACGTGTTTCGACGACGCTTTCCTTGCGGGGGAAGTAGCGAAAGAACGTCATATGTGACACACCCGCGGCCGCGGCGATGTCTTCGACTGTTGTGTTGTCGTAACCGTTGGCGGCGAACAAGCGTAGCGCGTGTTCCTGGATTGACCTGCGGGTGGCCGCTTTCTTACGGCTGCGCCAGTCGTCGTTCGTCACCGCGCCGACACCGTCTTCACGGCACACGGACGCCCCAAAGCGGTGTCGAGCCACACCGCGAGCAGGCGGGGGTCGGATCCGCGCCACGCGAGATGCCCATCTGGCCGCACCAGAAGGGCATCGTCATCGCCGGGTAGGACCGCAACGTCACCGAGTCGAGCCTTCGCGACCGCACCCAGCGTATCTCGGCCAAGCAGGGCCCAACCGGGGCCAAGCAAAGTGAACAGCCGCACCACATCCCCGTTCTCACAGGTAAATTCGGCGTCCGGCACCCTGTCACCCGGACGAAGTCCTGGTGCGCGCATACCGAATGCGCGTAGTCGACGCGTGCTACCGAGCGGCCCCCTGCGATAAGTCATGGACAACTGCGAAGCCTTGTCCGCGATATGCCGCTGCACCCATCGCCGGCTGAGCATCGGCACCATGGCGTGATCACGAATCAGCCGCGTCTTGAGCCCGGCGCCGGCCAGGATGTCGGTGACGTCGGCAGTGTTGGACAGCACTTCGGCAGCGATCGGACGCCGCTCGGCCTCGTAACTATCGAGCAGCGTCTCATGTGCGCGCCCGCTCACAACGAGGGCGAGCTTCCAGGCGAGGTTCTCGGCGTCACCGATTCCGGTGTTCAATCCCTGAGCACCCACGGGACTGTGGATGTGGGCGGCGTCACCGGCAAGCAGCAGTCTGCCGCGCCGGTAGGCGTCGGCCAGCCGGCGGTGTATGCGAAACGACGATGCCCACGCGACCGATCGGACGACACCGCCCGCGTGTTGTGCCAAGCCGGTCTCGAGTTCGCTGATGATGGCTTGCGGGGCCAGATTGGCGTGGTCCGCTCCGGTCGCCGGAGCCATCAGCCGCCACACGTTGTCGCCCGGCAGAGGAAAGGCCCCCAGCAGACCCGTCGGACCGGCGAAGAACACCACAGCGTCTCGTGGGCTGTCGAGGTCGGCACAAACATCGGCGATGAGGAGCCGTTCGACCCGCGGTACACCCGGGAAATCGATGCCGGCGGCTTTGCGCACCACGCTATGCGCGCCATCGGCGCCTATCACCCAATCGGCGTGTATGACCGTCCCGTCGGCGAGTCGCACCGAGGCGCGCTCACCGGTGTCTTCGACACTCACAACACGCTGGTTCCACTCCACGGTTCCACCAACATCGGTGAGGCGGTTGCGCAGCGACGCTTCAATGTCCGCCTGCGAGATGATCAACGGGTTGGCCGGACCTGACCGACTGGCGTTAACCCACGACAGCTCCGCCAGCTGCCGACCATTGATCCGAAATATCGAGCGCGACAACGGCACAGCACTCTCCCGCAGGTTTCCGATGGCACCGATTCGATCGAGCACCTCGATACCGCGCGGCTGCAAACCCAGCGCTCGTGACGTGGTTGCCGGCGCCAGTGCGGCATCAAGCGTCCGAACGTCAACGCCGGCCGCGCAGAGCGCCGATGAGCCCACTAAGCCACTGGGACCCGCGCCGACCACGACGACACCCGCAGAACCCGATTCCCTGGACATGTTATTACGCTAACATGTTAGTAGACTAACTGCCAGAGTGTTGACCGGCTGGAATGCCACTCGCACCGCGCTGATTCCTATGGATGGCCCTAGCAGAAGCAGGTCCGACGATTCGGCGAGCTGAAAGACTCCTCTCAGTCAATCCGCGGTCCGCTACGCTTTCCTCCGCATCATCAATCACGACTCTCATTGATCGCGGATCAGTTGCCGGGGTCCAGCCAAGCCCATATCCACTGGGTGGCCCCATTCCGCCGAAGTACTACCGCACGCTGGATCCGTTCGTGGCGCTGACGGCGGCGGCGGTCGCCACTGAAACACTGGCTCTTGGGACCGGTATCGCATTAATCCCTGAACGGGATCCGATCCTGACGGCCAAGGAAGCCGCATCGCTCGATCAGGTATCGGCCGGGCGGTTCGGCTTCGGCGTCGGCGTGGGTTGGTTGCGCGAAGAGGTGGCCAACCATGGGGTCGATCCGGAGGTGCGCGGGCGTGTGGCCGAGGAGCGGCTGCATGCAATCATCACGATTTGGACACACGAAAGGGCCGAATTCCATGGACAGTTCGTGGATTTCGACCCGATTTACTGTTGGCCCAAGCCGGTGACCGAGCCTCATCCACCACTGTATCTGGGTGGCGGGCCCGCCATCTTTCCGCGGATTGCCCGACTGAACGCCGGGTGGATCGCGATCGCCTCGTCAGCCGACGTGCTGTCGGGTCAACTTCAACAGCTGCGCGCTGTCGCCGGCAGCGACGTGAAGGTGATCGGGATCCACATGGGGGAACCGACGGCGCAAAGTATTGAGGGCTACCTCGATCTCGGGTTGGAGCGCGTCTTGTTGGAACTGCCGACCGAGCCGCTCCAGCCGACGCTTCGACGTCTCGACACGATGACGGCCGAACTCGCGCAACTGGGCTAGGGCGTGCCGACGCGAAAGTCAGCGACCGGCGAGCTTTTCGCGGACCAAGTCGGTGAGGAACCGACGCCTCGACACCGGCCGGAACGCGCGGGCTGCGGTCGTGAGCGCATCGCGCGACTCCGCGCTCAGTTCGATGTCGGCGGCGGCGACGTTGAACTCGAGTTGCTCGACGCTGGAGGCGCCAGGAATGGCGACCACACCCGGCAGGCTGATGAGCCACGCCAGCGCCACCTGAGCCGGTTTGGCGTCGACCTCGGCCGCGACGTCGCGCAACGTCCGCAACAGCGGCTCGACACGGCGAAGGTTTTCGGTGCCGAAGAGTGCGTTCACCGCGCGGATGCCACCTGGCCTGTTGTCTAAGCCGTACTTGCCGCCCAGAAGACCCTGTGCCAACGGGCTGTAGGCGATCACAATGCGGTTCTCGCGCTCGGCGAATGGGACGAGGTCGTCGAGCGCACGCGGGTGAGCGAGCGAGAAATCGACCTGGTTACTGATCACCGGCCGGCCGAGTGCGGCATCCGCCTTTTTCCACCGGTCGAGCGAGTAATTCGACACGCCCGCCGCGCCGATCTTGCCGGTGTCGAGCAAATCGCGCATTCCTGGCATGATCACCGAATCGGGGACCACTGGATTGGGCTGGTGGATCTGGTACAGCGGGATGCGCTCCAGCTGCAACCGGCGCGCGCTGGCGCGCTCGCGTTGCTTGACCACCGCGGGTAACGGCGCGATCGGAAAGACCTTGCTGGCCACCACGACGTCGGCGCGCTTATTGCCCAGCGCTTCGCCGAGGATGCGCTCGCTTTTGCCCGTTCCATAGATTTCGGCCGTGTCGAACATCGTGACGCCCAGGGCAAGAGCGCGCTGAACGATGTCGCGGGCCGGACCCTCGGCATACTGGTCCCCGTAACCCCACTCGCGTGAACCGAACTGCCAGGTGCCCAGACCGATCGAACTGACCCGCCCGATTCCGTCGACGTCGAGATATTTCATGACTTCACCATGCCACGAGCACGTCAGCAGCGTGCACCCCGAGATCGGTGCGCTTCCTGCAGCGACGGCGGCCACCTCGGGCCCTAGACAAAATCCGAGCCGCCGTCGACGTTCACGGTCGCGCCTGTGACATAGCCGTTGCGCCGGGACGCCAGGTAGGCGGTGATGGACGCGATCTCCTCGGGGAGCCCGGCGCGCCCGAGATCGCATGGCTGATGGAAGTTGTTGTCGATCCAGGTCATGACGTCAAACGGGTCGGTGGCGTCGAGACCATCGGCGGCGAGGACATCGGCGAGTTGTTCGGTGAAGCTGGCCGTCACGATGGTTCCGGGACACACGCAGTTCACTAGAATGCCCTCTTTGGCAAGACTTTTCGACAAGTTCTTGGTGACGCTGGACAGCGCCGCTTTCGATGCCGTGTAGGCGACGATGCGCGGATTCTGTCGCTGAATGGAGTGCGCCGACAGGGTCACGATACGAGCCCAGTCAGCGGCGCGCAGCAAGGGCAAGGCGGCGCGAATAGAGCGCACGCCCGACATGGTGCCAAGCGTGAACGCGGCGTCCCATTCCGAGTCGTCCATCTGCTCGAAATACCCGTCGCTTGGGCCGATGGTGTGTATCAGGCTATTCAGCTGTCCCCAGCGCTTCCAGACGGCGGCGAAACCGGCAGCGATGGATGCAGCATCGGCCATATCCACGCTGATTCCGACTGCGTCCGGAGCACCTACCTGTCGAAGTGTTTCGACTGCGGCATCGAGCCCCGCCCTGTTTCGGGCCATCACGGCGACGCTGGCCCCTTCGGCTGCCAAGGTCTGCGCGATGGCCAGCCCCATACCCTTGCTGCCGCCGGTGACAACGGCTTTCGATCCGGTGTAGCCCAGGTCCATCGTCCTTCCCTTCGATCAGACGTGCGTCTTAGGCGCGGCAATTTGAGCGATCTTCTCCGGGGTCACCCCCAGTCCGCGCAAGCAGAAACGGAGAGCATGTTCGCGGACGTCAGCGCGTTCGCAATCACCTGTCGCCCAGTGCCGTTCAGTGCCCGTCCACACCACGCCGTGAATGGACTGCGCGTCCGACACCGGATCGATGTCGTGAAACACGCCCTGTTCCAGGCCGCGCCGAAGCTGTTCGATGAGCGGTCGGAGTATCTGGGCGTACGCAGGTTGAATCAGCTCGGGCGAGGCGAACATCTGCGATTGGGCCTCCAGGGAAAGGCGGCGTAGGTCGGATTTGATGCTCTCGTCGAACGCCAGGTCAAGTCGTCCGTCGATCCACGCTGCAACCGCTTCTATCGGGCTGCCAGCCGTACCCATTTTTCTTCTCAGCCTGCGCATTTCAGCACGCGCCATCTCCAGAAAGACCGCCGCCACCAGCTCGTCCTTCGATTCGAAATGTCGGTAGAACGCGCGGGTGCTCAGCTGGGCGCGATCGAGAACTGCGGCGATGCTGAGCCCTCGAACCCCGTTCTCGCGAACTGATTTCGACGCAGCGGCCAGGATGGCGCGGCGCACATCGGGGTCGGGAGCGAGCTTGGTTCGCCGCCGCGTGAGTGGGCGGGTCATGCGGTCGCGTCGTAGGTGCGGAGGTACTCAGCGAAGCGTTCGCGGACACTCTCCGGCGTCATACCGTAATCGGCCAGGTCGTAGTCATGTGCGCCGCGGGTACCGGGTTGGTGCTCGCGGGCCCACTGCTCGACCGAACGCGCGGTGGCGTCGGTAAAGGTCAAGCCCAAGGATTCGTAGCTCGCCGCCAAGGTGTTCACCGGGTCGACCTGTAAGTCCGCGAAGGCGACATCGGAAAACCGGTCGTCACCGACATGTCTGCGGAAGTCCATCGCCCGGTGAACAGCCTCTGCCCAGCTGTTGAGCTGCTCCGCGCCGAGTTCCTCGGGGTCGTCGCGGTCACTACTCCAGCTGCGTACGTACCGGATGAGGCTGCACACCGAGCCCATGACTTTCGCGGGATCACGATGACTCCACATGAATTTCGCATTCGGGTACGCCTCGACGAGCGCGTCGAGAGCGAACATGTGCACCGGCGTCTTGAGGTGCCAGAGGGTCGGGGGACAGTGCCACTGAAGGAGTTTGAGCACCCGACGATGGAAAGTGTACGTCTCGTGCATGTCGCAATTCATCAGCCACGCAACATAACCCGGGACTCGAACGACTCCGTCGAAATGAAAGCTACGAAAGCTCATTCCCATCAGATCCTGGCATTCGGTCGCGGCGGTGGCCTCGGAGTTGTACAGCGTCTTCATCAACGGGAACATGTCGTGCAGCATTTTCAGCCCTGCTTCGGCTTGGGCGACGCGGGGATCGGTGTGCTGGGTCGCGGCCTCCGGCGGCGGGGTGGGGGCTTGCGATTCCCACATCCGCAGTGAACGGAATTGCGGGTCGGCGGCCACCAGTTGGCTCAGTGCCGTGGTCCCGGTGCGGGGTAGCCCGATGACGAAGACGGGTCCGCCCACAACCCCATCATCGATTTCGGGATGGCGGGCGTAGGTGTCCTCGATCTTGAGGGGTTGGATCAGGGCGTTGCTGATCGTGGCGTGCTGGATGACCTGTCCCATGTCGGAGAGCTCGGCTTCGGTATTCAGCGCCTCGACGGTGCGCTCCAGCCCCTCCCGGTAATAGGGCGAGCCGAAGTCGTCGAGCCCGGTTGCGGCGCGGGCACCGTCTTCGAGTTTGTCGGTGCAGAACATCACACTGAGAACCTTTCTTGCACGGCGCGCCGACGGCGCTCAAGGACGGATGCCCGCTCTTCGGGGGTCACTTTCTTGGTGTCAGCAGGCAGACCCGACGCGATGTCGTCGAACGACACCAGTCGGGCTCTCGGTGTCGGTGCTGTCGTGGTGCGCACGCAGCGCAGGATCATCGCGCCGTTGCTGTAACCGGCGGTGTCGAGCCAGTTCGCACACCCGGGGTCGCGCCCGCACAGCACCACCCGCACCAGCCCATCGGAGTCCACCACGACCTGATGCGCATTCAGGCTGGACTGGTGGCGGCCGTAGTGGATGGTTTCCCACCACGGGTTGCCAAGCGAATAGCTCCAGTAAACGCCCTCGGGTGGTTCGACTTCGAGGATGAGCGCCTCGTCCGCACCAAGTTCCCAGCGGCCGATGACGGGCTTGTTCTCCGCGGCGGCACCGATGCCAGTGCGGTCGATCGGGGGCAGGAAGCCATTGGCCGGCGGCGCCGCGCCGAATTGAAGAAAGAATTGAAGGTTGGCGTGAATAAAGTCGCCGAGGGCGACGAGTTGCCGCGACACCACGATGTCGGGATCGACGGTGGCGGCTGTAGCCTCAACCGGGCCACCGAGCCGTTCGATGCGCAGCGACGACTGCGCTTCAGTGTCCCAGTCGTAGAAAAAATGTCGCACTGTCAGTGTGGGGTGGGCGCCCTCGATCCGCATCCAGTTTCCGTCGCGCTCCTCGGCGGACAGCACGACCTCGAAGTTGCCGTCGGCGTCCCCCTCGAGCTCATCGACCAATTCATTTGCGGTAGAGACGATTCCGTTCATCGTCTGCAGTCCGACATACCGGGCAGTGCCGCGGTTCCCGAACAGTCGGTAGCTTTCGCCGCCGCGCATCGCGGCGCGCGTGTAGAGGCAGTCCGGGCACTCCATACCCCATGTCACGATGTCGTTGGTACTGGCGCGTTGGACACCCAGAATCGGATCCGGATCGAAGCGCAAAGCCTCGTCGATGCCTGCCGCCAGCAGCACCAGCAGATGCCGCATCCCCGCCGCGAGATCGACCCGATTTCGGCTCCCGGGATCGGAGCCGACGATCTGTGCTGCGGCGCGGAGCCTGTCGAGCAGATGTGACCAGGCTTGCGGCAG
Organism: uncultured Actinomycetota bacterium; assembly: GCA_963817825.1. Lineage (GTDB taxonomy): Bacteria > Actinomycetota > Actinomycetes > Mycobacteriales > Mycobacteriaceae > Mycobacterium. The sequence continues at coordinate 197,108 of CAWFQG010000006.1, read as the reverse complement.
GTCCATGTCATCGCATTCCGGCGTGCCGGTTAACGCCGCCTCCGTAATCGAGAGGGGTAACCACGCCAACGGACTACCTGCATCGCCCACGTTTCCTCCGCCTCTGCCGGGCGCCGAGTGGGCCCGTTATCCGAGAATTTCGTTTTCATTTAACAGGGGATCACTATCACAGCTGACTGCCGAGGCTGTCAACGTTCGATCACCCCGACCAGGGCGGCAGAACGCATACCGGCGCACAACGGTTTACGGCTGCGGGTAGGGCGCCCAGCGCTTGTTGAAGCCGGTCTTGCGCACCGCGAGCTGATCTGCGCGCTGCTGTTCATCGACGAAGTAGCGCGGGTCATCTGCGAAGAAGTCTTTTGCCTGATCGACTGGGACCACTTGTTGGGCGACTATGCGGGGCGGATCCTCGTTGTCGGGGTCAGACTCGAGGGCCTGGAAACGGATGGCGATCGTGCCCTGGTTCAGCCCGCCGGTGGAGACCCAGTTGGTCACGCCGGGATCGTTCGGGGAGATCACCACCGTGTAGGTCCCGTCTCCGTTGGCGATGGCCTGTGTGGTGTTGAGACTGGTCTGCTGGTCCCAGTAGTTGTCGGTGATCGTCCAGTCGTTGTAGACGGGCACGATGAAGTAGCCGGCGTCGCCCGGATCGATGGTGAGCACCATGGCTTGGTCGCCGCCGAGCTCGAAGTACCCATTGCTCTGCAGTTGATTCGCCAAGAATTCGGCGTTGCTGGACGGCTGACTCACGACGTTTTTCTGCCTGGGCTCGCCGGTCACCGGGTCCGTTGTCGCCAACGCCATGTACTTGGCCTCCTGGGAGGCACCCCTGACCACCAAAATCAAGGCGGTGAACGTGCCCCGTACCACGGGCGGCAGGTACGGCAGCGGAGGGACCGACGAGACCAGCGTCGTCAAGAACGGGTTATCGGTGATCAGCGGCCCGAGGAAGGCGAACCCTCCCAACTGGCTGAACAGGCTGTCGGGTGGGCCGCTGACCTGCTCGATCGACAAGCTCATCGGTGCCTCGTCGTTCCAGTCACCCAAGGTGTCGCGCGCCGCGATGATCGTCGAGCTGGACGTGAGCTGCAGATGGTTTTTCTCGTCCGGCCCGGCGGGTGTACTGCTGACCGTGATCGTGAACGTGCCGTCGGGATTTACCTCGAGATCATCTGCGGTCAGGATCGACGATGTCGTCCCGGCCAAGCCTTCCAGCACGCTGAAGGTGGTGTCGGCGGGAGCTCCGTCTGGGTATTTGTTGAACTTGCCGGTGATCACATAGGACGACGATGCATTCACTGACATGAATCGGTAGATGGTGTCGGGGTTGTCGTAGAGGATCCGTGAGCCGGGCACATCCATCCCGTACCAGGTGTGGGGTGGCGCGACCTGGGTGACGACGGTCGGGGCCATGGGATCGAGCAGTTGTTGCTGAAACGCCGCGGCCATGGCGTACTCGTCGAGGGCTCTGTTCAGCGCAGCCACGTTATCCGCGTCGGGGCCGCCGACCGAAGCGAACTGCTGATGCGCGGTAAGCAGAAAACTTTGCCGCAGAACGGCTTTCATCAGCAGAACCGGCAGCGTCTTAACGGTCTGGGCGGCCACTTGCTCGGCGTTGAGTTGTTCCGGTGTTCCGAGCGGACTCACCGCTGGCTTCCAGACACGCTGATTGAACGCATTCTGAAGCTCCGCCGCAGGGGCAGTGAAGGCAGGCGCAGTACGGTGTCCGATTTCTCGGCGCACGAAAGCGAGCAGTGTCCATAGAGTCGGAGCCTCGGTGGGCGCGGCGGGGCCAGTGCTCGCCGCCGTGGTGACACCCAGTGCGGAGAACATGTGCGACACCAGGCTGCGGACAGTCAGGCTCGGCGCCAATGGTGTGTGTGCCGGGGGGAGCGCCGTGATCGCGCCCGCTGTGCCGGTTGACATGGACTGCAAGGTCGACGTTGCGGCGACGGGCGTGACGAAGGCGCGCAACGCATCTGGCAGCTGCGCCTGATGCGTGATGGTCGTGCGTTCAGCGCGCAGATCCAATGGGGTACCGCCGTGCGGGTTGGACCGACGCGACAAGACGGGCGAGGAGTCAGCACCGATGAGTGATTGCGGCTTCTCCTTTTGATTGTTGCCGCTTGCGTCCGCCGCCGGGGAAGCTGAGGCAGCCGGCTGAGGATCCCTCGCACTCGGCCGGTGTCGCGTTCTCGGCAAGCGTGACCGAATCGACCGATCCAACGTCTGGTCAGAAGACGAGGACGCGAACGGTCGCCGTGACTTCGGGTTCGTGGGCGATGTGGTCCCTGGTGGCGCGGACGAGATATCGGCGGTCCGCGAGTCCCAACGGTGGGTCGTCGTGGCCGCTGGTCCGGTGCCGGAGGATCCCCCATTTGGCGGAGATCCCTGAGAGCTCGTCGATCCACGATCGTCTGCGGCGGCGATCCAAGGGCTGTTGGCGATCGCCGCGCCGATCCCCAGCGCGACCGCCAACGCGCCGATTCTTCCGATGAATCGTCCCGTGGGCAGGTTCGCGAGCGAGGAGTGCGGCGTCGTTGCCAAGGGAGAGGCCCTTCCGGTGTTCTACATCAAGCCGGTCGGCCGGCTTCGCCCCCTGCGTTCCGTACGGTAACTGATCACGCGGGTTCGGTGTCTGTCGGGCCCGAACCCTCGGATGTCTTCGGTGCGGGAGGTTAGGTCGCATAATTTGGCGGCGGAAAAAATGTAGGCCGAATACATGCAGCGCTGAGGTCGAACGATGGAGGATGTCGTTCGCAACGAAGGAGAAGGATGCTTAATGCGGACTGCACTCGCTCTGGGTCGGCACCTGGCCCCGCGCGACGATCCTGCCTGATGCGTCGCAGCACGACGCTGCTGGTCGCCATGATGACGTTCGCGCTCGTCGCCTGCTCAGAGTCGACCAAGTCGTCGAGCGCATCGACGTCGACCGCCACGCATGCCACAACGCGGACCGCCGCGCCGTTCACGGCCATGAACACGGTCGCGCCGGCGCAGCCGCAGCTGGCATCGGAACCCGCGCTCCTCGCCGACGAATTGGGCGCCGACGAGCAGGCGCTACGCGACCCGTCGTCGTCGGAGGACATACTGGAGGCGGCGGCGCATCGCCAGCAAGTGGCCTACCGCGCGCTGGGACGGCACCCCGAGTGGGACACGATCGCGCGACCGCGAATCCCGCCGTCGCTCCTTGAAATCTACGACCGCAATGTCAACGCGCGTCGGCAGCTCACCGCGTTGAGCGAGGGGCAAGACAAAGACATGCTTCCCGCGTGGCGCATCGACCCGCCGACGCCGGCCGACGAGCTGCTCGGTTACTACCGCGAAGCGGAGATGGCGATGGGTGTCGGCTGGAACTATCTGGCGGCGATCAACCTGATCGAAACCGGCCTCGGCCGCATCGTCGGGGTCAGCACCGCCGGCGCGCAAGGCCCCATGCAGTTCCTACCTTCGACCTTCGCCAACTATGGCGACGGGGGCGACATCCTCTCGCCTCATGACAGCATCATGGCCGCCGCCCGCTACCTCGCAGCAAACGGCTTCGCCGACAATCCCGGCCCTGCCATCTTCCGGTACAACCACTCGAACCAGTACGTCGGTGCGGTCAACGACTACGCCGCGGTGCTTGCAAGTGATCCGGCCGCGTTCGCTGGCTACTACCGGTGGGATATCTACTTCCACACGACTGCTGGAGACGTGCTCTTGCCCGTCGGTTACGTCGCAACCCAACCAATCGTTGTCGCCGACTATTTGGCGGCTCACCCGCAGTGACAGTCGCCCGCCGAACGAGTAAGAAACGCGCGATCTAGGGAGGTCCACCCTGTCGGGCGATTACCTCCTAGGCTGCGGGCCATGTCGATCGACCGTGCCGCGCTCGCCGCTGGCAGCATCCGACTCGCCTCTGGCGTCTCGTTTCTTGTCGACCCCGTCCGTGCGAACCGCCTCTGGGGCGATCCAGACGAGCCGACGCCGACCGCGCGACTGCTCTTGCGATCGATGGGCTACCGCGACGCCTTGATCGGAGGGCTGCTCGCGGCGGCGGCGGTGCGTGGTAGGGACACCCGCGGCTGGTTCCTTGCGTCGGGCGGTGCGGACGCGGCCGACCTGCTCGGCGGGATGAGCGTTCATCATGAGATGAAGCGTTCACAACGGCTCATCGGCCTTGGCGGCGCTGTCATCGGTATCGGCGTTGGACTCTGGGGTGCGACGCGTCGGCCACAGCGTCGGACCAACGGTAATTTTGCTTAGCTCACGCACAGCAGTTACTTCCGATCTTCAATGGTTATGCCAATACCCTCGCTGGGTGCTAGCCAGCTCACCCGTGGCGATCCGCCACAGCCACAACTCGCGCGGCGCTGATCACGAGCCAGCCCTTACAGGTCTGCGCGGCTTGGCAGCACTGCTGGTGCTGGGCACCCACGCGGCGTTCGCCACAGGGAAGCTTTCGCACGGATACCTCGGACTGATCTATGCGCGCATGGAGATCGGCGTGCCGCTCTTTTTCGTGTTGTCCGGCTTCCTGTTGTTCAGGCCATGGGTCCACGCGATAGCCGCAGGGCTGGCGGGGCCGTCGGTCGGTTACTACGCGTGGCGACGGGCGCGTCGCGTCATGCCCGCCTACCTGGTCACCGTGTTGCTCGCCTATGGCACGTTCTCGTTCTATTCTGCGGGCCCGAATCCCGGCCAAAGCTCAGCTGGCCTGCTTCGATACCTCACGCTCACGCAGATCTATACGGACAACTACGTGATCACGTACCTGCACCAAGGCCTTTCGCAAACGTGGAGCCTGGCGGTGGAGGTTTCGTTCTACGCGGTCCTGCCGCTGCTGGCATACCTCTTGCTGGTGGTGCTATGTGGTGATCGGTGGCGACCCGCACGCCTGCTCGCCGGTCTGGCCGTGCTCGCCACCATAACTCCGATCTGGCTAATCATCGTGTACACCACCGACTGGCTGCCGAACTCCGCTGGCATGTGGCTGCCAGCCCATCTTGCTTGGTTCGCCGGCGGGATGGTCTTGGCAACACTTCAATGCCTGCAAGTGCGCTGCTCTGCCGGAGTCGCGATTTCACTGGCACTTGTTGGTTACCTACTCGTGTGCACGCCGATCGCGGGGGGCGTCTCGACGGGACCAGTGCGACTGTGGGAACCGCTGATCAAGAATCTTCTCTACGCAATCATTGCCACGCTGGCCGTGGCGGCTGTGACGTTAGGTGGCCGCCGCGGGTGGTTCGAGCGCCGACTGCGCAGCAAACTTGTGGTGTGGCTGGGAGAGATCTCCTACGAAATCTTTTTGCTGCACGTGCTTGTCATGGCATTGGTGCTCGGGTTGATATTGCGCTGGCCGTTGTTCACCGGTTCGCTGCCTGGGCTGTATGCGGTGACGTTGCTGATAACGATTCCGCTGGCGTGGGCGCTGCATCGGCTCACAGCGCCCAGCCGCCGCCGATATGCGTCAACCGGAAATAGGTTGTACCGCAATGAAATCTGCAGCACCGACAATGCAAGCCCCAGCCACCGGCATCGGCACTCGTGCGAGGAAACGCTCGAGCGTAGCTATCGGGCCAGTAGCTCCTCTCAGTGCCGGTGCTGATAGGTCCCGTACGGTGTCTGCCCAGGCGGCGGGGGGTACTGGATCAGGCCGAGCGGCTTGTTCTCCGGCGCCTCTTCTTGGGCTTCGTCGGTTTCCTCGGGCTTGGGATCTGGGTGATCAGACATCATGACTCTTCCTCTTGCAGTCACCGAGTCGGCAACACAAACATCAGCCTATCGCGGTGTCGTGGGAAAAGGACACCCTTGCGGACGTTCAGCTGGTGTAGCAGTAAGAGTCACTGGATGCGTCACCACCCTGGAGCCGGGTTTGGTGGACGCGCAGGCCGCGAAAGTCATTGCCGTGGGGGAAGAATCGGGCATCGGGGACAAGGCCGCCCGCGGAGATGTCGGCGTCAAGCTTGGCCATCCATGCGCCGACGCCGTCTGGATAGAAGATCTCGTCCCACGCCGCATACAGCGAGTTGGTCACGTACACCCGGCGGCCGTCGCGGCTGATCTCGACCATCTGCGCGCCACCGCCGAGCGGTAGGTCCGGAGCCGCCGGATGCGGCGTGCGCCCGACGATCCCTCCGAGCCGAACCGATGCCGTCTCGCGTGGCTGGAAAGGGTCGCTGACGTCGTACTGTTTCAGTTCACCTGTGCCCCAACAGGAGACGTACAGCCACTGATCGTCGACCGACAGATCGATATCGCTGACCAACGGCGGCACGGCACCAAAGGGCTTGAGCAACGGCGGTAACTCGTCGGCGTCGGCCGGCTCGGCGGGGATGGTGATCACGTTGTCGACGGACCACTGGTCGCCGTCCTTGTGCCAGAGCCACACCGACGCGGACAGGTCCTCGACGCTGATCACTACACCGACGAAGCCCCACGCCTTGGCTGGATCATGGGCCGGCCGCACCTCGAGCACCATCTGGTGCTGGTCGCCGAGGTCGACGCGCTGGGTCAGCTTGCGCTCAGACATGCTCCAGAAGTTCAAGTGGTGTCCGAACTTCCTTCCCAGCAGGTCCTCGGGATTGAGGCCCGTCTCGATCATCGACGGCGTCGCCCACTCCGATGTGATCACGGTGTCGTACTTCAGATGCCACCACATGTCGTATGACAGGAATTGGGGTCCGCGGTCGACCTCCCACGGTCCGATGACCTCGAACGTGTCGTGGTCGATCAGCGCCACGCCGCCGGGACCGTCCCCGCCGTTGGGGCCGCCCAACGCCGACATGAAGATTCCGCCGGGTCCACAGTGCACCGTGTGCGGGCGCGAATATCCGGCCTTGGCTGCCAATTCAGTGGCGTCGATTGTGTGCGTCAGCACCGGGCGGCGAGGGTCGGGCTTGGTGTCGAGGACGTAGGTCGTCGACGAGCGGATGCCGGGTAGCAGTAGATAGCGTCGTTCGAGCGACTCCCCGTGATGGCCTTCGTGGCCGTCGTGGCACAGCGCGCTCGAGCATGCGTTCCACCCGAAGTGGTGCAGTTCGTTGCCCGCCGTCGGCAGCTCGGCCCAGCCGACGACGCCGCCGTAGGTCGAGGAATTCGAGTCGCAGTCCACCACCGCGAGCGCATCCTTGGCTTGGCCCGTCGGATCGAATGCGGCGACATAGGCGAGTTGCTCGGGCGCGGCCGCGATGGCGGCGTCCGGGCTGCGGTAAAACGTGGGATCCGTTGTAACCATGCCTCTGATGATCCTCCTGCGGGACGAAAGAATCCCGTCGAATCTTGGGTGGATCCTGGGAGCTCGCGGAGTGAATTCAGATCACCGCCTGGAGGTCACCGCATGGGTATTTTGGCGGCGATCTGGTTGGCGATGTTGACAGCCGAGTCAGCGGGGTTGGCGCTGCACGTGTTGACGTCGACAACGACGTTGTTTCTGGCGGCGAGCGCGCGTCCGCAGCCCCAGCCAGCGATAGGGGGGTCCTGCAGAGAGGCGACCACGGTCAGTGTGCTGTTGCTGTTGGTCACCGGCCCCGCGGTCCATTGGGTACCGCTCTGGGTGTGGGTGTATTGGTGGCACGTTGGCCACTGTTGCGCGGACGCGGCGAAGAAGGCGCCGGCTTCTTTAGCCGCGGAAAATAACACCACTGCCTGCTTGACGTAATGAGTGAAGTTGTTGCCATCCTTCAATGTCTGATCGCGTTCGGCGGTGTAACCGCTGCCGGCATAGACCTGCGCCTGCGCCGACCCGTCGATGGCGAGGCACTCCCTCGGCTCCATTGTGGCGCTGTCGTCAGACATCTTGTTGTGGGTTTCCGTGACCGTCATCTCTGTTGCCCCCATGGCAGGGTTGACCTGGTCGGGGTTGAGCAGCAATCCGTCCAGCGCAGCTTCCGAAACGGGGGGCGCGGTGCTCGTTGTGGTGGTCGAGCTGGTGGTCGACGACTTGGCTTGATTGTTGCCGCCGCCACACCCGGCCGTGAGAATGCAGATGCCGGCAACTGCGAATGCGGCTGTCACATGGCGCATGCGTTCGTCCCCACTCCCGCCGTACCTCACCAATCAGAAGGGTCCAACACCGCTGCTGCTGGTTAAGGGCTTGCGATTGATCAGCGTATCTTCGTCCGACGGGTGCGGCATAAACGACACGAAGAGGTGGCGCGAGGAGAACCCACGGAGCGGCTCGGTCGGCCTAACTCGATTTCTTTCCGCCTTTGGGGCCGGCGGCCTCCAGGAGATCGTCGACGACGAAGCCCAGCTGGAACATTCGGAATTCGCCTTCCGGCCACGGCTGCTGAAATAGCCGGTGGGGGAACGGATCACGTGGCAATGTCACGGGTCGAAGCGCACCGGGCGATGCAGCCACAATGCGTGGTCCACGCTGAGGCCGGTGAATGACGCCACCGTGACGGGCCTCGGGTGCGAGCGCAACGCCATGTCGGATGTCGGCGAACGGCACCTTCTCAATGATCGGCGCCAGCGTCAGCAGGTGAGCAGCATGCAGCCCGCGATCGGTCCGCCTCCGGCTGCGGCGATGGCCACCTCGGGGCGTAGAGCCAGTTGGCGGTCGCCTGCTTGTCCACGCAACTGCAGGCATGCCTCGTGCACGAGCCAGTAGCCGTGCATGCGTCCCGCGGACAGCTGTCCCCCATAGGTGTTCAGCGGCAGCGCGCCGTCGAGCGCGATGTTTGTGGCTCCATCCACGAACGGGCCCGCTTCGCCGTCGGCGCACAATCCCAGTGCCTCGAGCCACGCAAACGTGAGAAACGTGAAGCCGTCGTAGAGTTCGGCGACGTTCACATCCGACGGAGTGAGATCCGTGCGCGACCACATCTCGGCCGCCGCTTCGGTCGATGCCATCTTCGGGAAGTCGTCGCGGTGAAACCATCCCCCCGAGCCGTAGGTTCCGCCGATCGCCTCCACCGCCACCGCCGGATTCGGGCCGTCGGCTGCGTAATCGGCATGTGAGATGACCAGTGCGATCGATCCGTCGATCGGCACGTCGCAGTCCAACAGTCCGAACGGCGTGGACACTGGACGCGACGCCATGTAGTCGTCCATGGTCATCGGCTTCCGGTAGGCGGCACGCGGGTTGAGGCCGGCGTTTCGCCTGCTGTTGATCGCCAGCCAGCCCAGCTGCTCTTTGGTTGTTCCATAGAGCTCCATGTGCCGCCGGCAGTGCATCGCCAGCCAGTTTGCGGCTGAGTAGGAGTGGGCGGCCACCAACTCGTTGATGTCTTCGAACGGTTTGAGTTTGCGTCGCGTTCCGGGAATGCGCGGCTCGACCGGCGGGTTGGCCAGCGGGTTGAGCATCGACGATGCCGGTTCGCCTGTCATCGATCCGCCCAGCATCGCTACTGTCCGATAAACCAGCACGCGTCGCGCCCGCCTCTCTGATACAGCGCGAAAAGCCGACATGACGGGAATGAGCACTCCGCCGGTATCGAATCCGAGAGTCTGGTCGGTCGCTTGGATACCAAGTGCGTCAACCACTTCGGCTGGTGGGGTATCGCCCAACGTGGCGATTCCATCGATATCGTTCGCGGTCAGGCCGGCGTCCTCGATGGCGGCGCGGGCAGCCTCTTGCGTCAGCTCCATTCCGGGGATGCCCGTGCGGCGGCCTATCCGCGAAATGCCGAGGCCGCTGATGATCGCGTCCTTCTCGAAGTAGCTCACCGGGCAACCATCCGTTTCATGCAGCCCTCTGCTCCTCGCGTCCGCGACAATCTATTTTTGTAATGACAGCAGTTTGGAATGTACTTTCCTGTCATGCCCGATGACGCCCCGCCCGCCATCCCGGCGCGAATGCTGCCCAAGCTCGAGGAGCACAATCGGGCGTTCTGGACCGGGGGCGCCGACGGGCAGCTCATGATCGCTCGCTGCGCTCAGTGCGCTTTGTGGGTTCAGCCGCCGGCCGCGGATTGCCCCGACTGCGGGGGAGCGCTCGTCGCGCGACCTGTATCCGGTCATGGCACGGTGTTCACGTTTACGGTCAACTACCAACCATTCAACCCCGCGGTGCCCGTTCCGTACGTGATCGCGATCGTCGAGCTCGCCGAGCAGGACGATCTACGCGTCGCAGCGAATATCGTTGATTGCGAACCGGATTCGATCTACATCGGCCTTCCCGTCGAGGTGCGCTTCGAACGCCAGGACGTCGACGACGAAAGTGTCTTCGTCCCAGTGTTCACGCCCCGGGTCAGCGACTAGATCACGCGCGCGGCCACCAGGCGCTCGACCTCGCGCAGATCGTAGGGTGCGCGCTGGGCTGGCCCTTCACGCGCAAGCCGCGTGAAAAGAAGTCGGCCGCTTCCAGCCGTCGGAGATCGATCTCCCGGGGATCTCTGCCCAATTCGCCGCACCACCAGTCGATGACAGCGTTCTTCGCACGAATCGTTTCGGCGTCTCCGTATCCGTTCCACATGTCCGCGTACTGTGCCACCAGGGAGGAATTATGGAGATTGGCCGCTATGTTGCGGCGGTGCCCGATGCGCAGGCGATTAACTCGGCCCGGCTCGAGGTGCGCGATTTTGCAAAGATCGCCTTGAGGTGATCCTGCACGGTGTACTCCGACAGTCCGAGCCGCAGTGCGGTAAGTCGGGTCGAGTTTCCGCGGGACAGCTCAACAACGACGTCGGCCTCGCGTTTGGTAAACCCGTGGGCGCGGCTGAACACGTCGAGCCTATCGGCAAGTCCGATCGAGTCGATGGTCACCGCGATCGATGCCACCATCGTCCCGTCCGATGGTCGTAATCGGGCAGCTTGCAACGTGACCCACGCGCCGTGGTGTGAGCGCATGCGGGCACGCGGCGGCGAGGAATCGATGCTCTGCTCGGATGCGAGCAATTGTGCGGCGACGTTTAGCGCCGCCGCGGGTATGGGGGCATCGCGCGGGTCGGTCGGCAACAGCCGCCGCAGGCTCTGTTCGGCGGCGGGGGTTTCGGTGACGGGCCGCAGATTGTCGTCGAGCAGGACCAGCGCCGGGCCGCGGTCGTCGCAAGTCGACGTCCCTGGCCGAAACATCTGGGCAACCCGTGAGCGCTGCGCAGCGGTGAGTTGATCGAGTAGCGAACCAAGGAACGTGGCGTCATTGTCGCAGAAAGGCGCACCGCGGGTGCGCCACAGGTCGATGAACCCCCAACATCCATAGCGATCGCGCAATACCGCCGAGAGGACGTCGACAAGCGGCAGTTCAATGGCTGCTGCGCGCCACAGCTCACTGCGCTCAAGCTCACCGCCGGTGGTCGTGGCCAAGCCGGCGCAGGCCCCGGTAGGCATGGTGGTCCAGCGATTTAGCGAGGTGGCGTATTTGGCGCGAATGATGTTCGGCAACTGGCGCATATCGAGGCCCGGGAGGTAGGCCAGCGGCGACACGCCGACCGAAGTCGATGGATCGGTAAGCACCCAAACGTACCCGTCGAACGGCAACGCCGGCCGGATTGCTTCCAGGGCAGCGGCACGAAATGCGCGATCGTCGAGGGGACTAGCGCAACACTCGGTAACGGCCTTGCGCGCCGCGGTGGGCCGGGTAGCCACCCCCGGAGCTTAATCTGGACCCGCCCCCAGAAACCTGGGATACCGGCCGTTGCCGCATCGACGTTACGGTTTGCCCAACACAGCAAGAACTCCCGGAGGGACCCGATGGCCAGCCTGCACATCGAACACGCGATCAGCGATCTGGACACCTGGTTGCGAACGTTCAACGCGTTTGCCGGCGCTCGCCGTCGCGGCGGGGTACTCGAGGAACGCATCTCGCAGCCCGTAGACGATCCCAACTACATCGTGATCGACTTGACCTTCGAATCGGTCAGCGCCGCTGAAGATTTCCGATCATTTCTGGTCGAGCGGGTGTGGTCGTGTTCTGAGTCGGCGCCTGCACTTGTCGGTCGACCATGCGCGGTCGTCCTGCAGCCGGTGGCCATCAACGCCACAGAACCGCCCGCAAATGGCCAGGGCTGAGATCACCTCATGCGTCACCATCGACCCGACGACGAAACTGCCACCCATCGCCATCGACCTAGCAGAAGGAGACCCAATGCACGCCGGCACGACTCAACACGACCCGCAGGCTCCCACCGTGACCGAGTATCCAGTTGTCATCATCGGCGCGGGCCCGTCGGGTATTGCGGCGGCGCTGAGCCTGCGTGACCGGGGCATAGAGCCGGTGATTGTGGAGCGCGCCGCCGAAGTGGCGTCCTCGTGGCGAACGCGCTACGACCGACTGAAACTCAACACAGGCCGACAGTCCTCACACCTACCCGGGCGCCAATATCCAAGGGGCACACCGACCTTTCCCAGCCGAGACCAGTTTGTCGACCACCTCGCGCGGCACGCCTCCGGTCTGGACATCCGGTTAAATACAGCGGTGCGGCGAATCGACCACCGGCCCCCCGGCTGGCGTCTGACGACATCGGCGGGCGTGATCGACGCGCAACATGTGGTCGTGGCAACCGGGTTCGAACACACCCCGTACGTTCCCGAATGGCCGGGCGCCCAAGGTTTTACCGGTGAGCTGCTGCACTCATCGCAGTACCGCAATCCCACTCGATATCGCGGGAAGCGGGTGCTTGTGGTGGGAGCCGGCTCGTCGGGCATGGAGATCGCGCACGACCTCGCCGGCGGTGGCGCCGCCAAGGTCTGGCTGGCGGTGCGCACGCCACCCAATATCTTCTTGCGCACCGGCCCGCTTGGGCTTCCCGGCGATGTGATCGGCACGCTGCTCTACCACCTGCCGCGGCGTGGTGCCGACAAGATCGCCCGAACCGCACGGCTTCGAGCGATCGGGGACTTGACCGAACTCGGTCTGCCCACGCCCGACGAAGGGCCCTTCACCCGGTTGCACCGACGGGGCGTCGCGCCCGCCATCATCGACACGGAGGTTGTTGACGCGATCAAGGGCGGCCTGATTGAAGTGGTAAAGATACCGGAATCGTTCCACGGCAATACCGTATCGGTGGTGGACGGAACGCAATTGCAGCCCGACGCGGTGATATGTGCGACCGGTTACCTGCGCGGACTGGGCTCCTTGGTGGGGCACCTGGGTGTGCTCGATGAACATGGTGCACCGCGTGTGCGCAACGGTAAAAGCGCAGTCGACGGACTATGGTTCATCGGCTATCTGGCCCGCCCGTCGCTGATCGGTTACGTCGCCAAGCGGTCGCGACGCATGGCCAAAGGGATCGCCGACGAACTGAAGACCAGCCGGAAAGCTGCGACCCCAGCGACATGAGCGGCACCATCAACACCTGCCGGCACGTACTTCGAAGTATTAGCGTAATTCAATTGTGAACCAAGCAATTCCACTGGTATTCATCTGCAACCGATTGAGGAACGTGTGGACTCTTACTCGTACGTTCAGAGCTGGCGGTGGACCCAGCCCCGACGTACGAGTGGCAACTACCCTGGCGTGTCACGCGACTTGCTGGTCACCTTCTGACTCGTCGGGTCGTTGAACGAGTCTCCCTTAACCTCGCCAACCAAATAGCTGTGCTGCAGGCACTTCGGACAGCTGATAGCCCGATGTCTTCTGCCGAGCTCTCCTGCTTAACGGCGCCGATCCGCCGCAGGAACCCCGCTACTCAAACTCGATGGTGACCACTGCGTAGTTCGCCGGCAATGCCCCGTGAGCGCGCAGTAGGGAACACTGGCAGTCAGTGCATGCGGGCGCTACCGCCGAGGCCGATCTCCAGGACACTGCCGGTGATGACGCCGGGGTCGGTGACCAGATAGAGCAGTCCACGGGCGACGTCCTCTGGTTGAAGCCACGGTTGAGGTATCGGGTTGGTCTTCATCATGCGGCGCACCAAGTCGTCGGGAACGCCGTCGCTTCCCGTGGGCTGCACCATCGGTGTCTGCACGGTGGTTGGGCAGATGACGTTGACCGTGATGCCTTCTTTGGCGACCTCGAGGGCAACGGACTTGGCCAGCCCGATGACACCCCACTTGGTGGCGTTGTACGCCGCCAGCTCTGGGATGCCCATTCGACCTCCCATCGAGGATGTCACCACGATCCTGCCGAAGCGCTGCCGCCGCATAACTGGTATGGCCGCCCGGAGCGTGTGAAATACACCGGTCAAGTTGGTGTCCACCAGCTGCTGCCAAACCTGGTCGCTAACCGCCTCGAAGGGCCCAGTGCTGACCACGCCGGCGTTAGCCACCACGATGTCGAGCCTGCCCATCTCCTTCAGCGTCTGCTCGACCGCCGCGCCAACCCCAGGCGAGTCGCGCACATCGAGGGTTATCGGCAGGCAGCGCTGACCCAGCTCTTGAACTCGGTTGGCTGTGTCGCGTAGGTCGTCCTCGGTGCCGAGCGGATAGGTCAGGTTCATCATCAGACCGGGCGCATCGGCCGCGACGATATCCGCCCCTTCGGCCGCCAATGCCAATGCATGCGCGCGTCCCTGCCCTCGAGCCCCTCCCGTGATGAAGGCGACCCGTCCGTCCAAGACACCCATGGATGGCTACCTTAGCAGCCAAACCCGGCTCTGAACGCAGGTACATTGGCCGCGCGTTGTTACGAAACATATTGCGGCCGAAGCTGTTTTGGGGGCCATGAGAACGCGTGAAATCCGACGGTTGATACCGCCCGGCACCACCAGATGGACGACCGCGGCCGCATGCGCTAGCGACCACTAGCCGCGCGCGGTTGTCAGCTGGGAGTGGCATGGTTCCCGTCGCCCGTCATCAACTGATGACGCACCGTGGACAGGGTGATCCCGCTATGGACAGGGTGCGGGGTCCCTCGAACCAGGCCATGGGCCTACGGTCGGGTCCACCGCGAGCCATCGCGGGTCGGTGAAGATGTGGTGCATAAAGCCTCACGAGCCGGTGTTCAAGCCGAGCAATCGCTGCTCGAAGAGGTCGGCGCCGCGCACCACGCCGCCGGTGGCCGCGAAACCCGCCGCCACCCGTCTCGCACCGTCAGCCATGGTCAGCGCTTCTCGCACCTTCGTGCGCAACGCTGCCGGCGTCAGCTTCTTGGCCGGTAGCCGGGTGCGGCACCCGGCCACCTCGACGCGGCGTGCGACCTCGAATTGGTCGCGCCCGTAGGGCACGACGCACACGGGTACGCCTCGGGCGAGGGCCTTTTGAGTCGCGCCCATCCCACCGTGGGTCACCGCACACACCGCACGGTCGAGCACCACGCCGTGTGGGACGAACCCCCGCACCGGCGCGTTGGGGGCTGGTGGAACCCCGTCTGGTTGGCCGCCCGGCAAGGTTGCGACCACATGCACCGGCTCCTCGGCCAACGCGCGCACCGCGGTCGGGACGAGGTTGGCGTCGGCCTGCTTCTCCGATGATGTCGTGACGAGAACGATCGGCCCGGCAATCGAAGCCAGCCAATCGGGCATCGTGTCCGGCTCGGGATCAAGGACGCAGGGCCCGATCATCTCCACCGCTTCGCCCCAATCGCCCTGCGGGTACTGGAAGGGCTTGCCGCTCGCGATCAGAATCAGCGGCGCCCGGCGCAAGAACTCGTCCATCGACGCGACGGGCCGGACATTGACTTTCTGGCGAATCACGTTGATAGGCGGGAGCATCACCTTCTCGAGCGAGCGAAGTATCGTAGCCCGCACGGCAGCGTCGCGCATTCGGCCCAGCGCGCCCGGAAGGGGTCGCAGACCCAGCCCGAACGGTGGCACCCCCGGTGCACGCAGCGGCGGCGTGAACGGTGAAAAGCACGCCCACGGGATGCCAGCGCCCTCGGCTGCCGACAGAGCGCCCCAACAATTCACGTCGACGAGCAATGCGTCCGGGCTCATGCGCCCGACCGCCTTGGCAAGATCGGAGGTCTCGTGTAATGCGCGCCGGCTGAGCACTGCGACCGTCAGCTTCAGCGCGGCAAAAGGATTGGTCGCCGTCCAGTCGTCGTGCTCGATCTCCTCGATGCGCGGGTCGATGGCGTCTGTGCTGAGGCCGAGCCTTCGCCCGATCTCCACACCTGTAGAGAGTGTGCGTACGTGGACCGTGTGGCCTCGGCGGGATAGTTCTGAGAGCAGTGCGGTCATCGGCAATAGGTGACCGAGTGCCGGTGAGGTGTAGGCCAGTATTGTTGCCATCTTCGTTCACGCCCCTCCGGCGGCTGCTCACGTGTTTTCGCTGACCGTTCGACGCGCCGCATCGAGTCGCCCACGGGCATCGAGCTTTTCGCAGAGTTCGAGATACTGCGTCGTCAGATCGGCGTATCCGTCCAGGTTGTCTTCCGCCTTCGCCAGCAGCGCCTTCGATTTCAGCCACCACAAGTCCAGCACGGGAACGCCGGGTCGCCGCTCCTGCCACAGATCGACGACGTGGTGCGCCTCGGCGAGGTCGCCGATGGATCCGCGCTCGATGAGAAGCTCGATCAGGGCCTCGCCGGGACAACCTGCGAAAACTCGAGAGCCTTCGTCCATGTGCAGTGAAAAGGAACCGCGGAGGTCATCGATCGCTTCGTCCCGTCGCCCTTTCCGGGCGGCGTCGAGCGCCAGGTCGGCACCAATGGTCGCCAGCGCGAATCTAAAGATCTTGTGCTTGTGGATGGCTTGCCTGCGCGCGTTCGAGCATATCGATCGCGTCATCATGTGACGGGTTGTCTGCTCGCAGCAGCACCGTGCCATAAGTCCATTGCGCGGCAACGATGCCGCTGACGTCTCCGAATGCTTCAGCACGCCGCAACGCCTCACACATGTCGTCAACCAGATCGTCAGTCTGACACATGCCCAGCGCCGCAATGCCACCCCAGAAATGCAGCGTGTGTGCGTAGTTGACCGGGGGCAGCGCACGCGCTTGTTCAGTCGCCTCATGGAGATGCCGTCTGCCCGACTCGGAATCTCCGAGGCAGATCTCGATGAAACCGCGAAGTGCTTGGGCCGGGGCAATTTCGGCGTTCGGT
Organism: uncultured Actinomycetota bacterium; assembly: GCA_963817825.1. GTDB lineage: Bacteria > Actinomycetota > Actinomycetes > Mycobacteriales > Mycobacteriaceae > Mycobacterium. The sequence continues at coordinate 180,259 of CAWFQG010000006.1, read as the reverse complement.
ACGTGGTGACGCAATGCCAGTATCGCGTCGATGACCCTTAACGCGGTGTCGAACTCGCAGTCGGAGTACCTTGCGGCGGCTATCGAATTGAGGATTATGGCCTTTGTCTCTGCGTCGCAATCAATGTCGCTGACCAGTTCATCGAGCTCCGAGGCCAGCTGCGCGGCCTCTGGAGCGCGATTGTCGTTGATGCAGAGCGACATGATGCGTCCGGCCGTTGCGATCGCGAGTGACCGGAGGTCGCCGGCTTTCCTTGTCAGATCACGAAGCTCACGGTAACGCTGGTCGGCGTCGGCGTCGTCGTGGCTGCCAACGTAGAAAGACGTCGAAATCAGCATGGCGCGTGGTGCGATTCGCATGGCAACGACGTCGTCGTGGTCATCGGGTAATCGCTCGGCGATACGGCGTGCGCTCTCCCATCGGGTGCGCGCGGCGGCGAGATCTCGAGGCCGAAGCCATTCCGCCGCGCGTATGTGCCAACGGTAAGCCTCGGCGGGTTCGCCGGCCGCCTCGAGGTGCGTGGCGATCAGCGCCGCATTCTCGTCGGCGGCAGAGGGGTCGCGCTCTTGGATGGCGACGGCCAGTTTGCCGTGCGCCTGCGCGCGGGTGGCGCTCAATTGGTACTCGTAGGCCACCGTGCGCACCAGTGGGTGATGGAAGCAATACCGTTGTCGCGGGAGGAATTCGGTTTGATCGATCAACTCGGCCGACACCAGCTCGATCAGACGCGCGGACTCGGAATCCGGCAGCAGAGCTTGCAGCGTGACCACATCGAAATGGTCACCGATCACCGCGGCGGCGTTCAGAATCGACTTCGTTTCGGCGGGCAGCCGGTCGATGCGGGCCGCGAGCACCGCCTGTACTGTGGCGGGGACCGCGATCTCGTCGACATCGACGATCAGCCGGTAGCCGCCACGACGGCCCGACAGCACACCGCGGCCAGCGAGGTCCCGGACGATTTCCTTGACGAAAAACGGGTTGCCCGCTGCCGTGACGGTGATCCGCTCCGCCAGGCGCGCCAACGAAGGATCCTCTCCGAGGAGTTGGCCGACCATGAACGCCGCGATTGAGTCAGTCAGCGGCTGTAGCGAAATAGTCTGATCGAATGGCGACTCAGCTCACCGCCAAATTCTGGTCGGTAGGTTGTCAGGAACATCGACGTGGTCACCCTCAGTCTGTCGGCGAAGTCAGCAAGGACGTCATCGCTGGGCGCATCGATCCAATGCGCATCCTCGAGTACGAATACGATTCGCCCGGGACGTGCCACGACAGCCTGCGACATCACATCGACCAGCCGGTGGCGTCGCCCATCGACGCTCACCTCCAGTGGAGGTGCCTCGGTGTCAGCGATGCCCATGGCGTCGAAAAGCATTTGCGCGTCGGCGGAGTGCGGTGCGAGCAGCCCTTCGAATTGCGCCACCGTATGCTCACGCGCCGTGGCGTCGTCGCGCCCTTCCACATTGAACATGTCGCGTAGCAAGCGCGACAACGCGCGGAACGCCAGCGTGGTGGTGTGAGCTTCGCACCGGGCAACGACGATATCGGCATCCTGCCTCGCGGCGAAATCGCAGAACTCATTAATCAGGCGACTCTTGCCCAGTCCGGGGGCGCCGACAATTTCGACGAGACCGCCGTGACGAGCCTCATAAATCTTCTGCAGCCAACTCAACTCGGCGTCCCGGCCGAGCATCAGGCCTTCGTCGCGGCCCAGGACCATCCGGTCGGTGTCTACAGCAAGCAGCTGTCGCGCGGGCACAGGTACATCGGTTCCCTTGACGGTAACGTCTTCGATGGGACCAAGCCGGGTGGCGTTTTCGACGAGCTGTGCCGTGGAATGCGAGCATAAAACGCCGCCCGGAGTAGCCGCTGCCTCCATGCGTTGCGCCATTCCGACGGATGGCCGACAGCGGTGTATCTGCCTGGACCCGAGCCGATTTCGCCCGCGATCACTTCACCGGAGTTCAAAGCCGATGCGAACCTGCAGGGAAACACCGTCTCTGCGAAGCACCTGGGCTGCACGGTCTTTGGCGACGGTCTGGATCTCCAGCGCTGAGATGCACGCCCGCAAGGCATGGTCCTCCAGTGCTACGGGGGCACCAAACAGTGCCATCAACCCGTCGCCGGTGAACTTGTCAACGGTTCCCTCATAGCGCTGCACCACTGCGGCCGCCCGGTTGAACAGCTCGTTCATGATCTCTTGAAGTCTCTCGGCGCTTAGCGCCGCGGCGAGCTTCATCGAGCCGACGACGTCGGCGAACAGCACCGTCATGTGCTTGTGTTCACCTGGCGCTTGCCTTGGAGAGACTGGGGAGCCACACACGTCACAAAAACGCGACCTGGCGCGCAGATCGTTTCCGCATGACACGCACCGATCGGTGGTCCCACTGACCGGACTAGCCATCCGTTGATCTCCTGCCACCGTGAATCTCCCTCATGATGGCGTATGCACCGGCGGAGCTGTCAACTGGGAAATCGGCTCCTCCGCGTGGTGAAGCCGTCAACGCTTGATGCGATATCCGCAGCTCAAAGCGGCTTTTGCTAAGCCGCGTGATGCCCGTTCGGCTCGTATGCGACGATGCCCCGATGACGGAGGGCCATGCCCATTTCACCCAGACCGACGACCACTGCTTCATGCCCACCCGGTTCGCGCAAAGCCATTGGGGCGAGGACCATCTCAACGTCCCCTCCGTCGTCGGTCTCGCGGCGCGGTCCCTCGAAGTTAAGTTCGGACTGCCCGAGTTCTTGCCGGCACGTCTGACTGTCGACCTGTTCAAGGCGGCGCGGGGCGTTCCGACGATCACCAAGCTAGCGCTGGTTCGAGACGGCCGACGGGCACGTAATTCCGAATGCGAGATCCTGCAGAACGGGGTCACCGTCGCGCGGGCAATCCTCACCCAGTACCGTCGCGATGTCGCGCGCCGCGCGGGGAGGAGTGGGTGCGTGCGGGCAACTTCGCGTTTCCGGGCAACATCGCCGACTCATGGATGCACATGGAAAGCGAAGGCGCCGGCTGGAGTCACGTCATGGCCGACCATCAGAACACCACACGTAAGCGTGTCGTCAACCGCGCGATCGCCGTGGTGGACGGCACTGAGAACACACCGTTTGTGCGGGCGGTGATGGTCGGTGAGGCGACCAGCCTCGTCACGAACCTCGGCACCGGCGGCATCGGCTACATCAACGGGGACCTCACCGTCGCGCTCGCCCGTCTGCCCGACGACGAGTGGATCGGCGTCCAAGCCGATTCGCATTGGATATCCGACGGCGTCGCCGTCGGAGCGGCGACTCTGTTCGACCACGCGGGCCCGTTCGGCTCCGGGCTGGTAACGGCCGTCAGTAATCCCGCCGCGCAAATCGATTTCACGAACGACCCGTTCCCGACACGCACGCCGTTTTCTGCTGATTAGCCGTTAGGAGTCGAAATCCGTGTTGATGGTGAGTTTTTCCCAGTCCGCGATCTCGTTCGCGCGCCCGGCCGTCACGTATCGATAGGCGGCGAGGGCGTCGGCGCCGAGGAGCAGGAATGCAGGCGGCTCGGCTGATTCGATGGCCGCGATGATCGCGGCTCCGGCCATGAAGGGGTCGCCGGGCTGATTGCCGTGCATGGTGTCATGTTCCTTGCGGCGCGTGCCCGCGGTCTCGGCGTAGTCGTCGATGATGGTGGCCGACTGGGTGAGCGAGCGTCCCGCGAAATCGGTCCGGAACGCACCGGGCTCGACGACGGTAACCGAAATGCCCAGCGGAGCGAGCTCCCCGCGCAAAGCACCGCTCATGCCTTCGATGGCCGCCTTCGCTGCCGAGTAGTACCCGGACCCCACCGGGGTCAACTGGACGCCGATCGACGAGATGTTGACGATGGCGCCGGAGCGGCGGGCGCGCATACCCGGCAGGACGGCCTTGATCATCGCGACGGTGCCGAAGAAGTGCGTTTCGAACAAGGCTCGGACGTCTGCGTCGTCGCCTTCTTCCACGGCAGCGCGGTAACCGTATCCGGCGTTGTTCACCAAGACATCGATGCCGCCGAACCGCTCCTCGGCCCGATGGACGGCAGAGGTGACCTGCTCGGAATTGGTGACGTCGAGAGCAGCCACGAGCACACGCTCGGGCTCGGTGTCCGCGAGGTCGGCGACCTTGGTGGTGTCTCGTGCCGTGACGACAGCGTTGTGTCCGGCGACGATGGCAGCCGCGGCCAGGGCACGGCCGAGTCCCGTCGAGCAGCCGGTGATGAACCAGGTAGGCATCGGCAGTGTTTCCTTTCAGCTGCCAGCCAGTATGCGCCGGGTCGCGTCGGCATCATTGCCCGTTCCCTGCTGCGATCGTCATCGTGTAGCACAGCGCGGTGCCGTCGAGCACGGTCGTGCCGTCCTGGCGGGTCACCGTCGTCTTCAGCGTGGTGATCGGTTTGTCGGTACGGACTGACGTCACCTCCACCCGGCCGGTGATCGTGTCTCCGGGGCGAACCGGTGCCTTGAAAGACCAGTCGACGCTGAGGAATACCGTTCCTGGCCCTGGCAATTGTTCTGCCACAACGGCATTGAGGATCGCACTGGTGATCCCGCCTTGAACGACGATCTCGCCGAAGCGGGATGCCTTGGCGGCGGCCTGGTCGTAGTGCAGCGGGTTGCGGTCGCCGCTGATGAGTGTGAACAGGGCGATGTCGTCGGCACCGACGGTGCGTGACAGTTCGGCGGTCTGGCCGACCACCGGACCGCGACCAATTACGTTGCGAGCCATGAGTTCTCCTCCTCGACTTGTGATGGGGCTCGGGGTGTGTGCAGCGCTGCCATTGCCACCGCACCGATGACGGGGCCGGGTGCGAGCAGCAGGAAGGCGTACTGCCAACCGAGAATGTCGGCAGCCAGGGGAACGAGTTGGACCGTCACAGTGGTGAGCAGGAATCCGACAGCGATTTGTGCGGTCAGCGCGGTGCCGACGAACTGCTTGTCCGCATTCTCACTGAGCGTGGTGGAGAAAACTCCGGAGTCGGCGATGACCGAGCCGCCCCACAACAGAAGGAACGGCACGAGCGCGGCGGTCGGCGCGGTGAAGAACAATGGCGACGCGATGCAACAGGCGCCGCTGGTGACCAGCGCTGCCACCGCTGTCGGGCTTCTTCCGAATCGGTCGGATGCCCAGCCACCAAGCAGACACCCCGCTGCGCCGGCGACCCCGATCGCGCCGAACGTGATGACTGCGGTGACGGTGGCCATCGCGTCGCCTCGTTGGTGCCTGCCGTTGAGTATGAACATCGACAGCCACGTCCACACGGCGTACAGCTCCCACATGTGACCGAAATAGCCGACGTTGGTGAGCCGCGGGCCGCGCTCGGCGAGCATGGTGATCACATAACCCGGCCTGGGTGTGACGGCCCGCGTGTCGAGCTGCGGGCCGGGCACGATCGCCACCCACGCGATGATGGCCCCGGCGCCGGACATCGCCGCGGCCACGCACATCACTGTTCTCCAGGGCAGCGCCGTCAGACCGCTGATCAACTGAGGGAACGCGGAGCCCAGCGTCAGCGCCGCGATCAGGATCCCAAACCAGCGGCCCCTGTCGAAGCTTTCCGACCAGGACGCCATCAGCTTCATTCCGACCGGGTAAACCGCGGCGAGTGCGACGCCAGTGAGGAATCGCAGCGAGATGGCCTGGCAGAGTCCGTGTGCGAAAAAGGCGAATGCGACGGTGCAGCCCGCGGCGGTTGCGGCGCCGGCGGCGAGGAGACGCTGAGGCTCGACGCGGTCGACGAGATTGAGCACGGTCGCGACGACCGCGCCGACGGCGAATCCGATCTGCACGGACGCGGTCATCCACCCGACGGCCGCGGATCCGAACCCCCACTCCGCGCGCAGGCTCGGTCCGACCGCGGCGGCTGAGAACCACACTGACAGGCCAAGAATTTCGACCAGTGCGATCAGTCCGCGCTGGCGATTGCTCGGTAGCGCGATCATGTCGGCTACCCGGCGAGCTGCTGTTGTGGAAGATCGAGTTGGCGTAGCGCCTCCAGTTCGGGGTGCATGGCTCGGCTCAGCGCCAGCAGAAGCTCCCGCAGCTCGACGAGATCCCAGTTGTAACCGGCGATGCGCTCGGTAACGTGAAAAAGTTCCTCCGACAGCTGGTTTCGGGTGTCTTCATATTCGCGCAGCGCATCGATTTGACGCCGCCCGCCCGCTGGCGCTTCCAGCACGGCGCGGGCGAGCAGTTCGGCATCGCGCAGAGCGTCGGTAATACCGTGCGCGGTGATGGGGTCCTTGTAGTAGCCCGCGTCACCGACCAGCGCCCAGCCCGGTCCGGCGGACGAGCGGAGATATCCGGCAACGCCGGGGAAGCCGCGCAACCGGCCGACCGGTGTCTGGTCGCCGATGGATTTTGCAACCTCCGGACCGGCCTCGGCCAGCAACAGCCGGAAGGCGGCTTCGAGGCTGCCGTTCCGCAACGTGTTGAATCGCTCGGTCGTGGTTCCCGCCCATATGTTCGCCAGCCCGTCGTTGGTCGGTACGACGCCGGCCGTGACTCCCGGCCGGTAGAACCACTGGTAACGGTCACGCGCCAGTCCGGGGAAGTAGCCGTAGATGATCGCCCCCGCCGCGGTGCCGCGGCGCAGAAATTCGGCGTTTACGGACTGCGCAACCAGTGAACCGCGGCCGTCGGCACCGACGGTCAGCGTCGCGGTGGCCGCAAACGGCATGTCGAGTCCCCGGGTGATTCCCGTGATGCCGTGCACACGGTCGCCGTCCGTCAGCACACCGGTAACGCGAGCGGGGCTGCGGATCTCGGCGCCGGCTTCGCGTGCCGCATCTAGTAGCAGGGCGTCGAGCACCGTTCGCCGTGGCGCCCGCAAGGCCGATATTCCGTCGCCGGCGCGGATGTCGATGGTGTCCGTGTCGTCGCCGTAGGTGAATTGCGTTGCGCGGATGGCAGGGGACCCGGTGGCGATCACCGCCTCGAGCAGACCCCACCGCTGCAGTTGCACCACACCGCCGCGCATGAGCGCATGCGTGGACAAGGTGTCGGTGCCCTGCCGGGCGGACTCGATGACCAGTACCCGAAGGCCGGCGCGGGCAAGCAGCATCGCGGTTGCGGCACCGGCGACCCGTCCGCCGACGACGATCACGTCATAGTGGTTGTTCATAATGTGCTCCTTAACTAGTGGCTAGGTACCGCACGAGATGACTGCTCAGATCCGCCGCGTCAGCGGCGGCGCCGTCGATGAGGCTCGACTTGCGTCGCCGCAGAAACGGCATGCCGATCAGGTACAGGCCCGTGCTGGCGGTCACGCCGCCGTCGTGCCGCGCACGTCCTTTGCGGTCGAATATCGGGGCGTTCAGCCACGACAGGTCCTGTCGCGCTCCGGTGGCCCAGATGATCGTCTGGATCTCACCGGAGCGAAGATCGAGGCTCAAACGTGCTGGCGCGGGAACCTGGGTGGGCGAAAATCTCTGTGGCGGGCCAACATTCAACGGATTAGCGTGGTCGGCCCACGAGTCGAAGGTGTCCAGCAGTCGTGTCAGCTTCAGGTCAGCGAGCGCGACGACATTGGCCAGCGAACCCGAGAATTGGGCCACCCCGTCGCGGATTCCGGCCAGTCGCCCGGCCAGACGAACACCGAGTCGACGTAACGCGTTGAGGTCGAGGGTCTTTCGTTCGGGCGAGCCGACCAATTGCATGGACGGTAGTCGGCGGGCCCTGACCAGGTCGGGTATTCGGTCGTAACAGTCATCGAGCACGCCGGAGATGTCCATCCACCAGAGGACGTCCTTGCCGCGGTAGGTGCGTGGCATCCGCAGGTGCTCGCCGACAGCCAACGTCACGGGCCGCCCGGCGCGGTGCAGCTCCTCTGCGATCTGTATCCCGCTCGCCGACGCGCCGATCACGAGCACACCGCCGTCGGGCAGCTCGGCCGGGTTGCGGTAAGCCGTGGCCGCCAGCGTGGTGATGCGGGCGGGCACGGCGGTGCGCAGCGCGGGCACGTGCGGCACGGCGGAGCCGCCCGACGCGCAGACCACCGCGCGCGCATGCCAGGTGTCCTGGTCGGTCTGCACGACATACCCACTGTCTGTCCGGTGCGCCGATATCACAGTCGTGTTGGCGCGCACCGGTGCAGCGATCTCCTTGGCGTAATCGGTGATGAAATCGGCGGTTTCGGATGCGGTGAGGTAACCGTCGGGATCGTCGCCGCGGTAGGCGTAGCCCGGAAGCCGGGTCATCCAGTTCGGTGTCAGCAACCGCAGCGAATCCCACCGTTGGGTGCGCCATGAGTTCGCCACCTCGCCGCGTTCCAAAACCACATGGTCGACGGACTTCTCGGCGAGGCAGCGACTCATCGCCAGCCCGCAGTGGCCGGCACCCACCACGACGGCGGTTGTGTTGAGCACTTCGGGTTTCCTTCAGCGCCTCAGGCGACGTCGACGGTGACGTCGGTCGGGTTGGTGAGGATGTCGTAAACCGCTGAGCGCTTCTGCGATTGGGCAACCAGCGCCCTGATTTCGTCGGGTGTCGCGTCGGCGTCGATGTGGTAGGTCACCTTGACGCCGCTGAAACCGTTGCGGACGTCTGGGTCCGCCCCGAGGATGCCGTGCAGATCTTCGTCCGCCTCGATCGTGGCGCGCACCGAATGCAGTTGGATCTTGCGGTGCTGGGCGATCGACGCGATACCGGCCGTCAGGCAGCCGCCGAGCGCGACGAGCACGTATTCGACCGGGCTGGCACCGTTGTCTTGGGCGGCAAAGGCAACCGGATGGTCGACGTCATACGTGAACGGCGACTTGTGATGCTGCTGCGCACCGAAACCCCAGAACGCGTCGATGACGGCGCGGCTGTGAGTGCCGCTCACCCAGGAAACGTCGGTATGCCAACGGAATTGGGCGATCTCCGGTGTGTCGGATAGTTGGGCACGGACTCCGAGAAGGGCGTCGACGTTGACGCCGTTGTCAACTGAGGTGCTGAATGTGGTCATGTTGTATTCTTCCTTTCCGGCCGGTTGGCCGATGAGGTAGTGGTTGTGTGAAGTCATCGTGCGTCGGCCGGGTGTGCCGGCACATGAGGCATCAGCCCCATAAATCGGGGGTTGCACAGGCGCTCACAGACGGCGCCGGGTGTTAGTCGAGCGGCCGTCCGGTCAAGCCGTGTCGCGTCGCGAACAAGCTTGCCCCGATGCGGTTCGAGACACCGATCTTGGCATAGATGTGCTCGACGTGATTGCGCACCGTTTTCTCCGAAATCCAGAGCGCTGAGGCGATTTCACGGTTTGAGCGGCCCTGCGCGACATGGACGAGGATTTCCGACTCGCGCTGAGTCAGGCCCGCCGGTCGGGCCGGTCTGCGCGACGGCCGATGCCCGGCGGCCTCCAGTACCGACTCGACCGCATCGCCGTCCAGTCGGCCGGCGGCCGCTTCAGCGCGGAGCCTGCCAGCTGCCGCAGCATCGTCGAGCGCCCGTCGATACGGCCGCGGTTCGGTTGAGCTGCAATAGCTTTCGGCGGCGGCAAGAAGGCGGTCGCGGGCGGATAGGTCATCGCCTCGGATACCGTTCGGATAGCCGGACCCGTCCAATCTCTCGTGATGGTTCACCGCGGTGTTGCGGACGGCCTCGAGTCCGCCGACGCGGGCCAAGATCCGGCCGGTGAGATAGGGATGCATCTGCACACGTTCGCGTTCGGCGCCCGTCAACTGACTTGGTTTTTCCCACACGCGATTGGACACGCCGATGCGTCCGAGATCGTGAACGTAGCCCGCGCGGCGCACGACGTCGACCTCTTGTTGCGGCAGCCCCGCGCACCGGGCGGCGTTCTCGGTGAGTTCGGCCACCGCGCGCGAATGGCCTAATGTGAACGGACACTTGAGGTCTACGAAGTCGCCCATGGCTTGCAACAGTCGGTCGAGCTGGCCGTCTGACATCGGCGCCCCGGGATCGGGCGCCAAGGCTGCGGCGGTTGCCCACGCATCCTCGTTCTCGGCCAGCACGTCGTCAGCGGCCGCAATGAACACATCGACAATCGCGGGGTCGAACTGCTTGCCGCTGCGCTGTCGGATTTCCGCGATTGCCGCGTCCGCACCGTGGGCGCGATTGTGCACCTCGGCGATGTCTGCCAGCTGTGCCACCCGCATCGCGACAGGTATCTGTGATCCCGCAGCGCGGGCGGGGAGACCGCTGCCGTCCCATCTTTCGTAGGCATAGGGAAGGGCTTCGCATACGTTCGAGCCGAGCCCGATCTCTTCGGCCAGCAATGAGGCGGAGAGGCAATGTGATTGCACCAACCCGCCGATATTGCCCCGCGCGTCCAGCAGTAATTTGGCGGCCAACTGGGCCCGCTTAGGCAACGTCGAGCCACGGCCCAGATTGCGGATCAGAAACCGTCGGTAGGGCGCGCCGGACCAGTCGACGAAATGACTGTCATGCCGCACCGCGATGTCATCGCCGAACCAGCGTGTGTACTCGTGGGAATCGGCGTGACATCCGATCCACATGACTAGGCCGGTGTAGAAAACCGTTCCGCGGTCAGGCTCACTGAGCCCGAGCCGCTCGGCGAGCCCGGCGCCGATCACCGCTGACCGCAACATGTGGTCCATCGGCTGGCCGAGTCCGAGGTCGATGGCGACGGACAACGCCGCCAGAAGCTCGGTCCGCGAGACGGACGCGCCGAACGGCATGAGTCCGTCCCCCTCTCGACGCGGCCGGCGGGGCTAGCCCCGCCAGTGTAGTTCTGGACGAAGCCACGCCGGGGTCAACGCTCGTCATTTCGAGCCGCCGCCCAGGACCAGCGCGTCGATCGGCCGGTCGAGTCCCCGCAGCGTCAGTGTGCGCGTCGGTGAGTGAGCGGCGAGTTCATCGGCGACTCCCCGTGCGACCAGCAACTCGCCTGCGGCCGCTTGCTGTTGCATCCGCGCTGCCACGTTGACTGGACCACCCAGCGCGGTGAAGTCGACTACCGCCCCTCCGACGTTGCCTACGTAGGCGACACCGGCGTTCACCGCCACACCCAGGTCGAGCCAGGGTCCCTGCTCGGTGCCGTAGCCCACCGCAGCGAGCAACTCCATCCCGGCCTCAACCGCCCGTCGGCGGTAGTGCGGTCCGCTGATCCCCCGGACGAAGAAGGCCATGACCTCGTCACCAATGAGCTTGTCGAGCACCGCGTCATGCCGCAGCAGGGTGTGCGTCGCGGTCTCATAGAACCGGTTGAGTAGCGCCGCGAACTCTGCGGCGACTCGGTGCTGTCCCAGCGCCGTGGAGCCGCGAACGTCGGCGAAGAGCACCGCAATGTCGACCTCCGCTCCGCCGGGGGGCAGCGCGTCACAGCAGCGCGTGCACAGGTTGGGGTTCTTGCGGGACCGGTTGAACCCGGCTGCCGCGAGGATCCGGCCGATCGGGCCGCCGAAGGGGTTGCTGCAGACCTTGCATCGCGGTTCGGACGGCATGTGACGGAACAGCCGCCTGGCCCTGACCAACGGCGCGTGGCCTTCGTAGAGCACCGTCTCCCACTGCTTCGACGAAGCCTGCGGTGTCGCCTGCCTGACCTCGGTGATCATCTCGAATCCTTCAGTACCGCAAGAAAGTCGGGCAACACGGCGCCGTCGGGGGCAGTGCGATGCCGGTCGGCGTCGAAGTTCTCGAAGTGCCCATGGCCGACGACGAACACCCCTCGCTGCGGAGGACGGAAATCGGCCAGCCGCGCTTGCTCACTCAGCGGACCGACGGGTCCGAGGTCTTCACCGCGCAGCACCGCGCGGGACCCGGCCACCGCCCACACCCGGGTCGGGGCGATCATGAACCGCTGGCCGTTAGGGGCTGTTCCAGACAGCCGTGCCTGCCCGACCCTGAGCATCAGCCCGGCAAGCCGCCCGATTGAGGCAGAGCAGACTCGGTTCGTCCACGCCCGCTCGGGCAGTCGAGCACCGATGTGGCTCATCAGCCACGCCGGCGGGGTTGTCCGCATATCGACCGTCCAGTCGAGCAGCTCCGGGATCGAGATTCGCAGCGACCAGTCAGTGAGCCATCCGACCTCGATGTCGCAGCGCACCGGCTCAGCTGTGGCGCTGAAATATCTGGCGCAGCTCTGCGGGCCCGGGGTGCTGGCGTAGAACGTCCACTCGCCGGCCGGGGTGCGGTGCCACACCGACCGGTAAGCCGGCGCGAAGGTGGTGGCCGGAAAGTCCCTCAACGCGAGATAGTGCCCGCTGGAGAACGGAAGTCCCATTACACCGAAGCCGACGAACCGTTCGTCGTTTCCGGCAGGTAGTTGAGGGCTCGCAGTGACGGCCGTCGCTGCATCTCTGGGAGTGGCGTTGGTGAACATGGCCTCATCGTCTGTCCGCCAACCCGAAGGCGCATGGGGCATCCGCCTCAAATCCGTTCAGCTCTGTGCCGCGGATGTGTTTCCGTTTATGCCGGCCTGCCGTACCAGGATGAGGGACCGGATGCCAGGTATCGGGTCATGTTGCCTGTTCGAGCCCCGCTGTCGTCATACTTTGAGGTGTGGGGACCAAACGGATCGGGGGCCGATTCCGGAACATGCCGGTACCGAGCGTGCCGGCATCTCCGCCGCTTCGGATCTTGGTCGTCGGCGCGGGTGTGGGCGGAATCTCCATTGCTCGGGGAGTGCTGCGCGACGGGCATGACGTCAGCGTCTTCGAGCAGCGGCCGGTAGTGCAGGCAGGTGGTGGCGCCGTGACTATTTGGTCCAATGGTGCAACGGTTCTGGATCAGCTGGGCGTCGATATGGACGGGGCCGGTCAGGTGCTGTCCACCGTGCGGATCATGACGGCCACGGGTCGCGCGCTCGTCACTTTCGACGTCGCCGCGATGGAGGACCGGCTGGGTGCACCAGTTCGGATGGTCCCACGTCACGTCCTGCTCGAACGGCTGCTGGACGGCTTTCCACCCGATCGCATCCGATGCAACTCCCGCGCGGTATGCGTGGTCACTACGGACAACGGAGTCCGGATCGAATTCGAAGACGGCAGTTCGGCCGAGGGCGATCTGTTGATCGGTGCCGATGGCCTGCACTCGATGGTTCGAGAATTCGTCGGCGCACAACACGCCAAGCCGACCGGCTGGTGCAGCTGGCAGGGACTGGGCACCCTTCCCGACGGCGTCGACAAGCGCGTCGCATATGTCATCATCGGCGATCATGGAAACCTCGGTCTGTGGCCGGCTGGGAACTCTGTTGTGCAGTGGTGGTTTGACTTGCAGTGGTCCTCCGACGACGTCAGACCGGAAAGTCCGATCGACATGATCCGGTCGAATTTCACGGGATGGTCCCACTCGGTCGATCGACTACTCGCGACATTGACCGACCACGATCTGGCCCATTCGCCGTACCCGCATTTTCGGCATCCGATTCCGCAGCCGGGCCAAGGCGCGCTCACATTGCTCGGCGATGCCGCACACACGATGCCGCCCACCCTCGCGCAAGGGACCAACCAGGCGCTGCTCGACACGATGGTGTTGTGTAAGGCGCTTTCGGATTTCCGAAGCGGCAACGGCGATCTCCCCAGTGCGCTGCGCTGGTACGAGAAGACCAGACGACGCAAGCTCACGGTCGTGTCGCGGTTGGTGTCGGTGCAGGTGGCTCACGACGAGTCGGTGCTGCGACCGGCGGCGATGATCTCAGATCGGTTCCACACCTGGGTGTTGACGATGTTTCTGCGTTGGCTGAGTCACCGACGGATAGCCACCAAGGTCAGCCGAGACCTCGCGGCCGCGACCGCCACCAACCCATCATTTCGACTGCGTTGAACGAGTCAGCACCTTTTGAGCCGGAACCGGTGAACAGCCGGGACGATCCCGTACGAGTACGAGGCGATTTAACCGCGCCCTCGCGCTGGCTCTGGCTCGTGAAGTGGTGCGTGCTGGCCGTCCCGCACTACCCGATATTGATACTTCTCTACCTGATCTATCCGCTGCTGACAATCGTTGCGGGCGTTGCCATCTTGTTCACCGGACGGTATCCGCGCCCGATCTTCGACTTCAACGTCGGGGTGCTGCGCTGGTCGTGGCGAGTCATGAATTACCGATTTCCGATGAACACCACCGACAAGTACCCACCGTTCACGCTCGCGTCGCGGCCTGATTATCCCGGGGACCTCGAGGTCGACTATCCGGACCAGCTGGTGAACTGGGCGGTTTTGGTGAAGTGGTGGTTGTTAGCATTTCCGCAGATCATCATCTGCTGGGCGATGGAGCCTGTGCTCCAGGTCCTTTGCTTTATCGCGGCGTGGTGGTTGCTGTTCACCGGGACCAACCACCAAGGCATGTTCGACCTCCTCCTGGGCATCGTCCGATGGCGTTATCGGGTGGCCGTGTATGTGTCCTTGATGCGCGACGAGTATCCGCCGTTTCGAATGGATCTGGGTCGGAGGTGAGGCGCCGCAATCCGTTATTCCCGTACGTGTATCGACTCGGCATGCCGATCTTCGACAAGCTGTTCTTCAACCGATATCGCCGAGAGGCGTTGAGTGATGCGACCGGCCGGCTCCTAATGATCGGTGTCGGCCCGGGAACCGACTTGATGTTTCTGCCGCCTGCGGTGACTGCGGTCGCCGCGGTGGAGCCGGTGGCGGCGTTCCGGCGGATGGCGGCGGCCGTTGCCCGCCGCCGCGGCGTTGCGGTCGACATCGTCGATGGGGTCGCCGAGTCGATTCCGTTCCCGGACAACAGTTTCGACTCGGTACACGTCGCGCTGGTGTTGTGCTCGGTCGATGATGTGGGCGCCACCCTGGGCGAGATTCGCCGTGTGCTAGCACCCGGAGGCAGGTTGGTGGTCCTCGAGCACGTCCGCGGCGACGGCGCGATGGGTCGGTTCCAGGACCTGATCGCAAAGCCGTGGTCTTGGCTGGCTTCCGGTTGCCACCCGAACCGCCGAACCATCGACGCCATTGCCGCGGCCGGGTTCGATACCGTGCGATTGCGCAGCATCCGCCGAACCCCCGTGCCACCACCGTGTACGCCGCATTTGCGGGGATTCGCGACTGTGATCACGACGAACGCTTGAAATCCGTTGGTTGCTTTGGGGAGGGCTAACGCGCTCATCCTCGACGCGGTCGCCGGCGCATTCCTGGCCTGAAACAGTGGGTCGGGTGGTGGTGGCGGAGTGTCGGGGGCGGAGGAATTGAACTCTCGGACGCGGTTAGCCGTGAACAGTTTAGGGATAGCGACGTCAAACTACCTCAAGGCTCGGCGACAGCTATGCATCGACCAACGCGGCGGCTTGCGACTCTTCGATCGCAGGGCTACCCGGCAACGCGCCCGTTGCGCTCGCGCCGACACAGGCGTGCATCCGACACCGATCCGCCGCCTGCATTTCCCCAGGCCAAAACGCGGCCTGCAACTCCTCCGCCGGGTCGATTGCCGACCACTCTGCAACGCCTTTGTTGATCACCACCGCCCGTTGACGCGGCGCGGGTGAGCGAAGGGAACCACCATGGAAAACGCAAAGCACATCGGCGGCATCTGGGCGCTGGCGGTCGCGCTGGGCGTGGGGATGGCTGTCGCCAATACGCCGGCAGTGGCGTTGGCCGCGCCGGGCGATTCCGGCAAGGGTCCGTCGTCTGGCGACGCGTCGCCGTCGAGGCCGTCGCGGCATTCCGGCTCGACGTCGTCTGATGCGCCGTCCGCACAGCGTGCGTTGTCGCCAACGAACGACCCCGCCAACCGTTATCGGCGTCCGCTGAATCCCCCGGGGGCGGTGCACAGGTCCGGGGGCCCGCACACCAGCACAACGACCGGTTCATCCGCGTCGGCGGCAACGACGGCCCTCACCCCATCGAGCTCGACCTCGTTGACAGGGGAGACGGCCATGCCCGCGACACTGGATGCACTCGGCACCGTTGCGCGGCGAAGCGGTCGGGTCACCTCCCGACCGCCATCGGGTAACACATCAATGAGGACCAGCCCGAACCCACTCGCGGTCAACGCGCCCGCCGCCGACCCCACGGTGCACGACAGCAGTCTGCGCTTCACCCGCCTCGTCGCCACGGGCGTGTCGTCATTCGCGTCAACCACGCCATCGGCCGCGGCAACCCCCGTCGCCGCTCTCACAGCGGCACCGGTCGCTTCCACGGCTGCCCCACCGGCGATGGCACCGCTTCCGCCCGCGTCCATGGTCATCGCGCCGACCCATGTCGCCCCCGTGTCGCGCGTTGTGTCCACTCTGATTCACGCTGTCCTATCTCCATTCGCCAATAGCGCGCCCACCGCGCCGGTGCAGTCGCCTGCAGCGTGGACACTGCTGGCCTTCGCGCGCCGCGAATTCGAGCCGGCCTTCACCCCGTCGACCATCGTCAACCCGCCACCCCGCCCAATCACCAAGGGGCTCGTCACCGACACCGTCGGCGTCACGTCGGCAGTCGCGAGCCCAGCGGTTGACCCAGGCTTCATAAGTTCAACCCACAATTTCGGCCTGTTCTCGATAACGTCAGCTGCCGACCCCGATGACAATCATTTTGTTGCGTTTGTTTTCCAAACTCCGATCTTTACATTCGTTTTGACGTCTGGGGCTGACCCCGAGGACAACTTGGGATTCGGGGCCGCCAGCACAGGGGTTGCCGGGCATACAGTAGGCACGTTCATCAGTCCGGTCTTGAATTTTTCGATCGACATTCCCATCGAGGATCCCTTCGCCGAACTGTTTACTGAGTTTGTTCGGCTAGGCTTCTGAGCTGAGCAGCCAACCGGTTGCTTTACTCGACGCTGACAGCGTCGATGATGTTGAGTTGTGCCGCGCGTCGCGCGGGTGGTACCGAGCCGAGCAGGCTGATTGCCAGCGCGCCGATTGTGAAGACGACTGCCATCGGGCTCGGCCGGAATGTGACGTTGAAATTCATGATGTCGTCGCTGACGAGGCTGTAGAGCCACTGATCCGTCAGCCCGAACAGCAGCCCCAAAACACCGCCGACGACACCGATTCCTGCCGCCTCGGCCAGGACCATCTGCAATGTGAACCGACGGCTGGATCCCATCGCCCGCAGAACACCGATTTCGCGGCGCCGTTCGAGGACCGAGAGCGTCAACGTGTTGAGGAGCGCTACCGCGGCCACGAACACCACGATGATCCATACGGCGTTGGCGATGAACATGCTTTGATGCATCGGTGCCTCGAGGCCTGCCAGTGCCGTGCGACCGTCGTATACGTAGCTCGGCGACGGCACCACGTGGCGCACGTCGGCCATCAGGCGATTTCGATCCACGCCCGGGGCCGCGGCGATTTGGAGCGTCGTGGCTTCAGGGCGGTCAAACCACGCCCGCATGTGATCGAAGTCGATCCCGACGGAGCCGATCACCGTCGAGAAGTACGGCACCAGGGCCAGCACAGCCGTCTGCTGCGGGCCGTGTGGCGTTTGCAGCTGCAGTTGGTCGCCGGCCCGGACGTTGAGTGTCTTGCCCAGATTCTGGGTGAGCACCACGCCCCGCCCCGCGAGCACCTTGTTGCGTACCTGTTCATCGAGCGCGCGATAGAGGGCGTCGTTGGTTCCGGGGGAGAACCCGTCGAGCATCACGCGCGTACCGCCGACCACCGCGAACGCATATGCGCCCTCGACGACGCGTGCTACGCCCGGCACGGCTGCCACCTGTTCGGAAAGACCTTGCGGCAGAACGCCAGTGGGATACCGGTCGGGGGAATCTGCGCTCACCCACACGTCGGTATCGGCGACCGGCGAGAAGATGCCGCGCGCCGACCGGATCATGTCGCTATTCGTGCCGGTGATCACGACGGTGGTCAGAACTGCGATGAGCACGGTCATCACCGTGGCCCACACTCGCCGGGGCGCACGCTCGATCGTCGCCGCCGCGAGTGCCCCGGCCGATCCGAACATTCGAGCCGTCGCAGCCGTGGCGTTGACGATGGGCGTGGTGAGCGCGAAGCCAAGCGCGATCTGGGCGCATAACAGAGCGGTCATCGCCGCGACGGCGATGGTGCCGGTTCGGCCGATGACGATCACGATCGACACCGCAGACACCGCGACAGCTCCCACTCCCATGGCAATCCGCAGCCAACGCGGCACGAAGTCCGTCGCCGAGACCCCAACCGGTGCCAGGGCTTCAATCGGTGAAACCTTGTACACCTGCCGCGCCGCCATCGCCGACGCGGCCACGCTGGTGAGGACCGTCGCCGCGAGAGCCACGGGTATCGCGTAGCCGGGCAGCCAGTACTCGACACGAGCCTCGAGTCCCTGGGTCATTACTGGAGGTAATCGACCAATCGCCAGGCGGCCCAACACTATCCCGATACCGCATCCAATAGCTCCGCCGATCAGCCCGAGAATCGCAGCCTCCACGAGCATGTCGCGAACGATTGTGACCCGCCGGCCGCCGATCGCGCGCAGCATCGAAATGACCGGACGGCGCTGCGTGATCGCCATGGTCATCGTGGTGTAGATCAGGAAAGCGCCGACGACCAATGCAACCACCGCGCCCATCAGCGCCATGTAGTTCATCATTTTGACACCGTCGCCGGCACGGGTCGCCCGCGCGCTCGGGTCTGCGACGAGTGCTCGTCCGTTCACAGCGGCGGTGACCCCGGCGCGCACTGCGGCAAGATCAGCGCCCGGTTTCGTGGTGATCAGTATCGAGTCGAGCTGACCTTGTCGCCCGGTAACGTTCTGCGCCAATGCAAGTGGGGCAAGGACATACTGTCCGCCGTTGAGATCTGCGAGCGGCTTGCCCCCGAGCACCTCGCTGACTGTGACCCAACCCGAATCCAGCTGTAAACTGTCGCCCTTCGCATGACCGACAGCCGGCCCGACCTGAACACCATCGGGCGCCCCCGACAGTTCTTCTAGCGGTCGTCCGACCGCGTCTTTCAACGCGCCGCCCAACGCGGCACTGCTGTTGTCTGCGCCGAACAGCAGAACCGGGCCCGACGCCGTGGACGCAGACATCCGTATCATCGGCGCCGCGGTCGCGACGCCGGGTACTGTGGCGACATCGCCGGTGATCGTATCGGGAAATCCCGCGTCGGTGATGCCCGACACCTCGAGCGCGGCGATGCCGGCAATCCCGTCGGCCAGCCGGTTGACCGATCCGGAGATCGAGCCGAAGATGCCGAATACCGCGACGAGATACATTGCGGAGACGGCCATTACGGCGATCGTGGCGATGGTGCGCCGACGATGCACAGCGAGCTCTCGCAGGCTGAACAGACGTAGTCGGCTCGCCGCGGCAGCGACCGTCCTAGCGGGTCTCACCGCGGCACCGCCGACATCTCGTCGGAACGGAGTCGACCGTCCTGCAAGGTGATCACCCGATCGGTCGCCGCCGCGGCATCCGCATTGTGGGTCACCATCACCACCAGCCGGCTGCGGCCCTGCTCGTGTGCCACCTCGGCAAGAAGCGCCAAGATCGAAGCGCCCGTTGCGGAATCGAGGTTCCCGGTTGGCTCGTCGGCGAGGATCAGAGGTGGGTCCATCATCAATGCCCGAGCCACAGCGACACGCTGCATCTGGCCGCCGGACAGTTCCGACGGCCGGTGCTCGGTCCGGTCGCCGAGCCCAACCCGATCCAGCAGCCGAACCGCATCCGGTTTTACCCTGCCCAGTCGGACCCCGTCGAGCAGCCTTGGGACGGCGACGTTCTCCCACGCCGACAGGGTCGGTAACAGGTTAAAGAACTGAAAGATGAACCCCACGCAACGATGGCGAAACTGCGACTGCTGCTCGTCGCCCAGGCGGCCGATCTCGTCGCCGTCGAAGCAGATCGACCCAGAGTCGGGGGAGTCCAACGCGCCAAGCAGATGCAGCAAGGTGCTCTTACCCGCTCCTGACGGCCCGATGATCGACACGAACTGTCCCACCCCGAAACGCAGGCTGATCGCGTCGAGTGCACGCACCGTTTGACCGCCGATTCTGTACTCGCGCACGACATCGCGGAGTTCGATCATCAGCTTGTGCTTGTGCCTATTCGGGGTGTCGAGTTGTCCGATTGTGGTCCTCCCGAGATCGCCCGTCCCCCAATCGATCCGACAATGCGACATGGGTATCGGGATATCAGCAGCGTACTACCGTCGCGCGGATACAGAGCTCGACCTCGGTGTTAGGTGGTCTGACCGGTTCCTCGGCCTAAAGCCCGCTGAAAAGCCTGCGCTCGCCCTCCCGCGGCGCGTCGCTAGCGAGAAACCAAAAGGGCGCCCACCTCACGGGCAGGTACCAATAGTTGGTATTCTCCGGTGTGTGGGTAAGAACACGTCGTTCAGCCTCGATGAGCATTACAGCGCGTTCATCGAGGAGGAGGTCGCGTCGGGCCGTTACCGTTCGGCCAGCGACGTCGTGCGTACTGCTTTGCGGTTGCTTGAGGATCGTGAGACCCGCCTGCGTGCATTGCGCCAGGCAGTCATCGCTGGCGAACGAAGTGGCGAGTCGACACCATTCGACTTCGATGGGTTCGTTGCGCGCAAGCGAGCTGAGGAACCTCGCCAAGGGTGAGCCGGTATGTACTCTCGCCCGCCGCACGGGCGGACCTCGAACAGATCTGGGATTACACCTGTGGGCGCTGGGATGACAATCAGGCTGAGGAGTACGTGCGCGAATCCAGCGTGCGATCGAACGAGTCGTGGACAATCCGATGATCGGACGGGCCTGCGACGAAGTCCGTCGCGGCTACCGGAAGCACGCTGTTGGATCGCACATGCTGTACTACCGGATTGCCAGCGCCGACGTGATTGATGTGGTGCGCATACTCCACCAACGGATGGATGTCGACCGGCACCTTGACTGATTCATGCAGCGAGATGTCAAAGCCAAGGCGCGCTGCCCGGACCGAGGCAGCGGATCGTCTCGACGAAGCGGCGCTTTGTGACCAGCTGCGGATGCTGCTGCTCGGGGGTCGTGACACGACCGCGACGATCGCGTGGGTGCTCGAGCGTGCCACGCACACCCTGGGAAGGACCGCCTCATCCAGCTCGTCATCGAGGCCGAAATTCAGCGCGCCAACGTCCAACTCGATGACACGTTGCGCGGACTCGACGATGCCGCCGACGTAATCGAGGTGGCCTTTGCATTCCTGGTTCATTACGTGCGGGGACATCCAGTGTTCGATCGTGTGCTGAACCGCGAGCCGAAGCGCTTGCGCGACTCGCGATTTCGTTTGTGCTCACGCCCGGCGGTGTGGTGGATGTCGATGACCGGGAGGCCGTCGCCGCGTTCGCTCGCGAAACCCTGCTCCCGATCCTGCGGCCGCAATGGATCACCCGGCGTGGGTGTAAATGTCGGCGTAGCGCGCGCGGATGACCATCTCGTCACGAGTTCTCCGAACCAAGTCAGTCCTCTGACGTAACGTCGGATCGTGCACGCAGTGCGGGTGGACGGGCCGGGGTCCATAGAGGTGCGTGAGGTCGAATCACCGGCGGGTGACGGCGTTCGGGTGAAGGTCGTCTCGGCGGGAATCTGCGGGTCTGACCTGCACTTGGCGGCGCTAGGGCTCCCTGCCGTCACGATCGGCCATGAAGTCGCCGGAGTGCTCGACGACGGTACGGCGGTGGCGATCGAGCCCCTCGCGGCGTGCGGCGCGTGCGACGCCTGCGGCGCCGGCCATGAGCAGCTCTGCCGCGAGGTTCTCAACCGGATCTACGGCCTCGGGCTCGACGGCGGGATGGCCGACGAGATCGTCGTCGCTCCCCGGTGCGTCGTGGCGTTGCCGGATACGATCCAGCCCATTGACGCCTCGCTCATCGAGCCGCTTGCGATTGCGGTTCACGGGTTCAACCGCGCGAGCGTTTCACCCGACGAGCGTGTCCTCGTCGTCGGCGGCGGTTCGATCGGTCTCAATGCGCTGGCAGTCGCCCGCCACCGCGGTGTCGCGGCCGACCTCGTCGCGCGCCATTCCCACCAGCTCACCGCCGGAGAGATGCTCGGGGCCGGCACCGCACCGGCCGACGAGTATGACGTCGTGGTCGATGCGGCCGGCACCCAGTCGTCGATCGAGGAGGCGGTCCGCCGCCTGCGTCCGGGTGGTCGCGTGCTGCTGCTGGGTTCCTGGTGGTCACCCGTGCAGCTCGGGCCGAACCTGGCGATCAAGGAGATCACGCTGTTGCCGTCGAGCATGTACGGCCACCACCACGGATCGCGCGAGTTCACCGAGGCAGTGGACATCCTGGCAGCGGCACCTGACATCGCGGCGACCCTGATTACGCACCGCTTCCCGCTCGACGACGCGGTTGAGGCGTTCCGAGTCGCGGGCGACCGCGTAGCGGGAGCGATCAAGGTGGTGCTCCATCCATAAGCCGGACAGGAGAGTCCCGGCCCGCAGCGGCCATTGGGTTACCCACAGCGAGCCGCCGGCTCGACCCCGTAACGGAGAGTCGGCGTTGGCCGCGCGGACGCCCGGTTATTCAAACACCTTGCCGTCGAAGCGTTCCCGGGTGACGAACTCCGGGCAGCGGGTCGTCGGCGAATTCGCGCGCCGCCGCAAACGTTGTTCGCATCACGCCATAGAGCTCCATGCGCCTACGTTCGAAGTCCTAGTCGTCACCTGAGCCCGTCGGCGGATACGGCATCCCGAACTCGTCGGCCAGCAAGCTCTGCACGATGATCATGGCCGCCTGCGACCCAGCCGCGATCGCACCTGCCACGTAGGGCTGCTCTGTGCAGGTGTCCCCGGCGGCGAAGACAGCCGGCACGCTGGTGCGATGCAGCGAATCCACGCCGATCGCATCCGTGGCCAGCGGGCCTGGCATGCATGACGCGCCGAGCTGCTCGGCGAGGCGCGAGCGCTGACGCAGCGGCGCCTCGACCAGCAGTCCGTCCCGCGGTAGCCGGCTGCCGTCGGCGAACGCGATTTCTGTGAGCTGGCCGTCGTGACCGATCAGTTCGACAACGCGGCGCTTGTCGATCGTGACCTTGGCCGCCTCCAAATGTCCTCGTTCCTCGACGTTCAGCTCGGGTGCTCCATCGGTGAGCAGCACGACATCGTTGCTCCAGCCGCGCAGCATGAGCGCGGCATGGACCGCTTCCGCACCGGAGGCAAGCGACGCGAGCCGTTTGTCCCGCATCTCCCAGCCGTGGCAGAACGGGCATTGGAACACCGACTTTCCCCACAGCGGAGTAAGCCCCGGCAGATCCGGAGGGCAATATCGCATGCCCGTGGCCAGCAGCACCCGCCGGCCACGAACCTGAGTTCCGTCGTCTAGCTCGAGCTGGAAGCGGTCGCCGACAGGTCCGCCATGCACCACCTCACCGTCTCGAATCTCGACACTCGGATATGCCGACAGCTCCCGCCGGCCGATCGCGTACAACTCGGCAGTAGGCCGTCGGTCGTGCCCGAGCAGGCCGCCGATGCCGTGAGACGCCAGGTTGCTCTGCTCACCGGCGTCCACGAGCAGCGTGCGTCGCCGGGCGCGGCCGAGGACCAGCGCCGCGCTCAACCCCGCCGCGCCGCCGCCAACCACGATGCATTCCCAGTCCATACCAGGACTATTGCGCCTCATGCCGAGCCTCAAACCTTTCGGGAGACACCCCTGCGAGTGGACGGGCATGAGACGATCCCGGAGTGCGTGTGGGGCTGCATGCGCTGGGCATCGGTGCCGGCGCCGACCGCGAGGTGATCGACGCTGTCGCGAAGGCCGCCGAAGAGCACGGCTTCGCCACGCTGTGGGCGGGCGAACACGTCGTGATGGTTGACGACCCGGCATCGACCTATCCGTATTCCGACGACGGCAAGATCGCCGTCCAGGCCGCCGCCGACTGGCTCGACCCGCTCATCTGCCTGAGCTTCGCGGCGGCCGCCACGACGACGATCGGCGTCGCGACCGGCGTGCTGCTGCTGCCCGAACACAACCCGGTGCTCGTCGCCAAGCAGGCGGCGAGCCTGGATCGGCTCGGCAGCGGCAGGCTCACGCTCGGTGTCGGAATCGGTTGGGCCCGCGAAGAATTCGATGCCCTGGGGGTGCCGTTCGAGCGGCGAGCGCAGCGCACCGCCGAGTACGTCGACGCGATCCGGACTGTCTGGCGCGACGACGTCGCATCGTATGACGGCGACTTTGTTGGATTCAAATCGATCCGGGTCAACCCGAAGCCGGTCCGAAACGGCCGCATTCCCATCGTGCTCGGCGGTAATAGCGATGCCGCGTTGCGCCGGGTTGTCGCCTGGGGGGACGGTTGGTACGGGTTCAATCTCGACGACGTCGCCGCGGTCGCCGACAGGGTCGGGCTCATTGATCGGCTGTGCCGTGACACCGGCCGCGACCGTGACGCGCTCCGGTTGGCGGCGGCATTGCGGCAACCGCAGCGTGCCGACGTTTCGGCGTTGGCGGACTTGGGCATTGACGAGTTTGTCATCGTCGAGGCACCGCCCGAGGACGCCGCCGCGGCACCTGAGTGGATCGCCGGCCTGGCGGCGCGCTGGCTGGCAGGGCTCGGGAGCTGACGTTGCGGATAGCGCGGATCTACGACCCGCCGGATGCCGGTGACGGCGTCCGCGTGCTGGCCGACCGGCTTTGGCCGCGCGGTGTCCGCAAGGACGATCCACGCATCGACCGCTGGGTCAAGGACGTCGCGCCGTCGTCGGAGTTGCGTCGTTGGTACAACCACGATCTCGAACGCTATGACGAGTTCGTCTCGCGCTACGAGCACGAGCTCGAGGATCCGGTCGCGCGCAAAGCGCTCGGCGAGCTTCGCCAACTGGTAACCGCCGGAGCGGTCACCCTGCTCACGTCGGCGAAGGACGTCGAGCACGGTCACCTCGTTGTGCTCCAGCGACTGCTGGAAGGCAACTGATGTCCGCGCCTTGGGCGGTCAAGTGCTGGTCGGCGTCCGGAGGGCACTAGGTTTACATCGGATTGGAAGTGGTTGAGGAGGAGCTATGGATTCGATGTCGTTGACCGCGGTCGCCGATGAACAACTCGCGCGGGCCCGCCAGTCGAACAGCGGTCGGTCCGCACACACGGTGTACGGCGGTCACGAACACTTCCTGCGCCAGACCGTGATCGCCCTTATCGCCGGACGCGAACTCGGCGAGCACAACAGCCCGGGCGAAGCCACGCTTCAGGTGTTGCAGGGCGAGGTGACGGTAACGGCCGGCAGCGAATCGTGGCAGGGCGCGATCGGCGACTTTCTGGTTATCCCCGCGGTCCGGCATAACCTCGAGGCATTCGACGACTCGGTGGTGTTGCTCACTGTGCGGGCCGACAGCCGCGAAAGCATTCAGTAGCCGGCATTCAGTAACGGAAGTCGGCCAGCCCGGTGCCACCGATCCGCTCGTCGCCGTCGACGACGACCAGCGCGGGCACCATCTCGCTGGTCACCAGGCCGTGGTCGCGGGTGAACCCGTCGACGACGTCGAAGCTGCGCGCGATGCGGTCGGGCCTGTCGACGATGATCGTGGTCACGGGGACTTGTCGGCTCAGCTGAATCAGCTTGTCGCCGTGTGGCTTGCGGCTGCCGTGGAAGCCCCAGACGCCACGCAGTACGGTCGCCCCGCTGGCCGCGCCGGATGTGCGCAGTTTGCGGATCAATCCCCGATGAATCGGCGTGCCGTCGTGAAGCGCGTCCGAGGACGTGTAGATCATCAGCTTCTGCCACAGTGCGCGGGACTGATCGTCGGTCATCGGCAGCGTATCCGGACGGCCCAGTAGCTCTCCGTCACGTTTGCACACCCGTATCCGTTCGACGGTGAACAGCGGTTGACGCAGCATCGCGACGAGTCGCGGCACTGCCTGTGCGATGGCCTCGGCGTTGCCGACCGAGATGATCATCATCGGCACATCGACGTTGCGGCTGAAGAACTGGGCGCGCCGCCGATGTCCGCACGCAGTGCCGTCGACTCCGAGGAACACGGACGCACCGGCGAGGCCCTGGCGGTAAAGCAGGTCGCAAATCGCTTGGTATGTCGGCACACCGTCGACTTGTTGCTGCCGCCCGACGTAGATCGTCAGCTTCGCGGATTCGCGAACATATTGGTGCGCTTCGGAATTCGCTACTGCATCGGTGATGAGTCGAGCGCGTTCCAGCGTGATGAGCCCGCGCGGCGTCAGATCGACGACCTCTTCGACCAGCCCGACGATCTTGTCGTGAGCGTCGACCGCGGCCACCGCGACAGGCGGGTCCTCCGACAGGCTCAGCCACTCGTCGCTGCGCAGGTGTTTGCGCGGGCCGAAGCCGGCGACGCCGCGCAGCATCACACTCGTGGCAACGGCGCGCTCGCCGTAAAGCGTCAGCAGTTCTTCGGCCAAGAAGCGGCCGTCGACACGCTGCCGCTCACCGAAGTAGGCGGTCAGCTTCAGGCAATCGTTCAATGGCGCCGCCCTGCGGCTCCGACGGTCACAGCCGGCCCGCGATCCATTGGCCGACCATCGCGGCGGCGACGCCGAGCACCACGCTGACCACGATGTTGGCGACCGCCGGCCATATCTGTCGTTCTTCGGCGAGCCGCTGCGTCTCCAGCATCCAGGTGGAGAAGGTGGTGTAGGACCCGATGAACGCGGTCCCCGCCAACAGTGAAACATGGTGGCTCAACGTCAGTCCGGACAGCATCCCCAGCACTACGGCCCCGGTCAGGTTCACCGTCAGCGTGCCGAACGGGAACGAACGCGCGACCCGGTGCGCGACGGCACGGTCGACGAGGAAGCGCAGCACCGCGCCCGCGCCGCCGAGCAGCACAACTCCCACCCATACCGCGATCGTCATGCCCGCATCCGGACCCGTCGCACCAGCGCGGTCGCCAGATACACCGCGACGAGTCCGATCGCGATGCTGGCCGCGGTGTAGCCGGCGGCCAGGCCGTAATGATGGTGTTCGAGCATGTTGAGCGTTTCGACCTGCATCGTTGAGAACGTCGTCAAGCCGCCGCACAGCCCGGTGCCCAAGAGCGGGCGGCGGTAGCTCGACAGCGGCAGTCGTTCGAGCAACCGGGTGGTCAAGTAGCCGAGCAGGAACGCGCCGACAACGTTCACCACGAACGTCGGCCACGGCCATCGCCCGGGGTCGGGGCGTGCGAGCGCCTCCAGGCCGGCACGCGTGACGGTGCCCAGCGCCCCACCCGCGAACACGGCGGCCAGCTCCCGTCGATCGAAGGCCATGACGGCAAGTATCTATGACAATCTGCGCCGATTTCTGTGTCAGGGCCGTCGAATCAGCGATTTCACAACCCTGGTGCAGAACTCGTGGCGGGTAGCAGAATCAGAAACATGGCAGCCAATCCTCGTGCCGGGCAGCCGGCGCAACCCGAAGACCTGATCGACGTTGCTCATGTGGTGACCGCGTACTACACCGTGGAGCCGGATCCCGACGACGTGGCGCAGCAGGTCGCGTTCGGTACCTCCGGTCACCGCGGATCCAGCCTCGACGGCGCGTTCAACGAGGCGCACATCCTGGCCACCACGCAGGCCATCGTCGAATACCGCGCCGAGCAGGGCACCACGGGGCCGCTGTTCATCGGCCGGGACACGCATGCACTCTCGGAGCCGGCGTGGGTCTCGGCGCTGGAGGTGCTGGCCGCCAATGACGTTGCTGTGATGGTCGATTCGGCCGACCGCTACACGCCGACCCCTGCCGTCAGCCATGCGATCTTGGCCTACAATCGCGGCCGATCGGCCGATCTGGGCGACGGGATCGTCGTCACACCGTCACACAACCCGCCCCGCGACGGTGGATTCAAGTACAACCCGCCCAACGGAGGGCCAGCCGACACCGACGCTACGGGCGCAATCGCGAAGCGAGCCAACGAGATTCTGCGCGGCAGCCTGAAAGACGTGAAGCGGGTACCGCTGGCCCGCGCGGTGCAAAGCGCCCAGCGCCACGACTACCTGAATGCCTACGTCGACGATCTGCCCAATGTGGTGGACCTGCATGCGATCCGGGCCGAGCGTGTTCGGATCGGCGCCGATCCGCTCGGCGGTGCGAGCGTCGACTACTGGGGCGCGATCGCCGAGCGGCACAACCTTGAGCTCACTGTCGTGAATCCGTTGGTTGACGCGACATGGCGATTCATGACCTTGGACACCGACGGCAAGATCCGGATGGACTGCAGTTCGCCGAATGCGATGGCGTCGTTGATCAACAACCGCGACAAGTATCAGATTGCGACCGGTAACGACGCCGACTCCGACCGGCACGGCATCGTCACGCCCGATGCCGGGTTGCTCAACCCGAATCACTATCTCGCAGTGGCGATCGACTACCTGTACAGCCACCGGCCGTCGTGGCCGTCGTCGACCGCGGTCGGCAAGACCGTGGTGAGCAGCTCGATCATTGATCGTGTGGTCGCCGGGCTGGGCCGCAAGCTCATCGAGGTTCCGGTCGGGTTCAAGTGGTTCGTCGACGGATTGATCAGCGGCAGCATCGGTTTCGGCGGCGAGGAGAGCGCGGGCGCGTCGTTTTTACGCATGGACGGATCGGTGTGGACCACCGACAAGGACGGCATCATCCTCGCGCTGCTGGCTTCGGAGATCCTGGCGGTGACCGGGCAGACGCCGTCGCAGCGGTACCACGAACTTTCCGAAAAATACGGTGCCCCAACGTATGCGCGCGTGGACGCGCCCGCCAACCGCGAGCAGAAGGCGCGGCTGGCCAAGCTGTCTCCGGATCAGGTGGCGGCGACGGAGTTGTTGGGGGAGAAGATCACGGCGAAGATGACGACGGCGCCGGGTAACGGCGCGTCGCTCGGCGGGCTGAAGGTGACGACGGCCGATGCGTGGTTCGCGGCGCGACCTTCCGGGACCGAGGACGTGTACAAGATCTACGCGGAGTCGTTCCGGGGACCTGAGCACTTGAAGCAGGTGCAGGAAGCCGCGCGCGAGGTGGTGACGAAGGCGCTGGCGTGAGCTCGGTCGTCCCGGAGGGCGAATGTACGACCTCTAAGCCGCGGCTGCCGGGCGAAGTCTGGATCCTGATCACCGCCAACGCCGTGATCGCGCTCGGCTACGGCGTGGTGTCGCCCGTGCTGCCGCAGTATGCGCGCAACTTCGGGGTGACAATCAGCGCGGCGACCTTTGTTATCACCGCGTTTGCGCTGATGCGGCTGATTTTCGCACCGGTCAGCGGGGTGTTGGTGCAGCGCCTGGGGGAGCGGCGCGTCTATGTGACGGGAATCCTGATCGTCGCGCTGTCCACCGGTGCGTGCGCGTTCGCCCAAACATATTGGCAGCTCTTGGGTTTCCGGTCGCTCGGCGGTATCGGGTCGACGATGTTCTTCGTTTCGTCGCTCGGCCTGATGATTCGGGTTAGCCCCGAAGACGCGCGCGGCCGGGTGGCCGGCATGTTCTCGACGGCGTTTCTGGTCGGGTCGGTCGGTGGCCCGGTGCTGGGCAGTCTGACCGCCGGCCTGGGCTTGTCGGCGCCGTTCCTGATCTACGGCGTCGCACTCTTGATCGCGGCGGCAGTGGTGTTCTTCAGCCTGCGCAATTCCCCGTTGGCCGCGCCGGAGTTGCATCATGAGCCCGCCGTGACGCTACGAGTTGCTTTGCAGCAGAGGGCCTATCGCGCGGCGCTGCTGTCGAACTTCGCGACCGGATGGTCAGTGTTCGGGCTTCGGATGGCTTTGGTGCCGCTGTTCGTGTCCGAAGTGTTGAGCCGCGGGCCGAGGATGGCGGGCGTGGCGCTGGCGACTTTCGCAGTGGGCAACGTATCGGCGGTGATTCCAAGCGGCCATCTCTCGGACCGGGTGGGGCGACGCACGCTTTTGATCATCGGCTTGTCCGTGTCAGGGGTGGCGACGGCGACCGTCGGGTGGGCATCGTCGCTTCCACTGTTCCTCGCGGGTGCGTTCGTGGCCGGCGCGGCGGCGGGCATGTTCAGTTCGCCGCAGCAGGCCGCGGTCGCCGACATCATCGGCAGCAAGGCACGCGCCGGGACCACGCTGGCAGCATTTCAGATGACGGCCGACCTCGGGTCGATCCTCGGGTCGCTTGGGGTCGGAGAGATCGCGCAGCACGTGTCATTCGGGGCCGCGTTCGTGATCAGTGGCGGCATCCTCCTGGCGGCGGCTGTGGGTTGGGTGCTGGCGCCTGAGACGCACAAGCTGCGGCCAGCCGAGCCGACACCGGCGCGTGCACTCGGACCGGAGGTCGGCGGCGAGCTGCCGTGATTGCCATCTCCACCCCAGCTCAGACATGCTGGCATCTTTATGCCGATATCTGATGCTAAGATGCTACTGTGCGTACTACGATCCGGATTGACGACGAGCTGTACCGCGAGGTGAAAGCGCAAGCGGCTCGTTCCGGGCGAACCGTAGCATCGGTGCTTGAAGACGCGGTGCGGCGCGGCCTCAAGCCTTCCGGGGGACCGGCGCGGCGTCGGTACACGGTTCGTCCGATGGGCGGGGGCGGGCTGCGCCCTGGCGTCGATCTATCAACCAATGCTTCGCTTGCCGAAATGATGGACGAGGGCGCCTCGGTCGATGATTTGCATTGACACCAACGTCCTTATCTATTCGCACCGGTCGCACCTCGCCGAATTTCAGGATTATCGTCGGCTGCTCGAGCAACTGGCCAACGGTGAGGAGCTACTCGGTCTGCCGGACTTGGTGCTCAGCGGTTTCGTACGCGTCATCACCAATCGGCGGATCTTCGCCGAGCCGGCGAGCGCGGGCGAGGCGTGGGACGCGGTCGACGCGTTACTTGCCGCTCCCGCAGCGATGCAACTTCGTGTAGGCGAGCGCCACTGGGCGCTCTTCCGGCAGCTCGCCGACGACATCAATGCGCGCGCTAACGACATTCCGGACTCGTATCTGGCCGCCTACGCCCTGGAAAACAACGCAACGTGGCTCAGTACCGATCGCGGATTTGCGCGGTTCAACCGACTGCGGTGGCGTCATCCGCTGGACCTGCCGCGCCGTTAAGCCGCATGAAGCCGCGGACCCAAGTTCCGGATTAACCACGCGGCGCGACTGGTCAATCCAAACTGCAGAAGGCCGAGCAGCTCTCGGTCGTCGACACGTGCGTCGACGACCCAATCGCTGATGAAATTGGTTGACTGAACTCGGTGGGAGATCCTGGCCTGCGGCTTTGAGCCGATATTGCAGGTGGTGTAGCTTCGATGGGCACACCTTGCGGGGCTATGGCGCAGCTGGTAGCGCACCACACTGGCAGTGTGGGGGTCAGGGGTTCGAGTCCCCTTAGCTCCACAGAGTTACCGCAGTTCAGAGGCCAAAAACCTCTCCAGGCCGGATCTACGTCAACACTCCGGTCAACAAATCGGGCTATTACGCCGGGTATGGCATCTCTGCGCACCCGCACCCGCAGGGACGGCAGCGAGTACTACGCGGTCCTGTACCGACTCCGCGGCAAGCAGACCAGCACCAGCTTCGACGACTTCGCCTCGGCGTCGAGGTTCTGCGACCTGGCCACGAAGTTCGGCGCGGACAACGCACTCTCGACTCTGAAGGTGGACGCGACGCTGGCGACGTTGACGGTCGAGCAGTGGCTGAACCATCACATCGAGCACCTCACCGGCGTCGACCAGAACACCATCGACAAGTACCGCGCCTACGTTCGCAATGACATCGCCGAACCCCTGGGATCGATCCCGCTCGCCGCGCTGACCCGCGAGCACGTCGCCCAATGGATCAAAGGCATGCAGCAGCCGGATGCCAAGGGCTGGACGCCGAGCCCCAAGACCATCACGAACAAACACGGCTTCCTCGCCGGCGCGCTCAACGCCGCCGTAACGCTCAAGCACAGCCCGGCCAACCCGTGCACGGGCATGGGCATGCCCCGCGACGACGATCCCCGCGAGATGGTCTTCCTGTCTCGCGACCAGTTCGCGCACCTGCACTCAGGCGTCATGCCGTTCTGGCAGCCGATGGTCGAGTTCCTCGTTGCCTCCGGCGCCCGCTGGGGTGAAGCCGCCGCCCTCCGTCCCTCGGATGTGAACCGGGACGCGGGCACCGTGGAGATCAAGCGGTCGTGGAAGCAGGGGTCCGGCGGGTATCGGCTGGGCGCACCGAAGACCAAGAAGAGCCGGCGCACGATCAACGTTCCGCAGTCGGTTCTCGACAAGCTCGACTTCGGCAACGACTGGCTCTTCGTGAATCGAGCTGGGGGACCAGTGCGTGCACAGGGCTTCTCGGCACGGGTCTGGGCACCAGCACTGGAGCGGGCGTGGCCGTCGGCTGACACGACGGGCGAGCCGGTGACAGACAAGTCGAAGATCCTTCGGCCCCGGATTCACGATCTTCGGCACACCTGTGCGTCCTGGATGATCCAGGCCGGTGTCCCGTTGCCGGTTATCCAGCAGCACTTTGGCCACGAGTCGATTCAGACTACTGTTGGTGTTTATGGTCATCTGGACCGGCGGTCCATGAAGTCCGCAGCCGACGCTATCGGTCACGTTCTCGGCGGTTGACCCTATAGCGAATCAACAAGAGTTTTTGACCATAGGTGTGGAAACCTTCCGGGCGCTTGAGTCTTTAAGCGGCACAGCGTGATAGACGGTAGTCCGAGCGCTTGACGCCGGCGAGGGATCGGGCTTAGCCTAGGAAGAACTTGGTGACGTCGATGTGCGCAAGTGCACCAAGGGGTATGCGTTCGAGGTCTGGCGAAATGCCGGACGCAGTCTCGGGCGGGCTTGGGCCCTAGGTCTCCAGTGAGACCGGTCATGGGTGACCAGGAAGACCTCCGAAGCCCGGAGTAGGGCGCGGCTGGCAGTGACCTTGATACCTGTTGCCCGGGAGACTTCGATGCCCAGTACCGCGTTCTACGCCGCTCGGTCGCGCGTTGCGAATCTCAGCAAGACGCGCGCGGCGAGCGACCCCGAACTGATTCAGCTGCGCCATCAGATGAGGGAACAGTTCCTTGTCGACTGCATCACTGCTGCGCTCGACAGGGGTCCCGCGCTGTCCACCACGCTCCGCAGTCGCATCGACGCGCTCCTGTCCAGCCGCGAGGTGCCTGCATGATGCGTACCACCTATTCGACCGCTGACGCCGCTGAGCAGATGGGCTGTAGTGAACGCTGGCTCATCGAGCAGTTGCGCGCCAGTCGGTTTCCAGGGCGAAAGGTCGCCAGGCGTTGGCGGCTGACCGACCAAGATATCGCGGATGCTCTCGACATCTGCGCGAACGACTTCCGCTGTCCCCCGGGTGATGTCGCGATGGTGACCGGTTTGACCCCGCGCAGCCGCAAGAATGTGATTGGCCTGTGACTGTCCGCCACCGCGCACCCAGATGTTCGGCCTGGCGGTCATCCGTTCCGCCCACGTCTGCAATCGGGCGTTCAAAAGTGCGCACAACCAGAAGGAGACAAGATGGGCTCATACACTGCTGATGACCACAAGAAGTTCGTCTATGCATCCGGCGCGCGTGATGTCAGACGCGTTACCGCCCTGATACAGCGACTCGACCTTGATCCGGTTACATACAATGAGATCGCCTGCCATCTTGAGCAGTTGGAGTGCAGGCTACTCAGTCTGGCGTTCGTGAGCTGTCACCTAAAGGACGGTGAAGAAGTTGTCTCCCTCGTCGATCAACAAGGCCTCTATGACGATGGACGGCCGGTAGCGACGACGATTCGCAGCGACGACGGCTTCGTCACAATGGTTCACGATCCTGACCCCGAGCTCGGCGAATCTATGTTCGGCCCAGAGCAACTCGCCGCAGAACGCTGGCCTGAGGGGATCCGTGAAGGTGACACTCACCACTTCGATTCGGGCCGAGAGTTGTGGGACCACGAGGACGAGTCCGATGATGATTCCTAGGCTGGATCCAGCGCCGGAACGCTATGGCGCCAAAGGGCAACGGGTTCCCTCTGGAGCCGCGATGCCGAGTGTGCCGAAACGATCTGTTGCGCAAGAAGGTCAACGACATGTTGGCCGCCGGGGCCAGCTACGCCCAGATCGTGCGCGCACTCGCGGCGGACAACGCCGAACTCGACGAGAAAAGCCGGGTGACGATCGATTCGATCAGGAATCACTGCGCGCGGCACTTTCCGGTTCAGAACGTGGCCAAGGCAACCTACCGAGAGATCCTGGAACGCCGGGCAAAGGCGAATGGCGTCGACTTCGTCGAGGGCGTGGTTACCGCGATCACCCCCATTGCGTTCTTCGAGACGGTCATGGTGAAAAGCTATGAGACCCTTGTCGACTCGGACACCAAGGTTGATGTGCACACCGGAATTCTCGCGGCGGGTCGGCTGCAGTCGCTGATCGATTCCAGGGACAGCAGCCGCGAAATGTTGGTGATGAAGGTCCAGTTGGGCCGGCTCTGCGACGTGGTCAAGTCGACGGTGCCGCAGTCGATGTGGGGCGAGATCGTCGAGAAGCTGGAGGAGCTGGAGCAGCACCCGGATGCGTTCGACATCGGCACGGACTCCTTCGATGACGCTGACGATGATCGACCACCAGCACCGGCGCGCGGTGGGCCACCGAGTCCAGGCACGGCCCCTCACCCAGGGTGAACTACAGCTCGTCATACACCCGTGCCGACACCCCGCTGGCCCCCAGCGTGCCAGCGTTGGTCCCGTCGAAGACCAACGAAATCGCCGCCGCGTCGACGCCGAACAACACCACGCAGGCCTCACACAGCCGATCGGCGGCCCCGACGCCCCGCCGGTCGCCGACGGCGGCAAGCAGCTGTTCGCGAATCGCCACCCTTAACCGCGCACGAGGCCGTCACGGTCAGCCCAGGACCCCCGATGGTGCGGCAGGAGCGTCATCCTCCACCATTACCCATCCCGGTCTCACCGACCGCATCGTCGTCTCCGACCGCGACAGCCTCGACCATAACCCGTTTCTACCCCTCCCGAAGACGGGAAACCGGCGCCCAACCGTCCAACGGTTGTGGCAGGAAGGCCGTGCGGTCGAACGCCTCAACGGCTAGAGGTCGATGCCGTAGTCGAGGCCCTGATCTTGGCTGCAGTCGCGACCGATGTGTTGGTCGATCCAGCGCTGCCGCTCGGCCACCAGTTCCTGGGTTTCCTCGTGCCAGTGCCGGTAGGCCGTCCGCCTGGATTGAACGGCGTGGGCGCGGCGGTCGGAGAGGCTGCGTACCCGGTCGGGGAGATCCCCCTCGCGGTCGGTGCTTGCGGCGACCTGGTGGGCGGTGCGTGCCCGGTCGTCGCGGGCGGCGATGATGCCGCGTACCAGCTGCGCGGCGTCGTGGCTGGTGCCGCGGCGCATGACGTGCGGGCTGTCGGGCTGCTCGGCGTGTTCGTGGTCGCCTTCGGCGATCCTGCTCATACAGGTAGGCGGTGTTGGCGTCGCGGCCGCGCGCTGGACTCGACGGTGCTCAACGATGCGGGCGCCACCCAGGGACACGATCACCCAGCTCGCAGTGTGCTTGCTTCGGCGAGCAGACCGCTACCGGCTCCGAGAGTTCGGCATACACGAGTCGGACGGCTCTCCTGACGAAAAGGAGGGCCGTCCGAAGCATCAACCGCCTGGTTACCAAGCGTGCATGATGCGCGGTGAAATGTGGCCTCGGCGTCAAGAGAGAGTTACCCGCGTGACGCAAGCCCACCGCGCTGTGCCCAGTTGATGGGCCTTGCTTCGCGTGGGTGCCTAGTGCTCGTGCTGGGCGCCACAGCCGAGAGGAGGAATCTTTTCTTCCGGTCCGACCTTGGTCTGCCGTGGATCCGTGCTTTAAGTCTACGCCTGTCCAGGTAAGCAACAGTAAGATGGGTTGGGCCGAGCGTTCAACGGGCATCGCGCCGACTATCACCAATTCCTGTGCGCGCACATGTTCGGCCGGATCGACAGCATCGACGCCGATATCGCCCGGCATCGAATGAGCGGATCGAGGCGCGTCTGGCTCCTTTCAGGTGGAAGACGATCCTGGACACCAGGGTCCCCATCGCCGAAGACCGGGGCGCAGCGCCGACACCCCTGGTGCTCGTGCAGGTGCAGTGCTAAACCAGAAGAGCGCAGCCAGCCGACACCCGTCGCGATGGCGAGGTGCGGCCACCAACATGTAGGAGGTGGTTGCTGTGCTTCATCCCGATCCATTCCGTGACATCGACAGACTCGCCGCGCAGCTGCTCGGTACATCGCCGGGATCCGCCCGAGTCCCACTGGCCATGCCGATGGACCTCTACCGCTCCGGCGATCACTACGTGCTGCACGCCGACCTCCCAGGCGTGGACCCCGATTCGGTGGACGTGAGCGTTGACGGCGGCATCCTCACCGTGACGGCACAACGCAGCGAACGCACCGAACACGACGTGCAGTGGCTGAGCTCCGAGCGCTTCACCGGCGGTTACCTGCGTCGGCTGTCCCTCGGTGCGGACATCGACGCCGACCACATCACCGCCACCTATCAGAACGGGGTGCTGACCGTCACCCTCCCCGTGGCGGCACGGGCCCAGCCGCGCCGCATCGAGATCACCCGAGGGGCACCTGAGGAAACGAAGGTCATCGAGCCCAGCGACTCATCCGACCAGCACACCACGACCTAACCTCTGTTCACCCGACGGGGTCCAGGCGGGTGATGTCGCCGGGCCTGGCAGTTGGTGATGCCCAGTCGAACCGCCCGTCGTGCGCTCGTCCGATGTGTCCCGCTGGGCGGTGTGCGACACCACAGGTGAAGGCATGCGCGCACCGCCATCGGTGTGCAGCTGTTGACCGGCGCTCGGGATGAGCATGATGGCGGCATTGGCGGTGAGGATGTGGGGGCATGAATTGACCCCGCCGGGCGATGTCCGGCGGGGTCGGTGGTGTTCGGGGTGTCGCGGTGGTGTTCAGTCTGCCGTGACTTCGGCGATGGCTGTGCGGGTGGAGGATTCGTCGACGATGGCCTTGTTGGCGCCGAACGCGGCGACGAGGGCTTGTAGCGCGAGGTTGTTGACCGCGCGGGGGTAGCCGCGGCTGGTTTGGTGGATCAACCCGACGGCGTCGTCGGAGAACAGTGCGTCGTCGCGCCCGGCCAGCTTGAGGTGGTGGCGCAGGTAGCTGGCTGTCTCTTTGTCGGTCATGGGCGCCATCGTGTAGCGCAGCCCGATGCGTTGGTCGAGCGCGGCCAGCACGCCGAGTTTCATCCGCCGCCGCAGGGTGGGTTGGCCGACGAGCAAGCAGGCGAACGGGCTCGACGAATCGAGATCATGGTTGGTGAGCAAGCGGATGGCCTCCAATTGGTCGTGACTTAAAAGGTGCGCCTCCTCGACGACGACGGTGGCTGTACGCCCGCGCTCGGCGTGTTCGGTGGCCAGCGCGTCGGCGGCCTGCGGTGCCAGGGTGGCGTGGTGGGTCAGGGGTTGGCCGCCGAGGGAGGCGACGATGCGGTGGTGGATGCCGCGCACCCCGACGGTGGGGTCGGGCAGGTAGATGATGCTGTGGCGGCTGCGGTCAAGGGCGGCCAGCGCGGCGCGCACGGCCACGGTCTTGCCGGCACCAACTTCGCCGGTGATCACGCCGATGCGGCGTTCGGCGACACACCAGCCGATGCGGGCGAGGGCTTCGTTGTGGGCGGCATGGCGGTGCAGCTTGCCCGGGGCCAGATCACGGCCGAACGGCATCCGAGAAAAGCCGAAGTACGAGATCAATTCCATCATCGGGGTGCGACCTCCTGGCCGGTGAGCAGGTCAAGTTGGCTGGGGATCTGGTCGCTGGCCCCGGTCGGGGCGGCGTAGTTGACGCCGTGGGCCAGCTCGGCGGCATGGGCGGTCTCGATCAGTTGCGCGTAGTCGATGCCGGAAGGTTGCGGTGGCGTGCTCGGGGTTTCGGGTTTGGCCTTGGGGTGGGAGTGGCGGCTGATGTGGTGCGGGATCGCCAGCCCCATCGGCACGCCGGCCAGGCGAACCTCAATGCGGGTCAGATCAAACGGGTCGAACACCAACTCGACCTTGCGTCCGACCAGTGCCGGGTCGACTTCATAGGAATTGCCATGTAGTGACACGGTGGCGGTCTTGGTCACGCGGCGGTGCGTCTCCCACAGGAACGCCTCGGCGAGCGCTTGGGGTGCGGGCAGCGCGACCGGCCCAGGGGCCGACCAGCGCTCCAGCGGAGTTTGCCCGGTTTCGGAATGGATCGTGCGGTGGTAGACCGTTTCGGTCCAGGCCGCAAAGTGCCGATTCAACTCGTCCAAATCGGTGACATGGTGTCGGCCGATGGTGTCGGGCTCGCCGGTGATCTCGACCAAAAACTGATCACGCACGGTCCTGAAAAACCTTTCTATCTCTCCTCGGCCTTCCGGCCGGTATGGTGTTGAATGCACCAGGCGCACACCGAGTTTCGCGCATGCACGCAGCAGCCATTCATCGACGAACGCCGAGCCGCGGTCAACGTAGATCGCCTTGGGGACACCACGGGAGGCCGGCGCCGGCCGCAACGCGGCGGCCAGCCGCACCGTGTCCTCGGCATAACCCCACCGATAGCCAGGCAGCAGCCGGGAATGATCGTCTAAGAACGCGAACAAGTAGGTCTTGCGGACTTGGATGCGTATGCCGTGCAACGCATCCCCAGTCCACAGGGCATTGGGGTGCTCGGCCTCGAACCGCCCGAACACCGGCGCCGACCCCGCGGCCGCGCCACAGATAAGGCCGAGCCGGTGGAAGTTACGTTGCAGGGTACGTTCGTCGGGTGCCCAGCCCAGCTGGGTCCGCAGGATCCGGCGGATCGCCGCGGCGGTGCGCTGCGGATTCTCCCGCCGCAGCGCCACCGCCCGCTCCAGCACCTCCTCCGGGGTGCGCGGGGTGCACTGGCGCTGGTTGGGTACCAACGCGTCGAACCCGCCGGCACGCCAGTGCCTGATCCAGCGATCAATGGTCTGGCGGCTGACCCGCACCCGCCGCCCGAACGGGTCGGTGTGCTCGCGGGATGCCAGCTCGCGCACCATCTTGCCGCGTTCCTTGATGGAGTACGCCGCATCGGCGGCCTCCCGGATTAACTGGTACCGGAAAAGCCCGATCGCCCGGGCCCGCTCGCCCCGCACCTTCACCTCATCATCGCCGACCACCGGCGGTCCTCCTTTGCTGTCTGTCAAACACATGACAGCGCACAGGTTTACGGCGTGATCGGCATCAGCGGCAGGGTCGGCTCGTGTTGCGCTGCCGGGGCGGGCCAGCCCGGCGCCAACAACCGGCCACCCGACACCGCCACCGCGGTCTCGGCCAGCGACACCTTGGACAGCACGAACCGGCGCCCGATGGCCGCCCCGAGCGCGGCGATCGCCGTCATCGCGTCGGCGAACCCGCTGCCAGCAGCCTCGGGCATCACCGGATCGGCATCCACCGCACGCAGCCACACCGTGAACACCGACCGCACCGCCTCGGCCCGCTCAACAAAGCGACGCAGCCACCCCCGCACCGTCTCCGGCGGGCGCGCCAGCTCGGCTGCGATCCGGCGAAACCCCGCCCGGCGCACAGCCTTGGCCACCAACGCCGCCACGATTACCGCACCCACATCGGCGCGGCGCAGCAGCGCCGTCAAAGGCAACAACACGTGCGTGACCCCACAGCCAGTGCACCGCGACCGGCGAGGACACAACCGCACCGGCCCGTCGGCACCTCGAAGCTCTCGCGGCCTGGCCCGCCCCCAGCCCGCCAACACCCCACTGCATCCCGGGCACCGCAGCTCACCCGCCGCCAACCTGCGCTCGACTCGATCGACATCCACCTCTACCGTGACCACTGCGCCTCCAAGCGCAACAGACGGCCCTCCCGCAAGACTCCTGCTAGAGACACCTACCGGGGGGGCCGTCGCCTACAACGACGTGATCACCGTGCCGCCCCGACACCGCAAGCACCAAACCAGCTACGACCAGCTGACGAGCTGCCCATCGTCAACGCCGGATCGCCACCCCGTGGTGCTCAACCTGAATGCCCCCGAACATGCAGCGGCCCACCGCGATCTGCGTCGTGACCGGCCTCTAGGTGGCCAGATATGAAAGTGGTGGTAGCGCAATCGTTTCAGGTGGCGGACGCCGGGGTGGTCTACCGCCCCGGCCACGTCGCCGACGTACCTGACGACGTGGCACAGCACTGGATACAGTCAGTTTGGAGGTCGAGCCACTGGCATGCGAGTACATCGCAGTCAGTACCGGTACGCCCATCGACCAGGTGGCTATCAACTGGCGTCGCTGCACGCTGTGACCCCGGAGGGTCAAGAGCGGAGCAGAATGCGCCGCATGGACCTTACGGAGGCGTTGGTAACGGAGGACATCACGCCATTCGTGCGGGAACGACTGCGTGATGCTCTTGAAAAGGAACTAAGAAGGGCAACGTCCGGCCGATAGGCAGCTCACGCGCGTGGTGGACTGGGATCCCGGGGGGTGGCCACGCAGTGGAAAACGATCCAGGCATGAGGAAGTACAGGGTCGCGTACGAGGTCAAATGATGTCTGTAGAGGTGGACCAGAAGTCAGAGCCAGAGTGCCTGCTTTGTGGGCACGATCTTTCATCTCACCGCAAGGGTGCGTTGCCCGTTCCCTGTCAGCATCGCAAGTTTAGAGGAACACTTGGAAAGCGTTGTGATTGTCCCGACTTCGTTGGAAAGGCCACGGCTACTAGCCCAACGACACGGCCCTCATTCCAACCCAGAACAGTGCATCATCAACCACACTTTGACCAAGACCGTTACTCCACTTCCTTCGGATTCCAGTCGTAGGGTGCCAGGTATGGGACGCCTTCTTGCCCAGTTGGTCGACACCCTGCTGCTCGTCGGCCTGGCGCTGCATTTCATCTGGTGGCTCGTCGCTGGTGCGGTGGTTGTCGGCGGGGTTTGGTTGACTGTTCGGTTGCGCCGCCAGGCGGCATTCGTCCGATAACCGAGGGACCGGGTGGACGTGACACGATCTAGATGCTGTGCAACCGGCTGACGAGGGAGCGGGAATGAGAAAGGACCAAGCAGACGAATTTGAGCAGGAGCTGATGCAGCCGCTCGCAAATGCCCTCCGCACGAGGCTTGGTGATGCAGGGGAAGTCCACGTCAACAATGAGCCGCGCCTGATGCCCGGTGACCGGGTCGAGTACGCCGCGCGGCTCGAAGTCGTGCTCAACGATCCACGAACCGAAGTCATCTTTCGGCCCCTCAGCCGCGAAGACTTCTCTGCGATCTGGCAATGGGGAAAGAGCGGCCGATTCATCTTCCCGATTCCACAAGGCGGCGGCAATGCCAGGCGCGTGCACGACTTCGCCGCCCGCATCCACGCCGTCATCGACACCCTCCGCGACACCCAAAAATAGCAGCTGCTGCGCCTACTCATCGAAGACGTCCGTGGCGAGCTGTCCGGCGCGACCGGGAAACGAACGTTTGCGAGGTTCGCGTGCGCGGGCACACCCTCCGTTGTCGCCGTTGGATGTCGGTCAAGGACGGCGTTTACTGGAGGTCTCGCGCCAGAATCGCAGCCCACAGTCGCGGTCTGTGATGACCGAAACGATGGCATCTGCGATGAGCGTCGGTAAGGAGATCGCAGACAAGACCGAGCCTGCTACGAACCGAGGCCGAGAAAGGAGTGTCGCCATGACGCCACGACAGGACCGAACCGCCGCCGGTCGGAAGCACACACCGCCTGAGAACACACCGCGCCTGCGCCTGAAGCCCAAGGCACCCATTACTGGCTATGTCGATGG
Source organism: uncultured Actinomycetota bacterium (assembly GCA_963817825.1). Classification (GTDB taxonomy): domain Bacteria; phylum Actinomycetota; class Actinomycetes; order Mycobacteriales; family Mycobacteriaceae; genus Mycobacterium. Next base: position 138,847 of record CAWFQG010000006.1, on the reverse strand, counting down.
GGCATGGTGGCCGCACAGTAATGACCTAGTGACTGAACTTCCAGATCTGCTGGCAGTGCTGTCGGTACGACTGGGCACTATTGATCGGGTGATATACAACCTCGCCGAATGGGCGAAGGCCCCGAAGAAACTGCCGACCGACGGACGAGTGGTACGACTGGCCGGATACCACCGACAGCCGGTCAACACCATCGAAGTAATCGGACTCAACCGAAACAAGATCGTCCTGCTGGTAGTACCCGCTCACACCGACCCAGATCAAGCTCACCACACCATGATGGCTGCGGCGGCCCCGGACAACGCCTCGACGATCGACGGCCTGCTCAAGACTGGCGCGCAAGACAGAGAAGCCCACACCAGCACAGCAGCCATCGATTAACGAGGCTTTCAGCGGCCCGGCTAGGCGCGTCCTCGACGATCCTGACAGCATCCTGCAGTTTTCGCCGGGCTTCGGCATCCAGCCATTGACGGAAACCCCTGTGGCAACAGGGCCTTCGCCAGCCCCATCCCGACGAGGATCCCGTGGGCGTGGTGAACACGCAGTGGGCCGACCGGATGCCGTGGGCGGCGTCTTGGACGGGGCTTTGTGAGACGGCGCATAACCATCAAGCGGCCCGGTGCAGGTTGTCGCCGACCGGGTCGAGATGGAAGGTGAGTGAGGATCTGGTTGACCCACGGGACCCACGTCGTCATTGACGGGTGGGTTCCATCAGCTGCTCTGATGAACGGCGTTGCTCAGCGGATCTTCTCGGGTATCGAGTCCAGTGCGTGTAGTACGTGTACCGCGAGTTTGCCCGCGGCGTCGTCATCCAGCACGGAATACATCGTCATGGTGTCCTGAACGAGTTTCAGGCGATTTTCGTAAGGCGTGGGCAGTGTTGTTCCGGGAATCATGATGTTCTTTCCTAGTCTGTCGAGTGCGATCGCTGAGACGAAGGGCCCGACAGCCCAACGCTACGCCGTTTCCGGGTTGCCGGCCCGTGCGGTGCACGTGCGGGTATCGCGGCGGCCGGTGGTGAAACGAAGCGGTTTTCCCTCTGGACGCGCGCCGCCGGTTGATCCCAGGTCACTGTGACGCCGGCCGTTTCGTGACGGGGGCCAACTTTTTTGAGGGAGCCCGCTTCGGTGGGAGCGAATTGCGTTGTGGCAGTGGACTTCGTGGCGTGCGCCGGTGCTCTGGTGCGGGCCAAACCAAGGGTCCGGCCGGTCGTTTCATCGGCAGCCTTTTTCAGCTCACCCACTACAGCTTCGATGCCGCGCGCGATTGATGAGACGTCCTCGACGTTGTCGGGGCAGGCGACGATGCCCACCGTGAAGGTAGCGCCGTAGGACACCGCGGTGATGTTGAGGTTGGCGCCCTCAAGCAGCGGGGCCATGGCGTGGATGCCGAGGACATGGGCTCCGGCGCAGTAGATTTCGCCGGGCGGGCCCGCAACGTTGGAGGTAATCATGTGCGCCATGGGGGGATGGAATCGCGACAGTTTCAGGCCGGTGTACAGTCCCGCCACTAACCCGATGACCACCGGTGGGATCAGATCGATGACGTCGGCGAGGTTGACGGGCGGTGCTGCTCGCCGTCGGTTCTTGATCCGGGATGTCGCGGCGTGAATGCTGGCCAGCTGCTTCACCGGGTCGGCCAGATGGACCGGCAGGTTGACGACGGTCGGCGACCAACTATTAGATGCGTTGTCATCGACGCCGCGCGTCGAGATCGGCATCAGGGTGCGCAGCGGCTGATCGGGTATCGCGTCATGCGCTTCCAGCCATCGCCGCACCGCCGATGTTGCCGCGGTGAGGAATACATCGTTGACGGTGACGTCGAACGCGGCCGTGATGGCGCGCAGATCTTCCATCGCCACCGCGGCGAACGCGACGCTGCGCCGCGCGGTGATCGGGGCGTTCAGCAGCGTCCGCGGCGAGCTCTGGTTAACGTCGGACTGCGGAGGACCTGGCCGTTGCCCGCCGCCGCCGGGGAGCAGTTGGCGGACCGATCCCAGCGCGGTTCCCACCACCGACTTCAGCGCGCCGGGAGCTACTTTGACAGCGACCCGAACACCACCGGCGGTGTTGACGGCGACCTCGTCGATCATGTCGCGCACCCTGGCGGCCGCGCCGGGCATCGTGGCAGCCGCCCGCTGGGGCACCGCGGGGAATTCAGCGTCTTGATCGGTGGTCATCAACCGGGGCAGCATCGAGGTCACCGCGCCCACCCCATCGGCCATGGCGTGGGCGAACTTGATCACGACGACCAGCCTGCCGTCGGTGAGACCCTGCACGACCCAGGCGTCCCACAGCGGGCGATCACGGTGCAGAGGCTGCCCATGCAGCTCGCCGATAAGGGTGGTCAACTCCCGCATGGTGCCGGGTTGGGCCAGTCGCACATGATGCAAATGGTCGTGGACATTGAACGCCGGGTCCTCCACCCATACCGGCTGGCCCAGCCCGAAGGGTTTGGTGAGCAGGCGCTGGCGGAAACCCTTTGTCGCCGCGGTACGCGCGGCCAGCAGCCTCAGAACTGCTCTAGCGGTCAGCTCACCACGGGTCGCCGGGGCGCAAAACAACACCGCAAGCACGTGGGTGGGCATCACCGACGTTTCGCCGTGCAACGTGACACCGTCCAGACCGGTCAACCGCTTCATCATGGCCCATTCACCTCCCGGTGCTTAGTTACTCAGACTTGATTCACGACTCTCGCTCCGCGCTGAACAGCATTGAGCAGACGACGCACTTGCACGCATGAATACCCCTCGTCTCCAAGGGAATTCGGTGATTGCCAGCTATCTCGTCATCACCGGCGGCAGATCCCACACCGTAGACGGTCAGCGTATGTCAACGCCATTGATAGTAGCACATCCATGAAGGGAAGAGCACCGGTCGTCTGGCGGGCAATGGCGTTCGCATCGGGCAGGTGATGCTAACGACCGCCCGGGTGAGCTATCTCAAGCATGGCCTCGGCCGCGAAGGAGTCCGCACCCTCCCATAGGCCGAGTACGGCGCGTGGAAATGGTCGGACAACGGTGTGGAGATCCACGCCGCGACGCGTCCGCTGGGAAATCCAAGCTTGGTGACATGAAACAAGATCGACCGGCTCGCCGGGAAGGTCAACGGTCAGTTCAGGTTTGAGTTGACGATCTCTGAAGCTCAAGTGCCGACCGTCAGCCACGAGACCACCATCGGTGACACCGAGCAATCGGTCAGTGAACGTCTGGCCGACATTTGGACACCACGGGCGGTGTGGCCTGGGTGCCGAGGGTGCAGCTTCGGCTGAGGTCGCGGCAACCAGCAGGCCTGTGATGATGAGAAGGCCTTGAGGCGATTGCCTGTCGCCTAGGTGTTGTTGACGCCGTCAACACGTTTCGGTGAATTCGCACGTCGCGTCACGTCGTTTCACGTTGTTTCGCGTGGTCAGATCAGGTATTTACGCAGGTCACTGCACCTTTTGCAGCGGGTTCGATTCCCGGCAAACGCGGGGAGGTCCTGAAGCCGCAGTGGAGCACGCCGTCCCTTCGCGCGGCCACACCGATTCGGAGGAGCTTCACTCGGCGATCGAGAGCGCGCGAGCCCGCGCAGCCGCCGCAGGGTGAGCGCCCGGCCGCAGCCGCTGCGCCGCCCGGCTCGATCGAGATGGGTGGACTCGGCAGGTATGTTGCACATCGGGCAGCTCCGGTGCACGAGGACATCGGGCACTCGTGCAATCGAATCCTGCTGTGCACCAACGTAATTAGAATGCCGATAACAGATGGTAAGTAAAGCGAGAGGCCACATCCTTGACCGCATCCCGTGCGAGCAGATCTGTGAGGCGGGGAGTATTCTCGAAAGGTTCCGGGTGTTGCGGGATGCGGAATCGGTCAATACGCGATCAGTGCGATCAGTGAGCATACGCCATGCCTGACCGGCTTGCCGTCGCGACAGTTGGGAGAAGATCCAACATGTCAGAGCCCGAGCGACCCGACGAGACCGGCACCGTCGAGCCTGACCGGTGTATCCACCCGTCGATGGGGGTCGAGGAGGAGTTTCTGCTCGTCGATCCGTCGACTGGACACCCCCTCACGTGCAACCTCGCGGTGGTCGAGGCGGCTGAAAAGCTTGGTGTCCGGCTTCAATTGGAGTTCACCCAGTGCCAGGTCGAGACCACATCGTCGGTGTGCTGGCACACTCACGAACTACGTACGCAGCTGGCCGAGATGCGGTCGGTGGCCGCCGATGCTGCCGCGCAGTGCGGCGCTCGGTTGCTGGCGGTGGGCGTGCCGGTGCTCGGTTCGGCCGTGTTGCCGATCACAGACATTCGTCGGTACCGCACGATAGCGAGCAGGTTCGGATATCTTGCATGGACGCGGGGAGTCTGCGCCGGCCATGTCCACGTGGGCGTACCTGACCGGGAAACCGCGGTGCAGGTCGGCAACTACTTGCGTCCGTGGCTACCGGCCCTGCTGGCCCTGACCGCCAATTCCCCCATCCACCGCGGCGTCGACACCGGGTTTGCGAGTTGGCGGTCGATAATGCTCTCGCGGTGGCCCTGTTCGGGGCCGCCGCCGTGGTTCGCCTCGGTCGAGCACTACGACGCGGTCGTGGAAGAGATGGTCGAGTGCGGTGTCATCCTCGACGAGGGGATGATCAATTGGGATGTTCGGCCGTCGGCTCATCTGCCGACCGTCGAGGTGAGAGTCAGTGACGTCCCCGCGACCGTCGACGAGACAGTTCTGCTCGCGACGGTGGTACGTGCGCTGGTGATGACGGCGTTGCGGTCCATCAGCAGGGGCGGGTGCGCCCCGAAAATCACCGCGGAGGCGCTGCAGGCGGGGTACACCATGGCCGCCCGCGAGGGGTTGACAGGGCGCGGGATCGATTTGACCTCGGACCTCGTGGTTCCGGCGCCCGACCTGCTCGGACTGTTGGTCTGCCATGTCCGATCCGCCCTGGAGGAATTGGGCGAATACCGCGCGGCTGTGGCGATGCTGACCGAGGTCGTCCGCTGTGGTAACGGCGCGAGCCGGCAACGCCGCGCCTTGCGAAAACGCAACCACGTGAGCGATGTGACCGCGACGGCCGCCCAGAGCACCCTCCTGGTCGGCAGGGCCGCCCTGTCGAGCGGTGCCGACGTCTTCTCTCCGCCGATACGGCGGGACAGCCCGAGAGTTGCGGTGAAGAATGAACTGCCCTGAGGCCGACCGACCGAGCCTGGCCTTCGCACCTCTGCCGGTGAGGCGGTGGACCCGACGTCCTAGCGTCGGCGTTTGTCGAATGTCGGCCGGATTCGTTGGATTCGCACGCCACCCATCAGTGCCATGACAAGCACGCCTGCGGCCGCCGAGAACAGCTTCGCAACCCCGATCGGCTTCGTGAAGTCGAGGCCGAGGAACGAGATCTGGCTGGCGTCTTCGTTGACGAGGACAACGATCAGCAGGACGAGTAAAACCCCGCCGACGCTCACTCCTGCCAATGTCTCCGCAATCCGCAACCCGCGTGCGTGTGGCGGCGGCCGGACAGAACGGTGCAGCTGTTCCGGCTGCCGAGGAGTCCCTTGTGGGGGGTGGCAGGCGGTGTGGTCTGCGGAGTCCGGCTGCCGTGGTGTCGTCCAGTGGTGGGGTGAAGGACCCGTGGGCGAGCGCGCGGCCGCGTACGAGGCGATCGAAGTCTCCAGCCGACGCTTCGAGATCCATGTCTACGACTCCGAGCGCACGGAGCTGGAAGTTTCCGGTGTCGAAGATGAAGCACTACCTGACCTGGTGGGCAAATTCGATGCAGTCGAGGTGCAATACCCTGCGGGCGCTTGGAATGCTGCGAGATCGACCAGCAGACCACGAAAAGGCAGTGCGTGAGGCTCCAGGGGCTGTTGAAGGTGTCGCGCGGGTGTTGGGCGGAAAGAAGGACCTCGGCGCCAACATTACGAAGCTGTTCGATAGGGCAACCGACCGGGAAAAAGCCCGGCCGCATCGTTGAAAGCGTTGTACGGCTATGCGAGTAACACGCCCGGCGCCCGCAACGGCCGCTATACAGATCCGATGCTCGAGGGCCAAGTCGGACACCTGCCTGGCACGTCGAAGCAGCAGCTCAGAATTCGATCCGTGCTCGATGTCCCAGCGGACACGTCCCAGCGGCCCCTTCGACCGCTGCGTCAGCTCCTCCCGCAGCGCGCTTCGGACGGCGGTGAATCCGTCGTATCCGAGACCCTGGGCGAACCGCATAACCCGATGGCGGGCTAACCCCGGCTCGCTCGGCAAGATCGGCCACCGTTGCAAGACCGGCGCTCGGGTAATCGGCGAGCAACGTGCCCGCGGCTCGCCGCTCTGCCGGTCGCAATTCGTTCAGTCGCCGGTCGATTGTCTCGGCAACCGTTCGGTCTGCAGCCGGCGGAGTCTTCCTCGGCGGAGTCTTCCTCGACGCTCGACGACCCGAGTTCACGGCCTCCATCCTGGCACCAGTTCCCGGGTGGACACGTCCATGTCGGCCAAGTCGACGACCGTGATCGACTCGTCCGGCAACTCCTCCCAGCCGTCCTCGAGCAGTCCGGACGAAGAAAACACGACCGCGCCGCCGACCCCGCGCCGCCACCGCATCAGGAAGTAGCGGTCGATGTGATCCAGCGGGAGATCATCGTGCCCGATCCCGCTGACCAACATGTCCTCGACCGGCGCCGCGCTGGTCGCGCTGGCATGCACCGCGATGAAGGTGTTCTCGGTCAAGATCAGGGCATTGAGGCTGGCGTGCGGGAAGCTTCCGCGCAGCGTGGACATCGCCCGCCCCACCGCGGTGGGTAGGTCGGGACCGGTGTGCAGTTCCTGTCTGATGAGCGCGAGGTAGCGCTCACTGTCCGTGGTCCCGTGCAGCGACGCTCTCGCAGCCGGGGAAAGCAGCGAGTCCAGCACCGGTGGTGGCGAAATGGACCCGTTGTGCGCCAGGGTGATTCCGTCCTGCGAGAACGGATGGGTGTTCGCGAACGACACCGCGAGCCCCTCGGTCGCCCAGCGAAGATGCACCAGCTGCGCCACGGTGGGTGTGCGTTCGGCCAGTTCGGCGAAGCACGGATCGCGGGGGGCACGTTCGATGCTGCGGTATCCCTCCAGCTCCAGTCGTTGCGGATGCGCCGCCTCCGGCCGGAGCCAGGCAGTCCCCCAGCCATCGGCGTGCAGGGCTGACATGTCGCCGAACCGCGCGACTTCGTCCTTGCCGATCTGCTCGGTCAGGGTGGTGGGCACCGGTGATGCGAAGCCGATCAAACGGCACATGTTCATGCCTATCTGGTTGTAACGCCGCCAGATCGGATCGCGCGGGTTGGCGACTTCCCAATCTGTGTACTGTCCCCCTCCGCACGGTCGACCGCAAACGGAAGCGCCACGCTCCGCCCGGCGCGCCACCATCCAAGAGCTTCCTTGCAACACTTCCCCGGCCTCGACAGCTACCTCAGCGAGGTCGACCGCCTCGCCCTCGACATGCGCAAGCGGTCCACCGTCGCCCCGACTGCCGCTACATCGATGCACGGGTGGCCGAGTCCGTCACCACCGCCCTCGACGTCGCGCAGACGACGCCCGCATCATCGCGCCCCGCGCCACCGAGCTGCACCCGCTCCGTTCCGCGATCCCCACCCGACACACCGTGGTGATGGGTCCATGGGTCCCTCCACCGAATTCTCGCGCTCCCGCAGCGTGCCAAATAACGTCGGCAATACCGGGCCACATAGCGCTGGGAGTCACACCGAATACCGCCCTCAGTGGCCCCAGACGGCCGAACGTCCCCAACCCCGATGGGGTTAGGGGCGTTCGGTCTGTCCGGGGTCTACCAACCGAGCGAAAACCAGTCGACCTCGCGAAACATCGCGGTGATTCGGGTGGCTTCGGGCTGCGCCTCGATGGGGTCGAACCGGTAGTCGGGATCGTCGCGGCCGAGGGCCGACAGACCGGCTTCGACTGCCCGCTCGGGCGTTTCCGCCCATCCGATCGGTTCTGATTTTTCTCGCGCCACCAAATGCATATGCCGTTACCGTTCGGGCTCGGGCTGAACCCGACGATCCCGTCGCTGCGGGAGATCGGCGACACCGCCAACCGGCGCCTGCTCGGCGTCCAACGAATCGGCCACGACCCGATCACCGGGGCCCGATGCCCGGCACACCGTCACCGCACCCGTCACCACCGCGACCGGCACCCGCATCCCAGGCCTGCGCCTGGGTGAGCAGCGCAGCCATGCCCTGCTCACCGCGCTGCCGCTGTTTCGGCTCCAACCCAAACGGCTTCGCCAACAAAGATCTCCGCCCATTGATCGCCGAACTGCAGGCAGCACCACCCGACACGGTCACCTATGACCTATGACCTGCACCGCCTCCCCGCCCGCGGCCTCATCACCCGCATCCCGCACACCCACCGAAACAAGATCACCGACCACGGCCTGCACGCCGCGATGTACCTGTCCGCCGTCCACGACCGATTCCTCCCCACCGGCCCCGGGCCGGCTCACCGATCAGATCGCCTGCCCACCGCTACGGACAGCCTCCCACGCATACCAGACCGCGCTCGACAACCTCACCCGCACAACAGGTCTCGCCGCATGACACCATCAACCCGACCCCAGCACACCAAACTTGACTCAAAACCCGGCATCGCAGGTTCTAGCCGAGCTGGTGCAGGATCCCGCTCGACACGACCGCGTGCGGATACACGTCGCCGCGATGTTGGAAGGACAGCACGTTCGGGTTCAGGATCTCGCCGTCACGGATCTCGATCGCCCGCCCGATGGTCGGATCGGCCTCCCACGCGGCGCGGCCTGCCAGCACCGTCCGCAGGTGCGGCAGCAAAGCCTCGCTGACCTCCCAGGTGGCCGAGTTCCACAGATACGACGGGCTGTGGTCGACGGCGTAGTAGTGCACGTTGTCACCGACCACGAAGCTCGGAGCGGTGAACGAGGTTGGGCGGGCCCAACTGAAGCCCATCCCCTCGTCGCAGGACACGTCGACGATGAGACTTCCCGGCAGGAAGGCGCCGAGGTCCTGCTCGGTGAGGAAGGTCAACGGAGCGTCGGTGTCCTGCAGCACGCAGTTGACGACGATGTCGTTCTCGGCCAGGAACGGCGCCAGCGCCACTCGGCCGTCGTTGGTGACCGCGCAGGTGAGATTGGGGTCGTCGGAATCGTGGTCCAGGTGCACGATCTGCACCGAATGAATCGGTGAGCCGACGGCAGCAACCATCCGGTTGGTGAGTACCCGAACGTCGCCGACACCGTGCGCGTTGAGCGCCGTCACCGCTCCCCGGGCGGTCGCACCGAAGCCGATGACCGCCGCGCGCAGCCGACGACCGTAGATGCCGGTCGTCCCGATCAGCTCGAGCGCGTGCAGCACCGAGCAGTAGCCCGCGAGTTCGCTGTTCTTGTGAAAGACGTGCAGCAAGAAGCCACCGTCACTGGCCCAGTGGTTCATCGCCTCGAACGCGATCAGGGTCAGCCGCCGGTCGATGGCCAGCTGGGTGACCTCGGCATCCTGGACGCAATGCGGCCAGCCCCACACGATCTGACCTTCCCGCATCTCCGCAAGATCACTGGGCTGAAGCTTCGGCAGCACGATGACGTCGCAGTCGCCGAGCAGCCCGTCCCGGGGCAGCAGCCCACCCACGTACGGCGCCAACTGCTCGTCGGTCACGCCGAACGACTCGCCGTACCCGTTCTCCAGGTAGATGTGTTCCCGAAGGTCGGCGTCGATTCGCTGGAAATGCATCGGATGGATCGGAAGCCGTCGCTCGTTCTCCTTGCGAGAATGCGCCACGACGCCGAGGGTGAGGAGCGGTCGAGCGTCAGCGTTTCTTGGCATGGAACGCGGTCTCGATGACAGTGTGTTCGCTCGACTTCACCTTATTATCGGCTCTTTTCCTTGAGCGAAATTCCGGACTTCTTCGACATCGACTTACGCGGTGATTCGGACATCATTGGCCCCTCGATTGGGAACCTCAACGGTCCCGATGCCTCGACGGTACGCCACATCCAGCTCGTACCCCGCATCGTCGATCAACACTTCATGACCATTGGTGGCGAGGTGCCGACTGAGGCATTTGCGATCACCCGCCTGCTGCTGGCGTTCTTGCACCGTGCTGTCGAAGGGCCGGTGGATCAGGATGACTGGGAGCAGCTATGGGCCACCGAAGAACTCCCTACGGACGCGATTCGAGCGTATGCCGACCGTGTACGTCGCAGGTTTGACTTGTTCGACCCAGCTTGCCGCTGGCGCTGCTAGTGCAGTGTGTGGACACGATCCAGGTGTGGATGAATGTTCGTAGTTCGTCGTCTGATCGTGGTGGGACGGTCGGGTATTGCAGAAACGAGAGGAACAGCCGCATCACTACCTCGGCGAGGCCTTCAAGGGCTGTCTCATCGAGTCCTTCTGAGGCCCAGTTGACGGGAAATCGCCGCAGCATGTCGGCGCCCAGCGCGATAGCTTGAGACGACATCGCCCCCTCCGAAGAGTGGGCAGCACCGCCCGAGTTCGACGACCTTCCGCCGATACTGACGATCCCCCAGTCGTCACAGGTGTTGAGCGACTCCCCGGGTGAGCACGGTGGGGTTGTCCTGCGTCGTGTGGGCTGAGGATGGGCTCGGTGTGGCGGTAACCGGCGGGCTGGGCGTGAGTGGCTGCGTCACGGTGACGACGGCCGGTTTACGGTTCGGGTGATCTTGAAAGTCGGCGACCCTTCCCGCGTGCTTTGACAGGGCTGTCGGGAAGGGCCGCCCAAACACGCCCGGAGGCGTCGTTGCTCAGTGTAGGTGCCGATCCCGTTGTTGTTGAACGTCAGTTGCGCTCGGGCGGGCTGAGGTGCCCGCAGTGCGGGCAGCGGCTGGCGCCGTGGGGGCACGCCGCGCCGCGGTTCGTGCGCCAGGCCGCGGCGACGGTGGAGCGGATCCGGCCGCGGCGGGCGATCTGTTCGAGCCCGGCGGGCTGTGGCCGCTCGCACGTGCTGCTACCCCGGTTCTGCCTGGGCCGACGGGTCGACGCGGTGGCGGTGATCTGGCCGACGCTGCTGGCCCGGGCGGCGGGCTGGGGGTGGCGGCGGATCTGCGCGGCGGAGCGTCGCCCGGCCTCGACGGTGCCGGGCTGGCTGTCGCGGTTCGCCGCGCACGCCGAGCCGATCCGGGCCGGGTTCGCGCGGCTGGAACGGCATGCGCACGCCGGCGCCGACATGGATCGGCTGGCCCCGGCCGCAAGCCCGGTCGCGGACGCGGTCGCACAGATCGGGGCCGCGTGCGCGGCGGTGCGCCGCGGCTGGGGTGGAACCGGTGCTCGAGGTGTCGGCGGCGGAGCTGGTGGCGGCGTGCTCGGGTGGCTGGCTGCTCGCGGCGCGGCCGCCGGTGGTGGCGGCGTTGTCGATCAACACGGGCCCGCGTCTGTGACCGAGCGCCTCGGCGCGTCAGGGTCGACGGCGTCACTGCCGTCGACCGTGGAAGCGTTGAGGTGTCAACAGATGTCGAAGAAGAAGTCGCGGGCGGATCGGGCGCGCGCGATATTGCGCTGTATCGGTATTCGCTGATCCGGGCCGCTGGCTGATCCGGGCCTGTCAGCGACCGAGCGCGGCCGGCTGGTGCGGGAACTGGCCGCCCAGGGGTTGATGCTGTTGTCCGGGTTGGGTTCGGTCGAGGTGCTCGGCCTTGGGGTGCGCGATGTCGACATCGGCCGTGGCTGGGTGCGGGTGATCGGCAAGGGCGACAAGCGGTTCGGCCACTGCTGACCTATCTGATGCTGGCCGGACATCTGCACCCGGGCTATGACTATCTGCTGGCACGCAAGCTGTCGGCCATCCTGCGGGAGGCACACACCAGCCCCTTGGCCGGTGATGTGACCCGATTCCTTTCCGCAGCAACCGAACTGAGCTAGTCGCCCCAGATCGCGGCCGGGCTGGCCAGCCAGGTCGCCGTGCGGATGCTGATCCAGACCGGCCGCCCGCTCAGCGAGCTCGACGACGCCGATATCGCCGAGTTCACCGCCGCGATCACCGCGCGTGAGCAGGCGCGCGGGCGACAACTCCAGCACTACCGCACCGCGTTGTATGCCACCCGCGCGGTTCTGTATCACCTGGGTGGGCAGGTCACCCCGACCGCGAAGAACACCGCGCACCTGCGTTGGCCGTGGTGACGGCACTTCGCTGGTGTCCCAACAGGCCGACATGGCCACCCTGTTTGGTCTGCTGCGCGACGGCGCCATCCATCCCGTCGTCATCGACCGCCTACCCCTGGCCGCCGCGCGCGACGTCCATGCCCGCATCGAGGCCGGCGGACTCGGCGGCAAAATCGTGCTGATTCCCTGGCCCGCGCCGCCCGAATCGGCCGCCTCGCTCGATGATTCGGCGACACGCAACGAAAACGGTGCGTGAACCTGGCGACACGGCGACCGGCGAAGCCGCGTAAATGATTCGCCCCACGCGAACAGGCCAGACCAAGACGGCGCCCCGGGAGATCATGCGTATGGACAACGTGGGCCTGGTTACCAGGTGGACCCAAACTGGAACAATACAAGGGGCCGGTGCCGTTCACCCCCGGCTACGACATCGTGGGCATCGTCGACAAGGTCGGTCCCGGCGTGGCCAGCCCGCACGAAGGCCAGATGGTGGCCGATCTGTGCGTCGTCGGCGGCTACACCCAGTACGCGATCCGGCCCGCGCGGTTCCTGGTGCCCGTCCCCGACGGCGTCGATGCGGCCGAGGCGGTGTGCATCCCGCTGGCCTACCTGACCGCTTTCCAGATGCTCACCCGCTACCGCCAGCTATCGCCGGGTGCAACCATCCTGGCGATCGGCGCCTCAGGCACGGTCGGCACGGCGCTGCTCGATCTGGCGCGCCACTTCGGCCTCAATGCCATCGGCACCTGCTCGGCCGCGAACATGGCCGTGGTGGAGAGCTTTGGTGCCAAGGCCATCGACTATCGCGACGGCGACTTCGTCGAGGCAGTGCGCACGCTCACCGCCGGACAGCCCAACGCACGCAAGGGCCGCGCCGGCGTGGACGCCGCCTTCGACGCGATCGGCGGCGCGCATTTCGCTCGCTCGTTCGCCTGCCTGGCATCCGGTGGGCTGCTCGTCGGGTACGGGTCACAGACCATGGCCGACGGGCGCGAAGGCCTGCTTTCGGCCGGACTGGGCTTGGCCCGGCTCCAACTCTGGGGCACGTTCAGCTTCCTGTTCCGCGGCCGTCGCGCGGTCTGGTACAGCATCACCGCCCGCCGATCGAAGCACCCGGAACAGTTCAAGGCGAATTCCTGTGCCCAGGGCCAGGTTTCGGGGACCCGCAGGATCAGGTAGCGGGATCGTTTGACCAGGCGGGCCGCAGCGTGCAGCAGCCGGTAGCGCAGGGTCGCCGGCTCGGCCTTGGCGAGCGGGCCGTCCAGCAGCAGCAGGTCGATGGCGAGGGCGACCGCGGTGACCCAGGCGGTGTTGATCGCGAACGAGTGCGATGGCCAGCGGGCCAGGCCGGTGTCCTTGCCGCAGCGGATGAACCCCTCCACCCGGGCGTGCACCCGGTGGCGGGCCTCGAGCCGCTGGGCCTGTCCACCCCGGGTGGCGGTCGCGATGAGCTGGTAGCGGTGGCCGTTGATCTGCTCGAACAGTGACAACTGCGTCCCGTGCTCGATCTTCTCCCGCCGCACCAGGATGCGCATGTCGGCCGGCCAGCCGTCGAGCCGGTCGCCGTCGGCGCCCTCACGCAGTAGCCCGGTCAGCTCGGCCACCTGCGCGTCGTCGCGGGCCGTGCCGGCCGCATCCAGCGCCGCCTCCCACCCGGCGGCGGGCATCTGCCCGATCGCGACCCGGGCCCGCTCGTCGAGGTCGAACCCGACCGAGTAGGCCACCGCCCAGCCCGGGCGGGCGTTCAGTTTCCTCAGGTGCTCGACCACGGCGTGGCTGCAGCCCGCCCCGTCGATGGTGATCAACAGGTTGCGCCGCCACGTCGCCGGGATCGCGGCGATCGCCGCGTCGATGATCGCGATGTGATCGGCCGCGGTGTTCGACCCGGCGTTGCCTGGGCGGGCGATCACCGCCAGCAGTTCGCCGGTGTTGTCGCACCACGCCAACAGCGGGTGAAACCCGTAGCCACCCTTGAAATTCCCCGCAGCGTGCTGCTTGTCGCTGTGCGATTCAACCAGCGAGGCGTCAATGCGGATCACGATCACCGGATCCAGGTCCCCATAACAGGTCCGCGAGGGCGGGATCGCGCGGTGCCGAGTCTCGATCAACTCCCACACCCGCTCCCGGACGCTGTTGCGCACCAGCGCGATCCTGGCCATGCCCTGGTGGTCGATCTCGTTCAGCGACCGCCACATCGTCGGGACCGACGCCACCTGCCCGAACAGTCGTTCCTGATCCCGCAGCACCGCGGTACCGGCCAGGTTCTCCGCGCCGCCCGCAATCGACACCGCCACGTCCCGCATCACCGCGCCCCGGTCGTGGCGCACCTCTGGCCGTGACAACGCCGCGGACAAGCCGCTGGTCAGGCCCAGGTTGTCGGCCAGCATCCGGGGGATCACGTTGCCCGCGTGCCCGACCACGTCGTCGCCGCGGACCTCGACTCGAACACCTTTCGACCAATCGGTAGTAGCCTGCATCTGATAGGTGCACTCCTCGATCGATTTTCGTACTCCAGCAAAAGTCGATTATCGTTGAGGCAGTGCACCTTTCACGTTCACGACACACCTCAGCACCCAATTGCGTGAACTATTGAGGCATACCTTCTGCATGACGCTATGCGGCGTCGTTGAAGCTCTGCTGTCTGGTCGGATGCTGCGCGTTGTTCCGCTTTTATCTCGTCATCCCACGCCACCGTGAAATCCTTTCTGGAAATAAGTCTGTTGTTACGAAGTGCGGCCCGAGCGTCGACAACGCCACCACCACGTGTGGGCGCTCCTTCGCCACGAAACCCGTACCCACGTGGATCACATTCTCGCTCAGAGTATTTCGTCTTTGGTGGTCAGACCTCTTCATCGTGGTCGTGGTCCTTCGGTAGGGGTGGGCACACGCATGTGTCCCGGTGTTGCGACGCGCGTCGGCGTCGTGCAGTGGTCTGGACCCGATAATGCGGGGAGCCGTCACGCGGCCCGCTAACTCGGCGTTGTCTACTCAGTCAGATCAACGACAGGCGCACCGGCGGCGTTCTTCTGCACCGACGCGATGCCGTTCTTGGCGCTGGCCTTCGACTGGTAGGCCTCGCCGGTCGCGATGATTTCTCCGTTGGAGGCTTTCACGCGGAACCGGAACTTGCCACCCTTGTCTTTTGTAGATCTCGAACTTGCCCGCCACCGACATCTCCCTTCGCTGCGTTCTCGAACTGAGGGCATCACGTTGGCCTCGATCTTTCACTCAATTCGGTCTGATCGGGTGTCGGAGACGCGAAAGGTGCGCTGCCTCAAGGAGAATCGGCGTTTGACGAACGTATGAGAACCAAGAGGAAGCGCACCTGGCAGGTGAACACTACTACGGATTGGTCGAGGAACTACCGGGTGACCCAACGACCTCGATTTCCAGGAGTTCATGGGCTGCCCCGCTGGGAGCGCCGTCGCTGCCCGATGCCGTCCGCGCCGGCGCGGAGGTGTATGCCCGACTGCGCGGGCCCGACTTCCGGAGTTCGTAGGCATATTTCGGGGTACCGCGAAGCGAATATGCTGGTAGGAGGCTTGCGGGGTCGCCGGAAACGCGAATTTCTGTAGGCACACGACTTCGGGCGTGTCGGTGGACTTCAGCTTTGGATATGTGCTAACGGTGTAGGGGTGTACCTGCGGGAAACGAAGCGGCGCAACCGCGACGGGTCGACGGTGTCGTATCTGCAGTTGGCGCACAGCGAACGCCACCCGGTCACCGGGGTGCCGTCGGCGAAGGTGATCCACAACTTCGGGCGCGCCGAGGCCGTGGACCGCGACGCGCTGGCCCGGCTGGTCGCCTCGATCTCGCGGTTCTTGGACCCGCAGCAGGCGATCGCTGCCGCGCACTCCGGCCAGATCGAGATCCTGGACTCGCGCCGGTTCGGCGGGGCGTGGCTGCTCGACCAACTCTGGGAGCGGCTGGGCATCGGGGCGGCGCTGCGCGTTGTCGGGGCGGGTCGGCGGATCGACGGCGGCACGACCGAGCGGGTGCTGTTGGCGTTGGTGGCGCAGCGGGCGCTGGAACCGGGCAGCAAGCTGGCCGCCACCGGCTGGGTGGCCGAACGGGCCGCGATCGCCGGCTGTGCCGGATTTTCCGACGACTCCGCTTACGCGGCAATGGATTTCCTGCTCGACGCCCTGGGCGAGATCGCGGCGCGGATCTTCGACTCGGTGGCGCATCTGCTCAACCTCGATGTGGACATTGTCTTCGTGGATTCGACCTCCACCTATTGGGAGGTCGACGACGCCGACGAGCTGGCCGACCTCGACCCGCAACCGGAGGTCGACGACGGCACCTCCAAGGCGGTCGAGGGCGGGGCACGCCGGTTCGGCAAGTCCAAGGACCACCGCGACGACCTGCCCCAGGTGGTGATCGCGATGGCGGTCACCCGCGACGGGATCCCGGTGCGCTGCTGGACGTTTCCCGGTAACACCGGCGATCAGAAGATCATCCGCACGGTCAAAGACGACCTGGGGGCCTGGAACCTGCGCCGGCTGGTGTGGGTGGCCGATGCCGGGTTCGCCTCGGCCGCCAACCGCGCGTATCTGACCCGCGGTGGCGGACACTACATCCACGCCGAGAAGCTGCGCCACACCAACGCCGAGGCCGCCGCCGCGCTGGCCCGGCCCGGCCGCTACCACACCGTCGCCGACAACCTGCGGGTCAAGGAACTCTGGGTCAGCCCGGGCGGCGGTGGGCACGACGGCGCCCGCACCGAGCGGTTCGTCATCTGCCACAACCCCGAGGCTGCCGCCCGCGACGCCGCCATCCGCGAGCGGCTCATCGAGCACCTGTCCGGCCTGATCGAGGGCTCCGATGCCTGGCCGAAACGCCGCCGCGACGAGCTGGTCGGCTCGCTGAAGAGCAAGCCCGGGCTGCGCAGGTTGGTGCGGCGCACCAAGTCCGGGCTGCTGCGCGTCGACCGCGCCGCCGCGCAGCGCGAAGCCCACTACGACGGCAAGTGGCTGCTGCGCACCTCCGACCTGACGCTGACCGGCGAGGACCTGGCCGCCGCCTACAAGCAGCTGCTCGCCGTGGAACGTGGCTGGCGTGACTGCAAGAGCAGCCTCGGGCTGCGCCCGGTCTATCACCACCGCGAAGACCGCATCCGCGCTCACGTCCAATTGTGTTGGCTGGCACTGCTGCTCATCCGGGTTGCCGAAACGCGTACCGGCGACACCTGGCGCAACCTGCGCCACGAACTCGACCGTATGCACGTGGTTACCTTCGCCACCGCCGACGGTCGCGTCGCGCAACGCTCCACCCTCACTAACGGGCAGAAAACCATCCTGGCCGCGCTCGACCTGCCCGAACCACCCAAATACCTCGACTTCACACCCGGCAGCGACGCCGCCGCCGACTGACAACCCGGCTCATTAGCACCCGGGTCGTGTAGTAACACGACCCAAACCGGCTCATCGCGTATTCACGCTGGTCAAACCACAAATTTCCCGATTCGCGTGCCCACCAACTCCGGAAGTCGGGTCTGGGAGCTGGCCGATCGCCACTTTTTTTCGCGACGGGTTTGGGCGACGAAGGCGGCTTCGCACCCGAGATTGATTGCCCGGAAGATGTTTTGGCGTTGCTCACGAAGTCTATTCTCGACGCCGGACACATACCTGGCCGTGACGGCGTGGCGATAGCGCTGGATCCGGCGGCCAGCGAATTCCACCGCGACGGCCGCTACCACGTGAATGGGGAATCGCTGGCCAGCAATGATCTGATCGAGCGGTACGCGCGGATCGTCACCGACTTCCCGGTCTGGAGCATCGAGGACGGCCTGGGGGAGACCGATACGGTGGGTTGGCAGAAGCTGACCGCGGCATTGGGTGAGCGGGTGCAACTGGTCGGTGACGACAACTTCGTGACCAACCCCGATTTGATCGCGTTCGCCGTGCGCGCGGGCATCGGCAACGCCGCGTTGATCAAGGTCAACCAGGTCGGCACTGTCTCGGAAACGCTTGAAGCGCTTCGGGTGTGCCGGGACGCCGGCTACGGGGCGATGGTTTCGCATCGCTCCGGGGAAACCGACGATACGTTCATGCGGACCTGGCAGTCGGGTCGGGATGCGGCAAGATCAAGGCAGGGTGCCCCAGCGCGCGCCGAGCGCATCGCGAAGTACAACCGGCTTCTCGAAATCGCCGACGCCAAACCCGATATGTCGTTCGGGTTGCCGCCTGCACACCATTGACCCGCCCAACCCGTCGTCAGGAGGTCGCGATGCCCACGGCGAGTCGCAACGTCGGACGGCTGAGATCATCGTCGCCACGCTTCATCAGCCGACTAACTAACGTCCAGACAGCCGATGTGCACACCCCTATTGATACCCGGCCTCGATCATCATGCCGTTGCCGACCACCATCGCGACGTGCCCGTCCCACACCGCGAGGTCGCCGGGCTGCAGCGCGCCGGGCAGGGCTTCACCGTTACATCGCACCTGGGTGGGCGGAGCCCTCGGGGTTATGAGGCTAGATGCTCTCGGGCGGGGGGTACCGCCGACCCTGGGAGGCGCGCAGAATCGGAACAGGAGTGGAGGAAGGAGTCGGCGATGAAAGCCAACGTAGGCGACTGGTTGGTGATCAAGGGCACGACAACCGAGCGCTCGGACCAGCGGGGGCTTATTACGGAGGTGCACTCCGCGGACGGCTCGCCTCCCTACGTGGTGCGGTGGCTCGCCACCGGCCATGTGGCGACGGTGGTTCCCGGCTCTGACGCCATTGTGGTGACACCAGAGGAGCAGGAAGCAGCGGACGAGCGGGCACAGGAACGGGCCGCACACCGCGGCAGCAACGACTAGGTGCTGCGGCTCGCCGTTATCGCCCCGCAGGGCTTGCTGGCGGGCTGGTTAGGCCATCATGTGATGTGCCCGCGGGCTGGGTTGTGCAGGTATTGCGGCCGTGGTGGCTCCGTGTGCACCGATCTCGAGGCCGCGCTTACGTTGCCAGTCAGCCTGATTGGGTCAGTTCGCGGGGAACCGCTCGACGGCTTCGTGCTCGGGACCGACGACGTGCTGCCGCGGATCTAGCCGCCGTCGAGAAGTTGGAGCACCTTGGCGCTGTTGCTGAGTATGTGCTCGCTGAGCGGCAGCAACGGCGTCCCTTGGCTAAGCAGGTACATCTGCAGGGACGCCAAACCGTATTTGGATGCCCCGATTCGCCATTTCGCGATCAAATCCATCATGTCGGGATTCTTGCCGAACTTCTGCCCGATATCGGCCATCCCTTCGAGCAGCTGAATGTCAGATATCGGGACGATGCCGGGGGCGTACACCTGCGGCGAAAGACGCTTGAACGCCTCGTGACCTCGGAGATTGATGTCGAACTGAGTCAGCAGCCCATTGACCACGCCGGCGTCGGGCACGACGACGAGCGGAGCGAACATCGTGTTTGCGCCGACCGTTTCGTTGTCCCAACCGCCGTGCTTCTTGACGAGGTCAATGGTCGAGAGCAGCTGCTCGAACTTGCCGTCGGTGAAGATCTTCTCGATATCGGCGCTGTACTCATCCCAGGTCGCCAACCCTTGTGCCGCATCCTCTTTCACCGCGTGATTGGTGGCGTCGATCACGATGCAGTGGCCTTTGCCGAACAGCATCCAGTCACACACCGACGGCGTTTCGCCCTTCTTCTCCGTCCATGCGGCCTGCATTTCGGGTTCGTCGGCGATCGCGCGCAGGTGGGGACACTTGGCGAAGATGCGGTGCAGAATCCCACCGACGAACTGTTCGAACGCATCGCACATCGCGGTCTTGAACCGATTGCCAAGCGCCCCTGAGAAGTTGGCTCACGCTTCGAAGTAGAGCTGCCCGCCGCACAGTCGATCGAGGGCCCATTGATGGCGGATCATGACAAACGTGTTGTCGTCGACGGCCAGGAACGGGAAACTGCGTGAGGGTGTACCGCTGATGGCCGATCGCCCCGGCGGCCCGATTCTCCTGCAACTTGACCTTGTAGTCGTCCAACGGCAGAGCCATGTTGGCGAATAGGTAGTCGATCGCCCCGCCGGTGGCGCCGTCGGCGAGCAGTTCATCGCGGGTGAACCGGACCTGATGAGCGTTGGTGCTGCGCTTGATGATGCGGTGTCCGAGGCGCATTACGTCGAGTAAGTCGACGCCGGTGGCGATCTTGAACGCCTCCGCGGGTGTCGCGCCCAGCCCGGTGGTCTTCGACCTCGTCGCCCACGGTGTGAACCACCAGTCGTGGGTGTTCATGCCGAGTGTGCCGAAACGATCTGTTGCGCAAGAAGGTCAACGACATGTTGGCCGCCGGGGCCAGCTACGCCCAGATCGTGCGCGCACTCGCGGCGGACAACGCCGAACTCGACGAGAAAAGCCGGGTGACGATCGATTCGATCAGGAATCACTGCGCGCGGCACTTTCCGGTTCAGAACGTGGCCAAGGCAACCTACCGAGAGATCCTGGAACGCCGGGCAAAGGCGAATGGCGTCGACTTCGTCGAGGGCGTGGTTACCGCGATCACCCCCATTGCGTTCTTCGAGACGGTCATGGTGAAAAGCTATGAGACCCTTGTCGACTCGGACACCAAGGTTGATGTGCACACCGGAATTCTCGCGGCGGGTCGGCTGCAGTCGCTGATCGATTCCAGGGACAGCAGCCGCGAAATGTTGGTGATGAAGGTCCAGTTGGGCCGGCTCTGCGACGTGGTCAAGTCGACGGTGCCGCAGTCGATGTGGGGCGAGATCGTCGAGAAGCTGGAGGAGCTGGAGCAGCACCCGGATGCGTTCGACATCGGCACGGACTCCTTCGATGACGCTGACGATGACGACGAGGCCTTCGATCCGACCGAGTTCATGGACGACGAGGACGACGAGTTTTGACCTCCGCAGCGCCCGCCGTCACCGAGGGCAATGGGGACCGCTGCCGGTGTGGACGGGGCGTTCGCGGTGACGTGGGCACCTACCTAAGCGCGGCTGCCAACGCTTGGGTGTCCGGAAAAATGCGCTGGTCGACAAGCTTGCCCCAGACGACGTGGGTTAACGTCGTGCTCCGATAGCTCCGCGGCGCATCGTAGGCCGTGATCTCCTCGCGTAACCACGTGCCAAACCCCGGTCACCTCCCGCAGCGCGCCCACGCCGGGACCCGACGACACGAAGACCACGCCGACGAAGACGTAAGCCGCGTTGCGCGACTGGGCGGCCGACTGATCACGCCCGACGACGCCGAATGGCCGACCCTGGCGTTCGCGTCCTTTGCCGGCGTCGATAACCGGACCCACCCGAATGGTGTTGCGCCGCTGGCGTTGTGGGTGGCCGGCGAGCTGGCGCTGGGCGACGTGGCCCAGCGTGCCGCTGCGATCGTCGGTACCCGCGCCGCCACCTGTTACGGCGAGTGACCGGCCGCATCGCCGAACGCACGTTGCGCTGCGACTGCATCGCTTGCGCGGCATGAGCGCGCCGCTCAGCCGCGGCTGACGATCTTCGTGAGGTTGCGGGCCAGCGGCTGCGCCAGCCGCGGGGAGAGCCGGTGCAGCAGGTACGGCGCCAGCACCTGCGATCGCGGCGAGACGACGATCAGGCGCGGCCGCGCGATCGCATCGAGCACCGCCGCGGCGACAGTGTCCGGCGATGCACCGTGTTTGGCGTAGAAGGCGACGATCTTGGCCTGGTCGGCGCCGAGCTGGCCGCGCATGATTCCCTCACGCACGATCGGGGTGTTGATGACGCCTGGGCAGAGCGCGACCACGCGGATCCCACGCGATCGCAGCTCGGCGTCGAGCGACTCGCTCATCCCGACGACGCCGAACTTCGAGGCGCAGTACGGCGCCATCCTGGCGATCGGGATGAGCCCGGCCTCAGAGGCGGTGTTGACGATCGTCGCCGGGTGGCCCTACTCGAGCATCCGCGGCACGAACGCCTGCACGCCGTAGGCCACGCCGAGCAGGTTCACACCGATCACGCGCAGCCAATCCCCGACCGTCGTCGTTTCGATGTCGCCGCCGTGGCCGATGCCGGCGTTGTTGTGCAGGACGTCGACGCGGCCATCCGCCTGGAAGACGGCCTCGGCGAGCGCCTCGACGTCCTGCGGCCGCGAGACGGCTTATGCCGACGGCTCGAGTTGGTCTGATGTCATTCCATACCTGCAAACCCGGGGGCTCTCGGTCGCCTCTGTACAGAACCCGTTGCGCACCCTGGAGGAGGACTGCGAGTACACGCGTCGCACTCTGGGCCTGATGGATGGCCCGACAGTGCTTGCCGCACACTCTTATTCCGGCATGATCGCCAGCGAAATCGGCGGCGACCCGAAGCTGACCGCGCTCGTGTATATCGCTGCTCGCGCACCCGACGCCGGCGAGGACTACACCGCACTTGCCGCGCAGTACCCGACACCTCCGGCGAGCGCCGGTCTGGTCAAAGCTCCCGACGGGTATGCACAGCTCAGCGAGGACGCGTTCTTGAACGACTTCGCTCCCGACGTCAATCCCGTCCGAGCCCGCGGGTTGTGCGCCGTGCAGGGCCGGATATCAGACGAACTGTTCAATGGCCGGACGACGCAGGCGGCGTGGCGTGACAAGCCGACGTTCTATGCGGTCTCCAAGAACGACCGCACCATCAATCCAGATCTCGAGCGATTCATGGCCAGCCGGATGGACGCCACGACGATCGAACTCGACGCAAGCCATCTGTCTATCGTGTCCAAACCCAGAGAGGTCGCCGACCTCATCATTGCGGCCGCCGGCGCGTGAAACGAAACTGGCCATCGATCCGGGCGTGCCGCAGAGCCGACATAGATAGCCGCCACGCCGCTGCTGTCAGACTATTTGTTCGAGCAGGTTCTTGAGTTCTTTTTGTTGTGCGGCGGTGAGGCGTCTAAGGCGCGCACTGAACGCTTCCGATAGCAGCGCGAGGCCGTCCTCGGCGGCTTGACGCCCGGCCGGAGTGAGTAGGAGGCGATGGCGCCGCAGATCGGTGGGGTCGATCTCGCGGCGGACGAATCCTGAGGCCTCGAGCCGTTTCAGATAGAGCGTCACCGTCGCCTTGGGCATGCTCATCGTCGCCGCAAGTGCGGCGGGGTACGGGTGCTCGTCGATCTCCGCGAGCAGGAACAGTTCCTTGGAGTCGACCCCCAACGCGGCGATGTCGGTCTCGACCGAGGAGATCACCGACAGCAGCAAGCGGTAGTTCAGCGACCAGATCTTGGCCGCATCGGCGCGAGACATCGACTTGCCACCCAGGTAGTTCAGGATTAAACTAGTTCAGGAATGGACGGACGCATAAATGAACAATCTATCAGGAAGGACCCCTCCATGCCGCTGGACCACTACGTGACACTCGGACGATCCGGATTGCGCGTCAGCCCACTGTGCCTCGGGGCGATGACGTTCGGCGAAGACCTCGGCTGGGGCTCCAGCGTGGAGGAGTCCCAACAGATCATCGACCGATTCATCGACCTCGGCGGCAACTTCATCGACACCGCCAACTTCTATACGCGCAGCCACTCCGAGAAGATCATCGGCGATCACATCGGGCGAAACCCCGCCCGCCGCGATCGGTTGACGATCGCCACCAAGTTCAGCGGCAACCTGTATCCGGGTGACCCCAACGGCGGCGGCTCCGGCCGCAAAGCGATCATCAACGCCTGCGAAAACTCACTGCGGCGCCTGCAAACCGACTACATCGACCTGTACTGGCTGCACATCTGGGATGCGAACACCCCCATCGAGGAGACGATGGCCGCACTCGACGAACTCGTTCGCACCGGCAAGGTGCGCTACCTTGGCGTTTCGGACACCCCGGCGTGGAAGATCGCTGAAGCCAACCTCATCGCCCGTTTCCGGGGGTGGCCGGCATTCATCGGGCTGCAGGTGGAGTACTCGCTGCTCGAACGCACCGTCGAACAAGAACTGGTTCCCATGGCCGGCGAATTCGGCCTCGGGATCACGCCCTGGTCACCGCTCAAGAGCGGCGTACTCAGCGGCAAGTACACACGGCGCAATGACGGCCAGCACAAAGCAGACCGCGGCGCGCTCGTCGATGGGGTGCTCAACGAGAGAACCTACGAGGTTGTCGACGAACTCGAGATCATCGCCAAAGCGCATGAAACCTCGGTCGCCAGCGTGGCGCTGGCCTGGCTTCATGCGCAGCCGGCTGTGACGTCAGTCATCGTTGGGGCGCGCCGGCTCTCGCAGCTCGACGACAACGTCCGCGCCGTCGACGTGAACCTCAACGACGAGGAACTCGTCCGGCTCAACGCTCTCACGGAACCGACTTTCGGCTTCCCCCAGAGCATGTTGACAACCGCACCGGGCATCACGAACGGGGGAACAACGATCAACGGTGTCTCCGCTCCAATCTCGGAATACGTGATGCCCGAAGGCCACGAGCCCTACTGAAACCAGCCGGTGGGGTCGTTTCAGGTGGTGAGGAGATATCCGCCGGAGTTGCGGGAGCGGGCGGTTGCGCAAGTGGGTGCGCCAGGGCCAAGTTGACGTCGGTTCACGTTCTGGGAACTACGACGGATGAATCTGCTGAGCTGAAGCACCTTCCACGGGAGAAGGTTGAATTGCGGAGGGCCAATGCGATTGAAACCTCCTCGATCGTCTCCTCGTTCGACCAGAAGGTCGTGGTGTTGGCCGTGACACGAGCTGGTCCTGCGAGTGATTGCGCAGCTGTGTCGTGGTCAGCCGTTCAGTGACGCTAGCCATAAAGTTGAACGGAACGGACGCGTTTTCCTCGTTTCCAATACAGGAGCCTTTCGGGTTTGTTAGATGTGAAGGATACCGTTGTGACCGTTGATGTTCCGCAATCGGCGACAAAGAACTCATACACATTCGCACTGGTGCACGGAGGCTGCCACGATGGCTCCCTGTGGCAGCCGGTTATCGAACGCCTGGAAGCCTACGACCAGCATTCCCCAGAGCCTTTCGGGTCGTGGGCCGAGCCGTTGAAAATGGAGAAGTTCCATTCGCTTCGTACTCCACGCAGCTTCCTTGTCGGGGCTGCCGACATGGTGATGCCACCCGGGGATTCGGGCTGGCATCCGCGCATGTCAAGCCGGCTCGGAAAGTTCCGGTTGGTCCAGATGCCGGGAAGCCACGAGGCGGTCTTTACGGATCCAATCGGCCTTGCCGACAAGTTCGTTGAAGCGGGTCGCGATTAGGGCGTGTCTCCCGAATTCGTGTCCTGACCAGTGATATTTGGCTGGTGACGCGCGTGGGTGTGATTTCTGATGAGTTTTGGGCGGCGGTCGAGTCGTTGATGCCTTCTGATGTGGGCAAGCGGGGCAACAGATTCGGTGACCATCGCCAGATACTGGAAGGTATCGCGTGGCGGTTCCGTACGGGGAGTCCGTGGCGGGACCTGCCCGCCGATTTCGGGCCGTGGCAGACGGTGTGGAAACGCCATCACCGCTGGTCGTTGGATGGCACCTACGATGCGATGTTCGCCCAGGTCGCGGCGGCGTTCGGGATGGATGAGGCGATGGTCGAGGACCTCGAGAAGCTGTTGTCGGTGGATTCGACGAGCGTGCGCGCCCATCAACACTGCGCGGGGGCACGTTCGGACACGTTGAACACAGGGGGCTCTGTCGAATTACAAGAAAGCTGCCGATGAGCCCGACGATCACGCGATCGGCCGCTCCCGCGGTGGGCTCACCACCAAGATCCACGCCCTGACCGATCAGCGCCAAGCACCGGTCACGGTCCGGCTCAGTGCCGGACAAGCCGGCGACAACCCTGCATTGGTGCCGTTGCTCGACGATTACGCCACCGCCCGGCGGGACCAGAGCGAACCCAGCCGCGACTTCCGGTTGCTCGCCGACAAGGCGTATTCCCATCCCAGCACGCGCATCGAATTGCGTTGCCGAGGAATCAAACACACGATCCCCGAGCGCAGTGACCAGATCGCTCGACGCAAGGTCAAGGGATCGGCTGGCGGTCGCCCGCCCGCATTCGACCCCGCGATCTACGGGCTACGCAACACCGTCGAGCGCGGCTTCAACCGGCTCAAGCAATGGCGCGGCATCGCGACCCGCTACGACAAATACGCCCTGACCTACCTCGGCGGCGTTCTCCTGGCCTGCGCCGTCATTCACGCCCGCGTCGGCACCACCCAATCGGGAGACACGCCCTAGTCCCAGTGAAGCCCCGAGGGGGCCGAGGCGATGGATCGGGCATTGTGGGTTCTGCAGCGGGTGTTACGAGCCGCACTCAGCAGCGCCGCACGCCTTGTCATCTGGCGATGAATCTCAGCGGGCAAGAAGACGCTCGACGGCGTCGCGAACAATCTCGCGGCGCCGCTTGGGATCTGACACACCGACGACGGTTAGGAAGTCGGGGCTATGGGTCTGCCACATAGCAGCGATGCTAAGGATCAGGCCGAACAACACCGGCGCATCGAAGTGGTCCGCGACGGTGCCGGATGCCTGTGCCTTGGCGATCGCATCGACCACGGGCCGGATGCCTTCAATTGCGAACGGGTGGGGTGGGTCCTGGCCGCGCTCCAGCCGTTTCCACGTCACGAGGCGCTGAATCTCGGGATTGGCGGTGAAGATGTCGCCAAGTCGAACGGCGTACCCAGGAATGTCGTCGACGTCGATCGGCGTGCCCTCAACGACCGTCTTGACGATTGACTCCCAAACGGCGTCGAAAAGTTGGTCCTTGCTGCCGAAGTAGTGGTAGATCTGCGCCTTGTTCGCCTCGGCGTTGGCCGCGATGCGGTCGACACGCGCGCCGGCGATGCCGAACTCGCCGAACTCGCGGCGGCCGGCTTCGATCAGGCGTTGCCGGGTTGCTTCGGAGTCACGTTTCGCCATTACTCGATCATAACTAACTAACTAACTAACTAGTTGACAGGGGCCGAAACGCGGGCTAGGTTTCGACTACCCAGTTAGTGACGGCGGGGGGCGCATCGGTCTTTCCGCATTTAGATAGTTGACGGAACTAATGAGGTTGGGTCGCATGGAGAGTGCAGCATGGAGGCCATTATGACCGCGACCACACCCGTCAGCACGCCCTTCAACGCCCAGACCACCGCGGCCGTTCACGTGCTCTCGTGTGTCGCCGCAAGGCGGAAATGATCACGAGACATCCAAAGACCAATGCGTGGTGGAGATTCCGATGACCGGCGTGCTCAAACGAGTGTGGATACCCCTGGTTCTCGTGGTCGTATTGGCTGTCTCGGGCCTGGTCGTTTCGCGCCTGCACAAGATGTTCGCTTCCCAGGACCTCAATGCAAACGCCGGTGCAGGTATCGAGATTGTCCAGTTCAACCCGAAGATCTTGGTCTACGACGTGTGGGGCCCGTCAGGGACCACCGCCCAGATCAGCTATTTCGACCCGGATGCGAACGTGCATCTGATCACCGTGCCGCTGCCGTGGTCGATCACGTTGTCGACGACGTTGCCCGCAGTCAGCGCCAGTCTCATGGCGCGGGGCGACACCAACCAGATTGGATGCCGCGTCACCGTGAACGGAACCGTCCGTGAGGAGCAGTCAGCCAATGGGGTCAACGCCCAGACGTACTGCCTGGTGAAGTCCGCATGACCGATACCGATACCGCTACCGCTACCAGGCACGAAAAACGGCCCGTCATGGCGCACAGCCTCCGCATTCTGGCGGTACCGATCGTCCTGTTCTGGATCGCGGTCGCCGTTTGTGTGAATGTGATCGCCCCGCAACTCGAGGTAGTCGGCGAGCTGCATTCCGCGCCGATGGCTCCCGAGGACGCGCCGTCCATGCAGGCGATGAAGCTGATGGGCGCCAACTTCAAGGAATTCGATTCCAACAGCACGGTGATGATCGTCGTCGAGGGACAGCAGGCCCTCGGCCCGGATGCGCACCGCTACTACGACGAAATCATCCGCAAGCTGCGGCAGGACCCCGAACATATCCAGCACATCCAGGACTTCTGGGGGGACACGTTAACGGCGGCCGGCGCGCAAAGTCCCGACGGCAAAGCCTCCTACGTGATGCTGAACCTCGCCGGCGAGCAGGGCCAGACGTTGGCCAACGAAGGCGTTCAGGCCGTCCGCAAGGTCATCGAGGACACCAAAGCCCCGCCAGGAGTCCAGGCTTACGTCGCAGGCCCTGCAGCGCTCACCAACGATTTGCATGTCATCGGCAACGCCAGCCTCCTTCAGATCACCCTGTTCACCCTCATTGGGATCGCAGGCATGTTGCTGGTCGTCTACCGCTCGATCGTCACCACGTTGATACAGCTCTTCCTGACGTTCCTCGGATTGCTGACCGCACGCGGAGTGGTGTCGGTGCTTGCCAGTCATGGCGCGTTCGGGCTCACGACCTTCGCCGGGAACATCCTGACTATGCTGGCGATCGCGGCCGGCACCGACTACGGGATCTTCATCTTCGGCCGCTATCGCGAAGCACGCGGCCTGGGCCAGGACCGGGATACGGCGTACTACACCACGTTTCGGTCCGTCGCCCCCGTCATTGTCGGTTCGGGCCTGACGATCGCCGGGGCGACGTACTGCCTCAGTTTCGCGCGGCTACCCTATTTCAGCACCATGGGCGAGCCCGTCGCGATCGGAATGATCGTGGTCGTGGCGATCGCGGTCACGCTGGGACCGGCCATCTTGTTCCTCGGCAGCCGCGTCGGCTTGTTCGAGTCCAAACGACCTCCCCGGAGCCGGTTTTGGCGACGAGTCGGCGTCGCTGTAGTCCGTTGGCCCGCACCGATTCTGGTGGCAAGTTTGTTCGTGGTGCTGATCGGCATTGTGGCTATTCCGGGATACAAGCCGGCGTATAACGACCGCTACTATCTGCCAACAAGCGCCCCTGTCAACGTCGGCTTCGCAGCGGCGGACCGACACTTCACACAGGCCCGGATGAATCCCGACATCCTGATGATTGAGGCCGACCACGACATGCGGAATCCCGCCGACATGCTTGTCCTCAACGCGGTGTCGCGAAACGTCATGCACACCGAGGGCATCGCGATGGTGCAGAACATCACTCGGCCGTTGGGCATTCCGATCCAGCACAGCTCGATTCCGTTCCAGACGAGCGTTCAGGGACAGACGAGCAACATGAACCTGCCGTTCCAGCGGGATCAATTGGCCAACCAGCTCAAAACGATCGATGCGACGAACGTCTCGATCGACATCTTGGAGAAGCAGTATCAACTCTCGCTCAAGCAAACCCAGCTCACGCAGGACTCGGCGGCCAAGTCGCAGGAATTACTCGAGACCACCCAAGAACTGCGAGACAACATCGCGAACTTCGATGACCAGTTCCGGCCGTTGCGCAACTACTTCTACTGGGAACCGCACTGCTTCGACATCCCCATGTGCGCCGCGGGGAGGTCGATCTTCGATGCCCTCGACGGGATCGACAAACTGACCGATCAGACGGCAGCGGTGCAGGGTAACACCGACCAACTGGCGAACCTCGCTCCGCAGTTGACCGCACTCCTTCCGCAGACGATCGCGTCGATGAAGACCAGCAGGGACCTGTCGCTGGCGTCGTACAACTCGCAGAAGGCCCTGCTCGATCAGATGCAGGCGAGCAACGACACCGCCCTGGCGATGGGCCAGAGCTTCGATCAGGCCAAGAACGACGACCTGTTCTTCCTGCCCCCTGAGGCGTTCGACAACCCCGACTTCAAGCGCGGCCTGGCGATGTTCCTGTCACCGGACGGCAAATCCGCTCGGATGTTCATCACTCACGAGAGCGATCCCGCGACGGTAGCGGGCATCGGCCGGGTCGACTCCGAGAGAAAGGCCGCACAAGAGGCCTTGAAGATGTCCTCCCTGTCGAACGCCAAGATCTACCTGGGTGGGGTCGCGGCAACCTACAAGGACATGTCCGACGGCGCCAAGTACGACCTGATGATCGCCGTGGTGTCGGCACTGACGCTGATCTTCATGATCATGCTCATCCTGACCCGAAGCGCGGTGGCAGCACTGGTCATCGTCGCCACGGCGGCCAGCTCGATCGCCGCATCCTTCGGCATCTCGGTGCTGCTCTGGCAGGACTTGTTCGGCATCCAAGTGCACTGGCTCGTCATGTTGATGTCCGTCATCATCCTGTTGGCGGTGGGATCGGACTACAACCTGCTGCTGGTCTCCCGGTTCAGGGACGAGATCCACGCAGGATTGAAGACCGGAATCATTCGCTCCATGGCGGGTACGGGTGGCGTAGTGACGTCCGCAGGACTGGTATTCGCGGCCACCATGGCGGGGATGATGGGCAGCAAGCTGATCGTGCTGGCGCAGATGGGTTCCACGATCGCTATCGGGCTATTGGTGGACACGCTGATCGTGCGCTCCCTGCTGATGCCGTCGATCGCGACGCTGTTGGGCCGGTGGTTCTGGTGGCCGCAAGTCGTCTACCCCCGCGGCGACTATAACGTGCCTCCCGCCTCTGTTTCCGCTCGCAGTCCAGTTGCAGACGACACGGCGACGACGGCGCCGCTGGGGTTGGGTCCAACGAGTCCTGAAGAACCACAATGAGATTGGGAAAGCGCAATGGCATCGACGCCGATATCTACAAATCGGTGGCGTTCCTGTCGAAGAACCTTCCACGGGCCACCTCCACGACAGACGTGGCAATTCCTGCCGCAGCCATCGGCATGTACTGCCCTGACCAGATGCCGGTCCTGACGTCAGCTCCGAGGGCCGCTGATTGTGAGAGGAGATAGCCGTGGACACACCGAGGCGCGTGCGTATCACATGAGCCCGCAACGACGTGTTTCCGTAACCACTACGGCGGCCAAACGTTCGGATGACTGAGAGAGCAGGTGTGGGAAGTGATACCTACGGCTTCGAGCTCGAACCTGGATTATCTTGTGCCACAGCGCTTACGGCGGTGCGCGCCGCGGTGTGGAAAGCCTCGAGTTCGCCGGTGATGTCGGGCCCGGTGGGCTGGTAGATGATTTCGGTGATGCCTTCGGCGGCGAGTTCGGCGACGCGCCGGCCGATCTCCTTGGCCGTGCCGGTTAGGGTGGTCTGGCCGATGGCATTCCAGCTGCCGGCCGCCCAGGCAGCGGTGTCTGCGCGGTTGAGCGCGACGAGGTGCTGGTCATGCACCGCGAGGTGGCGATCCTGCAACGGGGTCTGGTTGATGGTGTCGAGCCATACGTCTCCGGCTGGCAGCTTGGTGACGTCGCCGCCGAATTCGTAGGTGGCGTGATAGGCCAGCGCGTTTCCCGGTCCGGCGGCCGCCTGCACCCTTGGTGAATCCAGGGATTCGCCGGGGGCCAGCACGGTGCCGTGCACGCCGAGCGCGGCCCAGGCGAACTGGGCGGCGTAGCGGGTCTGGCCGTTGACGGTGAACAGCCCGTCGGCCAACTCGGTGGCGACCTCGAGGCCCTTGGGCCCCAGCGCGGAGATCGATCGGGCGCTGGGGTGCGTGCCCGTCGGGATGCATCATCTGCATCCGGTTGCCCTGCCACGACACCCGCGCACCGCTGATCAGGCCGCGGAACGCGCGGACGTAATCGCGCACATACGACCATGTAGCTGGTGCGGCGCCCACTGCGCGGGCGCCGGCGAAACCGGTGCCGAACGCAACCGCGACCCGGCCGGGCGCCAGGGCGACCAGCGCCGCCGCGGCCGAGGCGTTGACCATCGGGTGGCGCAGGGTGGGTACGAGCACGCCCGGACCCAAGCCGATGGTGGCGGTGCGTTGGGCCGCCAACGCGAGCATCATCCACACGTCCGGGCTTTCGTGGGGTGTGTCGAACAGCCAGGCCCGGTCATAGCCGAGTTCTTCGGCAACCGCGATGTGCGCGGGGGAGTGCAACGAGGTCGCGAACTGGGCAGAGATCTTCATTGGGATCATCTCGTCCTTTCCCGCACCACAGCGAGCCCCGGTGTGGCCGATTGTCGTTAAACCTGGGCCATGCCGCCATCGACGCTCAGCTCGGCGCCGGCGACGAAGCTGCTGTCGTCGGACGCCAAAAACAAAGCAGCGGAGGCGATCTCCTCGGGACGGCCCATCCGATTCAGCGGTATCTCTGCGGCGAACTGCGCCCTGATCGCGTCGGCGCCCTCGGGCGAGTCGGCCTGACCGTCCATGATTGGGGTGTCGATCGGCCCCGGGCTCAACGTGTTGAACCGGATGCCGCGGTCATTGAATTCCCTTGTCCACGTGCGGGTATAGGAACGCAGTGCGGCCTTGGTGGCGCTATAGGTGGTATAGCCGCGAATGCCCGAGTAGCCCGCGATCGAGCCGACGACGATCACCGAGCCACCGTCGCGCATCAACGGCAGCGCCTTCTGAACGGTGAAAAGTGTTCCCCGGGCGTTGAGGTCGAAGGTGGCGTCGAAATTCTCCTCGGTGATCTTCCCCAGCTCTTCGGGCTCCACCCGGCCTGAGTTGGCCACGAGGATGTCCAGGCCACCCTTCTCCTCGAGGACCGTTGCGAACAGCTTGTCCAGGTCCGCACTTGTCGAGGCGTCGCCCGCAACGGTGGTGACGCCGTCGCCGATCAATGCTTTGGCCTTGTCCAACTCGCTCTGGCGGCGCCCGGTGATGAAGACGTACGCGCCTTCTTGCACAAACCTCTGCGCGGTTGCCAACCCGATACCGCTGCTGCCGCCGGTGATCACGGCGACCTTGCCATCCAGTCTTGACATCAGTTCATCCTCAATTTCGGTGTTGCGTGGTGGACATGCTCATGCGCGTCCGTTTGTCCGGCAGCTTGTCAGGCCCGGGTAGGAAAGGTGGCGCCGAACATGGGCAGTCCACTTTTGGAGTCTTCCTGTGTTGCTTCGTCTTGGATGACATCCCAATGTTCGGCGAGCAGACCGTCTTCAAGCCTCACGATGTCTGCCACTATCCAGTCGGCCGGCTGCCCGACGTTGGAGAATCGGCCGTGCAGCATCAAATAGTCACCGTTGGCGACGATCAGCACGTTCTCGTAGCGCGTGTCTGGCGGTGCGGCTTTGACGAGCGCGAACAGGCCCTCGCGGCCAGGTTCTATATGCGCGCTGTGCTGAATATAGTTCGGTGACCAGAAGCGTTCTGCCGCTGCGTAATCACGCTTGTTAAACAAGGTGTCGAACGCGTTCAGGACGAATGTCTTGTTCCGTTCTTCGGTAACTGTCATGTCTATGCCTCCAGCGATTCGTGGGGTTAGGGTCAGCCGGCGACGAGGTCGAACTCGTTGCCTTCGGGGTCGGTCAAGCCGATCCACCGGTTGTTGTTCTCCGCCAGTGAGCGGATCTGCTTGGCGCCCAGGCCTGTCAGCCGGTCGGCTTCGGCTACAACGTCGCCGGTCTGCAGGTCGAGATGGACGCGGTTCTTGACGGTCTTGGCCTCGGGCACCTTGTGAAACATCAGGATGGCTCCGAGTCGGGTGTCGGTGTCGGCGGCGACCGATGCGAAGTCCTCGGTGGCGCCGTCGTTGACGGTGCGGTGCAGGGCCTGGGCCCAGAAATGCGCGAGTCGGGCGGCGTCGCGGGCATCGAAGCTGAGTCCCAAAACAGAGATGCTCATGAAGCCGTCTCCAGATTGCGGACCAGTCGGGCGGCGGCACGGCCACCGTCGACAGCGATATTGGTGCCAGTGATGTACCCCGCCCGGGGGGAAGCCAGGAATCCGATGAGGTCAGCGATCTCCTGCGGCTCGGCAGCCCGTCCAAGCAGTGTCGTCTCGGCGCTGGCATCGAACAGTGCGCGATCGGCTGCGCCGGTGTAGACAGGTCCGGGTGAAATGGCGTTGACGCGGATGCCGGCGGGTCCGTATTCAGCGGCCCAGGAGCGGGCGAGAGAGGCCAGTGCGGCTTTGGTGGCGCCGTAGGCTGCAGTGTCGGGCTGACCGACGGTGCCGGCCCTGCTCGCGACGTTGATGATCACGCCCCTGCCGCGGGCCACCATTTTCGGGGCCAGGACCGACACCAGCAGGTAGGGGGCTTGCACGTTGGCGGCGAACAACCGAGCCAGCGTGTTGACGGGCAACTGTGCCGACGGGCCGAACCAGGCGAATCCCGCGTTGTTGACCAGGATGTCGACGTCGCCGGCCTCTTCGGCCAGCCGCAGCGCCTCTGCAGGTTGGCTTAGGTCGGCCCCCACGAACCGCGCTGAGCCTCCGGCGTTTTCGATCTCGGCGACCACCGCGACGCCGCGCGTCACGTCGCGGCCGTGGACGACCACAGTGGCCCCCTGCGCGGCCAACTGCACCGCGGCCGCCCGACCGATCCCCGACGTCGCACCGGTCACCAACGCGACCTTGCCTTCCAGATCCCGAACCACGGTGGGACTTGTCATGACCATTCCTCAAGCTTTAGACCGATCTGTCTGATATGTGCCAATTTAGACCGATCGGGCTAAAGTTGCAAGCGTTGGTCAAACATAGGGTCTGAACTGCATAAAATGTGGCTCTCCTCAGGCGGGGATGGATGAGGATGGAAGTCGCTCGGCGCGGTTAGTTCAGACAAGTCTGTCTGATAGACTGCTGTCATGGCGATGAAGGCAGCGAAACGGCCGTCAGCACGGGAACGGCTGCTGGCGGCTTCTGATGAGCTGTTCTACCGCGACGGTGTTCATTCCACCGGAATCGAGGCCGTCATCGAGAAAGCGGGCGTGGCCAAAGGCTCGCTGTACTACATCTTCGGCGGGAAAGACGAACTGGTCGCCGCCTACCTGCGTGGGCGCCACGAAGCATGGCGGCAGCGTGTCGAAGCGGCAGAGGCCTGCGCCGACGATCCGGACGAGAAGATCCTGGCTGTTTTCGATGCGATCGCTGACTATGTGTCGCTCCCCGAGTTCCGGGGCTGCCCCTTCGAAAACGCCGCTGCCGAAGCGCCGGGCGGGGAGTGCCAGAAACAGGCCAACAAGGAGTACCGCGACTGGTTGCGTCAGTACTTCCTCGAACTGGCCGAAGCCACCGGGGTAGCCGACGCCCAAGCGCTCGCCGACGCGCTCGTCGTCCTGTACAACGGGGCGCTGGCTACCGCAAACACTGCCGAGCCCGCG
This sequence comes from uncultured Actinomycetota bacterium, assembly GCA_963817825.1. Taxonomy (GTDB): domain Bacteria; phylum Actinomycetota; class Actinomycetes; order Mycobacteriales; family Mycobacteriaceae; genus Mycobacterium. The sequence goes on along the minus strand of CAWFQG010000006.1, from coordinate 103,868 downwards.
CGCACCGCGGGGATCACAGCCAAACGCATCGCGCGGCTCACCCTGGCAGCCGCGAAAGCCTCCAGCTCGGCTTAATTCGAGTTCTTTCGTCGGCGCGGGGCGGCGCCTGCTGGTGGCGCTCTCATCCGGCGGAGAAGACGGCCCTCTCAAGCAGGGAGGCCATGGTCTCCCACAAGTCGTCCTGAATTCCCTTACTACGTCCGGATTCTGGGCAGGGAAGGCGGGCGGCGTCCTTGACCGAGAAATAGCCGCAGGTGGTTTCGACGAAGGCGGGATCGGTGGCGAGTCCCACGATGATCCCGGCGCCGAGGCGCGGATCGCCGATCCGCATAGCGTGCAGAAGACTCTCGAGCAATCCAGCGAACGGCAGGTCCCTGCCCAGGCCCGTGGTGTTGAAACCGGGATCACAGCAGTTCGCAGTGACGACATTCAGCAGTGCTGCCGTGCTCGCGTACATCCCAGCGAGGGACATGAGATCGATGAGAAGTGGCACCCCGAGCAGCGAAACAGCGGCGTCATACGTAGCGGGGCTCACTGATCCCGCAGTGAACGCCCCTTTATCAACTCGACCACAGTCCCGAATGGCGCTTCCAGCTCGTCTGTCGGCCTTCTCGGGTTGATGGATTGAATGATCTCCGCCGCTACGCCGACGCGTAACGCTTCTGGCTCGTGCGCGGCCCACTCGAACGCGTAGTTGAATTCGCCGGCCGTCGCCAGGATGCAAACCTCGCGAACCGGCTCACTAAGGCGCGCCGGACCTCAGGTAGGTACCCAGGGGTCGATACAGCTCAGCCAATTTAGGGCTGTGTAGCCAAATCCCAGCAGGACCGTGTAGCCCGCACATGGTCCCCGAGGTGTGGAAGTCAAAAGGCGCTCTGACCGTCGGCGTCGAGTTCCTCTCGCCGAATCAGGGGTATCCGGCACCCCGATTCCGGAGCGATCTCCGCTGGGCTCATCGATGCCTTCCTTTTCTCGTGGTGATACGTGTTCAGAGCCGAAACAGCCGCTGTGCGTTGCGGTGTGCGATCTTGTCCCGGTCGGCCGGACTGATCGGTGCCTCCGCCAGAAACCTGGAATGCTCCACCGGATCGCCGAAGGGGTAGTCGCTGGAAAACATGATGCGGTCGGCGCCGAACACCTGCAGGGAGCACAGGAGCGGCGGTGTCGTGGTGTAGCCGGAGATGGTGATGTGCACGTGTTCGCGCACGACGTCGGCCACCGAGGGGGCGCCGGGGTCGGCTCGACCTAGGACCGCGTCCGCCCGCATGAGCGAGAACGGCAAGTTCTCACCCATGTGTCCGACGACGACCTGCAGCTTGGGATGCCGGGCGAAGACGCCCGCGGCTGCGAGCCGCAGCACATGCAGCCCGGTCTCTGCGTGCCATCCCCAGGCCGCCGTGGCTAACGCCCTTCCCGTTGATCCAGGAAGGCCACGGAAGTACACCTCGGCGACCTGCTCCGGGGGATAGGTGGGATGCAGATAGATAGGAACGTCGAGTTCCTCGATGGCAGTCAGTAATTCGTCGAACTCGGGTGCATCCAAGAATCGTCCCTGCGTATGCCCGTTGATGACGACACCGCAGAATCTCAGCTCGGCGATCGCCCGCTTGGCCTCCACGATGGCAGCGTCCGGGTCCTGGGTGGGAAGGGTGGCCAACGCGTTGAACCGGTCGGGGTGGGCGGCGATGGCATCAGCGCATCGGTCGTTAAGTGCCCGACTGAGCCCGGCGGCGTGTTCGGCGGGCACCTGCTGGGATCCCGGTGCGGTGACCGACAGGACCTGCATATCGATACCCGCGTCGTCCATGACCCGCAGGCGCTGCTCATCGACGTCCGCCAGTTTCGCGGTGAGCGCGTCAGGTCCCATCGGGGTCGGCCACACGTGGTCGACGAGATCGGCGGGAAGCACGTGTTCTTCAAGGGCGATCAGTTTCATAACGAGCCTTGGTGGAGGTCGAGCCTGAGCGGATGGCGCTGAAGGCGGGTTTCCGAAGTTCCCCCCTGAGCGCACAGTCGTTGTCAGTGGTGAAATATCAACGCGCCCATAGCCCCGCCGAATGGCTGCTGCAATTGGGCGGCCTCTTGCGCAGGCCCACCGGGCCCAGCCGTGATCTGGACATTGCCCGGGGTCTGATTCACGTTTGACGACCCGGCCGCGAGTGTGGTGACTGCCGCCGCCGTTGGTGCTGCTGCGATCGCCACCGCGGCAGCCCCTACCGCCACCAGCGGGACGATACGGGTCATCTTGATGCGCATTGTCATTCCTTCTTCCCTCTCAGGTGTATCTATTGGCGTCGATGACGTAATCCAGAATCGTCCTCGACCGCACCAATGTCGTCCTCGCTGGCACCCCTCCTTGACTACCCGTTAACTGCAATGTTCGGTTGCTGCCGGCGGCCAAGGATAGGAGTGGGATTGCCGTTTAGGGGGCCTCAAGGAAGGTGATCGCAAGCGGGCTGGGCGGTGGAGGGAGTTTCGCGGGTGCCCGTTGTGGAGTGTGTCGGGTCGGCCATCTCATGGATCGGTCGCTGCGAAGGCGTCCGGGTCGAAAGGACGTCCCTCGAGGGCGGCCAAGACCCGCAGTGGGTCGAGGTAGTCGCGCCAGGCGGTTACTTTGCGGTCCTCGATGACGACAACCGAGATGTAGCGGTTGCCGTAGGGCTGATCGGTGGCGACAACCCTGCCCTCGGAGGAGTATTCGAGCACGACCGACGACGTTGACGGCGACTGATGGACACGCAGGTCGTAGCAGCGGTCGAGGAAGAACGTGGAGCCGTAGCCGCGGTAGAGCTCGATGAGGTTGTCGCGGCCGACGATGTGGCGCGGGTAGTTCGGAACCGTGATGATGAAATCGAAGACCACGTCCTCGGCCAGCATGTCGAAGAAGTGGTCACCGTCAACGAATCCCGCTAGACCTTGCTCAATGATCCGAAAGAACGGATCCAGAGCGCGGAAGTCGTCCATGTTCTCAATCACTCGCCGCTCCTCAGAATGGTTGACAGCAGACAGTTTTGGATCGTGCGATCACTCCTATATGACACGCACATGCACACTCAGCCGGCACTTGTGCGCTCATCGACCACATAAGCCCGCGTCGCGGCCCGATCGATGAATTTCTCTTCGTCTCGGGCAATCTCATCGATCCCGAGGCTAGTCACCCAGGCGAGCAAGTCGTCTCGTTCGGCGAAGACGAGTTCGGTCATGCAGTCGAAGCCGATCTCCTCACCTTCGATGTTGAAGGCGTCCCCACGTTGGATGTAGTTGCGCTTGTAGACCATCGGCGTGAACGCCTTGCTCAACACCAACGGCACGTGATTGTGTTCGTAGTAGTCGGCGAATTGCTGGGGCGACAAGCCGGACTTACGCTTGAGATATCCGAAAACCTTGATCATCGGCCACTCCTTGATGTCTACGACGACAGGCGAGGTTTGGTGAGGTCGACCCCGTCTCGCTGCTCGCCGATGCTCACGGGTGACATGCTGGCACTCGTGACCACCGTCCTGATACCCATTCCGGACACCGATTTCGACCCGACCGAGGTCGCCGTCAGCTGGCAGGTGCTGACCGCGCGAGGGCACACCGTCGTGTTCAGCACCGAGAGCGGCGTGCAGGCGGTCGCCGACGACATCATGCTCACCGGCCGCGGCCTGGACTTCTGGTCGAAGGTACCCGGTCTGAGCCGGGCAATCGTTGTCGGTCGGATCCTGCGCGCGAACCGCGATGCACGTGCTGCGTACGGGCGAATGCTGGCGTCTCCGGAGTACCAGCAGCCGGCCGCTTGGGCCGATACGGATCTGGAGGATGTGGACGGCCTGTTGCTTCCCGGCGGGCACCGTGCGCGGGGCATGCGCAGCTATATCGAGAGCGACGTGTTGCAGCGACTGGTCTCCGAGGCCTTCCGCCGGGAAATGCTCGTGGCCGCCATCTGTCATGGAGTTCTGCTCGTCGCCCGAACACTCGATCCAGCGACAGGTCGCTCGGTGCTCTACGGCCGTAAGACCACGGCGCTGACTTGGGAATTTGAGCGCCGTGCCTGGCGCATAGCCCGGGTGACGAGGTTCTGGGACCCCGACTACTACCGCACCTACGTCGAGAAGCCTGGTGAAGCGATCGGCTACATGTCCGTGCAGGCAGAGGTGACTCGTGCGCTGCAGAGTCCGGACGACTTCCGTGATGTCGCAGTGGGTTCCACGGACTGGCGTCTGAAGACGTCGGGGATGGTGCGGGACTCTGCGTCGAATGCGCGGCCTGCATTCGTCGTCGATGACGGCCACTACGTGTCGGCACGCTGGCCCGGCGACACGCACACGTTTGCCGCAACCGTGTCGGCGAAACTCTCGGGAGTTGGCCTCGAGTAGGTCAGGCCTTCACGCAGCCGGCGTCTTTCTCGTTGCCGCCATTCTTGTCGCGTTCGGCGCTCAGTAGGCACCGTCAGCGCTCGATCATCTCCATCTGCGCCTCGTTGTGGTGCTCGCCCGACGCCGGCGTGAGCTCGTCCAGCGCTTCGATCTGATCGGCGGTCAGCTCGACGGCGTCGGCGGCGACGTTCTCCTCGAGCCGGGCGACGCGCTTGGTGCCGGGGATCGGGGCGATGTCGTCGCCCTTGGCGAGCAGCCAGGCCAGGGCGACCTGCGCCGGGGTGGCGCCGGCGTCGGCGGCGATCGCCTGCGACCTCGTCGGCGATGGCGAGGTTGCGCTGGAAGTTCTCGCCGGTGAAGCGCGGGTTGGTCGGCGCGGAAGTCGGTCTCGTCGAACTGGTCGGTCGAGCGGATGGTGCCGGTCAGGAAGCCCTTGCCGAGCGGGGAGTAGGGCACGAAGCCGATGCCGAGTTCGCGCAGCAGCGGCAGCACCTCGGGCTCCGGGTCGCGGGTCCACAGCGAGTACTCCGACTGCAGCGCGGTGATCGGGTGCACGGCGTGCGCGCGGCGGATCGTGTCGACCCACGCCTCCGACAGCCCGATGTGGCGGACCTTGCCCTCGGCGACCAGTTCGGCGACGGCGCCGATGGTGTCCTCGATCGGGGTGTTCGGGGTCGACGCGGTGTTGGTAGTACAGGTCGATATGGTCGGTGTCCGAGCCGTCGCAGCGAGCCCTCCACCGCCGTGCGGATGCTGGCCGGGCTGCTGTCGAGCTGGCCGTGCCCGCGACCGGAGTGCGAGATCATGCCGAACTTGGTGGCGAGCACGACGTCGTCGCGGCGGCCCTTGATCGCCCTGCCGACGAGTTCCTCGTTGATGTACGGGCCGTAGACCTCGGCGGTGTCGATGAAGTTCACGCCCGAGGTCGAGCGCCCGGTGGATGGTTCGGATGGATTCGGCGTCGTCGCTTCCGGCCCCGGTGAAGGCGAAGGACATGCCCATGGCGCCCAAGCCGATTCGGGCGACGTCCAGGTCGCCGAGCTTCGCGTGCTTCATTGTTGTTTCCCTTCTTTGGTTGCGCTGCTTGTCCATTCACGAGGTCCTGCTCAGGGCCGGATGAGAACCTTGAGCGCGTCGCGTTCGGCCATGGCCTTGTACCCGTCGGGCACCTCGTCCAGTCCGATGGTGCGGTCGAAGACCCGGCCCGGTTCGACGGTGCCGTCGAGGATGTCGGGCATCAGTTCGTCGATGTAGGCCCGCGCCGGGGCGGCGCCGCCGGTGAAGGTGACGTTGCGGAACACGGTGTCGAAGCCCAGCGGGCCCTCGGTGTACTGCGGCACGCCGATGCGGCTGATCGCACCGCCGGCGCGCACCACCTTCACTGCGGTCTCGATCGAAGGCTTGGTGCCGACGCATTCGAGGACAGCGTGCGTGCCGTCGCCGCCGGTCAGTTCACGGACGCGTTCGACGCCTTCCTCGCCGCGGTCGGCAACGACGTCCGTGGCGCCGAACTCGCGGCCCAGGTCGGTGCGGTCGGTGTGCCTGCCCATCAGGATGATCTGCTCTGCGCCCAGTCGTTTCGCCGCGAGCACGCCGCAGAGTCCGACGGCGCCGTCGCCGATGACGGTGACGGTGTGGCCGGATTGCACACCCGCGGTGACCGCGCCGTGGTGGCCGGTGCAAAACACGTCCGACAGCGTCAGCAGCGACGGCATCAGCGCCGAGTCCTGGGCGACCGGAAGCTTGACCAGCGTGCCCTGGGCGAGCGGCACCCGCACCGCCTCGCCCTGACCGGCGTCCAGGCCGGGTGCGCCCCAACCACCGCCGTGGCGGCAGGCGATCTGCAGCCCCGCGGTGCAGAAGTCGCAGGTGTTGTCCGACCAGACAAATGGAGCGACGACCAGGTCGCCGACGCGAAGCCGCTGACCTCCGCGCCGACCTCCTCGACGATGCCGATGAACTCGTGGCCCATCCGGCGGCCCTGCTCGTTGAGCGGCATCGAATGGTAGGGCCACAGGTCGCTGCCGCAGATGCAGGCGGAGGTGACGCGGACGATGGCGTCGGTGGGCGCGTGGAGGACGGGGTCGGGCACGGTCTCGACGCGCACGTCTCCGGCTTGATACATGACGGTTGCTCTCATGGAAACCAGTCAACGTTGGTTTCCTGTGGGCTGGCAGTGCCTGCTGGGACAGGCACCCGCAGTACCCCCTTCACAGGGCGCGGCGCGCCTACCGTGGAGGCGTGACCACAATGGATCTGCGCAGCGAAATCCGGGAGTTCTTGAGCTCGCGGCGTGCGCGCATCACTCCGGATCAGGCGGGGCTGCCGGCATACGGCGGCAACCGTCGGGTCAAGGGGCTGCGGCGCGAGGAGGTCGCGATGCTCGCCGGAGTCTCGGTCGATTACTACGTCCGCATGGAGCGCGGCAGTTTGGCCGGCGCCTCGGAGGGCGTTCTCGACGCCCTCGCCTCGGCGCTGCAACTCGATGAAGCCGAGCGTGATCACCTCTATGCTCTTGCCCGCGAGTCCGGTACGGGAACCCGCCGACGCGCGCGCAGGACGCCTGCGACCGTTCGACCGGTCCTCCAACAGGTGCTCGACGCCATAACCGACGCACCTGCCTGGATCCGCAACGGCCGCCACGACGTGCTCGCGATGAACCAGCTTGCCCGGGCGCTCTACGCTCCCGTGCTCGCCGATCCACGCCGACCGGCGAACACCACCCGGTTCGTTTACTTGAATCCCGAGGCGGCCGAGCAATTCTTCGTCGACTACGACCAGATCGCCCGCGACGCGGCCGCGATGCTGCGCCTCGAGGCGGGCCGCAATCCGCACGATGAAGAGCTGATCGCGCTCGTCGGTGAATTGTCGACACGAAGTGAGCGCTTCCGGCAGCGGTGGGCCTCCCAGGACGTGCGATTTCACCGATCCGGCCGAAAGCGCTTGCGCCACCCCGCCGTTGGTCAACTGGACCTCGACTTTGAGGCGATGGAATTGCCTTCCGAGCCTGGACTGCAGCTCAACATCTACACGGCGGCCGCGGACACACCGACGGCGGACAGCCTCAAGCTCCTCGCCTCGTGGGCCGCCAGCCAGGAAAGCCTTGCATCCGAGCACTTGTCGAGCAGCGGCTGAGCTGAAAGTGCCTTCAGGGCGTTGCGAACGTCCGCGCCGGGCTGATTCAGCTTCCTTTCAGGCAGCAAGTGACACCGTTTTCGCATGACGGAAGCGCCGGAATTGAGAGCATTGTGCACATGAAGCGCATTGCCTCGGTCGGCGTCATCGGCCTGGCGGCTGCGCTCGTGTTGGGTGCGTGCGGGTCGAATGCGACTACACCGGCCCCCGGCGCGCAATCCAGCGGCACTGCGGTGCAGACGACAGCTCCGGAGAACAACCCGATCGGAGACATCCCCGATACCCAGGTATATGTGCCGTTTGCGGCGGCTGACGGATCATTCACGCTCTCTGTCCCGGAGGGTTGGGCCCAAACCGCCGACGGTACCGCGGTCACGTTCACGGACAAGCTCAACACGGTGCGCATCGATGCACGGCCTGCCGCATCGGCCCCTTCGCCCGAGTCGGTGAAACGCGACGAGCTGTCTTCGGTGAAAACGTCCAACGGAGGGCTCACTGTAGAGGTGGTCAGGCGCAGGTCTGGTGATGCCGTGTTGGCCACCTATCAGGCAGCCTCGGCACCGAACCCGGTGACCGGCAAGGCCGGAACCGACGCCGTCGAGCGTTACTCATTCTGGCGCGCAGGCCAGGAGGTGATCCTGACCCTCTCTGGACCCGTGGGAGCAGACAACGTCGATCCGTGGCGGACGATCACCGACTCGTTCCAGTGGCGCTGACCACCGACGAATGAACGCCAGCGCAATAGAGGCTCGGTCTCTTTATCGGTTCTTTCGCGCCGGAGACGAAGAAACGCGTGCACTTCAGGGCGTGTCGTTGACGGTTGCACGGGGCGAATTCGTCGCAGTCACTGGACCGTCCGGTTCGGGTAAGTCGACCCTGTTGTCGTGCATGGCAGGAATGGATGATCCCGACGGCGGTGACGTCACCATCGACGGCTCGCGGGTCAGTCACCGCCCGGAGCCCGTCGCGGGCCAGGATTCGGGCCAGGCACATCGGGATGCTGTTCCAGAGCGCGAACCTGATCGAACACCTCACCGTTACCGGGAATCTCGCACTCGCGCGATCCTTTTCCCGTCCACCCGGCCGGCACACGGCGGATCTGTTGAGAATCTTGGACATTCACGCACGTGCTGACGCTTATCCAAGCGAGCTCTCCGGAGGAGAACTTGCCAGAGCCGGCCTCGCGGTCGCCCTCGCGAACGACCCGACGGTGCTTCTCGCAGACGAACCGACGGGAGAACTGGACAGCGTCACGGAAGCGCTGATCCTCGACTTGCTGCTAGCCACAGCCGACCGCGGAACGGCGGTGATCGTCGCGAGTCACAGTCCCGCCGTCGCGGCTGTCGCGTCGACGAGTCGTACGCCTCGACGACGGACGGATGTGTTGATGATCGTCGCCGAGTGCTCGGGTGTCAGCCGTACCTTCGGCTCGGGTCGGACGGCGGTGCTCGCCGTGGCCGGAGTTGATTGTCAGGTCACGTCGACAGCCCGAATCGCGGTGACCGGATCCTCCGGATCTGGAAAGTCGACTTTTTTGCACCTGCTCGCCGGGGTCGATACCCCGACGGCGGGAACTGTTCGGTGGCCCGAGTCTGCCCGCTCGGCCGCTCGGTCGACCCGGCGGTATCGGCATCGTCTTTCAGGGCCCGAGCCTCCTACCCGGGTTCGACGTCGTCGAGAACGTCGCACTTCCCATGCTCTTGGCGGGACAGGACGAGGACACTGCGGATGAGAACGCCCGTGCGGCACTCGATCTCGTCGGCATGAGCGGAGCGGCGACGAAACTGCCCGATGAACTCTCGGGCGGTCAGTCCCAGCGCGTCGCGATCGCACGGGTCACTCGTGACGCGGCCTGCCCTGATACTCGCCGACGAGCCGACCGGGCAACTCGACCATGTCAATGCCGACCGGGTCATCACCGTCCTCCTGAGCACCGCAACGTCGATCGGAGCGGCCCTCGTGCTCTCCACCCACGACCCCGTCGTCGCCGCGCGTCTCGACGACCGATGGTCGATGCGAGACGGCCGGCTGTCGTCGGCCGCCGACTCGCGGGCTTCATGATCGCGACCTGGACGCTGGGGCTGCTGCGGCGTCGAAGTGGACGGATGGCAGCCACCGCGATCGGCATCGCCGCCGCCGTCGCGCTGCTGTCCTGTCTTGGCATCTTCATGTCGGCCGCACAGGCGTCGATGACCGCGCGTGCCGCCCGCGCCATCGCGGTCGACTGGCAGGTCGAGGTCCAGCCGATCGTCCCACTGTCATCCGTCACGGACGCCGTCCGCTCGACGCCCCACGTTCAAGCGGCGCTGCCAGTCGGCTTCGCCCATTCGTCCGGGTTGAGCGCAAGCGGCGGCGGCAGTACCCGGACGACAGGGCCCGCGATGGTGCTGGGGATTCCGCCCGAGTACCGGGATCGGTGGCCGCGGGAGATGCGCACTCTGGTCGGCTCCGACCGCGGTGTCCTCGTCGCCCAACAGACTGCCGCGAACCTGGGTGTCGCGCCAGGTGACACCGTCCAGATCGGACGGCCTGGAATGCCGCCGGTGAACGTCCGCATCGACGGGGTAGTCGAACTGCCACAAGCAGATTCACTGTTTCAGAAGGTCGGCGCTCCGCCTGCAGCCCAACCGGTCGCGCCACCCGACAACGTCGCTGGTGCTTCCCGACGCCCAATGGCACGCCATCTTCGACCCGCTTGCCGCCGGCCGCCCCGATCTGGTCAGCATGCAGATCCACACCGCGCTCGATCGTGACCTGCCGAGTGATCCGTCCACGGCATACGCCCGCGTTACCGCCGCAGCGCGCAATCTGGAAGCAAGGAGCGCGGGCGGCGCGCTCGTCGGTGACAATCTCGGCGCCGCCCTCGACGCGGCCCGCGGTGACGCGGCGTACGCGCGAATCCTGTTCCTGTTCCTTGGGTTACCCGCCGCCGTGCTCGCGGTCCTGCTGACCGCCACTGTGGTCGACTCGGGTGCTCCCCGACGGCGACGGGACCAGGCTCTGTTGCGCGCGCGGGGCGCCGGTAACGCCCAACTGCTGAGATTGTCGGCGGCCGAGGCAGTCGTGGTCGGCGTTCTGGGCAGTGCCCTTGGCGTCGCGGTCGCAGTCGTCATCGGATTCATCACATTCGGGACTCCGAGCTTCGGCGCGAACCCCGCGGCCGCGCTGGTAGTCGGCAGCCGTGGCCGCGGCCGTGGGAATAGTGATCGCAGGGGTGACCGTGTTGGCACCGGCATGGCGCGAACTGCGTCAAGCGTCCGTCGCGTCAGCGCGCACCGGGCAGCGCACCATCCGACAGCCACTCTGGATGAGATCCGGATTGGACATCGTGTTGCTCTGCGCCGCGGGAGCTGCTCTTCTGGCAGTCCGGGCGCAACGGATATCAGGTCGTTCTCGCCCCGGAAGGCGTCCCCTCGATATCGGTCTCCTACTGGGCGTTCGTCGCACCCGCATTGTTCTGGATCGGCGGTGCACTCTTCATCTGGAGGCTCAGTGACCTCCTGCTGGGACGGGGTCGTGGCCTGGTTGCCCGCGCCCTGCGTCCGGTGACCGGCCGGCTCTGCGCGTCTGCTGTCGAACTCCCTGTCGAGGCAGCGTGCGCCCATTGCCAGAGCGATCGTCGTCCTCGCATTGGCCGCAGGTTTCGCGGTGTCGACGGCGACATTCAATGCCACCTACCAAGCCCAGGCCGAGGTCGATGCGCACCTGACGAACGGCGCCGATGTGACGGTCACCGAATCGCCGGGGGCCAAGTGTGCCGATGTCGACGGCGAAGGATCTCGCCGTGGTGCCGGGAGTGCGCGGCGTCGAACCGATCCAGCACCGGTTCGCCTACATCGGTGCCGACCTCCAGGACCTCTACGGTGTCGACCCGACCAGAATCGCCGCCGTCACCGCATTGCAGGACCGCTACTTCAGCGGTGGCACTGTCGACCAGTTGATGAATGAGCTGTCCAGACAACCCGATTCGATCCTGGTGAGCGCGGAAACCGTCGCGGATTTCCAGCTGACGGTCGGAGACACGATCAATCTGCGGCTGCCCAACGCCAAGACGCACGAACTCAGCACCGTTCGGTTCCGGTACGTGGGCGTCGTCAGCGAGTTTCCGACCGCACCGAAGGACAGCTTCTTCGTCGCGAACGCGGGCTATGTCGCCCAGCAGACGGGCAGCGACGCCGTTGGTGCATTCCTGATCGACACCGGCGGTCGGGACACCGCCGCGGTGGCACGACGGGTTCAAACACTCGTGGGACCGTCGGCGAAAGTGACTGACATCGCCGACACGCGTGGCACCGTCGGGTCAAGCCTGACCGCTGTAAACCTGGCCGGACTCACGCGCATCGAGCTCGGGTTCGGACTGTGTCTGGCCGTTGCGGCCGGAGCGCTCGTCCTCGCGTTGCGTTTTGCCGAACGTCGCCGCACCTTCGCGATCGCCAATGCGCTTGGCGCCACGCGCAATCAACTCAGGTCCTTCGTCGTGGCGGAGGCGTGCGTGCTGGCATTCTGCGGTCTCGTCGGCGGGGCGGCCATGGGTGGGCTGCTGTCACACGTGCTCGTCAAGGCTCTCACCGGAGTGTTCGACCCGCCACCAGGGTCACTTACCGTCCCTTGGGCATACCTCTTCGCAACGGCGGCAGCGACGATCATCACGATCGGCGCGGTGTCCTTGGCGACGGCGCGGTTGGCAAGCCGCTCGCACGCGCAGACCTTGCGCGAATTGTGAGACTTAGTCGCGGTCGCGCCAGTGGCTCGCGAAGCGACGGTCGAGCCGTTCGATAAGGAGATCCAGGTAACGCACTTCGGCGTCTGCGCTGTGGACAGCCGAGCCTAGCTGGCTGGCGTCAGCGCGACGGTCAATGAGGGGCCGACGCTTGAGGATTCCGTCCAGCAATTGTTGTCGCTCGGCGTCCAGCGATTCGCGGAAGTAGGCCGCCTGCTCAGCGTCAGCGGCGCAGGCGCGGCTTCGTCGTCGACTGACATCCCCCCGTCGGTGTCTCGGTCGGTCAACGGGCTTCTCGCGTTTCTGGCATAGCGACAAGCTGCCACCGGCAACCTGAAAGGACGCTGTGCTCGCACGTCTACGTGCCGTTTTGTGGTTCCTGACAACAGCTAGGATTGAATTATCGGCCGGGCGCGATGCGCTCGGTGCCCCTGTGATGTTGGCGAGGTTGACGTTGAGTGGCTCGGCGCTCTTCATCACGGTCTTTCTGGCGTGTCTGGTCGAGGCCGTCGAGGCGTTGACGATCATTCTCGCTGCCGGCAGTGCACGTGATTGGCGCTCAGCGATCACTGGGCTCGCTCGCCGGGCTCCTTATTCTGGTGGTGGCGATCGCAGCGCTGGGGCCGGCGATCTCGGCGATTCCCTTGGATGGCTTGCGGCTATTCGTCGGTGGGCTGCTCCTGATCTTCGGGCTTCAATGGCTGCGGAAAGCGATCTTGCGGACGAGCGGCTTCAAGGCTCTTCACGACGAGACACTGGCCTATCAAGCCACGATCGCCGACGCACAACACGCGCCGACGGGTCGCCGGGCCTTCGTGGATGACTGGTACGCGTTCACGCTGTCGTTCAAGGGAGTCGTTCTGGAGGGCCTGGAGGTCGCGTTCATCGTCCTCACGTTCGGTGCCAACCAGGGCAGCATTTCGTTGGCGGCACTAGCCGCGGTGGCGGCCGTACTACTGGTGGCGATTGCCGGCTTCGCCGTCCGGGCGCCGCTGTCGCGAGTGCCGGAGAACAGCATGAAGTTCGTGGTTGGAGTGATGCTCACGGCGTTCGGGATCTTTTGGGGCGCAGAAGGCGCCGGCGCACACTGGCCGGGTGAGGACATCGCTCTGCTGGTCCTGATCCCCGCTACGGCGCTGTACGCACTGGCGCTGGTGGCCGTATTCAAGCGTCGCACACCCGTCGATGTCGCTGTGGCTCAGAGAGGTTGACCGTGCGCAGACTTCGCGAGTTCGGGGCCTTCTGGTATGACTTCATCGTCGGTGACGACTGGCGGGTTGCACTGACCGTTGCGGTCGCACTTGCCACCACCTTCGTAGTCAACCGCCTGACCGGCGCAGCGCCGTGGTGGATCGTGGTCGCTGCCGTTGTCGCCGTGTTGCCCCTGAGCATCTACCGGGCGACGCGTAACAAGCAGTGAGTGGCGTCCCCCGGGCGACGGTCCTACTGGAGTGAGGTCAGCAGGGTGGTGAGAGCCTCCTGCTCCGTGGCAGGATCGGGTTGGCCGGCTCGTACCGCCGTCAGCACGCTGTCGATCTGACCGTCGAGTACCGTCCAGCCGGTTTCGTCCAAGGGCTCCAGGGTCTTCTGGTCGTCGTCCCAAGCGGTTTCGAGATCGGTGATGCGAGCCTTCGCGCCCGCCTGGTCGCCGGCTTGCACCTTCGCAAGCGTGTCCTGGGTGATGGTGCGGAACTTCGTGATTTCCGCGGGCGGGAACTTCGCCGTTGCCGACTGACCCGGAGCCAGCGTCGCGGTGACTGAAGAGCCGTCCGATTCGTTTTCGCTTGCTGCCGCGATGGTGTGCGGTTGGCCGGCGGCCCAGACGAGCAGAGCCCCAGTGGCCAGAGCGATCACGGCGTAGTAGCCGTGCATGACATGCTCGCGGACCGGATTATTGGTCGTGGCCTCGTCGGGCTTCTCGATGACGTCGGCGCGGGTGATCGAGAGGTACACCACCGTGGCCAGGATCGCGCTGAGAAAGATGACGCTCGTGAGGGCGACACCCAGACCAAGGCCCTGTTGATCCTTCGGGAACCCCAACCAGTCGCCGAGATTGGCACCAAGTGGGCGGGTCAGAATGTAGGCCAACCAGAACGACAAGATAGCGTTGGCGCCGAGCCGCCAACCGATGACGATCGCCACGATGAGTCCGGCAGGTAGCAGCACCGACGTACCGGGCCCCCATCCCGTGAGTTCCAGGATCCAGTCACCCGCCGCAGTACCGAGGGCGAAGGTGACCAGAACCGCGAGCCAGTAGAACACCTCTCGAGGTGTCGTCGTGATGCTGTGGATCGAAAGGGTGCGTTCGCGCGCGAACCACACTCCGAAAACCAGCGCCAGCACCACGGCGAAGACGGTTGTGCTCAGTGCGAGTGGGACGCCCAGATTGTCGGTGAGGATGTCGGTGTAGAGAGTGCCGGTGACGCTGACCACCACGACGGTCAGCCAGTAGACGAATGGGACGTAGCGGTCGAGGCGCAACTGCCATACCAGAACAGCGATAAGGATGACGGTGAAAATCAGGGCGGTCGAGAACAGTCCGACGCCCAGAGTCATGTTGATCCAGTCGGCGAAGCTCTCGCCCACGGTCGTGCAGAGGATCTTGATGACCCAGAACCACACCGTGACTTCGGGCACCTTGCTCAACATCAAGCGCGTGGGTTTGACGGCTTCGGATCGGGTTGTCTCGGTCATGACGCGACCGTATGGGGACGTAGCTGAAGCCTCGCTGAGGACGGATCACGTGGCCCCGCTTGTGGGCGGCCCAATCTTCAGCGGTTCTTCAGCGATCGCCGTCCACGCTTAAGGGGCCACACCTCCCGCCTATTGTCCAAGTCCGGCGACTACCGTCACCACCTATGGCGAGCCCTGGAACATGAATTAGCCAGCATGAATTCCGAACCCGTGCCTGGCCGCATAGCGGTCGGGCAGGGGATTTCTGAAAGCGAACAATGGCCAGCGGGTCGAAGCAGCATTGGCGGAAGCAGTGAAGGGAAATCGACCGCAGTGGACCGGGGTAGCCATCTAGAGGCTGGCGGGAGTCACACTGAAGGCATGAAGCCTTCCGCCTCGGCCATCGGATCGCCGTCGCGGTGGACGGTGCGTACCCGGTCGGCGGTCGCGTCGACTCTCGTCGTGGCGTTCTGCCTGCTGCTGGCAGGCGGTGCCCTATTGCTGGTCCTGTTCCGGTCTCTGGAGGGCTCCGCGCAGGCAACGGCCGCTTCTCGCACCGCCCAGCTGGCAGACCAGCTGCACACGGAATCGGCCGCCGACCTCGACACGGCGATGCTGGCGACCGACAGCCAGGTCGGCGTGGTTCAGGTCATCGATCAGTCCGGAACCCTTGTCGCGCAGTCAGCGGGCAGCCCGCCTGAACCCGTGGTAGATCGCAGACTCTCACCCGGTTCGACGCAGTCGATCGGAAGAGTGCAGATCGGTCAGGACTGGGACCTGTGGGTTACGGCGGCGGGCGTCGAGACTCCATCCGGTCCCGTCACCGTGCTCGTGGGCGCGGATCGCGAACCGGTCGAAGACGTCGTCATGACGGTCGCCTCCCTCCTAGCCATTGGTGGGCCGATCGTGCTCGCGCTCGTCGCATTCGGCACATATCGGCTCGTCGGCGCGGCGTTGCGGCCCGTTGAACGCATCCGCGCACGGGTCTCGTCGATGACGCACTCCAAGCTCGCCGAACGGATACCAATACCTGCGGCGGATGACGAGGTCACCCGGCTGGCCGTAACCATGAACGACATGCTGGATCGACTCGAAGCGAGCCAGACCGCTCAACGCCGCTTTGTCAGCGACGCTTCACACGAACTGCGCAGCCCATTGGCATCGATCACTGCCGCGCTGGATCTTGCTCACCGACGTCCTGACCTCTTGGATCAGTCGTTGATCGATGATTCGCTTCTTCCCGAGGCGCAGAGAATGCACGGCCTGGTGGAGGACCTGTTACTGCTCGCCCGCGCCGATGAGCGCGACGGTCGCAGCATCAACGTCGATGTCGATCTCGACGACATCGTCTTGGCCGAGGCCGAGCGCGTGCGTTCCCTCACCCACCTGAAGGTCATCGCCGACGTGAAGCCGGCAAGGGCTTCCGGCGATCCGGACGCCTTATCGCGTCTCGTCCGCAATCTGGTCGACAATGCCGTCCGGCACGCACACGATGGCATTCGACTCGAATGCGCTGCCGTTGGCGGCCATGCCCGGGTGGTCGTCTCGGACGACGGGCCGGGAGTACCAGCGGCCGATCGCCAACGGGTGTTCGGTCGCTTCGTCCGACTGGATACGCCGCGCGATCGAGCCGTCGGCGGCGCAGGCCTGGGCTTGTCGATCGTCGCTCAGATCATCGAGGCCCACCATGGCACCGTCAGTGTCGACGATTCACCCAGTGGGGGAGCGCGTTTCGTCGTCGAGCTGCCCCTAGCCGCCGACGAATCGGTAGCCGACACCACGAACGGTTTCGATGCTGTTGCCGGAGAACGGTAGATCGATCTTGCGTCGCAGGTATCCGACGTATACCTCGACGATGTTCTCGTCGCCGTCGTAGTTGGTATCCCACACCGCTCTAACGATTTCACCCTTGCTGACAACTTTGTCGTGATGCCGCATCAGGAATTCCAAGACGCTGTATTCCCTTGGCGTCAAGGTCAGCTCGGTTCCCGCCCGGGTCACCTTGTGTCGCGCCGGGTCGAGTTCGATGTCGCCGGCCCTCAACACGGCGGGTCGCTCGGGTGCGCCGCGCCGCACCAGCGCTCGAAGTCTGGCGAACAGCACGACGAATGAGAACGGTTTGACCAGATAGTCGTCGGCGCCCAGGTCGAAGGCGTCGGCCAGGTCGTACTCGCCGTCCTTGGCCGACAACATGAGCACGGGCGTCCACACATTCTGTGCGCGCAAATCCCGGACGACCTCGTAGCCGTTCTTTCCCGGCAACATGATGTCGAGGATGATCGCGTCGAAATTGTCTGACACGGCAGTGTGAAAGCCGTCATCGCCACGATGCTCCACGTCGACGACAAACCCCTCGGACACCAGGCCGCGGCGAATCGTCTCGGCGAGGCGGACCTCGTCTTCGACTACCAGCACTCGCACGGTTCCGTCCATCCGATCGTCGTGACCTGACCAAGTACAGCAGAACAACGGTCTTTGCCGCGAGAGTTCTCAGCGTCCGTTCAGCCGGCGATCGCGACCCTGGGCCGGTGGGCGAAATGACGAACGCCATCGGTGCCTGGATCGCGGATCTGATTGCTGTGAACAGCGAGGCCGTGGCTTCGATTCTGATTCTCATGGTCTGTGCCGTCGTATTCGGCATCGGGCGGGGCTACCGCGACAGGATGACGCGTTGGTGGTCGACGTCGGTTCGGGTTGCCGGATTGCTGATGGGTCTGCTCGTGGTAGCGGTGCAGGTCAGCCAACGCGGTTGGTCGGTGGACGTCGACAATGCAGTCACCGCGTGGCTCGTCGGCCATCGCAGTCCGGTCGCCGACCAGATAGCGGTGGCGGTGACCAACGCTTTCGGACCGGCCGAAACTGCCTGTGCTGCAGCGCTCGTCGCGGTAGTGGCAGTGGTGAGGTTCCGCTCCTTCCTCAGCGGGCTCACCATCATCGTCGCCGTCGGCGGAGCCTCGGCGTTGTGCACGGCTATGAAACTGCTACTGGCACGCGATCGACCCCCCATCGGAATTCAGGAAACGCTGGAGACGGACTACTCGTTTCCCTCGGGTCACGTCACGGGCACCGTGGCGTTGTTCGGCATGTTGGTCGTGGTCGTAGGGATGCACCGGAGCGATGCCGTAAACAGGTGGCTTGCATGCGCCGCGATCGTCGTCGTCGCTGCAGTCGCGATGAGCCGGCTCTACCTCGGAGTTCATTGGCTTACCGACGTGTTGGCCGGCGTGTTTCTCGGGTTGGCGGCAGTAGAGATCGGCGGAACGACGCTGCGCGGGCTCATCGATCACGACGAAGGGCCGACCTCCGATCACACCGTTCGCGCGCAACGGCGCGATGTCCTGCTGTGAACGACGCACATCGAGGCTTGAGTTCAGCGTTCCTTCAGGCGGTCGGTGGCACTTTGATGTCATGACAGATACGCCAGAACCTGCCGCTGAGGGCGACTCGGCGACTGCGGCGCCAAGCGCCCAAGCCGATCCACCGACTGGCCCTCAGCGGCGATCTCTGTGGAACAGGCTGAACCGAACCAATCGAATCGCCGCATTGGTCCTGGGCGGAGTAGCTGCAGTGGTTGTCGCCGTGCTGATCTTCGGCGCCGGCCTGCTGGTCGGAGCGGAGTATGGCGACTCAGAGGGCCACCACGACGGAGCGGGAACATCTGAGTACGGCGACGGCGACCGCGCGTCGGGCGAGCAGAAGGTGACGGCGAGGAATCCGCAAGCGACAGTGATCGCGAAGGCAGCGGGGGATCGGACAGCGAGAGCGATCAAGGCCAGCGCGACGAACAAGGTCAGTCCGATGCGCCAAAGGTTCAGGCGCCCGGTCAGTCGAACAGTCCCTCGCGACCCTGAGGACGCTGAAACGCTAGCGCACCTTGATGGCCAACGTGCGATGCAGCAGGTCGCCCGGGTGTCTAGGGTGCTGCTTGCTCTCGCCGCGATCGGGGTGGTTGCACCGAGCGCTACACACAATGAGGACCCCTCCTACGAGGCCGGCTACGCCGCAGCGTCGAATCCGAAGTTTGTCCGTTCGGCGTTGTCTGACGGAGGAATGAGCTCCACCTCGTTCTGCGACGAGCTTCTGAAACGCGTAATCGCCAGCGCGCAGAACGGATTCCGCACGAGCGAATTCCTTCGGGGTTGTAGGCACGCCGTGAGCGACGTCATGGAGTAGGCGCTCAGATCGTCTGCATATCGCCAAGAGCAGGTGAATATGTAGGATCAGGTCTGCGTCCGGCGCTCCAGCGCGTCGATCACAACCGGGCAGATATCGACCTGGTACAGACGCTCGATCGCCTGCAGACCGCCCGGGCTCTCGGCGTTGATCTCGACGACTTTGTCGCCGATCACGTCGATGCCGACGAAGAACATCCCGTCCGCCACGAGCTTGTCGTGCATCGCCGCGACCATCGCACGCTGCTCCTCGGTGATGTCCCCGGGTTGCATCCTGCCGCCCGTGCTGATGTTGGCACGCGGGTCGTTTCCCTCCGGCACCCGCCGGAACGCGGAGACGTGTCCGTCGACCTCGATGAGTTCTCCGTCGAGTAGGAAGATCCGCATGTCGCCTTCCTCGGCACCGTCGACGAATCCCTGCGCGTAGATGTAGCCGTCCTCTCGAACCGCCTCCATGATCTGGTTCAGGTTGGGCTCGTCCTCGCCGTCGACCACGAACACGTTGCGGCCCTTTGCGCCGCACAGCGGTTTGATGATGGAGCGTCCCACCGACCTTATGAAGTCCCGGACGTCCTCCTCGTTGCGCGTCATCAGGGATCGGGGCCTGATCTGCGCTGGGAATTCGTCGAGGTACACCTTCGTCGCCGCACGCATGAGCACCGTTGGGTCGTTGACCACGGTGACACCGTGCGCGAGCAGCTGACCGAACACGGCACCTAAGCTGCTGGCCCACGGTCGATCCTGCAGATCCTCGATCGAGTCGTTCCGCAGGAACACAGCATCGAGTTTGTCCATGCGTATGCGCTCAGCCGTGCTCTCCTTCATGCGATCGACGAACGCCGTCAGCGAGTCGTCGTCATGGGCGGCGCCGGGGTGGGCGTGCGCCCCGATCTCGCCATCGGGCTCGCCGATCCTCAAGTCGCCCAGGCCGACGTACCAAACCTCGTGGCCCATCAGGGCAGCAGCTTTCGCGAGCCGGGTGGTCGCGTACTCGTCGACCTCGGTCTCCACCTGATTGACCATAAATGCAATCCTCATGCGGCCACGTCCATCCCTAGTAGGTCGGCGGCGCTCATGCCGTCACGCATGCGATCGAGCCGCTCCTCGGCCCCAGGCGCGGACAGCCAGCGGGGACGCAGCAAGGGAGGTTCGAGGACCCCTTGCCGGATCAGGTCCTCCACCAAAGGCGCGTGGTCGAGCGAGAGCTTGCCGGCGAGGAGGGGATCGATGCTGCGCCCTTCGGCGAAGTATCCGAGGACTCGCTCGATCCCGCGGAGATACATGATGTCCTTCGTCGAGCCGCCGCCGTACGTCGCCCGACTCGTCACCGACCACGCGGTGCGGGGTGCGAAGCCATGCTCGTCGGTGAGATGTTTGAAGATCTCGGTGAAATTCGCGTTGCCCAACATCATCGATGCAGCCACGACCCGCGCCGCGAGGACGCGCAAGCGTCGGGGATCAAGTCCCCCTACGACATACTCGGCCAGCACCGCCAGGCCTTCCTGCGTCTCCTCGTAAGACGGGAGCCCGACGGCCAGGAGCTTCAGGGGTTGCGAGTCGCCGTTGCGATAGGTGAGCACGTGGGTTCCGACCTCGTGCTGAATCAGCGGCGTGACGCGGTCCTCGCGGAAGCAAGCAGTGGCAGGGATCAGGAGCCTGCCGAACGAAACCATCAGATCGGCTACGTCGTCGCGCACCTCGACCGCCATGGGGAGCCCCGGATAGCTCGATCGATACGACTCAAGCTCCGTTCGTGCCGCCTCGGCGAATGCTGTCGCGGTGACGCTGCTCGACGTGATCGGTTGCGGATCGATGCGCTCGAGCAGCGAGCGAGCCGTCGCGATCAGCGATTGCCCGGGTTCTCCGTAGAGCTGCAGTGCGCCGTACCTGAAGCGCGACGTGTCCCGATCCTCGAGCATCGTTATCTGCCGGGCGATCTCGTCACGCTTCGCGCGGAAGAGCGAGTTGAGCGCCGGATCGTCCACCCGCTCGATCTCGACGTTGTAGAGGTCGCGCTTGACCACGTCCGGGTCGAAGTCGAGCGTCCTCGACTGCAGGGTGGGGACCGACTCGAAGCCCGAGCGTTCGAAATCCGTCCACGCCTCGGCGCCGTTGGTGGGCGTGACATTGAGCAACAGGCTCAGCTCGCGCCCGATCTCCGTCAGACGGGCGTCGACTGCCAGCGCCGACGCGAGATCAGGTGGGGGTCGGTTCACTTTCCTTCGGATCACCGGTTCAATCCCTTCGCGCCTGCTGGCGGGACCGCTTCACTCGCACGTCCCCAGACTGGCTGCTGCGCAACAGAAACGGGGTTGGCAGCCCACAGCTCAGCTTCAGCTCCGGATGTGGCGCGCGCCTGCTGGGCCGGCTCGAGGTTCGGCGACGGCGTCGCGACCGCCACTGCTGCTGCATCGGACCGACTCTCCATTGCCAGCGGATCGGCCGATACCGGCTCCGGTGAGCCCGCACGGACGGCCTCGAGTTGCGCGGCGAACGCGACACCGAGGAACAATGCGACCGAGGACAGGTTCGCCCAAAGCAGTAGGGCGAAGATCCCGGTCAACGGTCCGTAGGTGGTGCCGAAGGATCCGCTCTTGACGACATAGAGCGCGAGCAGGCCGGTCAGCAGCAGCCACAGCACGAGCGACACACCGGATCCGAACGCCAGCCAGGAGTACCCCGGCTGGTGCCGGCGCGGTGCACGCGAGAGGATGACGGTGAACGATATCCAGGCCAGCACGACACCGGCCGGCCAGCAGCCGATCGTCCACAATGTCTCGAAGGTCTGACCCCAGCCGTACGCCGCGGCCAGTGAGTCGCCGAGTGCGTCGCCGGCGATGATGACGAGAAATCCGAGCTGCAACAGCAGGCCGGCGGTCAACGCCATCAGCAGCGCACGGCCGTACTTCCGCAGCGCCGGCCGGTCGCGTTCGATGCCGTAAATGCGGTTGGCGCCACGCTCGATCTGACCCATCGCCGTCGTCAGCGCGACGATCGCCGCGATCAGACCCAGCCACAATGCGAGCTGGCCGCCGGTCATGCCCTGGTCATGGGTGCGCTGCGCAGCCTGCTCCACTATGTCGCCGCTGTTCTTGCCCGGCAGCACGCCGGCCACGGTCTGGATGATGATCTGCCCGACCTTCTCCTGATGCAACGCGCTCGAAAGTCCAACCACCGCAATGATGAGCGGGATGAACGACAAGCAGAACTGCAGCGCCAGGGCGCGCGCGTTGGTGAAGCCGTCGGCGTACCTGAAGCGGATGAACGAGTTCTTGACCAGGTTCCAGCGCCCGTAGCGCCGCAGGGTCGTGACAGCGTCGTCTGCCGAGAGCTCATCGCCGGAGATCGTGACCGTCTCCGGCACGCGGTGCGAGGTGCCCATGGGAACCCTCCCTACTCGATCACGCCGCCGTCGCCGCCTGCTGCGGCGCGCGGATTACCAGTGCGCCGGGCTCGATACGCGCGCTGAGATTCCGCCCTTCGTCGATGACCTCGCCGTCCATCTGTCGGGGCACAATTCGGTCGGCCTCGACCAGGACAGACCGGCCGCGGAAGCGTTCGAGTTGCGGATGCCGTGTGCGATCGCGGCGAATTACCCTCCACCCCAACCGGATCCAGTCCCGCAGGGTGCGCGGCGCCACCACGACCACATCGAGCAGGCCGTCGTCGGCCTTCGCGTCGAGCAGAAGCTCAAGGCCGCCCTGCAACCGCCCAACGTTACCGATCAGCACCGTGCGCGCCCGTCGGCGCATGGGCGGCCCGTCGTCGATGCGCAGTCGTACTCGCATCATCGGGTCGCGCAGGTGCCGGAGGCCACCCGCCACGTAGGCTGGCCACCCGGCAAACCGTTTCATGCGCTCTGTCGCTTCGCCCATCATCGCGGCGTCGAAACCGATGCCGGCCATCACCGCGAATGGCTGGTCGCCGATCCGGCCGCAGTCAATCCGCCGGTCGACACCGTCGAGGGCCACCGCGAGTGCATCTTCGAGTTCTGTCGGCACGCCCAGGTTGCGGGCGAGCAGATTGCCGGTGCCGAGCGGCAGCAGCGCGACGGGCACGTCAGATCCGACCAAGGTGTGCAGGCAGGCCAGCAGGGTTCCGTCCCCGCCGCAGATCACGACGAGTTGGACACCCGCCTCGACCGCGGTTCGCGCCATCCCGGGGCCTGGATCCTCGGGCGTTGTTTCCAACCACAGCGACGTCGACCATCCGCCGGCAGCCAGCGTCTTATCCACCTGCTCCCGTAGGTCCGCGACGTCCGACTTGGCCGGGTTGACGATGATTGCGGCGCGCATCATTACCCGCTCACCACGCGCCGGTCGGCGTCGACCGCAGCGTGGCGCCGGCCGCCGGCATCATGGGTGCGCATGTAGAAGATGACGACGGTCAGCCAGATCGCGCCGAGCAGCATCCCGGCGAGCACGTCGGTCGGGTAGTGCATGCCGCGGTACACGCGGCTGCCGGCGATCAGCAGTGGCACCGCCGCGCCGATGACGACGGCCGCCACTTTGATCCACCGATGTCGACTGTGCCAGAGGATGATTGCGGCAATCGAGCCGTAGAAGCACACGGCAGCAGCGGTGTGGCCCGACGGGAACGACGAGGTCGGCGGCGCTTCGTCGAGGTGCGGGACGCTTGGCCGCGGGCGGTCGATGAGGAGCGTCGTCGCCACGAATATGGCCGTCTCGCCGGCCACCGCGTAAATGACGACGCAGGGACTCGCGCCAGCGGCCGAACTTCCAGCGGAACACTGCCGCGGCGAGCGCCGTGAGGGTGATTATGGTCAGCGTCTCGGACAGCGTCGTGATGAGCTTGCTTTCGGAGATGCCGTCTTGCTGTCGGTATTCCACGAGCCGTCTGGGCACCTCGGCATCCCACTTCCCGAGTGCCGTGGGGGGGAGCACATCGGTGAGGAGGAAGCCTAACGCCACCATCAGCGCGAGAAGACCAGCGGCTGGAACGAGTAGCCACCGCACGTCACGGAAGATGCGACCGAAACCCTCTGAGATCATGTTGTGGAATACCCACGCCGCCGTTAATTAACTCTCTTGTGATTGGATCCGTAAACGAGCAGGTCAGCGCTGCGCTACAGGCTGCTCGGGGGTTCCGACACCGATCGTGCCCTCGACCGGCTGCCCGGTCTCGCGACGCCAGGCGACGTAAGCCCATGTGGTCACGGCCACCCAACCGACGCCGAGTGCGATTCCGGCCAGGACATCACTCACGAAATGGACGCCGAGCACGACCCGCGCGAACGCGACGGAGCCGACGATCAAACCGGCCGCGATGACGGCGGCGATGCGGCCGCCGCGCGGCAGGAAGCGCAGAGCGATCAGCAGGAGCAGGCAGCAGCCGATCGACGCCCCGAGCGCATGGCCGGACGGGAAGGACATCCCGGGCGCCGCCGAGACCGGATCCGGCAGCACCGGGCGGGCTCGGTGGACGATCACCTTCAGAGCGAAGCCGAGTGCAGCGCCACCGAAGACCGTGACGAGAAGCCAGATCGCGTGGTGCCGTTCGCCGTGGATCAGGTACACCAACGCGATCACCGCGAGCGCGACGCGGAACACGTTCGGGTCGAAGACGTCGCTGACGACCTCGGCCGACCTCACCAGCTCGGGATGATCGGTGCCGATCTGGTTGAGCGCCTGCGCGGTGCTGGCGTCGAGATTGCGCAGCGGCGGCCAGCCGGCACGGACGAGCACCACGAGCAGCACGAACGCGACCGTGGCGACGGGCGTGACGACGAAACCCGCGCCGAGCCGCAGCCCGAAGCGCTCGTCGGCGGCTGACAGATGTCGTTCGACAGCCCACCGCCTCAGCCTCATCGCCATCCCTATGTCGTCCCCCGCACGCCGGCCCACTAAACCCGAGAGCAACTGGAGATTGGCGATAGCGTCAATATTTCTGTTTACAGACAGCGGCCTCGGTTAACACTGGGGTACCGAGCGTCAATTACAGCCACGAACGGTGAGGCTCATGCCGCGCACACTGGGAGTCGAGGAAGAGTTTCACGTCGTCGACCTGAAAACCAGACGTCTGACCGCGCGTGCGCCCGAATTGCTTGACGTGTTGTCCAGCAGCTACGTGGCCGAGCTGCAGCGCTGCGTGGTCGAGATGAACAGCGGTGTGGTCCACACCCTCGACGAACTGCACGCCGATCTCAAGAGCCACCGCCGAGTCCTCGTGGACGCCGCCGCCAGGCTCGGCATGGGTGTGGTCGCAGCGGGGGCGGTGCCGTTGTCGGTGCCCGCAGAGATGCATGTCACCGAGACCGCCCGTTATCGGCAGATGCTCTCCGAATACCAGCTGCTCGCGCGCGAACAACTGATCTGCGGCACCCAGGTGCACGTCGGCGTGGACGACCGCGACGTGTCTATCGCGGTGGCTAACCGGGTGGCGCCGCATCTTCCGATACTGCTTGCACTGAGTGCCAGCTCACCGTTCTGGGCCGACGGATCGGACACCGGCTATTCCAGCGCGCGCACGTTGGTGTGGCAGCGCTGGCCCACGACGGGACCGGCCCCGCCGGTTTCGTCGGCTGCTGAATATGACCGGCTGGTCGACGACCTCGTCGCCAGCGGGGTAATCGCGGACGCCGGGATGGTCTACTTCGACGTCCGGCCGGCGCTCGCCGCGCCGACGCTGGAACTACGGGTATGCGACAGCTGCCCGTCGGTCGACACCATCGTGCTGATCGCCGGACTGTTTCGGGCACTTGTTGAACGCGAGGTCGAGGCGTTGCAGGCCGGCGGCCCAGCGGTCGAGGTCGCCCCGCCGCTGTGTCGGGCGGCGTTATGGCGGGCGGCGCGCTCCGGGCTGGAGGGCGAACTCGTCGATATCAGCGTCCCCAGCAGCCGGCCCGCCGCCGAGGTCGTCACCGACATGGTGCAATGGCTGCGGCCGCAGCTCGAGGCGGCGGGGGACTGGCCGATGATCGTCGAGCTGACCCGGCAGGTGTTGGTCGACGGCACATCGGCAGCCCGTCAGCGCCGCGCGTTGCGCTGCCGCGACCGTCTCACCGACGTCGTTGATCAGCTGCTCTTTGAGACGGCGGGGTGCCGGCCGGATGCCGCGGCGCCCGTGGCCGGCCGATGCGCACCTGTCCGGAAGCCGGAGTGGTAGCGCGCGCCAATGCTGTCTCAGATGCGATTGCAACCGCGTTGTCTCCCCGGGGTTTCAGTTCGTCACGGGACAGGTGCTTCAGACTGTTGCTGGAGCTCAAACAGCCGTATCTGCCGCACCAGGCCGTTGGGATCGAGCGACATCACCCAGGCTGCGGCTGAGGGGTTACCCGTGGGGTTGTTGGAGGAATCGATCAACTCGGTTTCCCAGATCACGACGTCGCCGCCGACCACCACGTTGACGGGCCGGCGGCAAATACCCTTTTCGTGTTCGGCTCGCAGATTCATCAGCAGCAGGTTGGCACCGCCCGGGTCGCCGTGCGGTTGGATGACCTCGAGGTGCGGCGACAACCGGGCGGCAAATTCCGAGAACGCCCCCCGGTTGGCCGCGGCCAACGTGTCGACGGCGTCCTGTCGGCAGATCTCATGCTTGGCAGAGGCGTTGTCGTGGACATGCTCGGCCGTGGCTGACAGCCCCTCGGTCAATTTGACCCTGACCTGGCTGAGCCGGCTGCGGACCGTGCCGATCGGCAGCCCGCATACGACGGCGATCTGCTCATAGGAGGACACATCGCTGAAAAACCGGAGCATCGCCACCACCCGCAGCGACGGCGAGAGCTCCTCGATGGCATGCCACACCCAGTCCTGCAGCAGCTGCCGGTCGATTACTTCCTCGGGCATAGGATCCTCTGACGGTAGCGCCGAGAGTATTTCGCCACCCCAATCACCAACGTGCCTGGACCGCAAGCGCATCCGACATTCATTTCGCACGACCGCCCGCAGCCATGGGCCAACAGCCGCCGGGTTGCGCACGTCGGTGATTCGGCGCACGGCGACCAGCGCCGCATCCTGGACTACGTCGTCGGTATCGGGCCCGTAGCCGATCATGCGCAGCGCCACCGCGCGCATGGCCGCCTCATGCCGCGTCAGCAGCACTCCCAGTGACCCGGCATCGCCCGCCTGCGCGGCGCGGGTGAGCTCCGCGTCCGACAGCGGACTCGCCGCGACGCCTCGGCTCATGGCCGCTCCTTACCGACACCCGGATGTGTCAGCCGGTTGAAATTTCGAACTTCTTGGGCACCGAGTGCATCTGGACCGGAGGAGACGAATGTAAACGCCAGCTTGAGGAGCACGCGATGAAGTTCCTTTTCGAGGATGACACGTTCGCGTTCGAGACGCTACGGACCCCTGGACTCTCCAGCTATTTCGGAGACGACCTCGGCGAGGTGGTTGGTCACGGTTGTGCGGATCATCGATGGTGACGAGGCGATCCGGCGTCAGGAATGGGCGGCCACGGCCGCGCGGGTGGACGAATTGGGCGAGCGGTCCCTTGCCACCGGCACCGGGCCACCGCGCGGGAAAACAGTTGAGAGCGTCGGGCTACTACCGCATCGCTGCGGCCTTTGTGCTCGACCACCTCCCACCCTCATCTACACCAGCGGGTATGTCACTATGGGAGAAGGAAAATCATGAAGGTTCTTGTCACCGGTGCCACGGGCTACCTCGGCGCGGTCGCGGCCGAGGCGCTGGCAACCCGAGGCCATCAAGTCTTGGGACTGGCCCGATCCGAGCGGTCTGCCAATGCCCTGCGTAAGCGCGGCATCGAGCCCGTCATGGGCGACTTCGGCGACCCGGTGAGCCTGGCCAACGCCGTTCACGGGGCCAGACCCGATGTCGTGGTGAGCACCGCCAGCGTCGGCGGTGCGAGCGGGGACCAAGCGGCCTTCGCCCGCGACGGTGAAGCGGTACGCGCCATGCAGGATGCGCTTTCTGATCACGGCGGTGCCCTGGTCTTCACCAGTGGGTCCGCGGTCTTCGGGGTCTTCAATGGCGGCGACGCCACCGACACCGTCTACGACGAAGACACCCGCCTACCGCTTCCGGCATCGGTCTTCGCGCCCGCATCCGCCGGCGTGCACCCGCTGCTGGCCGCCGGTTTCGGGGCGGCGATGGCCGCGCGCGTCGAGACCGAACGGGCCGTCCTGGCCGACGGGGGCGTGCGCGGTGTCGTGGTACGACCTGGGTTGGTCTACGGACGCGGCGGCAATTCGGACCTCAGGTCTTTGATCGACCGGGCTCGGAAGGAGGGTCATGCCGGTCACTGGGGAAGCGGGGGCACCACTCAGAGCTACGTGCACGTCGAGGATCTGGCCGAGTTATTCTGCCTGGCAGCTGAACTCGCGCCGCACGGGGCGATCCTGCACGGTGTCGCCGACGATGTGACCCAGCGCGACTTGGCCCGCGCCATCAACCGGATGATCGGAACAGACGAGCACACCGACAGCCTCTCGCTGTTGCAGATGCTCGGCATCGACGCCGACACGGTCGGGAACATCGGCGGCTCGTTCACACCGCCGCCCAGCGCAGCATCGGGTATCAGCCTGTCGCTGAACAAACGCCTGTCCTCGGACAAGACGCGCAAGCTCCTCGACTGGTCGCCCAAACGCACCGACGTCGGCGACGACATCGCCTTCGGCTCATACGCGCACATAGCCGGCCGCTGAACCGGATTGGTAGCCGTGACGGCGACAACCGCACTTGATCAGTGCGCAGTGATCCCTAAACCGAGAAAGTACGGAGCATCGATGACCGACATCAATCGCACCACCGTCCGCATCCCGACCCCTTCGGGGTTCGACATTGAAGCCTGGTTCTACCTACCCGAAGGGGAGGGTCCGTTTCCCGCGGTGGTGATGGGCCATGGACTCGGAGCCGTCAAGGTCGGTGGACTGGCATCGTTCGCCGAACGGTTCTGCCGGGAAGGATTCGCCGCGGTGGTCATCGACTACCGCCAATGGGGCGGCTCGGAGGGCCAGCAGCCCCGTGACGAACTCAACGTCCACGCCAACGCGAGGACTACAGCGCCGCGATCGGGTGGGCCGCGGCCCAACCGGGCATCGACGAACGCCGAATCTTCGTGTGGGGCACCTCATTTGCCGGCATGCACGCCACCGCGCTGGCCGCCTCCGATCATCGCCTCGCGGGAGCGATCGCCCAATGTCCGCTGGTTGACGGTCTCGCCGGTTCACGGCTAGTACGACCCACTCGTTCCCGGCGCTATTCGCCACCGCGATCGTCGATCGCGTCGGATCACTCGTTGGCCGCGCGCCGATCTATCTGCCGGTTAATGTGGCGCCCGGAGAATGGGGCGTCGCCGACACATCAGATGCGCTGTTCGGCAAGCAAGTCATGAAGCCGCGGGAGCCGGTCGACTGGCACAACCGGATGGCGGCACGATCACTGCTGAGCATCCCTGTCCACCGCCCCGTCCGCCACGCCCGCGACATCACAATCCCGATCCTGCTCATCGTCGCCGAACACGACACGCAGGCACCGGTCGGTCCCGCACTCGCCGTTGCCGATCGTGCACCCGAAGCAGAACTCCATCGCAGCAAGGGCGGCCACTACGACGTCTACGACGGCGGAATCGCCTTCGACGACGTCATCGAGTGGGAAGTCGAGTTCCTCCGACGCCATGCCCGCATCGAGCCATCCGGGCCGTCAACACCCTCGGCGCAAGTGCAACCGCCAACCTCTAGCGCCGAGTGATCGCAACGGTTTTCAGGTACCGCCAGCCCGGTACCTGATCGACGGCGTGTCAGGCCCTGAATTCACGTGAAGTTTGCGCCTCCGTCGACGAGGATGGTTTGGCCGGTGACGTAGGCGCCGTCGTCGGAGAACAGAAACGCGATCATCGCTGCAACGTCATCCGGGGCTCCTAGGCGATTTGATCGCACCGATGCGAGGATCTCGTCGCGGTACTCCTCGGTGGTATTGGCCAGCAACGCTTCGGTGAGTATCACTCCGGGTGCGACGGAGTTGCATCGCACGCCGTCCTTGCCGCCCAATGTGGCGGTGTGGCGAGTGAGCCCATAAAGGCCCGCCTTGGCGGATTGGTAGGCGACCCGCGTATCTTCACCCATCCACACAGTGGTCGACATCGTGTTGACGATGGCGCCGCTGCCCTGGTCGACCATGATGGGCAGCGCGTGGCGGATGCCGTACATGTAGCCGGTGAGCGTGACATCGATGGTGTGCCGCCACACCTCAAGCGACACCGAGAGCACATCGGTGTCTTGGGACAAGGTGGCTGGCGAGAGGTCGGCGGCCACGTTGAACAAGCCGTCGAGCCTTCCGAACTCCCTGACCGTGACGTCGACGAGCTCGCTGTAGGACGCCTCGTCGGTGATGTCGAAGGATCGAGCAATTGCCTTGCCGCCCAACGCCTGGATCTCATCGGCGACTGCGCGAGCGGCCGACTCGTTGAGATCCGCGGCCACCACGGCCGTGCCCTCTTCGGCGAGGCGGATGGCGGTCGCCGCGCCGATGTTGCCCGGCGCCGCGCCGGCGATAAGGGCGACCTTGCCCTTCAGTCCTCTCATTGTGCGGTCTCCTTGCGGAGCGGTTTGAGCGCGGCGGCCCAGGCTTCGAGTTGGTCGAACATCACGGTGGCGGCGTCGTCGTGGATCGCCGCGACGGGACGGAACGTGGAGAAGTTCTCGAAGTCGGTGAACATCGAGAACGACAGCTGCTGGCGCACGTGGGCGATCTGCAGCTCGCTGCATACCGCTCGCAGGTGCTCGATCGCGCGGGCTCCGCCCACAGATCCATAACTGACGAAGGCCGCGGCCTTGTTGTTCCACTCGGCGTAGAGGTAGTCGATCGCGTTCTTGAGCACACCGGAAGTGGAGTGGTTGTACTCGGGCGTGACGAAGACATACCCGTCGTAGGGGGCGATCGTCGCGGCCCAGGCCTTGGTGTGCTCGCCGGCGTACTGGCCCAGCATCGGCGACATCGGCTCGTCCATGTGGGGCAACGGGTGGTCGGCGAGGTCGATGAGGTCGTAGTCGGCGCCGATGCGGGCCTGCGCCTTGTCCAACACCCAGTCGGCGACAGCCTTGCCGTTGCGGCCCGGGCGGGTGCTTCCCAGGATGATCCCGATCTTCAACTCGCTCACGGCAGTCCTTTCAGAGGATGGCTTCACTTGAACGTTCATGTCACGATAACGCGTACTGACTTGAATGTTCAAGTCAATCGGTTAGACTCCTGAAATGGCGCGATCCCCCAGGCAGGCTGCCGCGGCCGCCCCGAAATGGTTGACACCGGCACAACTCGAGGCCTGGCAGGCCCTCACGCTGATGCTCGCCCGGCTACCCACGGCGCTGGAGGCTCAGCTGCAACGAGACTCCCAGCTCAGCTACATCGAGTACTACGCGCTCGCCGCATTGTCCGATCGGCCCGACCACACGATGCGGATGAGCGAGCTCGCCGTGCTCACCAACGCCGAGCTCTCGCGGTTGTCACATTTGATCACGCGACTGCAGAAGCGCGGCTACGTGCGGCGCGAACCCGATCCGGACGACGGCCGCTACACCAATGCCGTCCTCACCGACGCCGGCTATGACCAGGTCGTCGCCGCAGCCCCGGGCCACGTTGCGGCCGTTCGGGAACTAGTCATCGACGCACTCGACCACACCGCGCTGAAAGCGCTACAAGAAAGCGCCGAACGGATCGTTGCCCGTATCGACGACCCTCGCCACAACATCCGCCGCGACGCCACCGCGACCACGGACAGTTGAACCGAGAAGTTGAAGCAATGAAGGGACTTTCGGTATATGTCGGCCATCAAGCTGGCCGGGTCGGCGGTAGACCGAACACCGCGAACAGCTCGGGCTCGAGGAATACGGTGATTGCCGCGATGCCGCCGTCACCGGCCGTCAAGACGTGCAGCGCATGGGCGGCCAGCACACCGTCGTCGCCACGCCGGTAGTCGGCGACCGCCGGTTGGGAATTTGCGGCCGTCGGGACCATCGCCACGTCGCCGGGTTCGGAGAACGCACGGGCGGCAAGGAACCGCGTTACCGCGTCGCGTCCGTCGAACCACACGGGGTGGGGCGGCATTTCGAGTTTGACGTCCGTGCGCAGCAGTTCGGTGAGGGCCGCGATGTCACCGCTCTCGAAGGCCGCGCAGTATCGGTCGAGCAGAGACCGGAGCTCCGCATCGTCCGGGTCTGCCACGTCGTCCTCGTTGGGCGCGGCCTCGGCGAGGTGCGTGCGCGCCCGCTGCAGCGCGCTGTTGACTGCTGCCGGGGTGGTCTCCAGCAGCTCGGCGACCTCTGCCGCACTGAACTGCACCACGTCCCGCAGGATCAGAACGGCGCGCTGACGGGCGGGCAGCTCCTGCATCGCCGTGACCACTGCCAGCCGGACGCTGTGCCGCGCCGTGAACGCCGACTCGGGCGTATACGTGTCGGGGAGCGGCTCGAGCCACGGATGAGCCGCCCCGAGACCTCCGTCGAGATCCACCTCCGGGTCGTTCGAACCTGCGCCCAGTCCGGCAGGCAACACCCGACGGGCCCGGTTCTCCAGCGCGCGCAGACACGCCGTCGTCGCGATGCGGTACAGCCAGGTGCGCAGCGCCGCCCGCTCCTCGAAGTCCGAATACCCACGCCATCCGCGCAGGTACGTCTCCTGCACCAGGTCCTCGGCATCGTGGACCGAACCGAGCATGCGGTAGCAATGCGCTATCAGCTCGGCCCGAAACGGCGCAGCCTGCGCGATGAACTCCTCTTGGACCGGCACGGCGAATCTCCTCGGTTGGCGGTGATGACAGATCCCGTCAGGAATACAGATCCACCCGCCTCTCGAAAATCATCGGTCAAGCATCGATGAATTTCGACGGTGAGACGGATCTGAACTAGTGAAGACCAAATACCTCAACACTGAAGGCAGGAATTGTGAACGACTACAGAGAGCCCAATCCGCTCGACGGCACGACCGCGATTGTCACCGGCGCCAGCCGGGGGTTCGGGCGAAGCGTCGCATCTGCCCTCGCGGCAGCGGGTGCGCATGTGGTTGGCGTCGCGCGGTCCGCCGCTCGGCTCGCCGAACTGGGCGAGGAACTGGGTGACGGCTTCACCGCGGTGGCGGCCGACGCGGCCGAGCCCGCGACCGCTCGCCGCCTCATCGACGAGCACCGTCCCGCCACGGTCGTGCTGTGCGCAGGCGCCGCTCCGACGATGTCGGCTCTGCAGGATCACACGTGGGAGACGTTCAGCCAGAACTGGAACGTCGACGTCGCCCAGGCCTTCCACTGGACCCGCGCGGCATTGAACCGTCCGCTCGCTTCTGGCAGCTCGTTCATCGCCCTGTCCAGTGGCGCCGCACTGAAGGGGTCACCACTGAGCGGCGGCTACGCGGGAGCCAAGGCCACGGTCAGGTTCATCACGAGCTACGCCGCCGGCGAATCGGAGCGCAACGGCCTCGGCATCGAATTCGTGTCCTTACTACCGCAGCTGACGCCGGAAACCGATCTCGGGCTGGCGGCGGTGCAGGCCTACGCCGGGCGACAGGGTGTTGACGTCGACGCGTTCGTGCAATCGCTGGCGCCTGTCCTGACCTCCGAGCATGTCGGCAAGGCCGTACTCGAGATCGCCACTGGCCGGCAGCGCGGCCACCACGCCTACGCGCTCGCTTCGGCCGGCGCCTCAGCACTTGATTGAGGAGACCGAAACATCATGGGAGACTACGACAAAGGAGATGGTGACGTGACCGTAGCGGCGAAGCCGACGATCGTATCGGCGCCCGAATGGGAGGCTGCCCTCGGCGAAATGCTGGTCAAGGAGAAGGAGCTGACCCGCGCCCGCGACGCGCTGGCCGCGGCTCGCCGCCGGATGCCGTGGCTGGCCGTGGACAAGCAGTACGACTTCGACGGGCCCGAGGGCAAGGCCAGCCTGCTCGACCTGTTCGCGGGGCGTCGCCAGCTGATCGTCTACCGCGCCTTCTTCGAGCCGGGCGTGCACGGGTGGCCCGATCACGCGTGCCCGGGTTGCTCCATGCTGGCCGACCAGGTCGGCCACGTCGCCCACCTCAACGCCCGCGACACCACGCTGGTTTTCGCGTCCCGCGGTTCGCAGGCCGACATCGAACGGGTGAAGGCACGGATGGGCTGGGAAATGCCGTGGTACACCATCCTCCCCAAACCAGGCAGTGCTTTCGACGTCGACTTCGGTGTCGACGAATGGCACGGGACGAACGCGTTCGTCCGCGACGGGGAGCGCGTGTACCGCACGTACTTCATCAACAACCGCGGTGACGAAGCGATGGGCAGCGTCTGGAGCTATCTCGATATCACGGCGCTGGGTCGCCAAGAGAACTGGGAGGATTCTCCCGAGGGTTACCCGCAGACCGCCCCGTATGAATGGTGGAACTGGCACGATGAGTATGGGAGTCGCGAGCCGTCGAACGGAGGGGCCGGATGATCCCGCAAGCCGCCGTGGCCGGGCGCCGCGCTTGTGCGCTGCTCGCCGCGTGTTCGGCTGTGCTGCACGGGATTACGATCACCCACACCGAGACTCCAGCGGCCGCCGTGCTGATGGCGGGAATGGCGGCGGCGTGCCTCTTCTGTGCGTGCGATCTCTGGATGCAGAGCGCGCTTCGGACGTGGGTGCTGGTCGCGGTGATGAACATCTCGATGATCGCCGTGCACACCCCGTTCGCGTCAGGCCATCAGCACGGCGGGGGAGCAGCCGTCGCCGCGATTCCGATGCACCATTCGACGGTGATGACCTTGGCGACGGCGCTGGCCGCGGTGGAGGCGGTCATCGCGACCGCCGTCGTCTACCAGCGCAGCCGACACAATCGTGTTGTGGTAGCGGGGGCCGGCGCGATCTAGTCCAGGTGTAGTTCGGGTGGCTTCCGCCCCGATAACCGTGCGCTTCGTTGATAGCCCTTGTGGCAGCCGGACGCGAGAATGACACCGGCGGCAGGAGGCGACATGGTGGGCACGGCACCGGCTAGCGCAGCGTCCTCGGTACTGGAGCGGCTCCCGGTCAGTCGTTGGCACTGGCGGCTGGTGGTGCTTGTCGGTATCGGCACGTTTTTCGACTTGTACGAGGTGTTTCTCGGCGGGGTGCTCGCACCGGTGCTGGCAAAGGAGTTCGGTCTGGGCACCTTGGGCAAGTCAATGGTGATCGCGGCCGGGTTCGCCGGCATGTTCATCGGTGCTAACGTGCTCTCGGTCGCCGCCGACCGGCTCGGACGCCGCCGGGTGTTCATCCTCAATCTGCTTGTGTACTCGCTGTTTTCATTTGCCGCCGCATTCTCGCCGAACATCGAGACTTTCCTCGTGCTGCGCGTCCTTGCCGGTGTCGGCCTGGGTGCAGAGCTGGTGCTCGTCGACACCTACCTGGCCGAGTTCATCCCGGCCCGAGTCCGCGGGCGGATGACGGCGTGGGCCTACACGATCGGATTCCTCGGGGTGCCCCTAGCAGCGCTGCTCGGCGGCAAGCTGGTCGCGCGACAGCAATTGCTCGGCATCGATGGGTGGCGGTGGCTGCTGCTGTTCGGCGGCCTCGGTGCGGTGTTCGTGCTGGCTGTTCGCACGATGCTGCCGGAGTCGCCGCGCTGGCTGGAGAGCCGCGGCCGCCACGCCGAGGCGCGCGAGGTCATCGAGTCAGTGGTGGCCAAGGTCGCGCCCGGCATGTCCCTTCCCGAATCACCCGAGCCCGCGTCCGACTCGACCTCGAACGACGACGCGCGCAGTGTCGCCGAGGTGCTACGCATAGCGTTCCGGGACTACCGGAAGCGCACGGTGATGCTGGTGATCTTCCAGGTCCTGCAAACGGTCGCCTACTACGGCTTCGGCACCCTGGCGCCGCTGGTCTTGGTGAGCAAGGGTTTCGAGGTCACCGAGTCGCTGGGTTATGCCGCCCTGACCTTCGCCGGCTACCCGATCGGCTCACTCATCTCCGTCCCGCTGGTCGAACGGTTCGAGCGCAAATTTCTGATCATCGCCTCGGCGCTTGGAATCGGATTGTGCGGCATAGTGTTTGCCGCATCGACGAACGTCGCGGTGATCGTCGCCGCCGGCTTCCTGCTCACTGCCGTGTCCAACATATTCTCCAATTCGTTCCACATCTATCAGGCCGAGATCTTCCCGACCGCAATTCGCAGCACGGCAAGCGGCATCTGCTATTCGTTATCCCGCGCGACGTCAACCGTGATGCCATTCGTCGCCGTGCCCGCGCTCGCGGCACTCGGACCGGTGGCCGTGTTCTTCGGTTCGGCATTCCTGATCGTGCTGTTGTGCCTCGATGTCGGCCTGCTCGGTCCTCGCAGCACGGGCCTCGAGCTCGAACAGGTCCAACAGAGGTAGCCACAGCGGGTGTCTATTTCCCGGGCAACACCGACTCATCGGCCAAGGAGTATTAATCAGCTCTTTTCATTCCCGGGTAGGTGGTTTCCGCCCCGGCCAAAAGTGCCAATTCAGCTGCGGTGATCCGCCGGCATGCTTTACTGACTTTCTCGTTAATTGACAGCCAATTGCCGAGGGGGAAAGAGTGGCCAAACAAGCTAAAGATGGCGGGAACAAAAGCCAGGATCCGGAGCTGGCGGTAAACAGCCGCGTTCGCTTTAATCCGGGCGCGGATGATGAAAGCCTTGGCGTGATCGTCGATGATTTCGGCGAGATGGAGGCGCAAGCCGTCGATATAGGGGAGCACCACTTCGCCGACCCGGCCCGACGGTGGGCGGTGTTGCTCGATGGCGGAACCCTGGTGTTCGCCGACTCCCACCAGCTCGTCACCGACTGAACCCAGTGCCCCCGGCTGGGCAAGTTAGTCGCAGGGTCAGGACCGCGGACTCTCTGGCACCGCCACCAGCAGCGTGAAGTCAGAAGTAGTGCCGGCGACCGCCAATAGCGCGTCCGGTTGATCCCAGGAGCGCCAGAACGACACCGATGACGAGCAGAACGATTCCGATGGTCCAGAGAATCGAAATCTTGAGCAGGAATCCGGCGATGAGCAAGATGATTCCCAAAATGATCATGGCTGAGGTCTTTCTAATGTGGGCCGCCCGGTGCGCTCGAAAATCGCACCTCGTCGAGCGGTCGCTCGACAAACGCCAGTGAACACCCCTAGGGAGGGTGTAACTACACCCTTAGGGAGGTAGTTTCAGGCGCATGGCCTCGCGCCCGAAGAAACCAATCACCGTGGCCCTCGTGGACGACTACGACGTGGTGGTGATGGGCGTGGCCAATATGTTCAACCAGTACCGCGACCGCATCGTCGTCGCCGAGCTCGATTCGAACATGGCTGTCGAGGACACCGTCGACATCGTCCTGTACGACTCGTTCGCCCAACCGGAATCGGATCACGACGAGATCGCCGCACTGGTTGCCAACCCGCGTGCACGCCGAGTCGTGGTCTACACCTGGAACTTTCATCCAGACCTCGTCCTCAGTGCGCAGCAGCACGGAGCGCACGGCTATCTGTCGAAGACGTTGCCCGCTCGAGAACTGGTGGCCGCGTTGGAGGCAGTGCACGCCGGAGAGACGGTCGTCAGCGATGCTCCGGCGCGGGCGCGCAGCACTGCTGGGCTGGATTGGCCCGGCCGAGGCGAAGGGCTGAGCGATCGAGAGTCGGAGATCCTAGCCCTCATCACACAGGGCAAGAGCAACGCCGAGGTCGCGGCGCTGACATATCTGAGCCCCAACACCGTGAAGTCGTACATCCGCACGATCTACCGCAAGATCGGAGTCGGCAGCCGGACGCAGGCTGTCCTTTGGGGTGTGAATCACGGCTTCACGCCTGACCATCACCGCATCGAACATTGGCGAGGCGGCCCCTGAGCGCCATCACGTGACCGGTTCTGGTGCTCGAACTTGCTCCCGCAATGCGGCCAGAGACCGAGCCAGGAGGCGCGACACGTGCATCTGCGATATTCCGAGCCGTGCCGCGATTTGGGTCTGCGTCATGTTGTCGAAGAAACGAAGCCTCAGGACTGTCTGGTCGCGTTCTGGCAACGCCGCCAAGAGTGGGCGAACCGTTTGGACGTCGAGCACCTTGTCCAGGTTGGCGTCTAAATCGCCGAAGGTGTTTGTGACCGACCGTATTTCGTCGTGATCGTGTGACCGGGCCGGGGCGTCAGAAGACAGGGTGGAATATGCGCTGGACGCAATCTGGGCCTGTACCACCTCTTCCCGGTCGATACCCAAATGGGTGGCAATCTCACTGGCTGTCGGCGCACGGCCCAGTTGTTGAGCCAACTCCTCGTGGGATTTCTTGAGCTGCGAGTTGAGCTCTTTGAGCCGACGGGGAACCTTGACCGACCATCCGTGATCGCGGAAGTGCCGACGAACTTCGCCCATCATGGTGGGAACAGCGAACGCCAGGAAATCCGCACCGTTGTCGGCATCGAACCGGTTCACCGCGTTGATCAGCCCTACTCGTGCCACCTGGACGAGGTCTTCGAAAGGTTCACCGCGGTTGTTGAAGCGACGTGCGATGTGGTTGGCCAGCGGCAGGCAGCGTTCGACGATCACATCTCGCTGGCGTCGATAGTCAACCGACCGCTCGTCCAGTGTGGCGAGCCGACGGAACATGTCCGTCACGTCTGCATATTCATGCTCATGCCTCGGCGCTGATGTCATCCGAACGGCCCTTCGCTCCGCCGATCCTGTTGAGGGCGGCTCGGAGCTGAACCTGAGAATGCGCGGCGAGGCTTCGGCAAATCTCGCGGCTCGGCCTCTCGCTCGCTGTCAGAATGAGCAGTGGCCGATAGATTGAGGCTACCCCTTCTCCAGCAACTTCATTCCAAGAGGCAACAGCGAAGGAGCCGGACGTGAGCGAGGACGCCCCTCCCGGCATCACCGGGATTCACCACTTCTCCGTCACCGTTTCCGACATCGAAGCCAGCTTGGCCTGGTACCAACGGCTGCTGGGGGCAGATCGTGTGCCGTTGAAGTTCCCGCATTACGGATGCGAGGACACGGGCTACGGCGAATTGCTCATCGAGCCGCGCTCGGGCGTCATCATCGGCCTGCACGCGAACACCGGTAATGACGGTAAGCCTTTCGATGAGGCCCGAACCGGCTTGGACCACGTCGCCTTGAACGTGGCCACCCGCGCGGACCTCGAGGCGTGGACCGGCTGGCTCGACGAGCTCGGCATCGAGCACTCCGGCATCCGGAGTGGCGAAGAGCCGTTTCCCTTTGCGACAGTGGTGTTCCGCGACCCCGACAACATTCAGCTCGAGCTCTTCGCCGTCGGCTGACGGACAGCTCGAAACCGTTACGCAGTGGCTGCCAGCGCCTTCTTGTCCTCGTCGGCGAAGGTGTCCTCCAGCTGCAGGGGCGAGTAGTCGACATCGATGTCGCCGAGTGGTCGTCCCCGGGCGCTACTGATCGTGCCGAATCGCCGCATTCCCTTGTCGCTGGCGTACTGCATGAACTCATCCATCGTCAGGTCGAAGGGGATGTTGTCGGCGTCGTAGAGGGCGAAGGACTCCTCGGTGTTGCGCAACGCCAACGGCATGAGCTCGTTCATCCGGGATTCGAATACGTTCCAATTGGCGTCGTCGGCGGCGACGTGGCGCCGACACGTGAAGGTGCCCCACGCCATGTGCCGACGCTCGTCGTCACCGATGCGCTGCACGAGCTCCTGCATGCCAGGCAGGATGCCGCGATCCACGCAAATCTTGTGCCACGCATAGTATCCCGTCAGCGCCATCATTCCTTCGATGACGTGGTTGTACGTGGCCGACGCCCGAACCTGGGCGGCCGGTGACGGATCCGTCGAAAGAGTATCCAGAGATTCCGGGAGCTCCTCGTAGAACATCTGCCGGTAGGCGGGAAGGTCGTCGAGGTAGCCGTGCAGGTCGCTCCTCATCCCGACAGCATCGAGCCACAACCGGAACACCTGGGTGTGTTTGGCCTCCTCGAACGCGAACTGCGTCAGATACATCTCGTCGGCGAGCCGCCCCTCGGCCCGCATTGCCGCCATGAACGGCTGGATGTCCTGGGTGACCGCTTCTTCGCCGGCGATGAACTGCGCGCACAGCCGGGTGGCCCAGTCGCGTTCGTCCTCGGAAAGCGACTCCCAGTCGGCCCGGTCGCGGGAGAAGTCGATATCGGCCGGATCCCAGAACTTCGCGTTGCCGCCTGCGAACAGCTTCAACGGGAGGCTGTCCCAGTTCAGGCCGCCCGCGTCGAGCGAGTGTGACTGTGTCCTTGTCATCGTTTGACCTCCTCAGGTCTTTGGGCTGGGCTGTTTGAAGAGAATGCGTCTGCCAGGACTGCTACGAGCCTGCGTACAGCCAGTGCCGGCTGCTCTGGAGTCGGGTCGTCGAGCCCGAGGATCGGATCCATACCGCGCACGTATGGCGCCAACGCCATATGCGGAAAGATCATCAACAGCAGCGACAACAACGCGTCGGTATCGCAGTCCGCGCGCAGGTCGCCACGTGCGTGCGCGTCGCGTACGAGCGGCCGCAGAACTTCCAGATAGTGCCGGTGGATGACGGTCCGCACGCTGACGCGGGCGTCGGCGTCGACCTCCAAAGTCGCCGCGCCATGTAGCGCACGGTCCTGTGGATGATCGGCGTAGTAGGCGACCCAGGTGTCGAGAAGGTCTGTCAGAAACTCGAAGAACGGCCTGCTCGGGTCCAGCTCACGGATGCGTGCCTCCATATAGGAACGCACGCGCTGGCTACCGATGTCGGCGATGTACGAGTAGAGGTCGCGCTTGTCCGCGAAGTACTGAAAGAGGCTTCCCTTGGCAACTCCTGCGCGCCGCGCGATGACGTTCAGGCTGCCTCGTGAGAAGCCGTGCGCTCCGAACTCGGCCTCCGCAGCTTCGACCACGGCGGCGCGACGGGTCGGATCGACGCGAGCCCATGTCACCGTTGGCATTAGGTCCTCCCAGGGGGCGATGACCACTGGTCATATTGATGACCAGTGGTCATATTACTGTGAATCGCGTCACCGTCAAGCCCCAGAAGCGACGTGTAAGCACTCGTCCCGACGGCGACGATGAAAGTCGGTAACCTGCAACGCAATGATGGAGACGCGATGAGCGCGGGCCTGTTCGGACTCCTCGACGATGTGGCGGCCATAGCCCGGTTGGCGGCGGCATCGGTCGACGACATCGGCGCGGCGGCCGGCCGTGCGACGGCCAAGGCCGCGGGGGTTGTCATCGACGACACCGCGGTGACGCCGCAGTACGTGCACGGCATCGCCGCCGAGCGTGAGCTGCCCATCATCAAGCGGATCGCCATCGGATCCCTGCGCAACAAGCTGCTGTTCATCCTGCCCGCCGCGCTGCTGCTCAGTCAGTTCGTGCCGTGGCTGCTGACTCCGATCCTGATGCTCGGCGCGACCTACCTCTGCTACGAGGGCGCCGAGAAGGTATGGGGCCGCATCCGCGGCCACGACGCGCACGCCGCGCCGGTTGCCGCGAGAGGCGCGGACGCCGAGAAGTACATGGTGACGGGCGCGATTCGCACCGACTTCATCCTGTCGGCCGAGATCATGGTGATCGCGCTCAACGAGGTGGCCGACCAGGCGTTCCTGCCGCGGCTCATCATCCTCGTCATCGTTGCCCTGGTGATCACCGCAGTGGTCTACGGCGTCGTCGCCGGCATCGTGAAGATGGACGACATCGGTCTGAGCTTCACGCAGCGCTCGTCACGATTCGTGCAGCGGGTCGGGCGGGGACTGGTCGCCGGGATGCCCAAACTGCTCGCGGCGCTCTCCGCGATCGGGACGGCGGCGATGCTCTGGGTGGGCGGCCACATACTGTTGGTCGGGACCGACGACCTTGGCTGGCACGCCCCGTACGGCCTGGTGCACCACTGGGAGGAGGCCGTTCACCACGCGGTCGGAGGCGTCGGCGGCGTGCTGGCCTGGCTGGTTAACACCGGGGCGTCCGCGGTGATCGGTTTGGTCGTCGGAGCCGTGGTCGTCGCGATCATCCACGTGCTGCCGTTCGGCCGCCGAGATCACGCCTCGGGTGGAGATTAGAGCCCCTCGCGACTGCTTTCAGGATGGTCAATCGCACCAAGGTCGTCGTCGGTTGTGGTTACGTAGTCGTTAGTTCGTGCCGACGCAGGCTGGAGGGAGCAAAACTCATGTTGCTATCAGGCCACACCACGCGCAGCACACTCGCCGGAGTTATAGGTGCCGCCGCGATTTTGTTCAGCGGTGCATCGTTGGCCGCTGCGGAGCCGCCTCCACCCGGCTGCACGGCCGGCGATCTGGCCCAGGTGTCAGGGTCGGTCGGGACGGCGATGTCGGGCTATCTGTTCACCCACCCGGACGTCAACAATTTCTTCACCAGTCTTCGCGGGCTGCCCAACGAAGAGCTTCGCGGCAAAGTCCAGGACTACATGAACGCCAATCCCCAGGTGGA
Organism: uncultured Actinomycetota bacterium; assembly: GCA_963817825.1. Taxonomy (GTDB): domain Bacteria; phylum Actinomycetota; class Actinomycetes; order Mycobacteriales; family Mycobacteriaceae; genus Mycobacterium. The sequence goes on along the minus strand of CAWFQG010000006.1, from coordinate 61,499 downwards.
GTCCGAGATCACCGGGATTCGTCAACCCTTGACCGACTTGAGGACTCGCTGTGACGCCCCTGGGCCGGTAGGGGCGGCGCCGATGGGGCCGCCCTGATCGTCGGCTGGGAAAGATGATCATCAAGTGGACATCGACGACGATCGCCGTTGTTGGAAGGAGCGGACCATGATGAAACATGTGACACGAGCGTCGAAAGCGGCGGCCGCGGCCGTTTTGGCGTTCGCAGCCATCCCCGGGGCGATCATCGTCATTCACAGTCCAGGGATCGCCAACGCCGACGTGTGTGCCAGCGTGGGCAGGCGTGTATCGGTAGGCGGTTGCGCCAATATCGCCGACGCAGTCGCCCCTTACGTTCCGCCGCCGGCCTACTACGCTCCCATGCCGTACGACCCGCCGCCCCCGCCGAACGCCGCCGGGTGCGTCAGCTACAACGGCCGGTGGGTCAACGCGAACGGCTGCAATTAGGCCCTTCGGGTCTTCTTCGGCGTGAATCCCGCTGTCGCTTGATTGACGTAGAAGCCGCTCTCGACAGTCGGACTGATGGAACAATCCCCATATGACGACGCCGGACCCAGCCCATGGCGCGGATCTCGAGCTCCCCGCGCAGGCGCTTCCTCATCTGAATGTGGGCAGTTTCCGCTTCTGGTTCGTGGGGCAACGATGGGAATGGTCCGACGAGGTCGCCCGCATGCACGGCTACGAACCAGGTTCCGTCGTGCCGACCACCGAGCTGCTCCTCTCCCACAAGCATCCCGACGACCGCCAGCACGTCCAGGACCTTCTCGACCACCTGCTGCACTTCGGCGGGTCGTTCTCCAGCCGCCACCGATTCATCGACACCTCCGGTGGTGAGCACACCGTCATCGTCCTCGCCGACCGGATGCTCGACAGCAACGGCGCGGTGGTGGGAAGCGAGGGCTACTACATCGACCTGACCGACACGTTCGATCAGGCTCGCCGGCAAGCTCTCGACGACTCGCTGCCGGAACTGTTCGAGGCACGCGCGGCGATCGAGCAGGCGAAAGGCGCGCTCATGCTCGTCTATCGCATCAACGCCGATCTGGCGTTCGAGATCCTGCTCTGGCGTTCGCAGCAGACCAACACCAAGCTGCGAGCGCTGGCCGCTCAGGTCGTCGCCGAACTCGACACGCTCAGGTATCAACCGGACAGTCTGCGTCGGCAGTTCGATCACCTGCTCCTGACGGTTCACGACCGCATCGGCACCCGTCGCGAGCGTTAAGGGCCGAGGCGGCTCGAACCTGCAGGATCGGCCCCATTCAAACGTGTCTTGGTAGTTAATGTAAAAACCAGAAGGGTGCGATGGGGGTGCGTGCCGACCAGCGACTTGAGGAGGTGCGTGCGTCTTGGCGTTATTGGAAGTCAAGCAGGATGTTCGCGACGCCGCCGTCGTGGTCTCCGCCGGGGGCGATATCGACTCGGGCACCGTCGACACCCTCATCTCCCACCTCGACGCGGGCCTTGAGGCGGCCGCCGCTCATCCGGCACGGCTGCTTGTCCTCGAGCTCGGCGAATGTGACGTACTTCGGTAGCGCAGGGCTCAACGCCGTCCTCGGATGTTATGAGAAGGGGCTTTCCGACGGAGTCGCCGTTCGCCTGGTCGCCAGCAACGCCGAGGTGATTCTTCCGATCGAAGTCACCAAGCTCGACGGTGTCCTTCGGCCCTACCGGACGGTGACGGACGCGCTAGACGGATCCGACGAGTCCCAATGACCGGGGACGCTGAACGCGCTACTCCGGCCGCGGTTTTCGGCGCAGACCCCGATGTCGGTCGCGATCTTGCGCAGGTGGACTGGGCGGCCACTCCGCTCGGATCGCCGACCGGACTGGCCGCAGAGCTTGCAGACGGCGGTGAGCATCCTGCTGTCGTCCCGGTTTCCGATGTGGATGGCATGGGGACCGGAGCTGACGTTCTTCTGCAACGCCGCCTACCGCCGCGACACGCTGGGCCGCAAGTATCCATGGGCGCTGGGCCGGCCCGCCAGTGAGGTGTGGTCGGAGATCTGGGACGACATCGGTCCGCGGATCGACCGGGTGCTGTCGACGGAACAGGCCACCTGGGACGTCGGCGCTGCTGCTGTTCCTCGAGCGCTCCGGGTATCCCGAGGAGACCTATCACACGTTCTCCTACAGTCCACTGCGCGATGACGACGGGCACGTCGTCGGCATGCTCTGCGTGGTCAGCGAGGACACGCAGCGGGTCATCGGTGAGCGGCGGATGGCGACGCTGCGGGATCTCGGTTCCGACCCGCCCAGCGTGATACGCACCGAGGAAGAAAGCCTGGCCTTCGCCGCACCGCCAGCTCGAGCAGAATCTGCGCGACCTCCCGTTCACGCTGACCTACCTCTTCGACGACGGTGGCGACGCGCGGCTGGCGGGTACCAGTGGGATCGCGGCGGGGCACCCGGCGGCCCCCGCAGTGCTGCCGGCCGACGGCGCTGCGGTCTGGCCCGTTGGCGCGGCCCGCGCGGGGCGATCGGCTGCTGGTCGAACTCGACGGCGATCCGTACTCGGAACTGCCGACCGGTGATTGGGCCGAACCGCCCAGCGAAGGCACTCGTGCGTCCCGCTGATGGAACAGGGCGGCACGTCCAGCGGATTCCTGGTGGCAGCGCTGAACCGCTACCGCCCGCTCAACGAGAAATACCGCGGCTTCGTGACATCTGGTCGCCGCACACATCGCGGCAGGAATCGGCAGCGCCCGGAGCTACCTCGCCCAGCAGCGGCGGGCCGAGGAGCTGGCCGAGCTGGATCGCGCCAAGACGACGTTCTTCTCCAATATCAGTCACGAGTTCCGCACCCCGCTGACGCTTGATCCTCGACCCCGTGGCCGAGCTGCGCGGTCGGAGCAGCGGGCTGGACGATCAGACTCGGCACGAGCTGGACGTCGTCTGGCGCAACGGATTACGGCTCACGCAAGCTGGTCAACACGCTGCTGGACTTCTCCCGGATCGAGGCCGGCCGCGCGCAAGCCCGCTACGAGCCGGTGGACCTCGCGGCCGTCACCGCCGAGCTGGCCAGTGTGTTCCGGTCGGCCATCGATCGGGCCGGGCTGGAGTTCACCGTCGACTGTCCGACCGATGGACGAACCGGTGTACATCGACCGCGACATGTGGGAGAAGGTGATCCTCAACCTGCTGTCCAATGCGCTGAAGTTCACCTTCGACGGCGTCCATCTCGGTCGCAGTGCGTCGCGTGAGGACACCGACGCGGTAGTCACCGTCGCCGACACCGGAATCGGTGTGCCCGCCGCGGAGATGCCTCGGTTGTTCGAACGGTTTCACCGCATCGAGACCGCACACGCGCGATCCAACGAGGGCAGTGGGATCGGGCTGGCACTGGTGAAGGAGCTGGTCGGCCTGCACGGCGGCAGCATCGTCGCCGACAGCGACGAAGGTGCCGGCACCACCTTCACCATTCGCCTGCCGTTCGGCGCCGCGCATCTGCCCGCCGACGCCGTCGCCGTCGACGGCAGGCACCCTGGCGGCCTCCGGCCTCGCCGAACCATACGTGCAGGAGGCTACTGCGCTGGATGCCCGGCGACATCGGACCCGAGACCGGCGAGGTCGCGCGAGCCATGCGCGCTGACCCCTGACAGCGCCGTCATCCAGGTTTCGGACCGCGACACCGTGGCGCGCGTACTGATCGCCGACGACAACACCGACATGCGCGAATACCTGGCCCGGCTGCTGCGTGGCGCCGGCTACCGCGTCGACGCCGTCACCGACGGCCAGCAGGCGTTGGAGGCCGTCCGCGCCGACGTGCCCGACCTGGTGGTCAGCGACGTGATGATGCCTCGACTGGACGGGCTGGCCCTGGTGGCGGCGCTGCGGGCCGATCCCCGCACCGCCGCCGTACCCGTGCTGCTGCTTGTCGGCACGCGCCGGGCAGGAAGCGTCCATCGAAGGCCTGCAGGCCGGCGCCGACGACTACCTCGTCAAACCCTTCGCCGCTGCCGAACTGCTCGCGCGCGTGCGCGCCAACATCGAACTGGCGCGGCTGCGCAACCACCACGCCCGCTGGCGTACCGCGCTGGTCGACTCGCTGCAAGAGGCGTTCTTCGTCTGCGACGAGCAGGGCGCAGTCATCGAGATCAACGCCGCGTTCACCGACATTCTTGGGTACGGCTCAGATGGCCTGCCCTACGAGGCCGAGCACCCGTGGTGGCCGTCCGCCGACACCGATCCCGAAGCTCCTACCGGCAGGTCCGCAGGCCTTCGCCGAATTGCTCGACCAAACGCACGGCACCTTCACCATTCCGGTGGACCACCGCGACGGGCACCGGCTGTGGGTGACCGTCAACTTCAACCATGTCGACGACCCAGACACCGGCCGCCGGGTCATGGTCGGCACTTTCCGCGACGTCACCGCGGAGCACTACACCGTGCAACGCGAGACCGCGCTCGCGTCGCTCAATCAGCAGCTCGCCCAGGCCGACACCCTCGACGACGCCGTGCGCGCGGCCGCCGAGGAACTGCGCCGGTTGTGGCGAGCGCGCCGCGTACTGGCCGTCACCTTGCGCCGCCGACAGCGCCGAAACCGGTGCGCCGCAAGTCATGTGCGTCGGTGAGCCGGCGCGAGTGGGCCGATCTGCCGTTGCGTACGAAGCAGATGATCAATTCGCTGCGGAGACGGCGACCTGCTCACCGCCGACACCGCGCAACCCGGTGCGGCGGGCATCGCGCTGCAGCATCCACGGGGCGTGCTCGTGGTGTACATCGAGCTGGCAGAGCGACGACCTTTCACCCCCGAAGACCACACGCTGCTCACGGTGCTGGCCGGCCGCCTCGGCCAAGGACTGCAGCGGGTGCATCAGCTCGACCAGCAGCGGGAAACGGCGTTGGCGTTGCAGAACGCGATCCTCGGTCCCGCCCGTCTGCCCAGCGGATTCGCGGTGCGCTACCAGCCGGCCACCCGTCCTCTCCAGGTCGGCGGCGACTGGTACGACGTCGTCGACCTCGACGACGGCCGCATCGCGCTGATCGTCGGCGACTGTGTCGGCCACGGCCTGGCTGCGGCGACGGTCATGGGACAGCTGCGAAGCGCCTGCCGGGCCCTGCTGCTCGAACGCCCAAGCCCCGGCGCCGCTCTGACAGGCCGTAGACCAGTTCGCCGCGCGGCTGCCGGGCGCGCGGTGCACCACTGCCTTCTGTGCGGTGCTCAGCCCCGACACCGGTGAGCTGGTGTACTCCAGCGCCGGCCATCCGCCGCCCGATCGTGGTCCAGGCCGACGGCACGACGCGTCTGCTCGACGGCGCGCGCGCCACACCACTCGGACTGTCCTTCGACCGGTCTCGACCCGAACACCGTGAGATCCTGCCGGCGCGGGCGACTCTGCTGCTCTACACCGACGGTCTGGTCGAGCGCCGTCGCGAACCGCTGGACAAGGGTATTGCCCGCGCCGCTGACCTCGTCCAGGACAACCGTGCCTTCGCGCTGGATGATCTTGCCAGGCAAGTCATGTCACGGCTCGCACCGGGCGGTGGGTATCAAGACGACGTCGCCCTTCTTCTGTACCGTCAGCCCGCGCCCCTCGAGGTCGAGTTTCCCGCCCGAGGCAAGCCAACTCGCCCCCACGCGTGCCGCTCTGCGCGGGTGGCTGGCCCGGGCCGGGGTGGACCCCGATCAAACGCTGAACGTGCTCATCGCTGCCGGCGAAGCCCTTGCCAACGCCATCGAGCACGGGCACCGCCAGCGCACCGAGGGCACCATCAGCCTGCGCGCGACGGCGCTCGTCGATCGGTTGCACCTGACCGTCATCGACGCGGGCTCCTGGAAGCCGCCAGTAGCGGCCGCCCATCGTGGCCGTGGCATCGCCCTCATGCAGGCGTTGATGCAAGATGTGACGATCCAGCCGCGCGACACCGGCACCACAGTTCACATGCACACAAGGATCGCCTGATGGTCACACCCCTGAGCATCAGCATCGACCAACGCGACGACGGCACGTTGGTGCTGAGCGCAACGGGCGAGATCGACCTGAGCAATATCGACGCGTTCGCCAACGCCCTGCGCGACGGTGCGTCGGCGGCGGGCGACGGCACGGCAATCACCGTCGACCTCAGCGGCGTGGAGTACCTGGACAGCGGCGCGATCAACGCCCTGTTCGTTCACGCCGATCGCATTCGTCTGATCGCCAATCCGATCCTGATGCCCGTCCTGACTATCTGCGGTCTCACCGAGGTGGCCACCGTCGAACCCGCTTCCCGTCCGGGCTAGGCAGTCGTGAGTATGCCTCGAAAAACCCGTTGGCTCTTCGACAAAGCGAGTTATTCGGACGGTTTGGAGGGCGACGACGCGTACGTCAGAGGCTGGGTGTCCGTCGGGAAGACGCGGTCGGGCGGCGTGACGATCGCTCGCGCCGATTCCAGGATCCTGGTGGATTCCGAGCACCTCTACTTGATCGTCGAGGGCAAGGCCCCGAGTTGGATGACCCTCCGTGCGCCTGCGCCGAAGTATGAACGGCAACTGATCGACCGCGGCGACATTCGTGAGACCGGAACCGGCGCATTCGTCGACTGGTCGGTGTACATCCGAGGCGAGAACGGCACGGTCATCTATCTGCTGGGTGCGTATCGAGCGCACACGGATTCGTATGAAGCGTGCCGGAGGGATCGATGACCCCTCCCGGGCTAGGGAGTCGTCACCGTCGTGGCCAGCGCTGCCAGTTTGGTGTCCAGCTCCAGGGCGGCCGCGCGAAGTGGTTCGTTCGGTTCGACAACCATGAGTGACGACGGCACCACGTATGTCAGGGCGCTTCGGCCGCTCGGTTCCTCGGTGATCAGGAGCTCAACGGGCGCAAAGAGACCCGCCGTAACGTCGTGGCGTAGCATCGTGATCGCGATCAGCGGGTTGCCGATGACGACCCGGAGAGCTTTTCTTTCGATGCCAGCCTTCTTGATCCATCCGCCGTGGTTCCAGAGCGCGAACAACATGAAGCCGCTGGGCCCAACATGGGATTTCACCTCTCGCGCATACGATTCCCAGCTCTGGAATTTGATCGCGATGTCGTCGATCTGTACCGGCTTGTCACCCACGTCGGCGAGTAGCGCGTCGACCAGATCATCGAAACTCTTTGCGCTGTCGAAACGTAGCCGAACACCCTGAAACGGGATCTCGCGTGGATCAGAGGTGGACATAGTCGACCTCGCCGCCATCGACGGAATCCTGGTGGGCAACTCGCTCATGCATATTCGCCGTCTCGGTGTGATCGATCTCGAAGGGTCGTTGCACAAAGGAGAAGTACGGGTAGTACGGGACCACCGTCTCCTGCAGCGGCTTTCACGACAGTCATTGCGGCCACCTTCCGTCGGTTCCTATGACAAGGACAAGGAATGACCGGGCGGGCTTATTCCTGAGTATAGTGAGCTGGACCCAGCAGTGACGAAGGCCACCGTCAATTGGCCTAGGAAACTACCATCAAAATGGACCATCTCTCCACGCCAATCGGCAGTAGCGTCAGTGGAATGACAACGACTTCACGCCGCCGAATCTTTTTCGCCGGTGCTTCTGGTGCCATCGGCAGCCGCCTCGTGCCAATGCTCGTCGACGCCGGTCACACCGTTGGCGCGATGACGAGATCGTCGGAGAAGGCGGGCCGGCTGTCCGCCATGGGCGCAGAACCGATCGTCTGCGACGTCTTCGACCGCTCGGCCGTCACGAGCGCCGTTCGCTCGTTTGCGCCCGACCTGCTCCTCCATGAGCTGACGGATCTTCCCGACGATCTGGAAAACCTGCCCGAGGAGTCGCTGCTCAATGCCCGCATCCGGGTTGAGGGCACCCGCAATCTCCTCGACGCGATGGACGGCTTGGACCACTCGAAGATCGTGGCCCAAAGCGTGGCGTGGACGATGCGTCCCGGTCCCGAAGCCGACGCGGTCGCGTCACTCGAGGAAGCCGTGCTCGCAGCGGACGGCGTCGTGCTCCGCTACGGCTTTTTCTACGGGCCTGGCACCTACTTCGAGCGGGAGCTTCCCGCGGCGCCGCGCGTGCACATCGACACCGCCGCCGCTCGAACCTTCGAGGCTCTCGACGCCCCTTCTGGCATCCTGACCATCGTCGACAGCTGATGAACATTGGTGTTTTCCTCTCCGCCGCCGACCTCGACGAGCGCTACACGCGGCCCGCCCGCGAGTTCGGCGAGCTCATCGGTCACCGCGGGCACACCCTGGTGTGGGGCGGATCCGATACCGGGTTGATGAAGGTCGTCGCCGACGGTGTGCGGGGGACCGGAGGTCGGCTCGTCGGCGTCTCGGTGATTTTTCTGCGCGACTTGGCCAGGAAGGACGCCGACGAGATGGTGTTCGCCAAGGATCTCGCCGAACGCAAGGCGCTGATGCTCGCCCGAGCAGACGCGATCGTCGTGATGGCGGGCGGGCTGGGAACCCTCGACGAGGCGACCGAGATCCTGGAGCAGCGAAAGCACGGGCTGCACAACAAGCCGGTGGCGGTGCTGAACACGGCGGGTTTCTATGACGGGTTGACGCTCCAACTCCGGCGGATGGAGGAGGAGGGCTTTCTGCCGGTGCCCCTGGCCGAGTTGGTCTTTGTCACCGACGACGGTGCCCGTGCCCTCGCCCACCTGGAGGAGTCGGTCGGCTCAGGCTGACGAGCCGGTGGTCCTGATGCGCGGCGACAGTTGCACGATCTCGGGAACCACACTCGGATTCGTATGCGCCGAGATGACCAGGGACACCAACATGTTGGCGACGTCGCTCAGCGCCGACATCTGCGCGGGAAGCTGACCGTGCTCCACCCACGACCGGAAAAGCAGCGACAGCAGATCGCGGTCCGCGCCGCGCAGAATCTCGGTGTCAGCGGTCGGGCCGATGCCGACGCGCACGATCGACAGCTCCGGGTGCTCACTGCGCCACGAGTGCAGGATCTCGTCAAGAGCCGCCTTGCTTGCGCTGTAGGCCGAGACTCCGGCCCGGGGCCGGCCGACATCGTGGCTCGAAGCGATCAAGACGACGCCGTTCTCGGACAGATGGGGGATTGCGGCCCGCAACACGTTGTTGGCGCCGACCGCGTTGACGGAGAAGGCATGAAGCCACGTCGCCACATCGGTGTCCTCGATGTAGGCGAAGGGCACCACCGTACTGGTGAACACCACGGCATCAAGACCGCCGAGCGCCTCTGCCGCAGCCCCCAGAACCCTGTTGATCGCCGGCGCATCTTCCACATCGAGTTCGAACGCCGTGCCTCCGGTGGTCTCGGCCAGTTTGGTCAGCAGGTCCATGCGCCGCGCGGCCACCGCCACCTTGGCACCCTGCCCCGCGGCGCTGACCGCGACCGCGTGCCCGATGCCGGAGGAAGCTCCGACGACGACGAGCCGCAGACCGGCGACATCCGTGGGACCATCCATCGTTGATTGCCCTTCCGTCCCGGGTGCTAGGTCACCCTTTGCTGGTCGGAGGGTACCTCGCCGCCATCGCCACCCGACCGCCTGCGCCAATGTCGGTAGCCGCGATGCGTGGCGAAGGCCCCGATGACGGCGGTCACGCACCACACTGCGATCGCCACGTAAGCCAACGGTGATGACAGGTCTCCGATCGACGCGCCCAGCGCCGTGTAGACGAATGCGCGTGGCACCGATCCGATGAACGCCCCGATCGCCATCTGCCACAACGGCACCCCAAATGCGCCGAATGCGTACGAGGCCAATGCGTCGGAGACGCCGGGGATGAACCGCTGACCGACGACTGCCCACAGTCCGCGCCGCTCGATCAGTCGGTCCAGACGGTCGGATCGCTCCGTGCCGAGGAGTGCCCGAGCGCTCTCCCTGCCGGCACGCCGCCCGATGAGGCCGGCGATGATCGCCGTTCCGACCGTCGCGCCAAGCGTTACGAACAACCCCAGCACGGGTCCGAACAACACGCCGCTGGTGGCAGCCAAGATCGGACCCGGTACGAATACCGCGCCCAGCGCGGCGGATACGACGACGTAGGCCAGTGGCGCAGCGGGACCCGTGGCGGCAACCGTGCGCCGGAGATCCTCGACGTCGACGATGCGAGTGACTGCGACGAGATAGAACAGCCCGAGCAGGAACGCCGCGAACAGGGTGAGGCGCACGATGTGGCGTCGTCGGGGAATGGCGGAGGCGCCTTCGCTATCGGTCATGCTGGAGACGATTCTCCCGCACGCCGCGTATGGTCCGTCGCTATGACGGGTGACGAGGGCGTCCCACACATCGACGACTGGAATCGGCTCCTCGATGGACGGGTCGCGGTGGTCACCGGCGGAGGCGACGGCATCGGCGCGGGAATCTCCCGCCTGTTCGCCCAGCACGGAGCACACGTTGAGGTCGCCGAGATCGATCAGGAGCGCGCGGACCGGATCCACGACGAGGTGAGAAGTGCGGGCGGAAGCATCCGCAGCCACGTCGTCGACGTCACCGTCGACGAGGACGTCGCTCGTCTGGCCGACACCGTGCTCGACGGAGCACGGGCGGGTCGACGTGCTCGTGAACAACGTCGGCGACTATCGCCCCCTGGTGCCCTTCCACAGGTCCACTCCGGACTCCTGGCAGCAGATGTATGACGTCAACCTGCGTCACGTCCTCGCCGTCACGAGGGCGTTCGTGCCGTCGATGATCGAGGCGCGTTCCGGCAGCATCGTCACCGTCCATTCGGTGGAGGGCATGCGCGGATACCCCAAAGACCCGGTGTACGGCGCCATGAAGGCGGCCGCTGCGCACTTCACCACCTGTCTCGCCGTGGACCTCGGCCGCCACGGCATCCGGGTCAACGGCATCGGCACCGACCTGGCTCAGACCCCACAGGTGGACTACCTGACCGGCTACCAGGACGTCGACGAGCTATGGGCGTCGTGGGCGCCGGTGGGACGCGTGGGATGGCCCGAAGACCAAGCGCGCGTCGCGCTGTTCCTCGCCTCCGACCAGTCGGCGTTCATCACCGGGCATAACATCCCCGTCGACGGTGGCACGAAAGCCGGTGGTGGATGGCTCTTCTCACCGCGGGAGGGGCGCTTCGTCAACCGGTCGAGAAACCTGTGAACGCGCCCGACGAGACGGTCGATGTCCTCGTCGCCGGTTCCGGCGGGGGAGTCGCGGCAGCGTATACCGCTGCCCGCGAAGGACTCTCGGTGGCGCTCGTCGAGGCGACCGACCAGTTCGGCGGGACGTTCGCCTACTCCGGCGGGGGTGGGATGTGGTACCCCTGCAATCCCGTCCTCGTCCGCGCGGGCAGCGACGACACCATCGACGACGCCCTGCGTTACTACCGCAATGTCGTCGGCGACCGCACCCCGGCCGAGCTCCAGGAGACCTACGTGCGCGGCGGCGCCGCGCTGATCGAATACCTCGAACGCGACGACCATTTCGCGTTCAAGATCCTGCCGTGGCCGGACTACTACAGCTCGGTGGCCGGGGCCCGGAACGACGGCATGCGTCACATCGTGTCGAGGGCGGTGCCCGATAACCGGCTTGGCCGGTTCCAAGGGCTGGTTCGTGGACCACTGGACCACGAACGCCTCGGTGCGCCGCAGCCCGATCTGCTGACCGGCGGCCGGGCGCTCATCGGCCGGTTCCTCGCCGCGATGGCCGACAATCCCGCCGTCGCGGCTCATTTGAACACCAGCCTCGTCGAGCTGATCACCGACGACGGCCGGGTCGTCGGCGGTGTGGTGGAGCGCGAGGGCGAACGGCGGGTGATTCGGGCGCGTCGCGGCGTCCTTCTCGCCGCGGGTGGATTCGAACAGAACGCGGCGATGCGGGCCGAATTCGGTGTTCCCGGAGCAGCATCCGACACCATGGGCGCACCCGGCAACCTAGGGCTCGCGCACAGAGCGGCAATTGCGGTGGGTGCGAGCATCGACCTGATGGACCAGGCCTGGTGGTCGCCGGGGTTGATCCATCCAGACGGCCGGGCCGCCTTCGCGTTGTGCTTCACGGGCGGCATCTTCGTCGACCGTGCCGGACGTCGGTTCGTCAACGAGTCAGCCGCCTACGACAGATCGGGCCGCGAGATCCTTGACGCCATGCGGGCCGGTTCCGTCGGGAAGCCGTACTGGATGCTCTACGACAGCCGTGCCGGTGAACAGCCGCCGGTGATGGCACCCAACGTGTCGTTCTCACCGACGAGCGAGTATGTGTCGGCCGGCCTGTGGCATGAGGCCGATACCGTGGCTGAGCTTGCGCGGAAGATCGACGTTCCCGCCGACAATTTGACGGAGACGGTGCGTCGCTTCAACGCCATGGCCGAGCGCGGCGACGACGAGGACTTCGGTCGCGGTCGCGAATCCTTCGACCGGGCGTTCACCGGCGGAGCGTCTCCTCTGGTGCCGATCGACACTCCGCCCTATCGCGCGGCGGCGTTCGGGGTGTCCGATCTCGGAACCAAGGGCGGGTTGCGCACCGACACCGACGGCCGTGTGCTGGACACCGACGACCGGCCGATCCCCGGTCTGTACGCGGCGGGAAACACCATGGCCGCCGTCTCCGGTACGACATACCCGGGGGGTGGGAACCCGATCGGTGCCTCGCTGTTGTTCAGTCACCGCGCGGCACTACACATGGCGGACGAGCGATGAACCTCGAGGAACTGCACTGGTTCGTCGTGCTCGCCGAGACAGAACATGTCACCGAGGCCGCTGCGGAGTTGGGGGTCAGCCAGCCGACCTTGTCGCGCGCCTTGGCTCGATTCGAAGGCCAGGCCGGAACACCACTGTTCGACCGGGTCAATCGGCGGCTCCGGCTGAACGCCTATGGACAGATCATGCTCGAGCACGCGCAGCGCAGCATCGCCGAGATGCAGTCAGCCACCGAACGCATAGCCGCCCTCCGAGACCCCGACACCGGACGGGTCCGGCTCGCGTTCCTGCATTCGCTGGCGAACTGGTATGTACCCGAACAACTTCGGCGCTTCCGTAGGTCCCTTCCCTCGATCGGATTCGACCTGTTCCAGGGACCCGCGCCCGAAATCACGCAACGGGTGCGCGGCGGCCAAGCCGATATCGCCATCACCGCGCCCCGTCCCGAGGCGCCCGGTTTCGTGTGGCGCCGACTGTACGTCGAACAACTGTGCCTGGCCGTTCCGCGCGGACACAGGCTGGCCGGCAGGGCCAGGGTGCGGCTGTCCGCCGCGGCCGGAGAGCCGGTCGTCGCCCTCGGCGAGCAGTCCGGACTGCGACAGCTCACCGATGAGTTGTGGGCCGAGGAGAACGTGCACCCCGACATCGTGTTCGAGGCCTCCGAAATCCCCACGGTGGAGGGACTCGTCGCGGCCGGATTCGGCGTCGCCGTCGTGCCCGTTCCGCGCGACGCCGGCGGTGCCAAGACGGTCCACGTTCCGCTCTCCAACGCGGGAGCCAAACGCGAGGTGGGTTTGGTGTGGGACAGGGATCGAACACTGTCGCCACCGGCAGAGCGCTTCGCGGACTTTCTCAGCAGTGATGCGAAATTCGCATGAGATTGACAACAGCTATGTATTGGACACATTAGGGGCGGACTCCTAACGTCGACTCGGTGTCGATCGACCAGTCAGCTCCGCCGAGGTGGGCCGGACATGTCCGCGGTTCGGCCGCATACGGTCGGCTGCTCGCCGCGCTGTTCTGCGCCGGCGTGGCGACATTCGCGCAGCTCTACTCGCCGCAGGCCGTCCTTCCACTCATCTCCGCCGACCTTCACATCGGCGCTGCCGCCGCCGCACTGACGATCTCGGCATCCACCGTCGGCCTCGCAATCGGCGTGATCCCATGGTCCACGCTGGCCGACCGCATCGGCCGGGTCATGGCGATATCCATTTCGGTCACCGTCGCGACCGCCGTCGGTCTTCTCGTTCCGTTCGCGCCCACCTACCAACTGCTCCTCGCCGGGCGATTCCTCGAAGGGCTGGTCGTCGGTGGCGTACCGGCCATCGCGATCGCCTATCTCACGGAGGAGATCGACCCCGCGCACGCTGCCCGGGCGGCAGGCACTTTCGTCGCAGGAACCACGATCGGCGGCCTGATGGGTCGGTTGGTGTCGAGTCCCGTCGCGCAGATCGGCGGATGGCGCATCGGCGTCTTCACCGTCGCGCTGCTGTGCGGATTCGCCGCGCTGAGTTTCGTCAAACTGGCCCCGCAGCCCCGCGGCTTCATCCCGTCGAACCGGTCCGGCGGCGGCAATCCCAAGGGCAGCCTTGCCCACCGACTGGTCGCCAACCTGCGCTCGCCTCGGCAGCTCGCCCTTTTCGCGCAAGCGTTTCTGCTGATGGGTGGATTCGTCGCGCTCTACAACTTCCTGGGATTCCGGCTGACCGGTGCACCGTTCTTCCTGCCGCCGTTCGTCGTCAGCCTGGTATTCCTGGCCTATCTCGCCGGAACCTGGGCCTCGTCACGCGCCGGTGCGGAGGCCACGCGATTCGGACGCAAGCCTGTGCTTCTGGCGTCGGTCGTGATCATGGTCGCTGGAGTCGCTATTACGTTGAGTGACAACGTATTCGCTGTTCTCGCCGGACTGGTGATCGCCACCGCGGGCTTCTTCGGCGCCCACTCGATCGCAGCGGGTTGGACCGGCCAGTCGGCCCCCGCGGGCAAGGCGCAAGCCTCGTCCCTGTACAACCTGTTCTACTACGGCGGTTCGAGCGTCATCGGTTGGTTGGGTGGCGTGGCCTACGACGGGCGCGGTTGGACGGCCGTCGCCGTGACGATCCTGATGCTGGCGGGCATCTCCGCTGCCGTGGCGGCGTTGTTCCTGCCCGACAACTGAGAACCAGTCCACCGGCCCAGAGCGGTGGTCAGCCCCTCGCGGTCGGATGAAGCTCCGGCCCAGGCGATATAGCCATCGGGTCTAACCAGAACGGCAGGGCCGCCATCGGTGCGCTCGGCTTCGACCAGACCCGGAACACCCGCCGGCGCCGCGCCTTCCTCGCGGATAAGCACGAATCCCGCAGTGCGCAGCAGGTACGTCAACTTCCCCTGGCGCAGCGGGATTTCCGTTGCCCTGGTGCCGACGAGCCTGTTCTGCCCATGATGACGTCGGTAGCGCAATGTGGTACCGGCGAAGCTGCCCGCCACGGCGTCGCGCACAAACGGCAGGCGAAGCAGTCTCGGCGCCAGCAGGTTTCGCACGCCACGGGCGATTCGGGGACGCAGGGTGACGCCGCGTGCCATCAAACCAGACTGGACGAGAACGCGCTTGCCGATCGGATGACGTTCACTGTGGTAGGTGTCGAGCACGTCATCGGGGGCGCCGGCGAGGACGGCGTCGATCTTCCACGCAAGATTGGCGGCGTCTTGTATCCCGGTATTCATGCCCTGGCCACCCATCGGTGAATGGACGTGTGCGGCATCACCTGCGAGAAACACGCGGCCGTGCCGATATTGGGCGACTTGTCGCTCGTCGCAGTGAAACCGCGACAACCATCCGACGTCGCGCACCCCGACATCACGTCCCATCGCCCGTGTGAGCACGTCGACAACCTCCGCGGGAGCGACGGGCTCGGTGTCGGGAACCTGATGGTGGCGATCCCACAGCATCGTCCGGTACCACGCGCCGTCGTAATCACTCCGGCCGTACGGTGCCAGAAATCCGAACACGTCTCGGCTGCTGCCGAGGGTGAGCACGGAGTCGGTGGGCCCGTCGGCGAGCTTGACGTCGGCCAGCACGACCGAGGACAACATGGTCTTGCCCGGGAAGTCCGCGCCGACGAGATCCCGCACCGTGCTGTGTGCGCCGTCGGCGCCGATCACGTAGTCCGCACGCCATGTCTGGCGGTGCTCGGGATCGTCGTCGTCCTTCGGGTGCGCCGTGACGGTCACACCATCGGAATCCTGTTCGAGCGCAATGATTTCGACGCCGCGGCGGATCTCGGCGCCGTGCGCGGTGGCATAGCCGGCGAGCGCCCGGTCGACGTTGGTTTGTGGCGTGACCGCGACGAACTGGTAAGCCGAACGAAGATGCGTCAGATCGATTCGGGCCCCGGCGAAGATGGACACACCGGGTGCTCTGTGCGCGTGCGCGAGGACGTCATCGGCCAGACCGCGAGCGTCAAGGACTTCCAGCGTTCGGGCCATCGTGGCGAAGGCCCGACTCGACGGGTTCACGTCGGGTCGGCGTTCGAGGACGGCGACCGAGCGACCGCACCGGGCCAGGTCGCCAGCCGCGGTCAATCCGGTTGGTCCGGCGCCGATGACAAGGACGTCCACGCTCTGGGAGCTGGTCATGATCAGTGGGCCGGAGTGGGCTCGGCCGGGTTGGGGTACCAGCGGCGGATGTCGTCGGGCGTGGACTTGGCCGAGTAGTTGAACACGAATCGGCAGTCGGGGTTGGCGGCGTGCGCCGCGTTGACGATCGCTTCGAACAACAGGGTGTTGCTCGCGACGAGGCGGACGCCGGCGCCGATGAGCACGGCGTCGTAGCGCTTGGCCGCCAGCCACGCGCGCGCCTTATCCGCCCCGGCTTCGCCGGAGTCGATGAGGCAGTTGTCGACCTGGTAGCCGGCGGCGCGCAGTCCCGCCACGTTGTCGCTGTTCGCCTTGGTCAACTTCTCCCTCGTCAACCCGGTGAACTGGGCGAAGTCAGGTGATTCGTAGTCGACGGCGTCGGGGCGGAGCCCGATCTGAATCGCGGTGACAGTCATGACGCCTCCTTCAGTTCAACGCTTGTTGAACTGACTTTAGGACGCAACGGCACCGTTGTCAACAACCGTTGAATAGACTGATGGCATGGCTTCGAGGACACGGGACCCGGCCGCCACGAAGGCAGCCATCCTGGCCGCCGCCCGGCTGCAGTTCGGACAGAACGGTTTCGAGCGGACCACGATCCGGTCGGTGGCTTCAGCAGCGGGTGTTGACCCGGCCCTGGTGATGCATTACTTCGGCAACAAGGATGGTCTCTTCGGCGCGGTGTCGCGCCTCGACATGTCACCGCCGGACCTGTCGGGAGTCGCACCCGAGGACGTGGCCGACGTGATGTTGCCGCTGTTCGTCGAGGTGTGGGGCCCGGACGGCCCGTTCCTGCCACTGTTGCGTGCGGCGTCGTCGAGCCAGCAGGCGGCCGACGCACTCCTCGACGTCTTCACCCGGCAAGTCGCGCCCGCGCTGGCCGGCGCGGCGATCGACCGGCCGGCCGAGCGAGCCGCGCTCATCGGCTCGCACCTGCTGGGTATCGCGGTCGCGCGCTACATCATCGGCATCCCGCCGCTCGTTGACATGGACGACCAAACTCTGGCGTCATGGCTCAAACCCGTTCTGACGCACTACCTGACCGATCCGGCACCAGGAGATCGCGCGAAGCGGTAGGGAAGCGCGTAGAGAGACGCCCGTCAAGTTCTATCGTGGCGTCGTGACCGAGATGTTCAAGCAGGTGTGTTTCTTCCGCAAGCGTCCGGACATGACGATGGAAGAGTTCATCGACTACTACGAGAATCAGCATTCGCGGCTGTCTGAGCGGCTTCGGGCGTTCGCCGTCCATCCCCAACGCGGTGCGCGTACGTGCGGCGTTATCTGACGCCGGAGCGCAATCCCGTCACGGGCGAGGTAATCGATCCCGGCTACCACTGCGTCTGTCCGCTTTGGCGCCCAGAATCAAGACGAACTGACCCCAGCTGGCGCCACTGATACTCCTGTTGAGCCCCGACTTTGCCCGGGCACCGTTGGGCAGAAACTGCCCCGGATTGTCGGGATCGACGACAGGCTTTGCCCGCCGAACCATATTGGCGATCTGTAGATCCTCCACCAACAAAACGTCGTAGGACTCAACGAGCACACGGGCCTGCTTGTGGTGAAAGTCCTTGCGCTGGTTGGCGATCTTACGATGTCTGGCCGCGACGGTTTCCCGCTTACGGATACGGTTCTTCGAGCGCCGCTTGGCGCGCTGCAACCGCCGTTGCGCCGCAGCCAACCGGTCACTGGCCGTGCGAGCCCAGCGGGGATTGTCGACACCGGTGCCGTCGCTCAGCGTGGCGTAACGCACGATCCCGACGTCGATGCCGGCCTGCCGGCCGGTCGCCGGCAGCGGATTGGCCGGCACGTCGTCACACGAGAGCACCAGCATCCAGCGGCGCCCCGCGCGCTTGATCTGGATCGTCTTCACCCGACCCGCCACCTGGCGGTGCACGTGGATCTTGACCTGCCCGACACCTTGCAGATACACCCGCTTGGCTTCCGGTAGCCACCGAGCGCCGTCACCGTCTTTGGGCCACTCCACACTGTCGAACCGGGCCTTACCTTTGAGTCGGGGATACCCCGGTGTCTGGCCCGCTTTCACCCGGCGGAAAAACCCCTGGAATGACTTGTTGAGCCGGCGCAACGTGGCCTGCTGACTGGAGAACGACCACACCGCCTGATCCGGCCGTGCCGACCGGATCTCACTCAACTGCGCGGACTGGTCCCCATAGCCGATGCGGGTCTTGCTGCGCGCCCAGGCATCCCGGCGTTCCTGCAGAGCCGCGTTGTAAAGCTCGCGGTGCGATTCCACACACGCCGCCAACGCGACGTGCTGACGTGCGGTGGGGCGCAGCCGGAACACGTAAGACCGCCTCATGACGCCATCACCGCATCCCACTGCTGCTCGATGCAGCGGCGCACCGTCGATTCCGAGACGCAGCCAACCGAGGCGCCAAAGTACGACGGCGACCACAACACTTTCGCGAAACCGGCGCAGGTGCGGGAACTCTTGGCGCAGGACCCGTGCTGTGCGGCCCTTGAATGCCCGCACCGCCTGCGCGGGCGCTCGGTCGGTCCGACCCGCACGAACATGTGCACGTGATCGGGCATCACTTCCTTGGCCACGATCTGCCAACCATGCTCGGTGGCGATCTGCTCCAGCAATTGGTCCAGCCGGCGAGCGAACCGCCCGCCCAGAATCCGGCGCCGATACTTCGGGCACCACACCAGGTGCAGGCCCAACGAGCACACCCCGCCATGGGTGCGGCGAAACCGGCGCTCCGACATGCCACAAACGTTACGAAACGGGGCCGACAAACTCACGAGCACACGCTGTTCACCAGCCCCGATTCCCCCGCGGATAAAGCCGCCAGTCCCCCCAGGGCGCACTGATGGAGATCTGGTGGAACAGCCGGGAGGACTTCGAGAACTCGCAGCGAGTCATCGCAGACCCGCAGCGCCTGCCCGCCATCAAGGAAGACGAGGCGCAGTTGTTCGCGACGCACAGCAACCCGATGTGCTCTGTGGTGGAGTACGACTCGCCGATGGGTCCGAACGGTGAGACACCCCGCGTCGAGCTGGTCTACGAAGACTGAAGGTCTGACTCCCGGAACACCTCGATGGCTGTTACGGGCGTCATCATGACCACCGGGATGTGCCGCGCCGTCGACCTCTGATAGCTGATGTAGGGCGGGTACGCACGCACCATGAAGTCCCAGACCTTGTGCCGCTCATCGCCTTCGGGTTCGCGCCAGGTTGCCCGGAAGGCTTGGGTGGCGATTTGCAGGTCGACGTGGTCACCGGCACGAAGGTTGAGATACCACTCTGGATGCTGATCGGCGCCGCCCTTCGATGCGACGATCGCGACCTCCCCGCCGATGTCCCCGTAAATGAGCGGAACGATCTGCGTTCTCCCGGACTTGCGTCCCCGCACCCTGATCATGCAGTGGGTGGTGAATGGGTGGCCGCCTATTTCGGAGATGTCCATGACGTGGCCCTCTGTACCACCCGATTGCAGATATATCTCGCGGTGCCTGTCCATCCAATCGCGACGCTGCCGGCGGATGGACGCTGCTGAATCGTTGCTCATGGGCACACCTTCTTTTCAGGCCTCGAAGTCAGTGCTTACGGTCAGCTGTTCCCAGTTCGCGATTTCGTTCGCGCGCACGTCCGCAATGTAGCGGTAGGCGGCAAGTGCGTCGGGTCCGAGGAGTAGGAACGCGGGCGGCTCGGCCGCTTCGACGGCCGCGATGATCGCTGCGGCGGCCTTGGCGGGGTCGCCGGTTTGGTTGCCGTCCATCGTGTCGTGTTCCTTGCGGCGCTGCCCGGCGGTGGCCGCGTAGTCGTCGATGACGGCGGCCGATTGGGTGAGCGAACGACCTGCGAAGTCGGTGCGGAATACGCCGGGCTCGACGACCGTGACCGATATGCCGAGGGGCGCAAGTTCCCCGCGAAGCGAGCCACTCATCCCTTCGATGGCGGCTTTCGCTGCGGAGTAGTAGCCCGATCCCACCGGTGTCAGCTGAGCGCCTATCGACGAGATGTTCACGATGGCACCGGCGTGACGGCTCCGCATGCCGGGAAGGACGGCTTTGATCATCGCGACGGCACCGAAGAAGTGGGTGTCGAATAGCGTCCGAACGTCGGCGTCGTCGCCCTCTTCTACGGCGGCGCGGTAACCGTAGCCGGCGTTGTTGACCAGCACGTCGACGCTGCCGAAACGCTCCTCAGCTCCACGCACGGCAGCGCCGACCTGTTCTGGAATGGTCACGTCGAGTGCGACCACGAGCGCGCGATCGGGTGCCGACTCGGCCAATTCTTCGACCTTCGTGACGTCGCGTGCGGTGACGACGACGTTGTGGCCGGCGCCGATGACGGCTTCGGCGAGGGCGCGACCGAGCCCGGTCGAGCAGCCGGTGATGAGCCACGTGGGCATTGGCGAGTGTCTCCCTAGAGGATGTCGGTGATGTCATTCTTCAGGGCTTCGGCATCGGTGCCGAAGACCGCTTGGACGCTGCTGCCGACCTCTATGACGCCAGCGGCCCCGAGTCTCTTCAGACGAGCCTGATCCACCTTGCCCTTGTCGGACACCTCGACGCGGAGCCGGGTGATGCAGGCGTCGACGTTCACCAGATTATCCCGGCCGCCGAACGCCGCGATCACCTGTTCGGCCTTGCTGTCGGACGCCACCGCGGTGGGCGCGGTCAAGGTTGCCGTTGCTGCGCCGGACCCGGCTGCCGCCACGGCGGTGGCGGAGCCGGTGCCCTCACCGAGGTTCGCTTCCTCTTCGGCCTCGAACTCTTCCTCCGGTTCCCGCCCGGGAGTGCGCATGTTCCACCGCGTGATCGCAAACCGGAACATGAAGTAGTAGACGGCGAAGAACACGACGCCCATGCCGATGAGCAACGGGACGTTCTTCGCCGCCGGCGCGCCGCCCCACAGAATGAGGTCGATCAGCCCCGCGGAGAACGAGAAGCCCAGGTGTATGTCGAGCAGGTACGCGATGGCCAGGGAGAGCCCCGTGAGCAGTGCATGAATGATGTACAGCGGGAAAGCCACGAACATGAACGCGAATTCGAGTGGTTCGGTCACCCCGGTCAGGAACGCTGTCAACGCAGCCGCCGACAGGATGCCGACCGCGACCTTGCGCTGCTTCTTGTTGGCCACGTGGATCATGGCCAGCGCGGCGGCCGGCAGCCCGAACATCAGGATCGGGTAGAACCCGGACGTGAGTAGTCCGGCGGACGGGTCGCCTGCGGCGAATCGGGTGAGTTCACCGGTGACGGCCTTGCCGCCGCCGGGTGGTTGATAGTCGCCGTAGAGGAACCAGATATAGGAGTTCGGGATGTGGTGCAGGCCGAGCGGGATCAGCATCCGGTTGGCGAACCCGTAGACAAAGGCGCCGAGGGCACCCGATCCGCCGATGAACTTGCCGAGGCCGGTCAGCCCGGCATCGAAGATCGGATAGAAGTAGCTCATCGCGAACCCGAGGAACAGACAGGTCACTGACACCACGATCGGGACGAAGCGCCTGCCCCCGAAGAATCCGAGGTACGAGGGCAATTGAATGGTGTGATATCGGTCGAACAGCCACGCGGTGAGCAGGCCGACGAAGATTCCCGCGAGCACGCTGTAGTTGATCAGGGCCTGGTCGCCGTTCTTGTCGACCTCGCCGGCGAGCACGATCGGCGACATGGTCTTGAAAACCGCCTGCACCACCAGATAGCCCACGACGGCCGCCAGGGCCGTCGAACCGTCGGCCTTCTTGGCGAATCCGATCGCGACGCCGACGGCGAACAGCAACGGAAGATTGTCGAAGATGGCGCCGCCGGCCGCGCTCATGGCCTGGAAGAACGGCCCGATGACCGGAGCCTTGATGCTGCCCAGCAGGTCGGGTTGACCCAGCCGGAGAAGGATGCCCGCCGCTGGCAGCACCGCAATCGGCAACATGAGGCTCTTGCCCAGTCGCTGCAACTGCGCGAAGCCGGGAATGCGCAGGCCTGACTTTTGCTGGACTGCTTCAGGTTTCGTCGCGTCGCTCATTGCCGGTCACCCTTCTTCTCCGCAAAGGTTCACTGCCGCCCAAGCTGAGCGGAAGCTTAGACGAGAACGCGTGAAGTTGAGGCCGTCTTTCGGTCACGCTCGTATTGTTGGTGCGCACAAGCAAAGGAGCCCCACAGTGACCACGACGCCCGTCATCGCCCCGGTCGCGGGGCGCGCAGTTGCCCTCGAGGACGTTCCCGATCCGGTGTTTTCCCAGGGGATGGTGGGCTACGGCGCCGCGATCGACCCTCCCCGCGGCATCGTCGAGGCGGTCGCCCCGGTCAGCGGCAAGTTGCTGAAGCTGATGCCGCACGCCTACATCGTCATGACGCCGGACAACGTGGGCGTGCTGGTCCACCTGGGTCTGGACACCGTCGCGCTGAAGGGCGACGGATTCACGACCCACGTCAGCCAGGGCGACGACGTCACCGCGGGCCAGCTCATCATCACGTACGATGTCCCGTCGGTCGAGGCCAAGGGGCTCAATCCCATTGTCCCCGTTGTGGTCATGGACGAACGCGAATCCGGGAACGTCATTCCGTCCGAAGCGGTCACCGCGGGTGCGGATATCGCCTCCGGCGCAGACCTTTTCACCGCAAACAAGTAAATGGAAGTCATCATCCTGGAGGACGCCAATGAGATCGGCGGCGTCGCCGCCGATGCGATCGGTGCTCTGCTCGGTCGCAAGCCGGCCGCCGTGCTGGGACTTGCCACCGGCTCGTCGCCGCTGGCGATCTACGACGAACTGGTGGCGCGCTGCGACGCCGGGGCGATCTCGTTCCGGCAGGCGCGCGGGTTCACTCTCGACGAGTACGTCGGCCCGCCCGCCGATCATCCGCAGCGGTACCGGACCGTCATCGAGGAGGTGTTCGTGTCCCGGGTGGATTTCCCGCCGGGGGCCGTCGAGGGTCCGGACGGCCTGGCCTCCGACATCCCGGCCGCGTGCGCGGCGTACGAGAACGCGATCCAGGCAGCGGGCGGCGTCGATCTGCAGATCCTCGGGATCGGCACCGACGGCCACATCGCCTTCAACGAGCCGGGGTCCTCCCTGGCGTCGCGAACCCGGATCAAGACGCTGACCAGGCAGACCCGGGTGGACAACGCCCGCTTCTTCGGGGGCGACCTCGACTCGGTGCCCACCCACTGCCTGACCCAGGGACTCGCGACCATCATGGATGCCCGCCACGTGATCCTGGTGGCGACCGGGCGCAGCAAGGCCGAAGCCGTCCATCACCTGGTCGAGGGTGCGGTCAGCGCGCTATGGCCGGCGACCATCCTGCAGCATCACCCGCACGTCACGGTGCTCCTCGACGACGCCGCCGCCCGCGGCTTCAGCTCGTCGACTACTACCGCGAGACCTACCGGGCCAAGCCGGAATGGCAGGGCATCTGAGTGCTGTTGGCCGCTGACACCCTGCTCACGGGCCGAGAACTGTTGCGGCCCGGGTGGATTGAGGTGTCTCGGGGCATGGTCGAGGCGGTCGGCGCGGGCGCGGCGCCCCGGCCGGCGGATTGCGAACTCGGGGCGGTGACGGTGGTGCCGGGCTTCGTCGACACACACCTGCACGGCGGGGGAGGTGCGAACTTCTCCGCCGCGTCCCACGACGAGACCGCCACCGCCGTGGCTTTTCACCGCAGGCACGGCACCACCGCACTGGTCGCCTCCCTGGTCACCGCCGGGCCGGCCGACTTGCTGCGCCAGGTCGGGGAGTTGGCCGACGACGTTCGTGCGGGCCTGCTCGACGGGATCCATCTCGAAGGTCCCTGGCTGTCAGCCGTGCGCTGCGGGGCCCACCAGCCGTCGCTGATGCGTGACCCGGACCCCGCCGAGATCGACCACGTTCTCCAGGAGGGTGCTGGCGCCATCCGCATGGTCACCATCGCGCCGGAACGCGACGGCGCGCTAGCCGCGATCGGGCGGATCGTCGACGCGGGCGTGGTCGCCGCCGTCGGCCACACCGAGGCGACCTACGACCAGACGCGGGCGGCGATCGACGCGGGCGCGACGGTTGGCACACATCTTTTCAACGCGATGCGTCCGATCAATACCCGCGAGCCCGGCCCGGTCATTGCGCTCCTCGAAGACCCGCGCGTGACAGTGGAACTGATCACCGACGGTGTGCACGTCGATCCCGCCCTGTATCGACATGTCTGCCGAACCGCTGGGCCGGATCGGGTTTCACTGGTGACCGACGCGATGGCCGCCGCCGGTATGCCCGACGGCCGCTACTGGCTTGGGCCGTTGGCCGTGGATGTCGTTGGCGGGGTGGCTCGGGTGGCCGAAACACCAACCATCGCTGGCAGCACCGCGACGATGGACCACCAATTCAGATTCGCCGTTCACCACAGCGGCCTGCCTCGCGATGAGGCGCTGATGGCTGCCGTGCGTCAGGCGTCGATCAATCCCGCCCGGGCGCTGAGTCGGCCCTGCACGGGGCTCGTGCCCGGCGCAAGCGCCGACCTGGTGGTGCTCGATTCAGACCTCGCAGTAACGGGCGTGCTCCGACACGGCTCGTGGGTCGCAGAACCCGACACCGTTGCGCAAAGCCAATAGCGGCGGCGGTATCGACTAGCCCGGCAAGCCCTGTTCTTCAGGAGGAAGTGCTGCGGGGCCTTTGATTGACGGAACCGCCTTCGGCGTCACGGGCACGGGCGGCGGGGTGGCCTGTGTCTCGGTACTGCCGCCGACCGCACCAGAACCGGCGCTCGAGCTCTGACTTTCAACGATCGCCACGGAACCGATAGACGCAGCGGCGATGACGGCACTGGCGCCAATGGTGGCGAAAGAATGAGAAATTGCTCTACCCATAGCGATGCTCCTTATGACTAAACGTACATCGCTGGGAACGCTGGGCCGAGGAGAAACATTCCCCGCCTGTCGTGAAATATGTTGTGCCGCAACAGTACAACTGACGACAGGAAGGCCGCGTCGAGACGGCACGCAGCGCAGCAGGCATCCAGGCGGCGAGCCGCTGCAGTCGGTTCCAGATTACGTTACATAGGGTAACGATGCAAAATAACGGGTGTGCTGCGCCAAGGATCGTGGGTCGACTAACATCCGCGCCGTGTTCTCGACGATGATCTCGCACGCCGCCTCGTAGAACGCACTGATCAGCGTCGAGAAGGAGAGCTCGAAGGGGTAGATCATGTGCACGTCCAGCGGCTGCGGCGTCCATTCCGGCAGCACGGGCACGATGCTGCCCTCGCGCAATTCGGTGGTGCAGATGATCTGAGTCGGCATGACGCCGATGCCGAGTCCTTGCAGGATGTACTGCTTGCACACCTGAAAGTTGTTGGCGCGCGCCCGCACCTGGGGCGACAGCTCGTATCGCCGCTTGTTGCTTGGCCACCGTGAGCTTGCGCGGCCCGCCGAAGCCGAAGTCGATGAACGGCAGGCTGTTCAACTGCGTCGGAGCCGTGATCGGCTCCTCCAGTTGCCGCACGAAGTCTGGTGACGCGCAGAGAAACAGTTCGAGGCTGAAGACCTTGCGCGCGATCAGCGTTGAATCCTGCAGCGGCCCAGTCCCGATCACCACGTCGAACCCGTCCTTGATGGGGTCGACCATGTCGTCCACCAGATGGATGTCCAACCGCGAGTTCGGATAGCGCTGCAGGAACGTGGCGCCGACCCTGGACGCGTAGTCGATGCCGACGAAGACCGGTATCGCGACCCGCAGCTCGCCGTGCGGTTCCTGCTTGCTGGCTTCCACCAGTGCGCGGACGCCGTTGGCCTCGGAGAGAATGTTCACGGCGTGGCTGTAGACCTGCTCGCCGAGGTCGGTGACGGTGAGCTGATGGGTGTTCTTGCGCAGCAGCTTGATGCCGAGGTCGGATTCCAGCTTCGTCAGTTTGCGGCTGACGGTGGATTTGGGCATGCCGAGCAACGCCGCGGCCTTCGACAGGCTGCGGCTTTCCACCACCTTGCCGAAAACCAGCAGGGCATCGAGGTCGAAGGGCAGGTTCTGTTCCATGGGTGGTGTTCCAAATATGCAACAGGGTGTTGCGGTTTTGGGTCTGTTTTGACTATTTCAGCAGCTGTTACCGTCGGCGCGAGGAGGGCCTCATGAGTCACGACAGCCTGGTGACCAAACCCGCAAGCGGACATTGGACCGACGCGTATCCCGAACTCGGCCGCGGCCCGGTGTCGCTCGAGGACTGTGTTTCGCCGGAGTTCTACGAGAAGGAACGCGAGCACGTCTTCAAGAAGACCTGGCTCTACGTCGGGCGGGTCGAGCGGGTGCCGAAGTCCGGCAGCTACTTCACCCGCGAGCTGAGGTTCCTCAACACCTCGATCATCATCGTGCGGGGCAAGGACGACGTGATCCGCGCCTTCCACAACATCTGCCCGCACCGCGGCAACAAGATGCTGTGGGAGGACGACCCGTTCCAGGAGGTGTCCGGCCGCGCGCCGTTGCTGTACTGCCGCTTCCATGGCTGGCGCTACAAGCTGGACGGCTCGCTGCACTCGCCCACCCGCAAGGATCTGCTGCTCGACTTCGACGCCGACAGCTGCCGGGTGCCTGCGATTCAATGCGAGGTGTGGGAAGGCTTCATCTTCATCAACCTCAACCCGCACAACACCGAGCCGCTGCGGTCGTTCCTCGGCGAGCTGGCGCATGGCATCGAGGGCTATCCCTTCGAGGGACCGCATCAGGTCTATCAATTCAAGGCCGAATTGCAGTGCAACTGGAAGATCTTCGTCGACGGCTTCGCGGAGAGCTACCACGGCCCGTATCTGCATGCGTCGTCGTTCGGCAGCGTCACCGCGGAGGCCAGAGACGCGCTGGACAAGCCGAATCCGTTCACCGACGCGTTGGCCTACCAGCTCAAGGGGCCGCACCGGATGTTCTCCTTCTCCGGTGAGCCGTCACGAAAGACGCCGTACTCCAAGCCGATCGAGTGCGTGATGGAGGCCAGCGCGGCCGGGCCCGTGGACCAAGCGCACCGACCGCGGTCCGATGCCGTCCGGGCTCAATCCCACCCGCTCGGAGAAGTACGGTTTCGACTCGTTCCAGTTCTTCCCCAACTTCGTGCTGATCTTCGGTTCGTCCGGCTTCAGCACTCACACGCACTGGCCCACCGGGCCGCACTCGCACATCTTCGAAGTCGAGATGTTCTATCAGCCCCCGACGACGCACAAGGAGCGGCTGGGCCAGGAGCTGACGGTGACGTTCCTCAACGACATCATCCTGGAAGACGCCAGCCCGTCCGAAGGCTTGCAGGCGATGCTGAACAGTGGTGCCCTCACGCATTTCACGATGAATGACGAGGAGATCCTGCTGCGTCATCTGCACAAGGTGGTGGGCGACTACGTCGAGGCCGGCGAGAAGGCGAAGGCGCGGCAGCGATGAACGCGCTTCTGCCGCCGGAGTTTTCGCAACTCGAGCACCTGGTCGCCGAATGGGCCATCGAGGACGGGCACGAGCGCTACGTGAAGCGCGTGAACAGTTCGATGACCGAGATCCAGGCGTTCTACGACGAGGTGTTTCCCGCACGCCGAGGAAGCGGTCGCCTACATCGACAAGTTCGACTACTCCGAACCGCTGCCCGAGGACGTCGCGAACCTGCGCAACCTGCTCTACTCGCTGATCACGGTCTCGCTGGCGGTCGAGCTGTGGAAGCAACCGCGCGTGAAGCATTCGGCCAACACCATTCTCACGAGAGTGAGCTGAATCCATGGGACTCTCCTCCGCACAACTCGAAGTCGTCGACCTCACCCCGAGAATCGGCAGCGAGATCAGAACCGACCTCGACACCCTGCTGAGTGGACGCGAAGCGGAGAACATCCGCGCGACGCTGGAGCAGCGCGGAGTGGTCTTCTTCCGCGGCCTGGAGATCAGCGACGAGCAGCAGGTCGCCATCGCCAAGACCCTCGGCAACATCCCTGCAGAACGAGGGCGAGGGCGGCATCTACAAGATCTCGCTCGACAAGAACGTGAACCAGCGAGCCGAATACCTGAAGGGCTCGATGTTCTGGCATTTCGACGGCTCGCTGCAGCCCTACCCGAATCTCGCGACCCTGCTGCGGGCCATCAAGCTGTCCGAAACCGGTGGCGAGACCGAGTTCTGCAACACCTACGCGGCGTACGACGACCTGCCGCAAGCCGACAAGGACGCAATCGCCGAGCTTCGGGTGGTCCACAGTGCCGAGCGGTCGCAGTACTACGTCCGTCCGGAGATGAGCTACGACGAGATCACGTTCTGGCAGAAATCCCCGACGAAGGCCTGCCCGATGGTGTGGACGCACCAGTCCGGCCGCAAGTCGTTACTCCTCGGCGCGACGGCGGACTACGTGATCGGACTGCCGGTCGAGGAGAGCCGTGCGCTGCTTGCGCGCCTGCGCGACTGGGCCACCCAGCCGCAGTACGTCTACCGGCACGAGTGGCAACCCGGCGACCTGCTCATCTGGGACAACACCGGCACGATGCATCGGGTGCTTTCGTATTCCGTCGACAGCGGCCGTCTCATGCACCGCACGATCCTTGCGGGCGAAGAGCCCCTGCAGTGAAACTCGGCATCGCGACGCCCGTCGTCACCAACGTCGCCGGCGCGCCGTTGACGTGGGAGAAGGACGCCACGATCGAGGACATCGGCCGCGTCGCCGAGACGGCGGATCGGCTCGGCTACCACCACCTCACGTGCAGCGAGCACATCGGTATCCCTCCACCGAGGCCGGCGCGGCGCGGTGCCCGGTATTGGGATCCCCTCGCCACGTTCGGCTATGTGTCAGCCCGCACGCAAGCAGATCCGGCTCGCGACCATGACCCTGGTGCTTGGCTATCACCATCCGCTTGCGATCGTAAAGCGTTACGGCACACTGGATCACGTCAGCGGCGGCCGGGTGATCCTCGGTGTCGGTGTCGGCACGCTGAAGGAGGAGTTCGACCTTCTCGGTGCGCCGTTCGACGATCGGGGTGACCGCGGCCGACGACGCCCTGCGGGCGCTGCGGGCGGCACTGTCGAGTAATGAGCCGGTGTATGACGGTGAGTACTACTCGTTCGGCGGCCTCACTGTCGACCCATGCGCGCTACAGCCGCACATGCCGATCTGGATCGGTGGCCGAACCCGGCGATCGCTGCGGCGTGCGGTCACGCTCGCCGATGGTTGGTGTCCGTTCAACGTGTCGATCGCCACCGCTGCAGAGTGGTTGCGCGCGCGGGAGCTACCCGCGGGATTCGATGTCGTACTGCCGGCTGACGAGCCGCTCGACCCGGTGAAGGAGCCGGAGGCGACGCGGGAAACCCTGGCGACCATGGCCGCGGCCGGCACGACGATTGTGTCGGCGCGGTTCATCCACCGCTCGCTCGAGCACTACCTCGAGCAGATCCACGCGCTCGCCGAGTTACACAAGTAGTGCTCAGGTGCCGCAAAACGTACGGTATTCGCCGAAGTCCTCCGGGGCGGGCGCGGCGTAGCGCTCGAGGCCCGGTCGTTCGTCGTAGGGAGCGGACAGCGCGGCCATAAGTTGCTCGAGAGGTTGAAGGTCACCCGCCGTCGCCGCGGTGAGGGCCTCCTCGACGAGATGGTTGCGGGGGATGTAGACCGGATTGGCCCGGTCCATAAACCCGGGGTCGAGATTCAGGTCGCGCCAGCGCGAAAGCCAGCGATCGAACCCGGCGAGGTCGATAAATAGTCCACGCGCCGGTTCGGCATCGCCCCGGGCCGCTTGACCCAGAATGCGAAAGAACGAAGTGAAGTCGATGTGGCTCTGTTGCAGAAGATTAAGCAACTCGTCGGTCAGTGGCTTCACCACCTCCGTTGCGGTCTCCGGCGCGAGGCCCAGCTTGTCCCGCATGCCGGCGGCCCAGGCCGCGTCGTAGCGTTGCGGGAAACTGCCTAGCGACTCCTGTGCGATGACGATCGCCTGGTCGACGTCATCGGCGAGCAGGGGAAGCAGGGTCTCTGCGAATCGCGCCAGGTTCCAGCCGGCAATGGTCGGTTGGTTGCCGTAGGCGTAGCGCCCCCAGGCGTCGATCGAGCTGAACACCGTGTTCGGGTCGTATGCCTCCATGAACGCGCACGGTCCGTAGTCGATGGTCTCGCCCGAAATCGTCATGTTGTCGGTGTTCATCACGCCGTGCACGAATCCGACAAGCATCCACCGGGCGACCAGCGCAGCTTGGACTGCGATCACCGCCTCCAACAGCGCTCGGTATGGGCGCTCGGCGGCCGCCGCGGCTGGGTGGTGCCGGGCGATGGCGTGGTCGGCGAGACGGCGCACGAGGTCGACGTCACCGGTGATCGCGGCGTACTGGAAGCTGCCCACCCGCAGGTGACTGCTCGCGACCCGGGCGAGGACGGCACCCGGAAGTACCGTCTCACGCTGCACCTGACTCCCGGTTGAGACGACGGCCAGTGACCGCGTGGTTGGAATTCCCAGAGCGTGCATCGCCTCGCTGACCACGTACTCGCGCAGCATTGGTCCGACCGCCGCGAGGCCGTCGCCGCCGCGCGCGAACGGGGTGCGCCCCGAGCCCTTGAGGTGGATGTCGCGGGTCTGCCCCGCGGTGTCGATGAGCTCACCGAGTAGAAGCGCGCGCCCGTCGCCCAGTCGCGGCACGAAGCCGCCGAACTGATGCCCGGCATAGGCCTGCGCGACCGGAGCAGCACCGCTCGGCACCAGATTTCCGACCAAGAGACGGAGACCCTGCGGACTCCGCAGCCAATCCGCGTCGAGACCCAGTTCTGTGGCCAGTGATTCGTTGAGCACAAGCAGCTGCGGGGCAGGTGGCGCATCGGCCTGCCAACTGACCGCCATCTCCGGCAGCTCACGGGCGAAGCGGTCGTCCAGCGCGATGGTCGATTGCGGTGCCACACTCACTCAACCAGACTACGGAGAACCCAAACGGCCGGATACGCCGCCTGCCGGCCGGCAGCGGATCACACGCAATGCCCTAATGCCTGGCACGGCTACTCGTGAATCCTCGCACCACATGAGCTCGCACAAATTCGTCGATGACCTCGTCGTCGTCCAGATCCAACATCTGCGACGGTGTGCTGAATAGCGAGAAGAGCATCCGCGCGAACCACTCGCCGGCTGCCGCAACATCAAGGTCCTTACGGACCTCGCCCGTCAGTTTCGCGGCGGCGAGGTAGGGAGCAATGAACTCACCGCACTCGCGCAGCAGCACCGCGGCGTTCTTCGTCAGCAAGCAGGCTCACTTCGTCTGCGTCGAAATACTTCTCGGGTTCGAAGAATCGCCGCGCCCTGGTCACGAATACCGCCGCGAGAGTCAGCTTGTCCTCCAGCGTGTCGCCCTTGCCCATCGCCTTGGCCATCTCGCGGTAGAACTTCTGCGAAGAGTGTTCTGCGCACGCCTCAACGATCTCGGCCTTGTCGCGGAAGTACTCGTACACCGTGCTGCGCGAGACATCTGCTGCCCGGGCGATGTCGACGATGGTCGTCTTGTCCAGGCCTCGCCTACGAAAGCAGTCGAACGCCGACTCGATGATGAGCTCGCGGGTATCGGTCGCGGTGATCTCCGTTGTCATGGCGAGTTACTCAGTCGGCGGGCGCGAGGATGAGTGCGCTCGTGGGTACACCGGTTCCGGATGTGACCAGCACGTGCTCGACGTCATCGACTTGGTTGTAGGAGGTTCCACGGACCTGCCGGACGCCTTCGGTGATGCCGTTCATGCCGTGGATGTACGCCTCGCCGAGCAGGCCGCCGTTCGTGTTGATCGGCAGTGTCCCGCCGAGCGAGAGGTTCTCGACGGTTGCGAAGTCCTTCGCCTCGCCGCGCCCGCAGAAGCCCAGCTCCTCGAGCTGGGCGAACACGAACGGAGTGAAGTGGTCGTAGAGGAACGCGGTCTGGATGTCGGTGGGCTTGAGTCCCGAATCGCGCCAGAGCTTTTCGGCGACCACCCCCATCTCCGGCAGACCGGTGATGTCGTCGCGGTAGTAGCTCGTCATCATCTCGCCCTCGTAGGCCGCGCCCTGCACCGCGGCCGTGATCACCGCGGGCGGTCGGGATAGGTCGCGCGCGCGCTCGACGCTGGTGATCGACCATCGCGACGCCGCCGTCGCTCTCCTGGCAGCAATCGAGAAGCCGCAGCACGGGTTCGATGACCCACCGCGAGTTCTGGTGGTCCTCGAGTGTGATGGGGCGCTCGTAGAACCACGCGTCGGGATTTCGCGCCGCGTGGGCGCGGTCGACGACGGAGATCCTCCCGAAGTCTTCGTTGGTGACGCCGTAGGTCGACATGTAGCGCTGGGCATGCAGCGCGACCCACGCGGCAGGCGTCAACAACCCGAACGGGGCATACGGAGCGAGCCACAGCGGTGTCTCACCCGACGACCGCGCGGTCGCCCCGCCGAACCGGAACCCGGATCGCTCGTTGAATGCGCGGTAGCACACGACGGCGTTGGCCGTGCCCGTCGCCACGGCCATCGCGGCCTGCACGACGGTGCCCGCCGCCGCGCCGCCGCCGTGCGGCACGCGGGTGAAGAACGTCAGGTCGCCGATCCCGACGTTGCGAGCGACCTCGATCTCATCGTTCGCGTCCATCGTGAAGGTGACCATGCCGTCGACATCGCTGGGCCGCAGGCCGGCGTCGTCGATCGCGGCTTTGACTGCCTCGCAGGCGAGTTGGAGCTCGCTGCGACCGGACTCCTTCGAGAACTCGGTCTGGCCGATGCCGGCGATGGCCGCCTTTCCGCCCAGCGAACTCACGTGCCGGCCTCCTTCGAGCAGGCTGAGCGTCGCGGTGCCCGACACGTGGTCGCCCAGACTGTTGGTGCCCTTGAATGTGACCTCGACGAAGCCCTCGCCGTCGGCACCCTCGGACTTGCCGGTGACGCTGCCGGTGAACCGCAGCGGATCGTTCGGGAAAGCGGGCACGCCCAAGCGGATCGCCAGCTTCGTCACCATCGCCTCGGGACCCGCCCAGTCGGTCAGGAAGCGCACGCACAGCCCGTTGGTGGTCAGGATGTTCATGAACATGTTCGGCGAGCCCTGCTTCTTGGCGAAGTCGCGATCGTGGTGCACCGGCATGAAGTCACGCGACGCGATCGCGCCGGCGACGATCACGGTTGCGGTGACCGGGATCTCGAGCGGGGTCACCTCGTCGCCGACGTTGATGTCGCGCCAGTCGAGGGTCGTGGTGCGGAACTTGTGCGAGGTCACGTAGTCATTCCTTTCCGTTTGCGTACGCGGCGCCGAGGCGGGCCAACTGAGCCGACGCCGAACCGAGCGTGAGCTCGTTGTGCTTGGCCCACAGGAAGTAACGGAACAGGGGATAGGTGGTGTCGATGCCGATTCCGCCGTGTACCTGCTGGGCGGTGGCGGCGACTCGTGCGCCTGCCTCGGCCGCCCAGAATTTCGCGATGCGCGGCCTCCCGGCCGGGCCGGCCGGTCCTGGGCGAGCAGCCAGGCGGCCTGCCACATGGTCCACCGGATCGCCTCGACGTCGATGAACGCGTCGGCCATCCGCTGCTGCACGGCCTGGAAACTGCCGATCGGCCGCCGAACTGCTCGCGTTCGGTCGTGTACGCGGCGGCCATGCGCAGCGCGCGCTCGGTCGACGCCGAGCTGGATCGCGCACAGCCCGACGAGCGCGCGGGCGTACAGCGAATCGATCATCTCGGCGCCGTTGCCGGAAAGCCGGTCGCGGCCGGAAACGACTGCGCCGTCGAGGAATACGTCGGCATGCGGTTCGCCGTTGGTCGTCGTCGCGGGTCGAATCTCGACGCCGTCGGCGTTCGTGTCGAGCAGGAACAGGCCGACGTCGCCGTCATCGAGCGTCGCGGGGATGAGCATCGTGTGGGCGATCTGCGCCGCCGGCACCAGCTCCTTGGTTCCGTCGAGGCGCCAGCCGTCGCCGTCGCGACGTGCGGTGGTCGCGGGTGCGGTCGGGTCGGAGCGCCCGGGCTCGGTCAACCCGGCGGTGAGCATGCGGTCGCCGTTGACGACATCAGGCAGATACCGCTGCTGCTGAGCTGTCATCGCCGTATCGGG
Organism: uncultured Actinomycetota bacterium; assembly: GCA_963817825.1. Classification (GTDB taxonomy): domain Bacteria; phylum Actinomycetota; class Actinomycetes; order Mycobacteriales; family Mycobacteriaceae; genus Mycobacterium. The sequence continues at coordinate 27,373 of CAWFQG010000006.1, read as the reverse complement.
CGATGGTGTCGGCGCCGAGAAGCAGGGTGGCGTACACCGGCACCGGCGCGACGCTCCACCCGACCTCGGTGAGCAGCAGTGCCAGTTCGAGGAAGCCATGGCCGCTGCCGCCGACGGTCTCGGGCAACGCGATTCCGAGGAGGTCGGCGGTCGCGAGTTCGCTCCACAGCGCTGCGTCGTAGCGCACGTCGCCGGCCTCGAGCTCGGTGAGGTGTTCGGGCGTGAGCGCGATGCTCGAAGAGCTGACGCGCGACCTTGGCGATCGTCTCTTGTTCTTCGGTGAAGGTGAAGTCCATGTGTCTTCGCTGGCCTCGTCTACCGGGCCGGCCGGAACTGGTGCAGCACGAGGTCGTTATCGAAGGTCTCGTAGAAGACCTCGACGGGCATGCCGACTTCGACATCGTCGGGCGCGATCTCGCACAGGTTGGACACCAGCCGCACCCCTTCGTCGAGTTCGATCAGCGCGACGATGTACGGGTACTCCATGAACGGCATCGGCGGGTGCTGCGGCATCACGTAGCTGTACACGGTGCCGCGGCCCGAGGACTCGACGGTGTCCCAGTCCAGTGAGTTGCACGCCGGACACATCGGGCGTGGCGGCTGACGCAGCGCCTGGCATCCTGTGCACCGCTGGATGAGCAGCTTGTGGTCGCGCAGCCCGTTCCAGAAGAACTCGGTGTCCGGACTGACCGTCGGTGCGAGTCTCGTCGCCATCAGCTGCCTTCGCCTTGAATCGGAAGACCCGGAACCGTTGCCGGCCAAGCACTTCACCGTCCTGGTCGGTGTAGGTCGACACCCAGGTGACGAAATGACCGGTGCCCAGCGAGGTCTTCTTCTCGTCGGATATGTCCTCGAACACCGTCGTCGACCGAGATGACGTCGCCGAGGCGCGGATAGCGTTCGATCTCGAACTCCGAGTTGGTCGCCACGATGCCGGTGAACCCGGCTTCCTCGATGAACGCCGACGGGTTCTTGCCTTGCATCTCGATCGGAACGCCGCCGCGTTCGGCGATCCCCTCCAGCTTGGGGGCGGGCATCGTCCACGCCTGGAGCATGACCGGCGGAGACACGATGCCGCCGAACCGCGACTTCGCGGCGAACTCGGGGTCGAGGTAGACCGGGTTCATGTCGTCGAGTGCATGCGCCCAGTGCCGAATCATCGGCTGGTTGACCGGATCCGGCGCTACGGTCGGCTTGCCGGACCCGCCGGTGGGCTTGCCGATGAGCGCGTCGAGCTTCTTGCGGAATTCGGTCTTGTCGTCCGTCGGTCGTTACTGCGTCACTTGTCATCCTTCCATTCTGTGTTGCCGAGGCCCGAAGGTCACGCGGTGCGCGCGGCATGAAAAGTCCCGCCATCGCGATGATGTCGCGCTGAAGTTCGTTGGCGCCGCCGCCGAAGGTGTTGATCACCGCGATCCGGTACGCCGATTCGAGAGCACCGCGCAACGGCGCGTCGTCGCCCTTTCGGGTGCCGCCGCGGTCGAGCACCTCGAGCAGTTCGCGGGCCACCTGCTGCGTCAGCTCGGTGCCGAAGACCTTGACCGCCGATGCCTCGCCCATGCCGAGCGCGCCCTTGGTCATCGCCGCGTTGACCCGCAGGTTCATGATCTTGTAGGCCGCGACCTGCGCCTCGACCCGGGCCAGCGCCTGCTGCACCCACGGCTGGTCGATGACGCGGCCGCCGTCGAGTTCGGTTGTCTGCGCCCACTGCAGCGTCTTCTCGAACAACGGCTCGAGCGCACCCATGTTGCCCAGCGCCGCGCGCTCGAAGTTCAGCTGCGTCGTGATCAGCTTCCAGCCCTCGTTCTCGCCGGCGACGATCGAACTGGCCGGGCACGCGCACGTCGTCGTAGAACGTGTAGAAGGTGGACACGCCCGGCATGGTGTGCAACGGCTTCCAGGAGAAACCGGGCGACGATGTGGGCACGATGAAGATCGAGATGCCCTTGTGCTTCTTGACCGTGGGATCGGTGCGCGCCGCGAGCCAGATGTAGTCGGCGTACGCCGCGCCGCTGGTGAACATCTTCTGGCCGTTGATGATGTAGTCGTCGCCGTCGCGCACGGCGGTGGTGCGCAGCGAGGCCAGATCGCTTCCCGCGGACGGCTCGGAATAGCCGATCGCGAACTCGACGGTGCCGTCCAGGATCGCCGGGCAGGAACTTCTGCTTCTGCTCCTCGGTGCCGTAATGCGTCGAGCGTCGGCCCGACGGTGTTGAGCGTGACAAGCGGGATGGGCGCGTTCACCCGCTGCGCCTCTTCGAAGAAGATGAACTGCTCGAGTGCGGTAAAGCCCCGTCCGCCATACTCTTTCGGCCAGCCGACGCCGAGCAGGTCGGCGGCGCCGAGCGCCCGCACGCATTCCTTGACGGCTCGCGGCCGCCCTCCGTCCGGTCTGGCGACCGCGGCGATGCGCTCGGGCGTCATCACCGCCTCGAGCGAGGCGCGGATCTCGGCGCGCAACTCCTTCTGTTCCGGTGTGAAATCCAAATGCACTGCTCAGCTCCCCGTTCCGAGTCGCACGGGCATTCGCTTGACGCCGGGCACCATGGTGGCCCGCATCCGGTCGACGTCGCCGACGAGCTCGAGCTTCGGGATATCGCCCCAGCAGCACCTCGAACAAGACACGCGCCTCGAGCCGGGCCAGCTGAGCGCCGATGCACGAGTGCTCACCGCAGCCGAACGCGATGTGCGGGTTCGGATGTCGAGTGATCTTGAATTCCTCCGCGTCGGAGCCGAATATCTCCTCGTCGCGGTTGGCCGAGCCGTAGAGCATGACGACCATGTCGCCCTCGCGGATGAGCTGCCCGCGGATCTCGACGTCGGCCGTCGCGGTGCGCGCCATGTGCGTCACCGGGGTGGTCCAGCGCAGCATCTCCTCGACCGCGCCGGGGATCAACGAGGGGTCGTCGACGAGCTTGCGGCATTCGTCGGGGTGGTCGATCAGCGCCAGCGTGCCGAGCGCGATCAGGTTGCGCGTGGTTTCGTTGCCCGCCACCAGCAGCAGGAAGGCGAAGTTGAGCAGGTCGTCGTCGGTGAGGCTGTCGCCGTCGACCTCGGCGGTGGTCAAGCACCGACAGCATGTCGTCTCTCGGCTCCGCGCGCCGCGCGGCGATCAGCTGCTGGAAGTACTCGAACAGCTCGCCGATCGCCACGAACGAGTCCATCTCGATCTCGGGATCGGCGTTCCCGGTGCACGCGTCGGACCACCTCCGGAACTGCTCCCAGTCATCGGGCGGCGCACCGAGCAACTCGGCGATCATCCGGGTCGGCAGGGGCGCGGCGATCTCCTCGGCGAATTCGTGGGTGTGACCGGGCCGGACGTCGTCGAGGATGCCCGTAGACGATCTCGCGGACCTTCGGCTCGAGGATCGCCACCTGCCGTCGGGTGAACCCGGTGTTGATCAGCTTGCGCAGCTGACGGTGGCGCGGCGGATCGGTGAAGATGAGGTTGCCCTCCTGCACCGGGTTCGGCATCGCGGGGTCGGGGATCGTGATGCCCTTTGTCGAGGAGAACGTGTCCGGGTTGGTGGACACGTAGCGGATGTCCTCGTACTTCAGCAGTGCCCAGAACTTCGTGACGTCGTTCCAGCACACCGGCGCGGTCGCGCGCAATTCCTTGTACGCCGGGTACGGGTCGCCGGTGAAGAAGTCGGGGGAATGCAGAGGGAACGTTGTGGGCACGCAGGCCTCCCTCGACGATCTGCGTCGGACAGATCACGATCAAATGTGTTCGATGCTACTGTGTCTACTCGACGAGGATGTCGCTGTCAATACTCGCGTGATTCCGTTGATTATCAACTCAGTTGAGCAGCCGGCGATTGACGGGCCTGGTCCGACAGGTGTACACCATGTGTTGATCCGCTAGACCTCGGTGAGGAGCCGGCATGGCCGACCCGCTTCCGACTCGTCGACACGTACTCGCTCTACATCGACGGTCAGTGGGTCGAGCCGCGAAAGCGGCCGCTACGACGACATCTCGCCGTCCACCGAGGCGACGATCGCCCAGGCTCCCGACGCCGAGCCTCGCCGACGTCGACGCCGCGATCGGCGCCGCGCGACGGGCGTTCGACTCCGGGCCGTGGGCCGACCGCCGCGCCCGAGGAGCGAGCCCGGTGCCTCAACCAGTTGGGCAATGCGCTGTTGGAGCACGCCGACGACTTCTTCGCGCTGTCCCAGGCCGAGTGGGGCTGCATCGCGAACGAGCGGTTGATCCAGGTCGACGGTCCCGGCCTTCATGGCGCTGCGCGCGGGCGAACTCGCCGCACAGCTGACCGACGAGCCGATCGACGCGTTCGGGGCGCGCGGGAACCACGCTGCTTTGTCACGAGCCGCTGGGCGTCGTGTCGATCCTGACGCCGTGGAACTTCCCGCACAGCCTCAACGTGATGAAGGTGAGCAACGCACTGGCCGCGGGCAACACCGTCGTGCTCAAGCCGTCGCCGCTGACACCGCTCGCCGGGCCTCGCGCTGGCGCGAATCATCGATGAACACACCGACATTCCGCCGGGCGTGGTCAACGTCGTCACACCCAGCGGCATCGAGGCCAGCAAGCTACTGACCACCGACCCGCGAATCGACATGGTCAGCTTCACCGGCAGCTCGGCGGTCGGCAGGCGAGGTCATGTCCGCCGCGGGCGGCACGATGAAGCGGATCCTGCTCGAGTGCGGCGGGAAGTCGGCGGGCATCTTCCTCGACGACGTCGAGGTCACCGACGAACTGCTGGAACGGATCCTGTTCGACGGCTGCTCGCTGCACGCGGGGCAGGCGTGCATCCTGCAAAGCCGGCTGCTTCTGCCCGGAGCGAATCCACGACGAGGTCGTCGACCGGCTCGTCGAGGCTGGCGCGGGCGCGTAAAGGTGGGCGACCCAACGCGATCCCGAGGTGCAGATGGGTCCGCTGATCAGCCGCGCGCAACTGGACCGCGTGCGAGGCCCACGTCGCGCGCGGCGCTGAGCGACGGTGCCACGCTGGCGGCCGGCGGCCGGCGCCCGGCCGGCCTGGACAAGGGCTTCTACTTCGAACCGACGATCCTGACGGACGTCACGCCCGACGCCAGAATCGCCCAGGAGGAAGTGTTCGGACCGGTGCTGACGGTCCTCCGCTACCGCGACGACGACGACGCGGTCGCGCATCGCCAACAACTCGCAGTACGGGCTCTCCGGCGCGGTATGGGGCACCGACGTCGACCGCGCGGTCGCCGTCGCACGCCGCGTGCGCACCGGGCAGATCGCCGTAAACGGCTGCATCCCGGGCGATGCGCCGTTCGGCGGGTTCAAGCAGAGCGGGTTGGGCCGAGAGGGCGGCGGACTCTCCGGGCTGCACCGGTACATGGAGCCGAAGGCCATCGGAATCCCGGCGTGATGGGACCGCTCGAAGGACTGCGCGTCGTCGAGATCGCCGGCGACATCGCCGGCCCGTACTGCACGAAGCTGCTCGTCGACCTCGGCGCCGAGGTCACCAAGATCGAGCCGCCGTCCGGAGATCCGCTGCGCCGCTGGGGACCGTTTCCCGGCGGCGTTCCCGACCCCGACCGCTCCGGTATGTTCGAGTACCTCAACGCCGGAAAGCACGGGGCCACACTCGATCTCGACGAGTGATGATCGCGGTCGCGCGCGCACTGATCGCGCAGGCGCACCTGCTGGTCGAGGCACTGCGCGCCGGGGGCGCTGGACCGGGTGGGCCTCGACGTGCCGACGTTGACGGCGCTGCGCCCGGGACTCGTCGTCGTGCGCATCTCGGACTTCGGTCAGCATGGGCCGCTGCGCGACCGCGACGCCACACCGCTGACCGTGCAGGCGGCCTCGGGCTGGGTCAACAACCGGGATCCCGACCGGCCGCCGGTGCAGGCCGGCGCCAGGATCTCCGAGTACGTCGCCGGCGGCTACGCCGCGCTCGGTGCGCTCACCGCGCTTGAGGACTCGGTCCGCCAACGCGGGTCGGCTCATCGAGGTGGACGTCTCGGTGCTCGAGTCGCTGCTGTCGACGCTTCCCGTACCCGATGCTGATGGCCGAGAAGATGCGAAGCCTCGGGTTGCCCGCCAACACCAGGGCGGCGCCGATGATGGGCATCGTCCGCGCCGCCGACGGATGGATCGGGATCAACTGCCTGACGGGTCAGCACTGGCTCGATGTGTGCGCGATGCTCGGGCTGCCCGAATACGGCGAGCACCAGATCGCGATCATGCTGGGCGGTCCCGAGCGCGCGCGAGTTCTTCGAGAAGGCCCAGCCGTGGCTTTCCGACCGAACCGTGGCCGAGATCGTCGAATTGAGCCAGGCGATGCGGATTCCCGCCGCCCCGGTCAACGACGGCGCGACGGTGCTGGACTGCCCGCAATACCGCGATCGCGGGTTCTTCGTGGACGGCGGGTGGCGACGATTGGTCGTTCCGGCGGCCCGGCGCGCCATTCCGGCTGTCGAAGACGCCGGCGTCGCCGCGTCCGGCCCGCTCCGCGGCTCGGTGCGTCCGCCGATACTGTCGCGCAGAAGCAGATCCGGTCCGCCGGCTCGTCGCCGGCCGCAGATCCGCCGATGCCGTTCGCGGACATGAAGGTTCTCGACCTCACCACGTTCTGGGCGGGCGCGTACCTCACCTGCTATCTCGGCGCTTTCGGTGCCGAGATCGTCAAAGTCGAATCGATACAACGGCCCGACGGCTTCCGCTATTCGGGTGCATGGGCCCACGAGGGCGACCGTTGGTATGAGCGCAGCGCTATGTGGCAGGGCACCAACCTCAACAAGCGCGACATCACACTGGATCTCACGTCCGATGCGGGCCGCGAGCTGGTCCGCCGACTCGTCCGCGATGCCGACGTCGTCGTGGAGAACTTCTCGCCGCGGGTGATCGAGCAGTTCGGGCTGGACTACGAGTCGCTGGTGGAGTTGAAGCCCGACGTGATCCTCGTGCGCATGCCCGGGTTCGGCCTGCAGGGGCCATGGCGCGACTACGTCGGCTGGGCGTTCAACTTCGAGCAGACATCGGGGATGTCGGCTGCCACCGGTTACGCCGAGGGGCCGCCGTGCAACCTGCAGGGACCTGCCGACCCCATCGTCGGGGTGCACGCCGGCGTCGCCCTGCTCGCCGCGCTCGAGCACCGGCGCCGCACCGGCGAAGGCCAACTCGTCGAGATCGCGCAGATCGAGGTCGCGGCGTGCGGTCGCCGCCGAGCCCGTGATCGAGTACTCGATGAACGGTGTCGTTCGACCGCGCGAAGGCAACCGCCGTCGCGGTTATGCGCAGGGCGTGTACCCGACCGCCGCGGACGACGCGTGGGTGGCGCTCTCGCGTGCGCGACGACACGGACTGGGCGCACCTGGTCGAGGCGATGGGGCGACCCGAGCTACTGGCGTCGATTCGGCGGAGCTTCGCGCACGACGAGCTTCGACGCGGTGGTCGCCGAATGGACGCGGACCCGGTCCGCAGCCGAAATCGTCGATGTCCTGAGCGCACAGCATGTTCCGGCCGAGCAGGTGCTGACGGCCGAGCGGATGTATGACATACCTCAACTCGACGCGCGAGGATACTACGAAGAGGTCGAGCACCCGATCACCGGGCCGCACCGCTATCCGGGCTGGCCGTTCAAGATGACACCCGGACCCGCGCCATCACCACCGGTTCGCGCCGCCGACGCTCGGTCAGCACAACGAGGAGATCCTGCGTGGCCTCGGCTTGACCGGTCGACGAGCTCGCCGACCTGCGCGCGCGACGCGTCATCGGTGAGACCGCGCTCAACGCTTAGTCGTCGCGGCTTCCACCAGTGAGAGGTATCTGCGCTCGCGCTCGGTCAGCTCATTCGACGTGATCGCGCCGAACGCAGCGGCGTCGCGGACGAACCGGGATCGGCGCGTCGGGCAGCGCATCCGGGCCTTCGAGCCGGAAACAACTCGGTGCGAGGGGCCGAACAGCAGCGCGCGGCGCAGGTGCGGCCAGTCGTCCAGATGCGGTTCGACCCCTGCGGCTCGGGCGAAGGTCAGTGCCACCAGATTCATCCGGGTTCTTCTGGGACATGCCCGCGCCGCGCAGCGGTAGGTGTCGATCGCCGACCGCTGCTCGGTCTCGCTCGTCGCGGGGATCGCGCCGCCCCACGTGTAGGCGATCCACCGGGCCTGAAGTTCCAGCGGCACAAAGTATCCACCCGACTGGTCCCACATGCCCACGAACGCAAGCCCTGGCAGGTCCGGGATGGAAGGTGTAGCGGTCCGCGTCCAGGTGCACCGCGTCGAGGTCGACGATCGCGCGGATGTCGTCGCTCAGAAACGGCAGGTGCAGCTCGAACCCGGTGCCGAACACAATTCCGTCGAACTCCTCGGCATGCCCGTCGGCGAAGGTCACGGTCGCGTCCGCGACGGACTGTCATCCACGGCCGCACCGTGATTCGGCCCTCTGCCACGAGCGGCAGGTACTGCTGGGCTCAGGGTGACCCCTGCGGCGAAGAGCGATGGGTCCGGCGCCGGCGCGCCGTACTGTTCCGGACTTCCGCCGGCCTCGACGACGATCTCCTTCAGCTGCCGGTCGATCTCCGCTGCGGGGAGCGTGCTCGTTCGCGATGGTTCCGTATCGCGTGAAGATCCGATGGTCGGACGGCACTCCCGCGGCGAACTTCGGCAGGACGTACCGCTGCCGCCGCTGGGTGACCACGACGCGCGCCGCGCCGAGTTGGGCGAGTTCGGCGGCGATCTCGAGGGCGCTGATGGCACCGCCCGCGACGAGAACACGCTTGCCGAGGTAGGGCACGTGCCCCACGGTAGCTGGTACGTGGAGCTCGCTCCCGCCGAGCCGGTGAAGGTGTCGAGTCCGGGAACCGCTGGGATGGAGGGGGATTGGAACCTGCCGCTCGCCACCACCACTCGTTCGAATGTCTCGGTCGTGCCGGAGTGGCCGACGAGCCAACCGGCGTCGCCTCGGCTGAGGAGCTCGACCCGCGTGCCGAATCGGATGCGCGACGTCAGGCCGAACGTCTCGGCATAGCGATGCAGGTAGTCGAGGACGTCGCGGTTCGATGGGTAGACCAGATCGCTTTCGGGCTCGAGGTCGCTGAACGCCGTCGAGGATGCCGACTGGTGTTGGTGTGCATGGTCGGCCACACGCCGCTGAGGCCGGGCAGCCCGGTCCACTGACCGCCCAACGTCGGACCTGCTCGAAGATCGTCGGCTCGAATCCCTGCGACAGCAGCCAACGTGCCGCGGTGAGCCCACCCGGTCCGGCCCCGATCACCGCGACGCTTCCCGTCATCTCCGGAACTGTCGCACACACGTCAACTACGCTCAATGCCGTGCCGGAAACGTCGTACGCGTCATGCGGCGATCTCAGCCTGGCGTATCAGGTGTTCGGCGAAGGGCCTGTCGAGCTGTACTGGACCATGCCCGAGTTCGAGGTGTTCATGGAGCGGCTCTCAACGTTCTGTCGCATCGTGCTCTTCGACAAGGCCGGCGTCGGGCTGTCGGACCCGGTCCCGAAAGTTCGCACCCTGGAGGATCGAGCGACCGAGATCGAGGCCGTCATGGACGCCGTCGGATTCGGTAAAGCGGTGATCTTGGGTGTGAGCGAGGGTGGCCCGGCCGCCATCGTGTTCGCGGCAAAACGACCCGAGCGAACGCGAGCCTTGATCCTCACCAGCACGTTCGCATACACGGGCTTCGACGGCTGGGAAGAGGTCGATAGTGATCCCGCGGAGCTGCGGGAGCGTCTTGTACCTGAGCTCGGCGAGGACTACACGCCGTCGGCGGAGCAGATCGCCGGCGGACAAGCTTTCGGCCGCGCCGTCCGGTCGGCGTGGGGCAGCGGTGCCGCGCTGAAGTCACTTCTTCCGTCGGTCCGGTCGGCGCGTCAGCTCGGAATGTTGGAGCGCATGAGCGCAAGCCCGGGTATGGCGCGGGCGACGCTCGAGGCGGCGTTTCGGATAGACGTCCGGCCGATCCTGCCGACGATCACCGTGCCGACCCTTGTCATCCATGCACGCGATGACCACGGCGCGCCGGTGCAGATGGGCCGGTACCTCGCTGATCACATCCCGGGCGCGCGGTTGCTCGAGGTCGAAGGCGCGGACCATGCGCCCTGGATAAACGATCCCGACAGAATTCTGACGGAGATCGAGGAGTTCCTCACGGGCAGCCACGCGGCGCCGCCGCAGTCACACCGGGCTCTGCGCACTGTGTTATTCACGGACATCGTCGCCTCGACCGAGCATGCCGCGGCGACGGGCGACGAGCGCTGGCGTGCGGTGCTCCAGCGCTTTGGCGAGATCACCGCCGAATCCGCCGAACACTTCGGCGGCACGGTGGTCAAGAGCACTGGTGACGGCCACCTCATCACGTTCGAGGGCCCGACGCAGGCCATCCGGTGCGGCGAGGCCTTGCGCGCTCATGCCGAGACACTGGGCATAGAGATCCGCGCCGGCATCCACACTGGCGAATGCGAACTGCTGGGTACCGACATCGGGGGGTTGGCAGTGCACATCGCGGCGCGGATCCTCGGCCAGGCCGGCGCCGGCGAAATCCTGGTCTCCCGCTGTGTCCGTGACTTGGTGGTCGGCTCGGGCACGGGCTTCGAGGACCGTGGTCTCGTCGAGTTGCGCGGCGTGCCCGGCAGCTGGCAGCTCCTGGCGGTCGATCGCCACGGCGCGCATGCCGCATCGGCCGAGGCCGAACTGGCGTCAACGCCCACCCCCGGGCCCCGGGCCGCGATGCGCCGGTCAGACCGTGCCGTTGAGGTGATGGCCAGGCGGAGTCCGTGGATCCTTCGTGGAATGGCCCGCCTTACCCCGGCCAGCCGGGCGTAGCGAGCCATGACGCGTAGCCCTGAGCTCTCCCTGTTACTGCGCACATACAGCGACGATCCGAACCAAGACTGGAATGTGACGCTCGAGATGGCGCGCGTGATGGATGCCGTCGGCGTGGATCGCGTTGTCGTCTCGGATCACCTTGCATTCGGCGAGAACCTCGATGCCTACGCGGATCCGGCAATCGGTGGCACCGCAGGTGGGCGACAGCCGACAGGTCCCGACGGCCATTGGCTGGAACCCCTTGTCTTCTTGACGGCGGTGGCCGCCACGACGAGCCGCATCCGGCTGGGGACCGCGGTGCTGCTCGCGGCGCTGCGACGCCCGGCTGTTCTGGCCAAGCAGTTAGCCACCATGGATGTGCTGTCCGGCGGGCGCGTCGACCTTGGTGTGGGAGTCGGCTGGCAACGTGAGGAGTACGAAGCGGTCGGCCTGCCATTCGAGGGTCGAGGTCGCCTTCTGGACCACACGTTGGAAGTCTGCCAAGCGTTGTGGACACAACAGCGCGCCGTTTACAACTCGCCCGAACTGTCTTTCGACGGTATCCACCAGATGCCGAAACCGCTACAGCCCCGCGGTGTACCCATCTGGATCAGCGGCACGGTGAACGCGAGAGTGGCACGCCGGTTGAGCAGATTCGGAACCCGCTGGATTCCGTGGGGTCCGGCGATCGCCGACCTCAATGAATCCGTTCCTGCCATGAAGCAGGCGATCGCCGACGTCGGGGGCGACCCCAGCGACCTGGAGGTGCAGGGTGCCGCCGCGTTGGTGAAGGACGCCGACGGCGCTATCGACATCGACGCAACAGTTGCATCGGTGCCGAAGCAGGTGGCGGCTGGGGCCACCGATATCCGTTTCGCCGGATCGCCTCCCAAAGATCCGCAGCAGGCGACCGAACAGTTGTCGCAGTTGGTGAGTGTTTTCAGAGAAGTGACGCAAGGCACCGTTTAGCCCGCCGCCGCCCGCGGGTAGACCAACTGCTCGGGGGGTCGTTGGTCGTCCTCGCCGCAACGCGGCAGGGCGGCAGTCCTGACCAGCACGTCGGCGATCGTCGTCGTGCCGATCGAAGGAGTTCATGCATGAAGCTGAAGAAAACCGCTGCGAAGGCAACGCTGGCGGGTGCGTTGGGTGCGGCCGCCGTCGTTCTGGGTGCAGGCTTGGCGCAGGCGGATCCGTGGTTCCCGGTGCCGCCGCCGTGGCCGGTGCCGGCTGACCCAGGTGTCAGCATCGAGGGCCCGAGTGTGAGCGCCCCGGGTGTGAGTCTCGAGGGCCCGGGCGCCAGCATCGCCCCGCCGGTCTGGGTTCCGCCGCCACCGCCGTCGCCGTCATGGGCGCCGTGGCTGCCAGTCTCGTGGAATGCTGAGGCCCAGGCTTGGGGCGTCTACACGAATGCAGGCTTCCAGCCGGTTTAAGCAGTTGAATGGGACGGTCGCTCCGCCAATGCGCGGGGCGACCGTTCTATGTCTGGGGGAATGGCGCGAAACGATTGTTGAAGCCGGACTGCCGCTCGGCGATCTGGGCATCCCGACCGTCTTGATCCACCCACTCGCTCTCAGGAAACTGCGTCTTCACGTCGGCCACGGGCACCACCTCTGACTTGACGATCGTCGGTGCGGTCGGTCCCAAGATCCCCTTCGAAGCGGATAGAAAACTGCACCTTGAGGGTTCAGTCCGCCCGTCCTCACTCATCGGCGACGGTGAGCGTGGATCCTCGGCGCAAGGAGTACAGGGGAGGAAAGTAATGCGAGTCCCTCGCGCCGTGGCGAAGTTCAATCGCCGAATCACCAATCCGCTCGCGCTGTCGCTCGGAGGATGGGCGCCGTTGCAGGGCACACTCGAGCACGTCGGACGCAAGTCGGGTAAGCGGTATCGCACGCCCCTGAACATCTTCGAAACCGACGACGGCTATCTCGCTGCATCCCCATCGGCTACGGAATCGAATCCAATTGGGTCCAAAACGTATTGGCCGGCGGACAGGCAACCATTCACAAGCACGGCAAGACAGTGCCTCGCCAACGCTCGGCTGGTGAGTTAAGGCCGAGGCCGCACCGCTGGTGGCATCCAGCTCCCGGCTGTTCTTCCGCCTCCATCCCTACAATGAGGCGGCCCTGGTGTTGACGGCCCGCTAGCCGGTCTTGGTGATGGCGAGTACCTCGGCGCCGGGCAGCGCTGCCCATACCTCCGATGACGCAAGCAGTTTCGAGCTGCGAACGCCGCTGCCGATGATGACCTGAGCCTGATCCACCACATTTCGATCGACCAAGATCGGCCAGTCCGCAGGCAGGCCAATCGGGGTGATGCCGCCGTACTCCATGCCGGTCAGCGACACCGCGGTGTCCATCGAGGCGAACGAAATCTTGCGGGCGTCAAGGTGTTTGCGCACGATGCCGTTGACGTCGGAGCGGGTGGTCGCCAGCACTAAACACGCCGCATGCCATAGCCGGTCAGCGCGCTTGGCTTCCACGACAACGCAGTTGGCCGAGATGTCAAGGCCAATGTCGTACTGCTCGCAGAAGGCCGCGGTGTCGGCGAGGTCGGGGTCGATCTCGCTGACCCACAGTCCGTCGGCGCCCGCCTGCTCGATGTGCTGACGGACGGGATCGCCGACCAGGTTCTTCGCGTCGCCAACCGGAACGAACTTCAGCTTTCCCAATTCCACACTGTCCACGCCCTGTCACTCCTCGCTACTGAATCGCCGGCCGATGTATTCCAGCAGCCGGGGGTCGTCGGAGGTGAACCGATCGACCTCTTCGCCGCCATCGCATCGCAACAACGCGACCGTCACGCGATCGTGTTTCCGGGAGATCACTGACCAGACGGCGCCGGAGTCTTCCCAACGCTGAAGTTCTGCGACCCGATCGGTATTCATGCTTCTACGATTCCACTTCCATGAGTGGTCCCCAACGCATCACCGTCTCGCGCGTGTACGACATCGACCCCGACGACGGAGAACGAGTGCTCGTCGACCGGTTGTGGCCACGCGGTTTCCGCAAGGGTGATCCGCGCATCGGTCGATGGATACGGGAAGTCGCGCCGTCGACTGAACTGCGGAAGTGGTACTCGCACCAGCCCGAGCGATTCGACGAGTTCGCATCCCGGTATGAGGCCGAGCTGCAGGCTCCCAAGGGTGCCGCGGCGCTGGCCGAACTTCGCGATGTGGGCCGGGCGGGTCCCGTCACGCTCGTCACCGCGGCCCGGGATCTCGACGGCAGCCACGTCGCCGTCCTGGCCAGGCTGCTGACGTAGGCTGCGGGCCGTGAGTCCGGCATCGGCTGTCGCCGTCGCGGTGGTCTTCGCGTGGTTGGGCATGGTGGCGGCAATTTCGTTCATCGAAACGCCGCTCAAATTCCGCGCCCCCGGCGTCACGCTCCAGATCGGTCTCGGCATCGGCCGCTTGGTTTTCCGGGCGCTCAACGGCTGCGAACTTCTGCTGGCGGCAGTGCTGGCCGGGGCGTTTGTCCTCGAGCCGCCGCCGTCCGGCGCGGCGGTGGCGGCGGGTGTCGCCGTGGTCATGCTCCTGGCCCAAGTGGTGATCGTGCGACCGCGGTTGACCAGGCGGTCTGACGCGGTGCTTGCCGGCGGGCAGGGCCCGCGGTCACGCGCCCACTGGGCCTACGTCGGCCTGGAGCTCGTCAAGGTGGCGGGGCTGCTCATCGCGGGTGTTCTGCTGCTCACAGCGTGAGACGATCGCCCGATGCGGTTGGGATTGCATGCGCTAGGCATTGGCAACGGCGCCGACCGCGCGGTCATCGACGCGGTCGCGGCCGCCGCGGACCGGGCCGGGTTCGCGACGCTGTGGTCGGGGGAACACGTCGTTATGGTGGACGAATCGGCTTCCCGCTATCCGTATTCCGACGACGGTCAGATTGCCGTGCCCGCCGCCGCCGACTGGATCGACCCGCTCGTCGGGTTGAGTTTCGTGGCCGCCGCCACCTCGAACATCGGCATCGGCACGGGCGTTCTGCTGCTCCCTCAGCACAACCCGGTGGTGGTGGCCAACCGGCGGCCACGCTGGACATGCTGAGCGGCGGCCGGCTGACGCTCGGAGTCGGCGTCGGCTGGTCGCGTGAGGAGTTCGATGCGCTCGGCGTCCCGTTCGAGCGTCGTGGCGCGCGCACGAAAGAGTACGTCGACGCCATTCGCACGTTGTGGCGCGACGACGTGGCCTCGTTCGACGGCGAGTTCGTCCACTTCAATTCCGTGCGGGTCAGCCCGAAGCCGGTGCACGATCGCCGCATCCCGATCGTGGTCGGCGGCAACAGCGACGCGGCGATGCGGAGGGTCGCGGCCTGGGGTGACGGCTGGTACGGGTTCAACCTCGACGATGTCGAAGCAGTCGCCGAACGTGTCGCGTTTCTGCGGGCGCTGTGCGTCGACTACGGCCGCGATCCAGACGAGCTGCGGGCTGGCGGTGGCCCTTCGCGACCTGCAACCCCGTGACCTTGCTCTAATCGCGAAGCTGGGCATCGACGAGTTGGTGCTGGTAGAGGGTCCACCCGAAGAGGCAGGCGTCGCAGCGGACTGGGTGAGCTCACTTGCCGACCACTGGATGTCGAGACTCGGTTAGCGTCACGATCATGAAGTGGCTGGCATGGATTGTCGGGATCGTCGTCGTCGTGGTCGTCGCCGTCGTTGCGGCCGGCCCCTGGGTTTATCGCGAATTCATTGCCGGTGAGGCCGATCCGGAGTTGGCGCTGCCTCGCAGACCCAGGCCGCGACCACCGATATCAACGGGACTTGGACGGTGGTCGCCGGCCCGAGCGATGAGGCCAACCGCACACAGGCGGGCTATCGCGTCGACGAAACGCTGCGCGGGTCTCCGCTCACGGTCAACGGGCGGACCACCAAGGTCTCGGGCGAGGTGGCGGTCGCCGAGTCGAAGCTCGAGAAGGCCGGCTTCACCATCGACGTCGGGTCGATCACCTCGCCGGAGAGCGCCCGCGACGGCCAATTCCGTGGTGCGGGCATCATGGATGTCGCCAAGTTCCCGACCGCCGAGTTCAAGTCGACGCAGCCGGTCGACCTGTCGGTGGTCCCGGAAACGGGGCATCGGTGTCCGTCGACGTTCCGGGCACCATGACGATCAGGGCACATCGCGCGACTTAACCGCAAAGGTGGATGTCCAACGCGCAGGCGATACCGTCATCGCCGTCGGCTCGGTTCCGGTGACCTGGACCGACTTCGGCGTCACACCACCGGATTTCGCCGGCTTCGTCAAGGTGCAGCCCACCGGCACGATCGAGTTCCTGGTGAACCTGGCCAAGAAGTGAGCATCTGTCAGTAGGTGTACCGCGCCAGCTTCGGTGCTTCCCCGGCGCTCCCCGCCGTCGATCGACACCAGCGCCGGAACCAGCTCGCTGGTCACGAGCCCGTGCTCGTCGGTGAGCCGGTCGATGATGTCGAAGCTCGCCGCAATCCGCTCGGGGCTGTCGACCACGATCGTGGTCACCGGCACCCTGCGAACCAGCTGAATCAACTTGTCGCCGCGCGGTTCGTGGTCACCGTGGAACCCCCAGATGCCGCGCAACACCGTCGCTCCGCTGGCCGCCGCCGAATCAAGGAGCTGGTGAACAATCGCCCGGTGGATCGGTGTGCCGTCGTGCAGCGCGGCCTCGGAGGTGTACACCATGAGCTTCTGCCACAGCGCACGGCCGCCGTCATCGGTGGCAGGCAGTGCCGCCGGACGGGCCAGCACTTCACCGTCGCGTTTGCACAGCTGTGCCCGCTCGATCGTGAAAATCGGCTCCCGCAACAGCGTTTCGAGTTCGGGGAGGACGTCGACAACCTGGCGGCCGGTTCCGACCGCGATGATCATCACTGGCACACCCATGTTGCGGCTGAAGAAGCGGGCTCTCCTGCGCTGGCCGCCCGCCGTGCCGTCGACGCCGAGAAACACTGTGGCGCCTGCAAATCCGTGTCGATGCAACACCTCACACACCGCGCGGTACGCGGGCCGTCCGTCCGCACGGTCCTGGCGGCCGACGTAGACGGTCAGCTTCGCGGCATCGGGGTGGCCGGACCGGCCCCCCGCCGAGGTGCGCCCGTTCGAGCGTCATGAGGCCGCGGGGCACCATCTCGGCGACCTGGCCGGCCAGCCCCGCCATCTTGTCGGCGGTGTCCACCGCGGCAACGGCCATCGGCGAGTCCTCCGACATGCTCAGCGATTGGTCGCTGCGCAGAACATCGAGGTGCGGCCCGAGCTGGCGATGCCGCGCAGCACGACACTGGTGGCCACCGAGTTGTCGCCGTAGAGGTCGAGCAGCGCGTCAGAGAGGAAGCGCTCCCCGTGACGCAGGCGCTCAGTGAAGTAGGCGGTGAGCTTGAGGAAATCGGTCACAGCCCGGCTCCGATCGACTGGCCCAGCCACGCCGCGGCCAGGCCGAGCGTGACACTGACCGCGATGTTCGCGAACGCCGACCAGGCCTGGCGCTCCTCGCCGAGGCGTTGAGTCTCGAGCATCCACGTCGAGAAGGTGGTGTAGGAGCCGACGAACGCGGTGCCGGCCAGCAGCGCGACGTGAGGGCTGAGCACAAGTCCGGCGAAGAAACCGAGCAGCAGGGCCCCGCTGAGATTGACCACGAGGGTGCCGAACGGAAACGGCCGGGCGCTCCGCTTGGACACGGCGCGGTCGACCAGGAACCGCAACACCGCGCCGACCCCGCCGATCAGCGCCACGCCGGTCCAGACCGCGACGGTCATCGGCGGACCCGGACCCGCCGCACCAGGGCGGTGGCGGTGTAGACCGCGAGCAGTCCCGCGGCGATGCTGGCGACGGTGTAGCCGACCGCCAGGCCGTAGTGGTGCTGCTCGAGCATCCTGATGGTCTCGACCTGCATGGTGGAAAAGGTGGTGAGGCCTCCGCACAGACCGGTGCCCAACAGTGGCCGTCGATAACCCGACACCGGCAAACGTTCGAGTAGCCGGGTGGCGAAATAGCCCAGCAGGAATGCGCCCACGATGTTGACGGTGAAGGTAGGCCACGGCCAGCGGCCCGGGTCGGGCGCGGCTAATGCCGCCAGCGCCGCCCGCGCCAGCGTCCCCAGCGCTCCGCCGACGAAGACCGCGGCCAACTCCCGTCCATCGAAACTGAACATGAGCCAAAGTAACGCCGTCTAGGTTCGGGACCGGGGTACGGCACGAATTACGGGGGGGCAGAATCGGGATCATGGCCGCCAATCCGCGAGCCGGTCAGCCGGCGCAACCCGAAGATCTCATCGATCTGGCCCAGCTCGTCACCGCGTACTACACGATCGAGCCCGACCCGAAGACGTCGACCAGCAGGTGGCGTTCGGCACGTCCGGGTCACCGCGGCTCCAGCCTCGACGGCGCGTTCAACGAGCGCACATCCTCGCCACGACGCAGGCGATCGCCGAATACCGGACGACGCAGGGCACCACCGGTCCGCTGTTCGTCGGTCGCGACACCCATGGCCTTTCCGAGCCGGCGTGGGTGTCGGCGCTGGAGGTGATGGCCGCCAACGATGTTGTGGCGATGATCGACTCCGCCGACCGCTACACGCCCACGCCGGCGGTCAGCCACGCGATTCTATCCTACAACCGGGGCCGCGACACGGGGACTGGCCGACGGCATCGTCGTCACGCCGTCGCACAACCCGCCGCGCGACGGTGGGTTCAAGTACAACCCACCCAACGGTGGACCCGCCGACACCGACGCGACCGGCATCATCGCCCAGCGGGCCAACGAGATCCTGCGCGACGGCCTGAGGGCCGTGAAACGTGTCCCACTGGCCCGTGCGCTGCGGACCGCACAGCGCCACGACTACATGGACGCCTATATCGACGACCTGCCGAACGTGGTCGACGTGCACGCCATCAGCGCCGAGAAGATCCGGATCGGCGCCGACCCACTTGGCGGTGCCAGCGTCGACTACTGGGGTGCGATCGCCGAACGGCACAACCTCGACCTGACGGTGGTCAACCCCCTGGTCGACGCCACCTGGCGGTTCATGACGCTGGACACCGACGGCAAGATCCGGATGGACTGCAGTTCGCCCAATGCGATGGCATCGCTGATCGCCAACCGGGAGTCTTACCAGATCGGGACCGGCAACGACGCGGACTCCGACCGGCACGGCATCGTCACGCCCGACGGCGGTCTGCTCAACCCCAATCACTACCTGTCAGTGGCGATCGAGTACCTGTACACCCACCGGCCGTCGTGGCCGGCGTCGACGGCCGTCGGCAAGACGGCGGTCAGCTCGTCGATCATCGACCGGGTGGTCGCCGGCCTGGGCCGCAAGCTGCTCGAGGTGCCGGTCGGCTTCAAATGGTTCGTCGACGGGTTGCTCTCCGGCACCATCGGTTTCGGCGGCGAGGAGAGCGCCGGTGCGTCGTTCCTGCGCCGCGACGGATCGACGTGGACCACCGACAAGGACGGCATCATCCTGGCGCTGCTGGCATCGGAGATCCTCGCCGTCACCGGATCCTCACCGTCGCAACGCTACGACGCGCTGGCCGAAAAGTACGGTGCGCCAACGTATGCGCGCATCGATGCCCCCGCCAACCGTGAGCAGAAGGCGCGGCTGGCGAAGCTGTCGCCGGACCAAGTGACGGCCACCGATCTGGCGGGCGAAAAGATCACCGCCAAGCTGACGACGGCCCCCGGCAACGGCGCACCCCTCGGCGGCTTGAAGGTGACGACGGAGAACGCGTGGTTCGCGGCGCGGCCGTCGGGCACCGAGGACGTCTACAAGATCTACGCCGAGTCGTTCAAAGGCGCCGACCATCTTGCCGAGGTACAGGAAGCTGCCAAAGAGGTGGTGAATAAGGTCATCGCGTGAGCTCTGAAGCGGAGGGTGACTGCGCACGCGAGGAGCAGAACTACTCGAGTTCGACGGTCACCGACAAGCCGAAGCTCCCGCGTGAAGTCTGGCTGCTGGTAGCGGCGAACGTGGTGGTCGCGCTGGGCTACGGCGTCGTCGCCCCCGTGCTGCCGCAGTACGCGCGTCACTTCGGCGTCAGCATCAGTGCTGCGACGTTCATCATCACCGCCTTCGCGATGATGCGGTTGGTCTCCGCGCCGCCTGCCGGTCTGCTGGTTCAGCGGCTGGGGGAGCGGCGGGTCTACATCAGCGGTCTGGTGATCGTGGCGTTGTCCACCGGGGCGTGCGCGTTCGCGCAGACGTACTGGCAACTGCTGATGTTCCGTTCGCTCGGCGGGCTGGGGTCGGCGATGTTCACCGTGTCGTCGCTTGGTCTGATGATCCGAATCTCACCGGCGGACGCGCGCGGGCGCGTCGCGGGCCTGTTCTCGTCGGGATTTCTCGTCGGGTCGGTGGGCGGACCGGTGATCGGCAGCCTGACCGTGGGCCTGGGTTTGGCGGCCCCCTTCATTATTTATGGAGCGGCCCTATTGGTCGCCGCGGCAGTGGTTTTCGTGAGCCTGCGGCATTCCACGGTGGCGGCACCGGAGGTGAATACCGAGCCCACTGTCTCGGTGCGGGCGGTACTTCGTCACCGGGCGTACCGGGCCGCGCTGTTCTCCAACTTCGCGACGGGGTGGGCGGCGTTCGGGTTGCGCATCGCGCTCGTGCCGCTGTTCGTCGTCGAGGCGCTGGGTTACGGCACCCGCTTCGCGGGCCTGGCGCTGGCGACGTTCGCGATCGGGAACATCTCCGCCGTCATCCCAAGCGGTTATCTCTCGGACCGGATCGGGCGCCGCAAACTGCTCATCGTCGGCCTGACGGTGTCGGCGGCCTCGACGGTTCTGGTCGGATACACCTCGTCGCTACCGGTGTTCCTGGCCGCGGCCTATGTGACCGGAGCGGCAACCGGCATATTCATCTCCCCACAGCAGGCGGCGGTGGCAGACATCGTCGGGAACAAGGCGCGGGGGGGAACGGCCGTTGCGACGTTTCAGATGATGGCCGACCTGGGCTCGATCATCGGATCGCTCGCGGTCGGGCAGATCGCCGAGCACACCTCGTTCGGATGGGCATTCGTGGTCAGCGGCGCGGTGCTGTTGCTCGCGGCCGTCGGCTGGACGTTCGCCCCCGAGACGCGGGGCCAGGCGCCCGCGGCACCGACACCGGCAAGGGCCTTGGGTCCAGAGGCCGGCGGCGAAGTGCCGTGACCAGCGACTTTGAAGGCTTCCTGCAGGTGGTGTAGCTTCGATGGGCACAACTTCACGGGGCTATGGCGCAGCTGGTAGCGCACCACACTGGCAGTGTGGGGGTCAGGGGTTCGAGTCCCCTTAGCTCCACTCAAGATCAAGCTGGTCAGAGGCGGTTTGCAAAGCGGGACCGGGCCCATGAATGACCGGGGCTAGCGCTGGTTCGGCATCTGTGGCGGTTCTGGTTTCAGTACCCGATGTCGGCCCCAATACTCGGGCCGCGAGTGATTGGTGATCCGAGAGGCCGCTACGCGCGATTTGTGGCTCGCTGGGCCGGTGGGGGATTCGTGCCAGCAGATCTCGATCTCTACGTCCGCCGGATGGGAGAGGCCGGTCACGCCGTTGCCGGGTCGCGCTGGTTACGCACGTTCCAAACACGCGAGATGTGGCGTTGGCTCCGGGGCGAGTATGCCCAGACCCGGGTGGACGTCCCAGTCCGCTGGCTGCACGGGATGGATGACCCAGTGATCACTCCGACGCTGCTGCGCGGTTACACCGATCTGTTCAGCGACTTCCAACTCGAAACGGTCGATGGTGTGGGCCACTGGATCGTCGAGCAACGACCGGAACTCGTACTCGACCGGCTGCGCGCGTTCCTGAGTGTGAGGTGATCGGGTCATCTACCCCGATTGATACCTGGCCTTATCCAGTCGCCAGTCCCAGGGTGAGCGGGAAGGTTGTCAGGTACCTGAGGGGGTGGCCCGTGCGATATGCACCTGCCGCCTGGCCAACGGTGACACGATATTGACGTGAGCGATGCTCGGCACGGCGGCGGGATCGCGGCTGGGTGGATAGATACCACGCGACGCGAGATCGCCGGGGTTTCGAGGGGCACAGCGCGATGTCCGTGGCGATGACATGACGGCGGCGGGATTGGCGTGCGCAACGTGCGGCGTTGACCTAAGAGAGAACGCCAAATTCTGTGACGAGTGCGGTGCGCCGGTCACACAAGTCAGCCGATCGGCGGAGTACAAACAAGTGACGGTGCTGTTCGCCGACGTGGTCCGGTCGATGGACATCGCGGCCGCCCTGGATATGGAGCGCTTGCGCGAGGTGATGACCGAGCTGGTGGAACGCTCGGCGGCGGTCGCGCGCCGCTACGGCGGCACCGTTGAATACACCGGCGACGGTGTGATGGCGATCTTTGGCGCCCCAGTTGCGTTGGAGGATCATGCTTTTCGCGCATGTCTGGCCGGCCTGGCGATCCAAGAGGAGGTGAGCCGGCTGGCGGCCGCGGTGGCTCGCCGCGACGGTGTAGGGCTGCGAGTGCGGGTGGGACTTAACTCCGGTCGGGTGATCGCTGGCGAGATCGGTTCGGGGTCGTTGGGTTACGCCGCGATCGGCGAACAGGTCGGGATGGCGCAGCGGATGGAATCGGTGGCCCCGCCGGGCGGGGTGATGCTGTCGGAGTCGACCGCGCGACTGGTCGAGCACACCGTGATGCTGGGTGAACCGGAGTGGCTGCATATCAAGGGGGCCGACGAAACGGTGCCCACCCGCCGACTGCTGGCGATCAGCCCGCAGGATGGCCTGGTCGGACGTGCCGAGGCGCGCCTGGTCGGTCGGCGCTGGGAGATGGCGGCCCTCGACGCCCTGGTGGACCGCGCGATCGGCGGCCGCGGTGGTGTGGTGAATGTGGTCGGACCGCCGGGCATCGGCAAGAGCCGGGTGGCCCGCGAGGCCGCGGCGGCCGCGGCCAGTCGTGGGGTCGAGGTGTGTTGGGCCTTTTGCGAGTCGCATGCCGGCGACATCCCGTTCTATGCCGTCGCGCGACTGTTGCGCGCGGGCACCGGCGTGGCTGACCTGGACGGTGACGCCGCCCGGGCTCGGGTGCGCGAACACGTGCCGGATGCCGACGCGCAGGATCTGCTACTGCTGGATGACCTGTTGGGCATCGCCGACCCCGACGTGCCGCTGCCCCGAATCGACCCGGATGCGCGGCGGCGCCGGTTGACCGCACTGATCAACGCCGCATCGCTGGCACGCACCGGACCGGCGCTCTACCTCATCGAGGACGCACATTGGATTGATGCGGTCAGCGAGTCGATGCTGGCCGACTTCCTTACGGTGATCCCGCGGACCAAGTTGATGGTGCTGATCACCTCCCGCCCCGAGTACGAGGGCGTTCTGACACGGTCGCACGGCACCCAGACGATAACCCTTGCCCCCCTGGCTGATTCGGACACCGCAGCACTGCTGAATGAGTTGCTGGGGCCGGATCCCTCTGTCGGCGAGCTAGCAGCAATCATCGCCGAGCGGGCCGCGGGCAACCCGTTCTTCGTCGAGGAGATGGTCCGCGAGTTGGTCCAGCGCGGCGTCTTGGCGGGTGAGCACGGTGGCTACGTAAGTCGGGCGGATGTCGACGAGGTAAGCGTGCCGGCCACGGTGCAGGCAGCCATCGAGGCGCGCATCGACCGCCTGACCAGCCCGGCCAAGCAGACATTGAACGCGGCATCGGTGATCGGAGCACGATTCGAGGCGGACCTGCTCGCCGCGCTGGGCATCGACCCAGTGTTCGACGAACTACTCGCCACGGAGCTGATCGATCAGGTGCGGTTCACCCCCAGCGCCGAGTACGCCTTCCACCACCCGCTGATCCGCGCGGTCGCCTACGAATCGCAGCTGAAGTCCGATCGCGCCGATTTGCATCGGCGGCTGGCCGCCGCGATCGAATTGGGCAGCGCGGAATCCGCCGACCACAATGCCGCGGTGATCGCCGAACATCTGGAGGCCGCTGGCGACCACGAAACCGCCTATGGCTGGCATATGCGCGCCGCAACCTGGTCAACCCACCGTGACATCGCCGCGGCGCGGGTCAGTTGGGAACGGGCCTGCGAAATCGCCGACGCGTTACCCGATGACCACCCCGGTCGCACCGGAATGCGCATCGCGCCCCGCACCCTGCTGTGCGGCACCGGGTGGCGATTCGATGCGCACATCGCCGCCCACTTTCAGGAGCTGCGGGACCTGTGCGCGCACGCCAGCGACAAGGCCTCGCTGGCCCTCGGCATGACCGGCATGGTGATGGATCACATGATGCATGGCCGCGTGCGGGAGGCGTCGCAGCTGACTTCCGAACAGATGACGCTGCTCGACTCCATCGGCGACCCGGCCCTGGCCGTCGGGGCGGGGTCCATGGCGATCCAGATGAAACACCGGGCCGGGGAGATGGCCGACATACTGCGGTGGTCGCAAACCGTCATCGATTGGGCCGACGGTGACCCCACCAAGGGCAACCTCGTCGTGGGATCGCCGCTGGCGGTGGCGCTGGTGTGGCGTGGCGTTGCTCGATATTGGCTGGGTCGCGACGGGTGGCGTCAGGACCTCGACGACGCCGTGGCGATGGCGCAAAATAGCGACCCGGCAACCCACGCCATGGTCGCCTTATGGAAGCACGGCTTCGGGATAGGGAACGCGGTGCTCCTCGCCGACGACACCGCGGTGCGCGAACTCGATGAAGCGCTGCACGTCGCCGAACGATCGGGCGACGATACCGCGCTCGGCCTTGCCAAGTACGTGATGGGTATCGCGCTGTCACAGCGGGACGGCGCAGCGGAGCATCAGCGCGGAATGGAGCTGCTGGCGCAGGTCCGTGACATGTGCCTGCACGGGCGGTTCCCGCGCAGCGAATTGCCGGGGCTCGAGGCTGTTGACGCACTGGAGACGGCCCGGCGGGGCGACCTCGATGGTGCCATACCGGTGTTTCGGAGAGTGTTGAACGATTACTTCGAGTCCGGACAGCTCGGGTACGTCGCTGCCTTCACCGCCTTTCTGGTGGAGATGCTGCTGGCCCGTGGCGCCGAGGGCGATCTTGCCGAAACCCAGAGCGCGATTGACCGCGCGGCGCGGCTGCCGGCAGACGAAGGTTTGGTGTTGCGTGATCTCTACCTGCTGCGGATGCGCGCCCTGCTGGCCCGCGCCCGCGGCGACGACGCTGCCTACCGCGAGTTGGCGGATCGGTATCGCGCTATCGCGAAATCACTTGGCTTCGAAGGACACATCGCGATGGCCCAGGCGATGACGTGACCGCGGCGGCATTGATCCGCGCAGCCTGTGGCGCCGAATTGCGAGAGCCCAACAAATTCTGTCATCAGTGTGGTGCGCGAATCACCCTGTCGCCCGAGCCCGCGGAGTACAAGCAGGTGACGGTGCTGTTCGCCGACGTGGTCCGGTCGATGGACATCGCGGCCGCCCTGGATATGGAGCCGCTTGCGCGAGGTGATGACCGAGCTGGTGGAACGCTCGGCGGCGGTGGCGCGCCGCTACGGCGGCACCGTTGAATACACCGGCGACGGCGTGATGGCGCTGTTCGATCACCTGGCCCGAAATTCAGGCCTACCCGCAAGCGCAGCGCCACCCCGTCGCGGCGCCGTACCTCGGCTGCCAAGTGGTCCGTCTCCTCCTAGATCGCCAAGGCGGCCACAGATGCCCGGAAGGCGTGATCGCCCAGTTGCTATCGGGACGCCGGGGTTCCGGGCTCGCGTCTCCAGATCGGCCGTCAGTCTAGCGGGCGGCAGTGACTCCTGCCATCCGGGGAGAACAGCTGGTTACTCGAGCTTGCCGACATGACACGCGGCATTGCAATTCAGCGCCGTTCGACGTCGTCGACGAACGCTGACGTCCTAACAGCGGCCGGCGGCGGAATCGCCGTCATCTTGTCGAACGCCACAGGCGAATTCGATGAGCAACCGGATTGATGGCCCCTTAAGCGCCATGCCTCTCTTCACGCAACAGCGGAGCGGGAACTCGGCAGCGTTGATGCGGGTGCACAGGCTCCGTTGCCCGACGCGGCGCGCGTGTGGAGGCGGCGTGTCCATGCAGGCGCCCACCAGTTCGCGCTACCGAACAGCCGCATCGCGGCGGGCATGAGCACCGCGCGGATCAGCGTGGCGTCAACCAGAATTGCCAATGTCAGACCGACGCCGAGCATCTTGATGGATGACACCTGGGACGTGGCCATCGCGATGCACACGATCGACATGATTAGCGCCGCGGCGGTGACGATGGGGCCGACGCGTTGCAGCCCGTACATCACCGCCGTGTTGGTGTCGCCGTGGGCACGATACTCCTCAATGATTCGAGACAGCAAGAACACCTCGTAGTCCATTGACAGCCCGAACGCCAGGCAGAACATCAGTACCGGCACAGGCGCGACGAGTGTCCCGATCGCGGTGAAGTCGCCGACCAGCCACTTCAGGTGACCGTCTTGAAATATGAACACGATGGCGCCAAGCGTCGCCGACAGGCTGACCATGTTCAGCACGAGCGCTTTCAACGGGAGCACCACGCTGCCGGTGAAAGCGAACAGCAGCACGAGCATGGTGACGACGATCATCGTGGCGGCCAGCGGAATGCGTGCGACCAGGGCACCCGTGGTGTCGACGTACTCGGCGGTGGGTCCACCGACCAGGGCGGTTCCGGGCGCTGGGGTGTGACGGATCTGCTCGAGCAGCCGATCCGCCTCGTCGCTGTACGGATCCGCATCGGGGAGGACGGTCAGGCGGCGCCGTCGGTAGCGGCTGTCGGGATCCCGCCGATTCGTCGCCCTTCCGCATAAGTCGCCGAAGGTGTGGTGACCGTTACCACGTGCGCCAGCCGTGACAGTGCCGTGGCGTATCCATCAAGCCGATCGGCCGCAACCGGGCCGTCTATCACGACATCCACGGCTGCAGTGGCCTGCGCGGGGAACTCGTTTCGGATCGTGTCGCCGACACGCCGGCTCTCGACGGTGGTCGGCATTGCGCGGTCATCGGAGAAGCCAACGTGGATGCGAGCGAACGGTGTACCAAGGACGAGGAGAAAGAGCAGGACCGCACCGCCTACCAACACCGGTCGCCGCATCACCACTTGCGAACTGCGGAACCAGAATCCGTCCTCGAACGCTCGCGCGCCGCCGGGGGCCGGCCGCCGAATCAGTCGCCGGATCGCGCGGCGCAAGTCCAAGGAGTCAATGCGTGGGCCGAGGATCTGCAGCAGCGCGGGAAGTAGCACAACCGCACAGCCGGCGGCGAGCACGACGACTCCGATGCATGCGTAGGCGATCGAGCGCAGGAACGTCATCGGGAAAGCGAGCATCGCGAGCATCGACAGCGTCACCGTCGCCGCCGAGAACGCGACGGTGCGGCCGGCCGTTCGCATGGAGTTGACGATGGCCGCTTCGAGATCGTGTCCGGCAGCCCGTTCTTCGCGGAATCTGGTCACGATGAACAAGCTGTAGTCGATCGCCAGGCCCAGCCCCAGGATCGTCGTCAAATTCAGCGCATAGTTCGACACCGGGGTGAGATTTGTGAGCAAGGTGAGCAGGCCGACCGTGCCGACAATCGAACAAATCCCAATGATGAGAGGGAGCCCGGCTGCGACGAACGCTGCCGAACACCAACACGAGCAGCAGAAGAATCACCGGTATCGCAACCAGCTCGCTCGTCGAGAGGTCATTGGAGAGCTGTTTGGTGATATCGATATAG
>CAWFQG010000005.1:0-118924 GCA_963817825.1 uncultured Actinomycetota bacterium | reverse complement strand
TGTCGCGGGCCACCTCGCCCGCGATGTCGACGTCGAAGCCGGTGATCTCGCCGGTGATCGGGTCACGGAAGCTGAACAGGTTGCCGCCGATGTCCAGTTGACGATGAGCCGTCCACGGCCCTTGATGTCGGCGACGGCGTCGTCGGCCTGCGCGCGGTCGGGAATGGCCGCAGGCTCGCGCCGGTTAGATCGCAGTCCCGGTCGGTGTCCTCCGGTGGTGGCACCAGCTGCGGTTTCAGCTCCTCCATACCCGCGGGGCCGGGGTGGGAAGAGCCAGCCGGAACAGGCGCCACGCCCTCTGCGCGCCCACAGCCCGCCAGCAAGGTCACCGCGGCGGCCATGGCGCACAACAGCCTGAACTTCATCGGCCTTCGTTCTTCGCGCGAGACGCTCATCACCGGTACTCGCTAAGTCGGGGCCACAGTCCCAGCGCTACCGCTATTGCCACGACGGACAGTACGGCCGCCCCGACGGTCGCGCCGGACAGCACGCGGCGAGCGTTGAGGATGTCGCTGCGCAACTGTTCGCGGCTCTGGTTGATGCCCTTGCCCAGCGCTTCGTCGAGCGGGTCGAACGCAGGTGTCGAGTCGTCCTCGCCGCGGCCCAGCGCGACCTGCGTCGCGGCCTGGTAGTCGCCAACCGCGATGTAAGGAAGCGGTGACGGTCGTCGGCCGCGCGCCAGCGCCGTAGCAGCTGTTCGGCGTCGGCCAGGTCACCCTTGTCGATCGCATCGTCGCGGCCGAGGTATTCGGACAGCTCCTGCTGCATGGTGTCGATGCGTTGGTAGTAGGACTGCTTGCGGACGGTCTCGTCCCCGCGTCGGATCAACGACAGGGTCTCGTCGGTGTGTGCCTGCTGCGCGGTGATGGCCAGGGTGGTCACGGTCTTGAGGGACTCTGCGGCCGTGTTCTTCGCGCTGCGGCTGTCAATCGTCGAGATCACCAGCGCGGTGAACACCCAGATCAACATGATCAGCACGGCCATCCCCGCCCGTCGAGGAAGCCAGCGTCACGCCACGGTCCACCGTACAGCTAGCTGTTCGCGACGGCGCCGACAGCGTCGCCAGCACCACCAGGATGACGGGGCCCGGGCATGCGCGTCGACGCGGTCGTCTCCTTGTCCACCTGCGCCGAGGTTTCCTTCTTGCAGAGCCGGTCGCGCGTCGGGCAGGTCGCCGCTGCATCAGCGACGACGCCTCGGACAGATACGACGAGCCGACCGGATTGCCAGATCGGTTGTTGGTGCGCGCGGTCTCGACCAGCCCGGGTGCACACTGGCGAAGGTCCCTGGGGTTGATGATCTCGACCCAGCAGCTGGATCATCGGCTGATCGGTCAGCCCGCTGGACGCCCTGGTGACGGCGCTGGCGGTCGGTGATGGCCTGGCCCATGCTGCCGCACGTCACGCGGTTCGGCCCCTGCGATGAATGCCGTCGCCGCCGCGGCGTCGGCGACCGACAGCGTCGTATAGAGCTGTCCGGCGGCAAAGGCCAGCGGCTCGGTGTGCTCGAGAACGGTGGTCAGCGCCTGCTGGCGGCCGTTGACGGTAGTCGACGTGGCAAACGCGCTGGCGATCACCAGCGCGGACAGCACGACGCCGATGGTCAGGATCCGGCCGGTGTCGTCCAGAAATCCACCAGCGCGGATGCGCGGGTGTCGTCGGCGACCGCGACGAAGTGGTCGGTCCACGGGTGCGCCAGCTCCACAGTCACGGGTGCGCGGACTCCATCAATTCTCGCGGCTTAACAGCTATCTTTCCCGACCTTTCACAACTCTATAAAAGAATTCTAAGAGTTATTTCTGTGACGTGTGGGCATTCCAGGCTACGTTGCCTGCCGGAAGACTCCGGAACTCCTGAGCTGAAGCCGTGCGTGGCGACGGCGACGGTTGGGTGGTGTCCGACAGCGGCACGACCGGGGTAAGCACGGCGCCGCGGGACTGTTACTTCGGGGCTCCGCGCCCCGATGGATCGGCCGCGGTGCTTCTGACACGGGCGCCGTGGAGTCATCAAAACAGGGCGGACCCGGGGCCTTCCCGGCGGCGCGCGCGACAGCCACGAGACCCCCGAACAGGCCGCGGTTCGCGAGGCCCACGAGAGGGGCCGGGACGACCGCCGATCGGCTCACGGTGCGACTACCGCGGGCGACGGCGGAGATTTGGGCGCCACCGGGCCCACTGGACCTACACCACGGTCATCGCCGACGCACCCGGCAGTTGCTCCAGACCGTGCCCGACCGGGAAAGCGCCGAGCTGCGCTGGGTGGCCGAGGAAGAAGTGGCGGCGCTGCCACTGCATCCTGGATTCGCCGCCAGCTGGGCCGAGTTGCGCGCCGTGGCGGCATCGATGCCGCTGGTCATGGACTTCGTAAGCAGCGTCTTCAACCGGTTCGCCGCGGCCTGCGGATCGTCTGCCGAGGATGGCCCGTACCATGATGATGCGGTTGGCGCCGGCGTTGAGCACCTCGGCACCCGTGTCTCGTCGATACCGCCGATCGCGAACCACGGTTTGTCCGTGCGCAATTCGGCCACGGCCCGCACCAGCGCCAGACCGGGGCCGGCACGTCCCGGCTTCGTCGGTGTCGGCCAGCATGGCCACGAGAACAGCTCGAACTGGCTCGTCCACCGCGGCGACGGCCTGCCCGCGGTCGCGGGTGGGACCGCCCGATCAGCGGCGCCGGCCCGACGATGTTGCGAGCGACCGTTAGCGGCAGGTCGTCCTGGCCGAGGTGCAGGATGTCGGCGCGCTCGATGTCGGCCCGGTCGTTGACCGCGAGCAACGCACCGTGCCGCCGAGCGGCGTCGGCCAGCACTTCGAGCGCGGCCAGCTCGTCGCGGGCCTCCAGTGGTCCGACGGCGGCCTCACCGGGCGAGCCCTTGTCGCGCAGCTGGATGATGTCCACCCGCCCGCCAACGCCCCGTCGGCGAACCTCGCCAGGTCACCGCGTTCGCGGCGGGTGTCGGCGCACAGAGAGCACCGCCGAAGCCAGCCGATCCCGGAGTTGGTGCACATCGCGAGAAACGTGGTGTCGACGCGGGAGTCCCGGGACGCGGGGACTGAGAGTGGGCACTAAACCTGCCCTTACCGTCACACCTATATCGTGCTATGCCGGGAGAGGAGGGAAATGCCCAACGGATCACTGGCCGTAGTCGGCGGCATCATCGGCCTTTCGGTCGCGCGCCGCGCCGCGCTCGACGGTGGAGTGTGCGCGTGCACCGCACCGGCGATCCCGGTGCGCGGCGGGTTGCCGCAGGCATGCTGGCCCCGCACAGCTAAGGCTGGCCGGCGAGGCAGCGGCTGCTCCGCCTCGGCCTGGCGTCGTCTGCGCTGCAACACGGGCCGGGTTCCTTCCTCGACGGCCTGCCTCCCGACGTCGTCACCGCGCGCGGGTCCCTGGTGGTTGCCCTCGACCGCGCCGACGCGGCCGACCTGAAGACAATCGGAGAGTGGCTGGCCGCACAGGGGCACCCCGTGACATTCATGTCGGCTGCCCGCGATGTGGGACCGCTTCTCGCCCAGGGGATTCGACATGGATTCCGCGCCGAAACCGAACTCGCCGTCGACAATCGGGCTCTGGTCGAGGCCGCGCACTGTGAACGGCTCGGAGTGCGGTGGGCGCCGCCGTGCGATCTGGCGTCGGTGCACGCGGACGTCCGGGTCATCGCCAATGGAATCGACGCGCCCGCGCTGTGGCCGGGGCTGCCGATCCGTCCCGTCAAGGGCGAGGCGCTTCGGCTGCGGTGGCGGCGCGGCTGTATGCCCGTACCGCGGCGCGTGATTCGTGCCCGCGTCCACGGCCTGGAGGTGCAGTCCGGTTCGGAGGCACGACGGTGTCTCGTCGTCGGCGCCACCGAGCACCGAGCACGGCCGCGACACCGCCCCCGCCGTGGCCGGTGTGCGCCAACTCCTCGGACGACGCGACGGCCAGGTCGTCCCGGCACTGGGCGAGTACGAGTTCGCAGAATGCGCAGCGGACCGTGGCTGATGACGCCCGACAATGTTCCGCTGGTGGGCAGGCTCTACGACCGCACGCTGGTGGCCGCAGGCCACGGGCAGGTCCGGCTTCCTACTTGCGCCGTGGACCGCGGAAGCCATCGTGGGCGAACTGATGGTGCCGCTGGACGCCGAACTGCTGGACATCCAGTGATCGTCACCGTCAACGACGAAACCGTCGAGGTCGACGACCAGATCACCGTTGCCGGGCTGCTGCAGATACTCGGCTTTCCGGAGAAGAACGGCATCGGGGTTGGCGCATTGACTGGACGGTGCTGCCGCGGTCGCGGTGGAGCTACCACGTTGACGACGTGCTCGGCTCAAGCTGGTGACGGCGAAGGCGGCGAAGTCGATTTCTTCGCGCAAGCGCCTCATCGGCCCACAAGCTGACGATCGCGGGCCGCGAGTTCGGTTCGCGGCTGATCCTCATGGTGGTGCCGGTGAACTGGCTGGCGCTGGAGGAGGCGCTCGTCGCGTCGGGCACCGAACTGACGACCGTCGCGATGCGGCGACTGGACGCCGACGGCGGCACGGGCGACTCGGCCTGCTGACCGGTTGACATCACGCCGCTGCCGAACACCGCAAGGTGCCGCGGCGCCGCCGAAGCCGTGCACGGCGCAGCTGGCCCGCGAGGCGCTGCAGACCGACTGGGTGAAGCTCGAAGTCATCGCCGACGAACGCACCCTGCTGCCGGACGGCGTCGAATTGGTGCGCGCCGCAGAGCAATTGGTGGATGACGGGTTCGTGGTGCTGCCATACACCAACGACGACCCGGTGCTGGCCCGGCGGTTGGAGGACACCGGCTGTGTGGCGGTCATGCCGCTCGGCTCGCCGATCGGGACCGGACTGGGCATCGCCAACCCGCACAACATCGAGATGATCGTCGAGCAGGCAGGCGTCCCGGTGATCCTCGACGCGGGCATCGGAACCGCGAGCGATGCCGCGCAGGCGATGGAGTTGGGCTGCCGACGCCGTGCTTCTCGCCACCGCGGTAACCCGAGCCGCCGACCCGCCGGTGATGGCCGCCGCGATGGCCGCCGCCGTCACGGCCGGTTACCTCGCGCGTCAGGCGGGCCGGATCCCGAAGCGGTTCTGGGCGCAGCCGTCCAGCCCGTCCTTATGACGAAAAGATATGTTGCGCTTGGCAGTTCGATGGCCGCAGGCCCTGGAATTTCGCCTCGCGCCAAGGATGCGCCATTGCGGGCGGGCCGTTCAGCGGCGAACTACCCCCATCTTGTCGCCGGGCGCCTCGGCCTGGACCTCGTCGACGTCACCTACTCCAGTGCCACCACGGCTCATGTGCTGACCGATCGGCAGCACAACGCACCGCCGCAGGCCGGCGCCCTGGACGGCTCGGAGGCATTGGTGACGGTGACGATCGGCGGCAACGACGCCGGTTACCTGCCCATGGTGACGGCGGCCGGTGTCCCTGGCATCGCACGTTCGCTTCCGATCGTCGGTGATCGGCTGCGGGAGCTTCTCGACCCGACGGCCCGTGACCGCGCGCTGGTGGAGGTCGGCGAGTCGCTGGTGGAGGTCGGCCGGACGATCCGGCAGCAGGCGCCACGGGCCTTGGTGCTGTTCGTCGACTACCTCACGGTGCTTCCACCGGCTGGGGAGCCCGCGCCACCGCTGACCGATGTCGACGTCGCGCTCGGCAGGCGCATCGCCGACACGCTCGAACGGCTGACGGGTGAAGCGGCCGCGGCGACGGGCTGCGACTGGGTGCGTGCCGCCGAAGCCAGCCGCACACATCACGCGTGGTCTGCGGCCCCATGGACAATGAGGCCGACGAAACTCGGGCTGCCTTTTCCCGGTCGTCCTTTGCCGCTGCACCCCAACGCGGCGGGCATGCGCGCCGTCGCCGATCTGGTCATCGAGCGAGCAGGAGATCTGCGCAGCGTTCCCCGATCATGATCGCCGGTGCGTTGGTGTTGGCGCGCGGAATCCGAGGCAGCGCAGAGGCGTCGGCGACGCGGAGATTCTCCACACCGCGCACGCGGAGCTTATCGTCGAGAGCGCTGTCGGGCTGACTGCCCATCGCTACGCTGCACGCCGGGTGAAAGGTCGTGATCGCGGTGTCTCTGATGCACGCCTCCAGGTCCGAGCCGGGGCCGGGCAGACGTTCGCGCCCGACGGCGGATGCGATCGGATCGGTCCCGATGATCTCGCGCGTGCGCTCCACCGCTCGAATGAGCGCGTTGACGTCGGCGCGCTCGGTCAGCAGGTTCAGCCGGATGGCCGGTGGCGTCGCGGGATCCGCTGAGCGAACCATGACGCTGCCGCGACTCTCGGGCGTCCAATACGAATGCCCGACCGACAGCGTGGGCCGCAACTTGTCTTTCGGGCCGGCCGTCGCGTCCCCGGGGGCGAAGATCAGCTGAAAGTCGCATGCGGGCGCATCGGCCGTTGACCGGATATGGGCCACCGCCTCCACGCCGCTGTTGGCGAACTTGCCGCTCCGGCGGAACAGCCACTGCAGCAACCACTTCGGGTTCCCCGCATCTGCGAGCCCGACGAAACCCGGCGCCAGGTCCCAGATGCCCCATGCGTGCGGGTGATCGGTGAGGCCTTCGCCCACGCGGGGGTTGTCGACGACGGGGGTGATCCCGACGGTGCCCAGATGGTCTGCCGGACCGATGCCCGACAGTTGAAGCAGATGTGGGGTGCCGAAGGCACCGGCGCTCACGACGACCTCCCGGTCCGCGAAATCCTGTCGCACGCGGCCGCGACGGCGGTACTCGACACCGACCGCCCTGCCGCTGCGGACGATCACCCGGCGGACCTCCGCCTTGGTGACCACCGTCAGATTCTTCTGGTTCCGGAGATAGCCGCGGGCTGTCGTCCACCGATGGCCGCGATAGATCGTGACGGGGCTGATGGCGGCACCGTCCAGACGTGGCCCGCTGATGTCGTCATTGGCGGCGACACCGGCTGCGCGGGCGGATTCGACGAAGCGCGAAGACAATTCGTCGGGATAGGCCAGCCGGGTGATGTGCATCGGCCCGTGCTCGATCCGTGCGAACACCGGCGCAACGTCCTTCCAGGACCAGCCAGGCAGCCGCCAGCCGTCGTAGTCCAGATCACTGCCCTTGACCCAGAGCATCGCGTTCATCGCACTGGTGCCGCCGAGCATGCGACCGGCGTGTTGAACGATCCGCCGGTCGGCGCAACCGGGTTCCGGATCGGTTTCGTATGCCCAGTCCAGTGAGGTCCCCCACTGCCGGATGCCTGCCAGCGGCGCGCGCACCGTTAGTTTCCGGTCCGAGCCGCCGGCTTCGATCAACAGCACTGTCGCGGAGGACTCTCCTGCCAACCGTCCGGCCGCCGCGCAGCCGGCCGAACCGGCCCCGACCACGATGAAGTCATATACCGCCACAAGATGACAGTATGGACACGATGATCGAATTGGCTGGGCTGACCAAAGTATTCGGCAGCAACCGCGCAGTCGACGATCTGACCTGCACTATCGAACCGGGCGTGGTGACCGGGTTCCTCGGCCCCAACGGCGCGGGCAAGACCACCACGATGCGGATGATCCTCGGGCTGGACCGCCCGACGTCGGGCACCGCGACCATCGACGGCAAGTCCTACCGCGAGCTGACCGACCCACTGCGCCATGTCGGTGCTCTGTTGGACGCCAAGCAGACCCACCCCAACCGGTCGGTGCGTGCGCACCTGCGCTGGATCGCCGCCACGCACCGGCTGGCTGCCGGCCGGGTCGACGAGGCGCTCGACATGGTCGGGCTGTCCAGCGCCGTGGAGAAGAAGGCGGGCACACTGTCGCTCGGCATGAGCCAGCGCCTCGGCATCGCCGCCGCACTGCTCGGTGACCCGCCGGTGCTGCTGTTCGACGAGCCGGTCAACGGTCTCGACCCCGAGGGCATCCGCTGGGTGCGGACGTTGATGCGCACGCTCGCCGGTGAGGGCCGCACCGTCTTCGTGTCCAGCCACCTGCTCGCGGAGATGTCGAACACCGCGGACAGGCTCGTGGTGATCGGACGCGGCAAGTTGATCGCGTCGACAACGGTCCGCGAGTTCGTCGGCCGCGCCGACAGCGTCCGGGTCCGCAGCCCGCAGCTCGCCCTACTGCGGCAGGTGCTGACCGAGGCCGGAATCGCCGTCGACGACGACCCGGCGGCCGCCGCGCTTGTGGTGCGAGGAGCGGCCAGCGAAGTCGTCGGTGACCTGGCCGCACGCAACGGGGTCACCCTGCACGAGCTGAGCTCACAACAGGTCTCGCTGGAAGACGCGTACCTGAAATTCACCGACGACGCTGTGCAGTACCGGGCGGTGACCTGAATGGGCGCTGTGGACGTGCTGAACGCCGAACGGATCAAGCTGTCGACGACAAGATCGCCGGTGTGGTCGGCGGTTGCGGTGGCCGTGTTGAGCCTCGGCCTTGCCGCGCTCCAGGCCTCCACCGCGTATGGCAACAACGGGCTGTCGCCGGAAAAAGCGGCGATGGGGGTGGCCGTCTTCGGTGTGCCGGTGTTGATGATCCTGTCTTCGCTGACCGTGACCAACGAGTACAGGACCGGACTGATCCGTACCACGTTCACGGCGGTGCCGAACCGAACCCTGGTGCTGGCCGCGAAAGCCGTTGTCGCGGCGGTATTTTCCGGCGTCTATACGGCGGTGATGGTGGTCGCGTCCATCGCGGTTGCGCGTGCGTCGCTGTCCGATCCGCAGGTCTGGCGCCTTGTCGGTGCTGTCGCGCTGTACGCGATGCTCGCCGCTGTGCTTGGTGTCGGCGTTGGCGCGCTGCTGCGAGCGTCAGCGGGTGCTGTAGCGCTCCTCCTGCTGTGGCCGTTGGTCGCCGAGCCGATGCTCGCAAACCTGCCCAACATCAGTCCGGCCGTCGGTCCGTATCTGCCGTTCCTGAACGCCTTCACGTTCATCCATGTGCAGTGGCTGTATCCGTTCTACGCCATGCCGTGGGGTGAGCTCGGGTCGATCGTGTACTTCGCAGCCGTGGCGGCGGTGGTGTTCGTCGCGGCGCTGGTCAGCATCAACCGGCGTGACGCATGACCCGAAGACGAGCGCGAGTGAGGATCGCAGCGGAGCGAGGACCGGAGCGAGCGCGAGTCGAGGCAGAGAGTGAAAGACCGGCTAACGTGGGGGCAATGGGGCGCACATCGCGGGCGGTATCGGCCGTGCTCATGACCGTGGTCGTGACGGCGGCGCTCGGCGGTTGCGGCGGCAAAGCCGCAAAGGGGGCCGACAACCCGGCCGCCTCGCCGGCGGCGTCCGGCGCTGCCGTCGAATTCGCGGGAACATTGCGCCAGCAGGTCAAGGTCGACGCGATGATGGCGCACCTGACCAAACTTCAGGAGATCGCCGACGCGCACGGCGGCACCCGTGCGGTGGGGACCTCCGGCTACGACGCGAGCCTCGACTACGTCGCGAAGGCACTGCGTGACAAGGGATTCGATGTGCAGACACCCGAGTTCGAGGTGCGCCAGCCGTTCGCCGAGGACCCACAGCTCACCGTCGGCGGCGCGAAGATCGAGGCCAAGCCGCTAAAGTTCACCATCGGCACGCCGCCGGAGGGTGTCTCCGGGCCCCTGGTCGCCGCCCGAGTCGAGGATTCGCCGGGCTGCACCGCGTCGGACTACGACGGCCTGCCCGTGCAGGGCGCCGTGGTGCTGGTTGACCGCGGCACCTGTCAGTTCTCGATCAAACAGTCTGTCGCCGCCGATCGCGGCGCCGTCGCGATGATCGTTGCCAACAACGAGGACGGCGACGAGATGGGCGGCACGCTCGGCGAGGACACCAACGCCAAGATCCCGGTCGTCAGCATCACCAAGGCATTGGGCGAGCGGCTGCGCGCCGCGCCGGGCGAAACCACCCTCAAGCTCAATGCCGGTGTCAAGGTCGAGCACACCCGCAATGTCATCGCCCAGACGAAAACCGGCTCGACCGCCGACGTAGTCATGGTCGGCGCGCACCTGGACAGCGTGCCTGCAGGCCCCGGCATCAACGACAACGGTTCGGGCGTGGCCGCGGTGCTGGAAACCGCACTGCAGCTGGGCCCTTCGCCCGCGGTGCAGAACGCGGTGCGGTTCGGCTTCTGGGGCGCCGAGGAGCTCGGGTTGCTCGGCTCAAACAACTACGTCCAGTCGCTCAATGTCGACCAGCTCAAGGACATCGCGCTGTACATGAACTTCGACATGCTCGGCTCGCCCAACCCGGGGTACTTCACCTACGACGGTGATCAGTCGACACCACCGAGCCCCAGAGAGGCCAACCCCCGTGTGCCCGAGGGCTCGGCAGGAATCGAGCGGACCTTCGTGGCGTACCTCAAGGATGCGGGCGAGACCGCGCAGGACACGTCGTTCGAAGGCCGCTCCGACTACGACGGCTTCACAAAGGCGGGAGTTCCCGCCGGCGGGCTGTTCTCCGGCGCCGAGGACAAGATGACCCGGGAACAAGCCGAGCTGTGGCACGGCACCGCCGATGAGCCGTTTGATCCCAACTACCACCAAAAAACCGACACCCTCGACCACATTGACCGAAATGCGCTGGAGATCAACGGCGCCGGGGTCGCCTACGCCGTCGGCCTCTATGCACAGGACCAACGGGGCCGCAACGGAGTGCCGCTGCGCGACGACCGCACCCGCCATGTACCGACCGCGTCATGACGCGTTTGGCCAGCGCGCTGGCTGGCGCGGCGGTGATGGCGATGTTGTTCGGCGGCTGCTCGTCGGCGCCCGCGCCGTCCCAGGACCTCGCCCGCGAGCTTTCGGGCAAGGTCGGTGTCGACGGCATGTACGTCCACCTGCGCAAGCTGCAGGAGATCGCCGACGCCAACGGCCACTCCCGCGCTGAAGGCACACCAGGGTACGACGCCAGTGTCGACTATGTGGCACAGACTCTGCGGGACAAGGGCTTTGACGTTCAGACGCCGGAGTACGAGCGGCTCGGCGTGACGCGGCCCGGAAAGCCGGAGCTCGCGGTGTCCGGCCGCGAGTATCCCGTCGACCAGGCATCGCTGCTGACTCCGACCCCGGCGGGCGGCTTGCGCGCCATCACACTGCGGCCGCAGAAACCCGCGGGCTGTGTGGCCGCCGACTACGGCACGAAGAAGGTGACAGGAGCCATCGCAGTCGTCGACGACACCGGGTGCTCGATCGTCGACAAACAGAACACTGCGGTCGCCGGGGGCGCGGTTGGGCTCCTCGTCGCGAGTGGCCCCGGCAGCCGAAAGGGGTTGTTCACCCCCGGCTACTACCAGGGCCTGAAGGTTCCGGTCGCGATCATCGATAAGAATGCCGACGCCGCGCTGCGCGGCACCGACGCGCCCGTGCTGCTGACGCTCGACGCCAAGGCGTCCATGGTCAAGTCCCGAAACGTGGTGGCACAAACTAAGACCGGTGACACCCACAACGTGGTGATGGCGGGCGCACACCTGGACACCGTCGCCGACAGCCCCGGCATCAACGACAACGGCACCGGCGTGGCCGCGCTGCTGCAGACCGCCGCCGCGCTCGGTGGCCAGCCGCAGGTCACCAACGCTGTGCGGTTCGCGTTCTGGGGGTCCGAAGAGGCGGTGCTGGCGGGGTCGACGAAATACGTCGCCGGCCTGAACCGTGACGAACTCAACGACATCGCGCTCTATCTCAACTTCGACATGCTGGGTTCGCCGAACGCCGGGTTCTTCACCTACGACGGCGACCAGTCCGGTCAGCCCAACCCCGACGTTCCGGCCAATACCGTGCCCGTCGGCTCCGCAGGCGTCGAGCGCACCTTGGCCGGCTATCTGAACCTGGCCGGCATCCGCCCTGCCGACATGCCGTTGGGCAGGGCCAGCGACTACAGCCCGTTCCTGGATGCCGGAGTTCCCATCGGCGGTACCACAACCGGTGCCGCACAACGGAAAACGGAAGTGCAGGCGCGGCTGTGGGGTGGCACGGCCGGCGTCGCGTTCGACAGGAACGACCACCTGCCGGGCGACACCGTCGACAACGTCAACCGCGACGCACTCGCGATCACCGGCCCCGGTGTCGCCTTCGCCGTCGGCACCTACGCGCAGTCGATCGAGGGCGCCAACGGGGTTCCTAACCGCGAGCAGCGCCGCCGGAATACGCCTTAGCGACCCGGCTGACGAACTGGTACACGCCGTCTTCTTCGGGGGCGAGCGGGCCGGGACGGGCATGCGGTGAGGTCAGACCGCGCTGAACCGACTCGCACGCCGCCCAGTCCTGCCGGTTGGTCAGATCCCAGAAGTCCACCGCGTATGACGGGTCGAAGTCCGGCTTGTCGGCGACCTCCTTGGGGAACGCCCACGCGCATTCGACATAGGTGCGGTCGGCCGCCAGCGGCGTCATGATGTGGGTCATCACATAATCCGGGTGCAGGCTGACCAACAGGTTCGGATAGCCGACCAGATACATCACGGTGTGCAGCTCCTGCTCGGAGAGCCCCTTGATCGCGACGCCGCCGCTGGCGCCGGTGAGCGACATCGTCTCTGCGCCTTCGATTATCGACATCCAGCCGCCCATCCACGAACCGCTCAGCTCTAGGTTGTCGCCGCTGGTCGGGGGGCTGATCCGGGACAGTTCGGGGTGAATCGCGGAGCAGTGATAGCACTCCTGGTAGTTCTCGGCGATGATCTTCCAGTTGGTGGCCAGCTCGTAGGAATGCCGGTCCACGACCGTCAGGTCTTCGGGCCGATACGGTCCGATCACATCCTCCAAACCCGCGACGTGATCGGCGAATTCGGCGTCCTCACTGCTGGGGTCGACGAACAACCAGCCATGCCAGTCGACCAGTCGCAGTTCAGCGAGCCCGAATTCGTCGGGCTCGAAGGCTTCGACTTTCTTGAAGCTCGGCGCGTTGCGGAGCTTGCCGTCGAGTCGATACGACCACGAGTGGTACGGGCACACGATGCTGCGCCCCCGCGTGCTCTCATTGCACGCCAACAGCTCATGCCCGCGGTGCCTGCAGGTGTTGGCGAACGCGCGGACTGTGTCGTCGTCGCCACGCACCAGCAGGATCGCGTTCGGGCCCTTGCCCACCGCCTTCTGGGCACCAACCGCGGCCAGGTCGGACGCGTGCCCGACGCAGGTCCACCCGGAGAAGATGTTGTGCTGCTCCCACTCGAACACCGCCGGGTCCACGTACGCCTCGCGTGGCAGCATCCGCGACTGGCCGAACGGGGCCATCGCCGCGGCGACTCCGTCGGCGGGAAGGGGAGCCGGAGGGTGCTGTTTGAACATACAGTCAGACTAGTCTGCGGTCCTGCGCAGGTCCACACTCGCGCACGAACTAGAGCAGTTTCTCCAGCGTGATGGGCAGATCGGTGACCCGCTTGCCGGTCGCATTGAACACGGCGTTGCCGATCGCCGCGGGCACTGCCACGATCACCAGCTCACCGAGGCCCTTGACGCCGATCGGGTCGGCGATGGTGTCCTCGGCGGCCAGGAACGCTGCGTCGAGCGCGGGCACGTCGGCGTTGACCGGCACCAGGTAGTCCGACATGTTCGCATTGACGATCCGCCCGTCGCGGTAGTCGAGGTGGGTGCCCTCCAGCAACGCCATGCCGATGCCGCCGACCATGCCGCCGATCGCCTGGCTGTGTGCCAGCTTCGGGTTGATGATGCGCCCGGCGTCGTAGCTGGCGTAGATGCGCCTGATGCGCACCGTGCCGAGCAGCTCGTCGACGGCGACTTCGGCGAACACCGCGCCGTAGGCCGACATCGAGTACCGGTGGTCGGCATCATCGGGTGACCAGGTTTGCTGCGCGTCAAGGGTTTTCCAGCCGCGGCGGCGCAGCAGGTCCTGGTAGGTCTCGCCACGGCCGGGGTCGCCCACACGGAACATCCGGCCGTCGGCGACCGACACCTCTTCGGGCTTGGCGCCGTTCAGTGGGGAACCGGGGTCGACGACGGCGGTGCGGATGAACCGGTCGCGGAGCATGTTGGCGCATGTGAAGACCGACGAACCGACGCTGGCCATCGTTCTGGACCCCGAGTGGGACGGCGCAGGCGGAAAGTTGCTGTCTCCGAGGGAGAATCGCACGCGGACGAGCGGCAGCCCGAGCGCGTCCGCAGCGACCTGCGTCATCGACGTATAGGTACCGGGACCCATGTCACTGGTCCCGCATTCGACTTCGGCGGTGCCGTCGGCGTTGATCCGGGTCAGCGCCGCGCACTCGCTGCGAGTGGTGTGATACACCGCCGCAGCGGCTCCGATCCCGATCAGCTTGTCTCCGTCGCGCATGGACCGCGGCGTGGGATTGCGCCGGGCCCAGCCGAACGTCGCACTGCCCTGCTTGAGGCAGTCGGTGAGTCGGCGAGTGGAGAACGGCAGCCCTGCGGATTCATCACGCTCGGGTTCGTTCCGCAGCCGCAGTTCGACCGGATCCATGCCGAGGCGGAATGCCAGGTCGTCCATCGCGGACTCGAGCGCGAACGTCCCGGTGGTCGCGCCTGGCCCGCGCATTGGGCAGCCGGGATTGATATCAAGCGGTACAACGTGATACGTGGACCGCATGTTGGGTGCGGTGTACTGAAACCGGGCCCCCGTCATGATGTTGTCCTCGTATGCGTTGTACCGGGACGTCTCGGTGTGCGCCTCGTGGACGATGGTGCTGATTCGACCGGAGCGGTCCGCGCCGATCGCCATCCGCTGGCGGCTGGTGGGGCGGTACCCGATGCCGCTGTAGTACTGCTTTCGGGTCAGCATCAGTTTGACCGGGCGTCGCATCTGCCTGGCCGCGAAGGCCGCAAGCAACTGGTGCGGCCATGTGGTGCCCGCGCTGCCGAACGCGCCGCCGACGAACGGGGAGACGACCCGCACGTGATCGAGCGGGACGCCGAGCGCCTCCGAGTACACCTGCTGGGCTCCGCTGATGCTCTGCACCTTGTCCCAGACGGTGAGCCTGTCGCCGTCCCAGCTGGCGACGGTGGCCGGGATCTCCATCGGATTGTGGTTGTTGCGTTCGATGGAGTAGCGCAGATCCGTGACGACAGCTGCGGTGCGCAATGCGGCGTCGGCGTCACCGCGCGAGTAGTCCTTCGTTCTGCTTCCCGGTTTTTGTTGTGCTTGCGGCGCATCGATATTCGTCACCTGCGGGCCGCTTCGGTACCGCACCTCCACCAGTGACGCTCCGTGGTTGGCGGCCTCGAGGCTGGTGGCAACGACGATCGCGACGGGCTGGCCGAAGCAGGACACCTGCCGGATGTCGTAGGGCAGCTTCACACCGCCGAAGTCGGTGAGCACACGCAGCACATCGGGCTGCTTGACCGCCGACGAGGGATCGATGCGGTCGACGGCGCCGCGCGCGACCGTGCTGGTCACCAGCGCGGCGTAGACCATGTTCGGGGCCGGGTTGTCGGCCGCATAGCGGGCCTGGCCGGTGACCTTGAGCCTGCCGTCCACCCGCGTGACGGGTTGGCCGGTGACGAGCGCCGCGGGCAGAGGCCGTGTCATGGCATACCTGCCACGGTCGCCAGCTGCCGCGCCACTGTGCGCTTGAGCAGTTCCACCTTGAACCCGTTCTCCGACAGTGGCTTTGCGCTGTCGGCGGCGTGGGCCGCCGCGGCCCGCCACAGTTCCGGTGTCGCGGGCCGTCCGGTCAAGGCCTGCTCGACGGCGGGGAGTCGCCACGGGACCGTGCCGACGCCGCCCGCGGCCACCCGCGCGGTGCGCACCGTGCCCCCGGCGATGTCCAGCGCGACGGCCGCCGAAGCGATCGCGAACTCATA
Organism: uncultured Actinomycetota bacterium; assembly: GCA_963817825.1. Lineage (GTDB taxonomy): Bacteria > Actinomycetota > Actinomycetes > Mycobacteriales > Mycobacteriaceae > Mycobacterium. The sequence continues at coordinate 103,225 of CAWFQG010000005.1, read as the reverse complement.
GGACTCCCGGTCGCGAACCTTCAGGTACCCCGATCGCCGCGCCTCGGCACGCACCGGCACGTCGACCGAGGTGATCAACGCGCCGGGGCGCAGGTTGTGCTCGCGGTCGGGCGTGCCACCGGGCTGACGGAAGAAGTCGGCGATCCGAATCGGCTTTTCCCCGTCCGCATCCCGGGTGATCACGGTGGCGTCGAGCGCGACGAGCGCCACCGCAAGGTCCGACGGGTGGGTGGCCACGCAGGCGTCGCTGGTGCCAAGGATCGCGTGTGTGCGGTTGCGGCCCTCGATGGCGGCACAGCCTGCGCCGGGGTCGCGACGGTTGCACGCGGCCGACACGTCGCGGAAGTACAGGCAGCGGGGACGCTGCATGAGGTTGCCGCCGATCGAGGCCATGTTGCGCAGCTGGGCGGATGCGGATAGTTCCAGCGCCTGCGCTATCACCGGGAACTGTTGGCGGACGCCGGGATGCGCGGCTACCTCTGACATCCGCGCCAGCGCACCGATCCGCAAGCGGGTTGGCTGCAGGTCGATGTCGCGGTAGGGCAGCGCGTTGATGTCGACCACCGCGTCGGGCCGTTCGACCGTCTCGCGCATCAGATCGACGAGCGTGGTGCCGCCCGCGATGTAGCGCGCACCCGATTCGGCGGCGCGCAGGGCCGACGATTCGTCGGACGCCTTGCTGAACCTGAACGGGTACACGGCCGCTACGTCGCCCGCGCCGCGTTCGTGACGGCGGTGACGATGTTGGTGTACGCACCGCAGCGACAGATGTTGCCGCTCATCCACTCCCGGATCTCTTCGGGCGAACCGGTGTGGCCCTCCTTGATGCAGCCGACACCGGACATGATCTGACCGGAGGTGCAGTAGCCGCACTGAAAGGCGTCCTCGTCGATGAATGCCTGCTGCAGCGGGTGCAGCAGGCCGTTGCGCTCGAGCCCCTCGATGGTGGTGATCTCGGCGCCGTCGTGCATCACCGCCAGCGTCAGGCACGAGTTGATCCGCTGCCCGTCCAGAAGGATCGTGCACGCACCGCAGGCGCCCTGGTCGCAGCCCTTCTTCGTACCGGTCAGGCCCGCCCGTTCGCGCAGCATGTCCAGCAGCGAGGTGCGGTTGTCGACGGTGATCTCGCGGTCCTCACCGTTGATCCGGAGGCGGACGATTGACGATTCCGCGGCGTCGGGTTGGTCCTCGCCGCAGCCGGCGACCAGGGGAGCGGTCGCCACCACCCCACCGACCGCGATGGACGCCCCGACGAATGTTCTCCGGTTGATGTCCGCCACTTCGCCCAGGGTAGGCACCCAGCCTGTGAGTTGGCTATGTCGCGAATCAGGCCTCTCCGGTGAAGCCGCCGAGTCCGCTGTCGGCCGTCGCGTCCGAGCGCGTCATGCGCCGGTAGATGAGGAATCCGATCACCACTGCGGCCAGCGCGGCCACCAGCAACAGCGTGGCGAGGGCGTTGAGCGCCGGGGTCGGCGCGGCGCGGGCGGTGTTGTAGATCTTCACGGACACGGGTTCGGTGGCGGCGTTGCCCGACAGGTAGCGCACAAGGACGAAGTCGTCGATCACGTCGGCGAAAACCAACACGGTGCTGGCGAAGATCGCGGGCACCAGCATCGGCATGACTATACGTCGCAGCGCGCCGAGCGGTGACGCGCCGAGATCCATTGCGGCTTCCTCGTATTGCGGCCCGATGGTGGCCAGCCGTGCCCGCACCAGCACGGCCGGATAGGACACCTGGAACGTGACGAGGCCGATCACCTGTGCGATGGTTCCGAGCTGGACCGGAACGGCCACGGTGGTGATGACGAACAGCAGTGCGACTGCGAGCAGCACTTCGGGAAGCACGAACGAGAGCAGCATCAGGAAGTTCGCACCGGCGGGCAGCCTGCCCCGCCAGCGGTCGATGCCGATCGCGAAGAGCGTCCCGAGGGGCACGGTGATCAACGTCGCGATGACCCCGAGCTTGATGGTCTGCAGCAATGCGGTGTGCAGCGCTTCGTTGTGCCAGACCGACAGGGTCTGATCACCCCAGTACCAACGGAATGAAAAGCCTTGCCATGTGGTGCGCGACCGGCCGTCGTTGAATGAGTACGCCACCGCGATGAGCACAGGGAGCAACGACCAGGCCAGGTATCCAAAAGTGACGCCGACAAGGAACCGCGGCGGCCGCCACGGGTCGTTCCACCACGCGACCGGCCCCCTCATGACGACACCTCGTCGCCTCGGGAGGTGACCCGGATGTAGTAGAGCATCGGCAGCAGCGCGGCAAGGAACACCAGCATGACGAATGCGCCCGCCTGCCCGGTCTGCCCCGGCGACTGGACGCTGTCGTTGATCAGGTTGCCGACCATCGCGGTCTTCGGCGACGCCGAGAGCATGTCGCTGGTGAAGTAGTCGCCGAGCATGGGCAGGCACGTCAGCAGCACGGCGGCCACGATCGTCGGGCGACACAGCGGCAGGGTGACCCGCCAGAACGACGAAAGCCGGTCGGCGCCAAGGTCTCGCGATGCCTCGAGCATCGGCTGTGACAACCGGTCGAGACCGGCGTAAAGCGGCAGGATCATGTACGGCACATAGCCATACACCAGCCCGAGGACCACCACCACCGGCTGACCAGTCAGCCAGTTCACGTTCGGAGTGAAGAAGCCGCCGAAGCTCAGCAGCTTGTTCCACAGACCGTCTCCCTGCAGCAGGTTCACCCAGGCGAACATCCGCATCATGTAGCTGATCCAGAACGGCGCGATCAACAGCGCCAGCAGCAGGCCCTTGCGCTTGCCCGACAGCCGGGCCACGTAGTAGGCGACGGGGAATGCGATCAGCAGACACAGGCAACTGGCGACGAGCACGAACAGGAAGGTGCGGACGATCGCAGGACCGAAAACGCCGTTCGCGCCGACGATGTGGGTCAGCACATAGGTGAACTGCGTCGGGTCCCACTGCAGCGGGTTCCACACCGGCACCGGAGTGCGGAAGATCGGGTCGACCTGACCGAACACAATGCACAGCACCACGTACAGCGGGAAGATGAAAAACGCTGCCAGCCAGAAGATTCCGGGCGCAGCGAGCGCCGCCCACAGTCTGCTGCGGCGCTCGCGAGACGGTGGTGCCCCCCGCGGTGGTGCGGTGACTAGGAACGGATTGGATTCGTTAGGGTCCATCACCGGGACGGCCACTTTACGTCAGGCTCCGCCTCCGGCCTTGAACGCCCGCCAGACGTTGTGCCATGCCTGGTCATTGGCCGGGTCGAGTTCCAGCAAGCGGTACCCGGTGTTGAAGTAGTCTTCTTTGACGACGGCGGACTTCAGGTTCGGCGGGATGAACCCGCTGGACACCAGCGAGTCCGGGTTGATGTTGTTCTGTGGCGGCTGGTATCCGGTCTGCGCGAAGTTCTGCTGGGCGACGTCCGGATCGAGGAGGTGGTTGATGAACAGGTGCGACAGCACGGGGTTCTTGCCGCCGCGAAGCATGACCAGCAAGTCGTTGTCCACCAAGCCTTTTCCGTCGGCGGGGAACCAGTAGCGCAGAATATCGGGGCTGACGCCCTCCGGCATGTAGCTCAGTGCGCTGTTGATAATGTCGCCGGACCACATCTGGCAGAGCCCGAGCTGACCAGCGGGCAGATCCGAGTACATCGTGATGGTCACCTTGGGCGACGTCGCGGCCACCAGGGCGTTGAGCTGGTCGCCGACCAGCTTGAGGTCGTCGGCCGACGTCGTGTTGACGTCGGTCTTGCCGTTCTTCAGAAGCACCATGGCCATGGCCGTGTGCCAGTCGTCGATGACTGCTGTCTTGCCCTTGTACTTCGGATCCCACAGCGACTCATAAGGATTCGACAGTGCGCCGATGTCGGCGGGCACCTGGTCGTTCCGCCAACCGATGCCGGTGGTGTAGATGAAGTTCGGCACGGAGTAGCGCCACTCCTGGTCGTACCAGGGGTTGGTGAATGTCGGCCAGACGTTCTTGATGTTCGGGATGTAGCTGTGGTTGATGGGTCGGGCCAGGCCTCCGGTCACCAGCTTGCTGATCTGGTCGTAGCTCGGGAAGTAGATGTCGTAATCGACGTTGCCGCCGCGGATCTTGGTGAGCGCCTCGTCGGTGTCGTTGAACGTCGAGATCTGGACCTTGGTCTTGTATTTGTCCTCGAACGACTTGACGGCGTCCGGGCTGAGGTAGTCGGCGTAGTTGTAGACCTGCAGCGTGGCATTCTGCTCAGGTGCAAGGCCGTCTGCGATCGGCTTGTTGTCGTCTTTGATGTCCCACTTGACCGGGTGATCCGGCGCGGCGATCGTCAGCGTCGGCGCCGACGACGAGGACTGTCCGGACTTGGAGCAGGCCGCTAGGAAGCTGCCGAGAGATGGGGCGGCCGCGGCGAGAATCGCGGCGCGGGTCAGAAACTGGCGGCGGTTCGGATTGGGCATTGGCATCACGGCCTTCCCGTTGATTTCGCGTCTTGTCGCTGGTAGGAACTCTGGCATAGACTGAATGCTCAGTCAACCGTTCTTGAGTGGAGGTTTTGCCGTGTCTTCGTCGGTGGTGGAGAGCCCGGTGGCCGACACCGTAGACCAGCTGATTGCCGACGAGGAGCAGGTGTTTCTCCGGCGCCAGCCGCGCAGCTCCGAACTCATCGCCGAAGCGCGTGTACACCTGGCGGGCGGGGCCACGTCGAACTGGCAGATCGCCGAGCCGCAGGCCGTCTGGATGAGCCACGGGGCCGGGTCGAAGGTATATGACGTCGACGGCACCGAGTACGTGGACATGCACGGCGGCTACGGCGCCGCGATAGCGGGGCACGCACATCCGGCGATCGTCGCTGCGGTCAGCGACCGGGTAAGGCGCGGAACACATTTCGCGCAGCCGACCGAGGATGCGATCTGGATCGCGGGCGAGCTGTCGCGCCGTTTCGAGCTGCCGCTGTGGCGTTTCGCCAACTCCGGCACCGAGGCCACCATGGACGCGGTGCACCTGGCCCGCGCGATCACCGGGCGGGACCTGATCATCAAGGTCGAGGGCTGCTATCACGGGCACCACGACTCGGTACAGGTGTCGGTGCTGCCGGAGGCCGACGAGGTCGGGCCGCGCGAATCGCCGACGCCGGTGCCGGGCAACTCGGGGATTCCCAGGGCGATCCGCGACCTCGTCATCGTGGTGCCGTTCAACGACACCGGGGCGGTGGCGCGGGCGCTCGCCGAACACCGCGGTCAGATCGCGGCGATGATCCTCGAACCGGTGATGATGAACGCGGGCATCATCCCGCCCGAGGACGGATACCTCGCCGTCATAAGGGACCTGCTGCACGGTGAGGGCGCATTCCTTATCTACGACGAGGTCAAGACCGGTTTCACCACCGGCCCGGGCGGCATCACCGCGCGCAGCGGTGTGGTGCCCGACATGGTGTGCCTTGCCAAGGCGCTCGGCGGCGGAATCGCGGTCGCCGCGATCGGCGGCACCGAGACGGTGATGTCGGCGATCGCCGACGGCCGCTACGAGCAGGTGGGCACCTTCAACGGCAATCCGCTCGCGATGGCCGCGACCAGGGCCACGCTCACCGACGTCCTCACCCCGCAGTCCTATGCGCATCTCGACGAGATCGCCACCCGGCTGCGCACGTCGCTGGAAGCCACCATCGCCCGCCACGGATTCGACTGGCACGTGGTCTCCGTCGGCGCGAAGGGCTGCGTCACCTTCCGCCGCGATCCGGTCCGGGAATTCCGCGACTTCCTGCAGATTGACGCCCGACTCGGCCACTTGCACTGGCTGATCCAGCACAATGGCGGGGTATTTCCTGCCGCCATGGGGCAAGGTGGAGCAATGGCTGCTTTCGGTTCAGCACGACCGCGACGATGTCGATCGGTTCGCGGCCAACTTCGTGCGGTTCGCCGAGGCGGTCGCGCCCTGAACGGGCAATTCCCGTGAAGGGCGGCGCGATCCGGCTGGAACAGCTGGTCAAGTCCTTTGACGGGGTCCCGGCCGTAACCGGTATCGACCTCGACATCCCCGCTGGCCAGTTCTATTCGCTGCTCGGCGCTTCCGGCTGCGGCAAGACCACCACCCTTCGCATGATCGCCGGCTTCGAGAAGCCCGACTCGGGCCGCATTCTGCTCGACGACCGCGACGTCGCGGGCGATCCGCCGCACAAGCGCCCGGTCAACACCGTGTTCCAGACCTATGCGCTGTTCCCGTTCATGAACGTGTGGGACAACGTGGCGTTTGGGCTCAAGTACCAGAAGGCGTCGCGCGACGACACCAAGCGCCGCGTCGACGAGGCGCTGGAACTGGCGCGGATGGGCGACTTCGCGCAGCGGCAGCCCCGCCCAGCTGTCCGGTGGGCAGCAGCAGCGGGTGGCGTTGGCGCGGGCCCTGGTGCTGCGCCCGACGGGTGCTGCTTCTCGACGAGCCGCTCGGTGCGTTGGACGCGAAGCTGCGCAAGCAGTTACAGCTGGAGCTGCGCTCCGTGCAGCGCGAGGTCGGGATCACGTTCGTCTACGTCACCCACGACCAAGAAGAAGCGCTCACCATGAGCGACCAGATCGCGGTGCTGGCAGAGGGTCGCATCGAGCAGGTGGGCCCGCCCCAAGAGATCTACTCTGCGCCCGCGACCACGTTTGTCGCCGGGTTCCTTGGTGCTGCCAACATCTTTGACGCCGACGTGCTCGAGACGAACAACGGCTCGGCGGTATGCTCCGCGCTCGACACCCGCCTCGGTGCGGCGGTCGAAGAGAAATCCGATACGGCCATCAAGGGTCAGGCGGCCATCGTCATCCGGCCCGAACGCATCACCGTGCAGGGTGCCGACGAACCAGTCGGCCAGGGGCGCAACGCCATCCCCGGTGTGGTCTCGCAGGTGGTCTTCCTCGGGCACTGCACGCAGGTGCACGTCGACGTGGGAGCGTCTGCCGCCCTGATCGTCGAGGTGCCCAACCACTCGGGCCCGGGCTCGGTCAGTCACCAGCCGGGGGAACGGGTGAACTGCGTCTGCACCCACGACGCGGTGCGCGTGCTGCAGCGCAGCTCGGCATCGGTGATCACCGATCCGGTCGCCGAGGACCTCGGCGTGCTCAGCGTTTCTTGACCGCCTCGATTCTCGGCGGGAAGGTTGAGCTCCCGTTCGGCGAACCGCATGGCGATGTCGTAGGCCACTGTCGAGTCGACCTCCGGGTCGTCGAGTGCGACCTGGATAGACAAACCGTCCAGCAACGCCGAAAACTCCAGCGCGAACATCTTGACGTCCACGTCGGTGTCGACCTCATCGGACTTGACCGCGTCGATGATCATGCTGCGCCACCGGGCATCGAGTTCTGCTCTGCCCGCCTTGACTTCGTCGTGCCGAAAAGCCTGCGCCCACAGGTCAAACCACAGTCCCCAGGCGCCAGGGATCTCCTCGTCCGCCTCAGGCACGCAGGTCCACCTGACGAGTAGTGAAAGCCGGTCGTGCACCGACGGGATCTCTGCCAGCATCTTCTCGGCCGCTTCGTAGAACGACTCCTCGGAATAGCGCAGCGCATCAACCAGGAGCCGGTCACGGGTGCCGAAGTAGTAGATGACCAACGCCGAGCTGACCCCGGCGCGCTTGGCCACATCGGCGATGCGGGTATCCCCGAATCCGCGCTCACAGATCAGCTCGGCTGCCGCCCGAAGCATTTCGATGCGACGCGGTTCGTTGTTCTCGGTCGCGGGTGCCGGTTCGGCCATGGCTGTCGTGCTCCCCCTCGCTTGCTCTTGTTTCCAGCGTAACACTTGATTAGATTGAACAGTCAGTCAAGAAATCGTCAAAGGGCGTGAAAGTAGGGCTTGCAATGTCGAATGAGTACGACGCCTTGGTCATCGGCGGCGGCCACAACGGGCTGGTCTCCGCGGCGTACCTCGCCAGGTCCGGGGCCAGGACGCTGGTCCTCGAGTCGCGCAACTCGTTGGGCGGCGCAGCCACCACCGAAGCACCGTGGGAGGACGCCCCGCACCTGCGGGTCACCAGGCTGTCGTACGTCATGAGCCTGATGCCGCCGACCATCGTGCGGGAGCTCGAGCTCGAGAAGCACGGCTACAAGGTGCACCCGATGGGCCCGTACTACCAGGCGTTTCCCGAGGGTGGATCGCTGACCATCTACGAGGACGACCCGGCGCGCACCCACGAGCAGCTGGCCCGGTTCTCCAAGAAGGACGCTGACGCCTGGCCGAAGTGGAATGCGTGGCTGGAGGGCATCGCCGATGTGATGGGCCCGCTGCTGACCCAGGTGCCGCCGAACATCGGCTCACATAAGCCGTCGGATCTTCTCGACCTCGCCAAGCTCGGCTGGAGCCAGCGGGGCATGACCACTCGCATGATGGGTGACGTCACCCGGTTGCTCACCATGAGCATCGCCGACCTGCTCGACGACTGGTTCGAATCACCACAGATCAAAGGCGCGCTCGCGGTCAACGGCGTCATCGGAACCTGGGCGGGGCCCTACGAACCCGGCACCGCGTACGTGATGGCGCACCACTCGATCGGAGACGTCGGCGACGGGCAGCTCGGCAGCTGGGGCTTCCCGGAGGGCGGCATGGGCGCCGTGTCCGAGGCGATCGCCCGCTCGGCCCGCAGCTTCGGCGCAGAGATCCGCACCAATGCCCGCGTCGCCAAGATGATCGTCCGGAGCGGCCGCGTGCAGGGCGCGGTGCTGGAGAACGGCGACGAGATCCACGCGCCGCTCGTTGTCAACACGCTGCACCCGAAAACTGCGTTCCTGAAACAGATTCCACGTAGCGAGCTGCCAGACGACTTCGTCCGCGACATAGAGCACTTCAAGACCCGAAGTGGCGTCGTCAAGATCAACCTGGCCCTTGGCGAACTACCCAACTTCACCGCCGACCCAAGCACCGGGCAGGCCGAGCATCACACCGGCTCGGTGGAGATGGCGCCGACGATGGAGTTCACGGAGGCGGCGTTCCAGGACGCCCGCGTTGGCAAGCCGGCCTTGATGCCCTTCAGCGACGGGGTCATCCCAACCACGCTGGACAAGACGCTCAATCCCGATGGCACGCACATCATGTCGCTGTTCACCCAGTGGGTGCCCGCGGACTGGGCCGACGCGCCGCACACGGAGGAGCTCGACGCCTACGCCGACCGGCTCATCGACCTCTACGACCAGGTCGCGCCGGGCTTCAAGTCGTCGATCCTGCACCGGGACATCGTCGGGCCGCATGAAATGCAGGAGGAGTACGGCCTGATCGGCGGCAACATCTTCCACGGTGAGCTGTCGCTCGAGCAGCTGTTCCACATGCGCCCGGCGCCGGGCTACGCCGACTACCGCACGCCGATCGCGGGCCTCTACAACGGCAGCTCCGGCACGCACGCCGGCGGTGGAGTCTGCGGGATTCCCGGTTGGCAGGCGGCGCGCGCCGCGCTCGCCGACAAGAAGAAGGGCACACGGCGCTTCCGGCGCTCGCGATGAACTCCCGCCGAGCCGACCGGTCCGCGGTCGCCGCCATGCTCGGCGCCCGGTCGATGGCGGTGGTGGGTGCCAGTGCGCGGCCGGACAGCTTCGGCTCGCGCATGGTCCTTGAGGCACAACGGGGTTCGGCGCGCATTCATCTGGTGAACCCGCGGTACGACCGCATCGGCGAGCTACCGTGCGTGCCGTCGCTCGCCGACCTGGACGAGCCCGTCGACGTGGTGCTGCTCGGCGTTCCAGACGCCGTGCTGCCCGACCAGTTGGCCGCCGCAGCCGCCGCGGGCGCGAGGTCGGCTGTCTTGTTCGGTTCCGCTCACGGGCTGCGAGACGAGATCATGTCGATCGCCACCGATGCCGGGATGGCGGTGTGCGGCGCGGGCTGCATGGGCTTCGTGAACAACGCGCTCGGGGTGCGGGCACTTGGGTACCTGGAACCGGATCCGTTGCCCGACGGCGGCGTCAGCCTCGTCACCCATTCCGGCTCGGCGTTCTCGACGCTGTTGCGTGGCCGACGAGGCTTCGGTTTCCGGCTGGCGGTGTCGTCGGGACAGGAGCTCGTCACGGACACCGCCGACTACGTCGACTACGCACTGGACGACCCCGGTACGCGCATCATCGGGCTACTACTCGAGACCCCCCGCGCGGTGCCGCGGCTGCGAGGCACCCTGCTGCGCGCCGCGGAGCAGAACGTGCCGGTGGTCATCCTCACCGTCGGCGGCTCGCCGCGCGGGCGGGCGATGGTGGCCGCGCACTCGGGCGCCCTGGCCGGCGAGCATGCGGCGTGGCAGGCATTCTGCGCTGCGACCGGGGCGGTGCGCGTTACCGATCTCGCCGAGTTCAGCGACACCATCGAACTGTTCTCCGCAGGACGACGGGCCAAGCGCGGAGGCATTGCGACCGTTCATGATTCGGGCGCCGAGCGCGCGCTGCTTGCCGATCTGGCCCACGACCTGGGTGTCGAGTTCGCCGACCTGGCCACGGACACGCTGACCACCATCGGCGGCCTGCTTGACGACGGGTTGGTGCCGACGAACCCGCTCGACGTGTGGGGGACAGGCGCCGACACCCGCAATCTGTTCGGCGCCTGCCTGCGCGCGATGGTCGACGACCCTTCCGTCGCGGTGACCGCGCTGGCCGTCGACCTGGTCACCGAATTCGACGGCGACACCTCCTACGCCGACGCGGTGACCGACGTCGCCAAGACCACCGACGCGGCGGTGGCCGTGCTGGCGTCGGTGGCATCGGCTATCGACGCGGCGACCGCGGAACGACTGCGAGACAACGGAATTCCTGTGCTCGAAGGCGCCCGCAGCGGGCTTGCTGCGCTAGATCATTTTGCGCACTGGCCGCTAACCGTCGACCGCCTTGATGCCGCGGAGCAGGCCGAGAGGCGGGACCGATGGGTCGCGCGCCTGGCCGCAGGTGTGGCGCCGTTCGAGCTGCTGGCCGGCTACGGCGTGCCGGTGGTTGACGTAAGGACCGCCGAATCGGTAGGCGAGGTGCTGGCGGCCGCGGCTGCCGTCGGCTACCCGGTGGCCTTGAAAACCGTTGGCGCCCTGCATAAGAGCGACGTCGGCGGCGTCGCGCTCGACATCGCCGGCGACGACGATCTTCGCGCGGCGTATGCGGCGATGGCCGGTTCGCTCGGGCCGGAGGTGACGGTCGAGCCGATGGTCGCCACGGGCGTCGAGGTCTCTGTCGGCATCGTCCGCGACGAGGCCTTCGGCCCGCTGCTGGTCGTCGCGGCGGGCGGCACGTTGGTGGAGTTGCTCGCCGACAGGGTGGTGGCCTGCCCGCCCGTCTCGCAGACAGGTGCGCACGCCCTCCTGGACCGGCTGCGCATCCGCCCGCTGCTGGCCGGCTGGCGCGGTCAGCCCGCGGTCGACGTCGACGCGCTGGCGGGTGTGATCGTGCGGTTCTCCGAGATGGCGGTCGAACTGGGAGACGTGGTGGACGCGGTCGAGGCAAATCCCGTCATCGCCTCTCCGCACGGAGTTGTCGCGGTCGATGCACTTGTTGTGGCGCGTCGGGCAGAATCCTAAACGTGGCTTGGGACTTCTCGACTGATCCGGATTTCCAGAAGAAGCTCGACTGGGTCGACGCATTCTGCCGAGAGGAGGTCGAGCCGCTGGACTTCGTGTTCCCCTACGCGGTCCGCTCGCCCGATCCCCGCGTGAAGGAATACGTCCGTGGCCTGCAGCAACAGATCAAGGACCAGGGGCTCTGGGCCATCTTCCTGGACGAGGAGCTCGGCGGCCCGGGCTTCGGACAGCTCCAGCTGGGGCTGCTCAACGAGGTCATCGGCCGCTACGCCGGCGCCCCGCAGATGTTCGGCGCCGCCGCACCCGATACCGGCAACATGGAGATGCTCGCCGCCTTCGGCACAGATGAGCAGAAGGAGCGGTGGCTGAAACCGCTGCTGAACCAGGACATGTTCTCGGCCTACTCGATGACCGAACCCCAGGGCGGCTCCGACCCCAACCTGTTCAAGACCCACGCCGCACGCGACGGCGACGAATGGGTCATCAACGGAGAGAAGTGGTTCACGTCGGCGGGCCGGGTCGCCGACATCCTGTTCGTGATGTGTACGAACGGCATGTTCGTCGTGCCGCGCAACACTGAAGGTGTCCAGATCCAGCCGGAGCCCCGCAACCACAACCACATCATCTACCGTGACGTCCGAGTTCCCTTGGACCACTTGCTCGGCCCCGAGGACGGGGCCAAGACGCTAGCCCAGCGTCGCCTCGGCGGTGGACGCATCCACCACGCGATGCGCACCATCGCCCAGTGCAAGCTCGCGTTCGACATGATGTGCGAGCGGGCGCTGTCGCGCGAGTCGCACGGCAAGGTCATCGCCGAACACCAGATGGTGCAGGAGAAGATCGCCGATTCCTACGCGGCCATTCGCATGTTGCGGCTCTTCGTGCTCGAAACCGCTTGGAAGATCGATAATTCCAGCACGAAGGAAGCCCGCACCGACATCGCGGCGGTCAAGTTCACCATGGCCAAGGTGCTGCGCGAGGTGTCGTTCAACGCACTGCACATCCTCGGGTCGCTCGGGACGACCGACCTCACCCCGCTGCAGGCGATGTACGCCGGTGCGCCGACGATGGGGCTCGCCGACGGCGCCGACGAGGTCCACAAGGCCACCGTCGCCCGCCGCGTGCTGCGGGACTACCGGCCGCAGGAGCACCCGTACTGGCCGACGGAGTACTTCCCGGCCAAGCGCGAGGCAGCGTGGGCGAAGTTCGAGCCGAAGTTCGAAGCCGACCCCGAGCTGCGGGCCTCGGCCGAGGCGTACAAGAAGTACTTCTCCCGCAGGCGCTGAGGCGCGAAAGACGGGATCCGGCACGGCAATTCGCTTGAGGAATACACTTGGTGGCGAGCGGACGACAGGACGACGCCTTGCTGTTTGAGGACGCCGGTATGTCCACGGTCGAGTACTCGAAAGTCGAGTATTACACCCATGGGCGTCTGTAGCCTGCTGTGAGTCCACGGTTGGAACTATTTACTTCCCAATCTGTTCAGGGCTAGCAATAGGACGTGTAAGCTCCGAATTGGCTAAATGGTCACTCCGAAATAGGGGGGCGAGATTGGGACGTGCGCGAATTCGATTCTGGATTGAGGTCGCACTGGCCGTGATCACGGCTGGCCTAGCCATTCTGACTCTCATAACGCGTGAATGGATTGAACTATTTTTCGGCGTTGATCCGGACGCCGGCAGCGGCGCACTCGAGTGGGGGATGGTCATCGCGCTCGCCGTGGCCACGGTGGCCTTTAGTCTGATGGCGCGAGCCGAATTGAAGCGCGGCAGGGCCTGAACGGAGCACGTCGTTACCGATTGGAGTGCGTGATGGCAACTGGATCGGGAGCGCGAAAGCGTTCGAAGAAGACTCCCCCGAATGCCGCGAAGAAGGCGGCGGCCAAGAACGCTCCGGTGAAGAAGGCGGCGGCCAGGAACGCTCCGGTGAAGAACGCGCCGGTGAAGAAGGCGGCGGCCAAGAAGGCTCCGGTGAAGAAGGCGCCGGTGAAGAAGGCGGCGGTGAAGAAGGCGGCGGTCAAGCCGCCGGCTCCTCAGCCGCCCGAGACGGGTTGGACGGACCGTGTGCCGACAAGCCCACAGTTGACGAGCGAAGAGCGGACACGCAGAAAGACACTGCCGACACCGGCCGAGCTCCACGCGGACTACGTGCAGCAGCGAGTCGAGAGTGATGTGGGGCCAACCGCGGAGGCCTACGCCCGCGCTCGTGCCCAGTGGCGCCGGCTGCCTGGGGCGGTATCGGCCAGCGCCGCTGATGGCGGCGAGCCTCCGCCGCCGACCGACGATCGAAGTCCGCGGGAGTAGATGATGGTGCTCAGGGGCACGGCATGGAAGCCGATCGGACCGAGTCCGATCGCCACGGCTTCCACACGACTCGACAACGGGATCGTCACCTCGATCGCCGTCCATCCAGCCAATCCATCCATCGTGTACCTCGGGACCGGCGGCGGGGGGCTATGGCGAACTGTCGACAACGGCACCAACTGGCGACCATTATTCGATCGTCAGATCTCGCTCAACATCGGCGAGGCCAGCGCCATCGCCATCGACCCCATTGACCCCGACACAATCTACGTCGGCATCAGTGGCGCGGCCTTCGCGCGGCCCGGCTCCTTCGCGCTCAATGCGATCGATACGACCGCCGGCAGGGGCCTCTACAAGTCGACCGACGCGGGCGCGACGTGGATCCGGCTCGGCAGCGGCTTCCCGGTGGAGAACTCGGGAACGGCGAACGCCTTCGCCAACGACTGGATCTATTCGATCGTCGTCGAACCTACGAATAGGCAGGTCGTTTACCTCGCTGCGCAGAGCGGGGTCTATCGCTCGACCGATGGGGGGCTGAACTGGACCCGCGGCACCAATGCCTCGGGGAACGCCGAGTCCATGGCCGTCGACCTGAGTTCGCCCGCTGGGGCCCGCGTGCTCTACGCCGGTGTTAACGGCACGGGTGTCATCCGCTCGACCGATGGCGGTGTGACCTGGTCGGTCAACAACGCCGCCACCACCGCGCTCGGGGCAGGGTTCGGCAAGGTGGTGGTGGCATTGGCGCCGCCGACCTCGCCCGCGAACCCCGCTGGCGTGCAGGTCATCTACATCGCGGCCCAGAACACGGGCACGGACAACCTCGTCGGCTTCTTTGTCAGCACGGACGGAGGCGCGACGTGGACGGCGCGGACGGCGACCAACCTCAGCGTCGCGGGCGTCACGCAGGGCGGGTACAGCTTCACGTTCGCGGTCGACCCGGCGTCGCCTGGCAACGGGACGTCCGACACGATCTACCTGGGCTGCGTGAGGCAGCTCAGGTCGACGGACTCGGGCAACACTTTCACGTCGGTGGCTGGGGCGGCACCGAACTTCCCACTTCTGCACGCCGATACCCATGTCTGGGCCTTCGGGCCTCTCGGCACCACGCCGACGCGGGTGTACGTGGGCACCGACGGCGGCTGCTACCAGTCGAACGACGGAGGATCCACCTGGACGACGCCGCTCAACAGTGGCTCGGTCCAGTCGACGCTGTTCTACAATATCGATAGCAAACCCGACCCAGGCGCCACGGTCGTGGTCGGCGCGCTCCAGGACAACGGCGTGCAATCCACGGCCGGCCAGCCCACGCTGCAGTGGCAGGCCCGCAGCGGCGACGGTTGGACTGCGGTATACGACGGAGGAGCGAACTCGACGGTCGTATATGCGTCCGATGGCGTCTATACGCCCGCCCCAAGCACGAGGGTCTTTCGCTCCAACGACGACGGTGCTACTTACCCGACCGCCATCACGCCGTGGGGCACAACGAGCGACCAGGGCGCGTTCATCACGTCGATTGCGACCCGTCCAGGCACCGCAGGCACGGTCTACGCGTGTGGAAACCAGAACCTATGGCAAAGCCTGAACAACGGCAACACCTGGCGCATAGTCGACTCCCGGGGAGGGCCGGGAGACATCGCGGTGTCGCCCACCAACGGCAACTACGTCGTCCACGCTGTCGGCCGACAGGTGTTCCTCAGCACGAACGCCTTGGCCGCGACCGTCGGCGGCCCGAACGGCGTCCAATTCCTCGACATCACCCGCAACCTGCCGAACAACAGCCGCAACGTGCAGCGCGTGGCATTCGATCCGATCGATCCCACGGTCATTTATGCCGTTCTCGGTGGCTTCGACGGACCGCTGGCCGCCCAGCAGGGCCACGTCTTCCGTACCACGGCAGCGTCGACGGCCTGGACCGACATCTCGCCGCCGGTTGACATCCCGATGGGCGCGATCGCGATCGACGCCACGACGACCCCGGCGACGATCTACGTCGGTACCGACCTGGGCGTGGTGCGCACGGTTGACCTCGGCCGCTCGTGGTCGGTGGTCGACGACATTCACTTGCCGAAGGTGCCGGTGACCGATCTCGAGTTCAGCGAACAGGCCGGTGTGCTTCGCGCTGCGACCTTCGGGCGCGGTGTGTTCGAGTTCGCCAAACCCACTGGGCCGTCCGTGAACTTGAGCCTCCAGGATGGGCTCGACTTCGGGACGGTGTGTCCAGGGGAGCATCGCGATCTCACGCTGAAGGTCTTCAACGTGGGATCCGCCGACCTCACCGTGGTTAACGTGTCCACCAGCGTCGGTTCGGCCTCGTTCTCCGTTCTCCCATACCCCGTGTGTCCTGCGATCATCGAGCCGGGAGAGCAACTCGACTTCGTCATCCGCTACGCGCCGTCCAACCCCGGAGGTCCACCAGAGGTGGCCACGATCCGCGTGCTCACCGATGATCCGGTGGACGCCGTGGACCTGCTGGCCACCGGCACCTGCGGCATCGCCGCCCTCGAAACAGTGATCCCCGACAACGGCGACTTCGGTGAGGTATGCCTCGGGTCGTTCGTCGACCGCGACGTCATCGTCGCGAACAGCGGCAGTTGCACGCTCACGATCACGGGCATCACTTCATCCTCCGGGGAGTTCCTAGTTCCCAGCGTCTTGTCGTACCCGCTCACCATCGCACCCGGAAATGTCCTGGAAGCACCGATCCGCTTCCAGCCAACAAGCATCGGTTCGAAGTCGTCGACAATCACAGTCCACAGCAACGACCCGGCCGGGCCCAAAACCGTGGTCGTATCAGGAACAGCACCAGCGCCAAGGCTGACGCTGGTCGTCCCCGACAACGGCGACTTCGGTGAGGTCCGTCTGGGCAGGTTCACCGACCGCGACCTCATCATCAACAACCATGGGTCATGCCAACTGAGCGTCACCGGCATCGTCTCGTCGGCGCCGATCTTCGTCACACCCCAGGTGGTCAGCTTCCCCCTCACCGTCGACGGCGGCGACTCCATCGCGGTCCCGATCCGATTCCAACCCACGGCCCGAGGAGCTGCGACTGCCACGCTGACGATCGTCAGCAACGACCCGAACGGCCCAGCTGTTGTCAACGTCAGCGGTACCGCGTGGCCGCCCTTGCCAGTAGCAGGAACCGCCCTCGAGGGCTTCCGGCTCAGCACTGACAGCCAGCACGTCTTCTTCATCGGGACCGACAAATACGTCCACGAGCTCGACATCGCGGCCGGTGGGATCTGGGCCGACAACGACCTGACCACCCTGGCCGGTGCCGTGCCACCCATCCCCACCAGCGCCCTGGCCGGCTTCCGGCTCGGCACTGACAGCAAGCACGTCTTCTTCATCGGGACCGACAATCACGTCTATGAGCTCTACTTCACCGCCGGCACGGGCTGGGTCTTCAACGACCTGACCTCACTAGCCCGCGCCGTGCGACCCGCCGCCACCAGCGCCATCGACGGCCACCGGCTCAGCGACGACAGCAAGCACGTCTTCTTCATCGGCACCGACAACCACGTCCACGAGCTCTTCATCGCCCCCGGCGGGCGCTGGGCCGACAACGACCTGACCACCCTGGCCGGCGTTGGCGCCAAACCACCGACGCCCACCAGCGCCCTGACCAGTTACCGGCTCAGCGACGACAGCCAGCACGTCTTCTTCATCGGGACCGACAATCACGTCCACGAGCTATTCATCGACGGCGGGAGCTGGGCCGACAACGACCTGACCGCCCTGGCCGGCGCCGGCGCCAAACCACCGACGCCCACCAGCGCCCTGACCGGCTACCCGCTTAGCGACGACAGCCAGCACGTCTTCTTCATCGGGACCGACAATCACGTCCACGAGCTATTCATCGACGGCGGGAGCTGGGCCGACAACGACCTGACCGCCCTGGCCGGCGCCGGCGCGGTGCCACCCACCCCCACCAGCGCCCTGACCGGCTACCCGCTCAGCGACGACAGCCAGCACGTCTTCTTCATCGGCACCGACAGCCACGTCCACGAGCTCGACATCGACGGCGCGGGCTGGAACGACAACGACCTGACCACCCTGGCCGGCGCCGTGGCACCCACCCCCAGCAGCGCCCTGACCGGCTACCGGCTCAGCGACAACAGCAAGCACGTCTTCTTCATCGGCACCGACAACCACGTCCACGAGCTCTTCATCGCCGGCGCGGGCTGGCTCGACAACGACCTCACGGCGCTCACGTAGCAGGTAGCCATTGCGCACAGGACCTTGTGGACCTGGCAACGTTGGATGACCGGATGACCCAACACGTCGAGCACCCGCCTTGATATTAATAAAGAAACTTCTCACCACTTGCTGTTAGCGGCTTCGTGTTAGTGGCTTTCTATAGCTGGTCACCGCGACGACATTCGGCTCTGTGGCGGCGGACGGAAGCGTTAGCGGACGGTAGCCGCAGATACTGATTGGGTTAGAAGGCGAACGAGTGGTCATGGTGCACGTCGTTACCTGTGGGCCGCCATAAGAGGGATCTCTAGTGATCGGCGTTGGGCTTCTCAACCGCGTTGGCTGCTTGGCACACCTGGGCTCGAGTTCGCCTTTATCGCCGCCCACTCCGAGTCGTCAACGGCGGATCTGACCTTGGCATGGTTAGTTACCGGTCGGGGTGATCCGGCCGTTGAAGGTGATGGCAAACGCATTCAACGCCGGCTTCGTGCGCCGTGAGGCGATCTGCGGTTGGCGCGCCTGCTCGAGCCGTACGCGCTGATCTGGATTCATCTTGCGCTGCGTCGCGGCATCGGTACCAACTTCGCCTTCGGCCTACTGCGCGGCAAGGGTTGACCCGGACCGTGTTACCGCGCCCGCCGTAATCGTCGTCCGGCCACCCGTTGTGAAGCTCGTGTTCTGTCCGCGAATTGTGGTCCGAGGCAGGTATCGCGCGTATCCCTATGTATGTCTGGTATGCATCCGCTTGGCCATCCCGGCTGACCGAAGTGACCAGCAGAAGTGAGAAGTGCCACCACTGTCGCTGTGAAACCTTGACAATGTCTAGCCTCCACTCAATTGCCGACAATCGTCAATATGACGATTTCGAATCTCACAGTCTCCCATCCAGTTTCGACGCACGTGATTCGAGGTAACGATGGTTCTCACACCCGGCCATACTCGACGAGTTCGACGCGCGCCCGCACTCATTCCCGCGGCTGGACGGTGTCGAAGCGGTCCGCCAAGAGTTTGATCCCGTGGGCACTTTCCTGCCCCCCGAAGGGTCACGCGATCGAGCGAATTCTTACACCACGCGTCTGGGTTGGCGCTGTGACAGAAAGGCGGACGAGTCGCCACTCTCGCGTTCCTCCGGTCAGCGCAACATCCCGCGGTTCGGTGTATCAGCGATGGAGATTGGCGACGAACTGTTGCACGTTGTACGGATTACCCGTCGCGGTATTCCACTGACTCACCAGAATGATCGCCTGGTCCAGGGTGGAGCCCGGAACGATGTAGCCGCCGTAGTTTTGCGGAACTGTTTGTTGCGTCGCAATGACCGTAACTGGTGTCCACGGCGCCAACACTTGCGTCACATCGTTGGCCACTCGAACTTCGACATTCCCTGTGCTCCAGTTGAATCCGGACAACACCGCCTTGCCTTCGATCAAGCGCAGACTCAACTCGCCCCAGATGTCATCGCTCAGCGGTGTAGGGGCCACATCCCAACCCCAGTCTGGGCCACCGCCAATCATTCCCCAGGCGCACCACGAGTTCCGGTCGGTGAAGTTCGCCGCCGGGCACCGATAAAGCCACACCCTGTGATCGCGGGCGAACCCATCGGCGACGATATACACCCAACCGTCGGGCGCGTGGTAGCCACTGATCTGCGTTTGGTTGAAGTCCTGCCAACCGGCGTCCCTCACGGACCCGGGCACGGTGGGCCAACACCCGCAGTTGGGGTCGATTTGTACCAGACGCGTATCCCACGGTTGGAGGTCCGCCACCCTTGCCACAAACGCATAGTCGACGCCGAAAACCTGGACGGTACCGGCCGGCAATTGGCTACCGCCTGGCACATGAGGCCAGGTCTCGGCGTAGAGGGTGCCATTGCCGCCGAACGAGCAGTCGAACTGGATTCTGCGGTTAAGGGTGCCCGGCCGGACATGCAGGCCCATCGATGGGCTCCACGCTCCCTGGAAGGCACCGCCTCCCGAGAACGTGTCGCCAGCCAGGGCAACCTGACCGCCCGGTGATATTTCGCATAGGTCAGTGCCCCCCGCACCCAGCGCGCCGGTGGGAGAGCTGGTCCCGGCAATCGGCCCTAAATTTATCGCGTCGCCGCGCACGGGCTGAGGCAGCTTCAGCAGCTCCCACTCGGGTATCGCTAGTGGCCGGTTGGATTTGCCTGGACGTCGTCGTGTCGTCTTCTTCGGTGCGGCGCGTTTCGTCGTTTTCTTCGGTGCGGCGCGTTGTGTCGTCTTCTTCGATGCAGCCGCGCGCCCCGATGAGGCGACCTTCTTGGCTTTCTTTTCCGGCATGTGATCCCCCTTCACCGATTTGTGAAACGGCAAGTAGACGCAATGTACTGGACGAATTCTCTGTCGGAGGTCGACTCGCTCAATCGGGCCGGCCGATCATGACATCGTTCTGGCGCGGCGAAAGGTTCTGGGCGCGGAAGAGAGTCGAGTCATATGGCAGATGTCCAGAGCCGGCCAAGGTGGCCGCCGGGCGTGCTGTCGGCGAAGCCCTGGGTTACGTCACATAACGATGGGGAGGCGCCAGGTGTCGATGGCATCGCTGCGACGAGCCCGTCTCTTTGGTGACGTGCGCGGGCCGCGAGCCTAAAAAGTCCAGCTGGTTTGTGGGCTGAGGACAAAGCCGTGCCGTTGGGCGGTGTCGTCGCCGTGACTCTGGCGGAATCCCCTGATCACCATGCACGCGACTGTGAGATCTTGTACACCGCAGGTGATCTGGTCGTCGCCCATCAGGTTTCCTCCGGCGCCCAAGATCACCTTCTCGCCTGATGCCAAGGGCTTCCCGTTCAGCTTGTCTGTGTCGGGAGGCTTGTTCTGATCGAAAGATGCTTTGTAGTCCCCTGCATAGACCTGATTTGCGGGATGATCAAGGCCGGGAATGGCCCCGAAGCAGAATGCTGCCGTATCTCCGCGGCTGCTCCACATCGCGCACTGCAAGCCCGTCGGACTCGTAAATGTTGCCAAGGGGTAGTAGCGGGACACATCGTGATCCTGCGACACGTCAGTGAACCCATCCAGGTCCGGAAACCCCGGAGGTGGCGGGGCCACCGCCGCAGTCGGCACCGGAGGGGATGTAACAGGGACCGGCTCGGATGTTTCTAGCGGAGCCACTGCAGGTGCCGAACCTCCATCGCGATTCAACACAACCCGCATGACGGCCACGACGGCGGCGGTGACGACCGCCACGACGGCCAGAACCATCATGACTCGCGTCCAGGTAACGGTGCTCACCCTCACCACGGCCCCTTCCCGGACGACGACCGACGTGCACCACCTACGATAAGCGGACGCGCGGTGGCGGCGGTCTTGTAGCCGGCGAACCCGTCCATCGCAATGACTTCCACGGCCTGGGCGAAGGAGGCGGGTTGGGCGGCCAGCCACGACGCCAGCGCGGTCGCCGATCGTCCGTCGACCAGGTCGAGCAGCCGCACCGGGCCGGTCTGATCGTGAGTCGGGGTTAAGTCGATGATCAGCGTGACGAACCCGGCCGGGCCGACGTGTCGGGGTGCCCAGCGGTGTTCGTCGACGCCGATCACCCGTACCCCGGTCAGCCGATCCGGGCCCGCTGCAGCGATCAGGTCGGCGGTCGCGCGCATCGCGATCGCACTGACGGTATGCCAGGAGACACCGAACTCCGCGGCGATGGCAGAGACGGTGGTGCGGTCGATCATCAACCGCCGCAACATATAACCGGCGCACCGCCGCGTCGTCGATGAGCGCGGCGCGGCCAGCTTGGCCAAAACCACTGCGCCGCAAGGAGTAATGCGTGACCTTGATCGAATAGAGATCAGAAGATGGAGTAGACCTTTCGCACGGTCTCGTGGATGTCCCAGGTGCCCGACCAACCCTTGGGGAACACCGCCATGTCGCCGACGCCGATCTCGGAGGACTCGCCGTCGTCGGGCGTCACCGTCATCCTGCCCGCAACAAGATAGATGACCTCGTTGGTCTCCAGCTTCCACCGCGACGGTCCCGGCGCGCACTGCCAGATGCCCGCGGACGCGTCACCGTCCACCCAGAGCTCCCTGCCGTGCGTGGTCATTGGATGGTCGGTGGCCTCATCCAGTGGTCCCCAGTCCTCGAGTTCTGCGTCGACGGCCTGAGCGAGGACTTCAGTGTTCACAGTGTTCACAGTGCGGCTTTCTCTGGGAAGGGTAGTGAAATGGGTTCCGGGGCAACGCGACTGTTGCCCTCGGCGTCGAAGCGGTCCAAACCGAGGTCGGTGAGGTCTAGCCAGTCGCATCGGCCGGACGTGGTCAGGTCGGCGGCCACCTGGGCCACCGCGGGACCCCACATCATGCCGTGGCCCGCGGGGCTGGCCACCACGGTGCCGTCGACCGGGCCGTCGTCGGTCAGCAGCGGGCCGAGGATCGGCAGGTGATCGGGGGTGTAGTCGATGGTCGCGGCCCACATCCGTCGCAAGCCGAGGCCGGCCACGCCGGGAAGCAGCTCCTCGATGCGGTCGCGGGCTTTGCGGTAGTAGACGTCGTCGAAGTCGATGGCCTTGCCGGGCGCCTCGTCGGGATTGCTCATGCCCCACAGCAGCCCGCCGGCTTCGCCTGGCCGCCAATAGATTCCGGAGGTGATGTCGAAAACCATCGGCACTTCGTGTACGTCGAACGCCGATACCGGCGCGGTCACCACCACCTGGTGGCGTGCGCCGCCAGCAGGCACCCTGGCACCCGCGGCAGCGCCGACGTCGGCGAGCTTGGGGCCGCCGGTCAGCACCACGTGGTCGGTGTCGATCGGCCCGTCGGAGGTGTCGACGCCTACGACGCGCCCGCCCGCGGTGCGCAGGCCGGTGAACGCGCACCGCTCACGAACGTCGACGCGGTGCGCGGTGAGCGCGGCCGTGTAGGCCAGCACATTGCGCGGCGCATCGATGTAGCCGTCGCCGGGCGCGTAGGACGCGCCGAGGGTGACGCCGGGCGCAAGGCCGGTGTTGCGGTTGTCGATGTCCGCGCCGGACAGCCATTCCACGTCGAGGCCGAGTTTCTGCTGTAGCGCGATGCGGGCGTGTGCCTGTTGCACCTCGGCGTCGGAGAAGCACGGCATCAGGTAACCCTGTGCCACGAATCCGCAGTCGAGAGGGAAGCGATCGCCGCTTGCGGGCGTAGAAGTCCTGGGTCCGAAGTCCGAGCACGATGGCGGTTTCGGTGCCGCCCTGGGCGCGCACCATGCCCGCGGCGCGACTGCTTGCGCCGTCACCCAGCGTCGCCTTCTCGAGCAGAACCACCCGTTCAACGCCGCTCTCGGCGAGTAGCACGGCGGTCCACGCACCGACCGTTCCCCCGCCCACCACGACTACGTCAGCACTGGTCATACTATGGAACGCTGACATAGACTGAACGCTCAGTCAAGAGCAGAGCGGGGTATACCGATGTACGGACTCACGGCGGAGGATCTGCGGATCCGCGACACGGCGAGCGCCTTCGTGGAGTCGCTGATGCCGCACGAGGTCGAGGCCGAACTCGCAGGCGGGTTGCTGCCGAAGGAGCTGACGGCCGAGCACCAGGCACGGGCCAAGGAGCTGGGTCTGTACGCCACGAACATGCCGACATCGGTCGGTGGACCTGGCCGCACCGCGCTGCAGCAGGTGCTCGTGCAGGAGCAGTGTGGCCGGGTCACCAACGGTCTCGCCTGGGTGATGGCGACGCCGCCGCAGTGGTGGCCGGAGGTGGCCACCGACTATCAACGCGAGCGCTGGCTGCTGCCCGCGGTACGCGGCGAGAAGCACGAGGCGTACGCGATCACCGAGGAGTTCGCCGGGTCAGACGTGTCCGCGCTGGAGACCACCGCGGGCCGGGACGGCGACGACTACGTCATCAACGGGGTCAAGTGGCACGTCACCTCGTTCAACCTCGCCGACTATGTGTTCGTCGAGGCGGTGCTGTCCTACGGGGAGCACGCGGGCGACCACGTGCTGCTGGTGGTCGACCTGCCGTGGCCGGGTGTGGAAGTGGTTCGTACGCCGCACTATTCGCACAACATCGCCGACGAGCACCCGATCGTCGCGTTCAATGACGTCCGGGTACCGGCGTCCCATCTGGTCGGTGCCGAGGGTGAGCCGATGACCTTCACCCAGGACTGGTTCCGGTTCGAACGAATGATGGTGGCAGCGCGCTGCGTCGGGGCGGCGCAGCGCCTCGTCGACGAGATGACCTCGTTCGCGCAGACCCGCGAGATCGGCGGAAAGCCGCTCGGAGAGCACCAACTGGTGGCGGGGATGCTGGCCGACAGCGCGACTGAACTGTTCGCCGCACGCGCGATGCTCTACGAGGTGGCGCGGTCCATCGACGCCGGACGCGACCGCAAGACCCTGCACGGCCAGGCCTCGATGGCCAAGCTCTACTGCTCGGAGATGGCCGGGCGGGTCGCGGACCGCGCCGTGCAGGTCTTCGGCGGCCGCGGCTACATGCGGGAGAACGTCGCTGAGCGGATGTTCCGCGAGCTTCGCGTCGAACGCATCTGGGAGGGGGCCAGCGAGATTCAGCGGATCATCGTGGCGCGTCAGATGATGAATCGGGGACCGGCGGCGGTGCTGGAGGGCCAGTGACGTCCTGCCGGCCGCGAAGCCGAACGGACAGGCACGTCACACTTCCCTCGAGTTTCTCGAACTCGGAGATGTCGACACTGATCACGCGGTAACCGCGCTGTTCGAACAGATTCGCCGACTGCGGTGCGGCCGACGACATCAGCAGCGCGTTGTCCTCGAGGAGCACGACATGTGCCCCAGGCTCCTCGGGAACGGCGAGGAACCGCTCGCCCCATACGCCTGGATCGTCGACGATCGGTGCGTAGCCGATGATCGTGCCGTCTGGAAGGGCGGTGACCGCGGACTTGAGGTGCAGCGCCTTCGTCACGGGCACGGCCACCACGTCGACGCCGAACGGCCGGAGATGAGTCTGCAACTGCGCGATGCCTTCGGCGTTGGTGCGGCCGCCGATGCCCACCCAGACCGTCCCCGCGTGCTTCAACACGTCGCCGCCGTCGAGGGTGCCGGGTGATTCGATTCGGGCTATGCGGTACCCCTGGGCGCGGACCGTGAGCTCGGCCTCGACGACCTCGCGCCGGCGCTCGACGGCTCCAGGGCGACCGATGACCGCGAGGTCGCCGTAGACGACCATGGTGTCTTCGACGAACACGGAGTCGGGGTAGTCGGGCGCGGCGGGCACCTCGTGCGTGGTCCAGCCCTCGTCGGCGAACGCGCCCACGTATCCGTCCCATTGTCGTTGGGCGAGTTCGACATTCACATCATCACTTCGATCTATGTGAGTGATGAGCCCTTCTGCGAGCCGAGGCGACGGCCGCCGGACCAGGGCGTGGCGGGTGGACATAGTGCCATGGTGCCACGCGGCTGTCACGTCGTGGTGCGCAATCCCAGCAGCCGCATGCCGTGGTAGACCACCAGCGCGGCGATGGATCCGAGCGCAATACCCGTGAACGTCAAATCGCCAAGCTGCCAAGTGAAGTCGGCGATCCCGATGATCAACGGGATGGCCGCGGTCATCTGGTTCAGCGGTTTGGCGAAGTCGACGTCGTTGGTCAGCCAGATCCGCACGCCGAGCACCCCGACGAGCCCGTAGAGAACCACCGTCGCGCCGCCGAGCACACCAGGTGGAATGGCCGAGATCGCCGCGCCGACCTTCGGACACAACGACAGGGCGATAGCCACCGCGGCGGCGACCCAGTATGCCGCGGTCGAATAGATTCTGGTGGCGGCCACGACGCCGATGTTCTCGGCGTAGGTGGTGGTGGCAGACCCGCCGCCGAAGCCGGCCAGCGTGGTTGCGACACCGTCGGCAGCGAGCGCGCGGCCGATCATCGGATCGGTGTCCATCGCCGCCATCTGCCCGACGGACTTCACGTGCCCGATGTTCTCGGCGATCAGCGCGATGACCGCGGGCAGGAACATCGGCAGCACCGCGAGCGTGAACGTCGGCGCCTGAAACTCGGGCAGCCCGATCCACGGTGCGGCAACGATTTTCGACGTGTCGACGTCACCGAGGAACAGCGCCAGCACATAGCCGGCGACGACGGCCAGGAAGATCGCCAGCCTGGCGACGATGCCGCGGAAGAAGGCCAGCGTGGCCACCAGGAGCACCAGGGTGACGAGGCCGATGAGCGGACCCTTCTCGAAGTTCACCTTGGCCGCGGGCGCCAGGTTGAAACCGATGAGCGCGACGATCGCCCCGGTGACCACCGGTGGCAGCGTCACGTCGATCCAGTGTGTGCCGACCACGTGGACGACAAGACCGATGACGATCAGCGCGACGCCGACCGCAACCAACCCGCCAAGGGCGCTGCCGGTGCCGTGTGACGCGGTGGCCGCGGTGACGGGAGCGATCACCGAGAAGCTCGATCCGAGATAGCTCGGCAGCCGGTTGCCCGTGATGATCAGGAACAGCACCGTGCCGACCCCGGAGAACAGCAGGGTGGTGGCGGGTGGGAATCCGGTGAGCACGGGCACCAGGAAGGTGGCACCGAACATCGCCACCACGTGTTGTGCACCGATGCCGATGGTGCGCGTCCAGCCCAGTCGTTCGTCGGGCGCGACGACGAAGTCGGGATCGGCGCGCGCTTCGACGTGCTTCCATGTGAGCGGGATCACCATGAATATCTTGCCTGGACTAGCGCAGTTCCGCGGTTATCAGCGGGAGTGGCTGCGCGGCGACCTGCTAGCGGGGGTGACCGTCGCCGCGTACCTCGTCCCGCAGGTGATGGCGTATGCGACTGTGGCGGGGCTGCCGCCGGTCGTCGGGCTGTGGGCGGCGCTGGCTCCGCTGGCCGTGTACGCGGTGCTCGGCTCGTCACGTCAGCTGTCGGTCGGGCCGGAGTCGACCACCGCATTGATGACGGCGACGGCGTTGGCGCCGCTGGCGGCGGGCGATCCGGGCCGCTACGCTGCGCTGGCCGCAGCGGTGGCGCTGCTCGTCGGCGCGATCTGTTTTGTCGCCGGCCTGGTGCGCATCGGCTTTCTGGCCGACCTGCTGTCCCGGCCGGTGCTGGTCGGCTACATGACCGGTGTCGCGGTCATCATGATCGGGAGCCAACTGGGCAAGGTCACCGGTGTCTCGGTGGAGGGCGACGAATTCGTCGACCAGGTGCGGTCGTTCATCAAGGGGCTGGGCGGTGCGCACTGGCCGACGATCGCGCTGTCGGTCGCGGTGCTCATTGTGCTGCTGATACTCGCGCGGGTGGTGCCGCGGCTACCCGGTCCCCTCATCGCGATCCTGCTGGCGACGGCGGCCGTCGCGGTATTCTCGCTGGATCGCAACGGTATTCGAGTGATCGGGGAGATCCCGAGCGGCTTGCCGACACCCGGGTTGCCCGGTATCGGCTTGTCGGAGCTTTCCACGCTGGTGATCCCGGCCGCGGGCATCGCGATCGTCGCCTTCTCCGACAACGTGCTGACCGCCCGCACGTTCGCGGCCCGCCATGACCAGCGGGTGGACGCCAACGCGGAATTGCGGGCGCTGGGCGTCTGCAACGTCGGAGCCGGTCTGCTGCACGGATTTCCGGTGAGCTCAAGCGGCAGTCGCACCGCGCTCGGCGACACGCTGGGCAGCCGCACGCAGCTCTACTCGGTGTTCTCACTGGCATTTGTGCTTTTGGTGATGGTGGCCGGGCGCGGCGTGCTCGCGAACTTTCCGATGGCGGCGCTGGGGGCATTGGTGGTGTATGCCGCGCTGCGGCTGGTCGATGTGCCGGAGTTCAAGCGGCTAGCGCGATTCCGCCGCAGCGAGCTGATCCTCGCCCTCGCCACCACGGCGTCCGTTCTGCTGTTCGGTGTGCTCTACGGCGTGCTGGTGGCCATCGTGCTGTCGATACTCGATCTGCTGCGCCGAGTGGCCCGCCCGCACGACGCCATACAGGGATTCGTCCCCGGAGTCGCGGGCATGCATGATCTCGACGACTACCCGGAAGCCGACCCAGAGCCGGGCCTGGTTGTTTATCGCTACGACGCGCCGTTGTTCTTCGCGAACGCCGAGAACTTCCGCGAACGGGCGTTGGCGGCGGTGGACGAAAACCCGGACCCGGTCAAGTGGTTCGTGCTCAACGCCGAGGCGAACGTGGAGGTCGACCTCACCGCACTCGACGTGCTAGATGCGCTGCGGGCCGAATTGAGCAGCCGTGGAATAGTTTTCGCGATGGCCAGGGTGAAACAGGATCTGCGGGATGCACTCGTGGGCGCCGGGCTGATCGAAAAGATCGGCGAGGATCGGATCTTCATGACCTTGCCGACGGCGGTCGAGGCCTACCGCAACAGCCGCACCCCGTAGGCCAGCGCGCCGATCAGCACCACACCGGTGCCGACCAGCACCGAGGAAATCGGAAGCAGGACGGCCAGCAGCACGCAGCCCGTCAGTCCCAGCGCGGGAATCACCTTGCGACCCAGGCTCGATGTCGCCGGCCTTCAGCGTCAGCGCGCGATGCATTCGCGATCGCGTAATACACCAGCACAGCGAACGCGGAGAAGCCGATCGCGGCCCGCACATCGGCCACCGCGGCGATCACCGCGACGACTGCACCCACGACCAGCTCGGCGCGGTGCGGGCTGGCGAACCGCGGATGCACCGCGGCCAGCGCGTGCGGCAGGTGGCGGTCGCGGGCCATCGCCAGCGTCGTCCTCGAAACTCCCAGAATCAGCGACAGCAGCGACCCCAGCGCCGCGATCGCAGCCCCGGCACGGACCACCGGTTCGAAGCCGGACTGCCCCGCGGCCCGCACGGCGTCGGCCAGCGGGGCGCTCGACGACGCCAGACCGGCGCTGCCCAACTCCGCCAACACAGTAGCCGCGACGATCGCGTAGACCGCCAACGTGATGCCGAGCGCGATCGGGATCGCCCGCGGGATGGTGCGCGCGGGGTCGCGCACTTCCTCGCCGAGGGTGGCGATCCGGGCGTATCCGGCGAACGCGAAGAACAACAGGCCGGCCGCCTGCAGTACGCCGACGACACTGACGTCCTCACCGAACAGCCGCGAGGCGTCGGCGTCACCGAATCCGAGGACGAGCACCACTACCGCGGCGAGCACGGCAAGCACGATCGCGACGATGACGCGGGTGAGCAGCGCCGACTTCTGGATGCCCGCGTAGTTGATAGCCGTCAACGCCACCACCGCGGCCACCGCGACGGCGTGCGCATACGCAGGCCAGGCGTAAATTCCGACCGTCAGCGCCATGGCGGCGCACGAGGCCGTCTTGCCCACCACGAAGCTCCAACCGGCGGTGTAGCCCCAGAACGCGCCGAGTCGCTCGCGGCCGTACACGTACGTCCCGCCCGACTGCGGATACAGCGCGGCCAGCCGGGCGGACGATGTCGCATTGCAGTACGCGACGACGGCCGCGACGGCCAGACCGACGAGAAGGCCCGAGCCTGCCGCCGCTGCCGCGGGCGCCAGTGCGACGAAGATCCCCGCGCCGATCATCGAGCCGAGCCCGATCGTCACGGCATCCGCGGTACCGAGCCGCCGTTGAAGCGCGGGGCCGTCGGGCGTGGTCACGCTCGGATACTAGGTCAGGCGGGATTGTCCTCGCCGAAAACCGATTCGCGGCCCCACAGGGTGGCCGCCACCAGAATGACGCCGGCGACAAGGATCGAGCCGATCGCCACCATCGGAATCGCCCACAGCCGTCGCACGATCAGTGCCCTCCCGCACTGACCGACATAATTGTCACCACCGGTGGCGGCGGCCGCCTGTGACAGGTCGCTGCCAAATCCGGTGCCGCACTTGATCTGGAAGCCGAATTGGTCGTAGGCGTCGATGAAGACGGGGAAGTTCAGCGCGAGCAGCCCGACCCCGATCACGACGATGCCCAACACCCCGAGGTAGAAGGCGCGATGATGGTAGTGATGCAACGATGCCTCCTGTTCAGGTCATCACCGGTCCATTATGTTAATAATCATTCTTGCCTCCGTGAAAGTTTTGCCGATATTTGTCAGTAGAAGTCGGCAGATATGTGTGCATCGAGTTCGTTATGGTGTTCGCTATGGCGCGCAGCCGGCAAGCCCCTGATGCGGGCATCCGGCGACGGCCCAAGGATCGGAAAGCGCAGATCGCACGGGCGTCCGCCGAGGCGTTCAGCGCGCTGGGCTACCACACGGTGAGCATGGAGGCGATCGCGTCGCGCGTCGGGATCTCGGCGGCCGGCCTCTATCGGCACTACCCGAGCAAGTACGACCTGTTCCGTGACGCTGTGCTCGCGTTGGGCGAGCAGTTGGTCGAATGTACGGCCTTCGCCGACGACGGGCCCGCCGACGACGAGACGCTGCACCGACTCATCGCTGCGCTCATCGACACCGCGCTCGCCAACCGCGAGTCGGGCGGCCTCTACCGGTGGGAGGCGCGCTATCTGCGCGGCGACGACCAGGCCACCCTCGACGGCCAGATGCGAACCGTCCATCGTCGGATTCATCTGCCGCTCACCGCACTTCGGCCGGAACTCACCTCGCGACAGCGCTGGACGCTGTCCACGTCCATGCTCAGCGTGATCGGCAGCATCGTCGATCACCACGCCAAACTTCCGGCCATTCATATTCGTGCGGTGCTGGCCGAGATAGCCACCGCGATTTCGACCGCCGACCTGCCCGACCCGTCGTCCTCCGAAGGCAGGCCGCGTCGCAGGAGCTCGGGCGTCGACCCGTCGAAATACGAAGCGCTGCTGACCGAGTCGGTGAAGTTGTTCAACCGCAAGGGCTACCGGGACACGACGATGGAGGAGATCGGGTTGGCGGTCGGCATGCCGACGTCGGGGATCTACCGATATTTCTCCGGTAAGAACGACATCCTTTCCGCGATCTATCGGCGGGCGGCCGATCGGCTGTCGTCGGAGGCCTCATCGATCCTTGGCTCGCTCGCCGACCCGGAAGAAGCGCTGACCGCGTTGATCGACGCCTATGTGAAGAGGTCTTTCGACCATCCCGAACTCGCCTTCGTGTACTACACCGAACGAATCAACATGGCACCCGCGGACCAGAAGATCCTGCGCAACCTGCAGCGGGCCACCGTCGAGTCCTGGGTGCGATTGGTCGTCGCGATTCGGTCGGACTGGACCGTCGGGCAGGCACGCTTCGCCGTGCACGCGGCCATGGCGGTGGTGATCGACGTCGGCCGACTGGTGCATTACGACAACGGCGTGCAGTCACGCATGACGGTCTGCCGGCTGCTGGACCTCGCGCTGCTCGGCCGCTACCGGTTGCGGACGACGTTGCCAGCCATGTAGGCGCCGTAGCCGATAAGCCCCACGATGGCCAGCGATCGAGTCCTCCGCGACGACAGCCCAAGCCCGATCGCGGTCTCGATGCCTCCGTCGATGTAGACATGCCTGCGCGTGTCGCGCGGGAATGCCTGCTTGGTCATGCCATCGAACAACTGGGGGCTGGTGAAGTGCACGATGCCGGTTCCGGCGAGCGCAAGGCCGGCGAACGTCGCCAGGCGTGATCCTCCAGATCTCTTTGTAGGCACGGCTGATCCTCTCTTATCCCGCAAACCGGTAGTCGCTCAACGGGAATCGGGATGCTACTTCTTGATGGGCCCGCTGCGCGGTGTGTCGCTGGTCGCGATGCACGTCACGGTGCGGTCGCCCTGGCCCCACGAATCCTCGCTCGGGTACAGCACGAACAGCCCGATATCGGGATCGCTCGACGCCTCGGGCGAGTACTTCGCCAGCGCCGGCGCGCACTTGTTCTGGTATTCCTCGATGGCGAACTGGCCGGGGAAATCGCCGTCGGGCATGGTCATGACCGCGAAGATCTCACCCTTGTGCGGGTCGCTGCAGGTGACGGTCTCGACGGTGAGCACCAGACCGGAGGCGGGCAGTTCCTTGAGGCAGTCGCCTGCCTTGACCTCGTTGGCGCCCACGGTCCCGCGGCCGGCGATCAGGTAGAAGACGATCGCGACGGCGACCGCCAGCACCCACAGCACCGACAACACCAGGCCGGCGATCGCCATGCCGCGACCGCCCTGTCCTGCCTTTGCCCGCCGCAGCCCCACGATCCCGCAGACCACGCTGATCAGGACGCCGCCGATGATGCCGAAAATCAGCGACACGACCGCCCACCAGTTGGTGCCGGTGGCTTGGGGCGCGTACGCACCGGGCGGCGGCGGGTAGTACGGGCCAGGGTGGGGATACCCGCCCGGAGGCGGGGGCGGTGGTGGATAGGACTGTGGCGGCGGCGGGTAGGACGGCGGTGGTGGATAGGACTGCGGTGGCGGCGGGGGATAGGACTGCGGCCGCGGCGGCTGGTCGGGCGGGCCCGGCGGCATGGTCACGGAAGCAACCGTAGCGCTGCATCGACCGCCAGGACGGGTACATCGAGCGTCTTAGAACCGAGGTCGTGTCGGCCGCCGGTGACCTCGACGACCTCGGTGGACGCCGGAATCAGTGCCGCCGCGGCGCGCAACTCGTCGATCGAGCCGAACGGGTCGGACGTGCCGTGGGTGAACACCGTCGGCGCAGCAATGCGCGGCAGGTGCTCGGTGCGTGGCTTGTCGGGCTTGCCCGGTGGGTGCAGCGGATAGGAGAACAGCGTCAGCACGTCGACCTCGAGGCCGTCGTCGGCCACCGCCATCGACGTCTGCCTGCCGCCATACGAATGCCCGCCCGCGATGACCGGTCCCTTGGCCAGCCGCCGCACCGTGTCCACCGCTTCGAGGACGCCCTCGCGGTCACCGGCAGCCGATCCCGACGGCGGACCCTTCGGGCGCCGTCGGCGGTATGGCAGGTCGTAGCGGACTGCGAGCCAGCCCCGACGGGCCCATTCGTCGCAGATCTTCTTCAGTAGCGCCGACTCCCGGCTCCCGCCCGCGCCGTGCGTCAGGACCACCGTGCCCTTCGGCTTGCCGTCCGGCTCGTGTGCGATCCCGGCTATGTCGTCGAGGTTCACGCCGAGCCCTTGCTCGACAGCCGAAAGAGCGGCGACACCGGGCCGTGGCCGTGGCCCAACGGGTAAGCGGCGCGCAGACATTCAGTCACCCACGACTTGGCGAATGCGACGGCGTCGGGAACCGTGTATCCATGCGCCAACGCACTGGCCACCGCGGCCGCCAGTGTGTCGCCGGCGCCGTGGTCGTCGCCGGTGCCGATGCGCGGCGCGCCGAACTCGTAGAAGTCGGTGCCGTCGTAGAGCAGATCGGCACTCTGCGGCGACGAGCGCAGATGGCCGCCCTTGACGAGTGCCCACTGCGGTCCGAGGGCGTGCAGGGCGCGGGCGGCGTCGCGCTGCGAGGCGTCGTCGACGACATCGATGTCGACGAGCAGCCGCACCTCGTCCAGATTGGGCGTCACCAGCGTTGCGAGCGGAAACAGTTCGCGCCGTAGCGAATCCAGTGCGCTCGGGTGCAACAGCGGGTCGCCGTGCATCGACGCGCACACCGGATCGACGACGAGCGGCACGACACCGGCCAGATCCTGCTGACGCCACGTCTGGGCCACCGTCGCGATGATCTCCGACGATGCCAGCATGCCCGTTTTGGCGGCCTGGATGCCGATGTCGCTCACCACGGCTTCGATCTGGCCGGCGATTATGTCGATGGGGATCTCGTGAAAGCCCTTGACGCCCATCGAGTTCTGCACTGTCACGGCGGTCACCGCCACACAGCCGTGCATACCGAGCAACGCGAACGTGCGCATGTCGGCCTGGATGCCCGCGCCGCCGCCGGAGTCGGAGCCGGCAATCGTCATCACCCGCAGCGGGGTCTGACCGTCAGGTGTGAGCGGCAGGAAACTCATGGCGACTCCCTACGCCGGCATTACCCGGTCAGGTTCATACGGTCGACGGCACCGTTTGCCGATCAAATCCGGCATCCTTCGCGGAGCGAAGAATTCTGCTCCAGCCGTCCTCTCAGCGCACTGGGTGTGCGCTCCCGCGTGGTTTGTTGGCCGTCCCCACGCTAGCGCATGGAACACGAATTGCTCCCTGATGGTTTATATAGCTAACATATGTGTTTTGGAGCCGGACAGATAGAACAGATACGTAAGCGAAGTTGATGACGACTGAGATAGAGATGACAAAACCCCCAATCGTGGCGAACGCCGATGTCGCGCTCGGGGAGACCGCGCGCAGACGCAGGCGAATGGACCACGATCACCCGCATTACAAGTGGGTGGTGCTGTCCAACACCACGCTGGGCACGCTGCTGGCCACCATCAACGCGTCGATCGTGCTCATCTCGCTGCCCGCCATCTTCCGTGGCATCGGCCTCAACCCGCTCGCGCCCGGCAACGTCAGCTACCTGCTGTGGATGTTGATGGGCTATCTGGTGGTCACGGCCGTGCTGGTGGTTCCGTTCGGCCGGCTCGGCGACATCTTTGGCCGAGTGCGCATTTACAACCTGGGCTTTGTGGTGTTCACCCTCGCGGCCGTCGCCCTGTCCTTCGACCCCTTTGACCTCGGTAGCGGTGCATTGTGGCTGATTGCCTGGCGGGTGCTCCAAGGCGTCGGGGGCGCGATGCTGATGGCGTCGTCGTCGGCGATTCTCACCGACGCATTCCCCGCCAACCAGCGCGGCATGGCGCTCGGCGTGAACATGGTCGCCGCCGTCGCCGGCTCCTTCCTCGGCCTCCTCATCGGCGGTTTTCTCTCCGAGTGGCACTGGAAGGCGATCTTCTGGGTCGGCGTGCCCATCGGCATCCTGGGCACCATCTGGAGTGTCAGGTCCCTGAGGGAACTCGGCGTCCGCACGCCCGGCCGGCTCGACTGGGCGGGCATTCTGTCCTTCGGGGTCGGCCTGACGGTGCTGCTCACCGGCATCACGTACGGGATCCAGCCCTACGGTGACTCCACCACCGGTTGGACAAGTCCGTATGTCCTCGGCGCAATCCTCTTCGGCCTGCTGTCGCTGGTTGCGTTCTGCTTCATCGAGTTACGGGTGGCTGACCCCATGGTCGACATCAGGTTGTTCCGCTCGGCGTCGTTCGGCATGGGCAACCTCGCAGGGCTGATGTCCTCGATGGGCCGCGGCGGCCTGCAGTTCATGCTCATCATCTGGCTGCAGGGCATCTGGCTTCCGTTGCACGGCTACAGCTTTGAGTCGACACCGCTGTGGGCCGGTATCTACATGCTGCCGATGACAGCGGGCTTCCTGGTGGCAGGACCCCTTGCCGGGTCGCTGTCCGATCGATTCGGTGCGCGCCCGTTCACGGTCGGCGGAATGCTACTGATGGCGGCGACCTTCGTTGCGTTGGTGATGATCCCGGTGGACTTCAACTACCTGCTGTTCGCGGTGCTGGTGTTCTTCAACGGCCTTGGCGGCGGCATTTTCACCGCACCCAACACCGCGGCGATCATGTCGAGCGTCCCCGCCGCCCAGCGCGGCGCCGCCTCGGGTGTCCGTGCCACGTTCTTCAACGCGGGCTCGTCGCTGTCGATCGGTGTGTTTTTCTCGCTCATGATCGTCGGCCTGGCCCATACGCTGCCGTCAGCGATGAGCAGCGGTCTCCAGGCGCAGGGGGTGTCCGCGTCCGTCGCGCACGATGTGGCCAACCTGCCGCCCGTCGGCAGCCTGTTCGCGGCGTTCCTCGGGTACAACCCGATCGCCGAGCTGCTTGCCCCCTCGGGCGCGTTGCAGGACCCCGGTGTCAACGCCGACGTGCTGACCGGAAAGACGTTCTTCCCGCAGCTGATCACGGAGCCGTTCCACTCCGGCCTGACCGTGGTGTTCATCGCCGCCGCTGTAATGATGCTGATCGGGGCGGTCGCTTCGCTGTTCAACCCTGGGAACTACGCCACGGCGCCGGGTGCCGACAACGAAGCCTGAACGCCCGCAGGTGTGACGCCCCGCACAGATGGGGTACCCGGTGGTCATGACCACCGATTCGAGAGCCGCACATGTCCGCGTCCAGGCTGCTGAGCACGCTGAGGCGGCGCGCGAGTCGATGGACGCCCGGCGCGACAGCCAGGACGGTGGTGTGTCCGGCTGGGTGGCCGAGCGGGCCGGTGAATGGAACCTCGACGGGCCGGATGAAACGACGATGCAGCGGCAGAAATTCTTCTGGAACGCCCTCGTCGACTACTGGTTCCGGATGGAGATGGACGGCTGGGAGAATCTGCCGAAACCACCGGTGCTACTCGTGGGCATCCACTCCGGCGCGCCGTTCGTATGGGATGCCTGGACGGTCGGGGTTCAGTGGTGGCGCCGCTTCGGTCAGGACCGGCTTCTGCACGGCACCGCCCATGACGCGCTGATGGCGATCCCGGGCATCGGTCGATACTTTCGGGCCATGGGGGTGCTGCCCGCCGCACCTGACTCGATGGCCACGGCACTCGCGGAAGGGCACGACGTAGCCGTCTGGCCGGGCGGCGAGGTCGACTCGCTGCGGCCGTGGCATGAGCGTGATCAGGCAAATCTGGCGGGCCGCAAGGGATTTGTCAAGATGGCCATTCGAGCGGGGGTGCCGATCGTGCCCATCGCCACCGTCGGTGGCGCCGATGCCATGCCGGTTCTCATTCGTGGTGACCGGCTCTCCCGCATGCTGCGCCTGGACAAGTTGTTGCGGCTGAAGGTTTTCCCGCTGGCGGTCTCGCTTCCGTGGGGGATAGCGCCTGCGGCACTGCCGCAACTCCCGTTGCCTGCCAAGATCAGGACTCGATTCATGCCAGCGGTCGAGCTGGACCACGATCCAGAACGCGCCGAAGACAGCCAATACGTGGACCGCAAGTACGACGAAGTACAGGCGAGCATTCAGCGCGGCATGGACGCACTCGCGCGCAAGCGCGCGCTGCCGTTGTTCGGCTAGCTGAGTTCGACGAGCACGGGTGCGTGATCGCTGGGCGCCTTGCCCTTTCGTTCCTCGCGGACGATCTCGGCATGGGTGACGCGCTGCGCCATGGCGGGTGAGCCGAGGATGAAGTCGATGCGCATGCCCCGGTTCTTCGGGAACCGCAGCTGGGTGTAGTCCCAGTACGTGTAGACCCCCGGTCCCGGCGTGAAAGGCCTTACCACATCCGTGAACTGGGCATCCACGATCGCGTTGAAGGCGGTGCGTTCGGGCTCGGTGACGTGTGTGCTGCCGCGGTAGAACTCGACGCTCCAGACGTCGTCGTCGGTGGGTGCGATGTTCCAGTCACCCGTCAGTGCGATCTGCGCCTGCGGGTCTTCGGCCAGCCGCTGGCGAGCCGTATCCTTCAGTGCGGCAAGCCATTCCAACTTATAGTCATAGTGCGGTGAATCAACCGTCCGGCCGTTGGGCACGTAAAGGCTCCACACCTGTACGCCGTCGCACGTGGCGCCGAGTGCCCTGGCCTCGGCGGCCGCTGCGACATCCGGCTTGTCACCCCATGTCGGCTGCCCGTCAAACCCGACCTGGACGTCGTCGACACCGACCCGCGACGCGATCGCGACGCCGTTCCACTGGCTGAACCCGCAGTGCACGACCTCATACCCGATCGCGGCGAACGGCATGGTGGGGAACTGGTCGTCGGCGCACTTGGTCTCCTGCATGGCCAGCACGTCGACGTCGGCGCGTTCCAGCCAGTCGGTGACGCGGTCGACACGGGCCCGGATCGAGTTGACATTCCAGGTGGCCAGCCGCATGGCTACAGGTTACGGGCGTCGATATAGCGGGCCCGGTGCGCAACGGCGAAGCCCAGCCGCTCGTACAGCGCGATCGCGGCGGTGTTGTCGGCCAGCACCTGGACGTAGCAGTGGGCCGCGGCGTTGTCGGCGGCCCACGCCAACAGCGCCGAACACAACGCGTTCGCGTGGCCCTGCCGCCGGTGCCCGTCGGGTACCCGCACCGCCGAAAGGCCCGCCCAGCGGGAGCCGTCGGGCGCGGACGTCACCGCAGCGCGGCCTACGGCGGCGTTGTCCCGAGTGGCGAACACCGCGATGCCGTCGACGACAGCCGTCAACACGTCGACGGGGACGTTTCGCTCGTAGATCCGCAGCCATGTCGCGTCCGGACTCGGCGCCAATGTCACCGTCGCGTCTGACGCACCCGCAGGCAGATCGCGGACCATCACGACTGTTTCGAGATGCGCGGGCACAGAAGCGGGCACTATCAGCAGCCGGTCGGGCACCGCGAGCCATGGGGTCAGGCCGCGCTGTGCGTACCAGTCGACGATCGCGGGCACCGAACCGGCGTTGGCCTCGACGCCAAGTGGCACAGCCGAATTCGCCCGATGTGTGTGACCACCCGCGGCCCGCAACAACCAGCCGTGCATCCACTGCTGCTCGGTGCCCGGCCACGCCAGCGCCGCGGCGTACTCGGTGTTGCGGATCTGCGACGTACGCACCGGCGCCGCCGTCAGCGCCCGCACCGCGACGACGTCGTCGGGCGCGATCTCCACCACCGCACCGGTTTTCGTCTGCACCCGGATTCGCGGAGAAGTTTCCAGTAGGTGGCCGATCACATCGGTGAGCGGTGGCGTCGACCCTGCGGGGCGCCGGTAGCGCAGGCTGACCCTTGTGCCCGCCGCGGGTAAATCGGCCACGCTAGTGACCGAACGGATCCGGGTCCTCGCCGGGCATCCACGTCAGCCCGGGAACACCCCAGCCGTGCGACTTCACCGCCCGCTTCGCGCTGCGCGCATGCCTGCCGACCAACCGGTCCAGGTACAGGAACCCGTCGAGGTGTCCGGTCTCGTGCTGCAGCATCCGGGCGAATAACCCGATGCCTTCCAGCGTGATCGGGGTGCCGTCGGCGTCCAGCCCGGTCACCCGCGCCCAGTCGGCACGGCCGGTCGGGAAGGACTCGCCGGGCACCGAAAGGCAGCCCTCGTCGTCGTCATCCTCGTCCGGCATCGTCTCGGGCACCTCGGAGGTCTCGAGCACCGGATTGACCACGACGCCGCGGCGGCGTGTGCTCTTGCCGCGGTCCTCGGCGCAGTCGTAGACGAACACCCGCTTCGAGATGCCGATCTGGTTGGCCGCGAGTCCCACGCCGTAGGCGGCGTCCATCGTGTCGTAAAGATCTGTGATCAACTCGCCGACATCGGATGGCAGCGAACCATCGTCAGCCACCGCCACCGGAGTGGTCGCGGTGTGCAAGACGGGATCTCCGACGATTCGGATGGGTACGACTGCCACGGTTGGCAAGCTTAAGTGAGCCGACTCGCCCGGTTGGCTGACGGCCCAAGTAGCGACGCCGTGGTTGAATATTCGCCGTATCGCTAGCGAGCTGAGTGTTGGGAAGGGTCCAGGAGCAACATGGACGGCGCCATGGCGCGGACTGAGCAATCCGGGGACGATTCTGATCTCGCCGATGGGCTGACCCGCCGCGAACACGACATTCTGGCGTTCGAGCGCCAGTGGTGGAAATACGCGGGTGCAAAGGAAGACGCGATCAAGGAGTTGTTCTCGATGTCGGCGACGCGCTACTACCAGGTGCTCAACGCGTTGGTCGATCGCCCGGAGGCGCTCGCAGCCGATCCGATGCTGGTCAAGCGCTTGCGGAGGCTGCGGGCCAGCAGGCAGAAAGCGCGGGCTGCGCGCCGTCTCGGCTTCGAGGTGACCTGAGGCTTTCGGGGTCTGCACGTCGCGCCGATACAGTGGGCCAAATGAACGAGCGCCATTCCGACTCCTCAGGGCTGCCCCTGCGCGCCATGGTGATGGTGCTGATATTTCTCGGCGTGGTCTTTCTGCTGGTCGGGTTCCAGGCGATGGGCGGAGGCGACGATTCCAGCGCCGACGATTCGCCGATGGCCAGCGTGAGCACCACGCCGACGTCGTCACCCACATCCGCCGCGCCCGCACCGGCCGCCAAGGCCGACGTACGGGTCTACAACATCTCGGAAACCGCAGGGGCCGCCGAGAGCACCGCCACCCGGCTGCGCGATGCCGGCTGGAACGTGACCGAAACCGGGAACCTCACCCTTGAGGGTGTGACCGCGACGACCGTCTATTTCAGCGACGCCCCCGGCGAGCGGGAATCGGCCAATGAAGTGGGCCAGCTGCTTGCCGCCCCGGTCGAGCCGCGGGCCCCCGAGCTGGTCGACCAACCACCGGGCGTGGTCGTGGCGGTGACGGGATAGGCTCACCGCATGCTTGAGTTTCTCTGCTCCTCGCGTGCGCAGAAGACCGTCACTGTCGCTGCCATGTTCGCCGTACCCGCCCTCGCATTGAGCGCCTGCAGCGCCCCCGAAAAGGTGGCAACGCAGCCGGGCACCACACCATCGATCTGGACCGGATCGCCTTCACCGTCCGCACCCGCTGAAGGAGCCGAGGGGCAAGCCCCGCCCTCTGCCCAGAAACTGACCGCGCAACTCAAGTCCCCCAGCGGAGCCACGGTTGCCACCGCCGACTTCGCCTTCAGCGACGGCTATGTGACCGTCACCGTGAAGACGACCGGATCCGGTCAACTGACTCCGGGCTTCCATGGTCTGCACATCCACGCGGTGGGCAAGTGCGAAGCCGCCTCGGTGGCCCCGACGGGCGGTGAACCGGGCGACTTCAACTCCGCCGGAGCGCATTTCCAGGCGCCAGGCCACAGCGCCCATCCCGCCAGCGGTGACCTCACGTCGCTGCAGGTTCGCCAGGACGGCACCGCCGAGCTCGTGACGACCACCGACGCGTTCACCGAAGACGATCTGCTGGCCGGGGCCAAGACGTCGATCATCATTCACGAGAAAGCCGACAACTTCGCCAACATCCCGCCGGAGCGCTACCAGCAGACCAACGGCACTCCGCCGCCCGACCAGATGACGCT
The DNA here is from genome assembly GCA_963817825.1 of uncultured Actinomycetota bacterium. Classification (GTDB taxonomy): domain Bacteria; phylum Actinomycetota; class Actinomycetes; order Mycobacteriales; family Mycobacteriaceae; genus Mycobacterium. Next base: position 62,596 of record CAWFQG010000005.1, on the reverse strand, counting down.
GGCTACCGGCGACGCCGGAAAACGGGTCGCGTGCGGTGTTATCGGCACCGGTTAGCAGTCGGATCGATTTCGCCGGGTCGTCCCGGCCGACCGTCGGCGTCGAGTGGGAGTTCGCCCTCGTCGACAGCAAGACCCGTGACCTGAGCAACGAGGCGGCCGCGGTCATCGCCGAGATCGGTGAAAACCCGCGCGTGCACAAGGAATTGCTGCGCAACACCGTCGAGATCGTCACCGGCATCTGCGACAACGCGGGGCAGGCGATGGACGATCTTCGCGAGACCCTGCTGCCCGCGCGGCGCATCGTGCGCGATCGCGGGATGGAGTTGTTCTGCGCGGGCACCCACCCGTTCGCGAAGTGGTCGGCGCAGAAGCTGACCGACGCGCCGCGCTACGCGGAGCTGATCAAGCGCACGCAGTGGTGGGGCCGTCAGATGCTGATCTGGGGTGTGCACGTCCACGTCGGGATCTCGTCGGCGCACAAGGTGATGCCGATCGTCACGTCGATGCTCAATCACTATCCACACCTGCTGGCGCTGTCGGCGTCGTCGCCGTTCTGGGACGGTGCGGACACCGGGTATGTCAGCAATCGTGCGATGATGTTTCAGCAGTTGCCGACGGCCGGTCTGCCGTTCCACTTCCAGACCTGGGCGCAGTGGGAAGGCTTCGTCCACGACCAGAAGAAGACCGGCATCATCGATCACATGAACGAGATCCGTTGGGATATAAGGCCTTCCCCGCATCTGGGCACAGTCGAAGTCCGCATCTTCGACGGCGTGTCCAACCTTCGCGAGCTTGGCGCGCTCACCGCGCTGACCCACTGCCTGATCGTCGATCTGGACCGTCGGCTCGATGCCGGTGAGCAGCTGCCGACCATGCCGCCGTGGCATGTGCAGGAGAACAAGTGGCGCGCAGCGCGTTACGGCCTCGACGCGGTGATCATCCTGGACGCTGACAGTAACGAAAGACTGGTCACCGAGGACCTCGATGAGCTGCTGAACCGGCTCGAGCCGGTGGCGAAGTCACTTCGCTGCGCAGACGAGCTTGCCACGGTGGCCGAGATCTACCAGCTGGGTGGGTCGTACCAGCGGCAGCGGCGGGTCGCCGAAGAAAGCGAGGGCGACCTGCGCGCGGTGGTCGACGCGCTGGTCGGCGAGCTGGACATCTAGCCGTGACGATCACCCCGATGTTTCCGCTCGAGCGCGCAATGCTGCCCGGCGAGGAGCTGCCGCTGCGGATCTTCGAACCGCGCTACTCCGCCATGATCTCCGACTGCCTGGTGATGGATGACCCCGCGTTCGGCGCGGTGTTGATCTCGGCCGGTCGCGAGGTGGGCGGCGGGGATACCCGAAGCGATGTGGGTGCGCTGGCCCACATCACCGAGGTGGCCGATTTCGGCGACGGTCGCTATCGGCTCAATTGTGTGCTGGCTGAGCGGATCCGCGTGCTGGAGTGGCACCCCGACAACCCGTACCCGCAGGCCGCGATAGAAATCTGGCCCGACGAGCGCGGTGAGTCGGTCGGGGTCGACGCGATCCGGGACATCGAGGACCGGATGATCGCGTTGTTCGAGCGGATCGCCGGTGCCCGCGGCGCGGACGTCAACGGCCGGGACATCGTTGCCGGCGCCGACGCGTCGGGCGACGTTGCAATGTGGTTGTACGCGTTGGCGACCCGTCTTCCGATGGGGCAGGCCGACCGGTATGCGGTGCTTGCCGCGCGCACTGTCGCGGCACGTTTGGCGGCACTCAGCGACGCCGTGGAAACCGTCAGCGCGCTCGTCGAGTTCCAGCTGTCGGGTGACTAGCCGGTCAGCGCCGGAGCCGCCCGGCGGCGACATTCAGTTTAGCCTCGACGAAAGCCGTTCTGGGCGTGGTGTCTTCGGCGGGCGTTCGGTTGTATCTCTTCATCAGATCTACCGCGTCGACTGCCGTAACATCCCAGCCGCGTTCCGAGAACCAGTCGGTGACTTCGGTCCGGTCCTCGATGAACCACAAATCCTGGACGTCGGGTGTCTCGTCGTCCTGCACGCCCGCCTGCTCCCGCATCTGGCGCAGCCTTTCGCGGCGGCTGGCCAGATACTCCGGGTCGAAGAACCCGGCTCCGAAGGATTCCACCGCGACGCGGCTGCCTTGGGCGCTGAGCTCCGCGACGCGCTCGAACAACAGGTCCTGGGCCTCGGCGGGCAGATAGGGTAGCAAGCCCTCGGCCGCCCAGGCGGTGGGAGCAGTCGCGTCGAAGCCCGCTTCCCGCAATGCCTTTGGCCAGTCGCGACGAAGGTCGATGGGCACCGCCACATAGCGGGTCGCGGGCTCGACGCCACGGGCGTGCAGCGTCTCGGTCTTGAACGCGAGCACCTTGGGTTGGTCGATCTCGTAGACCACGCTGTCGTCGTTCCACGGCAGTCGCCACGCCCTGGCGTCCAGGCCGGCGGCCAGGATTACCGCCTGGTCGATGCCGTCCGCGCCCGCCGCGATGAAGAACTCGTCGAACCACTTGGTGCGCGAGGCGGCATACGTGGATATCGACCTGATCCGCTCGATCATGTGCGTCGGTGGTAGGTGCCAGCCGCGCCCGAGGGCCTCCTCGACGAACACCTCCGCATAGGGGTCGGTGAACAGCGGACACTCCGACGCCGCCTCCTGGGATCTGGCCCAAGCAATGCCCAGCGCGGTCGCGCCGACGCTTTCGGTGATGTCCCAGGTGTCGTCGTCAGTTCTCGCCATCGGTGCCCCCCTCGGCGTCTTTGTGTAGTTCGTCGGTGGTGAGCGTGTCGTGAAGGTTCTGTTCGCGATACGCCAGTTGCCCGACGCGGTTCGCCACGACCGGCGCGGTGATCAGGGTGAACACGCCGGTCAGGATGACCATGCCGACGTCCACATTGCCACGCAGCCGGATCGCGGCTCCGATCAGCACCAGCAGTAGGCCGAGCACCTGCGGTTTGGTCGCCGCGTGCATGCGCGACAGAGTGTCGGGGAATCGGACAACGCCGATCGCGGCGGTGAGCGCCAGCGTCGACCCACTGAGCACCAGCACCGCGGTCACGATGTCGGGCGCGTTCATCGGGCGTATCTCGATTCGTTTCGTCTCTTGACATCCGGTACCCGGAACCGGGCCACGCTGACCGAGCCGACGAAGCTGGTCAGGGCGAGCGCCGTCAGGCTGTACGTCACCGTGGTGTCGAGGCTGAACGCCGCCCAGGTTCCGATCGCGCACATGGTCACGGCCACCAGGGTGTCGAGTGCGACGAGGCGGTCCAGTGTGCTTGGGCCGGCGAGGATCCGGTACATGACGATCGTCGCGGCCGCGGTCAACATGACCGCGGCGATGATCCATACAACGTTCATGCCTCGGCTCCCGCTCGCTCCGGTCCTCGCTCGTTCCTCGCTGCGATCCTCACTCGCGCTCGCCTTCGGGTGTTCATGCCTCGGCTCCCGCTCGCTCCGGTCCTCGCTCGTTCCTCGCTGCGATCCTCACTCGCGCTCGCCTTCGGGTGTTCATGCGCTCTCCTTCGCAGCAGGCTGCCAGTCGGCGTCGCGCTCGAATGCCGCCACCAGCAGCCGCTCCATCTGTGCGACCTGGCGGTAGAAGCGGGCCACTGTCTTCTCGTTGCCGACGTCGATGACGTGTACGTAGATCAGCCGTCGCTCCTGGTCGATCTCCAACACCATGGATCCGGGAATGAGCGTGATGATGTTGACCGCCAGCGCCAGCACGAGATCCGATTTGATCGCCAGGCGGGCGCGCAGTACCGCGCTGCGTGGCGGCGGCCCCGGTTTGATCGCCAGCCAGGCCACCTGCAGCGAGGACTGCACCAGCTCATATGCGACGACCACCATCAGCCGGAGCAGGGACAGCAGGTGCACCTTGCCCTCGACGGGAACCGGCGGTAGCGGCAACAGCACGGTGATCACAATGGCCACCGCAAGGCCGCCGATAATGTTGGCAGGAGAAGCCTTGCCCCACAACAATACCCACACCAGCATCAACCAGCACAGCACCCACAGCCGCAGCACGTGACGTCTCATCGCCTCACCTCTCCGAGAACAGCCGAAATGTACTGGTCGCGGTCCAGCACCTCCGCGGCCGTGCGGTCGCTGTAGGCGACGATCGGGCCGGCGAGAACCGTCAGCGTGACCCCGACCGCGATGAGGGCCCCGGTCGGCGCGAGCATGCCGATCGGCATGCGCCCGACGTCGGTTCGTTCGGCCAGGGCGATGTCCTCGGTGTCGTCGAGAAGCACCGACGGAGCGGCCGCGGCGAGATGGCCTTCGGGCGCGTCGGACCTGGTGCGCCAGAACGCCAGGGTCCAGACGCGAGCGATCACGTACAGCGTGAGCAGGCTGGTCAGCACGCTGCCGCCAACCAACGTCCACGCCAGCAGCGAACCGTCATTGGCGCCCGCCTCAAGCAGCGCGACCTTTCCGATGAACCCGGAAAACGGTGGAATGCCACCAAGATTCAGTGCGGGCACCACGAATACGAACGCCAGCAACGGACTCGCCGCCGCCAGCCCCCCGAGTCGCTGCAGCGTCGATGCGCCGGCCTGCCGCTCGATCAGCCCGACGACCAGAAACAGCGTCGTCTGCACCAGGATGTGGTGCACGACGTAGTAGATCGCTCCCGAAAGGCCGAGCTCACTGGACAGCGCGATGCCGAACACCATGTACCCGATGTGGCTGACCAGTGTGAAGGAAAGCAGCCGCTTGATGTCGCTCTGCGCGATGGCGCCGAGGATGCCGACGATCATGGTGAGCAGCGCCGCCACCATCAACATCCGGTCCAGCCCGGCGCTCGGGAAGAGCAGCGAGTGTGCCCGGATGATCGCGTACACACCGACTTTCGTCAGCAGACCGGCGAACACGGCGGTGACGGGGGCGGGCGCGGTCGGGTAGGAGTCCGGCAGCCACGTCGACAGCGGGAACACCGCCGCCTTGATGCCGAACGCGACGAGCAGCACCGCGAACAGCGCGCTGCGGGTACCGTCCGAGACCCCGTCCAGCCGCGTGGCGACCTCGGCCATGTTGAGCGTGCCCGTCGCGGCGTATACGAGCGCGATGCCGATCAGGAAGATCATCGACGACACCATCGACACCATCACGTAGGAGATGCCGACGCGGACCCGCTCGGTGCTCGCCCCGATGGTCAGTAGCACGAAGCTCGCCGCCAACAGCACCTCGAAGCCGACGAACAGGTTGAACAGGTCGCCGGCCAGGAACGCGTTGCACACGCCCGCCGACAGTGCGAGATAGGTGGGCAGGAATATCGACACCGGTTGGCGTTCGCCGCCATCCCGGATGCCCTGCCCGATGGCGTACAGCACCACGGCCAGCAGCACGATCGAAGAGACGACCAGCATCAGCGCCGATAGGCGGTCCACCACAAGCGTGATGCCCAGCGGACCCATGCCGGGCACACTCTGGGCCCAGCCCCCGACATGCAGGGCGAGCGTGCCGTCGCGGTCGGTGAGGTAGAGCAGCGACGCGCACACCACGACCACCGCCGACAGCGCACCCAGCGTGATGGCCCGCTGCAGTCGCGGGCGGCGCCCGGCGAACATCGTCGCCGCCGCGCCGATCAACGGGATGAGCACGGGCAGCGGCGTCAACACCGACGAGGTGCTCATTTCGAGCCCTCCAGCCCGGGCAGCGCGTCCAGTTCGTCCGGTGCATCGGTGTCGCGCGATTTTTCGGGAACCGGGCGGGCTTCGTCGAGTGCGACGAGTTCGTCGTCGGTGAGCTCTTTGACGCGGGTGTCCTCGGGATCGTTGACGACCTCTTCGTCTGTGGTCAGCCGATAGTTCCGGTAGATCAGCGACAACACGAACGCCGCGATGCCCATGGTGATGACGATGGCGGTGAGGATCATGCCCTGCGCCAATGGATCTGCGGTGGCGGTATGGCCGTCGCTGACCCGACCACGCACCGGCGGGTTACCCGACGCCCCGCCCACGGTCAGGATCAGCAGGTTGACGGCATTGCCGACGAGTAAGAGCCCCAACAACATTCGGGTTAGGCTGCGGTCCAGCAGTAGGTAAACCCCGACGCTGGTGAGGCCGCCGATCAGCACGAGCGGAGCCAGGAATGTCGTCATCGCGCCGTCACCGCCCCTGACTGCTCGACCATGTCGACGTCCACCCGCGCGCCCAGGCTGCGCAGCACGTCGAGCACCAGGCCGACGACGATCAGATACACGCCGAGGTCGAAGAACAAGGCGGTGACGAGTTTGACGGTGCCCAGCACCGGAATGTGGAACTGCAGCACCGCCGAAGACAGCACAGGAGCACCCAGCAGCAGCGACGCCACCGCCGTACCCGCGGAAAGCGCAAGCCCGACACCGAGGATCTTGCCCGCGTCGAGCGGCAGCGTTTCGCCGAGCTCGTAGCGTCCGCCCGCCAGATACCGCAGCACGAGCGCGAGACCCGCGGTCAGACCTCCCGCAAAGCCGCCGCCGGGCGTGTTGTGGCCGGCGAAGAAGAAGTACGCCGACAGCACCATGATGAGCGGGAAGATCATCCGCGTCGCGACCTCGAGCACCAGTGACCGGTTTCGTGGGTCACGCAGCTCGCTGCCACGCAACCAGGTGACGTCACCGGCGGCCGGGCTGGTCGCGATCCCTGCCGTTGGCGGGATATCGGGCTGGCCCGCGTCGGACACTCGGGGTGCGGCGCCAAAACGCCGGTGCCGGAACACCATTGACGCGACTCCCGTCGCTGCGACCAACAGCACCGAGACCTCGCCGAGGGTGTCCCATGCCCGAATGTCGACCAACAACACGTTGACGGCGTTGGAGCCGTGTCCGCGGTAATAGGCGGCGTCGGGCAGCAGCGCGGCGATCGGTACGCCGGTGCGGGCGGCCATCGCGAACACCGCCAGCGTGGTGACGCTGGCTCCGACCGCAAGGGCAAGCGCCACCCGGGGCAACCTGAGTTTGCGGATGTTCGCGCGGTCGGTTTCGGCCGGCAGAGTCCGCAGCACCAACACGAACACGACGAGCGTCAGCGTCTCCACGAGGAACTGCGTCAACGCCAGGTCGGGTGCACCGTGGAACGCGAAGATGGCGCCGCAGCCGTATCCGGTCACGCCGACCAGCAGCACCGCAGCCAGCCGGTTGCGCATCACCGTCGCACCGACGGCGGCGGCCAGGATCAAGACCCCGACCACCACCTGCAACGGCGAGTCCCACAGCGCGATCTCGGGCCGGTCCCGCGCGCCGAGCGTCAGCACCACCACCGGCACCACCGCGAGCGTGGCCAGGATCACGGCCTGTGTCGCGGGGATCGAACCGCGCTGAGTGCTGCCGGTCAGCCGAACCGACAGCACGTCGGCGCCGCGGATCACCGCGTCGTAGATGCGGTCGGCGTTGCCAAGCGGCACGTAGCCGAGCTTTGTCTGCCGTAGCCGCGCCCGGCCGAAGAACGCGGCCGTGCCGATCGCCAGCACCAGTGCCGACAGCAGAAGCGGCAGCCCGAGACCGTGCCACAAGGCAAGGTCGTAGTCGCCGCCACCGGGCACCGTGTCGGCGTAGGTGTTCAACGCGCGGTCCAGCGGGCTCGGCCACAGCCCGAAGAGCAGACCCGCCGCGGCCAGCAGTGCGGGCGGGGCGAGGAACGAAACCGGCGGCTGGTGCATCTCGGCGACGCGCTTGCTCGGTTCGGACCGTCCCTTTCTGGCGAACGCACCCCAGAGGAATCGCAGGCTGTAGATGGTGGTGAACACCGAGCCGATGACGATGCAGGCCAGCACGTACGGCGCGGCCCGGCCCAATGACTCACTGTGCAAAAGGGTTTCGTAGTCGGCTTCCTTTGCGACGAAGCCGAGGAACGGCGGCAGCGCCGCCATGCTCGCCGTGGCGCCGACGGCGATCCACATCAGCGGCTTGCTGCGCTGCCCGAGCCAGGCCAGCCTGCGGATGTCACGGGTGCCTGTGGTGTGGTCGATGATGCCGACGACCATGAACAGCGCGGCCTTGAACATCGCGTGTGCGCACAGCAGCGCCAGCCCGGCCAGCATCAGATCGCTGCCGCCCGCGCCGACCATCACGGTGATCAGGCCGAGTTGGCTCACCGTGCCGAAGGCCAGGATCAGCTTCAGGTCGTATTCGCGCACCGCGCGCCAGCCGGCCAACAACACCGTCAGCACCCCGAGCGTGATCACCATCGGCCGCCATGGGGGTGAGTCGGCGAACCCCGGAGTCAACCGCGCGACCAGGTAGACCCCCGCCTTGACCATCGCGGCGGCATGCAGGTAGGCGCTGACCGGCGTCGGCGCGGCCATCGCCCCCGGCAGCCAGAAGTGCAGCGGAACGATGGCCGACTTCGCCAGTGCGCCAACGAGAATCAGCACGATGCCGACCGACACCGCCAGCCCGGACGGCGGCGCGGCTATCAGTTCGGACAACACATACGTGCCCGAGATCGTGCCGAGGACGACGATGCCGACCAGCATGGCCAGCCCGCCCGCCGTGGTCACCAGCAGCGCCTGCACGGCGGCCCGTCTGCTTGTCACGCGTTCGGCGTAGTGGCCCACCAACAAGAACGACAACACGGTGGTGAGCTCCCAGAAGACGTAGAGCACCAGCATGTTGTCGCTGACCACCAGCCCGAACATGGCCCCGGCGAACGCGACCAGCTCGGCGGCGAAGCTCGGCAGCCGCTTCTCGGTGTGTCCGTCGTGGTGGTGGAAGTAGTCGGCACAGTAGAACAGCACCAGCGCGCCGATGCCCAGCACCAGCACGCTCATGATCGCCGCGAGCGCGTCGAACCGCAGCGTGATGTTCATCGACAGCTCGGGCACCCACGACACCTCGAGGCTGCGGGCCCGTCCCGGGCCCGGCCAGTTCAGCGCGACCCAGACCAGCGAGCCGAGCGGCACGAGGGACAGTGGATAGAAAGCCATCCGGCCCCACCGGTACACCAGTAGGGGAGCCAACGCGGTGGCGACCGCGTGGGCGAACAGGATGACGAGCACGGCACTCCGATCGAGTGGGGTCGGGGTGTCAGCCGGATGAAGGCTTTGGCGTAACGGCAGTCTACGGGGGCGGACGCGGCTACCATCCGGCGTCGTGGGAACTACTGACGTTGTAGTGGTTGGGGCAGGGCCGACCGGCTTGATGTTGGCGGGTGAACTCGCGCTCGGCGGCATCAAGGTCCAGCTGCTCGACGAGCGCACCGATATGCCCAACATCACCAGGGCATTTGCCGTGCACGCCCGGACGCTCGAGCTGCTGGACGCACGCGGTATGGCCGACGATCTGCTGACGCGCGGCGTGCCGGTCTACGAGGTCGCGCCGCCGGGCGGAGCCACCATCAACCTGCGTGCGCTGCCGAGCAGGTTCGGCATGCTGCTCATCGTCCCGCAAAGCGGTACCGAGCACGTGCTGCAGGCGCGGGTCGATGGACTCGGCGTGCCGATCGTGCGTGGCGCCGAGGTTGTCGGACTGACGCAGGACGACGACGGCGTGACGGTGGAATGTGCCGATGGCAGCGCTGTGCGGGCGCGCTACGTCGTGGGGTGCGACGGCGCACACAGCACCGTGCGGCAGTTGGTCGGCATCGACTTCGTCGGCAAGCAGTACGAGACGCACATCCTGCTGGCCGATGTGCATCTAACCCGGGCACCGCAGGAGACGCTCACCGGTGTGACGAATGAGCGGGGCGCGGTCCTGATGATCCCGTTCGGCGACGGCTGGTTTCGCGCCATCGCCTGGGACCGGTTGCGCGAGCAGGCAGCGCTGAAGGAGCCGGTCACGGTCGAGGAGATTCGGGACTCCTTCAACCGCATCGCCAACGACGACTTCGGCATGACCGACATGCGGTGGAGCTCGCGATTTTTGTCGGAACGCAAGCAGGCGCAGCGTTATCGCGCCGCGCGCGCATTCATCGCAGGCGATGCCGCGCACGTGCATTCGCCGCTAGGCGGTCAGGGCATGAACACCGGCATCGGCGACGCGATGAACCTCGGCTGGAAGCTCTGCGAAGCCATCCGCGGGACCGCACCGGAGTGGCTGTTGGACAGCTATCAGGGTGAGCGCCATCCGGTCGGCGAGGCGGTGCTGCGGTTGACCGACGCGTTCAACCAGCTGGTGCTCGGCAGGTCGAAGATGCAGCGGATGGCGCAGACTCTCGCCGTCGGCACCTTGACCCGGGTGCCCGTCGGCCGCCGGTTTCTCGCTGGACAACTGAGTGGGATCAGCATCGGCTATCAGCGCGCTTCCCATGGCGAACACCGCATGGTCGGCAAGCGCATGCCCGACGTCGACTGTGACGGCGCCCGGCTCTACGAACTTCTCCGCCGGGGCGAGTTCGTGATCGTGACGGTCGAGGGCGTCAACGTGGATCGCTCCGACGTCGTGCATGCCGTGCACCACGATGCCAAGCTGCCTGCCGCGGTGCTGGTGCGACCGGACGGCTACGTCGCGTGGGCCGACGACCAGCCACCGACCGAGTCGCATGTGGCGGCGGCCATCGCTCATTGGGGTCGGCGGCAGTGACCCCATGACATGGCGCGGATCGGAACGGCGTGGCTGACGAGTCCGATGCCTGCGCCGAGGATGGGCCAGATCGGCCAGAAGTACCAGGTGCCTGCGGTCAGGCCGACCGCGAGCCACACCGTGAGCACGATGACGACCATTGCCAGGTAGCCGGCGAGGTGAATCTGGACGCCGCGACGTGCCGCCCTCCGGCGCGCCTCCCGGCGCCGCGGATCGTTGCGCCGCAACTGGGCCAGGGGCAGATCCGCGACCAGTTGGCGCAGCTCACCGGTGGTGTGAGCGCCGAACGCGGCCTGTAGCCTGCTCTCGTACTCCGCCATCTCGAGGTAGCCCTGGGCCAGCGCCTGGCCGAGTTGGTTCGCGGTCCTCTCCCGCTCATGGTCGCCGGCTCGGACAGGTGCGGTCGGGGCGATCGTCGAAGCCATGGTGTCTCCCGTCGTCGATCTTGACACTGCCTAGTTCTAGGCATGACTATGCACCCTCAACTAGTCACTGTCAAGATCTGGATGTCGAATGTCCAACGCCGGTCCTGGGCGGCCCGCACTATGGAGGCCTCAGAACCCAACAATGAAAAGAGGCAGCCATGGCTGTCGATGAAGCCAAGCTGAACGAGTTCCTCGGCAAGGCGGTGGGCGATCTCGGTGCCGCGATGAGCGCCACACTGATACTTGTCGGCGATCGACTCGGGCTGTATCGCGAATTGGCGAAAGGTGCGATGACTTCGGCCCAGCTCGCGCAACGCACCGGCACCAACGAGCGCTACGTCCGCGAATGGCTCGGTAATCAGGGCGCCGGTGGATACGTGCAGTACGACCCCGCATCCGACGAGTGGTCGCTGAGTCAGGAACAGGCGCTGTGCCTGACCGACCCGAACGGGCCCGTCGACATGCCCGGGGCGTACAACATCGTCGAGGCGACGTTCCATGCCCTCGAGCGCACGCTCGACAACTTCAAATCCGGTGAGGGCATGGAGTGGGGCGAACATCACCCCTGCCTGTTCGACGGGACGGAACGCTTCTTCCGCGCCGGCTACAACACAAGCCTGATCGGCTCATGGCTGCCTGCCCTCGACGGCGTCGTGGAGAAGTTGGAGCGCGGAGCCAAAGTTGCCGATGTGGGCTGCGGGCATGGCGCAAGCACCATCCTGATGGCGCTGAACTACCCGAAGTCGGAGTTCGTCGGTTACGACTACCACGGCGATTCGATACGCATCGCAACCGAGAAAGCAGCGGCGGCCGGTGCCGCGAACGCCAAATTCGAGGTCGCCGATGCCGTTGGGTACAAGGGCAACGGGTTCGACCTCATCGCCTTCTTCGACTGCCTGCACGACATGGCTGATCCGATCAGCGTGTCCCGGCACGCGCGAGAGGCGATCAGCGATGACGGCACCGCGATGATCGTCGAGCCGTTCGCCAACGACCAGGTGGCCGACAACCTCAATCCGGTGGGCCGAGTGATGTACGGCGCGTCCACACAGATCTGCGTGCCGGTCTCCTTGGCGCGCAATGGCCCCGCGCTCGGCGCTCAGGCCGGTGAAGCGCGACTACGCGAAGTCGTCGTCGACGGCGGCGGCTTCACGCGTTTCCGGCGGGCCACCGAGACGCCGTTCAACCTCGTGCTCGAGGCGCGGCCGTAGTCGTGACGAAGTCATGCCAGCGGGCCGCGGTATGCAAATGTCCGACGCCTGGCATGATCTCCGGAAATTGGGCATCTCGGCCGGTCCGACACCGCTGGCAATGCCGACGGAAATGACCCGCTCGGGGAGGCCGAGGGCGCATGCGACCGCGTACGGGCCACCGCCCGAATAGGCGATGATGCCGAAGCGGTCGATTCCCAATGCGTCGGCGACCGTTGCCACATCGTCGGCCCAGTCGCGGTATCGCCTGCGCGATTGGATGTCGGAACCGCCGTAGCCGGGCCGGTCGATCCCGATCATCCGCACGCAGGCTCCGTCGAGCGCCGGACTGTTGAACGGCTGGTGGAAGTCCAGCCGCGACCCTGGAATGCCGTGGAAATAGAAGAGCGGGAAACCATCTGGCAGTCCGGTTTCCGCGTACGCCAGTGTCCGGCCACTCGCGGTTCGAACTGTCGCGTCGGTGCTGGCCACCGCACAGACCTTACAGTTTGCTGTCAGTGTGAGGCGGAGAACGCCTTCAGTGCCTCCACCTGAACAGGGTCCAGCGACGGACGCACGGTTTCGCGGGCCTTGGCGACGTCGGCCGCCGTCACGTCCGCGGCGTCGATGGACCGCCGCATCGCCGTCAACGCTGCCTCGCGCAACAGCGCCACGCAATCGGCGGCGCTGTATCCATCCAGCTCACCGGCGAGGGTGTCGAGGTCGACGTCGTCGCTGAGCGGCACGGATTTACCTGCGGTGCGCAAGATGTCGCGACGGGCGTCTGCGTCGGGCGGCGCGACGAACACCAGTTTCTCCAGCCGGCCGGGCCGAAGCAGCGCGGGGTCGATCAGGTCGGGCCGGTTGGTGGCACCGAGCACCACCACGTCGCGCAATGGTTCGATGCCGTCCATCTCGGTCAGCAGCGCGGCCACCACCCGGTCGGTCACGCCGGAGTCGAAGCTCTGTCCGCGCCGCGGCGCCAGCGCGTCGATCTCGTCGAGGAACACCAGCGACGGCGCGGAATCGCGGGCCCGGCGGAACAATTCGCGCACGGCCTTCTCGGATGCGCCGACCCATTTGTCCATCAGCTCGGCGCCCTTGACTGCGTGCACCGACAGTCGTCCGGAGCTCGCGAGTGCGCGCACCACGAACGTCTTGCCACACCCGGGCGGTCCGTAGAGCAACACGCCGTGCGGCGGGTCGACACCGAGCCGCTCGAAGGTCTCGGGATGCTGCAGCGGCCACAGCACGGCTTCGGTGAGGGCCTGCTTGGTCTCGGCCATGTCCCCGACGTCGTCGAGCGTCACCGAGCCAACCGCGAGCTCTTCGGTAGCGGACCGCGACAGCGGGCGGATCACGCTGAGCGCACCGGTCAGGTCCTCCTGGGTCAGCCTCGGCGGCTTGTCGTCCTCGCTGGCCCTCGCGGCCGCACGCAAAGCGGCCTCGCGTACCAGTGCCGACAAGTCGGCCACGACGAAACCCGGTGTCCGCTCCGCTATTTCGTCAAGGACGAGGTTCTCGGCGGGCACGTCGCGCAGCAACACCTCGAGGAGCTGCTTTCGGACCGCTGCGTCGGGCAGGCTCAGGCCGAGCTCGCGGTCGCACAGGTCGGGTGCCCGCAGACGCGGGTCGAGGTCTTCGGGCCGCTGTGAGGTCGCGACGAAGGCGACGCCGGGGGTTGCGACCGCATTGCGGAGTTCGGTGAGGATCAGTGTCGACACCGGGTCGGCGGTCGACGGCAGCAGTGCGTCGATGTCGGTGATCAACAGAACGCCGCCGCCGTCGCGCACAGACGCCACCGCCGATGACACGCTCTTGAGGCGGTCCTCGGCGCGCAGCGCACCGACCTCCGGTCCGTCCAGTTCCACCATTCGTCGGTCCGCGCATACCGCACGCACCAGCGCGGCCTTCCCGACACCCGCAGGCCCGGAGATCAGCACGCCGAGGTTCGGTTTGGCGCCCAGCGTTTTGAGCAACTCCGGCTGGTCGAGCGCGAGCTTCAGCCATTCGGTGAGGCGGCCGGCCTGAGCGTGCATGCCCTTGAGGTCGTCGATGTTGACCGACGCAGACTTCTCCGGGGTGGTCACGACAAACTGACCGGTGGCGGCCTGTGGCGAAGGTGCCACTTCGTCGCCCCAGCTGACGACCGAATTCGGTTGCACGCTAACGGTTCCGGCGGGGTCTATGCCGGTGACTGTCAACAGCTCCGATGTCCATGTGATGCCAACTGCCGACGCAAGCGCGCTACTGGCCTTCGACGTCGGGATGTCGGGGCCGAGTTCACGTGGCAGCAGCGACACGGTGTCGCCGACCGTCATCACCTTGCCGAGCAGGGCCTGACGCAGCGTCGCCGACGAGATCGACTGGGTGGCCAGGTTCGAGCCGCGCACCGTCACAGACCGCGCGCCGTACACCGTCACCGGGGCGACGAGCACGGTGGTGTTCTCGCGCAGCCCTGCGTTGGAGAGCGTGACGTCGTCGAGCAGTGCGGTGCCCGCGGGTGTTCCGTCAGGTGCCACCCCGGCGACCGCGGCGGTGGTTCGAGAACCGGTAAGCGAAACCGCATCCCATTCCCGAATGCCCAGCGCCGCAATCGCTTCGGGGTGGAGGCGCACAACGCCGCGACGCGCGTCAAGGGCAGAGGTGTTCAACCGGGCGGTGAGTGTGAGCTGGTGCCGCGGCGCAGGGCGGTCCGCGATGTCGAACTCTGTCATGTCAGGGGCCCGGCGGTCTGCGGAGTCCGAGCCGGGCCATCGAACGACGTTGTGCGCGCGGCTGGGCCCGGCGGATCGCCCGCCGCGCCTGGCGTTGCGCCTTCGGTTTGTCGTCCCACACCTCGGGGTGCTTCGACAGCCACTTCGTCGTCCGCACCGCGAACGGGATGTGAATGACGTAAGCAAGGATGATCAGCAGGATCACGACGTAGCCGTACAGGATCGACGCAGCGACGCCGACGGCCAACAGCGCCAGCAGCGGAACCACCATGTTCTGCGAGATGGCGAAGGTGTGGATCTTGCGCATCGGGATGGCGCTGACCGCCAACAGGGAAACGCCGATCATCCAGATCACGACGGCCGCCTCCGAGGTCCACCAGCCCTCACCGAACTGCATCTTGGCCGCCAGTGGTCCGATCGCGCCGATCGCACCCGCGGGCGCGGGCATACCGACGAAATACTGGTTGGTGTAAGCGGGTTGGTCCTTATCAGCCAGCATCGAGTTGTAGCGGGCGAGCCGCAGCACGATGCACACCGCATACAGCAGCACGACGATCCAGCCGACCCGCGAGTGCGACAGCAGCGTCCCGTACACGATGAATGCCGGTGCCACGCCGAAGTTCACCGCGTCGGCAAGCGAGTCGATCTCCTCGCCCATCTTCGACGTGGCCTTCAGCAGCCGGGCGATGCGGCCGTCGAGAGCGTCCAGGATCGCGGCCACGGCCAGAAACGCCATCGCCTCGGTCGGCCGGTTGTCGAGCGCGAACTTCACCGCCGAAAGGCCGAGGCAGATCGCCGCGACCGTCATGGCACTCGGCAGCATCCGAACGCTGAGGACGGGTCTCTTGACGCGGGGCGCGATCACGGCAGCTCCGCCAAGATCGTCTCGCCGCCGACGGCGCGCTGGCCCGGCAGCACAAGCACTTCGGAGCCCTCCGGCAGATATGTGTCCAGCCGCGACCCGAAGCGGATCAGGCCGTACGTGTCGCCGATCGTCACCTTGTCACCGGATGCGATGTCGCAGACGATGCGGCGGGCGATCAGGCCGGCGATCTGCACTGCCACCACATCGGCGCCCTCCGGCGTGCGGATCAGCACGCTGTTGCGCTCGTTATCCTCGCTTGCCGCGGCGAGTTCGGCCGACCGGTACAGCCCCTGGCGGTGTACGACGGCCATCACCTCACCACTTACCGGGATGCGCTGGACATGTGCATCAAAGATCGACAGGAAGATGCTGATGCGGGGCCGCGGCCGGTCCGAAAGGTTCAGCTCCGCGGGCGGCACCGCGTCTTCGACCAGGCAGATCAACCCGTCGGCGGGGGCGACGACAACACCAGCGCGGCTCGGTGCGACGCGGGGCGGGTGACGAAAGAACGCGGCGTTCGCGCCCGCCGCGAGCAGGCCGGCGCGGCGCAGCCAGCGGTGCCGTCGGCCCGCCGCTGCGACCGCCAGGCCGACGCCGACGAACGGCAGCCCTGCGGGGTGCACCGGAGGGATGGTGGATTTCGCCAGCGCCAACAGTCGCGCGGGGCCTGATCTGAGGTCGGGGCGTCTGGCCATCGTGCAGCGATTCTACGGGTGGCTACCCGTTTGACAGGTCCCAAACCTGAACCGCGGATCCGGCCGCCAGCTCGGCGACGTCCTCGTCGATCTCCAGAAGACAGTTGGCAGACGCCAGCCAGCGCAGGTGATGGCTGGCAGGCGGCCCGTAGCTGGTGACCGAGCCGCTGTCGGCGTCGAACACCCCGCGGCGGAACTGTCGCTTGCCCCGTGGCGAGGTGAGGTCCTCCGTCAGCTCCGCCGTCAGCCGCGTCCGCTCCGGCTGTCGCACGCCCATCGCCGCGCGCAGCGGTGCCCGGATGAAGACCTCGAATGACACCAGCGCACTGACCGGATTTCCTGGCAGCGTGATGATCGGCGTCGGGCCGATTCGGCCTGCGCCCTGCGGCATCCCCGGCTGCATCGCCACTTTGATGAACTCGACCTCCCCGCCGAGAGCGTCCTTCACCACCTCGTACGCCCCTGCGCTCACGCCGCCCGTCGTGATGATCAGGTCCGCATCGTGGGCGTGGCCGTCGAGCGCGGCACGGAACTGGTCGACGTCGTCACCGGTCATGAGCGACGCCACCACCTCGGCGCCCGCATCGCGGACGGCGGCGGCCAGCATGAAGGCGTTCGACTCGTAGATCTGGCCCGGTTCCAGCGGCGCGCCCGGCGCGACCAGCTCCGAACCGGTGGACATCACCAGAACCCGTTGGCGCGGAACGACGGTCAGCTCGCCGAGGCCGAGCGCCGCGGCGAGGCCGAGCGCCGCGGGTGTGACGACCTGCCCGGCCCGCAGCACCGTCGTGCCCGCGGTGACGTCCTCACCGGCGTGGCGGATGTGCTGTCCGGACTTGGCGGTTGCGCGGATCGTCACGGTGTCCGTGGCGCCGTCGGTGGCTTCAACGGGCACCACCGCCGTGGCTCCTGCGGGCAGGGGCGCACCCGTCATGATCCGGTGTGCCGTACCGGCTTTCAGCGTCAACGGGTCGGTGCGGCCCGCGGGGATGTCCTCGGCGACCGGAAGCAGCACCGGCTGTTCGGCGCTCGCCGCGGCGATATCGTCGGCGACGACGGCGTAGCCGTCCATGGCCGAGTTGTCGAAGCCGGGCAGGGACAGCGGCGCCACCACATCCTCGGCCAACGCCAACCCGAGCGTGTCGGCCAGCGGCAGGAGGACCGGTACCCGCGGCGCGATCAGGCCGGCGACCACGCGGCGGTGATCTTCGACGGAACGCATTGCCTAGACCGGAAACTTCACGCCGGTCAGTTCTTCGGAGACACTCCACAACCGGCGCTGGACGTCCTCGTCGTGCGACTGCGCGCTGGACTTGACGAGCTTCGGGGCTCCGCGCTGCTCGCCGAAACCGCCGGGACCGTAGTACTCGGCGCTCTGCGCACCCGGGTCGGTGGCGGCGCGCAGCGTCGGCAGTGCACCCATCGCGGCGTTCTGCGCGATGAAGTTCGACCAGACGAACTGGCCGACCTGTCGGATGCCGCCGGGCATGTTCCGCAGCAGCTCGGTGTCCGCGGCGCCGGGATGGGCGGCCGTCGCGATCGTCGGGGCGCCCTTTAGCTTCAGCCGTCGCGCCAGCTCATAGGTGAACAGCAGGTTGGCGAGCTTGGATTGGCCGTAGGCGACGACGCGGTCGTAGCCGTTTTCCAACTGCAGGTCCTCGAAATGGATTCGGGCCCTGATCCGATGGCCGACGCTGCTGACCGTGACCACCCGGGAGCCGGCGACGGACAGCAGGTTGTCGAGCAGCTGACCGGTGAGCGCGAAATGACCGAGGTGGTTGGTGCCGAACTGCAACTCGAAGCCGTCCTTGGTGGTGGCCTTGTCGGTGTACATCACCCCGGCGTTGTTGATCAGAAGGTCGATGCGCGGATGGGCCGCACGAAGCTCGTCGGCGGCCTTGCGGATGCTGTCCAACGACGTCAGATCGAGTTCCTGCACGGCGACGGCGGCGTTAGGGCTTTGCGCGGTGATGCGCGACTTGGCCTCGTTGCCCTTGTCCATATTGCGGACGGCGAGCACGACGTGCGCGCCCTTGCCGGCCAGCACGGCCGCGGTTTCGTAGCCGATGCCGGTGTTGGCGCCGGTGACGATTGCGACGCGTCCGGACTGGTCGGGAACGTCGGCGGGGCTCCACTTGGCACTCATGACCAGCACCCTACTCACGGGCGGTTACGGTCGGTTACGTGTTGGGACGAGGAGGCGTTCGCGCGGCCGCGCTGGTTGTCGGAACGGTCGTCGGTATCGCGGCCGTGTTGCTCGGGGTGCTTGTCGCCGGTATGCGGTGGAAGGTGCCACCCGTGCTGGACGCGGTCCGGCGCGTCAACCGATCGCTGACCAATCCGCGGGTCCTGCGCACCGCCGGATCCGCGGGCACGCAGATGTCGGTGATCCGTCACGTCGGCAGGAAGAGCGGCCGGACGCACGAGACGCCGGTGGACGTCATCGCCGCCCGCGACGGCGTGGTGATTGCCCTGCCGTACGGCACCAGGGCCGACTGGGTGCGCAATGTGCTCGCCGCGGGCTCGGCCACGATCGTGAGCCAGGGCGAGACCTTCAACGTCGACCAACCGATCATTGCCACCACCGCGGAGGTCATCGAGCACATCCCCGCGCGGACGCGGCAAACCCTGCGCGTCTTCGGCGTCACCGAATGTCTCCATCTGCGAAAGGTGACCAGTGGACTTGGTTGATCCCGCCAATCCGCCGAGCCGTAAGGCGCCGCTGGTGTGGGCGCTCGGCGCGGCGATCCCATGGCTGACGCTGGCGGTGGCGCAGCTGGTGTGGTTCGTGCTCGACAGCAGGCTGGCGTTGCTGCATCTCGCCGCGGCAGCGGCCACCGCGCTGGGAATCGTGGTGTTCGTCGTGGTCGTACCGCTGTGGCGGTACCGCGTGCACCGCTGGGACATCAGCCCGCGGGCGGTGTACACGCGGTCGGGCTGGTTGGTCCAGGAGCGCCGGATCGCCCCGGTGTCTCGTGTGCAGACCGTCGACACCTATCGCGGCCCGCTCGACCGGCTGTTCGGGTTGGCCAACGTCACGGTGACGACGGCGTCGTCGGCGGGCGCGGTGCGCATCGTGGCGCTTGACGTAGCGGTCGCCGACCGCGTCGTCGCGCAGCTCACCGACATCGCCGCGATCGGTGCAGAGGATGCGACGTGACCGCGCCAACCACTGAGCGGGTGTGGCACCGGCTCAGCCCGCGAATGTTGTTGGTGCACCCCGTACATGAGGTGCTGCGGCAGATACCGTTGCTGGTCGGCGCCGTCGTACTGGGCTCCGCTACGGGTAACCCGATCTGGTCGATCGCGGCGCTTGCGGTGACCGTCGGCGTTGGCGTCCTTCGGTGGTTCACCACGACGTATCGCATTGAGCCCGACGAGGTGCAGCTGCGCACCGGCCTCCTGCAACGCAAGGTGGTGTCGGTGCCGCGCAACCGGATTCGATCGGTGGCGACCGACGCCCGGCTGCTGCACCAGTTGCTCGGCCTGACTGTGCTGCGGGTGAACACCGGCCAGGAAGCCAAGGGCGACACGGCGTTTGCACTGGACGCCGTGCCCGCCGAAGAGGTGCCGCGGCTGCGCTCGATCTTGCTGGCGGACTCGCTGACCCATGCCGACGACATCGACGAGGCGCGTGAGCCGTCCGGCAGGGTACTGGCGCGCTGGCACCCGTCCTGGCTGCGCTACAGCCCGCTGAGCTTCACCGGCCTCGCCATGATCCTCGCCGCCGTTGGCGTCATCTTCCAGGCGGGTCTTGGTGCGGCACTGGAACATTCGCGGCTCGCCGAATCGGGACGTGATGCCGCCGAACGGTTCGGCATTGTCGTCAGCGTCGCCGCCGTCATCGCGGCCGTGGTGCTCGCATCGGTGGTGCTGTCGGTGCTGCGGTCGCTGGTCACGTACGGCAACCTGACTCTGCGACGTGATGCCGATGTCCTGCACCTCGAGCACGGGCTGCTGCGCAAACGCGAGCACACCTTCGATATGCGCCGGTTGCGCGGCGGCACGTTGCGCAGGCCGCTGCTGGTCCGCTGGCTCGGCGGGGCGCGGTTGGACGCGGTGATGACGGGTGTCGCAGGTGAGGGCGAAGCCTCGCTGCTGCTGCCCCCGTGCCCGGCCGCCACCGCGGAGTCCGTGCTGGCCGGACTGATCGACGACGCCGACACGGTGTTCGGCCCGCTCCTCGCGCATGGCCCGGCCGCCACGCGCAGGCGGTGGACCCGCGCGCTCGCGCTGCCTGCGGTCGTCGCGGTGGGATTGATCGCGACCACGGCTTTCGCGACGGTGCCTGTCTGGGCGTGGATCGCGCTGGGGGTGGTGACGGTGTGTTGCACCGCGCTTGCCGCCGACCGGGCCCACGCGCTCGGGCATCGGGTCGACGACCGCTGGCTGGTCGCGCAGGCGGGCAGCGTGGAGCGCCGCCGCGACTGCATCGCCGCCGCGGGCATCATCGGGTGGACGGTGCGCCAGACATACTTTCAGCGGCGGGCGGGGGTGGCCACACTGGTCGCGGCCACCGCGGCGGGGGTGAAGCACTACCAGGTGATCGACGTTCCCGCCGAGCTCGGCTGGTCGATCGCGGCGGCGGCGTCGCCGTGGGTCGCAGACAGCGAGTGGGCCCGTGAGCCACAATCGGTGACGTGATCACCGGCCTGGCCCATTCCGCGGTCTGTGTCCCCGACTGCGAGGCGGCGGTGGCGTTCTACCGCGACGTGTTGGGGTTCACGGTTCTCTCGCCGCCGTACGTGATGGACGGCGACGCCATCCGCGCCGACATGGGTGAGCTGCTGCCCGAACCGGCGATGAAGGCCGCGATCGTGGGCTTTCCCGACGGCGGTGACCGGGTTCTCGAGGTCATCGAGTACCTGCGCGTGGACGGCGGCGACGCGCGACGCTCGGCGGGCCTGGCCGACCACGGGCTCACGCACGTCGGGCTGATCTGCGACGACCTGGATGGGACCCGAAAGTCGCTGGAGGACAAGGGCGTTGTCTTTCTGGTCGACGGGGTGGCCGACATCGCAGGCGTGCGAACGACGTGGTTCGCCGATCCATGGGGCGTGGTATTCATCCTGGTGGAGAAGGGCACGCCAGGGCGCCCGTATTTCGCGCAGTGGGGTTGATCACAGGCGGCCGCAGCGGACAGCCCCCGATTTGCACGGATTCATTTGCCGTTTACTGTCGGCAGCATGGCGGTCGGTGGCGTGTTGTTCGACATCGATGGCGTCTTGGTGACCTCATGGGAACCCATCGACGGCGCCGCTGACGCGCTGCGCGTGCTGGCGGACAACCAGATTGCGCGCTCGTATCTGACCAACACCACGACCCGCACCCGTGCGCAGATCGCCGGACTGCTGACCGAGGCCGGGATGGACGTGTCCGCCGACGAAGTGATCACCGCGGCGGCGCTGACGGCGGATTACGTCAGGAGTCAGTACCCGGATGCGCGCTGCTTCCTGGTCAACAGCGGCCAGATCGCCGAGGACATGCCCGGCATCGACATCGTCTACGCCGGTGACTACGGACCGGACGCGGCGCCGGCCACCCCGGATGTGATCCTGCTCGGCGGCGCGGGCCCTGAGTACAACCACGTGACGCTGAGCCGCGTCTACGACTGGATGGCCCAGGGCGTGCCCGTGGTAGCCATGCACCGCAGCACATCGTGGAACACCAGCGAGGGCCTGCGCGTCGACACCGGCATGTACCTGATCGGGATGGAGGAGACGTCGGGCCGCAAGGCCACCGCCGTCGGCAAGCCCGCGCCTGCTGGATTCCTCGCTGCCGCTTCACGTCTCGGCGTCGACCCGGACGAGATGTACATGATCGGCGACGATCTCAACAACGATGTGCTGGCCGCCCAGGTGGTCGGGATGGCCGGGGTGCTGGTGCGCACCGGCAAGTTCCGTCAGGACACTCTCGACCGGTGGGCCGCCGACGAGTTCGCGATGCAGCCCAACCACGTCATCGACTCGGTGGCCGACCTGCCGGATCTGCTGGGCCTGTAGCGATGAGTTCCGGCGCCGACGCGGGTCTGTAGTCGCATGACCGAAGAATCCATGACCGCCACCACGACCATCAATGCGCCGGTGCAGACGGTGTTCGACGTGCTGGCCGACCCGTCGACCCATCAGGCGATCGACGGCACCGGCTGGGTGCGCGAATCGCTGGACGCCAAGCCGCTGACCTGGACCGGGCAGATCTTCCGGATCGCCATGTACCACGAGGGCCATCCCGATAAGGACTACGAGGTGGCGAGCAGGGTCGAGGTGTTCGAACCGCCGCGCGCCATCGCGTGGCTGCCGGGCCATGCACCGGGTCGAGCGACATCCGCGGGAGCCGACGACGCCTCGCTCGAATACGGCGGGTGGATCTGGCGCTACGACCTCGAGCCGGTCGGCGACGACCGGACGGACGTCACGCTGACCTACGACTGGTCGGCGGTGCCGCCGAAGGGGCGCGAGATTATCCCGTTCCCGATGTTCGCGGTGACCCACCTGGAGAACTCGCTGAAACATCTGGCCGAAGTCGCGTCGACGCGCTAGGCATTCAGGCCGCGCACCGCCTCGATGCGTGCCTTGAGTTGGTCCGTCGTCGCCGCGGCGATCGGTGGGCCGCCACAGATCCGGCGCAACTCGTTATGGATCCAGCCGTGCGGCTTGCCGGTGCGATGGTGGGCGACCGAGACGAGCGCGTTTAGCTGGCTGCGCAGCTCGCGCAGGTGCCCGTGCGTCGATACCCGCGCTACCTCACCCGATGCTGTGCGCTTGTTGAGCTGCTCTTCTTGCCTGCGCCGCAACAGGTCTCGCATAGCGTCGGCGTCGAGCAGCCCGGGGATACCGAGATAGTCGGCCTCTTCCTCGCTACCCGCGGGTGTCGCCGTGCCGAACGATGAGCCGTCGAAGATCACCTGGTCCAACTCGGCGTCGGCGCCCAGCGATTCGAATCCGTCTGTCCTCGTCAGTGGGTTCGGAGCGTCGCCGCTCGACCGGCTCGTCGTCGTCGAGCGACTCGCGGTGCGGCTTGCCCAGCACGTGGTCGCGCTGGGCCTCCATCTGGCTGGCCAGCTCGAGCAGCGCCGGCACCGACGGCAGGAAGATGCTGGCCATCTCACCCGGCCGCCGAGACCGGACGTAGCGGCCGATCGCCTGGGCGAAGAACAGCGGTGTCGATGCGCTGGTGGCGTAGACGCCGACCGCCAGCCGCGGCACGTCGACGCCCTCGGACACCATTCGGACCGCGACCAGCCACCTGCTGGTCCCAGCCGAGAAGTCGGCGATACGTGCCGACGAGCCGGGGTCGTCGGAGAGCACCACGGTCGGCGTCTCACCGGTAATCCTGGTCAGCACGGCCGCATACGCACGGGCGGCCTTCTGATCGGACGCGATCACCATGGCCCCGGCATCGGGCACGCCGCCGTTTCGCAGCTGAGTGAGCCGGATGTCGGCGGCCTGCAGGACGGCAGGGATCCACTCGCCGTTCGGGTCGAGGACCGTGCGCCATGCCCGTGCCGTCTGCTCGGCGTTGAGCGGCTCGCCGAGCCGGGCCGCATGTTCCTCGCCGGCGCTGTCGCGCCACCGCGCCTCGCCGGAGTACGCCAGAAAGACCACCGGGCGGACGACGCCGTCGGCCAGCGCTTCGGCGTAGCCGTAGGTGTGGTCGGCCGTCGATCGCAGGAGCCCGTCGCCGTCGGGTGCGTAGGTGACGAACGGGATCGCGGCGTCGTCGCTGCGGAACGGAGTGCCGGTGAGGGCGAGCCGTCGCGTGGCGTCACCGAATGCCTCGCGAATCGCCTCACCCCAGCTCTTGGCATCGCCGCCGTGGTGAATCTCGTCGAACACCACGAGCGTGCGACGGTTCTCGGTGCGCACCCGGTGCCGGGTCGGGTGACTGGCCACCTGCGCGTAGGTGACGACGACGCCGTGAAACTCCGACGAGGTGTGCGCGGCGGAATTGCTGAACTTCGGATCGAGTGCGATGCCGACGGCTGCGGCCGCCAGCGCCCACTGCGTCTTGAGGTGTTCGGTCGGCACCACAACGGTGATCTGCTCGACGGCGCCGTCGGCCAGCAGCTCGCCGGCGACACGCAGGGCAAACGCCGTCTTGCCCGAACCAGGGGTTGCGACGGTGAGAAAATCCCGCGGTTTGGCGGCAAGATACCGCACCAATGCCCGACGCTGCCAGCTTCGCAAAGCCTGGGTGTCGGGCGCTGCATCAGCCCGCACCCAAGACTCCTCACTGATCGAGGAGCAGCCTAGCGCAAGGGATTTCGGGTGTGCATCACGGAGCCGCTGCGGCGGCGACATTGAGCTCCGCAGGACGTCGTGTCGCCGTCACTAGATGAAGAAGTTGTCGTTGTTCACGAGCCAATGTCGGATCTCGTCGGGGGTCATCTCGCCGAGGTGGGCGAGCCCCTCGAAGAATTGCTCGCGAGGTGCGCCGGGAGCAAACAGCATCAACATTGATGCCGGCTCGTCGGCTTCGTTGCGGAAACCGTGGATGCCGCCGGGTGGCACGTAGAGGAAGTCGTTCTGAATTCCTTCGGTCCATTGGGCGCCGTCGTAAAGCCTGACGGTTCCCGAGAGCACGAAGAACGCCTCGGACACGGCACGGTGGAAATGCGGGCCGGGGCCGCGCCGGAGCCTGGCGCTGACCTCCGGATCGTCGCGCGTGTATCGCGGCGGTGGGTAGGGCGGCACGACGAGTGACATCAAATGACATCAACGCTCCATTGCGGTCGTAGCATCGGCAGAGTGAGCAAGACCGTGGCAGATGAGGACCTCCGCATCGAAATGCTCCTCGATGCCCAGAATAAGGCGGCGGAGTTGTTCGCCGAGATCGAGCGCGGCGGCATGCTCCGCGCCGGGGTCAGTGAGCAGGAGCTGTCCGACGAGATCCGCGATCTGGCGGCCGATATGTTCGGCGTCAAGCGGCATTGGCACAAGCGGATCGTGCGGGCGGGGGAGAACACGCTGGCGCCCTACCGGGAGAATCCGCCGGACCGAATGATCGCCGACGACGACATCGTGTTCTTCGACTTCGGCCCGATCTTCGCGCAGTGGGAGGCTGACTTCGGGCGCACGTACGTGCTCGGCGACGACGCGGGCAAGCATGCGCTGTGCGACGACCTCCCGCGCGTCTGGGCGAAGGGCCAGGACTATTTCGACTCGCACGAGGACGTCACGGGCGCCGAATTGTTCGACCACGTCGTCGAATTGAGCCACGAGGCGGGCTGGGAGTTCGGCGGAACCATCGCGGGCCATCTGGTCGGCGAGTTCCCGCACGAGAAGATCGCGGGCGATGCGGTCGAGTCCTACATCGCCCCAGGGTCAGACAACCCGATGCGGCGGACCGACCGCATCGGGCGTGAATGCCACTGGATCCTCGAGGTCCACCTGACCGATCCCGATCGCGGGTTCGGTGGCTTTCACGAGGAGCTTCTCGACCTTCGCTGATTCAGGGGTACGCCCCAGTTTGTCGTTCGTGTCAATTTCTGCAATTCTCGCCAGGCGGGCGCCGATCAGTGTGTAAGGCTTCCCCTTCACGGCGCGCCGCAGGGCCGTTTGGCAACCGCGGGCAGGGTAGGAGCGGAGTGAAATGGCCAAAGGGCGCAAACAAGCCAACAGGCGTAAACAACTAGTCCCCACGATCGCCGCGACGTCGCTGCTGTTGGCGTCCGGCACACTGGCGAACGGGATCAGCCAAGCCGAGGAGGCAGTCCTGATTCCGGGAGCTACCGTCTTCAAGCGGATCAACCCGCTGTATCCGATCACCGCCACCACCTACCCGGACATCGGGAAGTACTTTCACCACGATGACGACCCGCAGGTGGTCAAGTACTCGCAGAACGCACTTGATTCGGACAGGGCCATCCAAGACGGCGTGCAGCAAGCGAACATCGCTGTGCGTCAAAACAACGGCAAAGTCGTGATCATCGGCGAGTCGATGGGCAGCATGGTTGCTTGGAGAGTCGCCGCAGAGCTGGCCAACAGCCCCGATGCTCCGCGGCCAGAGGACGTCAGGGTTGTCTTGATCGCCCCGCCGGAGGCGGGCGTAGCCGAGTATTTCAAGGAGGGCACCTACATTCCCATCTTGAACTACCGGGTCACTCGCATTGCGGAGTCTCCTTACGACACGACGATCGTGATCGGTGAGTACGACGGCTGGTCTGACCCGCCGGATCGTCCGTGGAACTTGGTCGCCTCTGCCAACGCGCTGGCCGGCATTAACTACGTCCACGGCCCGCCGATATTTACGACCGACCCGGACGACGTGCCACCCGGGAACACCACCGTTGTCCCGGCGAACACGCAGCACGGAAAAATCACGACTATTTTTGTCCCGACCGAGAACCTCCCTCTGACCCAGGTGTTTCGTGATGTCGGCGTGCCCGACGCGCTCGTGGACAAGGCCGATGAGGTTCTTCGTCCCGTCATCGATGCCGGATACGTTCGAAACGATCAACCCGGTGACACCCGCCCGTATCTGTACGACGGCGAGATCCACCGCAATGTTCAGAGTCAGCAGCAGGTCCGGGAACCGTCGCGAGAGCGCAGCGAGAAGGGACTGGATGTCGGCCAGGAGCGCCGCGAGCACCGCAGCGAGCTACGTCAGGCCATAAGCCAAGATCTGCGGGATCTGGGGGATCGGGTCGAGTCCGGCGTCGGGCAGTTGAAGGAAAAGATTGCGGAAGGGCGGGCCGACCGGGAGGAACCCCGCGACTGATCGGCCCGCACCGCCACACTCAGACGGTTGCGTGAACCGGGAACGTCACGCCGGTCAGTTCTTCTGAGGCGGTCCACAGCCTGCGCTGCGCGTCGATGTCGTGCGATGCCCGGCTCGACGCCACCACCTTGGGATAGCCGCGCTGCTCACCGAATCCATCGGGACCGAAGTACTGTCCGCCGATCACGCCGGGGTCCGTTGCGGCCCGCAGAGTGGGCAGCGCACCCATCGCGGCGCTCTGGAACCACGGTTCCGCCAACTTCGTCACCGCCCCGACCAGAGTCGGCAGATTGCGGGTCAGCTCGGTCCGCGACCCGCCCGGATGCGCAGCCGCCGCAATGGTGTTGGTGCCCTGAAGGCGCCGCTGCAGTTCGTAGGTGAACAGCAGGTTGGCCAGCTTGGCCTGCCCGTACGCGCCGACCCGGCTGTAGTCCTCTTCCCACTGCAGGTCGTCGAAGTTGATCCCGTTGCGGGCGAAACGATGACCCACGCTGCTGACGGTGACAACGCGCGATCCGGGAGCCGCGAGAACGCGGTCGAGCAGCAGGCCGGTGAACGCGAAATGACCCAAGTGGTTTGTGCCGAACTGCAGCTCGAAGCCGTCCTTGGTCGTCGACTTCGGCGTGAACATCACACCGGCGTTGTTGATCAGCAGGTCGATGGTGTCGTGCTTGGACCGCAGCTCCTCTGCGGCGGAGCGCACCGACTCCAGCGAGCCGAGGTCGAGCTGCTGGACGGCGACGCTGGCGCCGGGGGTGGCGTCCGCGATGCGGGCGGCCGCGTCGTTGCCCTTGTCGAGACTGCGGACGGCCAGCACCACCTGCGCGCCCTTCGCGGCGAGTGCGGCGGCGGTTTCGTATCCGAGTCCGGTGTTGGCTCCGGTGACGACGGCCGTGCGGCCGGTCTGGTCCGGAATGTTTGCGGTTGTCCAGTTCGGCATGGGATCTCCTCGGTAGAGTGTTAACCGGAGCGTGCGCCCCGTTTGGTTACGACTATACGGAACGCACGCCCCGGTTATCTATTCCCGAGGACGCGATGGCTGAAACAGATCGACCGCTGCGGGCGGACGCGGCGCGAAACCGTGCCCGTGTGCTTGAGGTCGCCTACGACACCTTCGCGGCCGAGGGGTTGTCCGTGCCGATCGACGAGATCGCGCGGCGCGCGGGCGTCGGGGCCGGGACCGTCTACCGGCACTTCCCGACGAAAGAGGATCTGTACCGGGCGGTCGTCGAGGACCGGATCGGGAACATCGTCGACGAAGGACGCAAGTTGGCGGCCGCCGACGATCCCGCCGGATTGTTCACCTTCCTGCGGACGGTTGTCCTGCAGTGGGGCGCGACCGATCGCGGACTGGCCGACTCGCTCGCGGGCGTCGGGATCGACATCGAATCCGCGATGCCGGACGTCGAAGAGGACTTTCTCCGCCTGCTCGGTGACCTGCTGCGTACCGGCCAGAAAGCCGGCACGGTGCGGCGCGATGTCGATGTGCGGGACGTGAAAGCGATCCTCAGCGGATGCCTGGCGATGCTGGCCACCAAGCCGGATGCCGCCGAGCGGCTGACGGAGGTCGTATTGGACGGTCTTCGCGCGTCGACGCCGTAGTCCCAAGGCGCCCACAGGGGGTCGTCAGGTCGGGGACGCATAGTTACGTTCCATGGACCCGGCGAGCTTGCCGCTGACGTGGTCGACGGCGCTCAGCACCTGGCACTGGGACAGCCGCGCGGGCGCCACGGTGGTCGTGGTGGGCATCGCCTACGGCTGGTCCCTGCGACGAGCCGACGCGTCCCTGCGGCGGCACGCGTGGTGGTTCGCCACCGGCCTGGCCCTGCTGGTCATGGCCACGATGAGCATGGTCGGCGTGTACGACTCAGTGTTGTTCTGGGTCCGGGCATTACAGGTTCTGCTTCTGCTGTACGTCGCGCCGTTCTTTTTGGCGATGGGTCGACCCGTGACGGTGATCAGCCAGGCGTATGGGCCTGCGGTGCAGTGCCGCGTGGATCGCGTGCTTGGCACGAGGGCGGCGGAAGTTCTCGTGCATCCCGCGACGACGTCGGTCGCGATGCTTGCCACACCGTGGCTGCTGTACCTCACGCCCTGGTACGGCGCGACGTTGCGGCACGAGGCGGTTGCGTCGGCGACGAACGCACTATTGCTGGCGGTCGGCTTCACCTACTTCTACGCACGGCTGCAGACCGATCCTGTGCCGCGCCGCTATTCTCAGCTGATCTCGCTGGTGATCAGCATCGTCGAATCGCTCGGCGACGGCGTATTGGGCATCGTGCTGTGGCTCGGGCCGTTGATCGCCGCCGACTACTACACGAACGTCGGCCGGCATTGGGGGCCGAGCCCGCGGGTCGACCAATCGATCGGCGCAGGTGTTCTCTGGCTGCTCGGTGACGTTCTTGGCGTCGCATTCATCGTCGTGCTGATGAGGTTCTTCTCGGCCGATGAGACAAGGCACGCCGCGAGCGTCGACGCCGAACTGGATGAGGTCGGGCCCACACCGGCGCCGGGCCTGTGGTGGGAGAACGATCCGCAACTCCGCGAGCGGATGCGCCGGTCATGAGCATCCCGCTGCTGGGCACGCTTTCGGTAACCCGATTCGCCGATGCTTGGTTTCTGCTTTTCTTCGTTGTGATTGCCGCGATGATTGCGGCCTATGTCGTGGCGCAGCGGCTGCGGCGGCGCCGGGTCCTGCGATTCGCCAATCTCGATCTGCTGCAGTCGGTGGCCACGCCAAGGCCGCGGCGTTGGCGCCATCTGCCAGCAGCCTTGTTGGTGGCGTCGCTGGCGCTGCTGACGACGGGCATGGCAGGCCCCACTCATGACGTGCAGGTGCCGCGCAACCGCGCCGTGGTGATGCTGGTCATCGATGTCTCCGAGTCGATGGCGGCCCCCGACGTCGAGCCGAATCGGTTGGCGGCGGCCAAGGAGGCCGGCAAGCAGTTCGCCGATGAACTCACGCCCGGAATCAACCTCGGCCTGGTCGAGTTCGCCGGAACCGCAACTATGTTGATGGCGCCGTCGACCGATCGTGATGCCGTCAAGGCCTCGATCGACTCGCTCAAAGTCGCCGAACGCACTGCGACCGGCGAGGGAATCTTCACCGCACTGCAGGCCATTGCGCAGACCGTCGCGGTGCTCGGCGGTGGAAACGGGCCCGCCCCTGCGCGAATCGTCCTGGAGTCCGACGGAAAGGAAACGGTGCCGGGAGACCCCGATGCACCGCGGGGGGCGTTCACCGCGGCGCGCGCCGCAAAGGACCAGGGTGTCGGGATATCGACAATCTCGTTCGGGACTCCCGACGGCACAGTCAATCTCAACGGTGAGGACCTTCCGGTGCCGGTGGACGACTCGACGCTGCAAAAGATCAGCGAAATCTCCGGCGGGCAGGCGTTCCACGCGGGCAGCCTGGATCAGCTCAAGAGTGTGTACGCCACGCTGCAGCGGATCATCGGCTACGAAACGATTCAGGGCGACGCCAGCGCGTCGTGGATCCGATTGGGGGCGCTGTGGCTTGTCGCCGCGCTGCTGGCCGCGACCATCCTCAATCGCCGGTTACCAGACTGAGGCGGCCTCATACGGGGAGCCGGCGGTTGATGAGCAGTCCCAGGATCGCGCCGAGGCTGCCGAGGAGGACGGCAAGCCGCAACCATCCGGCGCTGGCTGGACCGCTCACTACCTGATAGCCCAGTTGGTCCTCGACGGCACCGAAGCTGCGGTTGAGCTCGTCGACGGTTTGGGCAGTAGACGTCTGCCCTCCGGACAGTCGCGCGATCGTCTTCATCATGTCGTCGTCGACCGGCACCGGTACGGTCTCGTTCTTCATCGCGACATGACCCGCAGGGGTGCCGAACGCGACGGTGGAGATCGGAATGCCCTGTTGCCTCGCTGCGCGTGCCGCTGTATATGCGCCGTCGGGATTGTTCGGGTTGTCGGGTTTGGTCTCTTTGCCGTCGGACAACAGCACGATGCGAGCAGGCGGCGGTTTGTCGTGCGGTCCCATCAGGACCGCATTGACCGTTCGAATCGATTGCAGCGCAGCGAAAATCGCTTGACCGGTCGCGGTGCTGTCGTCCGAGCGCAGTCGGTCGAGCGCCGAAACGGTGGCGTCGTGCGCAGGCGAAGGGGCGACCAGGACATTGGCCGTTCCGGCGAATGAGATGAGGCCGAGATTCACCCCGGGGGTGACATGCTGGGCGAACTGTTGTGCGGCGTGCTGTGCGGCGACCAGTCGAGTGGGTGCGACGTCGGTGGCCTGCATGGACGGGGACACGTCGATGAGCAGCATGATCACCGCGCGGTTGCGCGGCACGCGCACGTCGTGGCTTGGCTGCGCGAGCGCGACGGTCAGTGGCACCAGTGCGACAAGCAACAGCGCCATCGGCAGATGCCGCAACGCCGACGGGCGCGACGGCGCGATCGAGGAGGCCGCGGCCGGATCGGCGAACTGGCGCAGGCGTCGCCGTCGGCGAGCCTGAGCGGCGAGGTAAACGACAAGTAGCGCCGCCGGCGCCAGAAGTAGCGCCAGCCATGCAGGGTCCTCGTACCCGGACAACGAGAACTCGCCGAACCCGGGAACCATCACAACGTTCACTGTGGCTGCTTCGGCTGCAAATCCCCTGTGGCCCGCGTTTCGCGCCCGGCGAACCGCCTTGCACTCTCCCTGGTCGAGTGCTAAAAATGACGTTGGCACTCGCGACCAGTGAGTGCTAGGTCGGGACGGTGAGGCAAGGGCCGCACGCGCGGAGCACACCCACAGCCGTCCGTCGCGGGCACTGCACCCGACCACATACGTGTGTCATCCCCAATCCGGAGGAATCACTTCGCAATGGCCAAGACAATTGCGTACGACGAAGAGGCCCGCCGTGGCCTTGAGCGGGGCCTTAACGCCCTCGCCGACGCGGTAAAGGTGACGTTGGGTCCCAAGGGCCGCAACGTCGTCCTGGAGAAGAAGTGGGGCGCCCCCACGATCACCAACGATGGTGTGTCCATCGCCAAGGAGATCGAGCTGGAGGACCCCTACGAGAAGATCGGCGCTGAGCTGGTCAAGGAAGTCGCCAAGAAGACCGACGACGTCGCAGGCGACGGCACCACCACCGCCACCGTGCTGGCTCAGGCGCTCGTTCGCGAGGGTCTGCGCAACGTCGCGGCCGGTGCCAACCCGCTCGGCCTCAAGCGCGGCATCGAGAAGGCCGTCGAGAAGATCACCGAGACGCTGCTCAAGTCCGCCAAAGAGGTCGAGACCAAGGAGCAGATCGCTGCCACCGCAGGCATCTCCGCCGGCGACCCGTCCATCGGCGACCTGATCGCCGAGGCCATGGACAAGGTCGGCAACGAGGGTGTCATCACCGTCGAGGAGTCCAACACCTTCGGCCTGCAGCTCGAGCTCACCGAAGGCATGCGCTTCGACAAGGGCTACATCTCGGGTTACTTCGTGACCGACGCCGAGCGTCAGGAAGCGGTCCTCGAGGATCCGTACATCCTGCTGGTCAGCTCGAAGATCTCGACCGTCAAGGATCTGCTGCCCCTGCTGGAGAAGGTCATCCAGTCCGGCAAGCCGCTGCTGATCATCGCCGAGGACGTCGAGGGCGAGGCGTTGTCCACGCTCGTCGTCAACAAGATCCGCGGCACCTTCAAGTCCGTCGCCGTCAAGGCGCCTGGCTTCGGTGACCGCCGCAAGGCGATGCTGCAGGACATGGCGATCCTCGCCGGTGGCCAGGTCATCAGCGAAGAGGTCGGCCTCTCGCTGGACACCGCGGGCGTGGAGCTGCTTGGCAGCGCCCGCAAGGTCGTCGTCACCAAGGACGAGACCACGATCATCGAGGGCGCCGGTGACCCGGACGCCATCGCGGGCCGGGTCTCCCAGATCCGCGCCGAGATCGAGAACAGCGACTCCGACTACGACCGCGAGAAGCTGCAGGAGCGCCTGGCCAAGCTGGCCGGCGGTGTTGCGGTGATCAAGGCCGGGGCTGCCACCGAGGTGGAGCTCAAGGAGCGCAAGCACCGCATCGAGGACGCCGTTCGCAACGCGAAGGCGGCAGTCGAAGAGGGCATCGTCGCCGGTGGTGGCGTGGCCCTGCTGCAGTCCTCGCCTGCGCTGGACGATCTGAAGCTGTCCGGTGACGAAGCCACCGGCGCCAACATCGTCAGGGTTGCGCTGGAGGCCCCGCTGAAGCAGATCGCTTTCAACTCGGGTCTCGAGCCCGGCGTGGTCGCCGAGAAGGTGCGCAACTCGCCTGCCGGCACCGGCCTGAACGCGCAGACCGGTGAGTACGAGGACCTGCTCAAGGCAGGCGTCGCCGACCCGGTCAAGGTGACGCGCTCGGCGCTGCAGAACGCTGCGTCCATCGCGGCGCTGTTCCTGACGACCGAGGCGGTCGTCGCAGACAAGCCGGAGAAGGCCGCCGCAGCCGTCGGCGACCCGACCGGTGGTATGGGCGGCATGGACTTCTAAAGTCAAGTCCTGTTCGACGAGAAAGGCCCGGCTCCTCACCCCAAAAGGGCGGAGAGCCGGGCCTTTTCGTGTCTCTCAACGCTTTTCGAGTGGTCTGCAATCATCCTTGCAGCCGGCAGGCCGTGGCGGGGAGTCCGGTGTCGCCTTCCGGTGTAGGACCGCGCGGCTGGGCACGATGTGCAACGGGGCGTCCGCGTCGGCGGGTTGTCCGTGGCCGTCGACAATCAGCGTGTAACCGCCGCGCCGGCTCGGCGGCCAGACGAGAGTGACGTTGCCGTGGGCGGTCAGATTCCTTCGGGTGCTTCCGCCGACGGGGCCGACGTCGATCACGCCGTCGCCAAGTTGGGGTTCGACCGCGACAGTGTGTGCGTGGTAGTCGTCGCCGACCGTCACCAGATAGGCGAATGTGTAGTCGGCGAGCGCTTCGGTCAGTTGGTCCAGATCCACCTTCACGCTCATGACGTGAGGATAGGCCCACCTGACGGCAGTCAATGCAGCCGTGTCGTACGTCGACATTCGGCGAACGACTTCTATGCTTCGCCGCATGAAGCGTTTGGGGTGTGCCATTGCGGCGGTGTGCGCGCTGGCGGGCGGTGCGCCGGTGCCCGCGGCCACTGCGCAAGTACTTCCCGCGCCCGCGCACATCGTGATCGTCGTCGAAGAGAACAAACCCGACGGCAGCATCATCGGCAGCAAGTCCGCGCCGTACATCAACGCCCTCGCCAACACTGGTGCGAATATGACGCAGTCATTCGCCGAGACGCACCCGAGCGAGCCGAACTATCTGGCCCTGTTCTCGGGCAACACGTTCGGTTTGACGTCGGATGCGTGCCCCGTCGATGCCGGGGCGGCTCCGAACCTGGCATCCGAACTTTTGGTGACGGGATACTCGTTCGCCGGCTTCTCCGAGGACGTGCCCGCGGTGGGTTCCACCGCGTGCAGTGCGGGTAAGTACGCACGGAAACACGTGCCGTGGGCCAACTTCACCAATGTGCCCGCCGCCAACTCGCTACCGTTCTCGGCGTTCAACAACAGGTCCGATTACGCGAGCCTGCCCACAGTGTCTTTCGTGATCCCCAACCTCGACAACGACATGCACGACGGCACCGTCGCGCAGGGCGATACCTGGCTATACAACAACTTGTCGCACTACGCGAACTGGGCGGTGGCCAATAACAGCCTGTTGATCATCACGTTCGACGAGGACGACGGCGGCTCGAAGAACCAGATCCCCACGATCATCTACGGCGGGCACGTCAAACCTGGCAGCTACGGCACGCCGATCAGCCACTACAACGTGTTGTCCACCATCGAGGAGATGTACGGCCTACCGAAGACCGGACTGGCGGCGAACGCACCTGCGATAGCGGATATCTGGGCGTAGCGGCCACCCGGCGTGCTTGTAGGTTCGAGGGGTGCCACTTCCGCCGCCGTCGCCGACCTCCACCGCCGTTGTCACCGGGGCCTCATCGGGGATCGGCGCCGACATCGCGCGCGAGCTGGCGCACCGCGGCCGCGGGGTGACGCTCGTCGCGCGCCGCGAGGACAAGCTGCGCGACCTCGCCGCCGAGCTGTCCGGTGCCGTTCGCATCGAGGTAATCGCCTGTGACGTCGCCGATCCCGACGCCCGCGCAGGCCTTTTCGACGTCGTCGCCGATCGCGGCCTCACCGTCGACATCCTGGTGAACAACGCAGGCATCGGCACCATTGGGTCGGTGACGAAGACTCCGGTCGCCGACGAGATAGCGCAGGTGCGCGTCAACGTCGAGGCCGTCATCGACCTGACCACCCGCGCGGTGCAGCTGATGGTGCCCCGCGGTCGGGGCGCCATCCTCAACGTCGGTTCCACCGCGGGATTCCACCCGTTTCCTGGCCAATCGGGTTACGCGGCGACGAAGGCCTTCGTGAAGACCTACACCGAAGGCGTGCGCGCAGAACTGGCCGGCACCGGCGTCACCGTCGCGATGCTGGCGCCCGGCCCGGTGCGCACCGAGTTCCTGCAAGCGGCGGGCATGGACGAGAAGAAGTTCGCCGCGGCGTTCCCGAAATTCCTGTGGATGCCGTCGCGTGACGTCGCCCGAATCGGTGTCGACGCGCTGGAAAACGACCGCGGAATTGTGATCGCCGGTAAGCGCAATGTGTTGAGTACCCGCTTCATGCAAGCGCTTCCGCGGCCGCTGCTGCTCGCGACACTCGCCAAGCAGCATCCGGGGCTGCGCCGGGACCGTCGCTCAGTCGGCTGACTCGGGCCAGCGCCGCATCCAGTCTTCGGCGGGCAGGGCGAGCCCGTTGCACAGGGTGCAGATCGTGCGGTACCAGCCGACGGCAATCAGCAGTTCCATCCGCTGCTCGTCGTCGAGATCCTCACCGAGCGCACGCCACGTCGGCTCCGACCACGACCCGGTGCGCTCCAGCTCGTCGACCGCGCCGATCAGAACGCGCTCGGCCGGCGTCCAGCGCGGGTCGTCGGCATCACCGCTCACCAGCGCGTCGCACTCGTCGTCGCTGACGCCTGCGATCGGGCCCCAGAAGGCCGCCTGCCCGCCCCACTCGTACTCGCAGCGCACCAGGGCGCAGGTGCGGAGGATGGCGATGGTCCGCGTCCTGGCGGGCAGTCGCGCCTCGATGTACAGCGCCTCGCCGAGCTTGCGCAGCCGGCCGGCGAGCGCCGGATGGCGCTGCAGACACCGCACCAGCAGAAGCGGTTCGTAGGTGCGATCGGGATGACCCCAGCTGTTGATGTCGGCGGCGTCTTCGGCGCTCCACGGCGGAGCCAGCGGCGCGACTCGCGTCATGCGGGCGCCGGAGCGGACTGCCTGCCGCGCACCAGCTTGCCGGGACGGGCATCCGTTGCCACGCCGTTCTCGGCGATGACCTCGCCGGACACGATCGTCGCGACGTAGCCGTCGGCGGTCTGGTCCAGACGACGCCCGCCCGCAGGCAGGTCGTGGGCGATGACGGGCTTGTGCAGCCGCAATGCCGCGTGGTCGATCACGTTCAGATCCGCCTTGTAGCCCACCGCAATTCGGCCGCGGTCGGCCAGCCCCGCGACTCGGCCGGGCACCGTCGTCAGCTGCCTGATCGCCTCGGCGACGGTCAGCCGGCCGGCACTGCGGTCGCGTGCCCAGTGCGTGAGCAGGTACGTCGGAAAGCTTGAGTCGCAGATCATTCCGTAGTGGGCGCCGCCGTCGCCGAGGCCGAGCACGACGTCGTCGCGAAGGATCAGCTCGCCGACGGTGTTCAGCGAGTTGTTCTCGAAGTTCGCCATCGCGCCCAGCAGAATCGCGTGTCCGTCGTCGTCGAGCAGCCGGTCGTACGCCTCCTCCATCGGCGACACGCCCCGAGCCCGCGCACGGGCCAGGATGCTCGTCGACCGGTCGGGCTCGTAATCGGCGCGGTCGTCGAGCGGGAAGATCCACTCCCACATCTGCGCCAGATACACCAGCGGGTTCGCCTTTGTCGTACCCGGCTTGTCGGCCAGGATCCGTTCCCGCACTTCGGGTTTGCGCATCTCGGCCACGCGTTCGGCCAGTGGCAGGTGGGCGATCTCCTGGTAGCTCGGAAACAGCACGAACGGGTTCGCGGTCAGCTCGAGACCGATCATCAGGCCGATCGGCCGGGGGAACACCTGCGCGGTGATATCGCCTCCGGCTGCGTTCGCCTTTTCGACCATCATCATGGCCTCCGGCCAGAGCGGGTCTCCACTGTTGAGGACGAGCAGGGTGAACGTGACCGGCAGGCCGACCTCGCCTGCGGCATCGAACACCTGCTGCAGCACGGGCTGAAAACCCCCGGCTGGAATGTCGGGAACGAACTGAATCAACCCGCCGCCTGCGTCGGCGATACCGCGGGCTATTTCAAGGATTTCGTTCTCGGCGGCGTCGTAGCTGGGGATCTGCTGACCGCCGTCCGTGCGGTGGGTGGCCAGCCGCGACGACGCGAAACCCAACGCACCCGCCTCGATCGCCTCCGTCGCCAGCTTCCGCATCAGCGCGAGATCCTCGGCGGTTGCGGGTTCCCGCTCGGCGCCGCGTCGGCCCATCACGTACACGCGCAGCGGCGAATGCGGCAGGTAGGCGGCGACATCGATGTCCCGCTGTTGCGAGTCGAGCGTGTCGAGGTACTCGGGGAACGTCTCCCATGTCCACGGCAGACCGTCGGTCATGACCACGCCGGGGATGTCCTCGACACCGGCCATCACGTCGACGAGCACGTCATGGTCCTCGGTGCGGCACGGTGCGAAGCCGACGCCGCAGTTGCCCATCACGGCAGTCGTCACACCGTGCGCCGACGACGGCGTCATCCGGTCCGACCAGATGGCCTGTCCGTCGTAGTGGGTGTGCAGGTCGATGAAGCCGGGCGTGACCAGCAGCCCCGTCGCGTCGATCTCCCTGACCGCCTCACCGTCGACCGCCCCGACCGCGGCGATCACCCCGTGGGAAACAGCGACATCGCCGACGAAGGGCTCGCCGCCGAGGCCGTCGACAATGGTGCCGTTGCGGATTATCACGTCGTACGCCATGAGCTGAATGTACGACGGTGTCATCGTGCCGTGCCAGGATGAGGCCGTGATCGACCATCTGGGAATCAACTGTGAAGACTGGGAGAGGTCGAAGACTTTCTACGACGCCGTCCTCGGCGTGCTCGGCTACACCCGCCAGCTCGACTACCAGGTCGCAATCGGATACGGGAGGGACGGGAAGCCCGACTTCTGGATCGCCGACATGAACGTGGGCGACGCATCCGGCCCCAACCGCGAGGTCCACATGGCGTTTCACGCCAAGAACCACGACGCCGTGCAGGCCTTCTACGACACCGCGCTCCAGCAGGGCGCCGAGTCGCTGCACGCGCCGCGGCTCTGGCCGGAATACCACCCCGGCTACTTCGGTGCGTTCGTCCGCGACCCCGACGGCAACAACGTCGAAGCGGTTTACCACGGCGCCCCGCCGGAGTAACCAGCCAACCACGCGTGCGCTGTCCGGGTTGCGTCCGTTTCGTACGCAATGACCCGAGCTTGGTGCCAGGCTGTCGGAATGGCAGACAGCGAAGGCTATGTCGACCAGTCGGTGGCGGGTCTCGCCGAACCCCAGCCGATGTACAAGATGCTGCGCGAGTCGTCCCCGGTGTTCCGGCCGGGGCCGGACGGACCCGTCGTTCTCAGCCGCCTCTCGGACATCGAGATGGCGCTCAAGCGCACCGACGTGTTCTCGTCGAACATGGATGCCGTCGACCTCGGAAATGTGCGGCCGCTGATCCCGTTGCAGATCGACCCGCCCGACCATGCCAAGTATCGCCGCATTCTCGACCCGCTCTTCACGCCCCGGCAGATGGCTGCGCGGGAAGCGGGCGTCACCGAGCGGGTGAACGAGATGATCGACGCCTTCGTCGATCGCGGCGAGTGCGACTTCCACGAGGAATTCGCCGTCCCGCTGCCGTGCTCGGTGTTCCTCCAACTGCTCGGGCTGCCGTTGGAGGACCTCGACAAGTTCCTCGACTGGAAGGACGACGTGATCCGGCCGGAGAACGGCGGGATGGGCGACGAACGTCGACGGGAGGCGGCGGCGCCGGCGGCACACCAGATCTACGCGTACTTCGAGAACGCCATCGACGACCACATCGCCAAGCCCCGCGATGACGTCCTGTCCTCGTTGATCGCGGCCAGGGTGGAGGGCGAGCCGTTGTCACGCGAGGAAATGCTGGACATCTGCTTCCTGTTCCTCATCGCGGGTTTGGACACCGTCACTGATTCCCTTGACTGCTTCTTCGTCTACCTGGCGCACCACCCGGAGCAACGGCGGGTCCTCATCGAGCAGCCGGACATCATGCCCAGTGCGATCGAGGAGTTGCTGCGGTGGGAGACACCGGTGCCAGGTGTCGTACGTATCGCCCTGCAGGACTTCGAGATCGGTGGGTGCCCGATCAGCAAGGGAGAGCGCGTCAGCCCGCTTCTCGGCGCCGCCAACACCGATCCGGACGAGTTCGCCGATCCGGACGTCGTCGACTTCGCGCGCAGCCCCAACCGGCACCGCGCGTTCGGCGGTGGTCCGCACCGCTGTCTCGGATCGCATCTGGCGCGCCTGGAGCTACGGGTGGCGTTGCGCGAATTCCACCGGCGTATACCGGATTACGAGATCCCGGCCGGCACCGAACTGAAATACACCACTGCGCTGCGCTCGGTGGAATCGCTGCCGCTGAGGTTCCCCGTGGCAACGTCATGACGCGCGTCGCGGTCGACCCGGACCTCTGCACCGGACACGGGCGCTGCTACACGTTGGCGCCCGATGTCTTCGACGCTGACGAGGTCGGTCACTCGATCGTGCTCGTGAACGATGTCTCGGGCGAGCTCGCAGAGCACGCCACCATCGGCGAGCAGAACTGCCCGGAGCGTGCGATCACGCTGGCGCCCTGACGGCGCTGACTACGGTGGTCCCATGTCGAATCTCACCGCAGCGCAAGAATTGCTCCGCGACTCCTTCACCCGGCTGATCGAGCACGTCGACGACCTCACCGACGGCCTGACCGACGAGGTCTCGTTCTTCCGGCCGACCGCCGACGCCAACAGCATCGCGTGGCTGATCTGGCACAGCGCGCGCGTGCAGGACCTCCAGCTCTGCGATATCGCAGGCGTCGAGC
Source organism: uncultured Actinomycetota bacterium (assembly GCA_963817825.1). Lineage (GTDB taxonomy): Bacteria > Actinomycetota > Actinomycetes > Mycobacteriales > Mycobacteriaceae > Mycobacterium. The sequence continues at coordinate 22,407 of CAWFQG010000005.1, read as the reverse complement.
AGGTGTGGCACCGCGACGGCTGGGACGACCGGTTCGGCCTCGACCTCGCGGGCAACGACCACGGCTATGGGCATGGGCCCGACGACGTCGAAAAGGTCCGGGTGCCTGCCGACCTGCTGGCGGGCTACTACCACGCTGTGCACAAGGTGACGCTGGAGTACATCGCGTCGGTGACCGCCGATGAGATGGAGCGTGTCGTCGACACACACTGGACGCCGCCGGTGACCGCGAGCGCGCGGTTGGTCAGCATCATCGACGACTGCGCACAGCACCTGGGGCAGGCCGCCTACATCCGTGGCATCGCCCGCTGAGGTGGGCGACCGCAACGGCCGCCGGGCGCTTCAGCTGTGGCCGCCGGTCGCCGTGACCGCGGTACTCGTGCTGGGGTGGGCGGTCGGGAAGCGGTCGAACCCGCTGGACGACTGGTTCCACCGGCTTCGTCACACGCCGGCTCGGTGGCTCCTGTTCTTCACCGATCCGTGGCTGATCGCGACGACGCTGATATTCAGCGTCGCGATTGCGGTCTATCTGCACAGGCGGCGGCTCGCGGTGGTGATGGTGGCGTCGCCCCTCGTCGGGCTCGTGCTCGAAACCCTGCTCAAGCACGTGATCGGACGGACGAGAGGGGGAGACCTCGCGTATCCGAGCGGCCACACCACCACGGTCGTCATCGTGATGGGCATGATCGTTTTGCTGGCAGGCGCCGCGACGTGGGCGCTGGTACTCGCGGCCACCGTCAGCGTGCTCGGGATGATCGGCCAGGCGGCCACGTACCACTACTTCACCGACACCCTCGGTGGGGTGCTGCTCGGCAGCGCCGTGGTCTGCGTCGCAGCGCTGGCAGTCGAACTTGACAGGCGTCAACCCGCCTGCGATGCAGATCACACAGCTCGTTAAGCTGGATGGCATGACTGCGACGTCAGAAGTGGATACGCCCTCGTCGGCGAACACGATCCTCAACCCGGCGACCGGCGCCGTCGCCGGACAGGTGCGCTGGACCGAGCCCGCCGACGTACCGAGGATCGCCGCCGGGTTGCGGGAGGCGCAAAGGGACTGGGAGGCCCGTGGCGCCAAGGGCCGCGCCAAAGTGCTTGCCCGCTACGCGGTCTGGATGGGCGAGCATCGCGACGAGATCGAGTCGCTCCTGATCAAGGAGACCGGCAAGTCGGCCGTCGATGCGGCGCAAGAGGTGCCGCTGTTGATCATGATCCTGTCGTACTACATCAAGACGATGGAGAAGGCGCTGGCGCCGGAGACGCGGCCGGCATCGCTGCCGTTCCTGGCGATCAAGAAGGTGACCGTGTATTTCCGTCCACGCCAGGTGGTCGGCATCATCGCGCCGTGGAACTATCCGGTGGCCAATGCCCTGATGGACGCCATCGGTGCGCTGGCGGCGGGCTGCTCGGTCCTGCTCAAGCCCTCCGAGCGCACCCCGTTGACCGCGGAGGTGCTGCTGCGCGGCTGGCATGACTCCGGCGCGCCCGAGGTGCTGGCGCTGGCCCAGGGCGCCCGCGAGGTGTCCGAGGCTGTGATCGACAACGCCGACTTCATTCAGTTCACCGGGTCCAGTGCCACCGGCGCCAAGGTGATGGAACGCGCAGCCCGAAGGCTCACGCCGGTCAGCCTCGAGCTCGGTGGCAAGGACCCGATGATCGTGCTCGAGGACGCCGACGTCGACCTGGCCGCGCATGCCGCGGTGTGGGGCGCGATGTTCAACGCGGGCCAGACGTGCGTGTCGGTCGAGCGGGTGTACGTACTCGACTCGGTCTACGACGAGTTCGTCGACGCGGTCGTGCGCGACGTCAAGAAGCTCAAGGTCGGTGCGGGTCAGGGTTACGACGTCGGTTCGCTGATCAACGACGAACAGATCGCGGTGACCGAGCGCCACGTCCGCGAGGCGGTGGCGGCGGGAGCCAAGGCGCTCACCGGAGGTGAGCGCATGCCGGGGCAGGGCAGCTTCTACCCGCCGACCGTGCTCGTCGATGTGGACCACTCAATGGCGTGCATGACGGAGGAGACCTTCGGCCCGACGCTGCCGATCATGAAGGTGTCGTCGGTGGAAGAGGCCGTCCGGCTTGCCAACGACAGCCCTTACGGACTGTCGGCATCCGTCTTCTCCAAGGACATCGAACGTGCGAAAGTGGTTGCAGTCCAACTTGATTGCGGCGCAGTCAATGTCAATGACGTGATCTCGAACCTGATGTGCACCACCGCCCCGATGGGCGGCTGGAAGACGTCGGGGATGGGCGCGCGGTTCGGCGGAGCGGAAGGACTGCGCAAATACTGCAGGCAGGAAGCGGTGGTGGCGCCGCGCACCAACGTCGGCGCGGGCGGCAACTACTACAACAATTCACACAAGGCGTTGACGCGGATGAACAAGCTGATGACCCGCTTGGCGCTGCTGCGTCCGCGCCGCACCGCCAAGTAGCACCGCACCACCTACCGTTCACCGGCGCGTCACCTGTCCGTACCCGCCGCTCGATACCTTTTGCGGCGTGACCGCGCTCAAGGGGACCGAGTACTACTCGGTCAGAGATGACGATGATGACGACCCCGTGTTGGTGCACCATCCGAGCGGAGCCGACGTCGACACCTGGCGCGAGGGCTACCCCTACGACGAACGCATGTCACGCCAAGAATATGAAGAGCAGAAGCGGCTGCTGCAGATCGAGTTGCTCAAGCTGCAGAAGTGGAGCCAGGCGAACGGTCTGCGCCACGTCATCGTGTTCGAGGGTCGCGACGCGGCGGGCAAGGGTGGAACCATCAAGCGGTTCATGGAACATCTCAACCCGCGCGGGGCCCGCGTCGTGGCGCTGGAGAAGCCGACCGACCGCGAACGCACCCAGTGGTACTTCCAGCGCTACGTCACACATCTCCCTGCCGCCGGCGAGCTGGTTCTGTTCGACCGGTCCTGGTACAACCGCGCGGGCGTCGAGCGGGTGATGAGTTTCTGCACGCCCGGTCAGCACTCCGAATTCATCCAGCAGGTCCCGCTGTTCGAGCAGATGCTGGTCAACGACGGCATCAGCCTCACCAAGCTGTGGTTCTCCGTCACGCAGGGTGAACAACGCACCCGCTTCACCATTCGTCAGGTCGACCCGGTGCGGCAGTGGAAGCTCTCGCCCACCGACCTCGCGTCGCTGGACAAGTGGGACGCCTACACCGCGGCCAAGGAGGACATGTTCGCGACCACCGACACCGACGTCGCGCCGTGGACGGTGGTCAAGAGCAACGACAAGAAGCGCGCCCGCATCAACGCCATGCGATACGTGCTCGGTAAGTTCGACTACGACAACAAGGACCGCGAGGTGGTCGCAGAAGCCGATCCCCTCATCGTGGGGCGCGCACTGACCGACTGACACCGCGCGTCACCCCTGCTTTAGGAGGACGGCGTGCGGTTTCTCGCGGCGCTGTTGTTCTGGCTGCTGACAACCGCGGCGCTGGCGGTGGCGGTGCCCGCGGTCTGGGCCCAGCACAACGTGGTCGACGAGGCCGGCTACGCATCGCTGGCCCAAAAGGCGGCCACCGATCGACCGCTGCAGGATGCGATGGCATCGGAGTTGACCGACCAGCTTGTCACCCTCGCGGCCAACAGCGGCTATGACGTGAGCACCAATCTGTTGAGTGGGGCGGCGACGGCGTATACCCGCAGTTCAGCCTTCCCCGGCCAGTTCGCGACGGCCAACAGGATTCTGCACCGCTGGATCTTCACCGACACCGCTGCGCAGGCGGACGAGTCGGGCCGGTGGGCGTTGGACCTCTCGCCGATGCTGGCCGACAGCTCGTTCCAGCAGACGCTGCAGAACTTCGGCATAAAGCAGCCATCGACACTGAGCGTGCCGCTGACGGACAACGCGCCCGATTCATTGCGACCCGGTCAGTTGCGCCAATTGGCCAGGTGGGGGCCATGGGTCAGCGCCGGCTCCGCCGTCGTCGCAGGCATCTTCGCCCTGCTCGCCATCGCCGTCGCCAAGAAGCGCGGGAAAGCGCTTGCCGCGCTTGGGGTTTCGGCGCTATTGGTGGGGGCCACCGGGTGGGCGGCCATCGAAGTGTTTCGCGGCAGGATCAACCAGGCGCTCGACGCCGCCACGGGTAACATCCGGCCGCTCGCTGACGCGATGGTCGGCCAAGCCATCGGCAGCCTGCACCAGTGGCTGAACCTGTCGCTCGCCGTCGGCGGCGGGCTGGTGATTATCGGCATCATCGCCTCGATGCTGGGTGGCCTACGCCGCAGCGAATAGAGTCTCGCCATGCCATTCGTCACGGACATCGTGGGGCCACAGCATCCCGTTCAGATGTGGCCGCCCCTTGTCACCGGCGCGCTTCGCCGCACCAGCACCATCGATACCCATCCGGCCGGTACCGGCGAATCCGACGTCGACCTGCGGGCCCGTGACGTGCTGGCCCGCGAACCGGGCCGGGTCGACGCGCTCGGTCAGGTCCTCGTGCGCGCGCACCTCGCCGACCGCGTCGTCGACGACATCAGGTCGGTGCCCGACGATGCCCGGCTGGCGCAGCTGCTGGGCAGCCGGGTGGGCCCAGGCTTCCGCTCGACGGTCGGCAAGCTGTTACCCGAAGAGGTGCGGACAGGCAGCCTGCTGCACCTGCTTCTCGACGACTGGGTCGGCGCGGCGCTGGTCTCCGGATACGCGGTGCAGCACGCGGCGATCAATCTGGGCATCGAGGAGAAGCTGCCTGCGGGCACGGCGGACAACATGGCAGGCATCTGTGCGGGCTTCGCGGCGGACGCCTCGCTCGTCCCGTATGCGAAGCGCAACGGCACCATCCCGTCGGTGCACGGGCCGGTCGCTCCGCCGCTGGACATCGACGGACTGCACCGCGTCGAACCGCTACGCCCCCACGGCATGCGCCGGTTCCGCCGACTCGACCTCCGTCCGGTCGACGCCAAGTCGGCCGACTTCGACGCACACTTCCGTGACTCGCACGTCGACGGCGACGGCGTCGAGACGATCGTGCACGAGTACACGGTCGCGGGCTCGGTGGACACCTCGACGCGAACGGTCACCGCGGTGACCGCGGATGTGCGGGTGCTGCCGTGGCAGGAGTGCCCCGGCGCCATCGGGAGTGCGGCGCGGATCCGGGGCATGACGCTGTCGGAGATGCGTGACCGGGTGCGCGGCGAGTTCGTCGGCATCAGCACGTGCACGCACCTGAACGACACGTTGCGGGCCATCGCCGACCTCGACGCCCTGCTCGAGCTGGAGGCCGGACTCTAGGTGTCGTGAGTCGTTAATTCGTGACCAGAACCCACACCTGGATGCGTCAACTCAACGCCGACAACACTCAACGCCGACAACATGGGTACGGGGATCCAGACCCGCAACAACTCCCGCCCCCTTCGCGTGGGCCACGACCGCCCGATCACATACGGAAATCCGTCGGCGACCACGGCAGACGAATCACGAATCACGACAGTAGCGCCGAAATTGCACTCAGGGCTGTTGGCGGTGTGCAGCTCGATTAACGACCCTGCGTGCAATCTCGCCGCTAGGTAGCGCAGCCGGTGTAGGTCAGGTCAGCTCGACCCCAAGTCCACCTACATCTCTCGCCAACTACTGCGCATGAATTAACGACTCACGACACTAGGGCTCGATGATGTGCGACGGGTCGGGTTTCCTGTCGGCGGGCGCCTGGCTGTAGTCGCCCCACGGCCCGTCGCGGCCTTCGATCGCAGCCCGCACGCCCTGGTTGGCGGCGGTCTCGATGAACTGCAGTGCTTCCGGTGTGTTGCGCATCAGCCCGTCGAGAATGCCGCCGAGGGTCTGGGTGGAGGCAAGACCCATGTTCTCATAGGCCTGGTTGACGATCAGCTTCTGAGCCTGCAACTGGGACAACGGAATTCGGCTGAGCAGGACGGCGACTTCGGCTACCCGCGCCTCGAGTCGCTCGAAGGGCACCGACTCGTTGATGAGCTCAGCGTCTGCGGCTTCCTTCCCGGTGAGCGGTTCTCCGGTCAGTGAATGCCACTTCACCTTGGCGAAACTCAGCCGGTACAGCCACATTCCGCTGAGATAGGCGCCCCACATCCGGGCATACGGGGTACCGATGACGGCGTCGTCGCTGGCGATGACGATGTCGGCGCACAATGCGTAATCGCTTGCGCCGCCGACACACCAGCCATGCACCTGCGCGATGACCGGCTTCGACGCGCGCCAGATCGCCATGAACTTCTGGGTCGGGCTGGTGGCGCGCCCGGTGGTCAGTGCGAAGTCCTTTCCCGGGTCCCACTGGCCGTCGGTGTTCATCGACTCGCCCCAGTGCTTGAACCCGCCGCCGAAGTCGTACCCGCCGGAGAAAGCGCGGCCTGCGCCGCGCAGCACGATCACCTTGACCGCCGGGTCGCGGTCGGCAAGGCCGATCGCCGCCTCGATCTCGTCGGGCATCGGCGGCACGATCGTGTTGAGCGCCTCCGGCCGATTCAGCGTGATGGTGGCGACGGGCGGCTCCGTTTTGTAGAGCAGGGTCTCGAACTGTTGCGTCGTCGGCATAGGTCGTCAGCGTACGAGCGCGGCGACGGCGTCCTCGATCGGCGTCTCACCGGAGATGAGTTCGAACGTCTGGCCCGCGGTACGCGGCTCGTCCAGGACCGCGACAAGCAGCGCCGCGACGTCTTCGCGCGGAATGCTTCCCCGTCCGGTCGAGTCGGCGACCGCCACGCGGCCGATACCCGCGTCATCGGTGAGCAGCCCCGGCCGCACGATGGTTACGTTCAGCGCGGTGCGCGCCCGGATCGCTTCGTCCGCAGCGCCTTTCGCGCGCAGGTATGCCTGGAAGACCGGATCGTCGGCAGTGGCGTGCGGGTCGGCGGCCATCGCCGAGATCATCACGTACCGGTCGACGCCTGCGGCTTCTGCGGCATCGGCCAGCAGCAGCGCCGCGTCACGGTCGACGGTGTCCTTGCGTGCCGCACCGCTGCCCGGGCCCGCCCCTGCAGCGAACACCACTGCGTCGGCGCCGCGCACGTGGTCGGCGACATCGTCCGCCGAGGACTTCTCCAGGTCGATGACCAACGCGTCGGCGCCTGCGGCCTCCAGGTCAGCGACCTGCCCGGGGTTCCTGATGATCCCCGCAACAGAGTCGCCGCGCTGCGAGAGCAGGCGTTCGAGGAGCAGGGCGATCTTTCCGTGTCCGCCTGCAATGACGATATGCATGCTTCAAGTCTCCCTTTCAATCGCGAAACTGCATTCCAGCGTCGGCGGCGGGTCGGGCTGCCGGTGGTAGGGGCTGTAGGCCGAGCGCAATCGCGATCATGCCCGCGTAGAACAGCGCCTTCGCAATGCCGGTGATCGCCATGGCTACCAGGAGCCGCCACCGCCGCCGGGGGCATATCGATTGGGGTCCAGCTGGCCGAGCAGGCTGCCGCCGATGTCCGATCCGGCGAAGCCGCCGAGTACCCCGCCGATGACCGCGGCACCGGCAGCGGTGAACGGACCGCCGAGCGAACCGACCGCTGCGCCCGCGGCCATGCCGCCGAGCGCGCTGCCCAGGACGCCGCCCGTGGCCTTGCCCAGTTCTTCGTTGGGGTTCCAGTCGTTGTCGGGATACTCGATGCCCGCGATGACCAGCGTGGCGATGTTGCCCACCCAGCCGACCCGACTACCCCACTTCGTGAAGAGTTCGGCATCCGCCTTGACAGCCCGGCCAGCGCGTGCCTGCCGGTTTCCTTTGACGTCCCGTACTGCTCGACCCCGGTGCCGACGCTGTCGGACAGTGATCCGAGGCCTTTGAGCACCGTCATGACGCTCGCCGTCGCCGCGTCCGGCGACATCGGCGCCGAGCCGAGAAGTCCCGCCTCCAGCTTCTGCTGCCACTCGAGGCGGGTTTTCGCCTGCTGACGCGCATCGGTATTGAGAACCGGATCGACGGGCAGCGGACCCACGAACTTGGACATGTTGTAGTCGTCGAGGCGCTCGCCCGCGTACTGCCGGGCGTACGGCTCGGCGTTGGGATCGTTGACGGTCGCGAAGTCGCGCAGCCGCCCGGCGGCCGCCTGCTTCTCCGCAGTCACCGGGCCATCGCTGTTGACCAGGGCCTCGTCGGCCGCCCGCTGCGTCTCGTCGTAGGACTTCGCATCGGCGCGCGCCTGATCTTGTTCGGCGTCGTTGATCGGATGCGCCGGATCGTCGCGGTCCCAGGATTCCTCGAAGCGCTTCTTGGCCTGCAGGAACTCTTCGTCCGTCTCAGTGATGCACAGACCTGCCTGACGAAATGAGGTGGCCAGCTCGCTGATCTCGCCGGGTGAACCGGCCTGGACCGTGTCGTTGATCTTCCACGGGTCGCCACCGGCGGCGCCGATCAGCTCAGGGATGCTCAGGTGCTTCAGTGCGAGCATCAGGCGTCCGCGATGTGTGACACCTCTTCGGTGTTTCGGCGCTCGGTGTCGGAGAACCAGCCCGACGCGGTCTGGGCCTTCGCGCCGACATCGGTCAGTGTCCGATGGTTGTCCCGCATCTTGCTGACGTGGCCGAGGCGGTGCTGGCTGAGGCGTTGATGGAATGACCGCGCGGCATCGAAGTCCCCGAAGATGGTGGACCCGATCGGGGCGGCCGAAAGGGCCGCCGCACCACCGAGGACACGCCGGCCTGCGCTGCGCGCCACGTCTCCACCTGAGTGCAGCAGCTCGGGCTCAACCCACATCGTGATCCCTTCGAATGACGTTTGCTGCCAGCGTACCGGCGCTCAGCCAACCGCTTTGCACCTATTTGTTCAGCGTCCGGAGCAGGAACTCGAAGATCAGCGCCGACCGGAACGCCGTCTGCGCGTTGTCCGCCGCGCCTGCGTGTCCGCCCTCGACATTCTCGTAATAGTGCACGTGGTGGCCTGCGGCTTCCAGCGCGGCGGTCATCTTGCGCGCGTGGCCGGGGTGGACCCGGTCGTCGCGCGTGGACGTGGTGATCAAGACCGGCGGATAGCGGCGATCGGCCGAGATGTTCTGGTACGGCGAGTACTTCGCGATGAACTCCCAGTCGTCTGGATCGTCGGGATCGCCATATTCCGCGACCCAGGACGCGCCCGCCAGCAGCAGGTGGAACCGCCGCATGTCGAGCAGCGGCACGCTGCACACGAGCGCGCCGAACAACTCCGGGTACTGGGTGAGCATGATGCCCATCAACAGGCCGCCGTTGCTGCCACCCTGCGCTGCCAGCTGTTGGACGGTCGTGATCCCGCGTCGCACCAAATCCGTTGCCACCGAGGCGAAATCCTCGGCGACCAGATGCCGGCCTTCCCGCATCGCCTGAGTGTGCCAACCGGGCCCGTATTCGCCGCCGCCGCGGATGTTGGCCAGCACGTAGATGCCGCCGCGAGCCAACCAGAGCCGACCCAGCACGCCGTCGTAGCCGGGAGTGCGGGATACCTCGAAGCCGCCGTATCCACCGAGCAGGGTCGCGGCCGGCCCGGTGGTGTCCCGGTGCCCCACAACGAAATACGGAATCGCGGTGCCGTCCTGCGACGTGGCGAAATACTGCGTGACGGTGATGTCGTCGGCGTCGAAGAACGCCGGCGCCGACTTGATCTGCTCCAGTGGGCCCTCGACGGGTCCGTGCAGGAGCTTCGACGGTGTGTTGAATCCGCTGAAGTCGAGAAAGATTTCGTCGCCGAGTTCGTCGGCGTCGACGATCACGGCGTTGGCGTTGTCCGGGATGCCCGGCACCGGTTCGGCCGCCCAGCTCCCTGGCGTCACCATCTGCACCCGGCTGACGACGTCGTGCAGGGAAACGACGACCAGCCTGTCTTTCGTCCACGCGTAATGATTCAGGCTGGTGTGGTCGTCCGGTTCGAAGACCACGTGCAGATCTGCTGTGCCGGAGAGGAATTCGTCGTAGTCCGCGGCGATGAGGGAGCCCGCCGGGTAACTGTCGGTACCGATGGACCAGTCGGTGCGCAGCTCGATCAGCAACCAGTTGCGGTGGGTCGATACGGTGGCGTCGGTGGGGGCGTCGATACGGATGAGCTCGTCGCCGCGCACCTCGTAGACCTCGTCGTTGAAGAAGTCGACGGCGCGGCTGAGAAGCGTCCGCTCGAAGCCCGGCGTTCGGTCCCTCGACGCCGCGACGAGCACGTCGCTGCTCTCCCCGCTGAACAGGGTCTCGGCATCGTCGAGCGGCGTCCCGCGGCGCCACCGTTTGACCAGCCTGGGATAGCCGGATTCGGTCAGCGAGCCCTCACCGAAGTCCGTGCCGATCAGGACGGCGTCCTCGTCCTCCCAGCTGATCTGCGTCTTGGCCTCCGGCACGTCGAATCCGTCGGCGACGAATTCGCGTGTGCGCATGTCGAACTCGCGCACGATTGCGGCGTCCGAGCCGCCCCGCGACATGCTGACCAGCGCCAGGGAATGGTCGGGTTCGATGACCTTGGCACCGGACCACACCCAGTTCTCGTCGTCGGCGGCGGCCAGCTTGTCGAGGTCGATGACGACGTCCCAGTCCGGCGCATCGCTGCGATAGCCGTCCAGCGTTGTCCGCCGCCACAGCCCTCGTGGGTTGCCGGCGTCGCGCCAGAAGTTGTACAGGAACTCGCCGCGACGGCGGACGTATGGTATGCGCGCATCCGTGTCGAGCACCTCGAGCGCCTCGGCACGCATCCGCTCGAAGCGTTCCCCGGATAACTCTGCGAGCGTGGGTTCGTTGTGACTGCGGACCCAGTCCAGTGCTTCGTCGCCGGTGATGTCCTCGAGCCAGATGAACGGGTCGTCTTCCACATGGCCCATTCTGGCGGTCAGCTCAGGTGGTGCACCTCGGCCAGCCCGTAAACCGGCGTGCGAATGCCCTCGTAACGGGCCTTGAGCTGCAACGCGAGGTACAGCGAGTAGTGCCGCGACTGGTGCAGGTTGCCGCCGTGGAACCACAGGTTCTCCTGCTGCGTCGGCTTCCACATGTTGCGCTGCTCGCCTTCCCACGGCCCCGGGTCCTTCGTCGTGCCTGACCCCAGGCCCCATACCTTGCCGACCTTGTCGGCGACATCCTGGCCGATGAGGTCGGCGGCCCAGCCGTTCATGGAGCCGAAGCCGGTCGCATACACCACGACGTCGGCGGGCAGCTCCGTCCCGTCGGCCAGCACGACGGTGTTTTCTGTCAGGTGCGACACCTGTCCGTGCGCCAGCTTGATCTTGCCGTCGGCGACCAGATCGCTCGCGCCGACGTCGATGTAGTAACCCGAGCCGCGGCGCAGGTACTTCATGAACAGGCCGGAGTCGTCGTCGCCCCAGTCCAGCTCGAAGCCCGCCGCGGCCAGCCGGTCGTAGAACTCCTTGTCGCGCTCGCGGATCGCGTCGTAGATCGGGATCTGGAATTCGTGCATGATCCTGTATGGCAGCGACGCGAAGGTCATGTCGGCCTTCTCGGTCGTCATGCCGGCGGCCACCGCCCGCTCGGAGTACAGGTCGCCAAGCCCGAGGTCCATCAACGAATCGGACTTCACGATGTGCGTCGACGACCGCTGCACCATCGTCACGTCAACGCCGTTCTCGTACAACGCCTTACAGATGTCGTGCGCGGAGTTGTTCGAGCCGACGATCACCGCCTTCTTGCCGACATAGGCGTCGGGGCCGGGGTGTGCGCTGGAGTGGTGCTGGTCGCCACGGAACACGTCCTGGCCGGGCAGTGTCGGCACGTTGGGCTTGCCCGACATACCGGTGGCAAGCACCAGCTGCGCGGGGTGCAAAGTGACGCGTTCGCCGTCGCGGTCCACCTCCACGGTCCAGGTCTTGGCCGCCTCGTCGAACGACGCCGACAGGCAGGTTGTCTTCGACCAGTAGGGCACCTCCATCACCCGGGTGTAGAACTCCAGCCAGTCGCCGATCTTGTCCTTCGGCGCGAAGACCGGCCAGTTCGGTGGGAACTGCAGATACGGCAGGTGGTCGTACCAGACCGGGTCGTGCAGGCACAGCGACTTGTACCGCTTGCGCCACTGGTCGCCGGGCCTTTCGTGGCGGTCGACGACGATCGCGGGCACGCCGAGCTGACGCAGTCGCGCGCCGAGCGCGATGCCGCCCTGGCCGCCGCCGACCACCAGGGTGTACGGCTGGGTCGTATAGCCGAGCGCTGCATCCTCGTCGGCGCGCTTCTCGGCCCAAGAACGCGGGTCGGGGTCGCTGCCGTGCACGGCGCCCATGACGCGCGACGGTCCCTTCGGCTCCTCGTGACCCTTGAGTTCCTGCAACGCGGTCAGAAACGTCCAGGCCTGGTCGCCCTTGAGGCGCAGGTGCCCGACGCCGCGGCCGGCCACGGTCTCGAACTCGATGAACGCGGAGGTGACGTCTCCGTCGGCGGTCGCGGGTTCCCGGGTACGGAAGCCGGACGGGTCGGTCTGGGCAAGCCGTGCGCCCAGCATGTCCGCGACCTGCTCACGGCCCTCGACGGTCTTGATGTTCCAGGTGAAGGCGATCAGGTCGCGCCAGAAGCTGTCTGTGGCGAACTTCCCCGCCGCGCGAGGGATGTCGCGAACCGCCAGCGCCGCCTCGAAATCGGCCAGCCAGGCGTCCACCCGCTCCTGCGGCGCCAGCGAGGTGGCAGGGTCCACTGTCTGAGTCATGTGACTCAGGACACAACGTATGACGGGCGGGCGCAAGGGGTCGCCGAGTGACACACACTGTGATCGAGAGCACAATCGGCTGTGATGCAAAGTCCGTCGGTGCCTGAGCCGCCCCGGCGGTCATGACCGTCCGCACGAAAACCGCTCACCGAAGGAGAACACAATGACCGTGTACGCCCGACCTGGTGCCGCCGACGCTTTGATGTCCTACGAGTCCCGGTATGGGAATTTCATTGGCGGAGAGTGGGTATCGCCGTCGGGCGGTGAGTACTTCGAGAATCCCACTCCGGTGACAGGACAGGCGTTCTGCGAGATCCCCAGGTCCACCGAAGCCGACATCGACAAGGCCCTCGACGCCGCGCACGGCGCGGCCACCGCGTGGGGCAAAACCGCCGCCGCGGAGCGCGCCAACATCCTCAACAAGATCGCCGACCGGATCGAGGAGAACCTCGAGTCGCTGGCGCTGGCCGAGGCGTGGGACAACGGCAAGCCGATCCGCGAGACGCTCAACGCCGATCTGCCGCTGGCGGTCGACCACTTCCGGTACTTCGCGGGCGCGATCCGCGCCCAGGAGGGCTCGCTGTCCCAGATCGACGAGGACACCGTCGCCTACCACTTCCACGAGCCCCTCGGCGTGGTCGGCCAGATCATCCCGTGGAACTTCCCGATACTGATGGCCACCTGGAAACTGGCCCCCGCGCTGGCCGCGGGCAATGCGGTCGTGCTCAAACCGGCCGAGCAGACACCCGCGTCGATCCTGTATCTGATGTCGCTGATCGGCGACCTGCTGCCCGCCGGTGTGCTCAACGTGGTCAACGGGTTTGGGTTCGAGGCGGGCAAGCCGCTGGCGTCGAGTAATCGGATCGCCAAGATCGCCTTCACCGGTGAGACGACTACTGGCCGGCTGATCATGCAGTACGCCTCGCAGAACCTCATCCCCGTCACCCTCGAACTCGGCGGCAAGAGCCCGAACATCTTCTTCTCCGATGTGATGGCGGCCGGCGACGACTTCCAGGACAAGGCGCTCGAGGGCTTCACGATGTTCGCGCTCAACCAGGGCGAGGTGTGCACCTGCCCGTCGCGTTCGCTCGTCCAGGCCGACATCTACGACGAGTTCCTCGCGCTCGCCGCGATTCGCACCAAGGCGGTTCGCCAGGGCGATCCGCTGGACACCGAAACCATGATCGGTTCGCAGGCCTCCAACGATCAGCTCGAGAAAGTGTTGTCCTACATCGAGATTGGCAAGGATGAGGGTGCTCGCGTCGTCACCGGAGGTGAACGCGCAGAGCTCGGCGGCGATCTCAACGGCGGCTACTACGTGCAGCCCACCATCTTCGAGGGCAACAACAAGATGCGGATCTTCCAGGAGGAGATCTTCGGTCCGGTCGTCGCCGTCACGTCGTTCAAGGACTACGACGACGCCATCAGCATCGCCAACGACACCCTGTATGGCCTCGGCGCCGGGGTGTGGAGCCGCGACGGAAACGTCGCCTACCGGGCCGGGCGCGATATCAAGGCAGGCCGGGTGTGGACGAACTGCTATCACGCCTATCCCGCGCACGCGGCGTTCGGCGGATACAAGCAGTCCGGCATCGGCCGCGAGAACCACAAGATCATGCTCGATCACTACCAGCAGACGAAGAACCTGCTCGTCTCGTACAGCAATAAGGCGCAGGGCTTCTTCTGATGACGGAGGCCCCACCTCGGGCGCTCGTCACTCGCGCGGCGGCCGACCTGTTGACCAAGCTGCAGGACCGGCACGGAGCGTTGATGTTCCACCAGTCCGGCGGCTGCTGTGACGGGTCATCGCCGATGTGTTACCCGGACGGGGACTTCATCGTCGGCGACCGCGACATCCTGCTGGCCGTGCTTGACGTCGGCGAGGCCGGGGTGCCCATCTGGATATCGGGTCCGCAGTTCGAGGCGTGGAAGCACACCCAGCTGGTGATCGATGTGGTGCCGGGGCGCGGCGGCGGGTTCAGCCTCGAGGCCCCCGAGGGTCTTCGGTTTCTGTCCCGCGGCAGGGCCTTCACCGAAGCCGAAAACGGGCTGTTGGCCGATCACCCGCCGGTGACGGGCACCGCCTACGAGCGTGGCGAGCGTCCTCCGTCGTCGGGGACACACATCGTTGCTGAGGCGGTGGATGCCTGCCCGATACCTGGGGGCGCGCCGCGCGGGTAAAGCCATTTCAGCAGTACGCGGCGCTATCGTCGAATACATGATCCCCCTACCGCGGGCGTGGCTGTTGGCAAGCGCGATGCTGGTCGGAGCGGCGGCCGGGGTACTCGGCGGAATCGCGGCGACGAAGCTGGTGGACGCGACAGTCCGGCCCGATGTGGTGATCGCACTCGTCGTCGGGGTGCCCAGCGCGTTCGGGATGGTGATGATCCTGGTGTCGCACCGACCGTGGATGACGGCCCTCGGTGCGTTCATCCTCGCCATCGCGCCGGGGTGGTTTTCAGCGCTCGCCGCGGTCCAGGTGGTGCACGGTGCCTGAGACCTACCGGGGAAGTCGCCGCCACCGCGCACCGCTCGGGTGGCATCCCCCGCGCATCACAGCGGAGTCGAACGGCGAAGATGAAACGCCACCCGGCGAGCCGACGGCACCCTTCGCGCCGACGTTCACGGGCACGCTGCCCGCGCTCGCCGACGAGGCGCCATCAGAGCCGCTGCCCGCCCCCGCCCAACAGACGGTTGCGCCGACCGAAGATCACCGCCTCAAACGCTGGACGTTCGTGCTCGTCGTCGCCGCCGTCTGGTTCGTGGCAGCGGCCATCGGGGTGGGCCTGTACTACTGGTGGTTCCACTCGATCAACAAGACTCCGGCCGTCTTCATCGTGCTGGTTTACCTGGTCATGTGCACCGTCGCGGCTCTGATCGCGGCAATGGTGCAAGACAAGCCGTCGGTGTCGGCGCTGGCCATCGCGCTGATGTCGGCGCCGTTCGCCTCGACGGTCGCGGCGGCCGTGCTGTACGGGGTCTACTTCTGCGATCACGCCAGCCGCTGTTTCGTCGGCTTCATCCCCTATTAGTGTTGGCGGGGTGACCCACTATGACGTCGTTGTTCTCGGAGCAGGCCCCGGAGGGTACGTCGCAGCGATTCGCGCCGCCCAACTCGGGCTGAACACCGCAGTCGTCGAACCCAAGTACTGGGGCGGGGTGTGCCTCAACGTCGGCTGCATCCCGTCGAAGGCGTTGCTGCGCAACGCCGAACTCGCGCACATCTTCACCAAGGAAGCCAAGCAGTTCGGCATCAACGGGGAGGCGACGTTCGACTACGGGGTCGCCTTCGACCGCAGCCGCAAGGTCGCCGAGGGCCGAGTCGCCGGTGTGCACTTCCTGATGAAGAAGAACAAGATCACCGAGATCAACGGCTACGGCAAGTTCAAAGACGACCACACACTCGAGGTCGACCTCAACGAGGGCGGCTCCGAGACCGTGACGTTCGACAACATCATCATCGCCACCGGAAGCAGCACCCGGCTGGTACCCGGCACCTCGCTGTCGGACAACGTCGTCACGTACGAAAAGCTCATCCTGTCGCGGGAGTTGCCGGCCTCGATCGTCATCGCAGGCGCGGGCGCGATCGGCATGGAGTTCGGCTACGTGCTGAAGAACTACGGCGTCGACGTCACCATCGTCGAGTTCCTGCCGCGAGCGCTACCCAACGAGGACGCCGAGGTGTCCAAGGAGATCGAGAAACAGTTCAAGAAGCTCGGCGTCAAGATACTCACCGGCACCAAGGTGGAGTCGATCTCAGATGATGGGGCCAACGGTTCCGTTCGGGTCACGGTCAGCAAGGACGGCAAGTCCGACGAGCTCAAGACCGAGAAGGTGCTGCAGGCGATCGGCTTCGCCCCCAACATCGAGGGCTATGGGTTGGACAAGGCCGGCGTGCAGATCACCGAGCGCAAGGCCATCGGCATCGACGACTACATGCGCACCAACGTCCCGCACATTTACGCAATCGGCGATGTCACCGGGCTGCTTCAGCTCGCGCACGTCGCCGAGGCGCAGGGTGTAGTCGCAGCCGAAACCATCGGCGGCGCAGACACTTTGCCGCTTGGCGACTACCGGATGCTGCCGCGCGCGACGTTCTGCCAACCTCAGGTGGCCAGCTTCGGGCTCACCGAGGAGCAGGCGCGCGACGAGGGCTACGACGTCAAGGTGGCGAAATTCCCGTTCACCGCCAACGCCAAGGCACACGGCGTCGGTGACCCGAGCGGGTTCGTCAAGCTGATCGCCGACGGCAAGTACGGCGAGTTGATCGGCGGGCACCTCATCGGCCACGACGTGTCGGAGCTGCTGCCCGAGCTGACCCTCGCGCAGAAGTGGGACCTCACGGCCACCGAGCTTGCGCGCAATGTTCACACCCACCCGACGATGTCGGAGGCGCTGCAGGAGTGCTTCCACGGACTCGTCGGCCACATGATCAACTTTTGAGAGCGATCTGGGTCGCCGGCATCGGCGGATTGATAGTCGGCCACATGCTGTGGCTGGCCGGTATCTCTATGGCCATCGCGACGCGCACAGTCAGCAGTTGGGTACTGGTCGTCGCCGCGGTGTCGTTCGTGGTCGGCATCGTCGCCGCGTTGATGGGCTGGCGCGCCTATCAGCGGAAGTCGGAAGTGTGGGCGGCGTTCCTGTGCGCCATGCCGATATCGCCGGTGCTGTTGTCCCTTGTCGTGCTCGGCGTCACGTACCTGTAGGCGACCAGCCGACGCCGGACCATGCCGTACAGGGCCTATGGTCGAGATTGCGCTGAGGGCTGTGCGCATGCGAACGACCGTGAATGCAATCTCGCCGATAGGGATGAGTCAGGCACATAGACTGGGGTGATGGCGACCGCCATGTCGGATAGCTGAGATCATCTGCCTGGCAGGCGTTCTCGTATCTCTTGAAGTACCCAGCCGTTGCCGTCGGGGTCACTGAACGCGGCGAACGAGCCGTAGCTTGTGTGGTCGGGGGCCGGGCCCGGTACCCGATGGGCGGTCCCGGCATGCTCGAACACGCCGCCGGCGTCGTGGTACACCTCCGAGATGTCGACACCTCGTCCGGCGATGTCGTCACGGGCTGCCTCGATGTCGGTCACCACCAGATACAGGCCCTGGGTCGAGCCGGGCGCCGCGGACGTCACGCCGCTGCCGAAGATGATCGCGCATTCCGAGCCGGGCGGGGTGAGCTGCACGACACGGAAGCCGTCGTCACCCGGAAAGTCGGCGTCCAACCGGAAACCGAGCGATTCATAGAAGGCCTTGGCGCGGTCGACATCCGAGACCGGCAGCACGATCACTTCGAGTTTCAGATTCATGATCGAAACTCTCGCGGGTTCAGTCCGGGAAGTCCAGAGGCACCTTCAGCGTGGTGATGGTGGCCGCGAGCCCGTCGTATTGCGCTGCCAACATGCAGAACTCGATCAGCTGCGCCCTGGTGAGGTGACTTGCCAACGTTGCCCAGGTCTCGGCGGACACACCGCGGGTGACGACGAACTCGTCGGTGGCGGTGATGAGGGCGCGCTGGCGGTCGGTGAGTCCCTCGGCGTCCGGCCCTTCGAAGATCTTGGTCTGCAGTTCCGCCCCGATGCCGCGGCTGCGGGCCAGCCGGCGGTGCTGTTGCAGTTCGTACTCGCAGTCACGCAGGTGGCCGATCCGCAGGATGACGACCTCCGCGTCCTTCACCGGCAGCTTGCTCAGCATGCCGAGCAGGATTGCGCTGTACGGCAGCCAGGCCAGGAACAGCAGCTTGTGCTGCCCCAACACGTTGAACAACGTGAACCGCGGCGCCCGGATGGTTCGCGCACCCAGCTTGGCGATCGCCCAGTTGATCGGGCCGAGCTCACGAAAGCCCCCTGGCGGAATGCGGGCGGGCGCGCTCACGACTGCTTCACCAGGTAGGGCGACACGGTGCTGCGGTGCTCGTCGATGTCCAGCGCGCGGCCGAGCGCGGGGAACGCCCGCTGCGGGCAGTTGTCCCGCTCGCACACTCGGCAACCCGCCCCGATCGGTGTGGCGATATCGCCCGACAAGTCAAGTCCCTCCGAGTAGACGAGCCGATGTGCGTGCCGAAGTTCGCAGCCGAGCCCGATGGCAAAAGTCTTGCCGGGCTGACCATATCGCGATGCACGGCGTTCCACGGTGCGCGCCACCCACAGGTAGCTGCGGCCGTCGGGCATCTCGGCGATCTGGACCAGGATCTTGCCCGGGTTGGCGAACGTCTCGTAGACATTCCACAGGGGGCAGGTGCCCCCGCTCGAGGAGAAGTGAAAACCCGTGGCGGACTGGCGCTTTGACATGTTGCCTGCCTTGTCGACCCGGACGAACGAGAACGGCACGCCGCGCATGGACGGCCGCTGCAGCGTGGACAGCCGGTGCGCGATCGTCTCGTAGCTGACCGAGTAGTACGCCGAGAGCCGCTCGACGTCGTACCGGAATTTCTCGGCGACCTCGTGGAACTGCGCGTAGGGCAACACCGTCGCAGCAGCGAAATAGTTGGCCAGGCCGAGCCGGGCCAGCGTCGTGGACTCCTCGCTGGTGAACTTGCCCTCGGCCACGAGTTTGTCGATCAAGTCGCCGAATTCGAGGTAGGCCAGTTCGGCGGCCATCTTGAACACCTGTTGTCCCGACGACAGGTGCCCGCCGATCTCCAGCCTTCGCGACGTCGGGTCGTACCGGTGCAGCACGACCTCGCCGAGGTCGGTGCGCCTGACGATGTGCACGCCGTGCACGGCCTTCAGCCGGTCGGCGAGATCGCGGGCCAGGTCACCGCGGTGCATCCGCAGGTTGACGGTGAAGTCCTCGGCGGCGGTGTCGAGCTCATGCAGGTAGTTCTGCCGCTGGTAGAAGTAGTCGCGCACCTCCTCGTGCGGCATCGTGATGGCGCCCGTACCGCTGCCGTCGGAGAACCGGTCCTCGGTGGCCGCAGCCAGTTGGGTGGTGGTGATGCGATATCGCCGATGCAGGTTGACCATCGCGCGGGCCAGGGTGGGATGGGCGTTGACGATATCGGCGATCTCCGCCGGGTCGACGTCGATGTCGATGTCGCGGTCCATCGTCACTTCGCGAAGCTCGGCGACCAGACGGGTGTCGTCCTGCGATGCGAAGAACGTCGCATCAACGCCGAACACCTCGGTGATCCGCAGGAGCACCGCGACCGTCAGCGGGCGAACGTCGTGCTCTATCTGGTTGAGGTAGCTCGGCGAAATCTCCAGCATCTGCGCCAGCGCGGCCTGGCTGAAGCCGCGTTCGCTTCGCAGCTGCCGCACGCGTGACCCGACAAACGTTTTCGCCACGTCAGTCAGCATAACCGCGTGCGAAGTGTGTCTTCGCATTCTTGGCAGACGACGGGTTATGGGAGGATTCGGGGAGCCTTTTTTCAGTAGCAGGGGAGCACCGAGCATGGCGGGAAGCGCAGACAGCACCGGGTTGGCCAAGGTGATGATGCCTGTGCCCGATCCGCATCCCGACGTGTTCGACATCGAATGGCCGCTGCGCGTCGCCGACGTCGACCGCGAGGGCCGGCTGAAGTTCGACGCCGCCACGCGCCACATCCAGGACATCGGCTCGGACCAACTCCGTGAGATGGGATTCGAGGAGACGCACCCGCTGTGGATCGTGCGCCGCACCATGGTCGACATGGTCGAGCCCATCGAGTTCAAGGACATGTTGCGGCTGCGACGCTGGTGTTCGGGGACCTCCAACCGGTGGTGCGAGATGCGGGTCCGCGTAGAGGGGCGCAGGAGCGGGCTCATCGAGTCCGAGGCGTTCTGGATCAACATCAACCGCGAAACGCAGGGCCCCGCGCGTATCTCCGACGACTTTCTCGAGGGCCTGCAGCGCACCACCGATGTCGACCGGTTGAGGTGGAAGGCGTATCTGAAGGCAGGCAGCCGTGAGGATGCGTCAGAAATCCGCGAGTATCCGGTTCGCGTCAGCGACATCGACATCTTCGATCACATGAACAACTCCGTGTACTGGAGTGTCGTCGAGGACTTCCTCTTCAGCAGTCCGGAGATGCTGCGCAAGCCCGTCCGGGTAACGATCGAGCACGACGCTCCGGTCGCACTCGGCGACAAGCTGGAGATCATCAAGCACGTCCATCCCGCCGGCTCGACCGAACAATTCGGCGCCGAATTGACGGACCGCACTGTTACAACGCTCACATACGCGGTCGGCGACGAGACGAAAGCGGTCGCGGCGATCTTCGCGCGCTGATACGCCCGGTTTAACAGTACGGGCGTACTGACCAGCGCAAATTGCGTACCGGCGAGTAACTACTGAACCGTTTCAGCTGTGTGTACCATTCGCAAACTTTGCAAGCAAGCGATAGGCGTTAGCGAAAATTGGCAATCGAAACAGCTGGACCAGCGCATATGACTTGGTGCATCCTCGAATTAGAACAACAGCGAAGACGCTGTGGCATTAACAAAGCATTCGAAGGAGCAGCCCAATGTCGACCGTTGGCACGCCGAAGTCACCCGAACAGATCCAGCATGACTGGGACACCAATCCCCGCTGGAAGGGCATTGAGCGCACCTACACCGCCGAAGACGTGATCGCCCTGCAGGGCACCGTCGTCGAGGAGAACACCCTCGCCCGCCGCGGCGCGGAGGTGCTGTGGAACGAGCTCCACGAACTGGAGTTCGTCAACGCGCTTGGCGCGCTGACCGGCAACATGGCCGTCCAGCAGGTCCGTGCCGGCCTGAAGGCCATCTACCTGTCGGGTTGGCAGGTTGCCGGCGACGCGAACCTGTCCGGCCACACCTACCCCGACCAGAGCCTCTACCCGGCCAACTCGGTGCCGCAGGTGGTGCGCCGGATCAACAACGCTCTGATGCGCGCGGACCAGATCGCCAAGGTCGAGGGCGACACGTCCATCGAGAACTGGCTCGCACCGATCGTCGCCGACGGTGAGGCCGGCTTCGGTGGCGCGCTCAACGTCTACGAGCTGCAGAAGGCGATGATCGCCGCAGGCGTCGCGGGGTCGCACTGGGAGGATCAGCTGGCGTCCGAGAAGAAGTGCGGCCACCTCGGTGGCAAGGTGCTCATCCCGACCCAGCAGCACATCCGCACCCTGACCTCTGCGC
Source organism: uncultured Actinomycetota bacterium (assembly GCA_963817825.1). Taxonomy (GTDB): domain Bacteria; phylum Actinomycetota; class Actinomycetes; order Mycobacteriales; family Mycobacteriaceae; genus Mycobacterium. The sequence goes on along the minus strand of CAWFQG010000005.1, from coordinate 773 downwards.
GACTCGCGGCCGACGTCGCCGACGTCCCCACGGTCGTCATCGCCCGCACCGACGCCGAGGCGGCCACGCTGATCACCTCCGATGTCGACGAGCGGGACCGTCCGTTCATCACCGGCGAGCGCACCAAGGAAGGCTTCTACCGCGTGAAGAACGGCCTCGAGCCGTGCATCGCCCGTGCCAAGGCCTACGCGCCGTACTCGGACCTGATCTGGATGGAGACCGGCACGCCGGATCTCGAGCTGGCGGCGAAGTTCGCCGAGGGCGTCAAGAGCGAATTCCCGGACCAGATGCTGGCCTACAACTGCTCGCCGTCGTTCAACTGGCGCAAGCATCTCGACGACGCGACGATTGCCAAGTTCCAGAAGGAACTCGCTGCGATGGGCTTCAAGTTCCAGTTCATCACGCTGGCCGGCTTCCACGCCCTCAACTACTCGATGTTCGATTTGGCCTACGGCTACGCCCGTAACCAGATGAGCGCCTATGTCGAGCTGCAGGAGCGCGAGTTCGACGCCGAGGAGCGCGGCTATACCGCCACCAAGCACCAGCGCGAGGTCGGCGCGGGCTACTTCGACCGGATCGCCACCACCGTGGACCCGACGTCGTCGACCACCGCGCTCGCGGGTTCGACCGAAGAGGGTCAGTTCCACTGAGTTGAACTGAGTTGATTGCTTCAGGCCCCGTCCGTCGTGTTTCGGGCGGGGTCTGATGCTGTAGTGGCGGAAATGCGCATCTTCCGGCCGTAGCCACGCTGCCGAGAGCCGGTGCCTACGATC
>CAWFQG010000004.1:0-79874 GCA_963817825.1 uncultured Actinomycetota bacterium | reverse complement strand
GGTGCCCAGCAGGACGCCGACGGCGCGGTCAAGCTGAGCGGTTGTCACTGTCATAGGCCGAGTCTCCTTTCACCCACTGACACATGGACCACCAGTGGAAGCTGTCGAATCGTGAAGTCGTGCAAGATTTCCGCGCCGGGTCACTGGCTGCCTGGATTGACGGTGTCCCCGCCGGGGGCGAAACAATTTGTCGGTGTCCCCGACGGGGGTGCGCAGGTCGGTCGATCTCCCCGCCGGGGGTGAAACGATATAGCCTGGCCCCAACGGGGTTACGCGGCTTCGTCGGCGAGATACCGATATAAAGTCGCCCGGCTGACGCCGAGGTACTTGGCGACATCGCGTGCGGTGTGCCCGTCGGCTTTCATCCGTCGTGCGGTCGCGACGTGGACCGGGTCGGCGACTTTGGTGCGTCGCCCGAACTTGGTGCCGTTGGCACGGGAGACCGCTCGCTTGAGGGCGCTGCGTTCCTTGATCAATTCGCGCTCGAACTCGGCCATACTCGCCAGAACGGCGATCACCATGCGCCCCGCCGCCGTTGACGAGTCGATGCCGTCGGTGGTGGAGATCAGGGTGACACCGGCATCGGTCAGTGCCTTGACGGTCTCCAGGATGTGAAGTGTGTTGCGGCCCAGGCGGTCGAGCTTCCAGACCACCACGGTGTCGCCTTCGCGGACGTAGTCGATAAGCGCCGCCAGGCCGGGGCGGTCGTCCTTCGCGCCAGACATGGTGTCGGAGAACGTCTTCGACACACCTGCAGCGGCAAGAGCAACGTCCTGCTGCTCCAGCGTCTGGGCAACGGTGCTGACTCGCGTATAGCCCACCCGCGTCCCGCCATTCGAAGCTGATTCCACGTCCAAACCCCCCGTCTTAGAACACCTTTGGACGCTCCGGGCGAGACTTTTATTCCATGGGTTGAACCTAAAGGCCGTCTCGCAGCGCAGGCCTTATTCGAGGTCTGCGCTGGCCCAGCATTCAGATGTGTCCGTTCATGTGGGACCGTCCGTGCGCGGGCTCCTCGCCGCAGAGCGGACCGCCGCCACGACGGGCAGCTCTGGCCGCCAAGACCTGCTACCCGGTGAGCGACTGGCTCGGGTGTGGCACATCGGCGCGGAAATGCCCCTTCCTGGCTCGCAACAACCACCACACCGGTACAAAACCAGAGGGGCGACGAATCGACTTCCCAAAGCTGAATACGCGGGTTCGATTCCCTCATCGGCTCCACCTCATCGGCTCCACTATTACCTGCGGAGACCCGGCACGTTGCCCGCCCGTATGGGTCGGCGGTCCCGTAACGGTCCCGTGCGCGAGGCCGCATGCACGTAATTGACCGAGTCCGCCCCGATCCGATCACAGTGATGCGATACTTCGCCAAATTATCTTTGGGGGGACAGTGAAGTTTGGCGTCGGAGAACAGCTCTTGCACAGCCGGTTCGGGCCGATGATGGTGGCCGAAGCGAGCTACCGGACGGCCAGGGTAACCGGTGCCGATTCGTACTGGCTGCCCGATCACCTCAATACCCTGCTGCCCCGGGCGGTGATGACACGGAAGTACACCGGCTCGGCCCGACTGATACCCGACTTCGACGCATTCCTCGAGCCGTGGACGGGACTGGGTTACCTCGCCGGACGCCACCGATTCAACCGGATGCGCTTGGGCACCGGAGTAACCGATGCCGGGCGGCGCAATCCGGCCGTCACAGCGCAGGCCGCGGCGATGCTGCACCTGATGACGCGCGGCCGGGCGATCCTCGGGATCGGAACCGGGGAACGCGAAGGCAACGAACCGTACGGGGTGGACTGGTCAAAGCCGGTGGCCAGGTTCGAAGAAGCCCTGGCCACCATCCGGGCGCTATGGAACTCGAACGGGCAGCTAGTCAGCCGGGATTCGGAATTCTTTCCGCTACGCAACGCGATATTCACCCTGCCCCCAGTCAAACGCACCTGGCCGGAGATCTGGATCGCCGCGCACGGACCGCGGATGCTGCGTGCGACGGGCCGCTACGCCGATGCGTGGTTCCCGGTCACCTTCACCCCAGAGCGGTACGCGGATGGGTTGCAGCATGTCCAGGCCGCTGCCGACAACGCAAACCGCGACCCGCGCTCCATCATTGCGGCGAGTTGGCAGTTCGTGGTGACCGGCCGCAGCAAGGCCGAAGTGGAGGACGCCCTGGAATCGGTACCGATCCGTGCGTTTACCCTCAACCTTCCCGCCTGGGCATGGGCCGAGCACGGCGTGCGCCATCCGATGGGAGACGACTCCACCGGTTTTCAGGACCTTCTGCCGCAAACACTCGATGAGCAGACTGCGCTGGCTCACGCCGCCGCAGCGCCGATGTCCGCCCTCAAGCAATACGTTCTGACTGGAACCCCCGACGAGGTCATTGACCAGCTCGCCGTGTACCGCGACCACGGCGTGCGCTACCCCGTGCTGTGCAACATCAGTGTCGTGCAGGCGAAGCTGAGCCGGGGCCTAGCGGCCACACTGCCCTTCATGAAGATCCTGCGGGGAATCCGCAAGATGTGAGATAGCGAATCTCGCCCAACCAAATGGCTTACCGCAGTTGCCCCCTGGCCTCACCGCCCCGTGGGCCGAGGCGCTGCCATGATGGCGGCCCGTCTAGCCACCTTCGTTTTAATCTCGGCAGGCGTCTCATTACTACTCAAGGGCGAAAGATGAGACACCTCGTCCTGAGACGAACTTTTGAGACATCGCGACGTGCGGAATCACCCGCCCCGCAAGGGGTTCGATGAGTGTCGCAGATGTGCTCTATTACGAGACTGCGTTCAGTTCTGTTCGAGTCTGGTCGATTTGGTCGTATGCGTAGGTCGCCATGGCGGCGGTGGTCATCGTTTCGCCCTTGCGGGCGAGCGATTCGTAGGTCTGGTCGCCCAGGACATCGCGGAGGTGGGAGATCGTCGTGTTGAGATTGGGAAACGACGCGGCAGTAAGGGGACTGAGCGCGAAACCGGCGATTGTCGCCGCCGCTTTGTAACGTCCCAGCCGGTCGAAGAAGGCGGCGAGGGCAGCCAGCGGGCTTCGTATGTTCGTGGTGTTGCCCGAGTCGTGGAAATTGCGGACCGCCAAATTGAAGTAACTCAACGCAGATATCTTGTCACCGTGCTGGGCTTCGACGCGGGACAAACTGGTGTCCGGCGACATGATCGACGGAAGCGCATGGTGCGATTGTTCGAGCGGCGCGATCCAGAAGCGGTGGCGGCGCGCCGCCGCGCGGGTGGCCGACTGCCGACCGCCGCGGAGTTCGCGAGCGCGATCGTTCGCGCCACCAAAGAGAGTCGAGACACAACGGTGAGGCGATCTATGTGGGCGGGCAGGACTACCTGTCATAGCCCGTGACGGTCAGCGTGCCGTCCCGCTGATTGTCGAGGCGGGTACCGAAGCGCTCGCTGGCGTCTTCGATCGTGGTACGCAGCCATTCGCTGTCCTCCTGCCCGGCACGCTCGAGGCGCATCCGGCCAACACGCATTGGGACCATTCGTAGCACGGTCAACGCCCCGGCAGGATCGACGGAGGCGAAGTACATCAGCCGTAGCTCGTCCCGGAAAGCCCGGTAGGGCTGGATGCCTTCGTAGTCGTTGACGAGATCGCCGCAGCCGTAGAGGATCAGCCTTCCCCGGTACACCTCGATCAGCCGGGGGTGGTGCGACGAGTGCCCGTACACCACATCGACGCCGGCCTCGATCAATCGGTGCGCGAAGCGAACCTGGTCGTCGTCGACGTCGTAGCCCCAGTTGGAGCCCCAATGCAGGGACACGACGGTGACGTCGCCTGCCTGTTTCGACGCCATCACGCGATCAGCGAGCTGGACTGCGCTGTGATCGGAGAGGTCGCCGACGTAGGCGACGCCCGGTCGGTCCTCCCTTGCAGCCCAATGGGGTGGAACACCACTGGATTTCAGCCCGGCGGCCACAGTAAGCACACGACCAGCCGCGGCATCCGACACCGCGGCGCGGTGCGCCTCCTGCACATCGCGTCCGGCGCCGACATATTGGATCCCCAACCCGCTTAGTGTTCGCAGAGTCTCGGCAAGCCCGCCGGGACCGAAGTCGAGCACGTGGTTGTTGGCCAGCACGCAGACGTCGGGTCGGACGGCCGTCAGGCATCCGGCGTTCATCGGGTTCATCCGGTAATGCACCGCCTTGCCCGGTGTGAAATCGTCCGCGGCCGTGACGGCGGTCTCCAGATTGATCAGCCGAACGTCGGGCGCCAGATCGTCGAGCACCGACAACGCGTCACCCCACGGCCATGCGAATGGGACGGGCCGAGCTATTTCGCCGTTGACTCGTTCGGCAAGCGTCACATAGGTTCTCGCGTCGGTCACCACGCTCTCCCGCAGCGCGGGATCACCGGGATGGGGGAGTATCTGATCGATGCCGCGACCCGTCATGACGTCACCGCAAAGAAAGATCGTTGTCATGGCTCACCCTCCACCGCAGCACGACCATCCCACGGCCGTCATCATTTGATGACCTTTCGAGCAATCGCCCGAGGTCAATCGACCCGTTAACGCCCAATTGAAACAGCCCACTACGCGGGCCACCTCCCGCAACCCGAACCCCTGCAGCCACAGTCATATGTGCTCTATTTCGAGACGGCGTTCAGTTCTGCTCGCGCCTGGTCGATCTGGCCGTAGGCGTACGCGACGATCTCGGCGGTGGTCATCGTCTCGCCCTCGCCCGCAAGCGATTCGTAGGTCTGGTCGCCGAGGACATTGCGCAGGTGCGTGATCGCTGAGGTGATCTCGGGAAACACCCCGGCGGTCATGGGGTTGAAGGCGAAACCGGCGATAGTAGCTGCCGCCTCGTGGTGTCCGAGCCGGTCAAAAAGGGACGCGAGCACCGCGAGGGGGGATCGCATAAGGGCGACGTTTCCTGAGTCGTGGTAGTTGCGGATCGCCAGCGAAAGGTAATCGAGCGCAGCCAGCGGGTCGCCGTAGGTGGCCTCAAGCCGGGCCAGACTTTCCACCTGGAATGACTCGATTCCGCGGTTATCGCTGTCTTGGGCGATCACCAAGCCCCGACGCACGGCGTCCAACGCGGCACCGGGATTGGCGTCGCGAAAAGCGAACCCGTAGGCGAAAAGCGCGAACGAGAGCGCACACGGATTGTGGGTCGCTTCGGCGGCGTCGATCAAACCTGTCGCGACGGTCATCGCCTCCTCTGGCGACGCGGCGACCGTCAGCGCGAGGACCAATGCTGCCCATGTGAATATGGCCGGGTGACGACCGGGTGCCAGCTTGGTGCGCCACCACTCGACGGCCCGTTTTGGCTGACCGATGGCCTGATACACAGAGCAAAGCAGGGATTCGACGTCGTACGGCAGCCCCTCGCTGCCTTCGGAGGAAACGATCTGGCCCGCCTCGCTGTACCCGACAGCCGCCCCGATCCGTCCGGGCATCCAGCACTGCGCCGCCAACCCGAACAGCAACGTGAGGCGCGGATGGTCGACGGCGCGAGCGGGCTCGATGAGCTCTTCGGCCCACGCTATCGGCTCGTAGTTCTCGACCCGAAAGCCGAGGAACGCCGCGCAGGTGGCGATGGGGGCGGCAAGGTCGAGATAGCCCTGGTCGGCGGCCCACCGAAACGCCGTCCGCAAGTTGGCCAGTTCGGCGGCGAACCAGTCGTAGGCCTCACGCTGGCGGGGACTGTCCCACAGCGCCAGGACGTCGGCTTCACGCCCGGCGAAGTACCGCGAGTGGGCGCCCCGAATCTCGGCTGCCTTGCCGCGAGCAACCAGTTGATCCTCGGCGAACTGACGAATCGTCTCCAGCATCGAAAACCGGGTCCGCCCCGAGGAGCGGTCAGCGACCAGCAGCGACTTGCGCACCAGCGCGTCCAGCAGATCCAGGGTGGCGAAGTCATCATCGGAACCCATGACGGCGCAGGCACTTTCGAGGTCGAATCCCCCGGCGAACACCGAACACTGCTCCAACAGCGCCTTCTCCGCCTCATCGAGGTGATCGTAGGACCACGCCACCGCGTGTCGCAGTGTTTGGTGGCGTGATACGCCGCGCCGCGATCCGACCAGCAGCCGGAACCGCTGATCGAGACGGTCACGCACCTCGTTTACCGTCATCGATGCCATCCGCGAGGCCGCCAACTCGATGGCTAACGGGATGCCGTCGAGTCTGCGGCAGATTTCCACCACAGCGTCCGCCTCGCCGGGCTGGGCCAGTGAGAAGTCCGACACGACACTTTGGGCACGGTCGACGAAAAGGTTCACGGCGGCGGATTCGGTTCCGGAGTTGACATCGAGCGACGGGACACGCCATAACTGTTCTTCGCTGACCCCCAATCCTTCGCGGCTGGTCGCGAGAATCGTTACGGTCGAGGGGGCGAGGATCGCCTCGACCACATCCGCGACACTGTCGACAACGTGCTCGCAGTTGTCGAACACCAGCAGCCGGACTCTGCCCTCCGACGCGGCCGCGACACTGCTAGCCACGCTCTTCCCGGGCTGTTGGATGATGCCCAGCACCGCCGCGACGGCGTCGGGCACCGCCGCCGGGTCGGTGACTGCGGCTAAGTCGAAAAACCAGACCCCGTCGGGGAACTCGTCGGACAGCCGCGCCGCGACCTCCAGCGCCAGGCGGGTCTTGCCGACCCCACCCACCCCGGTCAAAGTGACCAACCGATGCGCTTTCACCGCGGCTTGCAGCTCGTCGACCTCAGACTCGCGCCCGATGAAGCTCGTGGTCGCAGGCCGCAGGTTCCCCGGAGTCGTATCAAGCGCCCGCAACGCCGGGAACTGGGCCTGCAGGCCCGGCGCTCGGACCTGAAACAGCCCGACCGGAGTGGGCACGTCCCGCAGCCGTCGCGGCCCCAGATCGACGACATCAACCCCGCTGAGCAGTACCGCCGTCGACTCGGCCACCAGGATCTGCCCGCCGTGCCCGGCGGCCATCACCCGCGCCGCCCGGTTCACTACCGCGCCGAAGTAGTCACCGTCGCGCAGTTCGGCCTCGCCGGTCGCCAGCCCCATCCGCACCGGCAACTCCAGCGCCCGCTGCGCAGCCACCGCCGCATCCACCGCAGATCTGGGTGAGGAGAACGCCGCACACACCCCGTCGCCGGTGTGCTTGAACAACCAGCCCCCGTGCGCCTCGATCGCCCTGCGCAACACGTCGTCGTGGGCGGCCAGCGCCACCCGCATCGCATCGGCGTCGGCCTCCCACCGACGGGTCGAACCCTCTACATCGGTGAACAAAAACGTCACCACCCCCGAAGGAGCAGCCGCCGTCATGGCATCGCCTCGGCCCACTTCATGTGTCCCTCGAAGCCCAGCGATGTCGCCATCGCGCGGTAGCGATCCCGGTAGTCGCGATACCCGGTCTCATCACCATGCGCCCGCGCCAGTAGCGCACGCAGGCGCAGCAGCCAGATCGAATGCGTCACCCAACCTTCCTCTGTTTCTAAGTTCGCCAAGCGTTCGATCACGTTCTGGGCTTCGGCGACGTCGCCATCGGCACCGCGGTCCAGCAGCGTCTCCACCAGAACATTGGTGGCCGAAACACCGTATGCGAGCTGCCCTTCCTGCAACATGTCATTGACGGCTTTGCGCATCACCGGAACGGCAGCGTCGCGGTCGCCACGCCTGGCCTCCACACGTGCCGCGTAGGACTCGATGAACGGCAATTCACTCCGGATGTACCGGTTATGGCGGCACATGTCGCGCACCACGCCCAGTAGCTCAAGTCCGCGCTGACGGTCTGCTACGGCGTCCCGAAGCGCTAACGCCACACCCGCCGCGGATTTGAGCCCGGCAAGCGTGTAGTCGTCGCCCGATCCCTCCGCGACCTGCAGCGCATCATCGAGCTCGCGCACCGTATTGTCGTCGGCCCGGAGCACCCCATTCGCTATCGCGAAACCGTACTTCCATCCAACGACTGCGGCCTGGATTGTGCTGTCGGTGTTTCGGGCCATCGCAACGGCGTCGTCGAGGTCTTCGCGCCACCCCTCGCGTCCCAGCGACCACCGAGCAACACCGCGCCACACCAACGCCATCGCCAGCGACGATCGCACGGTGCGGCTGCCCTCGGCGCGACGGTCGGCCCAATCGATGACGGTTTGCGACCACCGCACTATGTCGGCCAGCGCGCCGGTTTCATACTTGATGTTGATGGCCACGCATTGGTACACGATGACCATCGCCACGAAATTATCCGCCGTTTCAAAGGAGGGCTCGACGATCGACTTGAGCAGCATCGTCTGCTCGAATGCAAGCCGCGACGCCTCGCGCACGCGGCCATGGTGCATGTGCTCCATCATCACCCCGGTCATGCCGATGGCCAGCGATACATTGTCGTCGGCAAGCGTGCACAACTGCCGCAGTTCCTCGAAGTGGCCCGAGATGTCGGCATGGACTCGCCAGGTGGTGGCACACAGCATGGTGCGTGGCCCGATACGCATATCGGTGCGATCCGGGTCGTCGTCGGGCAGCGCGTCGGCGATCTGGCGGGCACGCTCCCAACTGACCCGCGCCGCGGCGATGTCGCGGTTGTTGGACCAGCCGCCAGCGAGCATGTGGCAGGAATAGGCATCGCGAAGCTCACCGGCAGCGTCCAGGTGCTCAGCGATCAACGCCATGTTCTCGTCAAGAGATTCGGGGTCACGCTCCTGGATTGCGTCGGCCACGCGCCGGTGCAATTCGGCGCGATCCGACTTGAGCTGAGACTCGTAGGCGACGCTCCGGATTAGCGGATGGTGGAACACAAACTCCGGTTGTCGTGTGAACCTGACCTGGTCGATGAGTTGGGCCGCCACCAAATCACTAATAACCGGTTCGACGCCCAGTCCTGCCAGCAGGTCGAGGCCGAACCGCGACCCGATGACCGCCGCTGCGCTCAGGGTGCGTTTCGCTTTCGGGTCGAGACGATCGATGCGCGCGGCGATGGTCGCCTGCAATGTGGCAGGCACACTGATGTCACCACGCTCTGTGGTCGAGATGTATGCGCCGCGCTCACCGTGCAGCACGCCACGCTCGGCCAGTTCGCGCACGATCTCCTCGGCGAACAACGGATTACCGGCAGCCCTGTCCGCGATCGTCTGGCCCAATGCGCCAACAGATGCGTCCGCCCCGAGCAGCTCCATGATCAATGCTGCCGTCTCCGAATCACTGAGTGGCGCAAGGGCTACCGTTTGCGCACCAAGCAACTGGGTCAACGGACCGCGATATTCGTGTCGGTAAGTGAGCAGCACCAGCGAGCGCGTCTGCGGTATCACGGTTAGGAAGTCGGCCAGCATCGACTCGCTGGCCTCGTCGATCCAATGTGCGTCCTCAACGACATAGACCGCCGGGGTTTGGCGGGCCAACGACGCGGCTTTCACCAGGGCTGTGAGCCGTCGCCAACGCGCGTCCGGGTCGATTTTGGGCAGAGCAGCATCCGGGTCGGCGATGGCCAGCAGGTCATCGAGGAGCATCAAATCCTCGGGATCTGCGTCGGTAACCTGGGCGCGCACGCGGTCGCGGGCGGCCTGGCGGTCAAGATCTTGCGCACCGGTGGCCGCGCGCAGCAGCCGCGCGACGGCATAAAAGGGGACCCGGCTAGTGTGCGACTCGCAGAACCCGGTGAACACTTCCACGCCACGCAACGAAGCCATAGCCGAAACCTCTTGCACCAGACGGCTTTTCCCGATTCCAGGCGGTCCCACCACTCCGACCACAGCGCCGTGGCCGTCGACGGCCCGGTCCAACAGCGCCTCGACAGCCGACAGCTCCCACCGCCGACCCACCAGATTCGACTCGGCACGGTCGATCGGGTGGTGCCGTTCCTCCATGCCGAACAATCGCTGGGCGGAGACCGGTTTATCGACACCCTTGATCTGAACCAGCTCAACCTCGCCCAGAGCCGCTGCGCCATCAACCAACCGCGCGGTGGTCGTGCTAAGCATCACCCCGCCCGGCGGCGCAACCGACTCCATCCGCTGCGCCATCCCCACCTGCTCACCGACGGCGGTGTAACCCAAAGCACCCGAACCGATCTCGCCAGCGATCACCTGACCCGAGTTCAGACCGATCCGCAGCCGCAGATCCGCGCCGTCGCAGCGTTGGACCTCTTCGGCAAGCCGCTTCGCCTCGTCTTGCACACCCAACGCCGCCAGGCAGGCGCGAACGGCGTGGTCCTCCAACGCCACCGGCGCACCAAACACGGCCATGATGCCGTCGCCGGTGAACTTGTCCACCGTGCCCCCGTACCGCTGAACCACTGCAGCGCAGCGGTCGGCCAGGTCGGCCATGATCTCGCGCAGCCGCTCCGCGCCCACCGCCGCCGCGATGTCCATCGAATGAACAACATCGGCGAACAGCACGGTCACCTGCTTGTACTCCGCCGGCTGGGTGGCCCGTTTGAGAGGCGTACCGCACTCGTTGCAGAACTTGGAGTTCGGCGGCAGTTCTGTGCCGCACGACCTGCAGGACACTCCGGCCGCCGTCAGCGCACCGCGATCGTCCCCGCTAGGGTCCACGCCAGTATCGTTTCACCGCTGCTCGGCGATGTCCGTCATATCGCCGTGCCACGCGCACTAGCGTGGCGGGATGGGCCACGATCTGATCGGCGTTGAGGTCGAACATGCCGTCGCTGTACTCCGGCTCACCCGTGCCGAGAAGCGCAACGCACTCAACGAGGACGTCGTCGCGCAGATCGGTGCGTTCTTCGGCGATCCGCCCGCCGGGATTCGCGCAGCCGTTCTGCTCGCCGACGGGGATCACTTCTGCGCCGGGCTCGACCTCGACGAGCACAGCAGGCGCAGCCCCTTCGAGGCCATGGCGCACTCCCGGCTGTGGCATCGGGCATTCGACGCCATAGAGCACGGCCAGGTTCCGGTCGTCGCCGCGCTTCACGGCGCCGTTGTCGGTGGCGGCCTCGAGCTCGCGCTGGCCACCCACGTGCGCGTCGCGGATCCCAGCACGTTCTACGCGCTACCTGAGGGCCGGCTCGGCATCTTCGTCGGCGGAGGGGCGTCGGTGCGTGTCGGTCGGGTACTCGGCGCGGACCGGATGCGCGAGATGATGCTCACCGGCCGGCGCACGACCGCCGATGAGGGTCAGCGCCTCGGCCTCTCCCACGAGCTCGTCGAGACCGGCGCAGCCGAAGCCCGCGCCCGAGCCCTCGCAATCCAGATCGCCGGCAACGCCCCGTTGACTAACCAACTCATCCTCACCGCACTGCCCCGCATCAGCGACATGTCCCGTAATGACGGATTCTGGGCAGAGGCACTGACCACCGCGGTGAGTCAGAGCACCGCCGACGCCGACGAAGGACTTCGCGCCTTCCTCGAGAAGCGCCCTCCAGACTTCCGCGGGAAGTGATCACACCGCAATAGCCGACAGCACACTGTCGACCCTGAGTCCCGATGCCGTCGTCTGCCAAGGCCGCTTCGCGCAGCGCCGCAGCCTGGGGCGAGTGCGGTAACCAATGGGGACGGCACATTCCGCTGGGAAGTAGGGAACCTGAACGTTTTCAACCCTGGCGGCCGACGTCGAGCACGGGGTGCGCAAGGCCAGCCCGGGCAGCTACGCCATGCTGGAGAACAAACTGGCCTGGGCACCCGCTGGGGCATGCGAAGGCCTCGATGACGCTGGACGTGTATGCGGACCTGTTCGATGACGACCTCGACGGCGTCGCTGTGCGCCTGCACGCGGGGATCAAATCTGCTGCGGACTCACTGCGGACGAAGTCGACTCAGTGACCTGCTGACCTGCGTTTTCAGGCGCTCAGTACGTTTCGACCTTGTCGATGCTGACGAACATCCCGTGCCTGGTCTGCTGATTGGTGAATCGGGTGCCGTCGGTGGTGGCGTCGATGGTCCAGCCGACCGCGCTGTAGATGCGGTAATCGATGGTCACGACGGGAATGTCGCCGAGGTTGCCGACGATCCATTCGACGGTCCCGTCGGCGGACAGTTTCACCCCGTTCGCGCGGACGCCGTCCTTCATCGGGGTATTGGTGAACGGCGCTTCGCATCCGACGGACTTCTCGTCGAGCTGGCAGCGAGTCTGGCCGGATTTGGTTTCGATGAAGACGTAACCCGAATCGTCGGGCGGCAGCACGTCGCCGGCCGGCGGTGACACCGGAGGCGATGGGTTCGAAGGTGTCGTCGTGCTCGGAAAGCTCGGTTTGGTGGGGGACTTCGCGCTGGTAGTGGGGGTGCCGGGGGTACTCGTCTGGCAGCCCGCGAGCAGCGCGGCCGCCGCCAGCAAACCCGCCAGAACCAGCCGACACCTCATCCCGGGACAAGGCTACGCAGCCGCAGGTCAAGGTCCGGATGAGACGCGCCGCGGCTGCCGGGGAACAAACCTGGGCGACCCGCCGTTGACCAATTCGACAAGTTGAGTGGATCAGGCTCAAGTCTGGGTTGACACGGATGTGTCAGTAATAGCAGTCTTGAGCGCAGTCCACTCAGACCCCTACAAAAGCTATTCAGGAGGACAACCATGGCTCGTGCGGTCGGAATCGACCTCGGGACCACCAACTCCGTCGTCGCGGTACTGGAGGGTGGCGACCCCGTCGTCGTCGCGAACTCCGAGGGCTCCCGGACCACCCCGTCGGTCGTCGCGTTCGCGCGCAACGGCGAGGTGCTCGTCGGCCAGCCCGCCAAGAACCAGGCGGTGACCAACGTCGACCGGACCATCCGTTCGGTGAAGCGGCAGATGGGCACCGACTGGTCCGTGGAGATCGACGGCAAGAAGTACACGGCGCAGGAGATCAGCGCCCGCGTTCTGATGAAGCTGAAGCGTGATGCCGAGGCCTATCTCGGTGAGGACATCACCGACGCGGTGATCACCACGCCTGCTTATTTCAACGACGCCCAGCGGCAGGCGACCAAGGAGGCCGGCCAGATCGCCGGGCTCAACGTGCTGCGCATCGTCAACGAGCCGACTGCGGCCGCACTGGCCTACGGGCTGGATAAGGGCGAGAAGGAACAGACCATCCTGGTGTTCGACCTGGGTGGCGGCACCTTCGACGTCTCGCTGCTGGAGATCGGCGAAGGCGTTGTGGAAGTTCGCGCCACCTCCGGTGACAACCACCTCGGTGGCGACGACTGGGACGACCGGATCGTCGAATGGCTCGTCGACAAGTTCAAGGGCACCAGCGGCATCGACCTGACGAAGGACAAGATGGCCATGCAGCGGCTGCGTGAGGCCGCGGAGAAGGCCAAGATCGAGCTCTCGAGTTCGCAGAGCACGTCGATCAACCTGCCCTATATCACCGTCGACGCGGACAAGAACCCGCTGTTCCTCGACGAGCAGCTGACCCGGGCCGAGTTCCAGCGGATCACCCAAGATCTGTTGGACCGCACGCGCCAGCCGTTCAAGTCGGTGATCGCCGACGCAGGCATCTCGGTGTCCGACATCGACCACGTGGTGCTGGTCGGCGGTTCCACCCGTATGCCTGCGGTGGCCGATCTGGTCAAGGAACTGACCGGCGGCAAGGAGCCCAACAAGGGCGTGAACCCCGACGAGGTCGTCGCGGTGGGCGCTGCCTTGCAGGCCGGAGTGCTCAAGGGTGAGGTGAAAGACGTTCTGCTGCTTGACGTCACACCGCTGTCGCTCGGAATCGAGACCAAGGGCGGCGTGATGACCAAGCTGATCGAACGCAACACCACGATCCCGACCAAGCGGTCGGAGACCTTCACCACGGCCGACGACAACCAGCCGTCGGTGCAGATCCAGGTCTATCAGGGTGAGCGCGAGATCGCGGCGCACAACAAGCTGCTCGGCAGCTTCGAGCTGACCGGCATCCCACCGGCCCCGCGCGGCGTGCCGCAGATCGAGGTCACCTTCGACATCGACGCCAACGGCATCGTCCATGTCACCGCCAAGGACAAGGGCACCGGCAAGGAGAACACGATCAAGATCCAGGAGGGCTCCGGCCTTTCCAAGGAGGAGATCGACCGGATGATCAAGGACGCCGAGGCGCACGCTGACGAGGATCGAAAGCGTCGCGAGGAGGCCGACGTCCGCAACCAGGCCGAGTCGCTGGTCTACCAGACGGAGAAGTTCGTCAAGGAGCAGCGTGAAGCCGAGGGCGGTTCGAAGGTTCCCGAGGAGACGCTGGGCAAGATCGATACGGCGATCGCCGACGCCAAGACGGCGTTGGGCGGCACCGACATCGCAGCGATCAAGTCCGCGATGGAGAGACTGGGCGAAGAGTCCCAGGCTCTCGGCCAGGCGATCTATGAGGCCACACAGGCCGAGCAGGCCGCGGGCGCAGGCGCCTCCGGTGATGGGGCCACAGGCTCGTCGGACGACGACGTCGTGGACGCCGAGGTTGTCGAAGACGACGATGACCGGGAGAACAAGTGAGTTCAAACGATCCGCACGAGCCGGTGACAGTCACCGACAAACGGCGTGTCGATCCCGAGACCGGCGAAGTTCGTGCGCAGGCAACCGGGCCGGCCCCTAAGGGGCCGGCGCCGGGGCCGTTCGCGGGAGAGAGCCCCGAGGAGGCAGGCAAGGCGGCCGAACTGCTCGGTGACTTGCAGCGGGTCCAGGCCGATTTCGCCAACTACCGCAAGCGGGCACTGCGCGACCAACAGCTGACCGCGGAGCGCGCCAAGGCCGCCGTCATCACCCAATTGCTGGGCGTCCTCGACGACCTCGATAGGGCCCGCAGCCATGGCGACCTGGAGTCAGGCCCGCTGAAGTCGGTCGCCGACAAACTGGTGTCCGCCCTTGAGGGGCTTGGCCTTTCGCCATTCGGTGCCGAGGGCGACGAATTCGACCCGGCGCTGCACGAGGCGGTGCAGCACGAGGGCGAAGGGACCCATCCCGTCGTCGGCAGCGTGATGCGGCGCGGCTACAAGGTCGGCGACCAAGTGGTGCGCCACGCTCTGGTCGGTGTCGTGGACACCGTGCCGGAAGCCGACAACGTCACGGCTCAGAACCCCGGCGCAGCGCCGGAACAGGCCGCAGAATCAAACGAGCAGGACAACTAGACAGGTAAGGAGGTGACGCTCCATGGCTCAGCGTGAATGGGTCGAAAAAGACTTCTACAAGGAGCTCGGCGTCTCCTCTGACGCCAGCGCCAAAGAGATCAAGGGTGCCTACCGCAAGCTGGCTTCCGAGCTCCACCCCGACAAGAACCCTGGGGGCGCCGATCGGTTCAAGGCCGTCTCCGAGGCATACAGCATCCTGTCCGACGAGGCCAAGCGCAAGGAGTACGACGAGACCCGAAGGCTGTTCGCCACCGGTGGCTTCGGCCGCGGGCGGTTCAGCGACGGCGGTGGCGGCAACTTCGGCGGATTCGGTGGGGACGGCGCGGAGTTCAACCTGAACGATCTGTTCGATGCGGCCGGCCAGACCGGTGGCGCGAACATCGGCGACCTGTTCGGCGGGCTGTTCGGTCGTGGCGCGGCTCAGCCCCGGCCCAGCAGGCCCAGGCGCGGCAACGATCTGGAGACCGAGACCCAGCTCAGCTTCATGGAGGCCACCAAGGGTGTGGCGATGCCGCTGCGGCTGACCAGCCCGGCGCCGTGCACCAACTGCCACGGCAGTGGTGCGCGTCCAGGCACCAGCCCGAAGGTCTGCCCGAACTGCAACGGCGCGGGCGTCATCAACCGGAACCAGGGTGCATTCGGGTTCTCCGAACCGTGCACCGAGTGCCGGGGCAGCGGCTCGATTATCGAGCACCCCTGCGACGAGTGCAAAGGGACCGGCGTCACCACGCGCACCCGCACGATCAATGTGCGGATCCCGCCCGGTGTCGAAGACGGCCAACGGATTCGGCTCGCCGGACAGGGTGAGGCCGGTCTGCGCGGTGCGCCGTCCGGCGACCTCTATGTGACCGTCCACGTCAAGCCGGACAAGGTATTCGGCCGCGACGGGGACGACCTTACCGTCACGGTGCCGGTGAGCTTCACCGAACTGGCTTTGGGCACAACGCTTTCGGTGCCGACGCTGGAAGGCAAAGTCGGCGTGCGGGTGCCGAAGGGCACCTCGGACGGCCGCATCCTGCGGGTGCGCGGGCGAGGGGTGCCGAAGCGCTCCGGCGGCCACGGCGACCTGTTGGTCACCGTCAAGGTCGCGGTACCGCCGAAACTCGAAGGCGAAGCGGCCGACGCGCTTGAGGCCTACGCAAAAGCCGAGCGGGCCAGCGGGTTCGATCCGCGGGCCGGATGGGCCGGCGCGTGATGGTGAACAAGCGGTCCGAAGACCGGGATTCGGCGAGGACCTTCCTCATCTCGGTGGCCGCCGAGCTGGCAGGCATGCACGCGCAGACGCTGCGCACCTACGACCGGCTCGGGCTCGTCAGCCCGCGCCGCAGCTCGGGCGGCGGGCGCCGGTACTCGCAGCGCGATGTCGACCTGCTTCGTGAGGTGCAGAGGCTTTCTCAGGACGAGGGTGTCAACCTCGCGGGCATCAAGCGGATCATCGAGCTGACCAACCAGGTCGAGGCGCTACAGTCCCGCCTGTCCGAGATGGCACAGGATCTGGATCAGTTGCGCGCCAACCAACGTCGCGACGTCGCGGTAGTGCCGAAGAGCACGGCGGTCGTGGTCTGGCAGCCCGGAGCCGCCCGGCTGCGACATCGGGCCGAGTAATAGTCGTCAGGTCACCTTGATGGAGAAGCGCGTCGTCTCGGGCTTGCCCGCGGCGGCGAAGCGGTAGTTGCCGCGGCGCAGTGCGTCCGTGGGAGCCGCCATCGGCTCGATGCCGATGACATCGTCGTTACTCGGCGCGAACAGTTGCGCTGCGGAATAACCCTTTTCGAACTTGACCTCGATGCGGCGATCGCCGCCCTCGAGCGCGAACACCGAACCGTCGGGCACCTTGTCGAACCCGTCGTCGTACGTGACGGCCTTCAGTGGTTTAGTGCCTCCGGTCCAGTCCTCGTGATCACCGGTTGGAAGGCCCCAGTTATCGACGGGCAGCCGTCGCATGCTGGGCGTGGTGAGCTTCCATTCGTCGCGGGGCACGTCGGGGATCCTCAGATACGGGTGGTAACCGAAGCACAGCGGCACCGACGCTGCCGTGGTCGGCATGACCGTCGTCTCGATCGTGAGGGTCCGGTCCGCCAGCGTGACCTCCTGGGTCAGCACATGCGGAAACGGGAACGACGCCAGAAGCCGTGGCTTGCCTGCGTAGTCAAGGACGGCTGTCAGCTTGTTCTCCGACCGCGCGGTGACCAGCCAGCCGGGGTAGGCCGCCAGCACACCGTGAATCGGAACGCCGTGTTCGTCGGCGCGCACCCCGCCGGTGCCGACGGTCAGCGAGACCACGGCGCCGTTGATGCCATACTTACTGGCGCTCAACCGGTTTGCCCACGGATAGAGGATCGGTATCCCCATCGTCTTACCGTTGGTCACGTAGGCGTCGAGCCCGCGACGCTGGCCGAGTAACTCGACGCCGTCGTCGGCCAGAGAGGTGCAGATCATTCCTGCCTGGGGCACGTAGGTTGCCGACAGCGGTGACGACGGGTCACGCAGCGTCACGGTCTCAAACCCCGGCATGGGTCTCGATCCTGCCATGAGCCTCTGATCAGTCGTAGACGATTACCGCTCGTCCCACGAAGTCGCCGTGGCCGAGCGCGTCGATGTGGTCGTTGACGTCCTCGAACCGCACCTCGGTCAGCGAGTCCTTGATCCGGCCCGCCTCGGCGAGGGCGATGACTTCGGTGAGGTCGTTGAAGTTACCCCAGAATGAGCCGAAGTACGTGAACTCCCGCCCGACAAACGGGAACAGTGGAATGTCGACCCGGTTGCCGACCAGGCCGACCGATGCGACGGCCCCTTCGGTGGCCAGCGTGCGAAGGCCAGGCGGACGCTGGCTTCCGCCCCGACGCATTCGATGACCGCGTCGACCTCGCGCCTGCCGGTGGCCTTCTCGAGCGCGTCACGGATCTCGTCGTCGGACTTGTCGCGTGTGTTGATGGTGTGGTCGGCCCCGTTTTGCGTTGCCAGCGCCAGCTTTTCGTCGCTGCGCGCGAGGGCCACCACCGTCGCGCCCGCGCCGAGCAGCTTGGCGTACTGGACGGCGTACGCGCCGAGGCCGCCGACGCCCATGACGGCGAGCGTCGCGCCGGGCTCGAGGACGCCCGCCGACCTCAGCTTCTTCAACCCGCGGTAGGGCGTCAGGCCCGCGTCGGTCAGCGGCGCCAGCGCCACTGGGGACAGCGTCTTGCTCACGCGGATGGCCTGCTGGTAGTCGATCGGGACGTACTCCTGGTAGCCGCCGTGCGGGCCGAAGCCGATCCAGTGGCCCCCGTTGCAGATCTGCTCGTTGCCGCCGTGGCATTGCCTGCACGATCTGTCGCCGTGCGGCCCGAAGACCGCGATCTGATCGCCTTCCGCCAGCCCCGCCGCGGCCGGTACCGCCGACCCGACACGGGCTATGGATCCGGCGATTTCGTGTCCCGGTGTGGCCGGAAAGTCCATCGGCAGGTTGGCATGGAAGTATCCGTCGATGAGCTGAAAGTCAGTGCGGCACATGCCTGCTCCACCGACCTTGACCAGAACCTCCGTCGGCTCGATGTCGCGGATCGGGATCTCCTCCAGCCGGAGGGGCTGCTTGTAACCGTACATCCGCGCAGCGCGCATCTTCGCCATCTGGTGCTCCTTACTCCCTCAATCTGCCAGTGGATCGTGCTGGATGCGTTCGGCCGGTGCGCCTTTGGCGATCAGCGCCTCCTTGGTGGCGGCAACCATGTTGGGGCCGCCGCAGATCAGGATCTGCCGGTCGCCCCAGTTGCCGTACCTGGTCACCACCTCCGGCAGCTTGCCGGTCTGGCGCACGTGCAGCCCGCGGGGCGGTTGCACATCGGGATAGTCTGCGGCCCACGGTGGGTCGTGGGCGAACTCCGACACCGGGGAGCACCGACAGCCAGGGATTGTGCGCTGCAACCTGCCACAGGGTCCGCAGGTCGTACAGCTCACACGGAAAGCGCGCGCCGAAGAACAGGTGCACCCTGGGGTTTACGCCCCACCGGGCAAGGTCCATGATGAGCGCCCGAAGCGGCGCCAGCCCGGTGCTGCCCGCGACCATGAGCACGTCGCCTGCATCCCGGTCGATCTGCATGCCGCCGTGCGGATTGGACATCCGCCACCGGTCGCCGGGCCCGGTTTCGCCGACGATCGTCGGACTGACCATTCCCCCCGTGACGGATCGCACGTGGAACTCGATCCCGCCGCCGGGGTCGGTAGGGATCGCGGGACTGAGGTAGCGCCAGCGGCGGGGCCACTGCGGCACCTGGACGGTGACATACTGACCTGGGTAGTAGGCGAGCGGCTGGTCCAGTTGCAGCCGGATCACCGAGATGTCGCGGGACACCCGGTTTAGCTCGACGACCGTGCCGTCGCAGAACGGCGGCCCGTTCTCCGCGTCGGCGGCGCCGCGCATCACCCCGATGAACAGGTCGAGAGCCGCGCGGGCCGTGTCGTCGAGCTTGTCGTCCCAGTTCTCGCTCAGATGGCTACGCAACGTCGTGTAGAACGCCTCATACATGCTGTAGTAATGGCTTTGCGTAACACCATATTTGCGGTGATCCCGTCCCAGCTGGGCCAGGAAGGCGACTGGCTCTTCGGCGCGCTGGTCGATGAGCTCGCCGAACAGCCACTTCAGCGCCTGGCCGAACACTTTGAACTGCCCGTCCAGATCGGGTGGGAACAGGTCGCGCACCGCCATATCGATGGCGAACCATTTGGTGTAGAACTGCCGGATCACATCCCCGGACCCGAGGCGCGGGTCGACCGCGTCGCGCAGCATCCGCAGCCCGTCGCGGTCGTCGAGTCCCACGCCGTTTGAGTGTAGGTTCAGCCGGGCGTACGGGCACCCTTGCCGCCACGGACCGCGGCAATGAAGATCAGCACCGCCCCGGCGGCGGCCCAGCAGCTCAGCACGGCGATCGCCATCGTGGAGCCGCCTCCGCCGAAGAACGCGGTCGATCGCAGCAGGGTGCCGTTGGCCCCCTGCGGCAACCATTGCCCCAGGGCTCCCCAGCCGCTCGGCAGGAGTTCCGGCGCGCTGGTCAGGCCCGACAGCGGGTTGCCCAGCAACAACGCGAGCAGCGCACCGATGACGAGCCCGACGCGGCCGAACAGCGAGCCGAGGCCCAGCATGGTCAGGCCTGAGGCGAGTACGCCGAGCGTGAGCCCGCCGGCAACGCCCCAGAAGTTCGCGTCGATCGAGCCGAGCACGTATCGCAGCAGCGCGGCGATCGTCCAACCGGCCAGCCCGGCGAACACCACAGCGGCGGTGAACCGCGTCCACACCTCGCGCCGGAGCGTGAGCACCAGCGCGATGGCGGGCAGCATGCCGGCGAGAGTTATCGGTAGGGCGGACGCAGCCAGCCCGGTGCCGCGGGGGTCGTCGGCGGTCGGCGGGGCCAGGTCCTCGGTGCGCAGCTGGACACCCGAGTGCTGGGCGATGCCGTTGCCGATCTGGCTCAACAGTTGGGCGACGGTCGGGCTGCCGCCGGTCGCGATCAAAAGGTCGCGGCCGTCCGGCCCGAACGAGATGCCACCGTAGACATCGCGGTTGCGAATTGCGTCCCGCAGCGCGGCCTCGCCGGGGTAGTAGGTGATGTCGAAGGCGCCCGGTGCGTTCTGCTCGAGCATGTCGGCAACCAGCCCACTTGCCGCTTGCGGGCCGGCAGCGCCGATCGGCACATCGTGTGGCTTCGAGCGCGCCGCGGGCAGGGCGAAGGCGACCGCGACGATCGCGATCAGGACCGTCAGCACCAGGACGATCCCGGTTGCTCTCAGAGCGGCGGGCAGTTCATGGGTGGGGGCAGCGTGATGGGTGTACTTCGGAAGCGACTGTGTTGTCATGGCTCTCTCGCCTTTTCATCCGACGTTGAATTTCTCTTCGGGCCGAGCGTAACTCCGTTAGATCCAAATTTCAACAAGCATTGAAATGATAGTGTCGTCACATGGCGTCACCAGCGGAGACAACGAAGCGACGCGGACGTCGGCAGGGTGAGCCGGTCTCAAGGGACGTGGTGTTGCGCGCCGCCAAGCAGCGCTTCGCGCACGAGGGATACGAGAAGACGACCCTGCGCGCCATCGCCCGCGACGCGCACGTCGACCCGTCGATGGTGCTTTACCTCTTCGGCTCGAAAGAGGAGCTTTTCCGGGCGTCGCTGCGGCTGATCATGGACCCCGACACCCTGGTTGCCGCGCTGGCCCGCGGCCCGGACGACGATCCCGACATCGGCACCAGGATGGTGCGGACCTATCTGCGGATTTGGGAAGGACCCGACACCGCCGCGAGCATGCGCGCGATGCTGCAGTCGGCGACGTCGAATTCAGACGCCCATGAAGCGTTCCGGGATTTCATGCAGAACTACGTGTTGACCGCGGTGTCGGGCGCGCTCGGCGGCGGTGAGCAGGCGCGGTTGCGGGCGATGCTGGCGGCGAGCAGCCTCGTCGGAACTTCGATGCTGCGGTATGTGATGGAGGTGCCCCCACTGGCGACGCTCTCGCGCGACGAGGTGGTCCGGCTGATCGCGCCGACGGTGACGCGGTACCTCACCGCGGACGCAGACGAACTCGGTCTACCCGACCTATAGACCGTGAATCCCCTTGTACAGCACTAGAAGACCGATCACGACCAGGATACCGGCGACCAATGCGGCGTGCTGACGTTCCATCCAGTCCTTGAGTCGGTTGAGAGCCTCGTCGAGGCGGTCCCCCGATACCGCGTAGGCGAGGATCGGGATCGCCACGGTCGAGGCGGCCACCACGACATACCAAATCTCGGCAATCCACACCCCGGTGCTTTCGAGTCCGGCGGTACCGATCGCCAAACCCGCTGCCGCGCAGATGAATAACACTTTGGGATTGGCCAGCGTCAGAACCGCCGCCATCCCGGCCGCCCGAAGCGGGGTGAGCTTGCTCATGCTCTGCATCCAGCGGGGCGTGTGCGCCGAGCGCTTGCGGGTGAACCAGCGATAAAGGCCGACGACGACCAGTGCCGCTCCGACGACGACGCGCAGCCACGACGCCCAGCCGGGCGGCTTGCTACCGAGGCCGCCCATCAGGTTGGAGACTTCGACGAAGATCGCTGTCAGCGCCGCGAGACCCACCAGCCAGCCGGCCAGAAAGGCCAGTCCGGTCGGCCGCGGCCGAGGACTGTGAAGCACGAGTACCGCCGGGATGATCGACAACGGCGACAGCGCGACGACAAGTGCCAGCGGAATGAGCTCGGTCAGCACCGATCCCCAATTGCCCGACATTGACCGCCCTCTCGTCCCATCGAAGAACGTAGCAAGCCACGAGGCGCGATGGTGGCGATCAGAAGCGGCAGCCCGACATCGGATGAGGCGTCGCCGGCGCCTTCACGTGGGCGCGGTCGCATTTGCCGCTCAGCTGGTTCAACATGGTGGGCGACTCGGCCGCCGGTTTGCCGTTATACATATTGCCGGGCTGCGATACTCGCGTTCCATGACGCAGTCCACGATCAGGACTTCTACGATCCGGCCTTCACTCCGACCGGTGGCGAGGTTCCGATCTACCCGCCGATGCTGATGCCCAATGGGCTGTACTGGTATCACAGCCACCGCCACACGATGACCGCGATGCAGACATACATGGGGCTGGCAGGCCTCCTGGAGATCGGCAGGCCGGACGGCAATCTACCGGTGGTGACGAAGAACAACATTCCCTTGCGGGACATGGCGATTCAGTACAACTACGTCTTCGACCGCAACGGCACGGGCCACCAGCTCAATAACCTCACATGGCCGCAGTGGGTGAGCACACTGAAGCCGCCGGAGGGAACGCAACTCGCGGATGGCACCTATCGACCGAGCCTGGCGCCGGTGAACTTCGACAAGACCACGAAGGGCGCCGAGTACATCACTCCGTGGTGGGAGGGCCCGCTGTCACCGCACAACAACCGCGGACAGACACAGTTCATGCCGTCGAACCTGATCGCCTTCGATAGCCCGACCAAGAAGGTCGCCGAGAATCCCTCACTGCCGGAGAATCAGCGCGATCTGCAGTTGACCGTGAATGGCCAGTTCCAGCCGGAACTGAAGATCAAGCCGGGACAGACGGAGATCTGGACGGTGGCCAACGTCAGCGACATCGCCTACATGACAGTCAGATTGACCGAGACCGCGACCGGCAACCACCCGAAGTTCTCCATCGTCGGGCAGGATGGCAACCCGTACACGCAGGTTGGCCGGCCTGTCTACGGTGACGGGACGACGCTCGACATTCCGCCCGCGTCGCGGTTCGCGATCGCGGTGACGATGCCCAAGCAAGGTGACCTCGTCCTCGAGTTCCCCCCGGATCCCCGCGCGACGCCGATCGTGAATCCCGCTGTGCTGTACACCAACAACGGCACAAAGAATCCGCCCGCGGTGCTCGGTACGCTCCACGTCGACCCGAAGTACGTGAGCTATGCGGACGGGTTCTTCGTGTTCCCCACTCAAACCCTGCTTCGGGCCACGCCCGACACCAGCGGCGAGGGACAGACCACCGCCTTCGAGCCGGGCCAGAACCTGGACGCCTGAGATGGTGGACCGGCCCATATGTGTGAGCGTGAACCGGCGGTGGGTGTGTCGCTTCCGCAGTGCGCTGACCGGGATGTCGACCTTCCGCAGGAGTTCACCCGGCGCCAGGACAACACCGGCGTAGCTGACTCTAACGAGTCCGCTGGGGGAAGGGCGGTAATTGACGGTTCTCCAGCGATTTGCCAGCTCCCAGGGTCGTCATCACCGCAACCGCTTCGCAGCTTGATGCGACCGCACGGCAGGAAGAAAGTAAAGTTGAGCGGAACAGACTCAACCTTGACTGCGTTGGTCGATACGACAAGCATTTTCCTTCTAGACGATCGGAGGTGTCGTGGACTCGTTCAACCCGACGACCAAGGCCCAAGCTGCGCTGACCGCGGCGTTGCAGGCGGCAAGTTCCGCAGGCAACCCGCAGATCATGCCTGCCCACCTATTGATGGCACTGCTCACCCAGAACGATGGCATTGCCGCTCCCTTGCTGGAGGCCGTCGGCGTCGACCCCGCGACCATTCGCACCGAGGCGCAACGGCTCCTCGACCGGCTGCCCAGCGCCAGCGGCGCCAGCTCGCAGCCGCAGCTGTCCCGGGAATCGCTCGCCGCGATCACCACGGCCCAGAACCTGGCGACCGAGATGGACGACGAGTACGTCTCGACCGAGCATCTGTTGGTCGGCCTGGCCACCGGTGACTCGGACGTCGCCAAGCTGCTGACCGGACACGGCGCGTCGCCGCAGGCACTGCGCGATGCGTTCGTGAAGGTGCGCGGCAGCGCCCGCGTCACCAGCCCTGACCCGGAGGGCAGCTACCAGGCGCTGGAGAAGTACTCCACCGACCTGACCGAGCGCGCCCGCGAAGGCAAGCTCGACCCAGTCATCGGACGCGACAACGAGATCCGTCGCGTCGTGCAGGTGTTGTCCCGGCGCACCAAGAACAACCCGGTGCTGATCGGCGAGCCCGGCGTCGGCAAGACGGCGATCGTCGAAGGCCTGGCCCAGCGCATCGTCGAAGGCGATGTGCCGGAAAGCCTGCGCGACAAGATCGTCGTCTCGCTCGACCTCGGTTCGATGGTCGCGGGATCGAAGTACCGAGGCGAATTCGAGGAGCGGCTGAAGGCCGTGCTCGACGACATCAAGAACTCCGCGGGCCAGATCATCACGTTCATCGACGAGCTGCACACCATCGTTGGCGCAGGAGCCACCGGCGACTCGTCCATGGACGCGGGCAACATGATCAAGCCGATGCTCGCCCGTGGCGAGCTGCGACTGGTCGGTGCCACCACACTCGACGAGTACCGCAAGTACATCGAGAAGGACGCCGCGCTGGAGCGGCGCTTCCAGCAGGTGTTCGTCGGCGAGCCGTCGGTGGAGGACACCGTCGGCATCCTGCGCGGGCTCAAGGAGCGCTACGAGGTGCACCACGGTGTGCGGATCACCGACTCCGCGCTGGTCGCCGCGGCCACGCTGTCCGACCGCTACATCACGTCCCGCTTTCTGCCGGACAAGGCCATCGACCTGGTCGACGAGGCCGCATCACGGCTGCGGATGGAGATCGACTCGCGGCCCGTCGAGATCGACGAGGTCGAGCGGCTGGTGCGTCGCCTCGAGATCGAGGAGATGGCGCTGTCGAAGGAATCCGACGACGCATCCAAGGACCGGCTGGAGAAGCTGCGCGCCGAGCTGGCCGATCACCAAGAAAAGTTGGCACAGCTCACGACTAAATGGCAAAACGAGAAGAGCGCCATCGACGTGGTCCGCGAGCTCAAGGAGCAGCTGGAGACGTTGCGCGGCGAGGCCGACCGCGCTGAACGCGACGGCAATCTGGAGAAGGCAGCCGAGCTGCGCTACGGCCGCATCCCCGAAGTCGAGAAGAAGCTCGACGCGGCGCTGCCCCAGGCCGAGGCCCGCGAGGACGTCATGCTCAAGGAGGAGGTCGGGCCCGACGACATCGCCGACGTGGTTTCGGCGTGGACCGGCATTCCGGCGGGCCGGATGCTGGAGGGCGAGGCGGCCAAGCTGTTGCGCATGGAAGACGAGCTCGGAAAGCGCGTCGTCGGCCAGAAGAAGGCCGTACAGGCAGTGTCGGATGCGGTGCGCCGCAGCCGCGCGGGCGTTGCCGACCCGAACCGTCCGACGGGCTCGTTCATGTTCCTCGGCCCGACCGGCGTCGGCAAGACCGAGCTGGCAAAAGCGTTGGCGGAGTTCCTCTTCGACGACGAGCACGCGATGGTCCGCATCGACATGAGCGAGTACGGCGAGAAGCACTCGGTGGCCCGCCTTGTCGGTGCGCCTCCCGGATACATCGGCTACGACCAGGGTGGTCAGCTGACCGAGGCGGTCCGACGGCGTCCGTACACGGTGATCCTGTTCGACGAGATCGAGAAGGCCCACCCGGACGTGTTCGACGTGTTGCTGCAGGTGCTCGATGAGGGTCGGTTGACCGACGGCCAGGGCCGCACGGTCGACTTCCGCAACACGATCCTGATCCTGACGAGCAACCTCGGCTCCGGAGGCAACGAGGAGCAGGTGATGGCCGCGGTGCGCTCGGCGTTCAAGCCCGAGTTCATCAACCGACTTGACGACGTCATCATCTTCGACCCGCTCAATCCCGAGGAGCTGGTCGAGATCGTCGACATCCAGCTGGCCCAGCTGCAGAAGCGGCTGGCCCAGCGCAGGCTCACCCTCGAGGTGTCGCTGCCCGCCAAGGAGTGGCTGGCCGACCGCGGCTTCGACCCGCTCTACGGTGCCCGTCCGCTGCGCAGGCTGATCCAGCAGTCCATCGGCGACCAGTTGGCGAAGATGCTGCTGGCCGGCGAGGTGCACGACGGCGACGTGGTGCCCGTCAACGTCAGCGCGGACGGCGACTCGCTCGTCCTGGGTTGATCTCGCCCAGCTCGAATTCGCGGGTCTGGGCGCCTGCGTCGAGGATCGCCCGTAGCCGTTGGCGGGCGACCGGCTGTGCGAGGGTCTCCCGAAACAGCTGGTCCTCGACACGCAGGCCGGTGGTGACGTCGCCGATCGCGGCATCGACCGCGCGTTTGGCGCGGGAGATGGCCTCCAACGGAGAGGACGCGATACGCGCGGCCAGTCTGTCGACGAACGGACGCAACTCGCCCGCGGGCAGCGCGCGGTCGACATAGCCCCAGGTTTCGGCGGTCGCCGCGTCGACGTCCATGCCGCCGAGGATGACTTCGAGCGCGCGCCCACGGCCGACCAGCCGGGGCAGTCGCTGCGTTCCTCCGCCGCCGGGGATGATGCCCACCGCGACCTCGGGCTGGCCGAAGACGGCCTTACCGAGAAGGGCGTAGCGCATGTCGAAGGCCATCGCCCACTCGCTGCCGCCGCCGCGGCAGATGCCCTCGATGACGGCGATGGTGGCCTTCGGCAGCGTCCGGAACTGTTCCATCAGGGCGTGAAACGGCGACAGCTCGTCGTGCAGCGAGGTGTCGTCGGTGGGTAGGCCGACAATCAGCTCGACGTCGGCGTGCGCGATGAAGAATTCCGGGTCGGCCGAGTCGACGATCAGCACGCGCACGTCGTCGTCGGCCGCGACGTCTTCCGTGAGGCGGCCGACCTCGCCCATCAGCGGCACGTCCAGCAGGTTGATCGGCGGATGGTCGATGGTGGCGCGGCAGATCCCGCCGTCGACCGCCACTCGAATTCGCTGGTAGTCGTCGTAGACCATGGCCAGACGGTATGTGACGGGGTTGTGATGCGCTCGAGTTCGGGAAACAGGCCGACCTGCAAGTAGGCTAGGGCCTGATGGTTCCCCTCTGGTTCACGCTGTCCGCACTCTGTTTCGTGGGTGCGGCCGTGCTTCTATACGTCGACATCGACCGTCGGCGCGGGCTGGGACGACGTCGCAAGTCGTGGGCCAAGTCGCACGGCTTCGACTACGAGCACGAATCGCACGACATCGTGAAGCGCTGGAAGCGCGGCGTGATGTCGACCGTCGGCGACGTCAGCGCCAAGAACGTCGTGCTTGGCCAGATCCGCGGCGAGGCGGTGTTCATTTTCGATCTCGAGGACGTCGCGACCGTGATCGCGCTGCACCGCAAGGTCGGCACGAACGTGGTCGTCGATCTTCGGCTCAAGGGCATCAAAGAGCCTCGCGAGAACGACATCTGGCTGCTCGGCGCGATCGGCCCGCGGATGGTGTACTCCACCAACCTCGACGCCGCCAGGCGCGCGTGCGACCGGCGGATGGTGACATTCGCCCACACCGCTCCCGACTGCGCCGAGATCATGTGGAACGAGCAGCACTGGACACTGGTCAGCATGCCGGTCACGAGCACACGGGCCCAGTGGGACGAGGGCCTGCGCACCGTGCGCCAATTCAACGACCTCTTGCGGGTGCTGCCGCCGACACCGCAGACCGGTGCGGATGCCGCGCCGGCAGAGGCCGCCCGCCGCGGCGCATCACCCGGCCGCCCGCTCAAGCCGGCGGCGGCCGCACGCTCTGAGGCGCCCACCACTCGGGGTGACGGCACCACCGGCCCGCTACGCCCAACCGCAAGCCGAAGCGGCCCGTTCCGAACCGATCCGCCGCCAGCCACCGCGCAACGGCCGCCAGTCGCCGCACTATCAGCGGTAAGTAACCTGTCTGCATGCCGCGCCCCGTCGCTTTGATCACCGGACCGACATCCGGACTGGGGGCAGGGTTCGCGCGGCGGTACGCCATCGACGGATACGACCTCGTGTTGGTCGCCCGCGACACCGAACGGCTGGAACGACTCGCCGCCGAACTGCACGACGAGGGCGGTGCAAACGTCGAGGTGCTGGCCGCCGACCTGGCCGACGCCTCCGACCGCGCCAAGGTCGCCGACCGGCTCACCGCAGGGGTTCGGGTGCTGGTCAACAACGCGGGCTTCGGGACCTCCGGCGAATTCTGGACCGCTGACCTGTCGGTGCTGCAGTCACAGCTGGACGTCAACGTCACTGCGGTCATGCAGCTTACGCACGCAGCGCTGCCGCCCATGCTGGACGCGGATGAAGGCACGGTGATCAACGTCGCGAGCGTCGCGGGATTGCTGCCGGGCCGCGGATCGACCTATTCGGCGTCCAAGGCGTGGGTGATCTCGTTCACCGAGGGACTGGCCAACGGACTGGGCGGCAGCGGTGTCGGCGTGCACGCGCTGTGCCCCGGCTTCGTGCGCACCGAGTTCCACGAGCGCGCAGGCATCGAGATGGGCGGCACGCCGTCATTCATGTGGCTCGAGGTCGAGGACGTGGTGCGGGACTGTCTGGCCGAGTCCGCCAAGGGCAAGGTCGTGATCGTGCCAGGCCCGCAGTACAAGGCGCTCACCACCGTGGGCCGCTTCGTGCCGCGAAACCTGGTGCGCCGCATCAACAAATCGGTGGGCAAGGGCCGTGGCCGCACCTGAGTTCTGGTGCGGGCGCTAGTCGTCCTGCTGTCGGCGGCGGTGCTCGCTGTGTCGTCGGCATGCTCCGACGGCGACGGGCGCCCTCACCCGTACAGCGTGCAGACGGCAGTGGTCGGTGAATCGCTGGCCGTGCTCGGCTGGAACATCGGCGTGTCCAACCTCCGGTTCGACGGCGACTACGTCCTGCTGGACGTCGACGCATCCCCGACAAAGGCCGACGCCCCGCACGCCAAGCCGGAGGACATCCGGTTCGGTTTGTACGGCTCGCTGGCCCATCCCATCGAGGCCAACGCCATCGGCGGCTGTCGGGACGTGACCAGCCTGGCGGTCCAACCGGCCGCGGCGCCGACGCCCAACCAGCTCGCGGGCACCGTGTGCATCGGGCCGATACGGGACCAGTCCCAGGTCCGCGGCGCCTATGTGTACTCGCCGAAGGACCGGATCGCAGACACCGCGGTGGCGTATCCCGCGGCTTATCCGGTCGGGCTACCGCCGACGAATGAGAACGACACCGGACTGGTCGTCAAGACGAACAGTGTCGACGGGTTCCGGGCCGACGGCACCCAGCTCGACCAAAGCGCGCTGGGTGACCCGAACGCGTTCACCGGCAAGGGCTACATGCTGCTGGGTCTCGAAATCAGCGGGCTGGCAGCGCGTTACCGCGATGACTCGGCACAGCGCGGCGGACCGATGATGGTTCTCGTCGCGCCGACAATGCCTGCCCCCGGCCTGTCGCACGCGTGCGACGTGTACGGCGCGTCGCTGTTGGTGTTGCCCGACGCTTCGCTGGACGCCGTCCAAGTCCGGGCGTCACTGTGCACACAGGGCGACATGAACGCCGCACTGCTCTACGCGTCGGTGTCACTGGTCGGCACGCACGCAGGATTGTGGACCCGTGACTGACGTTGGGCCTACCGAGTGGGGCGAAACCACCGGCGTCGGCCCATGGCAGGGCCCGTTGCCCGACGACTCGCGGTACGACCATGCGCTGCTGCGCGACGGCGACACCCGCAACGTCGTTGACGCCTACCGTTACTGGACCAGGGAAGCGATCGTCGCCGACATAGATGGGCGCCGCCAACCGCTCCACATCGCGATCGAGAACTTCGGCAACGACGCCAACATCGGCGCGGTGGTGCGCACCGCCAATGCGTTCGCGGTGGACACCGTGCACATCGTCGGACGGCGCCGGTGGAACCGGCGCGGCGCCATGGTGACCGACCGCTACCAGCGGCTGCGCCATCACGACACGACAGCTGATCTGCTTGCCTTCGCCGCCGACGAGGCGCTGACCGCCGTCGCGGTGGACAACGTGCCCGGCGCGCAGCGCCTCGAGGAGACCACCCTGCCCAGGAACTGCGTGCTGATCTTCGGGCAGGAAGGCCCCGGCATCACCGACGAGACGAAGGCCGGTGTGGCGCTGACAGTGTCGATCGCCCAGTTCGGCTCAACCCGCAGCATCAACGCGGCCGTCGCGGCGGGCATCGCGATGCACACCTGGATCAGACAACACGGTGACATATCCCGGGCCTGGTAAGGCAGGATCAACCACATGGATCAGGTATGGGCGAATCGTGCGGCGAGCGCCGAAGCCGCGGTCGCAAAGCGCCATCTGAAGCGGCTCTGGCAGCTGCCTGGCACCCAACTCGGAGTCGTCGGATGGCCGCCGACGCGGAAGGACCTCACGTTCGGCACGTGGCACTACTGGTGGCAGGCGCACCTCTTGGACAATCTCGTCGACGCGCAGCTGCGCGACCCGCAGCCCGACCGAGAGAAGAAGATCGCCAGGCAGATCCGGTCACATCGGTTGCGTAACAACATGTCCTGGGTCAACGACTACTACGACGATATGGCGTGGCTGGCCCTGGCGCTGGAGCGGGCAGGCAGGCTGACAGGCGTCGAGAAACCCGGCGCGCTGAAGAAGCTGTGCGACCAGTTCGTCAACGCCTGGGTGCCCGAGGACGGCGGCGGCATCCCGTGGCGCAAACAGGACCAGTTCTTCAACGCACCTGC
The DNA here is from genome assembly GCA_963817825.1 of uncultured Actinomycetota bacterium. GTDB lineage: Bacteria > Actinomycetota > Actinomycetes > Mycobacteriales > Mycobacteriaceae > Mycobacterium. Next base: position 49,008 of record CAWFQG010000004.1, on the reverse strand, counting down.
CAACGGCCCGGCGGGGATCTTCCTGGCCCGCTACGACGACCGGCTGCGCCGCGCCCAGCAGATGTCTGACTGGATCGACGAGACTCTGATCGACCCGGAGACCCACCTGGTGTTCGACGGGATCAAGGCGGGTTCGATGGTGCGGGCGCAGTACACCTACTGTCAGGGCGTGGTGCTCGGGCTGGACACCGAGCTCGCAGCGCGGACCAAGGACCCCGAGCACGCGCAGCGCGTGCATCGCCTCGTCGCCGCGGTGGACAAGGAGATGGCGCCCGACGGTGTCATCAAGGGCGCGGGTGGCGGCGACGGCGGACTGTTCAACGGCGTCACCGCGCGCTACCTGGCCCTGGTGGTGACCACGCTGCCGAACAAGACACCTGAGGACGCCGCCGCGATCGAAACCGCACGCAACATTGTGCTCAAGTCGGCGCAGTCGGCCTGGGACTACCGCCAGACCGTGGATGGGCTGCCGCTGTTCGGACCGTTCTGGGACCGCAATGCCGAGATGCCGTCGACAGGCGGTCAGCAGGCTCAGTTCGTCGAGGGCGCCGTCAACGCGTCCTCGATCCCCGAGCGCGATTTATCCGTGCAGTTATCGGGCTGGATGATGATGGAGGCGGCCCATGCGATCACCGCGAGCGGAGGCAGCGCAGAGGACGCGGAGGAGGACACACCGGCATGACCGAACCCGGGAGCTGGACACCGGACGAAGCCACTGTCGAACGCGCCAATCTCACCCGCTTCATGGCATGGCTGGCCGAAACCGGTCGCGGTGAATTCGGCGACTACCACCAGCTGAGGGAGAAGTCGCTCGAGGACGTCGCCTGGTTCTGGGACGCGGTGTGGCACTACTTCGACATCCGGGCGACGACACCGGCCGAGACCGTGCTCGCCGGCCGGGAAATGCCTGGCGCAGAATGGTTTCCGGGCGCGACGCTGAACTACGCGATCGAGGCTTTCCGGCACGAGACCGATGCGTACCCGGCGCTCGTGGTGGCAGGCGAAGACGGCTCGACGGAATGGTCATGGGCGCGCCTGCGGCAGGAGACCGCGGCGTTCGCAAACTATCTGCGCAGGCTTGGCGTCAAGCCGGGGGACCGGGTCGTCGGATACCTGCCGAACATCGGCGAGGCGGTCGCCGCGTTCCTCGGCGCGGCCAGTGTCGGCGCGACCTGGGCGGTGTGCAACCAGGATCTCGCGGTCGACGGCGTGATCGCCCGCCTCGGGCAGCTCGAACCCAGCGTGCTGGTGGCCAGCGACGGCTCCGTCTACGGCGGCAAGCGCCACGACCGCAGCAAGGAGCTCGACGAGATCCGCTCTGCGCTAACGACACTCAAGGCGACTGTGCTGGTGCCGCGGCTCGGCAGCGAGCCCGGCGATGATGTCACGCCGTGGTCGAAAATCCTCGAACTCGATGCGCCACTGGAGATCACGCCGGTGCCCTTCGCACATCCGCTGTGGGTGCTGTTCTCCTCGGGTACCACCGGCACGCCGAAGGGCATCGTCCACGGCCACGGCGGCGTCGTGCTGGAACACCTGAAATACCTCAGCCTGCACGCGGACCTCAAACCGGGCGAGCGATTCCTCTGGTACTCGACCACCAGCTGGATGATGTGGAATCTGCTGGTATCCGGACTGCTGGTCGGTGCGACCGTGGTGTGTTACGACGGCAGCCCGACGTATCCCCAGACCGACAGCCTGTGGAAGGTGGTCGCCGACCACGAGGTGGCGCTGTTCGGCGCGGGCGCCGGCTACTTCCTCGGCTGCGCCAAGGACGAGCTGCACCCGGGGAAGGAGTATCGACTCGACGCGTTGCGTGCCGTCGGCTCGACCGGATCGCCGCTGCCCGCCTCGGGATTCCGCTGGATCCAGGACGGCGTTGGCCGCCCCGTGCCCGTCATGTCGATGAGCGGCGGCACCGACGTGGTGACCGCGTTCATCGGTGGTTGCCCGCTGGTGCCGATCGTCGCGGGTGAGCTGAACGTGATATGTCTCGCCGCCGATGTGCAGGCGTGGACCGACGAGAACACCCCGGTGGTCGGGGAGGCCGGTGAGCTTGTAATCACGCAGCCGATGCCGTCGATGCCCGTGTTCTTCTGGAACGACACCGACGGTGGCCGCTACCGCAAGGCGTACTTCGACAAGTACCCCGGCGTCTGGTGCCACGGCGACTGGATCACCATCACCGACCGGGATTCCGTTGTGGTGCAAGGCCGTTCGGACGCCACCCTGAACCGCATGGGTGTCCGGATGGGCAGCGCCGAAATATACAACGCCGTCGAGTCGATGGCCGAGGTGCGCGACTGTCTGGTGGTCGGCGTGGAACAGGACGACGGCGGTTACTGGATGCCGCTGTTCGTCCACCTCGCCGACGACGCCGAACTGGACGACGAACTGCGAGACCGGATCACCGGCGCCATCCGCAAGGGCGCCTCGCCGCGGCACGTGCCCGACGACATCCTGGGTGTGCCTGGCATCCCACGCACCATGACGGGGAAACGTCTGGAGATTCCGATCAAACGAATCCTGTTGGGCGCCAGGCCGGAGGACGTTGTGGCCGCCAGCGCCGTCGACAAGCCGGACCTGCTCTCCGTCTTCGCGGAGTACGCCCGGGCGTGAGTGTCGATGCGGGCGGCGACGCCGCCGGTGGTTTCCCGCGTATCGTCCGCTTGCTGCCGACCGGCTTCAGCCGCGACCAAAGGGGCACGCGCAGCACTGAGAACAGGGCGGCCGCACTGCTCCTGGCGGCCACAATCGCCGCGATCTTATGGGCGAATTCGCCCTGGGCGCAGAGTTATTCGGCGTTGCTGAACACGGCCGTCGGGGTCTCCATCGGCGACCTCCAGTTCGATCTCACGGTCAAGCAGCTCATCAACGACGGGTTGATGACGTTCTTTTTCTTCATCGTCGGTTTGGAAGTCGTGGCCGAGTTCACCATCGGCGAGCTGACCGACCGGGCCAGGGCGATGGTTCCCGTGGTGGCGGCCATGGCGGGTCTTGCACTGCCTGCCTTGATCTTTTTCCTGGTCAATCCGTCCGGCGACAACGCACGGGCATGGGGTGTGGTGATTTCCACTGATACCGCGTTCCTGATCGGCGCGCTGGCGATCATCAAACCGAAATTCCCTGCGCGGGTCCGCCTATTCCTGCTCACCCTCGCGGTGGTCGACGACATCGGCGCGTTGACCGTCATCGCGCTGTTCTATTCGCACGGCATCAAGATCGCGGCGCTGCTGGTTGCGGCGGCGTTGATCGCCGCGATCGCGCTCATCCGCTACCTGCCTGCAGGGCGCGGCCCCGCCTACGCCGTGCTGGCGTTCGCGCTGTGGGTGGCGCTATACATCGGCGGTGTGCACCCGACGTTGGCCGGGGTGGCGATCGCACTGCTGATTCCCGTCTTCACGCCCGAACGACAGCAGGTAGAGGAGACCGTCGAGCTGATCCGTGCGTTCCGCCAATCTCCTAACTCGGAGTACGCCAGGGCGGCGAGCCGAGGTCTGCGAGATTCGATTTCGATCAACCAACGCTTGCAAACCCAGTTCGGGCCCTATGTGTCGTTCCTGGTGCTGCCGCTGTTCGCGTTGGTGAACGCGGGGGTGCGGCTGAACGCCGGCACGATGTCGGCGGCCATGCGGTCACCGCTGACGTGGGGCATCGTCGGCGGCCTGGTGCTCGGCAAGTTCGTCGGCATCACGGCCGCGACCTGGCTCGTCGCCCGGTTGCGATGGGGGTACCTGGCCCCGGGGCTTACGCTGCGCCGGATCGCAGGTGGGGCGGCGCTGTCCGGAATCGGATTCACCATCGCACTTTTTATCATCGACATCGCCATCCACGACCCGCTGCGGCAGGACGAGGCACGCGTCGGCGTCCTGCTCGCCTCCCTGTTGGCATTCCTGCTCGGCTGGGCCATTTTCCGGCTCACCGATTGGCTCAGCCCGCCGAAACCGGTGGGGCTCAAGTTGATCCGGCCCGTCGATCCGGCGCGAGACCATATCCGCGGCGGACCAGACGGTGCACTGACTCTAGTCGAGTACGGCGATTTCGAGTGCCCGTTCTGCAGCCGGGCCACCGGGTCGATCGATCAGGTGCGTGCGCACTTCGGCGACGAATTGCGCTACGTGTGGCGTCATCTGCCGTTGGAACGGGTACACCCACGTGCGTTCGACGCGGCTAGGGCCAGTGAGGCGGCCGCGCTGCAGGGCAAGTTTTGGGAGATGGCGCGCGAGCTGTTCAGCCATCAGGACGATCTCGAATGGTCCGATATCTACCGCTACGCCGTCACCGCGGGCTGCGACATCGACCGCTTCGACGCCGACGTGCGCCTGCACGCGTCGAAGGTGCTGCACCGCGTGCAGGACGACGCCCAGGACGCCGATGCGATGGACCTCAACTCGACGCCGACGTTCTTCGTCAACGGCAGGCGACACAAGGGACCGTGGGACGCGGCCAGCCTGATCCGCGCACTAGAAGCGGACCGGCAGGCCTAACTCCACAGCGTGACATGCACTTTGGGGCGGAACCGGGTCACCCCGACACCGGTGCCGCGCAGCATCGCCTGCGTGCAGCGCGGGGTGGTGATGAACCGGACGAGCTCCGACACCGCGGGCTGGCGCGCCGCGGGTGTCAGCGTCATCGCACACCATTCGCCCGGCACCTGAAGACCAGGTCCCTTGACATGGATCAGCCGTCCGGCCGCGACGTCCTTTCCGACCGCGAAGCCGATGGCCAGCGTGACGCCCCCGATCCGCCGAACCTCCTCCAGTGCCGCGGCATCGCTCTGGAAAATCCGCTGCTGCGACTCAGGAATCGCCAGATCCCGCAGTATCGAAGCGATGTCACCGTCTATGCTGCCCGCAGCAGGGCCCAGCATCCATTGCTGCTCGCGCAACAGGGCGGTGGTCGGGGGATGGGTGGCGAGCGGGCTGTCGGGCGCGGCGACAGTCAGAATCTGATACTTCAGGAAGGGCCGCACGGCGATCGAGCCGTTTGACGTCTCGTCAGTGGCGTTCGGGCCCAGTGCGATATCGACGGCGCGTGAACTGATCAGATCGCGGAACCGGCTCGTCGGGTGCACGCTCAGTTCCACCGACAGATCGTTGGCCCGCGACGAGAACAGCTCGATCAGACCCGGTGCGGCGTGCTCGGCGAACGCACTCGACGCCGCGATCCGCAGCAGTCGGCGCCCGTGGGCAGCCTCGGTCACCTCGATCGCAGTCTGCTGCTGCAGGCCGAGGATCTCGATCGCCCGGCTCGCCAGCCGCAGGCCGCCGGGTGTGAAGGCGAGTCCGGCGGCGGTCCTGGCGAACAGCGGGTCGTCGAGTTCCTTGCGCAATTGCGCGACGTGCATCGAGATTCCCGCGTCTGACATGCCGAGTTCCGCGGCTGCGGCGTGCACAGAGCCCAGTCGCACCACGGCCGAAAAGGCCCGAAGCTGAGCCGGTGTCACGAATTGAGCCTACTTTGGGTTGCGTGCGTGACGTTCTGACCGAGCTTCTGGCGATCTGGGAAGCGGGTGAAACCGCTGGCGTCGGCACCGTCGTTCGCACGTTCCAGTCGGCGCCGCGACCGGCTGGAGCCTCGATGGTGGTCGCGCCGGACGGCACCGTCAGCGGGTCGGTGTCCGGCGGCTGCGTCGAGGGCGCCGTCTACGAACTGGCCAAAGACGTGGTGGCGGACGGCTTGGCTCGGCTCGAGCGCTACGGGGTCAGCGACGACGACGCATTCTCGGTCGGGCTCACCTGCGGCGGGATCATCGACGTCTTCGTCGAACCCGTCTCGCGCAGCACGTTTCCTGAGCTGGCGGCCGTCGCCGACGACGTCGCCGGGCACCGGCCGGTCGCGGTGGCCACAGTCATCTCGCACGTCGATCCCGACTGGGTGGGCCGGCGGCTCGTGGTCGGACCGGATTCGGTTGACGGCTCGGTCGGCTCCACGCGCGCCGACGCCGCCGTCGCCGACGACGCCGCGGGCCTGCTGGCCGCAGGCCGCAGCGAGGTGCTCACCTTCGGACCCGACGGCCAGCGCCGTGGCTCGGGCATGGAGGTGTTCGTGGCCAGCTATGCGCCGCGCCCGCGGATGCTGGTGTTCGGTGCCATCGACTTCGCCGCCGCCCTGGCGCGGCAGGGCTCGCTGCTGGGCTACCGGGTCACCGTGTGCGACGCTCGACCCGTTTTCTCGACGCGTGCGCGGTTCCCGACCGCGGACGAGGTCGTTGTCCAATGGCCCAACCGCTACCTGGCCGCACAGCAGGACGCCGGCGAGATCGACGGCCGCACCGTGATCTGTGTGCTGACCCACGACCCGAAGTTCGACGTGCCCCTGCTCGAGGTAGCGCTGCGGCTGCCCAACGTCGGCTACGTGGGCGCGATGGGGTCGCGGCGCACCCATGAGGACCGGATCGCCCGGCTGCGTGATGCAGGCGTGACGGAGGCGGAGCTCACCCGGCTGGCCAGTCCGATCGGGCTCGACCTCGGCGCGCGCACTCCGGAGGAGACGGCGGTGTCGATCGCCGCTGAGATCATCGCCCGCCAGTGGGGCGGCGCCGGCCGGCCGCTGACCGAGGTCAATGGCCGGATCCACCACGACAGCAGCGAGTTAAGCGATCGCTTAACTCAATATTGACGGGCCCGCTGGACCGGCCGAGACTGGGCGCACAGCCCATCGATGTGAGGTCGATCACATGCAGGTACCTGGACCTTTTGAGTACGAACGCGCAACGAGCGTCGACCACGCTGTCGGTCTTCTCGACCGGTTGGGCGACGGGGCGTTGATCGTCGCGGGCGGGCACAGCCTGCTGCCGATGATGAAACTGCGCATCGCGAACCCCGAATACCTGGTCGACATCAACGACCTGGCGGCAGAGCTCGGACACATCGCCGTCGAGCCGACGCTGGTGCGGATCGGTGCGATGGCGCGGCACCGGCAGGTGCTGGAGAGCGACGAGCTCGCCGCGGTGTGCCCGATCTTCCGCGACGCCGAGCGGGTGATCGCCGACCCGGTGGTGCGCAACCGCGGCACGATCGGCGGCTCGTTGTGCCAGGCCGATCCCGCGGAGGATCTGACCACGGTGAACACGGTGTTGAACGCCGTGTGTCTGGTCCGCGGACCCTCGGGTGAGCGCGAGGTTCCGATCGACGACTTCCTGGAAGGTCCCTACGAGACGTCGCTGGCGTTCAACGAGATGCTCGTCGAGGTGCGCATCCCCGTGCGGCACCGGTCTTCGAGCGCCTACGCGAAGGTCGAGCGCCGGGTCGGGGACTGGGCGGTCACCGCCGCAGGCGCCGCGGTGACGCTCGACAACGGATCGATAGCCGCCGCCCGCATCGGGCTCACCGCGGTCAACGCCGACGCCGAGGCGCTGGCATCGGCCTCGGAAGCGCTCGTCGGCAAGCCCGCAACAGAGGAGACGTTCGCCGAGGCGGGCAGGGCGGCATCGCAAGCCTGTGAACCGGTGGACGACATGCGCGGCAGCGCCGACTACAAGCGGCACCTGGCCTCAGAACTGACCATCAGAACGCTTCGTACATCGGTCGAACGCGTGCGCAATGCGCCTGCGCCGAGCGGGAATTGAGGAGAGCGCACCATGCAGGTGACCATGACAGTAAACGGCGAGCAGGTGACCGCCGAGGTCGAGCCGCGCATGCTGCTCGTGCACTTCTTACGGGATCAACTGCGGCTCACCGGAACTCACTGGGGCTGTGACACCAGCAACTGCGGCACCTGCGTCGTCGACATCGACGGCGAACCGGTGAAGTCCTGCACGATTCTCGCGGCGATGGCGTCCGGGCACGCCGTGCGCACCGTTGAGGGAATGGAGACCGACGGCAAGCTCGACCCCGTGCAGGAGGGGTTCATGCAGTGCCACGGACTGCAGTGCGGATTCTGCACCCCCGGAATGATGATCACCGCCCGCGCGCTGCTCGACCGCAATCCCGACCCCAGTGAGGACGAGATCCGCGAGGCCATCTCCGGCCAGATCTGCCGGTGCACCGGATACACCACCATCGTGCGGTCGGTGCAGTGGGCGGCCAAGCATGCGAATGAGGAGGCCAACGCATGACCACCCTCGAATCCCGTCCGCCGTCGCCGGAAGACCAGGCCGACAACGACAAGAAGCCGTGCGGCCACGGCCGGATGCTGCGCAAGGAGGACCCGAGGTTCATCAGGGGCCGTGGCAACTACGTCGACGACATCAGCCTGCCCGGCATGCTGCACCTGGCCATCCTGCGGTCGCCGTACGCGCACGCACGGATCAACAGCATCGATGTCTCAGCGGCCCAGGCGCATCCGAAGGTCAAGGCCGTGGTGACCGGGGCGGACCTCGCCGACAAGGGGCTGGCCTGGATGCCCACGTTGTCCAATGACGTGCAGGCGGTGCTGGCCACCGACAAGGTCCGGTTCCAGGGCCAGGAGGTGGCCTTCGTCGTCGCCGAGGACCGCTATTCCGCCCGGGATGCACTGGAGCTCATCGACGTCGACTACGAGGCGCTCGCCCCGGTCATCGACGCCCGCACGGCGCTCGATCCCGGCGCCGAAGTCATCCGCACCGACCTCGAGGGCAAAACCGACAACCACTGCTTCGACTGGGAGACCGGCGATGCCGCGGCCACCGACGCTGCGTTCGCCAAGGCCGACGTCGTCGTCAAGCAGGAGATCGTCTATCCGCGCGTGCATCCCGCACCGATGGAAACCTGTGGTGCGGTAGCCGATCTCGACCCGGTGACCGGCAAGCTCACGCTGTGGTCGACGACGCAGGCGCCGCATGCGCACCGCACGCTCTACGCGTTGGTGGCGGGCCTGCCCGAACACAAGATCCGAGTCATCTCACCGGATCTCGGCGGCGGCTTCGGCAACAAGGTGCCGATCTACCCCGGGTACGTCTGCGCGATCGTCGGCTCGCTGCTGCTTGGCAAGCCCGTCAAGTGGATGGAGGACCGCAGCGAGAACCTGACCAGCACCGGCTTCGCCCGCGACTACATCATGGTCGGCGAGATCGCCGCCACCAGCGACGGCAAGATCCTGGCCATCCGCTCCAATGTGCTCGCCGACCACGGCGCGTTCAACGGCACTGCGGCGCCGGTGAAATACCCGGCCGGCTTCTTCGGTGTCTTCACCGGGAGCTACGACATCGAGGCCGCCTACTGCCACATGACCGCCGTGTACACGAACAAGGCGCCCGGCGGCGTCGCGTACGCATGCTCGTTCCGCATCACCGAGGCCGTGTATTTCGTCGAGCGGCTCGTCGACTGCCTGGCGTTCGAGATGAAGATGGACCCGGCGCAGCTGCGGCTGCAGAACCTGCTGAGACCGGACCAGTTCCCGTACAAGTCCAAGACCGGCTGGGTGTACGACTCCGGCGACTACGAGACAACCATGCGGCTGGCGATGGAAATGATCGGATACGACGCCCTGCGCGCCGAGCAGAAGGAGAAGCGTGAGCGCGGCGAGCTGATGGGGATCGGCATGTCGTTCTTCACCGAGGCGGTGGGCGCCGGGCCGCGCAAGGACATGGACATCCTCGGCCTCGGTATGGCCGACGGCTGCGAGCTGCGGGTCCACCCGACTGGCAAAGCCGTTGTGCGGCTGTCGGTTCAGACTCAGGGGCAGGGCCACGAAACCACCTTCGCCCAGATCGTCGCCGAGGAGCTTGGCATCCCGCCCGACGACATCGATGTGGTGCACGGCGACACCGACCAGACCCCGTTCGGCCTCGGCACCTACGGCAGCCGTTCGACGCCGGTGTCGGGGGCGGCCGCCGCGCTGGTCGCCCGCAAGGTGAGGGACAAGGCCAAGATCATCGCCTCCGGGATGCTGGAAGCCTCGATCGCCGACCTCGAATGGGAGAAGGGCTCCTTCCACGTCAAGGGCGACCCCTCGGCGTCGGTGACGATCCAGGACATTGCGATGCGTGCCCATGGCGCGGGCGATCTGCCCGAGGGCATCGAGGGTGGCCTCGACGCCCAGATCTGTTACAACCCAGAGAATCTCACCTATCCCTACGGGGCGTACTTTTGCGTTGTCGACATCGATCCGGGCACTGCGGTGGTGAAGGTGCGCCGATTCCTTGCCGTCGACGACTGCGGTACCCGCATCAACCCGATGATCATCGAGGGGCAGGTGCACGGCGGGCTTGTCGACGGCATCGGAATGGCGCTGATGGAGATGATCGCGTTCGACGAGGAAGGCAACTGCCTCGGCGGCTCGCTGATGGACTATCTCATCCCGACCGCGATGGAGGTGCCGCACTTCGAGACCGGCCACACCGTGACGCCGTCGCCGCACCACCCGATCGGCGCGAAGGGGGTCGGGGAGTCCGCCACCGTCGGATCACCGCCCGCGGTGGTGAACGCAGTGGTGGATGCGCTGGCGCCGTTCGGTGTTCGGCACGCCGACATGCCGCTGACGCCGTCACGGGTGTGGGAGGCCATGCAGGGCCGGGCCACCCCGCCGATCTAGAAGGTAGTCCGCGCACGCGAGGAGTGAAAAGGACATATGCGAACAGCGATGAGGATGGACGAACGGGCGCAGCAGTTGCGGCTGGCCCGAACGCCGTTCGTCCATGCGACGGTGGTGCGCGCGGCGCCGCCGACGTCCGCGCATCCGGGTGACGAAGCGATCCTGTTGTCCGACGGGACGATTGAGGGCTTCGTCGGCGGCCACTGCGCGCAGAACTCGGTGCGCAAGGCAGCGATGGGGGCGCTGCAGACGAACGAGAGCGTACTACTGCGCGTACTACCGGACGGCGACGTGCATTTCCCCGAGGCGCCGGGCGCATGTGTGGTCGTCAACCCGTGCCTGTCGGGCGGCGCGCTGGAGATCTTCCTAGTGCCACAGGTACCCGCCCCGCTGGTGCGGATCTTCGGCGGGACCCCGATCGCCGACTCGCTGGTGGAGCTGTGCAGAGCCATGGGATACGACGCCGTCGGCGGGGACGTCGACGACCTGGCGGGCACGACCGCTGTGGTGATCGCCAGCCTCGGTGGCCCCGAGGCGGAGACGATCCGGGCAGCACTCGACGCGGGTGTCGGCTACATCGGTCTGGTCGCCAGCCGTGTTCGCGGCGCGTCGGTACTGGCCGGCCTGGAACTGACGGAGGACGAACGCCCCCGGGTGCACACCCCGGTCGGGTTGCCGATCGGAGCGAAGACACCCGCGGAGATCGCGGTGTCGATCGTGGCGGAGGTGATCAAGTCGATCCGGGTAGACGGATTGAAAGCGACCGAAGACGAGCGCGAGTGAGGATCGCAGCGAGGTACGAGCGAGGACCGGAGCGAGCGGGAGTCGAGGCATGAGCCGCAGCAGACGAGCGCGAGTGAGGATCGCAGCGAGGTACGAGCGAGGACCGGAGCGAGCGGGAGTCGAGGCATGAGCCGCAGCAGACGAGCGCGAGTGAGGATCGCAGCGAGGTACGACCGAGGACCGGAGCGAGCGGGAGTCGAGGCATGAGCCGCAGCATGACGTTCGCCGATATCGACGATGTGATCCAGCGCTTCGACGCACACGACTACCTGCTCGACCTCGGTACCGCATCGGCGATCTATCTGGCCGTCACGCTCGGTCGTCCCCTACTGCTGGAGGGCGAACCCGGTGTCGGTAAGACCACCGCTGCCAAAACCCTTGCCGCCGTGATGGACACACCGCTGCTGCGCCTCCAGTGCTATGAGGGCCTGACCGCAGCCGAGGCGTTGTACGACTGGAACTACCAGCGCCAGTTGCTGGCCATCCGGCTCGCCGAGGCCAAGGGTGCCGGGATCGAAGAGTCGGACCTGTACACGGAGGAATACCTCGTCGATCGCCCGATCCTGCAGTGCGTCCGGTACCGCGGGCCGGGTGCTCCGGTGCTGCTGATCGACGAGATCGACCGCGCTGAAGACGAATTCGAGGCGCTTCTGCTGGAGTTCCTCGGCGAGGCGGCGGTCACGGTGCCCGAACTCGGGACATTCGCCGCCGAGCGGCCACCGATTGCGGTGCTCACGTCCAACCGCAGCCGCGATCTCCACGACGCCCTTCGGCGGCGGTGCCTGTACCACTGGATCGACTACCCGGAGCCGTCACGCGCCGTTGCGATCGTGCGGCGCACGGTCCCCGGCGCAACCACCGCCCTCATCGAACATGCCACCCAATTCGTGGGCAATACAAGAGATCTCGACCTCGACAAGCCGCCGGGAGTTGCGGAGGCCATCGACTGGGTCGCCGCACTGGTGGCGCTCGGGGTGGGTGACCTGGCCGACGCGGGCAGCGAGCGAGGGCTGGCCGGCCTCGGCGCGCTGGCGAAAACCCCCGACGACTATGCCCTGATCAGCGAGGCGTTCGCCGAATACAGCTCACAGTGAGAGGAATGCTTGATGAAGATCACCAACGAGTTCACCGTCAATGCGCCGATCGAGGACGCCTGGGGCGTCCTCACGGATCTGGAGCAGGTCATCCCGTTGATGCCGGGGGCGCAGATGACCGGCCGCGAGGGTGACGACGTGCTGGGCAAGGTCAAGGTCAAGGTCGGCCCGGTAACGAGCGAGTTCAGCGGCAGGGTGCACTTCGTCGAGCAGGACCGCGATGTCTATCGCGCGGTCATCGACGGCAAGGGCAAGGAGGCCCGGGGCACCGGCAACGCCGCCGCGACGGTCACCGCCCAGTTGCACGATGCGGGCGATCACACCCGCGTCACCGTCGATACCGACCTGAAGATCGTCGGCAAGCTCGCCCAGTTCGGCAGCAGCATGCTGCAACAGGTGTCGGAGAAGCTGCTCGGCCAGTTCGTCGCCTCGCTCGAGGCGAAGCTCGCCTCCGACGGTGCGGCCGCTGCGCCGGCGACCAACGGCGAAGCGCCGAAAGCGGCCGTCGTTGCCGACCAACAGGCGTCGGAGCCCATCGACCTCATCGCGCTTGCGGGTGGGGGTGCGCTGAAGAAGTACGGTCCGATGGTATTTGCCGCGTTCCTGGCCGCGGCCGTGGTCTTCACCCTCGGTCGTTTCCGAATTGCCCGAAAGGCGTTGCACGGCAGATGATTAGGTCGCCGGTGCTGCTGACCGGTGTCGACCTCGCCGCCTTCGCGGTCGCGTTGGTCGACAACTTGCGGGCAGGCGGCGTCGCGGTGTCGGCGGACGGACCTGCCACCCACGTACAGGCGATGCATCACATCGCACCGCGGTCGCGCACCGCGCTGTACTGGGCCGCCCGCCTGAGCTTGGTCAACAGGGCCGAGGACATCAACGCTTTCGACGCGATTTTCAACGCGATCTTCGATGACGCGTTTGCGACGCGGCGAATCCAACCAGAGGACCGTGGGCTCCGTCCGCCGGGTGAGCCGGTACCGGGCGTCGGCGGAAGTGACGGTGGCGGCAGCGAAGGCGACGGTGTTCCCTGGACGACGTTGCCGACCTCGCTGCGCGCCACCGAGATCTCAGAGGATGGGATGGCGCTGCCGGATGCACTGCCCAGCCGGTTGATCGCGCGTGCCGACGAATCGTTCGATCGGTTCGACGACGATGATCTGCGCCGAATCGGCGCGTGGCTGGAGCAGCTGTCGTCGGATTGGCCGCGACGGCGGAGTCTGCGTCGGGAAACCCATCCCGGCGGCAAGCGGATCGACGTGAGGGAGTCGATGCGATCCTCGCGCACGACGGGATGGGAGGTCGTGCGGCTGGCGCGGACCCGCAGGCGTGAGCGGCCGCGCCGGGTTGCGCTGGTGTGCGACGTGAGCCGGTCGATGCGGCCTTATGCGGCGATCTACCTGCATCTCATGCGGGCGGCGGCGTTGCGTAACAACGGCGTTCGTCCCGAGGTGTTCGCATTCTCGACGTCGCTGACGCGGCTCACGCCTGCGCTTTCGCATCGATCGGCGGAGGTCGCACTGGCGCGGGCGAACGCGACCGTCGTCGACAGATACGGCGGGACGCACCTCGGCCGATGCGTCGGCGGACTACTGGCGGCGCCGCACGGCAATGTGCTGCGTGACGCGGTGGTGATCATCGCCTCGGACGGCTGGGACAGCGACCCGCCCGAGGTGCTGACGCGGGCACTGGCCCGGATGAAGCGACGGGCGCACATGGTCGTCTGGCTCAATCCGCGTGCCGCGCAGCCGAATTTCGAACCGCTGGCCGCGTCGATGGCCGCGGCCCTGCCGTACTGCGATCTGTTTCTTCCCGCGCATTCGCTGTCGGGGCTGCTTGAGCTGTTCGAGGCGCTCAGGACGGTTGGTCGGTCACGGGCTCGGGGGTAGCCCGGCCGGATTCCCTGCCTGCGCGCCTCCGTTTGTACCACTCGATGAACATCGGGGCGACCGAGACGAGCGCAATCAGAATGACGATCGGCTCCAGCAGCTTCTGCACCGTTTCAAACTGGCCCAGCCAATATCCGAGAAGAACAAGGCCCACTCCCCACACGACGGCACCGAGAACGTTGTAGGCCGTGAACACCCAGTAGCGCATCCGAGCGGCACCCGCCGTGATCGGGGCCAGGGTGCGCACGATCGGCACGAACCTCGCGACCACGATGGCAAACGGGCCTCGCTGTTCGAAGAACTCGTGTGCCTCGTCCAGGTACCGCTGCTTGAGGATGCGCGCGTTCGGCTTGAACATCGAGGTGCCGATGCCCCTGCCGATCCAGTACCCGACCTGGCCACCGGCGACGGCTGCGATCGGGACGAAGACCAGCAGCTGCCAGAGCGCGAAGTTGGCCTCGACTGCGGTTCCCTGCGCGGCGGTACCCGCGGCGAACATGCCCGCGACGAACAGCAGCGAATCGCCGGGCAGGACCGGGAACAACACCCCGGACTCGACGAATATGACCACGAGCAGGCCGACCAGTGCCCAGACGCCGAAATACCCGATGAGCTTTATCGGGTCCATGAAGTCCGGCATCAACATCACGGTGGAGGTCATGGCACACCAAGATACCGGCGCAGGCTGACCCATCAGCCTGCCGCATGGCCGCCGGTCTTGAGATACTGCCTCCTAGACAGCCGCTCCAGCGAGAGGAACACCCATGCCCATCGCCACGCCAGAGGCCTACGCCGAGATGCTGGCCCGCGCCAAGGAGCACGCATACGCGTTCCCGGCGGTCAACTGCACCTCCTCGGAGACGATCAACGCCGCGCTGAAGGGTTTCGCCGATGCGGGCAGCGACGGCATCATCCAGTTCTCCACCGGAGGCGCCGAGTTCGGCTCCGGCCTGGGAGTCAAGGACATGGTCACAGGGGCCGTGGCGCTGGCGGAGTTCGCGCACATCGTCGCGGAGAAGTACCCGATCACCGTCGCCCTGCACACCGACCACTGCCCGAAGGACAAGCTCGACACCTATGTCCGGCCGCTTCTCGCGATCTCGCAGGAGCGGGTCGCGGCGGGTAAGAACCCGATCATCCAGTCGCATATGTGGGACGGCTCGGCGGTGCCGATCGACGAGAACCTGACGATCGCCAAGGAACTCCTCAAGCAGACCGCCGCCGCCAAGATCATCCTCGAGATCGAGATCGGTGTGGTCGGCGGCGAGGAGGACGGCGTCGAGGCCGAGATCAACGAGAAGCTATACACCACCCCCGAGGACTTCGAGAAGACCATCGAAGCGCTCGGCGCGGGCGAGCACGGGAAGTACCTGCTTGCCGCGACGTTCGGCAACGTGCACGGCGTGTACAAGCCGGGCAACGTCAAGCTGCGCCCCGACGTCCTCGAACAGGGCCAGAAGGTGGCCGCCACCAAGCTCGGATTGCCCGAGGGCGCAAAGCCTTTCGACTTCGTCTTCCATGGCGGATCGGGCTCGCTGAAGTCGGAGATCGAGGAGGCGCTGGGGTACGGCGTGGTGAAGATGAACGTCGACACGGACATGCAGTACGCGTTCACCCGCCCGGTGGCAGGCCACATGTTCACTAACTACGACGGGGTGCTCAAGGTCGACGGCGAGGTTGGCAACAAGAAGGTCTACGACCCGCGCAGCTACATGAAGAAGGCCGAGTCCTCCATGTCGGAGCGCGTCGTCGAGGCGTGCAACGACCTGCACAGCGCAGGCCGGACCGTCAGCGGCTAGAAGTCGATACTCGTTTCGGTCCTGGCACCGTTTTCGCAGGTGACGGTCACGGGCCAGGCCCGCAGCAGTGGGACGGCGGGAATGAGCTTCAGGTCGGCGGTGGAATTCGCGTTGAGGGTGAAGTCGCGGTCGAAGACCTCCGAGTCGTAGTGGCACTTCGACGTTTTGCCGCTGTGGTCTGTCACGTGAATGACGATCCCGCCGAGGACCGGCTCGCCCGTCACGTCCGGGCCTGCCACGGTTGCCGCCTGGGCGCACGTCAGCGCACCTCCGGTCGCCCACGTGAGGGGGGTGCCTTCGATGTTGCCGGTGGCCCTGCCGTCGTCGCCCACATCCCCGACGAAATGACGATCGTTATTAGCGCCGCTGATGTAGGTGAGGTCCACGTGACCGTCCGGCCCGATGCCGCCCTGGAGGGCGCCAGGGCGGCCCTCCCCGCCGGGAATTCCGATGGTGGTCGGTGCGTTGACGCCGGCTCCGTTGGCCGCGAACGACATCGACGAGCCATCGCTGATATTGATGTTGACCACTGCGGGGAATGAGCAGCCGCTGGGGGGAGCTGCGTATGCGGCGGGAACCGGGACGGCCACTAGCCCTGCGACTAACACTGCCGCTGCGATGAGTGGCGTCTTGAACGGTATGGATCGGGACATAGGCAAACGCTAGCCAGGCGGACGCGATTGAAAAATAGGGTGTTTCCCTATATTTGCTCGTCGCCCTAGCTGCTGGGCGCCTGGCAGATCTTCCACTGGTCGTCGCGGAACTGCAGATCGAAGCTGCGGGTGGACCGAGTCTGCGGCGCGTACGCCATGAACGTCGTGACGTTTGCCTCGGCATGGTCGCCGTTGACGACGACCTGGTCGATGCTGGCCACCACCGGATACTGCTTGGCGGCGGCCACCCTGGCATGGGTGTCGGTCCACGCGCGGTCGTCATAGTTGACGTAGCTGTCGCGGGTCGTGCCGCACGTGATGCTGCGCAGGGTGGCCAGGTCGCCGTTCTGCACGGCGACGTCGAAGTTCTGGATCGTCGAGCGGACGCTGTCCTCCTGCGACGCCTTCGAATCGGAGTCGCGGGTCAACAGCAGTGTGCCGAGTATCGCCACTGCGACGAGCGCGGCGATCACCAGGATCAGCGCCGCCACCCAGCCCCAGCTGTGTCTGCGGCCCGGTGGCTTCGGCGCCTCCCCGCGGGGCGGAATGGCCTGTGGCGCGGCGGGATCGCCGGAACCGATGGGTCCGGTGGGCGTCGAGAACACTTCGGTGGCGGCCTCGGGCGGGGTCGCGATCTTCTTCGTCGACGAGTCCATCCCCGACGGTGCGGTGAACCGCCGCACGGCTGGTACTTCCTGCGTGGGGTCGGGATCGACGGTACCGGTCGACTCCAACGCCATTATTTCGGTCGGATGATCCTCGATGACGGCGGGCGCCTGCTGGGTGTCGGCGTGCGGGTCGTCGGTGGTCTCGCCGTCGTCGCCTGTCGAAGAATCGTCGGCAGTTGTCGTTTCCTCGCGCGAGCGCTCGTGGGTGCCTTCGTGCGCCGATTCCACAGCCGGTTCGTTTCCCTGGTCGGGCCCTGATGGGTTCGACATACCTGCTGTAGTCCTCCCGTGACGCGAGTGTCCTGTCGGCTCAGCCGACGGTCTCTGTTTCGAGCTTATAAGCCCCACGGCACAATAGGGCCATGACGCGGATGGGTGATCTTCTGGGACCGGATCCGGTCCTTCTTCCTGGCGACAGTGCGGCCGAGGCGGAACTGTCGGCCGACGAGAACCCCGCCATCGTTGCGGCGGCGCATCCCACCGCGTCGGTCGCATGGGCGACTCTCGCGGAGGGCGCTCTCGCCGACGACAAGGCCATCACCGCCTACGCCTATGCCCGCACCGGCTACCACCGCGGTCTGGACCAACTGCGTCGCAACGGCTGGAAGGGTTTCGGGCCCGTACCGTACGCGCACGAACCGAACCGCGGATTCCTGCGGTGCGTCGCCGCGCTGGCGAAGGCCGCCGACGTGATCGGCGAAACCGACGAGTACGCGCGCTGTCTGGATCTGCTCGACGACTGCGACCCGACGGCGCGCACCGAACTCGGGCTCAGCTAGCCGCGATCAGGTCGCTTCGCAGTTGCAGTCGTCCGCGGCGTCGGGCCGCTCGACCTGCACAGTGGCGTGCTCGAGGCCGCGCGCGTTGAGTACCGCGCGTGCCTCGTCGAGCACCTTGGCCGAGTCGGCGGTCGACGTCAGGTGCGCGGTGACCATGTCCTTGCCGGGAACCAGCGTCCACACGTGCAGGTCGTGCACCTCGCTCACGCCCTCGACCGCGCACAGGGCGGTTTTGAGCTCCTCGACGTCGATGTGCGTGGGCGAGGACTCCGACAGGATGCGCAGCGCCGCACGTGCAAGCGAGATCGCCCGCGGCAACACCCACAGTGCGACGAGGACCGCGACCACGACGTCGGCGTACGGCCAGTGCGTCGTGACGGTCACGATCCCCGCGATCAGCACGCCGACGCTGCTGACGCTGTCGGCGACCACCTCCATGTAGGCGCCCTTGACCGCGAGGCTGCTCTCGGAGTGCGACCGCAGCAGCAGCACCACGAGGACGTTGGCCAGCAGCCCGGCCAGTGCGACGGCGATCATCGGCACACCGGGTACGGCCGGCGCGTCGCCGAGCCGCTCGAACGCCTCGTAGAGGATGAACACGGCGACGCCGAGCAACAGCACGGCGTTGGCCACCGCGGTGAACACCTCGGCGCGGTGCCAGCCGTAGGTACGGGCGGGGGAGGCGCTGCCGCGGCGGGCCACCAGCACCGCCGCCAGACCCATGAACAACGCGACCACGTCGGTGAGCATGTGGCCGGCATCGGCCAACAGCGCTATCGAATTGATCAGCAGCGCGGTGACGAGTTCGATGACGAAGAACCCGGACAGGATGGCGGCGGCCATCACCATCCGGCTGACACGGGCATCGCCACCGCCGTGATTGTGGCCCGCTCCCATGTTTCCAATCTATGCGCAATGACGCATATGTCGCAAGGCGTTGCTCAGAACCAGGCGGACCAGAACCGGGTGAGGTTGAAGCCGAGTCCGATAAGCCCGGCGGGGACGCCGGACAAGTCGTAGAACCAGCCCACAACCGCGAAGAAGTACCGACTGAGCGGCGTCGCGATGAACAGCACGAAAAAGATCAAGAACGCATACGGCTTGACGGGTTCCACCGCGCGCCGCGTCTCCGGGCTCAGATGCGGTTCCAGCGCACCGTAGCCGTCCAGCCCGGGGATCGGCAGCAGGTTGAGCAGGGCGCCCGTGATCTGCAGGAAGCCCAGGAACGCCATCCCGGCCCAGAACACCACGTGGTCCGGGTCGAACAGCACTCGGGTGATCACCAGCAGCAGCACGGCGAGCACCACATTCATGAATGGTCCGGCCAGGCTGACGATCGTCCTCTGCCTGTCCGTCATGAACGAGGTCCGCACCCATACCGCACCGCCGGGAAGGCCGATGCCGCCCAGCAGGGTGATCAACACCGGAAGTCCAAGCGACAGTAAGGGATTCGAGTACTTCAACGGGTTCAGTGTCAGATAGCCGCGCACCGCGACGTCTTGCTCGCCGAATCGCCAGGCGGTGACGGCGTGGCCGAACTCGTGCAGGCACAGCGACACGATCCAGCCCGCGATCACGAAGACGAACACCCCGGCGTAGGCCATCGGCGTGCGACTGGCCTCGGCCATCCATGCGAGAACCGCACCCACCGCGGTCACCGCGACGACGAGCAGGAAGACGGGGCTGGGTCGCACCGACTGGTGCGCCGGACGGATGGTCACCTCACGAAAGTACCGGCAGTCACCGCGGCCAGTCGCAACCCGTCAGCTCCGAAGAAAGCTCCCAAAGCCGGCGCGCGGTCTCCGGGTCGCGGGCCTTCTGCAGCCGCTTGGTCACACGCGGCTTGCCGAACTGTTTGAAGATTGGCGCGATATACGTCCCCGTAGGCAGTTCCGACGTTGCCGCCATGATGCTCGACCGGGCCGCGGTCTTCGCGCTCTGTGGAAAGTTGCGCAGCCAAGGCAGGCTCGAGGACCAGCCCAGAAATCCCGTGCTGTAGCGGACGATGTTGGTGTCGGCGCCCCCCGGGTCGACGGCGATGGCGCGGACGCCCCTTCTGGACAATTCGTCGATGAACAGCATGACGGCGAGCTTGGACTGTCCGTAGGCGGCCCACATCGAGTACGGGCGGGTGTGCCAGTTCAAGTCGTCGAGGTGCATGCGGCTGAACATGTGATTCATGCTGGTGACCGACACCACCCGGTCCTTGATCCGGTCGCCGAGCAGACAGGTCAGTGCGAAGTGACCGAGGTAGTTCGTGCCCATATGAGTCTCGAACCCGTCCGACGTCCGGGTCAGCGGCAGTCCGAGCACACCGGCGTTGTTCACCAGCACGTCGACGGCGTCGACCGAGTCGGCGAACTTGCGGACGCTGGTCAGGTCGGCGAGATCGAGATGAGCGACCTCGACGTCGCCACCCATCTCCGCGGCCGCCTGCTCGGATTTCGGGATGTCGCGCGCCGCGATGAGCACGCGGTGACCGGCGCCCGCCAGCGCCGTCGCCGTCTCTTTGCCAACACCACTGTTGCCACCGGTAACGATGATCCGCACGGCCCTATCTCACCAGCAGCCAGCCCTGTGTGTGGCGATAAAACGTAGATCGGCGAACAACTTTTGCCGCAAGCGCGCCGTCGCGGACCACCACCGCACCGGTTGTGCCGAGCTGAGCGGCCCGCCCGGAAACCCAGCGCCGTCGACCCGGTCCCGTCACCGCTGCCCGCAGTCCTGGCATGTCCTCCGTCGGCTCGATCCGGACACCGGCCACCTCGCCGTCGAACAGCTGGGTGTCGTCGACGACGGCCTCGCCGGGCAGCGCCGCACCGTCCTCGCCGCGCCATTCGGCCGCGCCGACAATGACCTGGCCGGTGTCGTCTCGAATCAACGGCACCCGCCGTGCCGTGCCGCGGCGCGCGCGCCTACCGCTGCGCCATCCCGTCGCATGGCCGACCTCCAGGTCGAGCCGGTCGGCCCGCAGCAGCCGGGTCAGCACCGCGGCCAGATCGGCATCGGAGCCCACCACGATCAGCCGCCTGAAACGCGCCACCGCTGCGTCGATCTCGTCCGGCCCCTCGGCCTGTTGGGCCGCGATACCGGCCAGCGGGCGGGGCAGTCGCCTGCCGCCGAACAGCAACGCCACGACTTCGGTGGTGATCAACGCAGCTCCTTGCCGTCTCGCAGGGACCAGGTCGGATACAGTGGCTCACCGGCTGGACCGAGATTTAGGCAGATGAGCGGGAGACTATTCCATGCCGGCAATCGTGCTCATCGGCGCCCAATGGGGCGACGAGGGCAAAGGTAAGGCCACCGATCTACTCGGTGGTCGCGTGCAGTGGGTCGTGCGGTACCAGGGCGGCAACAACGCCGGCCATACCGTGGTGCTGCCGTCGGGGGAGAACTTCGCGCTTCACCTGATCCCGTCGGGCATCCTGACGCCAGGCGTCACCAACGTCATCGGCAACGGTGTGGTGGTCGATCCGGGCGTGCTGCTCGACGAGCTGAAGGGGCTGCAGGATCGCGGCGTCGACACCGAGCGGCTGCTGATCTCCGCCGACGCGCACCTGCTGATGCCGTATCACGTCGCCATCGACAAGGTCACCGAGCGCTACGCGGGCAGCAAGAAGATCGGCACCACCGGCCGTGGCATCGGCCCGTGCTACCAGGACAAGATCGCGCGCATCGGGATTCGTGTCGCAGATGTGCTCGACGAGGGCCAGCTGGCCCAAAAGATCGAAGCGGCACTGGAATTCAAGAACCAGGTGCTGGTCAAGATCTACAACCGCAAGGCGCTGGACCCCGACGAGGTACTCGAGGCGCTGCTGACCGAGGCCGAGGGCTTCAAACACCGCATCGCCGATACCAGGCTGCTGCTCAACGTCGCACTCGACGAGGGTGAGACCGTGCTGTTGGAGGGGTCGCAAGGCACGTTGCTCGACGTCGACCACGGCACGTACCCGTTCGTCACGTCGTCGAACCCGACCGCGGGCGGCGCTGCCGTCGGCTCCGGCATCGGCCCGACCCGCATCACCACGGTGCTGGGAATCCTGAAGGCGTACACCACCCGGGTCGGCTCCGGTCCGTTCCCCACCGAGCTGTTCGACGAGATGGGTGAGTACCTGTCCAAGACCGGCGGAGAGTTCGGCGTGACGACGGGCCGGCGACGCCGCTGTGGATGGTTCGACGCCGTCATCGCGCGCTACGCCACCCGCGTCAACGGCATCACCGACTACTTCCTGACCAAGCTCGACGTGCTGTCCAGCCTGGAGACGGTGCCGATCTGCGTGGGCTACACCGTGAACGGCAAGCGCACCGACGAGATGCCGATGACGCAGAGCGACATCGCGCATCGCCGAGCCGATCTACGAGGAGATGCCCGGCTGGTGGGAGGACATCTCCGAGGCCAGGGATTTCGACGACCTGCCCGCTAAGGCGCGTGACTATGTGCTGCGGCTGGAAGAGCTTGCCGGAGCACATGTTTCGTGCATCGGGGTGGGACCGGGCCGGGATCAGACGATCGTGCGCCGCGACATCCTGGCCGACTCGTGACAGACGATCCACGGCTCGCTGACCCCGACTACGACAAACACGGCGGGTTCCCGAATTTCGAAGCGGCCCAACCCGGCCCGGGTTTCGCCCGGTTTCTGACGG
This sequence comes from uncultured Actinomycetota bacterium, assembly GCA_963817825.1. Classification (GTDB taxonomy): domain Bacteria; phylum Actinomycetota; class Actinomycetes; order Mycobacteriales; family Mycobacteriaceae; genus Mycobacterium. The sequence goes on along the minus strand of CAWFQG010000004.1, from coordinate 26,247 downwards.
CGATGCGCCGCGCGCAGGATCTGGCGGTGTCGGCCGATCCGGACAGAGAGACCTGGGAGCAGGCGGCCGACCGCGCAGAAGAGCTGGTGAAGCTGCTCGACCCGTTCGAGGCGGCCGAGGGCGTCGGTCCTGCCAACCGGGTGCCGTCGCTGCCGGGCTCGGGCAGCCTGCTGATGCCGCCGTACCGAGTGACGAAGTTCGAGCCCGACGGAGTCGAGCTGACCGTGCATTTCAGCCGGTTCCACGTCGGCGGCAATTACGCCGTGCACGGCGGCGTGCTACCGCTGTTGTTCGACTCGGTGTTCGGCATGGTGATCCACGCCGCTGGCCGCCCGATCAGCCGCACCGGCTTCCTGCATGTCGACTACCGCAAGGTGACGCCGATCGACACCCCGCTGACGGTGCGGGGCTGGGTGGGAAGGACGGAGGGCCGTAAGGCCTTCGTCAACGCAGAGCTGCGCGACCCGGACGACAACCTGCTGGCCGAAGCCAACGGCCTGATGATCAGATTGCTCCCCGGCCAGCCGTAACCGTGCCACGATGACTGCGTGACCAACGACTCGGCCGATCGGCACCTGCGCAGGCTAGCGACGCCGCGTGCCGCGGCAATAGCCGGAGTGCTCTTCGCGCTGCTGTTCGGTACGGCGCTGGTTTTCATTCGGATCGCGCTACCTGAAGGCGCCGAGCCGGGTGCGCACTGGTTGACGCCCGGAAGTGCGAATCTGAGGACCGCGGCAAAGATCATGCCGTTCGCCGGCATTGCCTTCTTGTGGTTCATCGGGGTGGTGCGCGACGGATTCGGGCGCTTCGAGGACAAATTCTTCTCGACGGTCTTCATCGGCGCCGGCCTGACATTCCTCGCGATGATGTTCGTGGCTGCTGGTGTCGGCGCCGGCCTCGAGGCCAGCAATGGGCTCGTCGGCGACGTATCGGCACATACCGAGGTGGCCACGTTCGGGCAGATGGTGCTACTGGCGATCGCCAAGACCTACGCGCTGCGCATGGCGGCCGTCTTCATGATCTCGCTGGCCACCATTTGGCTGAAGACGGGTCTCATGCCGCGCTGGTTGGTCATCGTGACTTACCTTGTGGCGCTGGGACTTCTGCTCGGCAGCGACATCAACATGTGGCTGACGCTGACCTTCCCGATCTGGGTCCTGGTCGTCAGCCTGTTGCTGTTGGTGCGGGCCGGCGTGATCGACTTCGATCACGGCCACCACGAGCAATCTGTGCAATCGCAATAAATATCGCGTGCGATAACTATTATCCGGCAATGGAAGCGAATTTCGACGTTGTCGTCGTCGGGTCTGGCCCGGCGGGGTGCACTGCCGCGATACTCTTGGGCCGCGCCGGTCTGACCGTCGCCCTTCTCGAGGCGCACCGCGACCCCGCTCACTACAAGCGGTTGTGTACCCACAGCATTCGCTCCAGCGCGACGCCCACCCTCAAGCGGCTGGGCATCGACACGATGCTCGACGAACTCGGCGCGGTTCGCCACCACGAAAACGGATGGACGAAGCGCGGTTGGGTTCACGAGCGACGGGAAGCAGCACACGGCTACAACATCCGCAGGCGCACTCTCGATCCCGCACTTCGGGCGACCGCGGCGGCCGTGCCGGGCGTGGAGTTGGTGATGGGCGCCCGGGTGCGCGAGCTGATCACCGATGGCGACGGACGAGTGAGCGGCGTGGTCGCGGAAATCCGTGGCGAGCACAGACAAATCGGCAGCCGACTGGTCATCGGTGCCGATGGCTACACGTCGAAAGTCGCGGTGCTCGCCGGGCTGCCGGGCAAGATATCGGCCAACCACCGCTTCGCCTACCAAGCCGGTTATCAGAATGTGGAGCTACCGCCAGGCTGGTCCGGCGCGGGCTGGGTGCAGGAGCCCGGAGCCAACGTCAACTACATATTCTGCAACAACGACGGCGTCGCCATGCTCGCGGCGTTCCACTCGAAGGACGGGCTCGACGACTTCAAGCGTGATCGTGAGGCCGCGCTGCTCCGCTCATTCGCCTCACTACCTGACGCGCCCGATCTCTCCCGAGCCGAACGGGCCACCGATGTGATCGGCACAACCGACTACCCGAGCATCACACGTCGACGCATAGTGCGACCGGGCGTGGCGCTGGTGGGCGATGCAGCCATGGTCGGTGATCCGTTGTGGGGCACCGGCTGTGGCTGGGCGTTTCAAACCGCGGAATGGCTTTGTGAGGCCACGACCGAACCGCTGCTATCAGGCGCGAAGGACGAGGTCGACGCGGCCGCCCGCCGCTATCAACGCAAGCACCGTAGAAGACTGCTGCCGCATCAGGTCACCAACATCGACTTCAGCCAGAAGAACGGTTTGAATCCTCTGCAGCGGACGCTCTACGGTGCCGCGCCACGTGACCAGTGGGTCGCCGACCGATTGCTCGCGGTCGCAACGCGAAATTCATCACCGCTGACTATATTCGACCCGATTCTGTTGACTCGTGCCGCCGTCGCGCGGCGCAAGGCCATCACTCCTCGACGATCTTCAGCGCCTGCGACGGGCACAGTTTGACGGCCTCGCGCGCCTTGGCCTCCTCGTCGCCGGGTACGTCGTCGACGAGCACCACCACGATGCCGTCGTCGTCCTGGTCGAAAAGGGTGTCCGCGACCATCACGCAGTTGCCTGCCTGAATGCAGACCTCGCGGTCGGCTTCGACTTTCACCAGCACACCTCCAATGCCTTCAGCCCGTAGATGAAGTGGAAGGTCCGGAACTGCACATCGTCGAAGTCCTCGGCCAGCGCCAGGCTCGGGAACCGACGAAACAGCGCCGGGAACGCGATCCGCATCTCCATCCGGGCCAGCGGCGCACCGAGGCAGTGGTGCACCCCGTGCCCGAACGCCAGATGACCGGGCGCACCGCGCCCGATGTCGAGAACCTCAGGGCGGTCGATGAATTCGGGGTCGCGGTTACCCGAGGGCATGGACGGGAAGACCAGCCTTCCGGCTGGGATCGTCACGCCTGCGATCTCGACGTCGGTGGTGGTGATGCGGGGAATGGCGGTCTGCACGATGGACAGCCACCGCAGGAGCTCTTCGATGGCCGGTCCGACGGCATCGGGATCGTCGCGCATCGCGGCGAGCTGCTCGGGGTGGCGCAGCAGCGCTAATGTGCCCAGCCCCAGCATGTTCGACGTGGTCTCGTGGCCGGCGAGCAGCAACAGGCCTGCGACACCGACGAGCTCGTCGTCGGTGAGTTCGTCCCCGTGCTCGCGGATCATCATGCCGAGGATGTCCTCGCCCGGCTGCCGCCGCGCCCGTGCGACCAGAGAGGTCATGTAGGCCCGGCCCTGCCGCTGCAGCTCCTGCCGCTCGGGTATCGGAATCGAGAAGTCGAGCTGGCGCGCGCTGCGCCGCTGGAAGTCCTCGCGGTCGTCGTAAGGCACACCCAGCAGCTCGCAGATCACCAGCGAGGGAATGGGCAGCGCGAAATTCACCACCAAATCCGCTGGCGGACCGGCGTTCTCCATCGTGTCCAGTGCCGCGTCGACGATTTCGGTGATGCGCGGCTCGAGACGCTTCATCCGCCGGATGGTGAATTCGGGGGTGAGCATGCGACGCAGCCGCTGATGTTCAGGCGGGTCGAGGCCGAGCAGGTTTCCGGCCCGCGCACTGGCCAGCTCCTCATCGGAAGCCTGCGACGCACCAGGAAATTGGAAACCGGGTGGGCGCCCGTTGGAGAACCGCTCATGGTCGGACAGGACATCTTTGATGTCGTCGTGCCTGGTGATCAAATACACCTGCATGCCGAAGGCATTGGTGACGATGCGCACGCCCTCGGCCTCGCGGATCTCGCCCAGCTCGGGGATCGGGCTGAACGCGTCGCGGCGCATGTGCAGCGGCGGCAGTTCTTGCGCTTCGGTCATCTTTCGACGCTACCCGCGAAAAACGAACTCCTCGATGAGCTTGTTGACCACTGCGGGGTTCTCCAGACCGGCGAGGTGCGCGACGCCTTCCAGGACCGCGACGGCCGCGCCGGGGATCGCCTGGGCCATCGCGATGGTCTCGGGCAGCGGAAACGTCGCGTCCTCCACACCGGCGACCACGAGGGTCGGTATCGTCACCGTCGCGAACAGCTCGCGCTGGTCGGGGCGGGCAGGCACCACGCTCTTCACCGCCCATGACGCCGAGTCGACGTCGACCGCCTGCACGGTGTCCCGCACGAACGCGACGACCTCGGGCCGGGTGGCGAACGTCGTCGGCCCGAGGAACGCCTTCAGCACCGACCGGGTCAGCGGGGGCCGGATTCCGCCCATCAGTTTCGCCATCCGCAGAAGGAACCCGTATTCGATTTTCTGCCGCAGGCCCGCTGTTGATGCGGTGCAGTTCATCAACACGGCGCTGCCGATCCGATCGGGATGCATCGCGGCGAACGTGCCGCCGATCATGCCGCCCCACGAGTTGCCAACGAAGTGCGTCCGTTCGATGCCGAGCGCGTCGAGCATGTCGACGATGCAGCGGGCGCAGTCGGCGAAATCGAACATCGCGGTGAGTTTCTGGCTTTGGCCGTGGCCCGGCGGGTCGACCAGGATGACACAGCAGCGGTCGGCGAAGTGGTCGGCCTGCGCCGTCCACATGTCGCCGGTCATCAGCAGGCTCGGCCAGAACATCATCGCGTCGCCGCTGCCGCGGACCTTTACGCGCATGGTGCCGAGCGCGGTGTCGAGCCGGACGTCCTCCATCGGTGAAACGCTAGCGCTTTTCGTGCCCAGCTCGACGAGTCGTGATCTCGTCGATCAGCATCTCGGCCGCCACCGCCGCCCCGTCGGTGCGGATCCGGCGCGCCATGGCGGTCGCGCGGTCGCGGGTCTCGGGGCCAAGGGCGATCTTCAGCGCGGCCGACAGGGACCCCACGGTCGGGGTCGGACCGTCGTGGTCGACCCCGATGCCGAGGTCGGCCACCCGGCCGGCCCAGTACGGCTGGTCCGCTATCTGGGGTATGACCACCTGAGGGGCGCCCGCGCGGGTGGCTGTGGTCGTCGTGCCCGCGCCGCCGTGATGCACGACGGCGGCCACCCGCCTGAACAGGGCCTGGTGGTTGACGTCGCCGACCGCGAAGCAGTCGTCCCGGTCGTCGACCAGGGTCAGGTCGGCCCAGCCGCGGGAAAGGAGCGCACGACGCCCGTGAGAGCGGATCGCCTCAATGGCCACCCGGGCGGCGTCCTGCGGGGCGCGCACGCTGCTGAAGCCGACGTACACGGGCGGCGTTCCGGCGTCCAGAAATGCCTCCAGCTCGGGCGGCAGAGGGCGTTCGTCGGGCAGGATCCACGCGCCGGTCTGCACGACGTGGAGGTCCGGCGACCCAGGCCATGGGCACAGGATGGGGTCCGCTGCCAACCACGGGCGGTCGGTGAACACGTGGTCGCGGACGTTGTCCACGGGTGCGAGGCCGATCGCGGCCCGGTGGGCGTTGAGCGGGCCACGGTACAGCGCATTCACCCGCTCCGCGTCCACGTCCCACAGCACCCGGTTGTCGGTTTCCCCTGGTGGGAACGGTCGGCCCGGGCGCGATAGCGGTGTCTGGTGCGGCGAAGGGAAGCTGCCGGGGAGGAAGCCGACGCACACATAGCCGATGTCCAGCGTCTCGGCTATCGATCGCACGCCTGCGGGCATCAGGCCGGTCGCCACCACCGCGTCACAGCCTTCGGCAGCCGCAGCCACCGTATCGAATTGCATGGCGACCAGGTTGGCCGCCGTCCGGGGTGCATCCGCAGGCGTCAGTGGCCTTGCCCCGTGCAGCATTTCGCGCAACGAACGGCCCATCGGGATCAGCGGCACGCCTGCCCTTGCGGCAAGTTCCGCGAAGTCCGGCGGTGCGCACACCCGCACCTCGGCGTCCAGTGCGCGCAGCGCCACCGCGAAACCCATCAGCGGCTCCACGTCCCCGCGCGACCCCCAAGACGACATCAACACACGCATATGCAATCCCCGTGTTTCTCGAGTTCTGGCTCAGGCATGGGGGTACCTCCCCGCCGCAGGCCAGGGGACGATTCTGGGGCATGACGGGGGTGTTGCCGCAAGCCCCCCTATGCGCTATATGTTGAAGGTGGAAGGGGTTACCACTCCCGCCTAAGTGCGGTTGAGCGTCGCTTCCTCGAGATCAAGCCCGTGCAATACCGAGCGCAGCACCTCGTCGTCGATGTGCCCACTGTCGCGCTCGGCGATGAACGCCGCGCGTTCGGCGGCAAGCATCTCCAGCCGTAGCCGGCGGAACGCCGACGTCGGGCTCTCGCCGATCTCGTCCTCGGTGCGGCCGAGCCGCTCCCACGCGGAGTTGCGACGACGAGTGTTCCACGCGCGCAACACATCTGCGGCTCGCTCATGCACATCGGACGCCTCCGGTTCGGCGAGTAGCTCGTCGAGCCGCTGCGCCGCGGCGACGGCGGCCCTCTCCTGCGCCGCCGCGACGGCGATCGCATCCGTACGCGCCTCGTCGCCCTCCACGCCGAACCGCCGGATCAGCCACGGCAGGGTCAGCCCGTGTAGCAGCAGCGTGCCGATAACCACCACGAAGGTGAGGAACACGATGTGCGGGCGGCCGGGGAACGGCGCACCCGACAGCGTCGTCAGCGGCACAGCGAACGCGGCGGCCAACGACACCACACCACGCATGCCTGCCCACGCGACGATGAATACCTGCGCGGGTGTCGGCGCGGGTTCACGTTCCCTGATGCGCGCCGACAGCAACCTCGGCAGGTAGGCGAAGGCGTACACCCACACGATCCGGACGACGATGACCGTCGCCAATACCGCGATCGAATAAGAGGCCATCGTGGAGAACGGCATGCCGCGGATCTCGTCGACGACACTCGGTAACTGCAGGCCGATCATCAGGAACGCGAACGACTCCAACACCAGCTGAAGGGCCTTCCACACGGCAAGGTCCTGCAACCGTGTCTCGTAGCCGGCGTGGAACGACTTCTGACCCAGGATGAGCGCCGCTACCACCACGGCCAGCACCCCGGAGCCGTGCGCCTCCTCCGCGGCCAGGTAGATGACGAACGGTGCGACGAGGCCGACAGCGCTTTCCACTAACGGGTCATCGAGCCGCATCCGAATGAAGGCGATGACGGCGCCCAGCGCGATGCCGACGGCGACCCCACCGCCCGCCGCCAATGCGAAGGTCGCCAGGCCGGTGCTCCAGCTGGCCGCCGCGCCGATCGCCGCGGCAAGCGCCACTTTGTAGGCGGTCAGCGCGGTCGCGTCGTTGAGCAGGCTTTCGCCGCCCAGCAGCGTCATGATGCGGCGGGGCAGACCGAGCCGACGCCCGACGGCGGTTGCGGAGACCGCGTCTGGAGGGGCCACGATCGCGCCAAGGGTCAACGCCGCCGCGATCGTCAGGTCGGGCACCGTCTTGTACGCGACGAACCCGACCGCGAAGGTCGTCGCCAGTGGTAGGCCGACGGCGAGGAGCCCGATCGGGCGGAGGTTGTTTTTCAGCCCGACATAGCTGCTCTCCAGGCCGGCCGACCACAGAAGAGGCGGCAGCAGGACGTAGAGGACGAGTCCCGGTGTGAGGTCGATGTCGGTGAGTCCAGGGATAGCGCTCGCCGCCAGCCCGGCGACCACCAACGCCAGGGGAGCAGAGACGTCGAACCGCCGCGCCAGCGCGGCCAGCAGGACCGACACCACCAGCACCGCGAGCAGTGAGCCGTGCACTCGTCAAACCTCCTACGCCCTCGATCGGTCGACGTCCCTATCCTTGGACAGCATGCTGAAGAGATCACGCGAGCGCGAAGCGAACGCCTCGGCCGCGCCGAAGACCTGCGAGCATCTCTGGGCTGCAACCAAAGAACCCTCGCCTCTTACTCCCGGGCAATGCCAGGGCTGCGCCGAGCTGGGTGAGAACACGTGGGCACACCTGCGGATGTGCCTGACCTGCGGCCACGTCGGCTGCTGCGATTCGAGCCCACACCAACACGCCAGCGAACATTTTCGCCAGACCGGCCATCCCGTCATGCGATCCGTGGAGCCGGGGGAGAACTGGCGGTGGTGCTATATCGATGTCCGGGTCGGCTGAACATCTGGCAGTCTTGACGGGCGATGAGTGAAACCACTGAATCCCCTGAGTCCCCCGAACCCGAGGACACGTCCGCCGGCGAGCCGGTCGACAAGGAGCCGAATCAGGAACGCGACGACCGAAGCGCGGTGATGCTGCTCGGCTCCGGTGAACTGAGCCGAGAGCTGACGCTGGCGTTCCAGCGGCTGGGCCGAGAGGTGGTCGCGGTCGACCGGTACGCGAATGCGCCCGCGCACGGCGTCGCCGACCGCGCGGCGGTGGTCAAGATGAATGACGCCGATGCGCTCACCGCGATCATCGAACAGGCCAACCCGCTCTACCTTGTCGCCGAATCCGGCGTCATCGCCGTCGACGCGCTGGTGGCCGCGGCCGAACGCGGCCGCGAGGTGTTTCCGACGCCGCGCAGCGTCCGGATGGCCCAGGACCGGGAGGGCATGCGGCGGCTGGCGGCCGACGAGCTCGGCCTGCCGACGGCGCCGTTCTGGTTCGCCGGCTCGGTCGAAGAGCTGACCGCGGTGGCCGAGCATGCCGGCTTCCCGCTGGTGGTCAAGCCGGTCGCGGGCGTTCCGGGAGAGGGCCAGTCGGTGCTGCTGCGCGTCGACGACGTCGAGGCGGCCTGGCAGCGTGCGGTGGCCGCGGGCCGTATCCCGAACAACCGGGTGCTCGCCGAGACGGTCGTTGAGGTCGACTACGAGATCACCTTGATCACCGTGCGCACCACCGGGCCGACCGGGCCCGCGGTGCACTTCTGCGAACCGATCGGCCACCGCAACAGCGACGGCGACCTGTTGGAGACATGGCAGCCGCAAACGCTGTCCGCCCCCGCGCTGGACGCGGCCAAGTCGGTCGCCGCGCGCATCGTCAACGCGCTCGGCGGGCGCGGCGTCTTCGGTGTCGAGCTTTTGGTGCGTGGCGATGAGGTCTATTTCGCCGACGTACGCACCCGCCCGCACGACAGCGGCCTGGTAACCCTTCGGTCGCAACGGCTTTCAGAGTTCGAGCTGCACGCGCGGGCGATCCTGGGACTTCAGGTGGACACCATCATGATCTCCCCTGGCGCGGCCGAGGTTGCCTACTCGGTCGCCGAGACGGCGCCGGCGGAGATCGCCCCGGAGAATGTCAGCGCGGTGCTGGCTGACGCATTGGCCGTCGCGGAGAGTGACGTTCGGCTGTTCCATCGACCCGACGAGACCGATGCCCGACGGCGGCTCGGGCTGGCCCTTGCCACCGCGCCGGACGTGACAACCGCCAGGGACAGGGTGCGCCGGGTGACCGGCGTGCTGCGCAAACTCTGGTAGCCGTGCCACCCGACCAGGGCGCAGAAGAAGACGCTGCCGACCGGCCCACGATGGCCCCGTTTCTGGGGGCATTGGCAATCTTTGTGATCGTGGTGATCGCAATCTTGTTGTTCAATGTGTTCGGCAGCGATCCCACGCAGGAAGACCAGCGGGTCGGACGCGCGGCTGTCGGCCAGAACGATGCGCTGCAGCGTGGCGCCTTCACCGACTTCACCACGTACACCTGCGCTGACATGCGCGGCGCGGAGGCCGATATGCTTGCGCGCCAACGTGATTCGGTGGCCAAGCGCGGTGCTCGATTTGTCGATGACGTCACCGACGTGAAGATCGACGGCGACCGTGCGACCGCGACCGTGACATACCATTTCGACAAGAAGCCGGACGAGAAATCACCTGTTCCGATGACCTTCGTCCGCGAGGATGGGGCGTGGAAGGTCTGTTCGACCGGTCCCGGTTAGATATGGGACACTCGCGACCGTGAGCTACGCCGGAGATATCACGCCTGAAGAGGCCTGGAAGTTGCTCAACGATGACCCCCAGGCCGTGCTCGTCGACTGTCGCACCGACGCCGAATGGCGATTCGTCGGCGTACCCGACCTGACGAGCCTGGCCCGCGATGTCGTCTACATCGAGTGGAGTCGCATCGACGGCAGCAGAAACGACAGTTTCGTCGATGATCTGATTTCGGCGGGCGTGAGCCCCGGCGTGGGCCCACACGGCAGTAGCGGACGGCCCGTGGTGTTCCTGTGCCGATCGGGGAACCGTTCAATCGGCGCGGCCGAGGCGGCCACCGAAGCCGGGATCGCGCCGTCGTACAACGTGCTGGACGGATTCGAGGGCAACCTCGACGAGAACAGGCACCGCGGCGGCACGGGCTGGAAGGCCGTCGGCCTGCCCTGGAAGCAGTCGTGACCGAAGGCGAGCGCGAGTGAGGATCGCAGCGAGGAACGAGCGAGGACCGGAGCGACCGGGAGCCGAGGCATGAACTCCGACAAGGAGGTGCCGTCGGTGCGCACTCCGGCCGCACTGCCGGAGGGCGTCAGCCAGGCCACCATCGGGGTGCGCGGCGGACTGTTGCGGTCCGGCTTCGAAGAGACCGCGGAGGCGATCTATCCGACGTCGGGCTACGTCTACAAGAGTGCGGCCGAGGCGGAGAAGGCCTTCACCGGTGAGATCGACCGCTACGTCTACTCCCGCTACGGCAACCCGACGATCTCGATGTTCGAGGAGCGGCTGCGGCTGATCGAAGGCGCGCCCGCGGCGTTCGCGACGGCGACCGGTATGGCCGCGGTGTTCACCTCACTCGGTGCGCTGCTGGCCGCCGGCGACCGACTTGTCGCTGCCCGCAGCCTGTTCGGCTCCTGCTTCGTGGTGTGCAACGAGATCCTGCCGCGGTGGGGCATTGAGACGGTGTTCGTCGACGGCGACGACCTGTCGCAGTGGGAAGAGGCGCTGTCCAAGCCCACTCAGGCGGTGTTCTTCGAGACACCGTCGAACCCCATGCAGTCGTTGGTCGATATCGCCGCGGTGTGCGAGATGGCGCATGCGGCAGGCGCAAAAGTGGTGTTGGACAACGTGTTCGCCACCCCGATTCTGCAGCAGGGTTTTCCGCTCGGTGTCGACGTAGTGGTGTATTCCGGCACGAAGCACATCGACGGGCAGGGCCGGGTGCTCGGCGGGGCGATCCTCGGTGACAAGACCTACATCGACGAGCCGGTGCAGAAGCTGATGCGGCACACGGGTCCAGCGCTCAGCCCGTTCAACGCGTGGGTGCTGTTGAAGGGTTTGGAGACGCTGGCAGTGCGGGTGCAGCACTCGACCGATTCGGCGCATCGCATCGCGAAGTTCCTGGAGGACCATTCCGCGGTCAGCTGGGTGCGCTACCCGTTCCTGGAGTCGCATCCCCAGTACGACCTGGCCAAGCGGCAGATGACCGGGGGCGGCACCGTCGTCACCTTCGAACTCGACGCGGCCAAGGACGCGGGCAAGCAGCGGGCGTTCGAGGTGCTCGACAAGCTGCGGATCATCGACATCTCCAACAACCTCGGCGATGCCAAGTCGCTGATCACTCACCCGTCGACGACAACGCACAGGGCGATGGGTCCCGAGGGCCGCGCCGCGATCGGGCTCGGCGACGCAGTGGTGCGGATTTCGGTGGGACTGGAGGGGACCGAGGACCTGATCGCGGATCTGGACCAGGCGCTCAGTTAGGTGTCGAGGCGGTCCGAGGCGAAGAGAGCGCGTCGCGAAAAGCGGCGAGCCGCGCGGGACGTCAACTGGATTCCCGAGCCCGTTCTCGACGGGATCGCCGACGACGTCGACCTCGTCACGGGTTTGGAGAGCTTCGACACCCGAATCACCGAACGCGGTTGGGTTTTCGATGACGACCAGTCCGACGACGAGTTCGTCATCTGGTTCTATCCGCCGTCAGGCGCGGAGGTCGGCGACGGCTTCGAGCCGGTGACGACGATCTGGATGCACGTGGCCGAGGAGGCCGAGTCGGTACACGTCATCTTCGTCGGGACCGCGCAGGACAACGTGATGAGTCCCGATGAGTTCTTCGAGCGGCTCGATGCCGTCGAGTCCTATCGATCGGGAGACTCCACGACACCCTGAGCCGTCTGCGCGCGTTGCTCGTAGCCTTGTCGGGCGGCGCGGTCGAAGTTCAGGAACACCGTGTCGAGGCCAAGTCGCTTGTTCAGCCACCGTCGTCCGCGCGGGCCAAGCATCTGTGCGGCCTGCGCGGTGAAACGCAGCGGAGTCGGAACGGAGACATGGGTTTTCGGCTTTTCCAGGGTCTTGATGACTGCTGCCGCTATGGCCGCAGGCTCGACAGGCTTGATGGCGCCGCCGGACTTCGTGCCCGAGATCAGCTCGGTGTTGGTGAACGGCGGCATGATGACCGAGACGTCGACGCCGTGGGGAGCCATCTCGTCGGCCAACGCCGCGGACAGGCCCACCACTCCGAACTTGGCGCCGACGTAGACGACCTGGCCCGGCACCGGGATGAGACCGGACAGGGAGGCGATGTTGATGATGTGGCCGCTGCGGCGCGCAACCATGTCGGGAAGCGCCAGCTGGCACCCCGTGATCACGCCGTAGAGATTCACCTCGATCGAGGACCGGATCGCGTTCTCGGACTGTTCGAGGAACGGGCCGATCGGCATCACGCCTGCGTTGTTGATCAGCACGTCGATATGGCCGTGCCCGTCGGTGCGGGCCTTGTCGAGGAACGTGGTGAACGATTCGCGGTCGGTGACGTCAAGTGGGTAGCCCGAGACCTGTCCGAGCTTGGTGAGGTCGGCGACGGCCGACTCCTGGAACGCCACGTCGCGGTCGCCGATCACCACCCGCGCACCGCGGGCCAGAAGCGCTTTGGCGGTCGCGAACCCTATGCCGCGGGCGGCGCCGGTGATCGCGATGGTCTTGCCCCTGATGTTGTCCATGGCGCCAAACTTTACAGGTGTCAAGTTTAGGTTGGAAGGGGTCACACCGAGTACCAGGTGTACCGGGTGTCGTGAGCCTCGCCTGGAGTTATCCACAGTCGTCGCTTCATCCACAGGTAGTGGTTGACGTGGTGGTTTGGGTCGGCCGGACCGCGCCGGTGATAACGCCCATGTTCGCTGGCCAGCGGTGACACGATGTTGGCGTGAGCGATGCTGATGGCGGCAGCAAGCCAATATTCATGGCGATGACATGACCGCAACCGGCACGGTGTGCAGGTCGTGCGGAGCTGAACTGCGAGCCGGCGACAAGTTCTGCCACGGCTGTGGCTCGCCCGTTGCCGAGCCCGACACCCATGCCGAGTACAAGCAGGTCACCGTGCTGTTCGCCGATGTGGTGCGGTCGATGGCCATCGCGGCCGCGCTGGATGTGGAGCGGTTGCGCGAGATCGTGACCGAGCTGGTGGAGCGCTCGGCGGCGGTGGTGCGCCGCTACGGCGGGAGCGTGGAGTTCACCGGCGACGGCGTCATGGCTGTCTTCGGCGCGCCGGCAGCGTTGGAGGACCACGCCATTCGTGCCTGCTTGGCGGCCGTGGGCGTTCAGGAGGAGGCGAAGCGGCTTGCCGAAGAGGTCCAAGACCGTGACGGTGTGGACCTCCAGGTGCGGGTGGGACTTAACTCCGGTCAGGTGATCGCCGGTGAGATCGGTTCGGGGTCGCTGGGGTACGCCGCGATCGGCGAGCAGGTCGGGTTGGCGCAGCGGATGGAATCGGTGGCCCCGCCGGGCGGGGTGATGCTGTCGGAGTCCACCGCGCGGCTGGTCGAGCACTCCGTGATGCTGGCCGAACCGGAGCAGGTGCGCATCAAGGGCGCCGACGACCCGGTTTCGGCACGCCAGCTGCTGGCGATCGGCCCGCGGGATGGCCGGGTCGGGCGCGCCGAGGCGCCCCTTGTCGGTCGGCGCTGGGAGATGGCGGCCCTCGACGCCATGGTGGACCGCATGATCGGTGGCCGCGGCGGTGTGGTGAATGTGGTGGGACCGCCGGGCATCGGCAAGTCCCGGACGGCGCGGGAGGCCGCGGCGGCTGCGGCCGCTCGCGCGGTCGAGGCGTTTTGGACCTTCTGCGAGTCGCATGCCCGTGACATTTCCTTTGGTGTGGTGGCGCGGCTGCTGCGAGCCAGCATGGGCGTGACAGACCTCGACGGCCAAGCCGCCCGCACCCGCGTCCGGGATCAACTTCCGGATGCCGACGCGCAGGATCTGCTGCTGCTGGATGATCTGCTCGGCATCGCCGACCCCGATGTGCCGCTGCCCGCCATCGACCCAGACGCGCGGCGGCGCCGGTTGACCGCACTGATCAACACCGCATCGCTGGCGCGCACCGAGCCGGCGCTGTTCATCATCGAGGATGCGCACTGGATCGATGCGGTCAGCGAGTCGATGCTGGCCGACTTCCTCACCGTCATTCCGCGCACCCCGTCGATGGTGCTGATCACGTCGCGCCCCGAGTACGAGGGAGCGCTGACGCGGGTGCCCGGCGCCCAGACGATAGCCCTTGCCCCACTGGGTGATTCGGACACCACGGCGCTGCTGGATGAGCTGCTGGGTTCGGACCCCTCAGTCGGCGACGCGTCAGGGGCCATCGCCGAGCGGGCCGCCGGGAACCCGTTCTTCGCCGAGGAGATCGTGCGCGAGTTGGCCCAGCGCGGGGTGCTGGCCGGTGAGCGCGGTGGCTACGTCTGTCGCGCGGATGTCGCCGAAATCACCGTGCCGGCCACGGTGCAGGCCGCCATCGAGGCGCGCATCGACCGGCTGACCGCCCCGGCCAAACGGACGTTGACCGCCGCGTCGGTGATCGGAGCCCGCTTCGGGGCGGAGCTACTGGCCGCGCTGGATGTCGATGCGGTGTTCGACGAGCTGCTGGGCGCGGAGCTGATCGATCAGGTGCGCTTCACCCCAAGCGCCGAATACGCCTTCCATCACCCGCTGATCCGCGCGGTGGCCTACGAATCACAGCTGAAATCCGATCGCGCCCAGTGGCACCGGCGCCTGGCCGCCGCGATCCAAGAACGTGACCCAGGGTCGGTGGAGGAGAACGCCGCGCTGATCGCCGAACATCTTGAGGCCGCCGGCGAGCTGCACGCGGCCTACGGCTGGCACATGCGCGCCGCGACGTGGTCAACCAACCGCGACATCGCCGCGGCGCGACTGAGTTGGGAGCGCGCCCGAAAGATCGCCGACCAACTACCCGACGATGACCCCGCCCAACTGTCGATGCGCATCGCCCCCCGCACCATGCTGTGTGCCACCGACTACCAAGCCCGAGCAACCCAGGAAAGCCGGGGCCGCTTCGCGGAGCTGCGGGAGTTGTGCAGCGCGGCAGGGGACAAGGTCTCGCTGGCCATCGGCATGAGCGGGCTGGCCACCGAGCTCGTGTACGCCGGGCGTTCGCGTGAGGGGTCGCGGCTGGCATCCGAACAGATGGCGCTGCTCGAGTCGATCGGCGATCCCACCTTGACCATGGGGTTGGCGTTCGTCGCGTTCACCAACTGGGTGGATGCCGGTGAGTTCGGCGAGGCCTTGCGGTGGTCGCAGACCGTCATCGACCTTGCCGGGGGCGACCCCGCCAAGGGCGCCGGCTTCGGTATCGGATCACCGCTGGCGATCGCGTTGACAATTCGCGGCATCGCTCGGTGGTGGCTGGGCCGTCCCGGATGGCGCCAGGACCTCCACGACGCCGTCGCGATGGCCCGACACAGCGACCCGGCAACCTTCGCCGCTGTCGTCGCCTGGACCTACGGTCACGCGATCTGGTACGGGGTGCTACGGGCCGATGACTCCGCGGTGCGCGCGAGCGAGGAGGCGGTGCGGACCGCGGCGTCTAGCAACTGGGTCGCACTGAGTTTGGCCGAGTGCACGCTGGGTATTGCGCTGCTGAATCGGGACGCCGCGGCCGACCGTCACCGCGGACTGGAGATCATGGTGCAGCTCCGCGACACGTGGCGCGAGCGTGCTCCCTTCCTGGTCCCGGTCACCGAGTTGTGGGTCGCCCGGGAAAGGGCCAGGCGCGGTGACCGCGATGCTGCGATTGCGGTGATGCGCCAAGCCGTGCACGAGCTACACCGGGCAGGACGGCCCTACTTTGGCGTTTGGGGCACCGGCGTTCTGGTGGAGACGCTGCTGGAGCGTGGCGCCGAGGGCGACCTGGCCGAAGCCCAAGAGGCGATCGACTGGTTGGTGAACCTGTCGGCAGACGACGGTTCGGCGATGCGCGACATCTGGCTGCTGCGGGTGCGCGCGCTGTTGTCGTGGGCTCACGGCGACGACGCCGCCTACCGGGACTTGGTGGATCGCTACCGCGACATGGCGGAATCGCTTGGCTTCGAGGGGCATATGCAATGGGCCGAGGCGATGCCATGACGGCGGCTGGGTCGGCGTGCCGTGCGTCACGCTCGGGGGTTGTCTGAGCGCGACGGGCCGGAGCAAGCTCGTCAGAATGTTGGCGCGGTCAGCCCCGTGATCTCCACAATGCTGGCCGGGTAGCGGGCAGCCGAGCACGCCACGTAGCCGTAAATCTGAAGCAACACCGTGAGGGTCGTCGCCTTGGTTTCCGGCAGTACGCGAGCCCGGATGCCGGACTCCCACAACACGACATCGCTCGCACGCAGCACCAGGATGGTGTCGTTTGTGCCAACGGTGGTTCCCGGTCCGTCCGTGGTGGTGATGTTCGGATCGGTGACCACCGGCAGCCCGTGCATCTGGCCCACGACCTGCTGGCTTGCCACGTCCGTAAGCACGCCGGCCACGTTCATCGGGCTGTTCGCGCCGGGAAGGAACAGTGGGCGCTGCTGGCCGTCCAGCAGGCTGAGGAACCAGCCCCACCGTCGCGGGTGCATCACGATGACCTCAGGCGGCAGGAACCGCGTGGTGTGGATCTGCTGGATCGCGTTGGCGATCGCGGAGTAGACGCCGGCGATGGTAACGGCGGAGACCGCAATGCTCTGGATGCCCGGCGTGAGCAGGGTGCCGAGCACCTGGCCGTTGGTCCCGCTGCCCTGCAGGGTCTGCAAATCGACCTGCGCGGCGTAGTCCGCCACCAGGTCGCGGAACACCACCTCGTCGAACGCGATTGGAGATTGGTCGATCAGCTGGACGCTCAGCCCCTGCTGGCCAGAGATCGTCCGCACCGGAGCGTTGACGAACGTGTCGGTCAAATCCTGCTGAAAATCGCGACCGAGCGCCGACTCAACGACGCCCACGTCGCCGAACGCAACAAACCACCGCGCTTCTAGCCTCCTAGCGACCTGCGGGTATTTCCGATCACCTTGACCCGAATCAGGCTTAAGGAATGCGCCTTTGCGAAGTGCGTTAGACAGTTAAGTGATGTCCGCGCATGCCACAGATCAGCTCCGCTTCGTGGCGGTTGACCAGGATGACCCGCTGGCCGAGCCGCTGCTGGTGGAACTGGCGCTCGAGTATGCCAACCGGTACAGCGCACCCGTGGCAGCGGTGTCGAAGTGGCTGCGCACGTATCCGGCCGAGGAGTTCGTGGCGCCCGGCGGCTCCATGCTGATCGGATTGCGCGACGGCCAGCCGGTCACCGGCGGCGCGTTCCGCCGTTTCGATGCCGAAACCGCGGAGCTCAAGCGCATCTGGACCGAGAGCCGATATCGGCGGCAGGGGTTCGCGAAGGCGTTGCTGGCCGAACTGGAAGCCGAGATCGGCGCACGCGGATACCGCCGCATCTATCTGACGACGGGCGACCGCCAGCCCGAGGCCGAAGAGCTGTACCTGTCCCTGGGATATCACCGGCTCGACGAGCCGCTGCCCGCCGAGGGCGAGGTCTATCCGATCGCGTTCCTGAAGGCATTGGTGCCATGAGCGAGCATCTGCACCTGGGCGTCGCACTCGACGGGTACGGCTGGCATCCCGAGGCGTGGCGGAAGTCGCCCGGCGCCGGACCGGTCACCAGCGGTCGCTACTGGTCCGACCTGGCCGTCACCGCCGAACGCGGGCTGCTCGACTTCGTGACGATCGACGACGCGCTCAGCCCTCAGCGCCGACGGCGCCCCGAGATCGAGCCGCGGTGGCTTACCGGCAGACCCGACGCCGTGCTTGTCGCGGCCAGGGTCGCGCCGCTGACCCGTCACATCGGCCTCATTCCGGTTGCCACCGTGACCCACACCGAGCCGTTCCACGTCTCCAAAGCCATTGCCACGCTTGACTTCATCTCCCACGGGCGGGCCGGATGGCAGGTGAGGGTCAGCAGCAGTCCACACGAAGCCGCGTTGTTCGGTCGGCGAGACGTCGCCGGAGTGGATCTGTTCGACGAGGCCGACGACGCCGTCGAGGTCGTTCGGCGCCTATGGGACAGCTGGGAGGACGACGCGGTGATCCGCGACATCGCCAGCGGTCGGTTCCTCGACCGCGACAAGCTGCACTACATCGACTTCGCCGGCAAGTACTTCTCCGTCAAGGGGCCGTCGATCACCCCACGGCCACCGCAGGGCCAACCCGTTGTCGCCGCACTCGCGCACCAACTACCTGTCTACGAATTCGCTTCGCGCAGTGTCGATCTGGTCTTCATCACCCCCCAGGACGACGACTCCGTTCAGTCCATCATCGGAGAGATCACCCGGGCCGGCGGCACCGATCTCAAGGTCTGCGCCGACCTGTACGTCACATTCTCCGCGACCGTCGACCCGCGTTCGGACGCACTGGTCTTCGACGGCACCCCGGCCGAATTGGTGGACCTCCTCCTGCGGTGGCAGCGATTGGGCGTGGACGGTGTCCGGCTCCGGCCCGCGGTGAACGCGACCGACCTTCCGGTCATCGTCGACGAGGTGGTGCCGCTGCTGCAGGGGGCAGGCAGATTCCGCACTAACTACCGCGACTCCGAAAGCCTGCGTGAGCGCCTCGGCCTGCCCATTGCGGACAATCGCTATGCCAGGGTGGAGCCGTCATGACCGTCCCGCTGTCGATCCTCGACCTGGCGCCGATCAGCGCAGGCAGCGACGCGGCGACCGCGCTGCGCAACACGATCGACCTCGCTCAGCATGCGGAGCAATGGGGCTACAAGCGCTACTGGATCGCCGAACACCACTTCGTCGCGGTGGCCAGCTCCTCGCCCGCGGTGCTGATCGGCCAGATCGCCGCCGCCACCAAGCACATCCACGTCGGTGCGGGCGCTGTGCAATTGGGTCACACCACCGCGCCCGCAGTGGTTGAGAGCTTCGCGATGCTCGACGCCTTCTATCCCGGTCGAATCGACCTGGGCGTGGGCCGGTCCGGGCAGCGGCGCCGCGAGGCGGCGAAGAAGCCGACGTCGAATCAGAAACCCAGACCGGAGCCGACCACCGAGTGGCGTGACATCGACGGGTTGGTCGTGCCACCGCCGTTCGATATGCGGTCGATCATCACCGACCGGTTGCGGGCGCAGATGTCGATCCTGCAGCAACCCGAAGCCGTGTCACCGGACTTCGCCGAGCAGGTCGGCGACATCCTCGCGATGCTGCACGGCTGCTACCGGGTCCGAGACTACGATGTGCACGCCGTGCCAGGCGAACGAGCCGGGTTGACGCCGTGGGTCTTCGGCAGCAGCAAGGGGCAGAGCGCGCGGGTGGCAGGTGCCAACGGCCTGCCGTTCGTGGCCAGCTACCACATCACACCTGCCACCGCGCTGGAGGCGATCGACGCCTACCGCAGCTCCTTCACACCGTCTGCTGCGCTCGCCGAGCCGTACCTGGTGGTCTCGGCCGATGTGGTGGTGGCCGACGACACCGCCACCGCGCAACACCTCGCGTCCACCTACGGCCACTGGGTCCACTCCATTCGGGCCGGTGGCGGTGCCGCCCCTTACCCCGATCCCGACGAGAGTGAACCGCTCACCGATGCGCAGCTGGCGCTGGTGAAGGACCGTGTCGCAACGCAATTCGTCGGCGACCCCGACGTCGTCGCCGAACGACTCGAGACGCTGCAGCGGGTCACCGGCGCCGATGAGCTGGTCATCACGTCCGTCACCCACCGGCACACCGATCGCCTGCACTCACACGAGCTGATCGCCAAGCGCTTGGGGCTGACCGGATGACTGCCATTCGAGAAGGCAAGCACCGCAAACCGATTCACCTGGCCGCGCACTTCCCTGGCGTCAACAACACCACCGTGTGGTCGGATCCGGAGTCGGGCAGCCAGATCGAGTTCGACTCCTTCGCGCATCTAGCCCGCACCGCCGAGCGTGGCATGTTCGACTTCTTCTTCCTCGCCGAGGGGCTACGGCTGCGCGAACATCGCGGGCGCATCCACGATCTCGACGTCGTCGGCCGGCCCGACACCTTCACTGTGCTGGCAGCACTGGCCGGCGTCACCGAACGCATCGGCTTGACCGGCACCATCAATACCACGTTCAACGAACCGTTCGAGGTCGCAAGACAATTCGCCACGCTCGACCACCTGTCCGACGGCCGCGCTGGCTGGAACATGGTGACGTCGTCAGACGCCTTCACCGGCGAGAACTTCCGTCGGGGCGGATTCCTCGACTACGCCGATCGGTACCGGCGCGCCGAGGAGTTCATCACTGTTGCCCGTGCGTTCTGGGACAGCTGGGCCGACGATGCCGTGCAGGCCGACGCCGACACGGGAATCTATCTGGACCCGAGCCGTATCCTCGCAGTGGACTTCCACGGGTCCCAGTTCGACGTTCGCGGTGTGGCAACGCTTCCCGTCAGTCCGCAGCGCCATCCGGTGTTGCTGCAGGCGGGCGACTCGTCGGACGGCAGGGACTTCGGGGCCAAGCACGCAGACGCGCTGTTCACGCTGCACTCCGCGCTGGAGGCAGGGCAGCGCTACTACGCCGACGTCAAGGAGCGCGCCACCGCCGTCGGCCGAAACCCCGATCAGCTCAAGGTCTTTCCTGCCGCGACATTCGTGCTCGGCGACACCTCGGCACAAGCGGCCGACCGGGCCAGATACATCCGCTATCAGCAGGTGAGCGGGCCGACCGCGATCGCGATGCTCGAACAGGTATGGCAACGCGACCTCTCCGACCTTGACCCAGACGGTCCTCTGCCCGATGTGGAACCGGCCGACGACCCGACCATCACGCAGGGCCGGGTCCGGCACGGCGACCCGAAAGCCGTCGCCGCGAGCTGGCGGCAGCGCGCGCAGGCCGAAAATCTCAGCATCCGCGAACTGATCATCGCCGTCACCAGCCGCCAGCAGTTCGTCGGAACACCCGCCGAGGTCGCCGACGAGATCGATCTGCACGTTCAGGCCGACGCTTGCGACGGCTTCATCCTGGTGCCACACCTGACCCCGCACGGTCTGGATGAATTCGTCGACCGCGTGGTCCCGCTGCTGCAGGAGCGGGGCGCATTCCGCACCGAATACGCTGGGTACACCCTGCGCGACCACCTCGGCCTATAGTTTGTCGTCAAGCTGTCACACAGCGTGGGGGTGCGGTGGGGATGCAGGTTTCGCAGACAACCATTGGGTGGTTGCTCCTAGGGTCCGCTGTGCTGACGTTTGCCGCGGGCCTGGTGATGCGGTCGATCATCGGCCGACGGCGGGAGACGACTGACGACGCCGATCTCGACGACAAGATCCTGATGCCGACCTTCGTGCTGGCGTGTGGGCTGTGTCTGACGGCGATTTTCCTGCTGGGTTACGACGCACTGGTCTAGTGCGGTGTCGCCTGCGCCGCAGCCTTTTCGGCGGCCTCCCGGATCGGACCGCGCCACACGGGGCCGTGCCCTGGGACGAGCACGTCGGTGTCGAGCATGGCCAGCGCCGACAGGCTGCGCACGCAGCCGGCCTGGTCATGGTTGAACAGCCGCGGTAACAGCTGAGGGCCCTTGCCGGACGCCACAGGGTGCCCCGTCACCAGCGCGTCGCCGCTGACCAGCACGCCGTCGACAATGAACGAGCAGTGGCCGCCGGTGTGCCCGGGGCTGGGAATGGCCATCGGCGTACCGGGAAGTCCCGCGGCGACGTCCTCGGTCAATGCCTGCGCTGTCGGGATGCCGTCCCGGGTGAACGCACCCTTGCGGCTGATCGCGACCGACCATTTCAGCCAGCGGGGCTGCCAGACATGCGTAGCGACGTCGACCGGCGATGCCTGTTCCAGGTATTCGCGTTTGGCATGGCCGACCTCCGCAGCGTGGCAATACACCGGCGTGCCACGGGTTTTCGCAAACCAGATCGCCGATCCGAAATGGTCGATGTGCGCGTGGGTCAATAGGATCGCCCGCAGGTCGTCGACGCCGAACCCGAGGTCGCGCAGCGAGGTCAGCACGTCGTCGCGACTGCCGGGAAAGCCCGCATCGATCAGCATGACGCCCTTGTCGTCGGCGACCAGGGTCCAGTTCACCAGGTCGGTCTGCGCGAAGTGCAGGCTGTCGGTGATGGCGCTCAGAGCTGCTGCCATCTCGCGAGTGTAGGCAGTGGAGTAGAAACGAGGTGTGGCTGAACTGAAACTCGGATACAAGGCATCGGCGGAGCAGTTCGCGCCCCGCGAACTCGTCGAGCTTGGCGTTGCCGCCGAAGAACACGGCATGGACAGCGCGACGGTGAGCGACCACTTCCAGCCCTGGCGGCACGAGGGCGGACACGCTCCGTTCTCCCTGTCCTGGATGACCGCGGTGGGGGAGCGCACCAAAGGGCTGGTGCTCGGGACGTCGGTACTGACGCCGACGTTCCGGTACAACCCCGCCGTCATCGCCCAGGCGTTCGCGACCATGGGTTGCCTCTATCCGGATCGGATCTTCCTCGGCGTCGGTACCGGCGAGGCACTCAACGAGATCGCCACCGGCTATGAGGGCGACTGGCCGGACTTCAAGGAGCGGTTCGCGCGGTTGCGTGAAGCGATCAAGCTCATGCGCGAGCTGTGGGTGGGCGACCGCGTCGACTTCGACGGGGAGTACTACCACACAAGGGGCGCCTCGATTTACGACGTGCCCGAGGGCGGTATCCCGGTGTATGTCGCGGCGGGCGGCCCCGTCGTCGCCAAGTACGCCGGCCGCGCGGGCGACGGATTCATCTGCACCTCGGGCAAGGGTGAGGAGCTGTACAAGGACAAGCTCATTCCCGCGGTGAAAGAGGGCGCGGAGGCGGCCAACCGGAACCCCGACGACATCGACAGGATGATCGAGATCAAGATCTCCTACGACCCCGACCCCAAGACGGCGCTGGAGAACACCCGCTTCTGGGCGCCGCTGTCGCTGACCGCCGAGCAGAAACACAGCATCGACGACCCGATCGAGATGGAGAAGGCCGCCGACGCGCTGCCGATCGAGCAGGTCGCCAAGCGCTGGATCGTCGCGTCCGACCCCGACGAGGCCGTCGAGAAGGTCGGGCAGTACGTGAAGTGGGGCCTCAACCACCTGGTATTCCACGATCCGCGGCAGGATCAGCGTAGGTTCCTCGAGCTGTTCCAGAAGGATCTGGAGCCGCGGCTGCGCCGTCTCGGCTGATATGTTTGCCGCGTGCCCACCGGGTCATGGTCTTCGCGCCAGCGCTCATCCGCGATCTACGTGGCTTCGCCCGAGGGCGATACCGGCAAGTCGACAATCGCACTGGGCATCCTGCACAGGTTGACGGCCACCGTCGCGAAAGTCGGCGTGTTCCGGCCGATCACCCGGCTGGGCGAAGACCGCGACTACATCCTCGATCTCTTGTTGGCCCACACTAGCGCGGGACTGCCCTACGAGCAGTGCGTCGGCGTGAGCTACCAACAGCTGCACGACGATCCCGACGTTGCCATCGCCGACATCGTCGACCGCTTCCACGACGTGGCGGACCGGTGTGACGCTGTGGTGATCGTCGGCAGCGACTACACGGACGTCACCACCCCGAGCGAGTTGGACACCAACGCCCGCATCGCGGCTAACCTCGGCGCACCCATAGTGCTGTCGGTCAAGGCCAGGAACCGCACGCCGACCGAGGTGGCTCAGGTTGTCGAACTGTGCCTCGTCGAGATCGCGGCCCAGCACGCGCACACCGCGGCGGTGGTGGCCAACCGGTGTGAGCCGGCACAGATGGCCGCGGTCGCCGAAGCGCTGAAGAACATCACGCCGAAGTCCTACGTGCTCCCCGAAGAGCCCTTGCTGGACGCGCCCGCGGTGGGCGATCTTGCGCGTGCCGTCGAGGGCACGTCGATCAGCGGCGACGAGGAACTGTTCAAGCGCGAAGTGATGGGCGTTCTGGTGGCGGGCATGACCGCCGAGCATGTGCTGGAACGGCTAACCGAAGGAGTCGCGGTCATCACTCCGGGTGACCGCTCCGACGTCGTACTCGCAGTGGTCAGCGCCCATGCCGCAGAAGGCTTTCCGTCGCTGTCGTGCATTATCCTCAACGGCGGCCTTGAGCTGCATCCGTCGATCGCCGCGCTGGTGTCCGGGTTGGGCCTGCGGCTGCCCATCATCGCCACCACGCTGGGCACGTTCGAAACGGCGAGCGCGGTCGCCGCGACACGCGGACGCGTGACCGCAACGTCACACCGCAAGATTGACACCGCGATCGAACTGATGGACACCTATGTCGACACCGCGGATCTGTTGCCCAGCTGGCGATTCCAGATCCCGACGGTCGTCACGCCGCAGATGTTCACCTATCAGCTGATCGACCGCGCCAGGGCGGATCGCAAGCGGATCGTGTTGCCCGAAGGGGAGGATGACCGCATCCTCAGGGCGGCCGGGCGCCTGCTTCAGCGCAACGTCGCCGAGCTGACCATCCTGGGCGACGAGGCTGAGATCCGGGCCCGATCGGCCGAACTCGGCGTTGACCTGTCCGAAGCAAAGGTGCTGGACCCACGAACGAGCGAGCTGTGCGACCGGTTCGCCGAACAGTACGCGGCCCTGCGCTCGCACAAAGTGGTCACTCTCGAACAGGCCAGCGACACCGTCACCGACGTCTCGTACTTCGGCACCATGATGGTCCACCGCGGCCTCGCCGACGCGATGGTCTCCGGCGCCGCACACCCGACCGCCGACACCATCCGGCCCGCGTTCGAGATCATCAAGACCGTGCCCGGGGTCGCCGGTCGCCTCCCGGTCTTCTTCATGTGCCTTGCCGACCACGTGCTGGTCTACGGCGACTGCGCGATCAATCCCGACCCGACGTCCGAGCAGCTGGCCGACATCGCCATCTCGTCGGCCGCACCGCCGCGCGTTCGGCATCGAGCCGCGGATCGCGATGCTGTCCTACTCGACCGGCGCCTCCGGGCACGGCGCCGACGTCGAGAAGGTCGCCGCGGCGACCGAACTGGTCCGCGCGCCGCCGCCCGGACCTGCCGGTCGACGGGCCGATCCAGTACGACGCGGCCGTCGATCCGACGCCGTCGCGGCGGCCAAGAGCCCGGATCGCCAGGTCGCCGGCCGGGCCACGGTGTTGATCTTCCCCGACCTCAACACCGGCAACAACACCTACAAGGCGGTCCAGCGCTCCGCCGGCGCCGTCGCGATCGGCCCGGTGCTGCAGGGCCTGCGCAAGCCGGTCAACGACCTGTCGCGCGGCGCGACCGTCGCGGACATCGTCAACACCGTCGCGATCACCGCGATCCAGGCCCAGGCACGTGATGGCCGGTCGGACTTCTCGTCATCAACTCCGGCTCGTCGTCGATCAAGTACCTGTGGTCGAGCCTGACTCGGGCACGCTCGTGGCCTCGGATCGTCGAGCGGATCGGCGACGGGCCGGTCGCCGACCATGGCGCGGCCCTGACGGCGGCGTCCGGCGAGCTGGCCGCATCGGACAGCCGTTGGACCCCTTGGACTGGTCGCGATCGGCCACCGCGTCGTGCACGGCGGCCCGGCTTTACGCGCCGACCGTGATCGACGACGAGGTCGTCGCGAATCTCGAGGACTCACCCCGCTGGCGCCGCTGCACAACCCGCCCACCTCCTCGGCGTCGAGGTGGCCCGCGGCGCTGCCCGACTTCCCGCAGGTCGCCGTCTTCGACACCGCGTTCTTCCACGACCTGCCGCCGGCCGCGGCGACCTACGCGATGGACCGGGATCGCGCGGCATGGCACCTTCGGCGGTACGGGTTCCACGGGACGTCGCACCAGTACGTCTCCGACAGGCGGCGGCGATGCTGCGCGGGCCGCTGGAGCGCTGAACCAGATCGTGCTGCACCTGGGCAACGGCGCCTCGGCGTCCGCGGTCGCGGCGGTCCGGTCGAGACCTCGATGGGCCTGACGCCGCTGGAGGGCCTGGTGATGGGCACCCGCTCCGGCGACCTCGACCCGGGCGTCATCTCCCACCTGCCGGGTCGGCCGGGATGAGCGTCGACGACATCGAACGACTGCTCAACCGGCGCAGCGGCGTGCTCGGGCTCGGCGGTGAGAACGACATGCGAGTCGTCCACCGACGGCCGAACGGCGACGCGGCCGCGCAGCTCGCCTTCGACGTCTACGTCCACCGGCTGCGCAAGTACATCGGCGCGTACGCGGCGGTGCTCGGCAACAC
>CAWFQG010000003.1:0-22942 GCA_963817825.1 uncultured Actinomycetota bacterium | reverse complement strand
ATCGCGACCGAGCGCCGACTCAACGACGCCCACGTCGCCGAACGCAACAAACCACAGCGCTTCTAGCCTTCTAGCGACCTGCGGGTATTTCCGATCACCGTGACCCGAATCAGGCTTAAGGAATGCGCCTTTGCGAAGTGCGTTAGACAGTTAAGTGATGTCCGCGCATGCCACAGATCAGCTCCGCTTCGTGGCGGTTGACCAGGATGACCCGCTGGCCGAGCCGCTGCTGGTGGAACTGGCGCTCGAGTATGCCAACCGGTACAGCGCACCGGTGGCAGCGGTGTCGAAGTGGCTGCGCACGTATCCGGCCGAGGAGTTCGTGGCGCCCGGCGGCTCCATGCTGATCGGATTGCGCGACGGCCAGCCGGTCACCGGCGGCGCGTTCCGCCGTTTCGATGCCGAAACCGCGGAGCTCAAGCGCATCTGGACCGACAGCCGATATCGGCGGCAGGGGTTCGCGAAGGCGTTGCTGGCCGAACTGGAAGCCGAGATCGGCGCACGCGGATACCGCGGCATCTATCTGACGACGGGCGACCGCCAGCCCGAGGCCGAAGAGCTGTACCTGTCCCTGGGATATCACCGGCTCGACGAGCCGCTGCCCGCCGAGGGCGAGGTCTATCCGATCGCGTTCCTGAAGGCATTGGTGCCATGAGCGAGCACCTGCACCTGGGCGTCGCACTCGACGGGTACGGCTGGCATCCCGAGGCGTGGCGGAAGTCGCCCGGCGCCGGACCGGTCACCAGCGGTCGCTACTGGTCCGACCTGGCCGTCACCGCCGAACGCGGGCTGCTCGACTTCGTGACGATCGACGACGCGCTCAGCCCTCAGCGCCGACGGCGCCCCGAGATCGAGCCGCGGTGGCTTGCCGGCAGACCCGACGCCGTGCTTGTCGCGGCCAGGGTCGCGCCCCTGACCCGTCACATCGGCCTCATTCCGGTTTCCACCGTGACCCACACCGAGCCGTTCCACGTCTCCAAAGCCATTGCCACGCTTGACTTCATCTCCCACGGGCGGGCCGGATGGCAGGTGAGGGTCAGCAGCAGTCCACACGAAGCCGCGTTGTTCGGTCGGCGAGACGTCGCCGGAGTGGATCTGTTCGACGAGGCCGACGACGCCGTCGAGGTCGTTCGGCGCCTATGGGACAGCTGGGAGGACGACGCGGTGATCCGCGACATCGCCAGCGGTCGGTTCCTCGACCGCGACAAGCTGCACTACATCGACTTCGCCGGCAAGTACTTCTCCGTCAAGGGGCCGTCGATCACCCCGCGGCCACCGCAGGGCCAACCCGTTGTCGCCGCACTCGCGCACCAACTACCTGTCTACGAATTCGCTTCGCGCAGTGTCGATCTGGTCTTCATCACCCCCCAGGACGACGACTCCGTTCAGTCCATCAT
Source organism: uncultured Actinomycetota bacterium (assembly GCA_963817825.1). Taxonomy (GTDB): domain Bacteria; phylum Actinomycetota; class Actinomycetes; order Mycobacteriales; family Mycobacteriaceae; genus Mycobacterium. Next base: position 21,545 of record CAWFQG010000003.1, on the reverse strand, counting down.
CGGAGAGATCACCCGGGCCGGCGGCACCGATCTCAAGGTCTGCGCCGACCTGTACGTCACATTCTCCGCGACCGTCGACCCGCGTTCGGACGCACTGGTCTTCGACGGCACCCCGGCCGAATTGGTGGACCTCCTCCTGCGATGGCAGCGGTTGGGCGTCGACGGTGTCCGGCTCCGGCCCGCGGTGAACGCGACCGACCTTCCGGTCATCGTCGACGAGGTGGTGCCGCTGCTGCAGGGGGCAGGCAGATTCCGCACTAACTACCGCGACTCCGAAAGCCTGCGTGAGCGCCTCGGCCTGCCCATTTCGGACAATCGCTATGCCAGGGTGGAGCCGTCATGACCGTCCCGCTGTCGATCCTCGACCTGGCGCCGATCAGCGCAGGCAGCGACGCGGCGACCGCGCTGCGCAACACGATCGACCTCGCTCAGCATGCGGAGCAATGGGGCTACAAGCGCTACTGGATCGCCGAACACCACTTCGTCGCGGTGGCCAGCTCCTCGCCCGCGGTGCTGATCGGCCAGATCGCCGCCGCCACCAAGCACATCCACGTCGGTGCGGGTGCTGTGCAATTGGGTCACACCACCGCGCCCGCAGTGGTTGAGAGCTTCGCGATGCTCGACGCCTTCTATCCCGGTCGAATCGACCTGGGCGTGGGCCGGTCCGGGCAGCGGCGCCGCGAGGCGGCGAAGAAGCCGACGTCGAATCAGAAACCCAGACCGGAGCCGACCACCGAGTGGCGTGACATCGACGGGTTGGTCGTGCCACCGCCGTTCGATATGCGGTCGATCATCACCGACCGGTTGCGGGCGCAGATGTCGATCCTGCAGCAACCCGAAGCCGTGTCACCGGACTTCGCCGAGCAGGTCGGCGACATCCTCGCGATGCTGCACGGCTGCTACCGGGTCCGAGACTACGATGTGCACGCCGTGCCAGGCGAACGAGCCGGGTTGACGCCGTGGGTCTTCGGCAGCAGCAAGGGGCAGAGCGCGCGGGTGGCAGGTGCCAACGGCCTGCCGTTCGTGGCCAGCTACCACATCACACCTGCCACCGCGCTGGAGGCGATCGACGCCTACCGCAGCTCCTTCACACCGTCTGCTGCGCTCGCCGAGCCGTACCTGGTGGTCTCGGCCGATGTGGTGGTGGCCGACGACACCGCCACCGCGCAACAGCTCGCGTCCACCTACGGCCACTGGGTCCACTCCATTCGGGCCGGTGGCGGTGCCGCCCCTTACCCCGATCCCGACGAGAGTGAACCGCTCACCGATGCGCAGCTGGCGCTGGTGAAGGACCGTGTCGCAACGCAATTCGTTGGCGACCCAGACGTCGTCGCCGAACGACTCGAGACGCTGCAGCGGGTCACCGGCGCCGATGAGCTGGTCATCACGTCCGTCACCCACCGGCACACCGATCGCCTGCACTCACACGAGCTGATCGCCAAGCGCTTGGGGCTGACCGGATGACTGCCATTCGAGAAGGCAAGCACCGCAAACCGATTCACCTGGCCGCGCACTTCCCTGGCGTCAACAACACCACCGTGTGGTCGGATCCGGAGTCGGGCAGCCAGATCGAGTTCGACTCCTTCGTGCATCTAGCCCGCACCGCCGAGCGTGGCATGTTCGACTTCTTCTTCCTCGCCGAGGGGCTACGGCTGCGCGAACATCGCGGGCGCATCCACGATCTCGACGTCGTCGGCCGGCCCGACACCTTCACTGTGCTGGCAGCACTGGCCGGCGTCACCGAACGCATCGGCTTGACCGGCACCATCAATACCACGTTCAACGAACCGTTCGAGGTCGCAAGACAATTCGCCACGCTCGACCACCTGTCCGACGGCCGCGCTGGCTGGAACATGGTGACGTCGTCAGACGCCTTCACCGGCGAGAACTTCCGTCGGGGCGGATTCCTCGACTACGCCGATCGGTACCGGCGCGCCGAGGAGTTCATCACTGTTGCCCGTGCGTTCTGGGACAGCTGGGCCGACGATGCCGTGCAGGCCGACGCCGACACGGGAATCTATCTGGACCCGAGCCGTATCCTCGCAGTGGACTTCCACGGGTCCCAGTTCGACGTTCGCGGTGTGGCAACGCTTCCCGTCAGTCCGCAGCGCCATCCGGTGTTGCTGCAGGCGGGCGACTCGTCGGACGGCAGGGACTTCGGGGCCAAGCACGCAGACGCGCTGTTCACGCTGCACTCCGCGCTGGAGGCAGGGCAGCGCTACTACGCCGACGTCAAGGAGCGCGCCATCGCCGTCGGCCGAAACCCCGATCAGCTCAAGGTCTTTCCTGCCGCGACATTCGTGCTCGGCGACACCTCGGCACAAGCGGCCGACCGGGCCAGATACATCCGCTATCAGCAGGTGAGCGGGCCGACCGCGATCGCGATGCTCGAACAGGTATGGCAACGCGACCTCTCCGACCTTGACCCGGACGGTCCTCTGCCCGATGTGGAACCGGCCGACGACCCGACCATCACGCAGGGCCGCGTCCGGCACGGCGACCCGAAAGCCGTCGCCGCGAGCTGGCGGCAGCGCGCGCAGGCGGAAAATCTCAGCATCCGCGAACTGATCATCGCCGTCACCAGCCGCCAGCAGTTCGTCGGAACACCCGCCGAGGTCGCCGACGAGATCGATCTGCACGTTCAGGCCGACGCTTGCGACGGCTTCATCCTGGTGCCACACCTGACCCCGCACGGTCTGGATGAATTCGTCGACCGCGTGGTCCCGCTGCTGCAGGAGCGGGGCGCATTCCGCACCGAATACGCTGGGTACACCCTGCGCGACCACCTCGGCCTATAGTTTGTCGTCAAGCTGTCACACAGCGTGGGGGTGCGGTGGGGGATGCAGGTTTCGCAGACAACCATTGGGTGGTTGCTCCTAGGGTCCGCTGTGCTGACGTTTGCCGCGGGCCTGGTGATGCGGTCGATCATCGGCCGACGGCGGGAGACGACTGACGACGCCGATCTCGACGACAAGATCCTGATGCCGACCTTCGTGCTGGCGTGTGGGCTGTGTCTGACGGCGATTTTCCTGCTGGGTTACGACGCACTGGTCTAGTGCGGTGTCGCCTGCGCCGCAGCCTTTTCGGCGGCCTCCCGGATCGGACCGCGCCACACGGGGCCGTGCCCTGGGACGAGCACGTCGGTGTCGAGCATGGCCAGCGCCGACAGGCTGCGCACGCAGCCGGCCTGGTCATGGTTGAACAGCCGCGGCAACAGCTGAGGGCCTTTGCCTGCCGCCACAGGGTGCCCCGTCACCAGCGCGTCGCCGCTGACCAGCACGCCGTCGACAATGAACGAGCAGTGGCCGCCGGTGTGCCCGGGGCTGGGAATGGCCATCGGCGTACCGGGAAGTCCCGCGGCGACGTCCTCGGTCAATGCCTGCGCTGTCGGGATGCCGTCCCGGGTGAACGCACCCTTGCGGCTGATCGCGACCGACCATTTCAGCCAGCGGGGCTGCCAGACATGCGTAGCGACGTCGACCGGCGATGCCTGTTCCAGGTATTCGCGTTTGGCATGGCCGACCTCCGCAGCGTGGCAATACACCGGCGTGCCATGGGTTTTCGCAAACCAGATCGCCGATCCGAAATGGTCGATGTGCGCGTGGGTCAATAGGATCGCCCGCAGGTCGTCGACGCCGAACCCGAGGTCGCGCAGCGAGGTCAGCACGTCGTCGCGGCTGCCGGGAAAGCCCGCGTCGATCAGCATGACGCCCTTGTCGTCGGCGACCAGGGTCCAGTTCACCAGGTCGGTCTGCGCGAAGTGCAGGCTGTCGGTGATGGCGCTCAGAGCTGCTGCCATCTCGCGAGTGTAGGCAGTGGAGTAGAAACGAGGTGTGGCTGAACTGAAACTCGGATACAAGGCATCGGCGGAGCAGTTCGCGCCCCGCGAACTCGTCGAGCTTGGCGTTGCCGCCGAAGAACACGGCATGGACAGCGCGACGGTGAGCGACCACTTCCAGCCCTGGCGGCACGAGGGCGGACACGCTCCGTTCTCCCTGTCCTGGATGACCGCGGTGGGGGAGCGCACCAAACGGCTGGTGCTCGGGACGTCGGTGCTGACGCCGACGTTCCGGTACAACCCCGCCGTCATCGCCCAGGCGTTCGCGACCATGGGTTGCCTCTATCCGGATCGGATCTTCCTCGGCGTCGGTACCGGCGAGGCACTCAACGAGATCGCCACCGGCTATGAGGGCGACTGGCCGGACTTCAAGGAGCGGTTCGCGCGGTTGCGTGAAGCGATCAAGCTCATGCGCGAGCTGTGGGTGGGCGACCGCGTCGACTTCGACGGGGAGTACTACCACACAAGGGGCGCCTCGATTTACGACGTGCCCGAGGGCGGTATCCCGGTGTATGTCGCGGCGGGCGGCCCCGTCGTCGCCAAGTACGCCGGCCGCGCGGGCGACGGATTCATCTGCACCTCGGGCAAGGGTGAGGAGCTGTACAAGGACAAGCTCATTCCCGCGGTGAAAGAGGGCGCGGAGGCGGCCAACCGGAACCCCGACGACATCGACAGGATGATCGAGATCAAGATCTCCTACGACCCCGACCCCAAGACGGCGCTGGAGAACACCCGCTTCTGGGCGCCGCTGTCGCTGACCGCCGAGCAGAAACACAGCATCGACGACCCGATCGAGATGGAGAAGGCCGCCGACGCGCTGCCGATCGAGCAGGTCGCCAAGCGCTGGATCGTCGCGTCCGACCCCGACGAGGCCGTCGAGAAGGTCGGGCAGTACGTGAAGTGGGGCCTCAACCACCTGGTATTCCACGATCCGCGGCAGGATCAGCGTAGGTTCCTCGAGCTGTTCCAGAAGGATCTGGAGCCGCGGCTGCGCCGTCTCGGCTGATATGTTTGCCGCGTGCCCACCGGGTCATGGTCTTCGCGCCAGCGCTCATCCGCGATCTACGTGGCTTCGCCCGAGGGCGATACCGGCAAGTCGACAATCGCACTGGGCATCCTGCACAGGTTGACGGCCACCGTCGCGAAAGTCGGCGTGTTCCGGCCGATCACCCGGCTGGGCGAAGACCGCGACTACATCCTCGATCTCTTGTTGGCCCACACCAGCGCGGGACTGCCCTACGAGCAGTGCGTCGGCGTGAGCTACCAACAGCTGCACGACGATCCCGACGTTGCCATCGCCGACATCGTCGACCGCTTCCACGACGTGGCGGACCGGTGTGACGCTGTGGTGATCGTCGGCAGCGACTACACGGACGTCACCACCCCGAGCGAGTTGGACACCAACGCCCGCATCGCGGCTAACCTCGGCGCACCCATAGTGCTGTCGGTCAAGGCCAAGAACCGCACGCCGACCGAGGTGGCTCAGGTTGTCGAACTGTGCCTCGTCGAGATCGCGGCCCAGCACGCGCACACCGCGGCGGTGGTGGCCAACCGGTGTGAGCCGGCACAGATGGCCGCGGTCGCCGAAGCGCTGAAGAACATCACGCCGAAGTCCTACGTGCTCCCCGAAGAGCCCTTGCTGGACGCGCCCGCGGTGGGCGATCTTGCGCGTGCCGTCGAGGGCACGTCGATCAGCGGCGACGAGGAACTGTTCAAGCGCGAAGTGATGGGCGTTCTGGTGGCGGGCATGACCGCCGAGCATGTGCTGGAACGGCTAACCGAAGGAGTCGCGGTCATCACTCCGGGTGACCGCTCCGACGTCGTACTCGCAGTGGTCAGCGCCCATGCCGCAGAAGGCTTTCCGTCGCTGTCGTGCATTATCCTCAACGGCGGCCTTGAGCTGCATCCGTCGATCGCCGCGCTAGTGTCCGGGTTGGGCCTGCGGCTGCCCATCATCGCCACCACGCTGGGCACGTTCGAAACGGCGAGCGCGGTCGCCGCGACACGCGGACGCGTGACCGCAACGTCACACCGCAAGATTGACACCGCGATCGAACTGATGGACACCTATGTCGACACCGCGGATCTGCTTGCCCAGCTGGCGATTCCAATCCCGACGGTCGTCACGCCGCAGATGTTCACCTATCAGCTGATCGACCGCGCCAGGGCGGATCGCAAGCGGATCGTGTTGCCCGAAGGGGAGGATGACCGCATCCTCAGGGCGGCCGGGCGCCTGCTTCAGCGCAACGTCGCCGAGCTGACCATCTTGGGCGACGAGGCTGAGATCCGGGCCCGATCGGCCGAACTCGGCGTTGACCTGTCCGAAGCAAAGGTGCTGGACCCACGAACGAGCGAGCTGTGCGACCGGTTCGCCGAACAGTACGCGGAACTGCGCTCGCACAAAGGGGTCACTGTCGAACAGGCCCGCGAGACCATCCACGACGTCTCGTACTTCGGCACGATGCTGGTTTACAACGACATGGTCGACGGAATGGTATCGGGTGCGATGCACACCACGGCCCACACTGTTCGGCCCGCGTTCGAGATCATCAAGACCCAGCCCGGAATCACCACGGTGTCCAGCATCTTCCTGATGTGCCTTGCCGATCGCGTGCTTGCCTACGGTGACTGCGCAATCGTGCCCGACCCGACGTCAGAGCAGCTGGCCGACATCGCGATCTCATCGGCTCGCACCGCCGCGCGGTTCGGCATCGAGCCTCGGGTGGCCATGCTGTCCTACTCGACCGGAACCTCGGGCACTGGTGTCGAGGTCGACAAGGTCAGGGCGGCGACCGAATTGGTGCGAGAGCGGCAACCCGACCTGTTGGTGGACGGCCCCATTCAGTACGACGCGGCAGTCGATCCGACGACGGCGGCGGCCAAGATGCCTGATTCGAAGGTCGCGGGCCGGGCCACGGTGCTGATCTTCCCCGACCTCAACACCGGCAACAACACCTACAAAGCGGTGCAGCGCAGCGCCGGCGCCGTCGCCATCGGTCCGGTGCTGCAGGGGTTGAACAAGCCGGTCAACGACCTGTCCCGGGGTGCGCTGATCGAGGACATCGTCAACACCGTGGCGATCACCGCCATCCAGGCCCAAGGCACGTGATGGCCGGTTCGCGGACGGTGCTGGTCATCAACTCCGGCTCGTCATCGTTGAAATACGCTGTGGTCGAGCCTGACTCGGGCACAATGGTGGCCGACGGAATCGTCGAACGAATCGGCGACGGGCCGGTCGCCGACCATGGCGCGGCCCTGAAGGCGGCGTTCGACCAGCTGGCGGCATCGGGACAGCCGTTGGAAACCCTTGGACTGGTCGCGGTCGGTCACCGCGTCGTGCACGGCGGTCCGGACCTTTACGAGCCGACGGTGATCGACGACGCGCTGGTCGCGAATCTCGAGGAACTCGCGCCGCTGGCTCCTCTGCACAACCCGCCCGCCGTGCTCGGCATCGAGGTGGCCCGCAAGGCGCTGCCCGAGTTCCCGCATATCGCCGTCTTCGACACCGCGTTCTTCCACGACCTGCCGCCCGCCGCTGCGACCTACGCGATCGACCGGGATATCGCGCGGCAGTGGCACATTCGACGTTACGGGTTTCACGGGACCTCACACCAGTACGTCAGCGAACAGGCGGCGGCGTTCCTGCGCGTGCCGCTGGAGTCGCTGAACCAGATCGTGCTGCACCTGGGTAACGGCGCCTCGGCGTCCGCGATCGCCTGCGGTAAACCCATCGACACCTCGATGGGCCTGACGCCGATGGAGGGCCTGGTGATGGGCACCCGGTCCGGTGACATCGACCCCGGCGTCATCACGTATCTGTCGCGCACGGCCGGGATGAGCGTCGAGGACATCGAGACGATGCTCAACAAGCGCTCCGGTGTGTTCGGGCTCGGCGGCGAGATCGACTTCCGCGTCATTCACCGACAGATCGAATCCGGTGACGCGGCAGCGCAGTTGGCCTACGACGTCTACATTCACCGGCTGCGCAAGTACATCGGCGCATACATGGCGCTGCTCGGCAACACCGATGTCATCACCTTTACCGCCGGGGTGGGCGAGAACGACGCGGCCGTGCGCCGCGACGCGCTGGCCGACATGACGGCGCTGGGCGTCAAGCTCGACGAGAACCTCAACGAGGCCCGCGCCCGCGATGCGCGCCGGATCTCCGGGGAGTCGTCGCCGACGACGGTGCTAGTGGTGCCCACGGACGAGGAGCTGGCGATTGCGCGCGGCTGCATCCAAGTCATCGAGGACTGACTGCGGCTCCTCGAGCGGCAGGAAGGCATCCGGATCGCAGATTGCCAACAGGCGACGCACCTGCCGACCCGCCAGGATGGCCCAAGTGACGTCGTATCGAGTGCAGATCACACTGACGTTGTGCAGTGCCGCGAAACCGGCGGTGCCGAAGAAGTCGACAAGCCGAAGATCGATCACCAAGTGCGCCGATCCGGCGATCTGGCCCTCGGCATAGCGAGCCAGGCCATGACAATTGGTCGCGTCTACGGCACCTTCGACGGTGACCACGACCGTCGACGGCGGCGCATGGCACGCGGAGAAAACGGCTCGGTTGTGCTCCTCACGCAGGTCGAGTGACTGCGGGTCCGCACGGAAGACTCGACGGGTACCTGTGATAGACAACGGCGGCCTCCTCAGTCGAATCGAATTCGCGGAGGGCTGTGACCTCAACCTGGATTGCAGAATACTACGGAATTCATAGCGAGACCATGCCCAGTTCATGGCCTCATCTGGCCACGAAATCGCTAGTCACTTGCCCTTTTGACAACTGATTTCGTACCACTATTGGTCTGTCCCAACGCGATCAGCACATGAAGGTCAAAAGGTGCTGGTGGGTCGCACGCTGTTGGCGAGATCGACCAGCGCGTAGCGATGCGCCTGCGTGGGTGCCACCCGCGCCAGACCCCGCAGCGAGGATTCCACTCCGAGCTGCAGACCGTGTTCGGTGAACGGAAAGCCGAGAATGTGATTGGTGCTGGCGTGGTTATCGGCCAGCCAGTCCATCGCGGTACCGAGCACCAGCGCACGAATCTGAAGGACCCGCGGCTCGGTGTCGGGCAGCGCCTCCACGCGGCGGGCCGCGTCGCGGATGTGCTGCTCGGTGATCTCGTTCATGGACCGCCCGGACAGCAGCGTCACCGCGCTGGTCAGCCGCGCCGTGGTGAAATGCCTTGACGTGGCGGGCACTTCGTCCAGCGTGCGGACGGCGCTGTCGCGATCACCCGCCGCCGATTTTGCCCGGGCCAGGCCGAAACCGGCGGAGATCACACCGTTGTCGGTGCTCCACACCGTGTCGTAGAACTTGCGTTCATCGGCGTTGCCTGCCAGTTCGGCCGTCGCCGCCAAGGCGAGTTTGGGCGCCAGCTCGCCGGGCAGCGTGTCGAGCACCTCGGTGAAATGCTTTGTGGCCGAATCGTAGTCGGCGGTCAGCATCTCGGAGACCGCGCGGAACCACACAAGCCGCCAGTGCCAGCCGACCCGGCCGGCGAGGTCATCGAGCTTGCGGGTGGCCTTGGCGACGTCGTCGAGATCGAGCAGCGCACGCACCTCCATCAGCGGCAGCTCCACCGAGTCCGACAGGTCGATGCCCTCGGAGTCCAATGTCCCGTGTCGCGCCGCCCGCAGCTGGTCCAGCGTCTGCACGGGCTGGCTCAACACACTCGCCGACAACACGGCGGCCCCGACGTCCGCAGGGTCGACCAGCGGCACCGGCAACGCTTTGACGATCTCTTGTGCCGTCAGCTTTTCCGAGTGCACCTGGCCGTCGAGATACACATCGGTGTGCGCGACGAGCAGGTCGACGCCGAACGTGGATCGCGACGGGCTGAACACCGTGGACAGGCCGGGGCGGGGCATCCCGCTGTCCTGGGCGACCACCTCGCGCAGCACGCCGAGCAGCTGGCTGGTCATCTCTTCGGCGCTGCCGAACCGACGCCGCGGATCGGGATCGATGGCCCTGCGCAGCAGTCGGCCGAAGGAGTCGTACTCGGTCAGCACCGGGTCGTCTTCGGGCAGGCCGTCGACGTAGCGGCCCCTGCGGGTTCGCAGGCCCAGTGTCAGCGCCGCCAGCGTCCGGCCGACGGTGTAGATGTCGGTGGCCACCGTCGGCCCCGTCCGCACGATCTCGGGTGCCTGGTAACCCGGTGTGCCGTAGAGGTATCCGAACGAGTTGATCCGCGACACCGCACCGAGGTCGATGAGCTTGAGCTGCTCCTCGGTTATCATGATGTTCTCCGGCTTGAGGTCGTTGTACGTCAGCCCGATGGAATGCAGATAGCCGAGCGCAGGCAGGATCTCGAGCATGTAGCCGATGGCCTCGGCGACCGGAAACTTGTCCCCCTTGGCCTGCTTGAGCGACTGTCCGCCGACGTACTCCATCACGATGTAGCCGACGGGATTGCCGTGCTTGTCGGGATGCTCGACGAAGTTGTAGATCTTCACGATCCCCGGGTGCGTCACCTCGGCCAGGAACTGCCGCTCGGCCATTGCGATCTGCTGCGCCTCGGCGTCGCCGGCATGCACCAGACCCTTGAGCACCACGGGCCGCTCGTTCACGTTGTGGTCGAAGGCCAGGTACACCCAGCCAAGCCCGCCGTGCGCGATGCAGCCCTTGATCTCGTACTGTTCGTTGACCATGTCGCTGGGAACCAGTTGCGGGAGGAAGGAATACGCGCTGCCGCAGTTTGGGCACCATCCCTCCGACAGCGCCCTGCCGTCGGCCGACGACCGACCGACCGGGCGGCCGCAGTTCCAGCAGAACCGCTTCGACTCGGCCACAACGGGATTGGTCATCAGCGCGGAAAGCGGATCGATCTCGGGCACCTGCGGGATCTCCACCAACCCGCCGCCCAGCCTGCGGGTCGGCGACAGTGCCCGCGTCATCGTCGTCGTGTGGTCCTCGGGTTCGGTGTCTGCGGTGCCGACCGAGGTGGCATCCGAGTCGTCGAAGTGTGGCCGGAAGACGGCCTGGGTGGCCATGGGCCGCAGCGTCGATACGGAATCCACGTCATCCATGTCGAGTTCCTCGAGGCTCGCCGGCTCGGTGCCGGGCCCTTCCATGTCGTGCTCTGCCGCAGACATCAGTCCGAGTACCTCGGGACAGGGGGCGCAGGCGGCGGACCGAGCACCGTTAACCACTTGCGGTACAACGTGTTCCACGTGCCATCCCGGCGCACGCGCTCCAGCGTGCCGTTGACGAAACGCACCAGGCCGGTGTTCTGCAGGTTGATCCCGATGCCGTAGGGCTCCTCGTTCATGCTGGGCCCGACGATGTGCAGATAAGGATCCTGGGCGACCAGCCCGGCGAGGATGGAATCGTCGGTGCTCACCGCGTCGACCTGACGCTGTTGCAGCGCGACCAGGCAGTCGGCCCACGTCACCACCGAAACGATGATCGGCGACGGGTTGATCTCCTGGATCCGTTGCAGCGACGTGGTGCCCTTGACGGCGCACACGCGCTTGCCCGACAGGTCGCTCGCCTGCGAGATCGTCGACGCGCGCGGCGCCAGGATCCGCTGGTTCGCCGTCAGGTACACCGTCGAGAAGTTGACCAGCTTCTTGCGCTCACACGTGATGCTCATCGTCTTGACGACGATGTCGACCTGGTTGTTCTGCAGCGCGGCGACGCGGTCGGCCGACGACAGAATGCGGTACTCGACCTGCGACGGCGTGCCGAAGATGTCGCGGGCCACCTCGCCCGCGATGTCGACGTCGAAGCCGGTGATCTCGCCGGTGATCGGGTCGCGGAAGCTGAACAGGTTGCTGCCGATGTCCAGCCCGACGATGAGCCGTCCACGGCCCTTGATGTTGGCGACGGCGTCGTCGGCCTGCGCGCGGTCGGGGAACGGCCGCAGGCTCGCGGTCAGATCGCAGTCCCGGTCGGTGTCCTCCGGTGGTGGCACCAGCTGCGGTTTCAGCTCCTCCATACCCGCGGGGCTGGGTGGGGAGAGCGACAAGGTGGGAGCAGGCGCCACGCCCTCTGCGCGCCCACAGCCCGCCAGCAAGGTCACCGCGGCGACCATGGCGCACAACAGCCTGAACTTCATCGGCCTTCGTTCTTCGCGCGAGACGCTCATCACCGGTACTCGCTAAGTCGGGGCCACAGTCCCAGCGCTACCGCGATCGCCGCGACGACGGACAGTACGGCCGCCCCGACGGTCGCGCCGGACAGCACGCGGCGGGCGTTGAGGATGTCGCTGCGCAACTGTTCGCGGCTCTGGTTGATGCCCTTGCCCAGCGCTTCGTCCAGCCGGTCGAACGCAGGTGTCGAGTCGTCCTCGCCGCGGCCCAGCGCGACCTGCGTCGCGGCCTGGTAGTTGCCAACCGCGATGTAGGAGCTGATGCGGTCGTCGGCCGCGCGCCAGCGCCGTAGCAGCTGTTCGGCGTCGGCCAGGTCACCCTTGTCGATCGCATCGTCGCGGCCGAGGTATTCGGACAGCTCCTGCTGCATGGTGTCGATGCGTTGGTAGTAGGACTGCTTGCGGACGGTCTCGTCACCGCGTCGGATCAACGACAGGGTCTCGTCGGCGCGCGCCTGCTGCGCGGTGATGGCCAGGGTGGTCACGGTCTTGAGGGACTCTGCGGCCGTGTTCTTCGCGCTGCGGCTGTCGATCGTCGAGATCACCAGCGCGGTGAACACCCAGATCAACATGATCAGCACGGCCATCCCGCCCGCGACGAAACCGATGTTGACGCGGCGACGGGTCCGACGGGAGAGCCAGCGGTTCGCGAACGCGCCGAACAACAGCGTCGCCAGCACCACCAGGATGACAGGGCCCGGGATGCGCGTCGACGCGGTCGTCTCCTTGTCCACCTGCGCCGAGGTTTCCTTGTACAGCCGTTGCGCGTCGGGCAGGATCGTCTGCTGCATCAGCGACGACGCCTCGGACAGATACGACGAGCCGACCGGATTGCCAGATCGGTTGTTGGTGCGCGCGGTCTCGACCAGCCCGGTGTACACCGCGAGGTTGGCGTTGATCCGACCCAGCAGCTGGATCATCGGCTCATCGGTCAGCCCGCTGGACGCCCTGGTGACGGCGCTGGCGGCGTCGGTGATGGCCTGCTCGTAGCGCTGCCGCACGTCACGCGGTTCGGCCCCTGCGATGAATGCCGTCGCCGCCGCGGCGTCGGCGACCGACAGCGTCGTATAGAGCTGTCCGGCGGCAAAGGCCAGCGGCTCGGTGTGCTCGAGAACGGTGGTCAGCGCCTGCTGGCGGCCGTTGACGGTGGTCGACGTGGCAAACGCACTGGCGATCACCAGCGCGGACAGCACGACGCCGATGGTCAGGATCCGGCCGGGCGTCGTCCAGAGAAACCACCAGCGCGGATGCGCGGGTGTCGTCGGCGACCGCGACGCAAGCGGCTCAGTCGACGGGTGCGCCAGCTCCACAGTCACGGGTGCGCGGACTCCATCAATTCTCGCGGCTTAACAGCTATCTTTCCCGACCTTTCACAACTCTATAAAAGAATTCTAAGAGTTATTTCTGTGACGTGTGGGCATTCGAGGCCCACCGGCCTGCCGAGTGTTCCCGAAGCTCCCTAAGCTGAAGCCGTGCGTGGCGACGGCGACGGTTGGGTGGTGTCCGACAGCGGCACGGCCTACTGGGGCAAGCACGGCGCCGCGGGACTGTTACTTCGGGCTCCGCGCCCCGATGGATCGGCCGCGGTGCTTCTGCAACACCGGGCGCCGTGGAGTCATCAGGGCGGTACCTGGGGCCTTCCCGGCGGCGCGCGCGACAGCCACGAGACCCCCGAACAGGCCGCGGTTCGCGAGGCCCACGAAGAGGCCGGACTGACCGCCGATCGGCTCACGGTGCGCACCACCGTGGTGACCGCGGAGATTTCGGGCGCCACCGGGCCCTACTGGACCTACACCACGGTCATCGCCGACGCACCCGAGTTGCTCCAGACCGTGCCCAACCGGGAAAGCGCCGAGCTGCGCTGGGTGGCCGAGGAAGAAGTGGCGGCGCTGCCACTGCATCCTGGATTCGCCGCCAGCTGGGCCGAGTTGCGCGCCGTGGCGGCATCGATACCGCTGCTGGTCAACCGGACTTCGTAAGCAGCGTCTTCAACCGGTTCGCCGCGGCCTGCGGATCGTCTGCCGAGGTGATGGCCCGTACCACGACGACGCGGTTGGCGCCGGCGTCGAGCACCTCGGGCACCCGTGTCTCGTCGATACCGCCGATCGCGAACCACGGTTTGTCCGTGCGCAATTCGGCCGCGGCCCGCACCAGCGCGAGACCGGGGGCGGCACGTCCCGGCTTCGTCGGTGTCGGCCAGCACGGCCCGACGCAGAAATAGTCAACCGGCTCGTCCACCGCGGCGACGGCCTGCCCGCGGTCGTGGGTGGACCGCCCGATCAGCGGCGCCGGCCCGACGATGTTGCGAGCGACCGTTAGCGGCAGGTCGTCCTGGCCGAGGTGCAGGACGTCGGCGCCTGCCGCCAGCGCGATGTCGGCCCGGTCGTTGACCGCGAGCAACGCACCGTGCCGCCGAGCGGCGTCGGCCAGCACTTCGAGCGCGGCCAGCTCGTCGCGGGCCTCCAGTGGTCCGAACTGCTGCTCACCGGGCGAGCCCTTGTCGCGCAGCTGGATGATGTCCACCCCGCCCGCCAACGCCCCGTCGGCGAACCTCGCCAGGTCACCGCGTTCGCGGCGGGCGTCGGTGCACAGATAGAGCACCGCCGAAGCCAGCCGATCCCGGAGTTGGTGCACATCGCGAGAGTAATGTGGGGCGTCGACGCGGGAGTCCCGGGACGCGGGGACTGAGAGTGGGCACGCGCAACCTGCCCTTACCGTCACACCTGATCCGGGTCATGCCGGCGTAGGGAGGAGGGAAATGCCCAACGGATCACTGGCCGTAGTCGGCGGCGGCATCATCGGCCTTTCGGTCGCGCGCCGCGCCGCGCTCGACGGGTGGAGTGTGCGCGTGCACCGCACCGGCGATCCCGGTGCGTGGTGGGTCGCCGCAGGCATGCTGGCCCCGCACAGTGAAGGCTGGCCGGGCGAGGAGCGGCTGCTCCGCCTCGGCCTGGCGTCGTTGGCGCTGTGGCACAAGCACGGGCCGGGTTCCTTCCTCGACGGCCTGCCTCCCGACGTCGTCACCGCGCGCGGGTCCCTGGTGGTTGCCCTCGACCGCGCCGACGCGGCCGACCTGAAGACAATCGGAGAGTGGCTGGCCGCACAGGGGCACCCCGTGACATTCACGTCGGCTGCCCGCGATGTGGAACCGCTTCTCGCCCAGGGGATTCGACATGGATTCCGCGCCGAAACCGAACTTGCCGTCGACAATCGGGCTCTGGTCGAGGCGCTGGCGGCACACTGTGAACGGCTCGGAGTGCGGTGGGCGCCGCCGGCGAGCGATCTGGCGTCGGTGCACGCGGACGTCCGGGTCATCGCCAATGGAATCGACGCGCCCGCGCTGTGGCCGGGGCTGCCGATCCGTCCCGTCAAGGGCGAGGTGCTTCGGCTGCGGTGGCGGCGCGGCTGTATGCCCGTACCGCGGCGCGTGATTCGTGCCCGCGTCCACGGCCGGCAGGTGTATCTGGTCCCGAGGCACGACGGCGTCGTCGTCGGTGCCACCCAGTACGAGCACGGCCGCGACACCGCCCCCGCCGTGGCCGGTGTGCGCGAACTCCTCGACGACGCATGCGCGGTCGTCCCGGCACTGGGCGAGTACGAGTTCGCAGAATGCGCAGCGGGACTGCGGCCGATGACGCCCGACAATGTCCCGCTGGTGGGCAGGCTCGACGACCGCACGCTGGTGGCCGCAGGCCACGGCAGGTCCGGCTTCCTACTTGCGCCGTGGACCGCGGAAGCCATCGTGGGCGAGCTCAACGGCGCGCCGCTGCCGGACGCCGAACTGCTGGACATCCAGTGATCGTCACCGTCAACGACGAAACCGTCGAGGTCGACGACCAGACCACCGTTGCCGGGCTGCTGCAGAGACTCGGCTTTCCGGAGAAGGGCATCGCGGTCGCCATCGACTGGACGGTGCTGCCGCGGTCGCGGTGGCAGACCACGTTGACCGACGGTGCTCGGCTGGAAGTGGTGACGGCGGTGCAAGGTGGCTGAAGTCGATTCTCTTCGCGCAAGCGCCTCATCGGCCCACAAGCTGACGATCGCGGGCCGCGAGTTCGGTTCGCGGCTGATCCTCGGCACGGGCGGTGCGGCGAACCTGGCCGTGCTGGAGGAGGCGCTCGTCGCGTCGGGCACCGAACTGACGACCGTCGCGATGCGGCGCATGGACGCCGACGGCGGCACGGGCGTACTCGGCCTGCTGAACCGGTTGAACATCACGCCGCTGCCGAACACCGCAGGGTGCCGCGGCGCCGCCGAAGCCGTGCTGACGGCGCAGCTGGCCCGCGAGGCGCTGCAGACCGACTGGGTCAAGCTCGAAGTCATCGCCGACGAACGCACCCTGCTGCCGGACGGCGTCGAATTGGTGCGCGCCGCAGAGCAATTGGTGGATGACGGGTTCGTGGTGCTGCCATACACCAACGACGACCCGGTGCTGGCCCGGCGGTTGGAGGACACCGGCTGTGTGGCGGTCATGCCGCTCGGCTCGCCGATCGGGACCGGACTGGGCATCGCCAACCCGCACAACATCGAGATGATCGTCGAGCAGGCAGGCGTCCCGGTGATCCTCGACGCGGGCATCGGAACCGCGAGCGATGCCGCGCAGGCGATGGAGTTGGGCTGCGACGCCGTGCTTCTCGCCACCGCGGTAACCCGAGCCGCCGACCCGCCGGTGATGGCCGCCGCGATGGCCGCCGCCGTCACGGCCGGTTACCTCGCGCGTCAGGCGGGCCGGATCCCGAAGCGGTTCTGGGCGCAGCCGTCCAGCCCGTCCTTATGACGAAAAGATATGTTGCGCTTGGCAGTTCGATGGCCGCAGGCCCTGGAATTTCGCCTCGCGCCAAGGATGCGCCATTGCGGGCGGGCCGTTCAGCGGCGAACTATCCCCATCTTGTCGCCGGGCGCCTCGGCCTGGACCTCGTCGACGTCACCTACTCCAATGCCACCACGGCTCATGTGCTGACCGATCGGCAGCACAACGCACCGCCGCAGGCCGGCGCCCTGGACGGCTCGGAGGCATTGGTGACGGTGACGATCGGCGGCAACGACGCCGGTTACCTGCCCATGGTGACGGCGGCCGGTGTCCCTGGCATCGCACGTTCGCTTCCGATCGTCGGTGATCGGCTGCGGGAGCTTCTCGACCCGACGGCCCGTGACCGCGCGCTGGTGGAGGTCGGCGAGTCGCTGGTGGAGGTCGGCCGGACGATCCGGCAGCGGGCGCCACGGGCCTTGGTGCTGTTCGTCGACTACCTCACGGTGCTTCCACCGGCTGGGGAGCCCGCGCCACCGCTGACCGATGTCGACGTCGCGCTCGGCAGGCGCATCGCCGACACGCTCGAACGGCTGACGGGTGAAGCGGCCGCGGCGACGGGCTGCGACTGGGTGCGTGCCGCCGAAGCCAGCCGCACACATCACGCGTGGTCTGCGGCCCCATGGACAATGAGGCCGACGAAACTCGGGCTGCCTTTTCCCGGTCGTCCTTTGCCGCTGCACCCCAACGCGGCGGGCATGCGCGCCGTCGCCGATCTGGTCATCGAGCGAGCAGGAGATCTGCGCAGCGTTCCCCGATCATGATCGCCGGTGCGTTGGTGTTGGCGCGCGGAATCCGAGGCAGCGCAGAGGCGTCGGCGACGCGGAGATTCTCCACACCGCGCACGCGGAGCTTATCGTCGAGAGCGCTGTCGGGCTGACTGCCCATCGCTACGCTGCACGCCGGGTGAAAGGTCGTGATCGCGGTGTCTCTGATGCACGCCTCCAGGTCCGAGCCGGGGCCGGGCAGACGTTCGCGCCCGACGGCGGATGCGATCGGATCGGTCCCGATGATCTCGCGCGTGCGCTCCACCGCTCGAATGAGCGCGTTGACGTCGGCGCGCTCGGTCAGCAGGTTCAGCCGGATGGCCGGTGGCGTCGCGGGATCCGCTGAGCGAACCATGACGCTGCCGCGACTCTCGGGCGTCCAATACGAATGCCCGACCGACAGCGTGGGCCGCAACTTGTCTTTCGGGCCGGCCGTCGCGTCCCCGGGGGCGAAGATCAGCTGAAAGTCGCATGCGGGCGCATCGGCCGTTGACCGGATATGGGCCACCGCCTCCACGCCGCTGTTGGCGAACTTGCCGCTCCGGCGGAACAGCCACTGCAGCAACCACTTCGGGTTCCCCGCATCTGCGAGCCCGACGAAACCCGGCGCCAGGTCCCAGATGCCCCATGCGTGCGGGTGATCGGTGAGGCCTTCGCCCACGCGGGGGTTGTCGACGACGGGGGTGATCCCGACGGTGCCCAGATGGTCTGCCGGACCGATGCCCGACAGTTGAAGCAGATGTGGGGTGCCGAAGGCACCGGCGCTCACGACGACCTCCCGGTCCGCGAAATCCTGTCGCACGCGGCCGCGACGGCGGTACTCGACACCGACCGCCCTGCCGCTGCGGACGATCACCCGGCGGACCTCCGCCTTGGTGACCACCGTCAGATTCTTCTGGTTCCGGAGATAGCCGCGCGCTGTCGTCCACCGATGGCCGCGATAGATCGTGACGGGGCTGATGGCGGCACCGTCCAGACGTGGCCCGCTGATGTCGTCATTGGCGGCGACACCGGCTGCGCGGGCGGATTCGACGAAGCGCGAAGACAATTCGTCGGGATAGGCCAGCCGGGTGATGTGCATCGGCCCGTGCTCGATCCGTGCGAACACCGGCGCAACGTCCTTCCAGGACCAGCCAGGCAGCCGCCAGCCGTCGTAGTCCAGATCACTGCCCTTGACCCAGAGCATCGCGTTCATCGCACTGGTGCCGCCGAGCATGCGACCGGCGTGTTGAACGATCCGCCGCTCGGCGCAACCGGGTTCCGGATCGGTTTCGTATGCCCAGTCCAGTGAGGTCCCCCACTGCCGGATGCCGGCCAGCGGCGCGCGCACCGTTAGTTTCCGGTCCGAGCCGCCGGCTTCGATCAACAGCACTGTCGCGGAGGACTCTCCTGCCAACCGTCCGGCCGCCGCGCAGCCGGCCGAACCGGCCCCGACCACGATGAAGTCATATACCGCCACAAGATGACAGTATGGACACGATGATCGAATTGGCTGGGCTGACCAAAGTATTCGGCAGAAACCGCGCAGTCGACGATCTGACCTGCACTATCGAACCGGGCGTGGTGACCGGGTTCCTCGGCCCCAACGGCGCGGGCAAGACCACCACGATGCGGATGATCCTCGGGCTGGACCGCCCGACGTCGGGCACCGCGACCATCGACGGCAAGTCCTACCACGAGCTGACCGACCCATTGCGCCATGTCGGTGCGCTGTTGGACGCCAAGCAGACCCACCCCAACCGGTCGGTGCGTGCGCACCTGCGCTGGATCGCCGCCACGCACCGGCTGGCTGCCGGCCGGGTCGACGAGGCGCTCGACATGGTCGGGCTGTCCAGCGCCGCGGAGAAGAAGGCGGGCACACTGTCGCTCGGCATGAGCCAGCGCCTCGGCATCGCCGCCGCACTGCTCGGTGACCCGCCGGTGCTGCTGTTCGACGAGCCGGTCAACGGTCTCGACCCCGAGGGCATCCGCTGGGTGCGGACGCTGATGCGCACGCTCGCCGGTGAGGGCCGCACCGTCTTCGTGTCCAGCCACCTGCTCGCGGAGATGTCGAACACCGCGGACAGGCTCGTGGTGATCGGACGCGGCAAGTTGATCGCGTCGACGACGGTCCGCGAGTTCGTCGGCCGCGCCGACAGCGTCCGGGTCCGCAGCCCGCAGCTCGCCCTACTGCGGCAGGTGCTGACCGAGGCCGGAATCGCCGTCGACGACGACCCGGCGGCCGCCGCGCTTGTGGTGCGAGGAGCGGCCAGCGAAGTCGTCGGTGACCTGGCCGCACGCAACGGGGTCACCCTGCACGAGCTGAGCTCACAACAGGTCTCGCTGGAAGACGCGTACCTGAAATTCACCGACGACGCTGTGCAGTACCGGGCGGTGACCTGAATGGGCGCTGTGGACGTGCTGAACGCCGAACGGATCAAGCTGTCGACGACAAGATCGCCGGTGTGGTCGGCGGTTGCGGTGGCCGTGTTGAGCCTCGGCCTTGCCGCGCTCCAGGCCTCCACCGCGTATGGCAACAACGGGCTGTCGCCGGAAAAAGCGGCGATGGGGGTGGCCGTCTTCGGTGTGCCGGTGTTGATGATCCTGTCTTCGCTGACCGTGACCAACGAGTACAGGACCGGACTGATCCGTACCACGTTCACGGCGGTGCCGAACCGAACCCTGGTGCTGGCCGCGAAAGCCGTTGTCGCGGCGGTATTTTCCGGCGTCTATACGGCGGTGATGGTGGTCGCGTCCATCGCGGTTGCGCGTGCGTCGCTGTCCGATCCGCAGGTCTGGCGCCTTGTCGGTGCTGTCGCGCTGTACGCGATGCTCGCCGCTGTGCTTGGTGTCGGCGTTGGCGCGCTGCTGCGAGCGTCAGCGGGTGCCGTAGCGCTCCTCCTGCTGTGGCCGTTGGTCGCCGAGCCGATGCTCGCAAACCTGCCCAACATCAGTCCGGCCGTCGGTCCGTATCTGCCGTTCCTGAACGCCTTCACGTTCATCCATGTGCAGTGGCTGTATCCGTTCTACGCCATGCCGTGGGGTGAGCTCGGGTCGATCGTGTACTTCGCAGCCGTGGCGGCGGTGGTGTTCGTCGCGGCGCTGGTCAGCATCAACCGGCGTGACGCATGACCCGAAGACGAGCGCGAGTGAGGATCGCAGCGGAGCGAGGACCGGAGCGAGCGCGAGTCGAGGCAGAGAGTGAAAGACCGGCTAACGTGGGGGCAATGGGGCGCACATCGCGGGCGGTATCGGCCGTGCTCATGACCGTGGTCGTGACGGCGGCGCTCGGCGGTTGCGGCGGCAAAGCCGCAAAGGGGGCCGACAACCCGGCCGCCTCGCCGGCGGCGTCCGGCGCTGCCGTCGAATTCGCGGGAACATTGCGCCAGCAGGTCAAGGTCGACGCGATGATGGCGCACCTGACCAAACTTCAGGAGATCGCCGACGCGCACGGCGGCACCCGTGCGGTGGGGACCTCCGGCTACGACGCGAGCCTCGACTACGTCGCGAAGGCACTGCGTGACAAGGGATTCGATGTGCAGACACCCGAGTTCGAGGTGCGCCAGCCGTTCGCCGAGGACCCACAGCTCACCGTCGGCGGCGCGAAGATCGAGGCCAAGCCGCTAAAGTTCACCACCGGCACGCCGCCGGAGGGTGTCTCCGGGCCCCTGGTCGCCGCCCGAGTCGAGGATTCGCCGGGCTGCACCGCGTCGGACTACGACGGCCTGCCCGTGCAGGGCGCCGTGGTGCTGGTTGACCGCGGCACCTGTCAGTTCTCGATCAAACAGTCTGTCGCCGCCGATCGCGGCGCCGTCGCGATGATCGTTGCCAACAACGAGGACGGCGACGAGATGGGCGGCACGCTCGGCGAGGACACCAACGCCAAGACCGCCGGTCGTCAGCATCACCAAGGCATTGGGCGAGCGGCTGCGCGCCGCGCCGGGCGAAACCACCCTCAAGCTCAATGCCGGTGTCAAGGTCGACCACACCCGCAATGTCATCGCCCAGACGAAAACCGGCTCGACCGCCGACGTAGTCATGGTCGGCGCGCACCTGGACAG
>CAWFQG010000002.1:0-317960 GCA_963817825.1 uncultured Actinomycetota bacterium | reverse complement strand
GGGCGCGGACGGTATCGAACCGCCGACCGCTGGTGTGTAAAACCAGAGCTCTACCACTGAGCTACGCGCCCGTGCCGGTGCACGCTACACGCCGATGAGGTGCCACCGGAAATCCATTAGCCCGACTTCAGCGCCTTCAACGCGTCGGTCCAGACCGCCTGGTCGCGCGCCTCGCCGGGCTGTTTCATCTCGGAGAACCTGACGATGCCCGACCGGTCGATCACGAATGTGCCGCGGTTGGCGAAGCCCGCGTCGTCGTTGAATACGCCGTAGGCCTCGGCGACCGCCCCGTGCGGCCAGAAGTCGGAAAGCACCGGAAACGTGAAACCGCTCTGGGTGGCCCAAACCTTGTGTGTCGGTGGCGGTCCCACCGAGACGGCCAGCGTGGCTGTGTCGTCGTTCTGGTATTCCGGCAGGCTGTCGCGGATCTCATCCAGCTCGCCCTGGCAGATCCCGGTGAACGCGAGCGGGAAGAACACCAGCAGTACGTTCTTGCCGCCCCGGAAGTCGCTAAGGGTGACCGGCTGACCGTTCTGGTCCTTGAGCGTGAAGTCGGGTGCCTCGGCACCGGCTTCGAGCACTAACGTCTCCCCGCGGCCTTGGACTTCGGCTGCACCAGCCTGCTGGCGCTCCAATCGCCGAGGTTGGCCGACGACGTCTGCATCAAGCCGGCCGTCGGCGCCGATTCGGCGATTTCGGCGGGCAGGACATGGCCAGGCTTACCCGTCTTCGGGGTCATTACCCAGATCACGCCGTCGTCGGCCAGCGGCGTGATGGCGTCCATCAAGCGATCCACCAGGTCACCGTCGTTGTCGCGCCACCACAGCATCACGACGTCGATGACCTCGACGGCGTCCTCGTCGAGCAGCTCACCACCGCACGCGTCCTCGATATCGGCCCGGATGTCGTCGTCGACGTCATCGTCCCAGCCCAGTTCCTGCACAACCTGATCTTTTTGGATGCCCAGCCGTTGGGCGTAGTTCGGGGCGTCTGCCGCCGCGACCACCGTCAGCCCTCCTTCTTCCTGCTCGTGAGATCCGTCTATCGTCGCACGACCTGGGCATCCGCCAACGCCCGGCGCACCAGGTTCATCGATATGCAGCGTCGCATAGGTCCAGGGCGTGGGTCTTCACATCGTTCAGCGTCCGCACAGCGTCATTGAATTCGGCGGGCCCGTAGTTACCCGCGATGGCGGTCGCCACCCCACGTGCGGCGTCTACCCAGGCGTTCAGAGCGTCCTTCAGGTCCTGCGGCAGCGGGTCGCTGATTGTTGTCGCGACGGCGTCGGCGCTGTGATTGAGGGCGTCGACCGCCGGCGCTTGCTTGGCCTGGACATCACCGGCGTTGTCGTTGAACGACTTCACGTAATCGTTGACCGCCGTGATGGAATCCACGCTGCTGGAGCTCAGCGCCTCACACGACGTGTGCACCGCCTCGGTGGTCTGCGACGCCTGGCGCTCGGACTCGCGGGCGCTGGACGATTGGGCCGACTCCGCTATCGACGCCGAGACGGAGGCCTTGTAGACGGGGGCGTCCGAGGCGTTGAACTTCGGCGTTCCCTCGGTGACGGAGCTGCATCCGACGATGATCATGGCGAGGCCAGCCAGGCCGCCGACCACCAGCGCGACGATCCGCAGACGCTTGGACCCCGTCAACCCTCCCATCGGCACAGTCTGCAGACGTTACCGGTTTAAACCCTGGATCGGCGGTTCATTCCAGTCGGCACCGCCGGCGGTGCATGTGGGGCACGATAGGTGGACGATAGAGGTTGTCAGAGACCTACACCTCCTACCGAGGAGCGGAAGTTGACCACCGAGTTCGCGCGCCAGGACCTGGCCCAAAACTCCGGCACCCCAGCCGAACCCGACCGGGTGCGGGTGATCCGCGATGGCGTCGCGTCCTACCTGCCCGATATCGACCCCGACGAGACGGGCGAATGGCTGGAGTCGTTCGACGAACTGCTGGAACGGCAGGGCCCGGCGCGGGCGCGCTACCTGATGCTGCGGCTGCTAGAGCGCGCCGGCGAACAGCGCGTGGCCATCCCGTCCCTGACGTCGACCGACTATGTGAACACCATCCCGACCGAGCTGGAGCCGTGGTTCCCCGGCGACGAGGACGTCGAGCGCCGCTACCGGGCGTGGATCCGATGGAACGCCGCGATCATGGTGCATCGCGCCCAGCGCCCGGGAGTCGGTGTGGGCGGACATATTTCGACCTACGCCTCCTCGGCGGCGCTCTACGAGGTGGGCTTCAACCATTTTTTCCGCGGCAAGTCCCACCCCGGCGGCGGCGACCAGGTGTTCATCCAGGGCCACGCGTCGCCCGGCATCTACGCCCGCGCGTTCCTCGAGGGTCGGCTAACCGCCGACCAACTCGACGGCTTCCGGCAGGAGCACAGCCATCCCGGCGGCGGCATCCCGTCGTATCCGCACCCACGGCTGATGCCCGAGTTCTGGGAGTTCCCGACGGTGTCGATGGGTCTGGGCCCGATGAACGCGATCTTCCAGGCCCGGTTCAACCACTATCTGCATGACCGGGGTCTCAAGGACACCTCCGACCAGCATGTATGGGCATTCCTCGGCGACGGCGAAATGGACGAGCCGGAGAGCCGCGGGCTGATCCAGGTGGCGGCCAACGAGGCGCTGGACAACCTGACCTATGTGGTGAACTGCAACCTGCAGCGTCTGGACGGCCCGGTGCGCGGCAACGGCAAGATCATCCAGGAGCTGGAGTCGTTCTTCCGCGGAGCAGGCTGGAACGTCATCAAGGTGGTGTGGGGCCGCGAGTGGGACACGCTGCTGCACGCCGACCGCGACGGGGCGTTGGTCAACCTGATGAACACCACGCCCGACGGTGACTACCAGACCTACAAGGCCAACGACGGCAGCTACGTGCGCGACCACTTCTTCGGCCGTGACCCGCGCACCAAGGCGCTCGTTGCCGACATGTCTGACGGCGAGATCTGGAACCTCAAGCGCGGCGGCCACGACTACCGCAAGGTCTACGCCGCCTACCGCGCCGCCACCGAGCACAAGGGCCAGCCGACGGTGATCCTGGCCAAGACCATCAAGGGCTACTCGCTCGGCGCGCACTTCCAGGGACGCAACGCCACCCACCAGATGAAAAAGCTTGCGCTGGAAGACCTCAAGCAGTTCCGCGACGCCATTCGAATCCCGATCGGCGACGAGGAACTGGAGAAGAACCCCTACCTGCCGCCCTACTACCACCCAGGACCGGACGCGCCCGAGATCCGCTACATGCTCGACCGCCGCCGCACGCTGGGCGGCTTCGTGCCGGAGCGCCGGACGAAGTCCAAGGTGCTGACGCTGCCCGGCCGCGACGCGTACAAGGCGCTGAAGAAAGGGTCTGGCAACCAGGAGGTCGCCACCACCATGGCCATGGTGCGTACCTTCAAGGAACTGTTGCGGGACAAGGAGATTGGTCCACGCATCGTACCGATCATCCCGGACGAGGCCCGCACCTTCGGCATGGACTCCTGGTTCCCGAGCCTGAAGATCTACAACCGCAACGGGCAACTCTACACCGCCGTGGACGCCGAATTGATGTTGGCTTACAAGGAAAGTGAAACCGGCCAGATCTTGCACGAGGGCATCAACGAGGCCGGGTCGACGGCGTCGTTCACGGCAGCGGGAACGTCGTACGCGACGCACAACGTGCCGATGATTCCCCTCTACATCTTCTACTCGATGTTCGGGTTCCAGCGCACCGGCGACGGATTCTGGGCCGCCGCCGATCAGATGGCCCGCGGCTTCGTGCTGGGTGCCACTGCGGGACGGACCACACTGGTCGGCGAGGGTCTTCAGCACGCCGACGGGCATTCCCTGCTACTGGCCGCAACCAATCCGGCCGTGGTCTCCTACGACCCGGCGTTCGCCCACGAGATCGCCCACATCGTTGAAAGCGGGTTGGCCCGCATGTTCGGCGAGAACCCGGAGAACATCTACTTCTACATCACGATCTACAACGAGCCTTACCGGCAGCCCGCCGAGCCCGAGGGACTCGACGTGGAGGGGCTGCTGCGCGGCATCTACCGCTTCCGACCCGCGCCTGAGCCGAAGTCCAAGCAGGCACACATCCTGGCCTCGGGCGTGGCGATGCCCGAGGCGATCCGGGCCGCCGAAATGTTGGCCGACGAATGGGACGTGGCGGCCGACGTGTGGTCGGTGACGAGCTGGGGTGAGCTCAACCGCGAGGGCGTAGCGATCGAAAAGGAGAAGCTGCGCCACCCGGACCGGCCTGCGCGGGTGCCCTACATCACCCAGGTGCTCGCCGATACCCGTGGCCCCGCGGTGGCCGTCTCGGACTGGATGCGCGCAGTTCCCGAGCAGATCCGGCCGTGGGTGCCCAACACCTACCTCACGCTCGGGACCGACGGCTTCGGTTTCTCCGACACCCGTCCTGCGGCACGGCGCTACTTCAACACCGACGCGGAGTCGGTGGTGGTCGCGGTGCTGGAGGCGTTGGCCGCCGACGGCGAGGTCGACCAGTCCGTGGCCATCGACGCCGCGAACAGGTACCAGATCGACGACGTCCTCGCTGCGCCCGAGCAGACATCGGACCCCGGGGTGGCGTGAATCAACCCTTCCTTGGAGGAATCTGCCAGATTTGTAGCGTAGCTTTTAGGGATGCCCGACAACCGGTTCGTTCCTCCGGCGTCCACGCTGGAGGTGCTGGAGTCCGTCCCGGACTCGGTACTGCGCCGGCTTAACCAGTACTCCGGGCGGCTGGCCACGCAGGCGGTACACGTCCTGGAGGACCGGCTGCCGTTCTTCGCCGACCTCGAGGCTTCGCAGCGGGCCAGCGTGCAGCTGGTAGTGCAGACGGCAGTGGTCAACTTCGTGGAGTGGATGCGCACCCCCAACAGCGACGTCAGCTATACCGCTCAGGCGTTTGAGGTGGTGCCCCAGGATCTGCGTCGGCGCATCGCACTGCGGCAGTCCGTCGAGATGGTGCGGGTCACGATGGAGTTCTTCGAAGAAGTGGTGCCGCTGCTGGCGCGCTCCGAAGAGCAGCTGTCTGCGCTGACAGCAGGAATCCTGAGGTACAGCCGTGATTTGGCGTTTGCGGCTGCCACGGCCTACGCCGACCAGGCCGAAGCCCGCGGGGCGTGGGACACCCGCATGGAGGCCAACATCGTCGATGCGGTGGTCCGCGGCGACACCGGACCCGACCTGCAATCGCAGGCCGCGGCGCTGAACTGGGACGCCACCGCACCCGCCACCGTCATCGTGGGGCTCCCGCAGCCGGACCGCATGGACCTCGCCAGCGACGACGTCCACGACGTGGTCGGGCGGCACGGGCGGGCAGCCCTCTCGGACGTGCACGGGACATGGCTCGTCGCGATCGTGTCGGGACCGCTGACCCTGACCGACCGGTTCCTCGCCGAGCTTCTCGGGGTCTTCGCCGACGGCCCCGTCGTCATCGGGCCGACCGCAACAACCCTGTCGGCCGCGCATTGGAGCGCCACCGAGGCGATCGCGGGCATGAACGCCGTCGCAGGCTGGACGGGTGCGCCTCGGCCGGTCGCCGCGCGGGAACTGCTGCCTGAACGCGCCCTCCTGGGCGACGCGTCAGCGATCGCCACGCTCGGTTCCGAGGTGATGAAGCCGCTGGCAGACGCCGGGCCGGCGCTGACAGAGACACTGGATGCGTATCTCGACTCCGGCGGCGCAATAGAGGCGTGCGCCCGTAAGTTGTTCGTTCATCCAAACACCGTCCGCTACCGGCTCAAGCGCATTGGCGACTTCACAGGTCGCGATCCCACCACCCCGCGCGATGCATACGTCCTTCGCGTGGCCTCGACGGTCGGGCGATTGGCTCGGCAAGCGGCGCATTCGAGCACGTCAAATGTGAACGCAGGACAGATAGCGAAGCCGTCAGACGCTGCGCGAACGCAGGGCCGGGCGGGGTAACAGATTGCGAGGCGATATCGAAGGCGTCGCATCACATGCCGTTTTGTTTGGTCTCCACAAAAAGATAAGACAAGGTTCATAATCTCTTACACCGCGCGGAACCGTCTTCACAGTGTTCTCTTAAACACGTGCTCGCATTGCTTGCCCCTGGACAGGGATCGCAGACCCCCGGCATGCTCGCCTCCTGGCTTGAGCTGCCCGGTGCGGCTGACCGCATCTCCTCCTGGTCCCAGGTCAGTGGACTGGACCTGGCCACATTGGGTACCACCGCGACGGCCGAGGAGATCACCGATACGGCCGTGACGCAGCCGCTCGTCGTGGCCGCCACTCTGCTGGCGTGGGAAGAGCTGACCAGACGCGGCCTGCTGGCCGGGCGCGACTTCATCGCGGCCGGGCACTCCGTCGGTGAGATCGCCGCGTACGCGATCGCCGGCGTCATCTCCAGTGACGACGCCGTTGCGCTGGCCGCCACCCGCGGCGCCGAGATGGCCAAGGCCTGCGCGGTCGAGCCCACCGGGATGTCCGCGGTGCTCGGCGGCGACGAGGCCGACGTGCTCAGCCGCCTTGAGGCGCTGGACCTGGTGCCTGCGAACCGCAACGCGGCGGGCCAGATCGTGGCCGCTGGCAGCCTGGCCGCCCTGGAAAAGCTGGCCGAGGATCCGCCGGAGAAGGCGCGAGTCCGTCAGCTCGCCACCGCGGGCGCGTTCCACACCCGCTACATGGCGTCGGCCACCGACGGTTACGCCGCCGCAGCCGAGGGCGTCGCCACCGGCGAGCCCACCGCAACCCTGTTGTCGAACGCCGACGGGCAGGCCGTCTCCTCGGCCGCGGACGCCATGAGCAAGCTCGTGGCTCAGCTGACCCGGCCGGTGCGCTGGGACCTGTGCACCGAGACTCTCCGGCAATCGAACGTGACCGCGATCGTCGAGTTGCCGCCCGCCGGGACGCTCGCCGGGATCGCCAAGCGAGAACTTCGGGGGGTTCCGACGCACGCCGTCAAGTCCCCCGCTGACCTGGACGGGCTTACCGAGCTCACTCAGGTCTAATTCCCGGCACCGCCGGGGCACAGCTACAACCGCATATAGAAGACCAACTCAAGAAAAAACTCCGAAATACGGAGTGCAGTAACACAATTAGAAGGAGCACTTGTGCCCGCCACTCAGGAAGAAATCATCGCCGGCCTGGCCGAGATCATCGAAGAGGTGACCGGTATCGAGCCGTCTGAGGTCACCCCGGAGAAGTCGTTCGTCGACGACCTCGACATCGACTCGCTGTCGATGGTCGAGATTGCCGTGCAGACCGAGGACAAGTACGGCGTGAAGATCCCGGACGAGGACCTCGCCGGTCTGCGCACCGTCGGTGACGTCGTCGCCTACATCCAGAAGCTCGAGGAAGAGAACCCCGAGGCCGCCGAGGCCCTGCGCGAGAAGTTCGCGGCGGAAAAGTGACCAGGCCTTCCACTGCTAACGGCGGTTTCCCCAGCGTTGTGGTGACCGCCGTCACGGCGACGACATCGATCGCGCCGGACATCGAGAGCACGTGGAAGGGCTTGTTGGCAGGCGAAAGCGGCATCCGCGTCCTCGAGGACGAGTTCGTCACCAAGTGGGATCTGCCCGTGCGCATCGGCGGCCACCTCAAAGAGAACGTCGACGACCACATGGGCAGACTGGACCTGCGGCGCATGTCGTATGTCCAGCGGATGGCCAAGCTGCTCGGTGGCCAGATCTGGGAGACCGCGGGAACACCCGAGGTCGACGGGGACCGCTTCTGCGTCGTTGTCGGAACCGGTCTGGGCGGCGGCGAGAAGATCGTCGAAACCTATGACCTGATGAACGAGGGCGGGCCCCGCAAGGTCTCGCCGTTGGCCGTTCAGATGATCATGCCGAACGGTGCTGCGGCGGTCATCGGGTTGCAGCTCGGTGCCCGCGCCGGCGTCATGACCCCGGTGTCGGCCTGCTCGTCGGGTTCCGAGGCGATCGCCCACGCGTGGCGACAGATCGTCATGGGCGATGCCGACATCGCCGTCTGCGGCGGTGTCGAGGGTGGCATCGAAGCGCTGCCCATTGCGGCGTTCTCGATGATGCGCGCCATGTCGACCCGCAACGACGACCCCGAGGGCGCTTCTCGTCCGTTCGACAAGGATCGCGACGGGTTTGTGTTCGGCGAGGCCGGGGCACTGATGGTGATCGAAACCGAGGAGCACGCCAAGGCTCGCGGCGCCCAGCCGCTGGCCCGGCTCTTGGGTGCAGGCATCACGTCGGACGCCTTCCACATGGTGGCGCCTGCCGCCGACGGTCTGCGCGCCGGCCAGGCAATGAAGCGGTCGATGGAGCTTGCGGGCCTGGACGCCAAGGACATCCAGCACGTCAACGCCCATGCCACGGCCACCCCGATCGGTGACACGGCAGAGGCCAATGCCATCCGGGTCGCCGGTGTGGAACACGCCGCGGTGTACGCGCCGAAGTCGGCGCTCGGCCACTCCATCGGTGCAGTGGGCGCGCTCGAGTCGGTGCTGACAGTGCTGTCACTGCGGGATGGAGTCATCCCGCCGACTCTGAATTACGAGACACCCGATCCGGAGATCGATCTGGACGTCGTCGCGGGCGAGCCCCGGTACGGCGACTACAAGTACGCGATCAACAACTCGTTCGGATTCGGTGGACACAACGTGGCACTCGCCTTCGGCAAGTACTGAGGCGTTGGGGGGAAGGAATCATCGCAGCGAAATGAGTGGGTTAGCGACGGGGAACGGATTCCCCAACGTCGTCGTCACCGGCGTTGCCATGACGACTGCCTTGGCAACCGACGCCGAAGAGACGTGGAAGAGACTGCTGGACGGCCAAAGCGGCATCCGCCTTCTGGGTGACTCGTTTGTTGAGGAATACGACCTTCCCGTTCGCATCGGCGGACATCTGCTCGAAGAATTCGACAGTGAGCTGACGCGGGTCGAACTGCGCCGGCTGTCGTACCTGCAGAAGATGTCGACGGTGATCGGCCGGCGCGTGTGGAAGAACGCCGGCGATCCCGAAGTCGATCCCAAGCGGCTGATGGTGTCGATCGGCACCGGCATGGGATCCACCGAGGAAATGCTCTTCGCGTATGACGGCATGCGGGCGAAGGGGCTGCGGGCGGTGTCGCCGTTGGTCGTGCAGATGTACATGCCGAACGGGGCAGCGGCGGCCATCGGGCTGGAGCGGCACGCCAAAGCAGGGGTCATGACCTCGATCTCGGCCTGCGCATCCGGCTCCGAGGCCATCGCGCACGCATGGCGCAACATCGTGCTCGGTGAGGCGGATATCGCGATCTGCGGCGGCGTCGAGACCGTGATCGAGGCCGTTCCGATCGCGGGATTCGCGCAGATGCGGATCGTGTTGTCCACCACCAACGACGACCCGGCCGGTGCCTGCCGTCCGTTCGACAAGGACCGCAACGGTTTCGTGTTCGGCGAGGCCGGCGCGCTCTTGGTCGTCGAGACCGAAGAGCACGCCAAGGCACGCGGTGCCAACATCATCGCCCGACTGATGGGCGCCAGCATCACCTCGGACGGCTACCACATCGTGGCGCCCGATCCGAATGGTGAGCAGGCCGGCCACGCGATGACCCGGGCGATCGAACTCGCCGGCCTCACCCCCACCGACATCGACCACGTCAACGCGCACGCCACTGGCACTAGCGTCGGCGACCTGGCCGAGGGCAAGGCGATCAACAACGCGATGCGCGGCCACAAGCCGGCGGTCTTCGCGCCGAAGGGCGCGCTCGGACACTCGGTCGGCGCGGTCGGTGCGGTCGAGTCGATCTTGACGGCGTTCGCGTTGCGCGACGGTGTCATCCCGCCGACGCTCAACCTGAAGAACCTGGACCCGGAGATCGACCTCGACGTGGTCGCCGGCACGCCGCGACCCGGCAACTACAACTACGCGATCAACAACTCGTTCGGATTCGGTGGGCACAATGTGGCGCTCACCTTCGGGAAGTACTGAACGCCCGATATCCGGCCCCCTACAGGAGGTTTCGATGACCATCACGGCCCCCGAGGCAGTCGGCGAATCCGTGGATCCACGCGATCCGCTGCTGCGCCTGCGCACCTTCTTCGATGACGACTGCGGCATTGAACTCCTGCACGAGCGGGACCGGTCGGGCGTCCTGGCCGCGGCGGGCACCGTCAACGGTGTCCGCACCGTCGCGTTCTGCACCGACGGCACCGTCATGGGTGGCGCGATGGGCGTGGAGGGCTGTGCCCACATCGTCAACGCATACGACACCGCGATCGAGGAGCAGAGCCCGATCGTCGGCATCTGGCACTCCGGCGGTGCCCGGCTCGCGGAGGGCGTCAAGGCCCTGCACGCAGTCGGTCTCGTGTTCGAGGCGATGATCCGGGCGTCGGGCTACGTCCCGCAGATCTCGGTGGTCGTCGGCTTCGCCGCAGGCGGCGCCGCATACGGGCCGGCGCTGACCGACGTCATCGTGATGGCACCGGACAGCCGGGTATTCGTCACCGGCCCCGACATCGTGCGCAGTGTCACCGGCGAGGACGTCGACATGGCGTCGCTCGGCGGCCCGGACACCCACCACAAGAAGTCCGGCGTGTGCCACATCGTCGCCGACGATGAGCTCGACGCGTACGCGCGTGGCCGTCATTTGGTCGGATTGTTCTGCCAGCAGGGCCATTTCGACCGCACGAAGGCCGAGGCGGGCGACACCGATCTGCACGCACTGCTGCCTGACTCGCCGCGGCGGGCCTATGACGTGCATCCGCTCGTCGATGCGCTGCTCGACGCCGACACACCGCTGGTGGAATTCCAGGCCAAATGGGCGCCGTCGATGGTGGTCGGCCTGGGTCGGCTCTCCGGGCGCACCGTCGGTGTGCTGGCCAATAACCCGCTGCGTCTCGGCGGTTGCCTGAACTCCGAAAGCGCCGAGAAGGCAGCACGTTTCGTGCGGCTGTGCGACGCGTTCGGAATCCCACTCGTCGTCGTTGTCGACGTACCCGGCTATCTGCCCGGCGTCGACCAGGAATGGGGCGGCGTGGTTCGGCGTGGCGCCAAGCTGCTGCACGCGTTCGGTGAGGCCACCGTTCCGCGGGTCACATTGGTGACCCGAAAGATCTACGGCGGGGCCTACATCGCGATGAACTCGCGCTCGCTCAATGCCACAAAGGTGTTCGCGTGGCCCGACGCCGAGGTCGCGGTGATGGGCGCCAAGGCCGCAGTCGGCATCCTGCACAAGAAGAAGCTGGCCGCCGCACCCGACGATGAGCGCGAGGCGCTGCACGAGGAGCTGGCCGCTGAGCACGAGCGCATCGCTGGCGGTGTGGATTCCGCCATCGAGATCGGCGTGGTCGACGAGAAGATCGACCCAGCGCACACCCGCAGCCGACTGACCCAGGCACTTGCGGAGGCTCCGGCGCGCCGCGGCCGTCACAAGAACATTCCGCTGTAAGCAAAACCGGGTTTCCTGACGCGCTTGTGCGGCGCGTCTGCGAATAGTGCGGCGTTGCAGCGACTTCGTGGCACGTCCTTTTTCTTCGGGTACCCTCACGCTTGTTGTGTCGTCGGGGATCCATGAAGTGCCGCGATCAAAGGAGAAGTACATGCAGATTAACGTCGCTCGCCGGGTATTCGGCGTGCTCGCCGCGGGATCTCTTGCGGCACTGACCGCAGGCACGATCGCGCTGCCGACCGCATCGGCCGACGCCGACTGCACGGTGTCGGGTCTGAGCAACGCGATCGGGACGGTCGGTGACCAGACCGGTCAGTGGTTCGCCGCCCATCCGGACGCGAATAAGGCCGTCACCGATGCCGGCGGCCAGGGCGGTGGAGCTGAGGGCGCAATCCGTAACTACTTCGTCGGCCATCCGTCGGAGTGGGCCGAATTGCAGCGCATCGCGCAGCCGTTGCGCACCCTGCGGCAGCAGTGCGGGTCGAACGTAGCGCCTGCGGACATCGCACGGCTGTACGACGCGATGGCGTCATAGGCTGCGCTCGAACACATCACCGGTCCGTAGCCGCGCGGCGTCCTGGCCGGGCGGCGTTCCGAACAGTCGGCGGTACTCGCGATTGAACTGGGACGGGCTGTCGTAGCCGACAAGGTGCCCGATGCCCGCGACATCGCCAGGACGGGCGACGAGCAGGGCCCGGGCCTCCTGCAGCCGGATGCGCTTCTGAAACTGCAACGGGCTCATGGCCGTTACTGCTCGGAAGTGACGATGGAACGCTGACGCGCTCATCCCGGACAACCGCGCGAGGTCATCGATCCGCATCGGTTCGGCGTAGTTGTCGCGGATCCATCCGATCGCTCGGCTGACATGGGACAGATCGCTGTCCGCGAGACCGATCTGGCGGATGGTGTCGCCCTGCGGGCCGGTGAGCAGTGTCCAGATGATCTCGCGTTCGATCATCGGCGCCAGTACCGGTGCGTCCGACGGCCGGTCGAGCAACCGCAAGAGTCGGGCCACGGCATCGAGCAGTTCGGAGCTCGCCTCCCCCGTCGACATCGCCGAGTGTCCTGTGCGAGACGACCGGACCGCCGGGGCCTGCAGCACCAGTTCTGCTACGACGGCCGGCCGCAACACCAGCGCCATGGCGAGCGACGGTGCGTCGTCGGAGATGTCGATGTAGTGGCCCGTGACCGGTAGGTCGGCGGTGACGACAAGACACTGGCCCGCCCGGTACTCGTGCACCTCTTCACCGAGAAGAAGGCGCTTGCCGCCCTGTGCCATCACCACCACCAGCGGCTCGGTCAGCGAGTATTCCGGCGCAGTGGAAGCTGTCATCACCTTCGACATCAACAGCCCGTCGATCGGCGTCCGCAGATCGGTCTGAGCGTTGGCCGCGATCTGATCGCGGATCTCGCCGAGCAGGTAGGCATTGCTTCGCATGGGCTGATCACAGCAAGTTCAGCAGGATTATGCAAGAAACGACATGGATCAATCTACCTTCAAGCTGCGACTAACGGTTCGATGGAGATATCCATCAACACAGCAAGGAGCAGGTTCATGACACTCGACCAGTACGTCACACTCGGCCGCTCGGGGCTGCGGGTCAGCCCGTTCGCACTGGGTGCGATGACATTCGGCGAAGACGCGGGCGGTGCCGGGTCCAGCGTCGAGGAGTCCGAGAAGATCCTCGCCACGTATCTGGACCGGGGCGGCAACTTCGTCGACACCGCCAACTTCTACACCAACGGCCATTCGGAGAAGATCCTCGGCGATTGGTTCGCCGCCCATCGCGGTCAACGCGACTGCGTGGTGTTGGCGTCGAAGTTCTTCACCAACCTCTACCCCGGTGACCCGAACGGCGGTGGCGCGGGCCGTTCGTCGATCGTCCGCCAGCTACACGAGACGTTGCGCCGCCTGCAGACCGACCATCTGGACCTGTACTGGCTGCACAACTGGGACCGCCACACACCGATCGAGGAGACGCTGCGAACGCTGGACGATCTCGTCCGGGCGGGCACGATCCGCTACATCGGGTTCTCCAACACCCCCGGCTGGGTTACCGCACAGGCTCAGACGATGGCCGTGCTGCGTGGCTGGACACCGCTGATCGCGCTGCAGGTGGAGTACTCGCTGCTGGCCCGCACCGTGGAGGGCGAACTCGCACCACTCGCGCTCGACCAGGGCATGGCGCTGGTGCCGTGGAGCCCGTTGAAGAACGGCTTCCTGTCCGGCAAGTACCGGCGCGACGTCGAGGTCAGCGATTCGATGCGCACGGCCTACGTCGGCGGTCCCAGCGATGAGGAGTTTGCGGTCATCGACTCGGTGGCCGCCATCGCCGACGAGCTCGAAACCACTTCTGCCGCTGTGTCGCTCGCGTGGTTGCGGACCCGGGAAGGGACCGTCGTGCCCATTCTCGGTGCTCGGCGGATGTCGCATCTCGAGGACAACCTCGCCGCGGTCGACCTGACGCTGCGCCCCGAGCACCTTCGCACGCTCGACGAGGTATCGGCGCCGACGCTGAACTACCCCGCCGACGTGAACGGCGCGATGCGGGCGATGCTTCAGTTCGCGGGCACCACCGTGGACGGTGAGCCGTCGACGGTGTACCCGCCGCTGCTGCAGAGCGCCGTTCGGTACTGAGCTGTGCTGTCGCCTATTTGACGGCTTGACCGATGCCGAGCAGGTTGCCCTCGCTGTCTCGGAACCAGGCGCCGCGCTCGCCACGGCCCTTGCTCGGGTAATTGTCCGGGATGTCGACGATGTTGTTGGACATCGTAAGGCCGGGGATGCCGTAGTCCTCGAACACCACACCGCGGCGGCGTAATTCGGTCATCTCGGCGTCGATATCGTCGACGTTGAAGGCCATCTGGGTGAAGCTGCCGTCCGCGGCCCCGGAGGACTGGAACAGGCAGAACACGCCCGCATCGCACTCGTACCGCAGACCACCGTCGCGTTCCTCGGTCGGCAGCAGGCCCAACTTCTCGACATACCAGCGCTTGGCGCGTGCAAGGTCCTTGGCCGGTATCCGCGTCTCGACGCGTGCATGAGCCAGGCTCATCGCGCACCTCCTGCAAGCAGTTCCTCCGCCACAGTCAACACCGTGTCTCGATCCGCGTCGACCAGCCCGATGCGCGTACGCCGGTCGACGATGTCGTCGGCGGTCAACGCGCCTTCGTGCGTGACGGCGTACTCGAACTCCGCGCGGATCACATCGATGCCGTCGGCCACTGCGTCGGTGGGCCGTTCGCAGGTCGCGGCGGCGATGACGTTCGGCGCCTCGGCGCCGAATCGGGCCACCAGCGACGACGGCAGTTCAGTGGGAACGCGCAGCGTCGCAACCGGATTCGACGGTGCGCCGACCAGCGGCAGATTGCGCGTCCGGCACCGGCCAGCGCCCAGTCCTCGCAGTTCGACGGCCTTGTCGAGAACATCCTCGGCCATGTACCGATACTCGGTCAGCTTGCCGCCGATCACGCTGATCACTCCCGAAGGCGACTCGACGACGGCGTGCTCACGTGACACGTCGGCGGTGCGACCCCCGCCGGTGTCGATCAACGGCCGCAGGCCCGCGTATGCACCGATCACGTCGGCATGGCCGAGCTTGACGTCCAGCGCGGTGTTGACGGTGTCCAACAGGAAGCCGATCTCCTCCGAAGTCGGTTCAGGGACATCGGGTATCGGGCCGGGGGCATCCTCGTCGGTCAGCCCGAGATACACCCGGCCCAGCTGCTCTGGCATCGCGAAGACGAACCGGTTTAGCTCGCCTGGGATCGGAATGGTCAGCGCCGCAGTCGGGTTGCCGAACGACTCGGCATCGAAAACCAGATGCGTGCCGCGGCTGGGCCGGAGCGTGATCGACGTGTCGACCTCGCCCGCCCACACACCGCTGGCATTGATCACGGCGCGAGCGTTCACATCGAACGACCCGCCAGTGAGCTCGTCGGTCAGGTGCACCGACGTGCCGGTGGCCTGCGAGGCCGCGACCCGGGTCAGGATCAGCGCGCCGTGCTGGGCGGCGGTGCGGGCGACCGCCGCGACCAGCCTCGCGTCGTCGATCAGCTGTCCGTCGTAGGCCAGCAGTCCACCGTCGAGGCCGTCGCGCCGGACGGCGGGGACCATGTCGGTGGCCTCGCCGGCGGAGATGCGGCGCGACCGCGGCAGCGTCGAGGACCGCGTGCCCGCCATGCACCGCAGCGCGTCGCCCGCCAGAAACCCGGTTCGCAGAAGCGCCCGTTCCGGCGCGCCCATGGCGGGGAGCAGTGGAACGAGCTGCGGCATTGCACTCACCAGATGAGGGGCGGTGCGCGTCATCAGGATTCCGCGTTCGATGGCGCTGCGCCTGGCGATGCCGACGTTGCCGGTCGCCAGATAGCGCAACCCGCCGTGCACGAGCTTGGAGCTCCACCGACTGGTCCCGAAGGCCAGGTCGTGCTTCTCCACCAGCGCCACCGACAGCCCGCGCGATGCGGCGTCCAATGCGATACCGGTGCCGGTGATGCCGCCGCCGATCACGATGACGTCGAGCGCTTGGCCGTCGGCCAGCGCAGCCAACTCGCGGTCGCGGCGAGATGCGTTGA
Organism: uncultured Actinomycetota bacterium; assembly: GCA_963817825.1. Taxonomy (GTDB): domain Bacteria; phylum Actinomycetota; class Actinomycetes; order Mycobacteriales; family Mycobacteriaceae; genus Mycobacterium. The sequence continues at coordinate 302,013 of CAWFQG010000002.1, read as the reverse complement.
GAGCGGCCGAGTTTCTCACGGCTTCAGGTATCCGTTCAGTGAGTGGACGAGTTCGCCGGCAAGGGCGTCGGCGTTCAGGATCGGCTCGACGATCTGTGCGGACTGGATGGTCGACTGGGTGATCAGCAGGCACATCGCGGCGAGCTGGCGTGGGTCTCCGACCCGCACGCTGCCGTCGCGCTGCGCCGCCCGCAGCTCGGCGGCCACCGCGTCGATGAGGATCTGCTGGCTGGTGCCGAGGCGCTCGGCGATGTACACCATGGCCAGCTCGGGCGCGGAATGGAACACCGACATCACGACCTCGTCGTGCCGAAGCCGCTCGGCGACGCCGACAATCCGCTCGACCAGGGCTTCGCGACCGCCCCCACGCGACGGCAGGTCACCCAGCACACCGACGATCCGTGACGTCAACAGCGCCGCCAGCAGTGCGCGGGTGTCGGGCCAGCGACGGTAGATGGTCGGCCGGCTCACCCCCGCCCGGCGGGCGATCTCGGCGAGCGTCACCCGATCCACCCCGTAGGCCAGCACACAGCTCGCCGCGGCGTCGAGGATCCGGTCCCCGACGTCCGGCGAAGTATCGTTACTGATTGACAGCATATGTAATACTGTAACGCATGATGAAGTGGGATGCATGGGGTGACGCGGCGGCCGCCAAGCCGCTGTCCGACGGGATCCGAAACCTACTGAAGCAGGCGCTCGGGGTCGACGGCGCATCCCTTGCCGAGCTCGAACCGGAACAGGTCAGGCTGCGGCCGTCCGCATTGTCATCCGCCGACCGCGACGCACTCGCCGAGATCGTCGGTGCCGACCACTGCGGAGTCGACGACCACGCCCGGCTGCTTCGCGCAGGCGGCAAGTCCACGCTTGACCTGCTGAGGCGACGGGATCCCGGAGTGCAGGACGCGCCGGACGCGGTGCTGCTGCCCGGCAACGAAAAAGAGGTGGCGGAAATCCTCCGCAGGTGCGGACAGCGCAGCATCGCCGTCGTCCCGTTCGGCGGCGGCACCAGCGTGGTGGGCGGGCTCGATCCGCTGCGCGGCGAGTTCAAGGCGGTGATATCGCTCGACCTGCGCAGGCTGAACGAGCTCCACTCCCTCGACGAAATCTCCGGTGAAGCCGAACTGGGCGCGGGCGTCACGGGTCCCGATGCCGAACGCCTCCTGGGCGAACGGGGCTTCTCACTGGGGCACTTCCCGCAGAGCTTTCAGTTCGCGACGATCGGCGGATTCGCCGCGACCCGGTCGTCCGGGCAGGACTCCGCGGGCTACGGGCGATTCAACGACATGGTTCGCGGCCTGCGCGCGGTGACACCCGCAGGCGTACTCGACCTCGGCCGCGCGCCGGAGTCCGCGGCCGGTCCGGATCTGCGCCAGCTGATGATCGGCTCCGAAGGCGTGTTCGGCGTCATCACCCGCGTCCGCGTGCGCGTGCACCCCGCACCGGCGGCCACCCGCTACGAAGCGTGGTCGTTCCCCGACTTCGCGACCGGCGCCGAGGCGCTGCGCGCGGTCACTCAAACCGCAACCGGCCCGACCGTCATCCGGCTGTCCGACGAAGCCGAGACCGGCGTCAACCTGGCCACCGCCGACAGCATCGGCGAGGACAGCATCACCGGCGGTTGCCTGGCGATCACCGTGTTCGAAGGATCAAAGGAGCACGTCGAGAGCAGGTACGCCGAAACCACGGCGCTGATGACGGCCCGTGGCGGCACCTCGCTGGGCGAAGCACCCGCGCGCGCATGGGAACACGGCCGCTTCAACGCGCCATACCTGCGCGACTCGCTGCTGTCGGCGGGCGCGTTGTGCGAGACGCTCGAAACCGCCACGAACTGGTCCAACATTCCGGCGTTGAAGGCCGCCGTGACCGAGGCGCTGACCACCGCGCTGGCTGAAACCGGCACGCCGGCACTTGTGCTGTGCCACATTTCGCACGTGTATCCGACGGGCGCGTCGCTGTACTTCACCGTCGTCGCCGGACAGCGCGGCAATCCGATCGAGCAGTGGCGCAAGGCGAAGACGGCCGCAACGGATGCGATGGTGCGCACCGGCGCCACCATCACCCACCACCACGCAGTCGGCGCGGATCACCGGCCATGGATGCGCGACGAGGTGGGCGATCTCGGTGTGCGGGTGCTGCGCGCGGTCAAAGGGACGCTCGATCCGGCCGGAATCCTCAACCCGGGCAAGCTGATTCCGTGACCGACGGCCGTCGCGAGCTCGGACGTGTCACGATGCTGACCAATCCGGCGTCGGGTCACGGCAGCGCCCCGCACGCGGCCGAACGGGCGGTCGCGCAACTGCATCGGCGTGGCGTCGACGTCGTCGCCATCGCGGGCACCGACGCCGAGCACGCGCGACGGCTCGTCGAAGGCGCCCTCGAGCGCGGTATGGACGCACTGGTGGTCGTCGGCGGTGACGGCATCATCTCGCTCGCGCTGCAGGTCCTCGCGCGCACCGACGTCCCGCTCGGCATCATCCCGGCAGGCACCGGAAACGACCACGCGCGCGAATTCCACATTCCCACAAAGGATCCCGAAGCAGCGGCCGACGTAATCGTCGACGGTGTGGCCGAAACCGTCGACCTCGGCCACATCAACGGCGCGGACGGCACCGACAGGTGGTTCGGCACCGTGATGGCGGCAGGCTTCGACTCACTGGTCACCGACCGGACCAACCGGATGCGCTGGCCGCATGGTCGGATGCGCTACAACGTGGCGATGGTGGCCGAGCTGTCCAAGCTGCGGCTGCTGCCGTTCCGGTTGTCATTCGACGGCAAGGAGCTCGTCACCGATCTCACCCTGGCCGCGTTCGGGAACACCAAGAGCTACGGCGGCGGCATGCTGATCTGTCCGGACGCCGACCCCACCGACGGCCAACTCGACGCCACGATGGTGGCATCGGCGTCGCGGACCAAGCTGATTCGCTTGTTCCCAACGGTTTTCAAGGGCACCCACGTCGACCTCGACGAGGTCCGTACCGCGCGGGCCCGCACGATCACCGTCGACTCCCCTGGCATCAACGCGTACGCCGACGGCGAGTACGTCTGCCCGCTGCCCGTCGAGGTGTCGGCCGTGCCGGGTGCGTTGAAGATATTGCGCCCGTAGCCTGGCGTCGATGGAGTGGGAGTTCGACACTTTCCTGCACGACCACGCCGCGGAACTGAGTTACGCTGCGGCGTGATCCCGGCGCGCGTGCGAATCGGCGACACCGAGGTGGGCACCTCGCTGATCCCGCGTGACGACGTCTATCTCGTTCCGCTGAAGGTGGCATTGCGCAGACCGTCGGGAATCGACGACGGCGACGTAGTGCGGGTGCGGCTGACGGTGGACCCTAGCCGACGCCGCGGTTGAGCCAGCTCACCTCGCCGGTGTCGCCGCCGCTGCGGTAGGGCTCCAACGATTCGTCCCACGCGGTACCCAGAACCGAATCCAGCTCGGCGGCCAGGGTGTCCGCGCCGGAGGCCATCAGGGTCCGCAGCCGCATCTCGCCGACCAGGACGTCACCGTTGGCGCTCATCGTTCCGCTCCACAAGCCGAGCTGCGGCGTGTGGCAGAAGCGATGACCGTCGACCCCGGCGCTGGGATCCTCTGTCACCTCAAACCGCAACACCGACCATGAGCGCAGTGCGTTGGCGAGTTGTGCGCCGGTGCCGACGGGTCCGACCCAGTTGGTGACCGCGCGCAGTTGGCCGGGCATCGCCGGTTGTGGGGTCCAGGTCAGATTCGCCCTCGACTGAAGGGACGACGACAACGCCCACTCGACATGCGGGCACACGGCCGCTGGTGAGGCGTGGATGTAAACCACGCCGGTCGTCGAGTCGGCGAACTGGTTTGACGCACGCATCTGCTACTCCTTCGGCTCCACGAGGGACGTCTTCCCCAACGACCTGGCGGATGAATGAGCTGCAGTTGTGTCGTACGTGTCTATTGTGCCTTGTGAGGCCCCTGTTGCGCTAGTCCCGGTTTTCTTTGCTGTCGAATTCGGCAATGACGGCGTCGGAGAGCGCCGGCCAGCGGGCGTACGCCCAGTCGCCGAAGTCGCGGTCGGTCAGCGTCACGAGCGCCAGTTGCCGGTCCGGATCGACCCAGATAAACGTCCCTGACTGGCCGAAATGCCCGTATGTGCGGCCGGAGTTGGCCGGCCCGGTCCAATGCGGAGACTTCGCGTCACGAATCTCGAAGCCGAGGCCCCAGTCATTCGGTCGCTGCACCCCGAACCCCGGCAACACCCCATCGATGCCCGGGAATTGCACCGAAGTGGCCTCGGCGTGCATCTCCGCCGAGACCAGCGCAGGTCTGAGCAGGTCAGCGGCAAAAACCGCCAAATCGGCCACGGTCGACACGGCGCCATGCCCAGCCCTCTCGGAACCTCCTGGCAGTTCGCTGGAGGTCATGCCGAGCGGCCCGAACACCCCCTCGGCGAGATAGCGCCCGAATTCGATGCCCGCTTCATTCGCCACTGTTTCGGCCGCCACGGCGAACCCGTAGTTGGAGTAGACGCGGCGCTTGCCTGGTGGCGACATCACCTGCGGCGAGTGCATCGAGTATCCGGATGCGTGCGCCAACAGGTGCCGCACCGTGGATCCCGGCGGACCCGCGGCGGTGTCGAGCGCGACCACGCCCTCCTCGATCGCGACCTGGACGGCGCGGGCTACCAACGGCTTCGTCACCGACGCCAGCTCGAACCGGTGCGCGGTGTCGCCGTGGGCAGCCACCACGCCGGACGGACCGACTACGGCAGCGGCGGCGATGTCAACCGGCCAGTCGTCGATCGCGTCGAGGGCAGGCACCTAATTCGTCGTCCACCGTGTGACGATGGCGGCCACATGGCGGGCGTCGGTGCCACAGCAGCCGCCGAGAACCCTGACCGCAGGAAGCTGGTCGCGCAGCGCGGCGTGCTGAGCACCGAGCTCCACCGGATCGCCCTCGTCGAGCTCGGTCGACTCGTCCAGCTCGGCGTGGCTGCGCATCGAGGAGTTCGAGCGCAGACCGACGAGCCGTTGCCGCCAAGCCCCTGGTGGTTCAAGTGCCGAAGAAAAGTGCGTCGGATGGGCGCAGTTGACCATGAAATAAGCTGCCGCCGAATCGGTTTCGGCGTCCACCCGCGAGATTGCCTCGTGCAGCGGCTGACCTGTCGGAAGCTTCCCGTCGGTCTCCACCGTGAACGAGATCGCGGACGGAATGCCCACCGCCGAAGCCGCCCGCACGATGCCTGTCGCCTCTTCGGCGTTGGTGATCGTCATCGCGGTCACCTGGTCGGCAGTCGTGTCGGCGAAGGTGCCGATCTGGACGGCGTGGTAGCGCTCGGCCTCGTCGGCCGTCATCGCATCGCCGGGGTCATAGCCGTCGCCGCGCGGACCGATGCAGCCGCTGATTACTGCGGTGATGCCGTCTGCGGTTGCGGACGTGCGCACTTCCTCTGCCAGCGCAACCGCGGCTCGGTTGATGTCGTCGAGTTGCCCCAGCGAGTAGCCAAGCCGGCCGGCCCAGTCGGGGTTCGCGCGCCAGGTCGGCGTTTCCATCACGAATCCCGCGTGGTGCTCGCGGGCGATGTCCAGATAGCCCTCGTAGTACCGACGCAGCCGTTCGCGTCCCGCCGGCTGCACGAGCAACGGGAAAGCCGCGAAACACGGCAGGTCGGCGCCGTCGAGGAAGACCAGTTCAGTCTCCAGGCCGCCATCGGTGACGAACAATTCGTCGCCACTCAGTTGGGGCAGCTGCTTCCGCCGCTTTGTCATCGGTCGACCTCGATTGCGACTCGGGTGATCACAACCCACCTTTGCATCGACTGGATCCATGCCTGTCGGTGATGCGCGTCTACCCTGCCACCCGGACGAAGCACCAGCCGGTAGACGTCACCCGCCCATTCGAGGGGCACCCGGTCGTCGAGCATGGGAAGCAGAGCGTCATCGAGAAGACGGTAGCCCTCGCCGACCCGCGCTTCCAGTAACGCCGTGACACCGTCGACGACCCGGCCGAGCACGGCCAGCCTCGCGTCGGCCGTGTTCGCGGCCGTGTCACGCAATGCTGTCGCGGCTCTGGTCACCGAAACGGTGTCGCCGGCTTCGAGCGCGATAACGGCGTCGAGGTAGGCCAGATAACCGTGCGTTCCGGTCGCCGACACCCCGGAGAGCAATCCGCGCGCCCGGTCCGCCCACATGCGTGACACCGAGTGGTGACCGCGGGCGTGCCACTCCAGCCCGAGTACGGCTGCCTTCATCGCCGCGGCGGCGGGGTCGGTGCGCGCCAACCTGTCGTAGGCACGCTCGGCCAACCGCACCGCCTCGCTGCCGTGGCCGAGGCGCCACGCGGCGGCGCTGAAGGCGTCCAGGTCGTCGGTCGGCATCGGGCCGAGCCCGTCGGCGCGGACGAACGCGGCGTAGCTCGCGTGCCAGTCGTTGCGCTGGTGAGCGATGCGCGCCTCGGCGAGGAAGTCGGTCAGCGTGTCCATTGCCTCCATCACACCAGTTGTATGGAGCGCTTCGCCAGGCCCATCCAGTAGCCGTCGATGACCTGGCTGGGCGCCTGCTCCGGATCGCTCGACGCGCCGAGCGTGACGAACAGCGGCGCGAAGTGCTCGATCGTCGGGTGCGCGTACGGCATCCCTGGCGCCTTCCGCTGAAAATCGATGAGCGCGTCGAGGTCTCCGGCCGAGAACCGCTCGGCAGCCCACCCGTCGAACTCCACCGACCAACCCGGCGGGGTGGCCCCCGGCGACGAATCGTCGAGGAACGGCAGGCCGTGGGTGGTGAACCCGGAACCGATCAGCAGCACTCCCTCGTCGCGCAGCGGCCGGAGTCGTTCGCCGAGGCGCAGAAGCCGCTGCGGGTCGAGGGTGGGCATCGAGATCTGCAGCACCGGGATGCTGGCATCGGGATACATGACGGTCAGCGGGACGTAGGCGCCGTGGTCCAGTCTCCGGTCGGGGTCATGTGCGACGGGCTCGTTGTCGGGCATCAACGTCTCGACCATGGCTGCTAACTCCCGCGCCCCCGGTGCGTCGTAGGTGACGTCGTAGAAGTGCTCGGGGAACCCCCAGAAGTCGTAGGTGAGTGGGGTTTCGACGGTGGTGGAGCCGATGGTCAGCGGCGCGGCCTCCCAGTGCGCGGAGACCACGAGGATCGCGGATGGGGTCGGAAGGTCGCCCGCCCATGCTTTGAGTTGGGACACCCAAAGTTCGTCCTCGACGAGCGGCGGGGCGCCGTGCGACAAGTACAGCGCGGGGATCATGGTTACAGCGTTCCACTATCGAGGCGCGGCTGTGCGCCACTATCGGCTCGCCGATGTGTCCCGCTAAGGTTTGACTCATGAGTCAAACAGTGCGCGGCGTGATTTCTCGGAAGAAAGGCGAGCCCGTCGAGGTGGTGGATGTCGTCATCCCCGATCCCGGACCTGGCGAGGTAGTGGTCGACATCCAGGCCTGCGGTGTCTGCCACACCGACCTGACCTACCGCGAGGGCGGCATCAACGACGAGTACCCGTTCCTGCTCGGCCACGAGGCCGCCGGACTCGTCGAGTCGGTCGGTGAGGGCGTTACGCACGTAGAGCCAGGCGATTTCGTGATCCTGAACTGGCGCGCGGTGTGCGGGCAGTGCCGCGCCTGCAAACGCGGCCGCCCGCATTTGTGCTTCGACACCTTCAACGCCGAGCAGAAGATGACGCTGACGGATGGCACCGAGCTGACACCCGCGCTGGGCATCGGCGCGTTCGTCGACAAGACGCTGGTCCATCAGGGTCAGTGCACGAAGGTCGACCCGGAAGCCGACCCCGCGGTGGCCGGACTGCTGGGCTGCGGTGTGATGGCCGGTATCGGTGCGGCGATCAACACCGGCGCGGTCAATCGCGATGACACCGTCGCGGTGATCGGCTGCGGCGGCGTGGGCGATGCCGCCATTGCGGCTTCGGCGCTGGTGGGCGCCAAACGGATCATCGCCGTCGACACGGACAACAAGAAGCTCGACTGGGCGCGGGGCTTCGGCGCCACCCACACCATCAACGCCAAAGAGCTCGACCCGGTGGAGACCATCCAGGACCTCACCGACGGCAACGGCGCCGACGTCGTGATCGACGCGGTCGGGCGGCCGGAAACCTGGAAGCAGGCGTTCTACGCCCGCGATCTCGCGGGAACCGTTGTACTGGTTGGTGTTCCGACGCCCGACATGAAGCTGGAGATGCCGCTCGTCGACTTCTTCTCCCGCGGCGGCTCACTGAAGTCGTCGTGGTACGGCGACTGCCTACCCGAACGCGACTTCCCCACACTGATCAGCCTGTACCTTCAGGGCCGGCTGCCACTGGAGAAGTTCGTCTCCGAGCGCATCGGCCTCGAGGACATCGAGGAGGCATTCCACAAGATGCACGCCGGTGAGGTGCTGCGGTCTGTGGTGGTGCTGAAGTGAACGGCGGCCCGATCCAGCGCGTGGTCACCCACGGCACCTTCGAACTCGACGGCGGCAGTTGGGAAGTCGACAACAACATCTGGATCGTCGGCGACGAGAACGATGTGGTGGTGTTCGACGCCGCCCACGACGCCGGACCGATCGTGAACGCAGTCGGCGGGCGCAACGTGGTCGCAGTCGTCTGCACCCACGGCCACAACGACCACGTGACGGTGGCGCCCGAACTAGGTGACGCGCTCGACGCCCCGGTGCTGCTGCATCCGGCCGACGACGTGCTATGGCGAATGACGCATCCTGACAAGGATTTTCGGGCCGTCGGCGACACCGAAACGCTGAGCGTCGCAGGCACAGAACTGCGTGCGCTGCACACGCCGGGCCACTCTCCCGGTTCCGTCTGCTGGTATGCGCCGGAGCTGGGCGCGGTGTTCAGCGGCGACACGCTCTTCGAGGGCGGACCGGGGGCGACGGGCAGGTCGTACTCCGACTTCCCGACGATCCTTGAGTCGATCGCGGGCCGGCTCGGCAGGCTGCCCGGCGACACCGTCGTCTACACCGGCCACGGCGACTCCACCACCATCGGCGACGAGATAGTGCACTACGACGAATGGGTGGCCCGCGGCCACTAGTTACTTTCCGCGAGCGTGCGTGTCTGCAGCCGACACGCCGGGAGAATCCTGCAGTCAACGCACGCTCGTAGGAGACGAACGTGCGCAAATGCGCACGACTAGCGGGCGCGTCACAGTGCAGACACGCACGCTCGCCGAATTTGGGGAGACCCCGGGCACTAAGGCACTAGTTGTTCAGGACTCGGCGTTTCTCGGCTTCGAACTCGTCTTCGGTCAGCGCGCCCGAGTCACGCAGCGCCGCAAGGTTCTTCAGCTGCTCGATGCGGATCCCGTCGTCGGTCGCCGTGTACGGGTCGGTGGCGGGGTACGAGTTGCCGACGTGGATCGGCTGATGGAAAGGAGCAGGCGACGGGCGACGGCCGCTTCGCGCGACCCAGACGATCGACGCGGTCAGTTCGAGAAGGCCCAGCGCAAACAGCCCGCCGAACGCCCACGCCAGCCAGCCGTACGAAGAGTCGTGCCCGAACGCCAGTTGCGGGTTGATGTAGCCGTTGACCTTGCCGTCGGTGGTGATGTGGTAGGTGCTTTCGGCCGGGATCTGCACCACCCAGACCCGGATGTGGGCGTCGTTGTTGACCGTGGTGGTGGTTCCGTGGCTCTCGGTGACCTGTGGCTCCGGTATCCCTTCCGGCGGAACGATGGTCAGCCCCAGCGGCGGAACGGGCAGCCCCCCGCCGCTCGGGCTGCCGATGGTCTGGGTGTGGAAACTGACCGTCGCCTCACCGGCGGGCAGATGCAGGCTGCTCGATCCCGGGATGGGCACCTCGCCGTACGCGTTGTACTTGTCCAGGACGAAGGCATTCAACACCAGGGTGACGATGAAGCCGACGACAGCCACGATCAAGGTCAGAATCGACGCCTTCAGGAACAACCGCGGCACCGTCCCTCGGGCACTCATTGCCGCAGTCTGTCACGCCTTGGGGGGCGACGACTACCGTGGTCGCATGGCTGACAAGGCGTCTGCCCTGCCCGAGTCGAGCGTGGTGGTTCGGCCGGAGCCGATGGACAGCGAGACCTACTCCGTCAGTTCGCGGCTGCAGGCGGCCGGATTGCGTCCGGCGATAGCGCTTTTCGAGCAGGCCGCCGGCACGGTCCCGCTCCCCCGAGCCCCCCAGCCCATCGTCATCGCCGACTACGGCGCATCGACCGGCCACAATTCCCTGCTGCCCATCTCGGCGGCACTTCCTGTGCTGCGCAACCGGACCCGCCCAGAGCATTCGGTACTCGTCGTACACACCGACGTGCCGGAAAACAACTTCACCGCGCTGTTCGACACGCTGGCCAATGACGCAGACACCTATCTGGCCAAGGATGCCGCGACGTTCGCCTCGGCCGTCGGACGCTCGTTCTACACCCAGATCATCCCGTCGAACAGCGTGCACCTGGGTTGGTCGTCGTGGGCGATCCAGTGGCTGAGCAAGATCCCGGCGCCGATCCCCGACCACGTGCAAGTGGACTACAGCGCCGACGACGGCGTGCGCAGCGCATACGCGAAGCAGGCCGCGCACGACTGGCACGAGTTCGTCGCGTTCCGTGGTCGCGAGCTGTCTCCTGGCGGGCAACTCGTGGTGCTGACCATGGCCCTCGACGAGCACGGCGAGTTCGGCTATCGGCCACTGCTGGGCGCAATGGTCGACATACTTTCCGAGCTGGTAGCCGAGGGCCTGCTCACCGACGACGAGGTACGCCGGATGTGCCTGCCCACCGTCGGGCGCCGCGAGGCGGATTTCCTGGCCCCATTCGCACCGTCCGGCCGCTTCGAGCGGCTGTCCATCGAGCATCTCGAGGTGTTCGACGCCGAGGACCGGTTCTGGATGCAGTACAAAGCCGACCATGACGCAGCCGCTTTCGGCGCGCTGTGGGCCGCGTTCGTCAGGGCCTCGGTGTTTCCCACCCTGGCCACGGCACTCGCCGGCGGTCGTAACGACCCCAGGGCGGCGCAGTTCCTCGACCGCATGGAGGCCGGTATCGCCGCGCGGCTGGCCGCAGCGCCCGAACAGATGCAGATCCCGTTCGCCAAACTGGTGCTGACGAAGCAACGGCGGACGAAGTGATCAGGGCGCCATCTCGTAGGCGCCGTCGTAGGCCTTGACCCGCTCCCACACCCGGTCGAAACGCTCGGTGTCGGACACCGGTTTGCGGATCGCCTCCAATGCCCAGTCTTGCTGCGCCTGCGTCGAACTCGGCTTGCCGTGCAGCGCAACGGCGTACGTGCTGAAGTCGCGAATCTGGAAGTCGAAGATCTGGTCGAGGATGTCGTCGTCGACGCCGGTCAGCGCGGCCTGCTCGAGGATCAGCTGGCCGTAGACGATCAGCGAGAACAGGTGGCCGACGTTGAGCAGGAAGTCCAGATCCTTCTGCTGGTCGGCCCCAGGCGCGGCCGTGACGAGGAACTGCTGGAACGCCTGGGCCTGCTCGTAGAAGCGCGCGACATTCGGGATGGCGAGGTGCTCTTCATAAGCCGGCGTCCACGCGGCGAACTGCACCTTGGCCGCGCCGCGGGTCGGGCCCTGGTTCCAGAAGAAATCGTCGTCGGCGGCGTCGTTGCGGGACGGGATCTGCGGATAGTCCTTTGGGTTGAGCATGTAGTTCGGCATGAACTTCAGCACCAGGCCGACGTTGACGTGCACGGTGCCCTCGAGCCGGGGTAGCGCGCCGATGAGCTGTGCCACCTCGCGGAACATGGTGTTCTTCTCATACCCCTTGGCAGCGACGACATCGTGCAACGCCCGCACAATGTTCTCGCCCTCCATCGTGACCTTGGCCTTCGTCACGGGGTTGAACAGCAGGTAGCGGCGGTCCTCGAGGCTGGCGCTGCGCAGGTAGTCGACCGACCGTTGGCTGAACAGTTTCATCGCAGCCAGGCGAGCGTAGGAGTCGACGAAGTTCGCCCGCACGTGCGCGAAGTCGGTAACCGGGTTGCCGTAAAGGATTCGGTTCTGCGCGTGCGTGATCGCCTCGTAGAACGCGTGCTCGACCATTCCGATGGAACACGTGCACAGGTTGAATTTGCCGATGTTGACGGTATTCAGCGCTGCCGCAAAGGCTTCCACGCCAGTGTGGAGAAGGTCTTCCTCACGCACCGGGTAGTTCTCCAGCCGGAACGTGCTCACGTAGATCTGCATGTGTACGACGTTGTCGACCAGATGGTAGTTCTCGCGGCGGCTGTCGGCGGCGAAGAAGACATACGAGTCAGGCCCGTCGACGTCGCCGCGGCGACCGAAGACCGACACCATGCTCGCGACGTTGCCGTTGCCGATGTAGTACTTCTCCCCCGACGCCCGGTAGAGGATGCCGTCGGCGCGGTCCTCCTCACTGGCGGCAGTGAGCACCATGTCGGTGTTGTAAACGTCCGCGCCGTGATCGCGCTCGGAGAGCCCGAACGCCATCACCTCGCCGGCGTCGAGGTCGTCGGCGGCCTTCAGCTTGGCGTCCTTGTTGTCGCTCTGCCAGATCGGCCCGAGTCCGAGGATGGTGACCTGCTCCGTGTACCAGTAGGTCAACCCGTAGAAGCCGAGGATCTCCGATAGGGCGGCGTTGCGTGCGGCGTCCCAGCGCTTGTCCGGGTTTCCGTCGGCGAACTCCGACGGCGTGAGGAATGTCGCGAACAGCTTCTCCCGCTTGACGAAGTCGACGAAGTCGGCGGGCCAGGCGGCGGAGAGGTCATCGTCGAGTAGGCGTTTCTTGCCCTGCCCCTCGAAGAAATCGATCGTCGCGCGCAGCAGCCGTCGGGTCTCGGCGTCGAACTGCTGCGGATCGTAGGTGTTCGGGTTGAACAGCAGGCCATCCGTCTCGGTCATGAGACGCAGCCTAGGGCGCGGGGGCCGGAGGCTGTATCGGTGCTCGGAACGAACGGCAGACCGGGATGGTCGAGTACGGCAGCGTCGGGATGAGCCGCGGCGGCCGTCGACGGCGACGACGGCGCCTCCGGTGGGGGGGCGGGAGCCTCGGAGGTCGGCGGCGGTGGAGGCGCCTGGCTCGTCGGCGGCGGCGGAGCCTCCTGCGTGACTGTCTGCGGCGCCTCGGTGATTGTCTGCGTGACAGGCGGGGGCGGGGTCTCCGGTGCCGGGGTCTCCACCGGCGGCGATTCGGCCGAGGTGGGGGGCGGAGTGGTCGCGGGTGCGGTCGTCACGGTCGTCGACGAGGGCGACGGCGTGCTCTCGTTGTTGCGGAGCACGAACCACACCGCCACCGCGATCGCGGCCAGAAGAGCGATCAGGCCGACGACCACAAGGCCGACCGGCGTGCGCCTGGCGGCTTGGTACTGGCCGGTCTCCGGTTCGACGAACTGCATCGGCGGTCGGGGATCGCCGAACGCGTCCGTGCTGGCCGAGACCGGGTGGTAGTCGTACGGATCGGTCGGCGCGACGTCGGGAATATCGTCGGCCTCCGACCAGGCCAGGCCCGAGGACCCGCCCGACCCCATGTCCTCCGCGTGGGCTTCCGGCGCCATCTGTGTGGCCGCCACGGCGGCGGCACCGGCGGCGGTGGGCGGAGCGAACCCGGCCATCGCCGAGGTGCTTTCGCCGACAGTGCCGCGGGCGCCCTGCAGACCGCCGCCGATCGCCGACGTCAGCTCCGGCTGTGCGTTGGTGATGACCGGCACACCGAAGTGCTCGGACAGCGTCGTGGTGATGATCGGGACTCGGGCACCACCACCCGTCGACGCCACGGCGACCAGGTCGCCCGACCGGGCGCTGCTGCGGTCCAGCGTCTCCCGCAGCACACCGGCGAAGTGGGTGACCGGCTGCCGGATCGCGTCGTCGAGTTCAATACGGGTGAGGCGCACTTCGCCGCGATGCCCTGGCACCTCGGCGACCAGCGAGGTGGCCGCGGTGGTCGACAGCCGTTCCTTGGCCGCGCGGCATTGGGCGCGCAGCCGGCTCAGCGGACCGATCGCCGAGGTGCCCGACACGTCGACCGACCCGGCGTCGGACAGACCGTCGAGGACGTGCGTCAGCACAGCCTGGTCGATCAGATCACCGGACAGTTCGGTGTGCCGGACAGTCTGGGCCACCGGTTGATTGCCGTTGGCGGCGTCGAGCAGCGTGATGCTCGTCCCGCTTCCGCCGAAGTCGCACAGCGCGATCAGGCCGCCGGCAGGGATGCCGGGGTCATCGCGCAGCGCCGTGAGCGCCGCGGACGCGTCGGTAACCAACGCCGCGCTCGACAACTCCGGGATCTCGGACAGGGCATGGCGCAGCGCGTCCACGGTTGCCGGACGCCAGTGCGCCGGATGGGTCACCACGACGGGGTCGGCGGTTCCCCGGCCGCCGGTCACTTCGTAGAGCATCGCGCTCAGCGCCTCGGCGAGCAGCACCTCACCGGAATGCGTGCTGCCGTCGGGGGCCACGATGCCGACCGGATCGCCCACGCGGTCGACGAAGTCGGTGATGATCACCCCACGGTCGTCGGAGTTCAGCCTGGGATTCTCGCTGGGCACCCCGACCTCGACCGCCCGGTTCGGAAAAAGGGTCACCACGGCGGACCGCGTCACCGCGGTCCGGCCTACCGCAACTGCCGTCAGGTTGGTCGCGCCAACGGACAGCCCTACCCCATCAGCCATCTGCATCCAATCTCACGGCCAACCCTGTCGATTTTCCATCTCGGGAAGAGTCGCGGTCGTTGCTCACCGAATCGTGCCGGAGCCGGCGATCAGCGGAAGATCCAGCGGCGTCACCCAGCCCGGCGACAGGTCGTTGACAGCGGGCACCGCGTTGAGCGCGCGCATACCTGTCGCGAGGCAACCGGCGGCAGCGGCATCGCGCCCCGATCCGTCAGTGAACCGAAACGCCGTCTCCTGGTAGATGCTTGGCGTGCCCTCGATGTCGACGCGGTAGACGTCGTTCTGGTTGCCCGTCGGCCAGTCCGGCGCCGCGTCGTCGCCGATGCGGTTCACGTGCTCGAGCTGGATCCGGGTTTCCCCCTGGTACACGCCGTTGACGGTGAACCGCACCGCGGCGACGTTGCCGGGCGCGATGATGCCCTTCGCGGTCTTCCGCTCGGTGGGTGTCACCCATTTCTCGTACGTCGTGGTGATGTCATCGAGCATGATGCCCGCCGCGTGTGCGATCATCGGAACCGTTCCGCCCCAGGCGAACACGAGGATGTCGGAGTTTTCGAGCATCGCCTTTTTCTCGGGCGGTCTGCCGATGCCCATCTCGCGCTCGTAGTCGCCCGTGTAATTGGTGTAGTCCAGCAGTTCGGAAGCACGCACCTTGCGGACCTCCGCGCACAGGCCCATCAGCGTCATCGGAAACAGGTCGTTCGCGAAGCCCGGATCGATCCCGGTGGTGAAGCAGGAGGATTCGCCCAGCTCGCAGGCCTCGGTGATGGGCTGAATCCAGTTAGGCGGGTTCAGGTGCATCGTCGGCCACACCCACGGCGTCATCGCGGTCGAACAGACGTCGATGCCTGCCCGCAGGAAGCGGGTCATCAGGGCGATGTTGTCGTCGGCGTGGGCCGCCGTCGGACCGTAATGCACCAGCGCGTCGGGCTTGAGCGCGATCAACGCGTCGATGTCGTCGGTCGCCGTCACACCGACCGGCTCGGGCAGCCCGCAGATCTCGCCGACGTCGCGACCCACCTTCGCCGGATCGCTCACTCCGACACCAACGAGTTCGAACAGCGGGTGCTTGACGGTCTCGGCGATCACCATCTTGCCGACAAAGCCCGTGCCCCACACCACAATTCGCTTGGTCACCCGCTACCTTTCTTTCTCTTGATCCCCGTCTCCCCCTTCATGGTGTTTCCTCACCAACTCCGCGAGGCGCCGAACCTCGTCGCGCAGCTCGTCGATGTGAGCGGCCGTGACTGCCTCGGCGGCGATTTCTTCTTCGGTGACGCGCTGGACGATCCAGGACGCCAGCGTCGCCGTTACGGCACCCAACAAGGAGATGCCGCCCAGCATCAGCCCCACCGCGATCACGCGCCCCTCACCGGTGACGATTCTTATATCGCCGTATCCGACAGTGGTCACGGTGGCCATCGCCCACCACAACGCATCGCCGAACGTGTGGACCCCTGACCCTGGCTGGCCGCGTTCGGCCTCGAGGACAGCCAGCGACGCCGCATAGACGACCGTGGCCGCACCACAGATTGTATAGATGATGACCCGACCGCGGATCGTGTGGCCGATGGCCGTCTCCAGGGTTTTGACCACCATGGCGATGCTCAGCAGGCGCAGCGGACGGAAGAACGGGAGCACGATGATCGGCAGCTCCCATAGGTGTCTGCGGAACCATTTACCACGCGGTTGGGCCAGCCATAGCCGCGCGAGGTAGTCGACGACGAATACACAGTAAAGAGCTATCAGCGTGTCCTCGATGGCTTCGGCGGCGCCGTCTCGCACTTGGGCCAGAACTCGAACGGAGTAGAGCCCGAGAAAGGTGAGCGCGACGACCGCGAGCGGCCAATCGGTTCTTTTCTCGTATCGCTCAAGCCGTGTTTCGGTCATCAAGCGGAGACCCTAATCCCCACCGGGGAATGATCTGGCCGAAACTGGCATTGACCACGGCATGACGAACCTGCAGGGACGACGAGCACTGGTGACCGGCGCCTCGCGCGGTATCGGAGCCGCGATTGTGCGGCGGCTGGCCGCGGACGGCGCGACCGTCGCCTTTACCTACGGCAGCTCGACGACGGAAGCCGAGAAGCTGGTCGGTGAGGTGGCGACCAGTGGCGGCAAAGCGGTCGCGATTCAGGCCGATAGCGCGGACACCACGCAGGTCGCCGCATCGGTCGACGAGGCGGTGGCTCAGCTCGGCGGATTGGACATCCTTGTCAACAACGCGGGCGTGGCCTCGTTCGGCGACATCGAGACGTTTCCGCTCGAGGAGTACGAGCGGATGGTCGCCATCAATGTGCGCGCCATGTTCGTCGCGATTCAGCGGGCCGTCCCACACCTCGATAGCGACGGGCGGATCATCAACATCGGCAGCATCAACGCCGACCGGGTGCCGGGTCCGGGCCTCGCCGTGTATGCGATGACGAAAGGTGCCGTCGCCGGGCTGACGCGTGGGTTGGCGCGTGACCTGGGTCCCCGCGGCATCACGGTCAACAATGTCGCGCCCGGCCCGATCGCCACCGACATGAATCCGGATACCGGCGAATTCGCCGACAGTCTGAAGCAAGTCATGGCGCTCGGCCGTTACGGCCAGCCGCGCGACATCGCAAGCGTGGTCAGCTATCTCGCCGGTCCCGAAGCGGCCTACGTCACCGGGGCCACGTGGAATGTCGATGGTGGGTTCACGGTATAGCCGACCTCCCGGTCACCGGCAAAGGCGGTTACCTGCGGGCTCGCACACCAAGGGGTATTGCTCGACGGGGACCGGCAGCGGCCCGCTGAAGTTGAGCGTGAACGGCGTCTTTGTCATCTCCGCCGGTACGCCGCAGTCAGCGTTATGGGTGGCGGTGAGGGTCCCCGACAGCGTCGCGTCATCGAATTTGTAGGTCCTGAAGAGGGGCGCCGTAGTGCCGTCCGGGCACTGGAAGCCATCGGACCTGTTGACGATCATCGTCCACAGGCCATCCGTAAGGCGGGCGTCTCCACCGAAGTTGAGCGACTCCAACTCGGGAGTCGTCTTGCTGCTCGTGGCACTCGTGATGTGCATCAGACAGGCCACCGGCAGTTCCAGTGGTTGACGAAGATCGCCGACGACAGGCGTGCAGAGCGGAAAGATCGTCCATGTCGCCGGCGGCAGTCCCGGCGCGTTGTAGGTGTACATCCCCTGCATCGTCTGGTCAGCCGACGACGGAGTCGCCGACCACAAGGCCACGCCGCCCATGACGACGGCGGTACCCAGCACGCGAGCGATGGTCCCCATAACCCTCCTCAGCCCAGTGAAAGGAGTACCACAGCGCCGCCGATCGGCATCAAGGATTGGCCGCCCACGACAATCGGGGGCGATTCTGTCTCCGGTCTTTTAGACTCCCGCCATGACGAGGCTGGCGCCGATGGTTGCCCTGTGTGTGGCGATCACGTTCGGCGTGCTGACGACTGGCTGCAGCAGCACCGTCCAGGGGGCGGCGGTCAAGGCCGCGAGCTCAGTGCCCGCCGACGGCGTGCCGTCACTCGACGAGTCCGCGCTCGACGACCTGCTGCTCAGCAACGGCGAACTCAACAAGATCGCGGGCGTCGACTTGGAGTCCTTCTATACGGCGGAGGAGATGAACGACAACGCCGACGTGGTCTCCGACGCCGACTGTCTGGGCGCGATCTATCCCGGCGAGAACGCCGTCTACGACGGCACCCACTGGTCGGCGGTTCGCGACGAGCTCCTGCTCGAATCCGGCAGCGGAGACGACTCGCGCCTCGTCGAGCAGACACTCGTGCTGTACGGCAGCCGCGACGATGCCGTCGAGTTCTTCGACAAGTCCAAGGACGTTTGGCACGAGTGTTCTCAGGCCAAGGACATCACGGTTGATGACGGCCCGTGGGAACCCGACGACGTCCAAGAAACAAGCGACCGGCAGATCACACTGAAGGCAAAAGTCAGCGGGAGTCTCTCCGGGACATGCTCGCACTCGCTGGGCGTCGTCTCGAACCTCATCGTCGAGGGTTTCTCCTGCGACGCCGCCGACCACGATGACGCCGAGACGATCGCCACTCGGATTCTCAAGAATGCGGCCGACCAGTAAGCCGGGCCTGTGTGCATCGGCGACCGCGCTCGTGTTGCTCGCGTCATGCAGCTCCACCAGTTCGACGTCCGGTGAGACGACCCTTTCGTCGCGCGCGGCCTCGACAACGACCGCCACGACGACCGCTACGACCGTCGTCGCACCACCGACGACGCCAGGACCGCAGACGAAGAATTGGTTCGACCTCGCCGTCGGTGACTGCCTGACCGAGATTCCGGCGATCGAAACCGGGGCCGTCACCGCCACTGTCGTTGACTGCGCGACGCCCCACCGGGCGGAGGTCTTTCTGCTCGCGCCGTTGGCGGTCGATACCGCGATCGCCGATGTCGCCGAGCAGAAGTGCACCGAGGGCGTTTCGCCGTATACCGGACAATCGATCGACGCCGGCCCCTTCACGGTGACGTATCTGATCGATTCCAATCAAGACCGCACCTCGAACAACCCCACCCCCAGTACCGCCATCTGTTTCCTGCAGGCCGCGAACGGCGGACCCCTGACGGCCTCCGCACGCCGCTGAGCCGAATTCCGGGTTTTGAACTCGTCGCGACGGGAAATCGTGTTTCAGATGAGGGGGAACGATGGCTGTCATCGCGCTCACGATTTACATCGCCTTCGGAGTATTGGCTCTCGGAGGGCGTCTCTTGATGCAGCGGAAGCGCACGGGGTCGACCGGTTATCGGGGAATCAGTCGCAGACTGGGCATAGTCGGGCTGGCGGGCGGCATCTCGTTCATCGTGGCGATGGTGGGCGGGCTGGTCGCTCCCCTGCTCCAACTTCTGCGGGTGGTGGCCCCGCTGCGCATCCTCGATCACGCGTGGATCAACGATGCCGGGATAGCGCTGGCCGCGTTTGGACTCGGCGCCACGATCTATGCGCAGCTTGATATGGGTGAGTCCTGGCGAGTCGGCATCGACACCAAAGAGAAGACGACGCTGGTGCGCACCGGGACGTTCGGCGTGGTGCGTAACCCGATCTTCGCCGCAATGGTCGTCTTCACGCTCGGCCAGACCTTGTTGGCCCCCAATCCCCTTGCGATCGCGGTCTTCCTGATTTTCGTTGCGGCGGTCGAGGTATCCGTACGCAGTGCCGAAGAACCCTACTTGTTGCGGGTACACGGCGACGACTACCGCGACTACATGGCCAAGGTAGGGCGGTTCGTCCCGAGAGTCGGGCTATCCGCCGCTACAAAGCGGTTCGCGCTCGCTGAACGATCCTATGAATGAAATTCATAGGCGCAAGTGCCACTCGCCACGCCATCCCTTGCCACGCCGGTCCCGTGCCGACAAACGTGACCACGGCACCGCGAGTGCTACCGCCGCTGCCAGGTATCAACTCAAAAGTTGCGTGTGCAACGACTATTTGTCGGTCGCTGCGCACAGTCGGGACCTTGTACGTCTTCCCCGGTTTGCTCAACCGGCCCCGCTGCATCGCCCGGTCGAACCCGTGCCAATGCAAACTCCGCAGTACAGATGGAATGACGACTTCGAGACTGCGGCCGAGCGCCTCGTCCGCCGAATAACCTGCAACCTCGGTTACCGCGTCATCCCACTTCCTGATAATCCCGTCCCGGTCGACCGTGACAGTCGCCCGCTGATTCTCACGCGTCCCCTCCATAGCGTCCATATCTTGAATACGTACCACGACGGCAGCCAGTTCACATGACGGCGTGGGATCGCATTGCCGCCGCTGTCACGCATCGGCGCTCCTGGGCGGCCGCGTTATTGATCGTGGCTGCCGCCGGCGTGTTCATGGCGGTCGCCGGATCCAACTCAGGTGCCGACAAGCCACCCCTTCTACTGCCGCCGTCAGCCGAGTCCGCAAGGGCGGCAGAACTATTGAGATCCTTTCCGGGCGGGGACCGAGTACCGGCAATTCTGGTGTTGTCCCGCCACGACGGGTCAGCGCTGGCGCCAGGTGATCTCGCTGCCGCCGAGTCTGCACGGCAGCGCGCGCTGTCGAGCATCGGTGTCGCCGGCGCGCCGCTGATGGTTTCGCCGGACGACCGCGCGGCGGTGGCGCCGATTCCCCTCGCCGCGACGTCCGGATCCGAGCTCGACGAGGCCGTCGCTGCGCTGCGATCCTCCGCGGCAGCCGGTTTGCCCGCTGGGATCGCGGCTGAAGTGACCGGTGGTCCAGCCTTCGGCGCCGATATCGCCGGCGCGATGTCCAGTGCCAATCTAACGCTGCTGTTGGTGACCGCGTCCGTGGTGGCAGTGCTATTGGTCGTCACCTACCGCTCGCCCATTCTGTGGCTGGTTCCGTTGGCCGTGATCGGATTTGCTGACGGCCTGTCCACCGCGCTGGGAACGATCGTTTCGCGCTTCACGGGATTGGCCTTTGACGGTGCCACCGCGGGAATCACGAGCGTGCTCGTCTTCGGAGCGGGCACGAATTACGCGCTACTGCTGATCTCGCGTTATCGCGAGGAATTGGCCGGGACCGACGATCACCGCGACGCCTTGCGAACGGCGGTCAGCCGGGCCGGGCCTGCCATCGTGGCGAGCAACGCGACCGTGGTTCTGGCGCTGTTGACCCTCGTTTTCGCCGCTGCCCCGGCCACCCGGAGCCTCGGCGTGCACGCCGCGTGCGGACTGGTCGTCGCGGTGCTGCTCGTCCTGCTTGTGCTGCCGCCGTTGCTGAGCCTGTTTGGCACCCGGCTGTTCTGGCCGTTCATTCCCCGCCGGGGCGCGCGGCCGGCGGTCACGACCGGTGTGTGGCACGGCATCGCCGAATGGGTTACCGGCCATGCCGGCCGGGTAGCCGCCACTTCCGTGGTGGTGTTGGGGCTGATGGGTATCGGGCTGCTCGGCACGCCGATCGGGTTGTCGCAGACCGAACAATTCCGGGTGAAGGCCCAGTCGGTAACTGGTTTTGAGACGCTTTCCGCCCACTTCCCCAGTGGCCTCACCGATCCCACACTCGTGATCGGTGACACCGGCCGCGCTGCTGCGATTCGGCAGGCGATCACGACGACGCCGGGCGTGGCCTCGGCCGGCGACACCGGATCGTCGGCGTCCGGGCTGTCCCGATGGACGGTGATTCTCGACGCTCCGCCCGCATCTCCAGAGGCATTCAAAACCGTTGTCGCGATGCGGGAATCGGTGAAGAAGGCCGACCCGATGGCCGTAGTCGGCGGGTCAGACGCCCAGGCGCTGGACTCCCGCGACGCCGCCGTCCATGACCGGCAGGTGCTCATCCCGGCCATTCTCGGGGTGGTGTTGATCGTGCTGTACGTATTGCTCCGCGCGGCCTTGGCGCCTCTGGTGTTGGTCGCGGTCATGGTGCTCAGCGCGATGTCGGCGCTGGGCCTTGGCGGCTGGGCCAGTGTGCACGTATTGGGCATGCCCGCACTGGACTACACCACCCCGCTGTTCGCCTTCTTGTTCCTTGTCGCCCTCGGCGTTGACTACACGATCTTCCTGGTCACCCGCGCACGTGAAGAGACGCCTGCACGCGGCACCCGTGAGGGCATCGTGCGGGCGGTGTCCGCGACCGGTCCGGTGATCACCAGTGCGGGAATCGTGCTGGCCGCCGTTTTCTGTGTACTTGCTGTGCTTCCGCTGATAGTGCTCACTCAACTCGGTGTCATTGTCGGACTGGGCATTCTGCTCGACACATTCGTGGTGCGCACCGTGGTGGTTCCGGCTCTCTTCACGCTGATCGGGCCGCGGATCTGGTGGCCGGCGCTCATCGAAAAACCGGATTCGATGAACCGATCAAGGCCCTCGTACGTGACCTAGATATGACCGCCCACCAGCCCGGGGCGGACTCGGGGGACGCCGTGTGGTCGCCTGCGCTCGCGCGCGGGCTGATCCGCCATGAGGCGCTGCGCTCACTTCGACATTGCGACGGCTACACCGACCTGCTCGGCACACGGGTCCCGACCCGTCTCACTTTCGCGCAGCGGGCGCGGATGCACGGGATCTCGCTGTCCGCCGAGCGCGACAGAGCTGCCGCGGCTCTGCATCTCGAGGGCGGCCAGCGCGTGCTCGACGTAGCCTGCGGATCCGGAGATTTGACCAGTTTCTTCGCGAGCAGGCTGACCGGCGATGGTTTCGTCATCGGTGTGGACGACTCGGTACAGATGATGCAGCGAGCCGCGCAGCGGAACAGTCACGACCGCGTGGTCTACATGCGTGCCGACCCGCTGAGCCTGCCCTTCGACGACGGCGCGTTCGACGCGGTGTGCAGTTTCGGCGCGCTTCATCTCATCCCGGAGCCGATGGGTGTGCTGCGCGAGATGGTTCGGGTGCTCGCGCCGTTCGGGCGGATCGCCTTACTCACCAGCTACGGCCGCGACTCCTCGCTCGCGCGCAAGGCAATCGCTCTCGGCGCGACGATCTGCGGGATTCAAGTGTTCGATCGCACCACGGTTCCGGCGTTCTTCGAGGCGGGCGGGCTGATCGACATCGACCAGCAGTTGCGTGGGGTCTCCCAGTTCGTCATGGCATGCAGGCCGGAACAGGTTCCCGAGCTTGATCGTCTGCGGATTCGACCGCACTTGCGGAGCGTCGAACGGAGTTGAGTTGGCCACCGACTACCGCAGTATCAACGCCGCGGTGCGCTACGAGATGTTCTCGGTGTTCCAGGTCAAACCCGGCGATATCGGCGATGACCGGGCCGCGGCGATCGTCGAGGCCCGAACCTGTCTCGACGGGCTCGCCGATACCGACGTAACGGTGCGCGGGCTCTACTGCGTGGCCGGTCTTCGCGCAGACGCCGATTGGATGGTGTGGACTCACGCGGACAGCATCGAGGCGCTGCAGTCCGCCTACAACAAACTGCGTCGATCCTGCGCGCTGGGCCGGGTTAGCACGCCGGTGTGGAGCTCGGCCGCCGTCCACCGGCCGGCCGAGTTCAACAAGAGTCATGTGCCGGCGTTTCTCTCCGGCGAACCGCCGGGTGCGTACCTGTGCGTGTACCCCTTCGTCCGCTCCTTCGACTGGTATCTGCTGCCCGAATCCGAGCGCCGGACCATGCTCGCCGATCACGGCAAGCAAGCGCGCGGCTACCCCGACGTTCGGGCCAACACGATGGCGGCGTTCGCGCTCGGCGACTATGAATGGATCCTGGCGTTCGAGGCGCAGGAGATGCACCGGATCGTCGACCTGATGCGTGACCTGCGTGCCACCGAGGCCCGCAGGCACGTGCGCGAGGAGGTCCCGTTCTTTTCCGGCCCCCGAGTATCGGTCGACCGGCTGGTAGCAGAACTGCCGTGACGTCGCGAAGCGCTAGGTTGTGCGCTCCTGGTCGACGTAAGCCGCGACCACGTCCGTGAGGGCACGCAGCTCACGGCTGACGTCGACGTGGCCGGGCACCGCCATCTTGGCAACCATGGCACCCATCAGGGTGGACCAGATGAGATTGCCGACCGCGTCTGCGCGCTCGGGCTCGAGACCGTCGGCGACGTAGCGGCCGAGACGGGTGAGGGTGGAAAACAGTTCGAGTAGATGCTGCTGGTCGACGTCGGCTCGGCCGGCGCGCGTTGCGATCAGAATCTCAAGTGCCGCAATCGACGTCGGGCTCAAGAACGCGTCGGCAACTGCGTTGACCACAAGCTCGGCCCTGGCATGTCCGGAGGTCGAGCCCAATTCGGGCTCCATACCCCCCAGGGTCTCCAGGAGTTGGCCGAACCCGCGATCCACGACGGCCATCAGCAGGCCGTCGCGGTCGCCGAAGTGGTACTGGATCACCCCCCATGTGACGCCTGCCCTCTCGGTGATGTGATTGGCGCTCGCGGCGCCGAAACCCTCCTCGAGGACGCATCGCACCGTCTCGTCGATGACCATCGCGCGCGTCCGATCCGCGCGGAGTTGCTTTCCGTTTACGGGGCGGCGCGGAGATACGTTGGCGGCCATGTTGAAATCTGATTCTACGGGTCGTTGAACGCCGGTAACACGAAGCGCTGCAACATCTCGCCTTCGACATCGACGTCCCCGACGGGCCAATAGAGCATCGACATCACAACTCGGATGATCCACTGCGCCGCTTTCGAATCGCCATCGGTCAGCCCGTTGAGATCGGTCGCGAACTCGGCCACGATCGGCGACTCGGTGAGCCAGGTCATTGCCTGGGCACCGCGAATCGAACTGACCATCAACTGGGCGACGGCATCGGACCGAATCAGGCCGAGCGCCACGGTAATCGCGGTCGCGATCCGTTCAGCACCCGTAAGCCCGTCGACGGCCGACCGCACGGCTTCAACGATCCGGGCCGCTGCGCGCGCCACGACGGCGTCACGGATCGCGGCCTTGCCGCCGGCATGGCGGTAGATCGTCGCGCGGGAACAATGCACCTTCGCGGCCAAGGTGTCGACGTCCAGCGAGCCGTCGGTGGCAATCAAGTCGGTCGCCGCGGCATAGATGCGTTCTGCGGCCGCCGTACGCCGATCACCGCCGACGAGCCAGTCGTTGCGAGCCACGGGGCCTACTTTCTCACGCTGAGACAGATCCTGCCATGATTCTCACTTCGTCTGCAGGTCCCGACCACGACGTGAGACGACGCCTCAGGCCGCCCTCGACCTGCACTCTTCAACATCGGGCGCAACGTTGACGCTGTCCACTCCCCGGCTCAGGCTTGACGGATGCCCGTGCGCGAAGGCCGGCTCGGCCTCGACTTGTTCGATGACCGATTCATCCAGGATCCGTATCCGCTCTACGAGCGCATGCAAGCAGCCGGCCCGGTCCATCCGATCGGCGATTCCGGGTTCCACGCGGTGTGCAGCTGGGAAGCGGTCAACGACGTCATTGCCCGGCCGCAGGATTTCTCGTCGAACCTCACCGCCACCATGACCTACCAGGACGGCACGGTGGGAGCGTTCGTGATGGGTGAGCTCGGCGGCGAAATTCAGGCGCTCGCAACGGCGGACGACCCTGCCCATGCGGCGCACCGGAAGTTGTTGGTGCCGCAATTGGCGGCCAAGCGGATCAACGCACTGGAACCATTCATCGGCGAGACCGCGAACCGGCTGTGGGATGAAGGCGTGCGGGGCGGCAGCATCGAATGGATGTCGGCGATGGCCAACCGCCTGCCGATGATGATCGTCACGCGCCTGATCGGTCTTCCAGATGTCGACACCGATCAGTTGATGCAGTGGGGGTACGCAAGCACGCAATTGGTCGAGGGGCTAGTCGGCCAGGACGAACTCACCGCTGCGGGCGTCGCCGTGATGGAACTCGCCGGCTACATCAACGAGCATTTCCAGCGCGCCGCCGAAACTCCGCAGGACAACCTGTTGGCCGATCTGGCAACGGCCCGTGCCGCGGGTGAATTGGGGGATCTCACAGCGCTGAGCATGATGGCCACGCTGTTCAGCGCAGGTGGCGAGTCCACCGCTTCGTTGATTGGTTCTGCCGCATACGTTTTGGCCAGCCGTCCCGACATACAGGAAGAGCTACGGGGTAATACGGAACTGCTTGGCGCATTTCTCGAAGAGGTCCTCCGTTACGAACCCCCGTTCCGGGGGCACTATCGCCACGTGGTCAACGACACCACGTTGTCCGGCGTGACTCTCAGTGCGGGATCACATCTTGTGCTTCTGTGGGGTGCGGCCAACCGTGATTCCGCACATTTCCAGGACGCCAACGAGTTTCGTCTGGACCGCTTCGGCGGCAAGGGACACATCAGCTTCGGCAAAGGCCCGCACTTCTGCATCGGCGCAGCGCTCGCCCGCATGGAGGCCAGGATCGTGATCGGCGAACTTCTCAGGAGAACATCGCATTTCGAGGCGACCGACACCGGCCGGTGGTTGCCGAGCCTGCTCGTACGGCGACTCGAAAGCCTGGAACTGCACGTCGGTTAGTCCGCTTACAGCTTGAAGCGGCCGGCGAACCCGCGCAGTGGCACGTCGGCACTGGTGACGATTCCCGGCGGCGCGGCGACCACCGACCCGATCGCGGCAAGCGCGGGCATCCCGGTGACCGTCATCCCGATCGACGCGAAGTTGTCCGGATTCGACAGGTCGACACCACGTTTCGGAAAGATCATGTGCTTGTTGTAGACGCACGGATCGCCCTTGATCTTGGTGATGTAGCAGCCCTTGATGTGCCAGCTCGGGTCGGTGTGCGGGGTCATCTGCCACTCGAGGTGCGTCTCCACCCGTGGCACACCGTCGACCATGCCCTGGTATTTGAGGTAGTTCCCGCCCAGCGACCCTTTGGGCAGCGTGTACCAGCCGAGGTCGACGTCCTTGGTGCAGGCGCCCAGCTCGTAGCTGAACGTCACCTCGTCGAGTTCCAGGTCGAAGCAGTCGGCCATCATCAGCACGCTGTCGGCGAAGACGCGGGTGTACTTCTCCAGCTTGCCGGGGATCTCGGGGTCGTCGACCGGTTGGCCGTAGCCGACCTCGATCCAGGTCTCCTTGGAGTGATGACAGGACACGTCGACGGACTCGATGGTGGTGACGTTCTCGATGTCGGCCACGTCGGCCGAACACACCACACCGAGGATCTGGTTCAGGCCGGGGTTCATGCCGGTGCCGTAGAACGTCGCGCCGCCCTTCTCGCACGCCGCCTGAAGGAGTCGCGAGACCGGTTTACCGGAGGGGTGCGGGTGGTTGGTGTCGCGGTGCCAGCCGGTGATCCAGTCCGCGGTGGTGACGATATTGATACCCGCCTCAAGGACTTTCACATAGAGGTCCTCGTCGGGGAACACGCCATGGAAGGTCAGCACGTCGGGTTTGGCGGCGATGATCTCCTCGACCGAACCGGTTGCCTTGACTCCGTTCGGCGCCAGGCCGGCCAGCTCGCCCGCGTCCTTGCCGACCTTTTCCGGCGAATAGCAGTGCACACCGATCAGCTCAAGATCGGGCTGAGTGGCGATGCGCTTGATCATCTCGGAGCCGACGTTGCCGGTGGCTACCTGGAATACCCGGATCGGGCGGCCGGTGGAAGCATTCATCAATGGTCAACCTTTCTGCAGTGCTGTATAGACCTCGGCGGCACTGCCGCCGATACCGTCGGGGTAGAACTGCTTGGCCCAGTTGCGAATTGCGGTGAAGCCCTCGAACTCGGCGCTCGACAGCGCCGGTGGGTCCGAGTAGCGCTGATGCTGCCAGATGTGGATGTCCTGGCTGAACTGACGGATGATCTCTTCGCCGAACTCGGTCGCCTTCGCTTCGGCGCGCGGAGTGTCCTTGCCGGGCGTGCGGCCGATGTAGACCATGAACCGCACATCCGAGGTGGACTCGTCGACCGGGGTGATGGCCGAGATCGTCCGGTTGTCGACCATCCCCCAACTCTTGGTCACTGCGATGCCGAGGCCACCGTTGATCGCCTCCACACCGCTTTTGACGTCCTCGATGCGCTGCTGGTCGTCGCCCTCGAACGTGATAGTGAAGTCGACGTAGGACACCGGTTCGTCGAAGTCGTGCCGGGTGAACACCGGCACGATCGGAGTGTTGTGCACGAACTTGAAGTGTGCGAAGTCCACCCCGTTCTCGAGAACGTACTGCGGATGCATCTCCAGGCCTGCGCGGAACAGGCGCTGCTGCGGGTAGTAGTCGGCCGGGGTGCTGCGATCGCCGAAGCCCGAGAACACGTCGGGGACATCAAAATACGGCTCTTTGCCGTCGACGTCGTGCCAGATGTACACCGAGGCATTGCGTTCGGTCACCGGGTACGTTCGCATGCGCCGGCCCCGGTTGGGTCGGCTCTCATAGGGGATGCACACGTTTCGGCCTTCGTGGTTCCACTGCCAACCGTGGAACGGGCACTGGATGACCTCGCCTTCGACGTGGCCGCCGTAGCCGAGATGCGCGCCGAGGTGTTCGCAGTATGCGTCCATCACGGTCAACCGCCCCGATTGCGCGCGCCACGCGATGAGATCGCGGTCGAAGTACTTCATCCGATGCACGTCACCGACGTTGATCTCGTCGGACCACGCGACTTGGAACCAACCGGTTGGCTTCATCGACAGTGGCGGCTTGGCCATGACCAAATCATAGAACATTCAATGTAAAGCTGCGACTGCCGGTGGCCTCGCGTTTCGACCACCCCGAAATCCGGGTAGTAAGCGAAGGGCCGACGAATTCGGGGTGATGGCGATGGCGAGAGCGGCGAGGTGGACCGCCGTCGGCATCGTCGCCTCGCTGGTGGTCGCCCTTTCGGCCTGCTCTACCGGTGAACGCGTCGATCTCGACGGAGATACCTCGGGCCGCCTGGTGGCAGCGATCGCCGGTGAGCCCGACCAGCTCGACCCCAACAAGACCAGCGCCTACTTCTCCTTCGAGGTTCTGGAGAACGTCTACGACACCCTCGTCGAACCGGACGCCAACCTCGAGATGCGGCCCGCCCTAGCGGAGTCTTGGGACGTCACCCCCGACCAGCTGACCTGGACCTTCCACCTCCGTCCCGGCGTCATCTTCCAGGACAGCAGCCCGCTGACGGCCGACGACGTCGTCTTCACCTACCGCCGCATCATCGACCAGGAACTGGCGAACAGCGACAAGCTCAGCGCCGTCACCGACATTCGGGCCACCAACCCGTCGACCGTCGTCCTGCGCCTCAAGCAGCCCACCCCGAACCTCTTGACGAACCTGGGCGGCTTCAAGGGCATGGCGATCGTGCAACGCAAGAACGTGGAAAGCGGGCAGATCGCCACCCATCCGATCGGCACCGGCCCATTCGCCTTCGAGAGCCAGAAGAGCGGTGACTCGATCACGCTGAAGGCCAACCCGAACTACTGGGGCGGCCCACCGAAGGTGTCCAGGCGTGATCTTCCGATTCATCCCAGAGAAGTCGACAGCGTTGTCGGCGTTGCAGGCCGGTGAGGTTGATTGGACGGATTCCATTCCGCCACAACGGGTTAACCAGCTCAAGGATGACGACTCCGTCAAGCTTGCGGTCACACCCAGCAACGACTACTGGTATCTCGCGCTCAACGAGGCGCGCAAGCCGTGGAACGACGTCCGTGTCCGGCAGGCGATCGCGTACGGAATCGACCGGGAAGCAATCGTGGCCGCCACCAGTTACGGCACCGCCGCCAAGAACGAACTCGCCATTCCCAAGGGCAGCTTCTGGCACACCGACTACGACAAGTATCGCTACGACATCGAGCAGGCCAAGCGCTTGATGCACGAGGCGAACGCGTCGCCGCAGAACCTCGACATGCTGGTGACCACCGAATACCCGGAGACGGTGACCGCAGCCCAGATCATCGCCGATAACCTTGCCCCGCTTGGTATCACGGTGCACATTCGCACCGTCGACTTCGCCACTTGGCTCGACGAGCAGAACACCGGCCACTTCGACATGCTGATGATGGGCTGGCTGGGCAACATCGATCCCGACGACTTCTATTACGCGCAGCACCACACCGACGGCACCAGCAACGCGCAGAAATACTCGAACCCCGAAGTTGACCGACTGCTGGACGCGGGCCGCGTCGAGACGAACCAAGATGCCAGGGCGGACATATATCGCAAGGCCGCGACGTTCATCGGCGGCGATTGCAGCTACATCTACCTGTACAACCCGTCGGTCATCCAGGCGTGGAACAAGAACATGTCCGGCTACGAAGCACGACGCGACAAGGCGATCCGCTTCCGAACCGCGAGCATCAGCGAGGGCGGAAACCAATGACGGGGCTAGTGTCGAATCCCGTCGTGCGGTTCGTGGCCCGACGGCTTCTGTATTCGCTGATCGTGATGATCGGGGTGCTCGTCGCGGTCTTCGCGCTCGTGCATCTGGTTCCCGGCGATCCCGTGCGCATCGCTCTCGGTACCCGCTATACACCGCAGGCCTACGACGCCCTGCGCCACGCAAGCGGATTGGACCGGCCCATCGTCGAGCAGTTCTTCGGCTACCTGGGGTCGGCGCTCACCGGCAACCTCGGCGTGAGCTTCCGCAATGGAGATCCCGTGACTGTCACGCTGCTCGAACGCCTGCCCGCCACCGTGTCGCTGGCACTGGTGGGGATCGTCATCGCCCTGCTCATCGCGCTGCCCGCAGGCGTCTGGTCCGCGCTGCACGAGGGCCGCGTCAGCGATGCGATCGTCCGCGTCACAAGCCAGTTCGGCGTATCGATTCCCGACTTCTGGATGGGAATACTGCTGATCGGTTTGTTCGCGTCGACGCTGCACTGGCTTCCGACATCCGGATACCGGCCGCTGTTCGACGACCCGGGCGGCTGGTTGCGTCACATCATCCTTCCCGGCCTCACGGTCGGACTCGTCGCCGCGGCGATCATGACGCGGTACATCCGTTCCGCCGTGCTGGAAGTCGCCGCGATGGGCTACGTGCGGACGGCGCGGTCCAAGGGCCTGCCGCCGCGAGTGGTCACCATGCGTCACACCGTCCGCAACGCCGCCATACCGGTGCTGACCATCACCGGCATTCAACTGGCGACAATCCTCGGCGGAGTCATCGTCGTCGAGGTTGTGTTCGCCTGGCCCGGCCTAGGCCGGCTGGTGTACAACGCCGTCGCGGCGCGTGACTACCCCGTCATCCAGGGCGCGGTGCTTCTCATCGCGGCACTGTTCCTTCTCATCAATCTCATCGTGGACCTCCTGTATGCGGTGGTGGACCCGAGGATTCGGCTGTCATGACGACACCCGCGCCCAGCGAAACCGCCGCCGCCGAGGAGCGGAGTCGGCTCTCGGCCGTGCGGCTGCTGGCGGGTAACCCGGTGACGGTGGTCAGCGCGCTCGTCCTCGCTTTGGTGGCGTTCGTCGCGGTCACCGCCGCGTGGATCGCGCCCTTCGGCATCAACGACATCGACGTGCCGAACGCTCTGCGACCGCCGAACGGCGAACACTGGTTCGGCACCGACGAACTCGGCCGCGACATCTTCTCGCGTGTCCTGCTGGCCGTGCAGGCGTCTATGCGGGTCGCCGTCGTCAGCGTCGCGTTCGCGGTGGTGGTCGGCGTGACGATCGGCGTGGTCGCAGGTTATCGGGGCGGCTGGCTCGACACGGTCGTCATGCGGGTCGTCGACGTGATGTTCGCCTTCCCGGTGCTGCTGCTGGCGCTCGCTGTCGTGGCCGTCCTTGGACCGGGCGTCACGACGACGATCCTGGCGATCGGCATCGTGTACACACCGATTTTCGCGCGGGTGGCGCGAGCAAGCACGCTGAGCGTGCGAGTAGAGCCGTTCGTCCAGGCGTCACGCACCATGGGCACCGGCCACCTGTACATGCTCGGGCGGCACATCCTGCCCAACATCGCGGGGCCGCTGATCGTGCAGACGTCACTGTCGCTCGCGTTCGCGATCCTGTCCGAAGCGGCACTGTCGTTCCTCGGGTTGGGCATCCAGCCGCCGCAGCCCTCGTTGGGCCGGATGATCTTCGACTCCCAGGGCTTCGTCACGCTCGCATGGTGGATGGCGGTGTTCCCCGGCGCCGCCATCGTCGTCACGGTGCTGGCGTTCAACCTGTTCGGTGACGGGCTGCGGGACGTGCTGGATCCCAAGCAGCGCACGATGATCGAGGCTCGGAGGCGCAGTGGCTGATCCGGTGATGAACGTGCGCGATCTCCGGGTGCGCATCGGCAGACGTGAAATCGTCCAGGGCGTCTCGTTCGAGGTCGAACGCGACAAGACACTCGGCATCGTCGGTGAATCAGGCTCGGGCAAGTCGATGACCGTACTGGCGGCGACTGGACTGCTCGACGCGCCCGGCGCGGTCGTCGGCGGCACCAGCACGCTGGCCGGCGCTGCAGACGCCGCATCGACACAGCTCATCGGTGCATCGGCCGGTGTCCTACGCCAAGTACACGGCGGCCGAATTGGTTTCGTGTTCCAGGACCCAGGCACATCGCTGAACCCGCTGTTGACTGTCGAGCGACAGATCACGGAATCCCTTGAAGCCCATCGGAAGATGACGAGGCGGCAGGCGACCGATCGCGCGCTGGAGCTGATCGAGGCCGTCGGCTTGCCTGACCCGCAGACGCGACTCAACTCCTATCCCCATCAACTGTCGGGGGGCCAACGTCAGCGCGTGATGATCGCCATCGCGTTGGCGTGTGACCCCGAACTGCTGATCGCCGACGAGCCGACCACATCCCTGGACGTCACGACGCAGGCACAGATCATCCAACTGGTGCGGGATCTGCAACGAGACTTCGGCACCGCGGTGGTCTGGATCAGCCACGACCTCGGGGTCATCGGCCAGGTCGCAGACGATGTCACCGTGCTGCAGGACGGTGAGGCCGTCGAGCAGGCGCCGGTGCTCGACGTGTTCGACGATCCGCAGCAGCCCTATACCCGGGAGTTGTTGAATTCCCGTCCACTCGTCGGGGTTTCGGGTCCACCCCCTGCCGACTCCGAGGCGCCGGTGCTACTTCGTGTCGATGACCTCGACGTGCGTTTCCCCGTGACCACTCCGGTCGGCAGGTCGACCGTGCACGCGGTGAAAGACGTGTCGTTTGAGATTCGGCGTGGTACGACGCTCGGCCTGGTCGGTGAGTCAGGGTCGGGCAAGTCGACGGTGGCGGCCGCACTGACCGGGCTCGTCAAACCGGACGCAGGCAGCGCATCCCTGGACGGAACCGATGTGTTCGATGTCCGGGGAGCTGCCGAAAAGGCATTGCGCCGACGAATCAGCCTCGTCTTCCAGGATCCGTTCTCGTCGCTCAACCCTCGCACGCGCGCGGGCACGGCGATCGCAGAGCCGCTGTGGGTGCACCGGCTTGCGAAAGGCAAGCGGGGCCGCCAACAGCGCGTGGAGGAACTTCTTGAACTCGTCGGATTGTCTGCGTCGTTCGCGTCGCGCTACCCGCACGAGCTCTCCGGCGGGCAACGCCAACGGGTCAGCATCGCCAGGGCTCTCGCCGTCGAACCCGACCTCCTCATCCTCGACGAGTCGACTGCCTCGCTGGATGTCTCGGTCCAGTCGCGGGTTCTGGATCTGCTCGCGGAGCTACAGCGCGACCTGCACCTGACGTATCTGTTCATCGGGCACGATCTCGCAGTCATCCAACGCATGAGCCACGACGTGCTCGTGATGCGCGACGGTGCTTCGGTCGAGTACCGGACCGCGGCCGAGCTCTTCGACAGTCCCGAGCAGGAGTACACCCGCGCGCTGCTGGCCGCGGTGCCGCCCGCGCGACCACGCGCCGCGCTGTCCGGGTAACGGACCAGGAACAGACGCCAAGAATTCACCAAGGCCTCAACCCCACCCTTTACGTGACCGGGCGCAGGAGCCGGCGGAAACGGAAAGGGAAACCCACAATGAAGACGATGACGGCCATGGTGGCAGCGACATTGTCGGGAGCCGCGGCGGCGACGATCGCGTTGGCCGGGCCCGCGCACGCCGACGATGCGGCGGTGAACATGCGGGTGACCGACGAGGTTCGCGCGGAACTGGTCCAGGCGGGCGCAACGCTCACCGGCAGGCCCGCTTCGGAGTTCGGCGGACTGCGGGAAGGCGAGACCTACTACGCGTCGTTGCCGCGGGGCGATCAATGGGCGGCGGCCTCTCTGTACGCCAAGCCTGGGCAGTATGAGGCCGGGGTGAATCTGCAGGACCAGAACAGCTACATGACGTTCTACAAGGTCGCCGCGCCGGGATCGACCTGGGTCCCGATCGCGATTGGCTTCGGACCGATTCCCGCAGGAGAAGAGCCCTGCCCGGTGCCGGAGTCCGTGCGCGACGTATGGCAGTGGCCGAAGGGCAAGTGCTATCCGCCGCACAGCTAGCGCGACTACCAGCCCGTCGATCCGGGGACGCCCTTGAACGGTCCCCGCACCCAACTCGTCACCCACCCGCCGTAGAAGCCACCCGGCTGCGGCTCGACCACCTCGCCGTTGACGGTGCACCGGTCAACGGCATCGGCCATCACGGCGATCGCGCCCGC
The DNA here is from genome assembly GCA_963817825.1 of uncultured Actinomycetota bacterium. Lineage (GTDB taxonomy): Bacteria > Actinomycetota > Actinomycetes > Mycobacteriales > Mycobacteriaceae > Mycobacterium. The sequence continues at coordinate 267,563 of CAWFQG010000002.1, read as the reverse complement.
GATCGGCTCGAATCCGGCGGTGGGCGTCACGTACGTCCACGCCGCCGCCTCCGCACGCCGGGTGTCGGAAACCAAGTCGAAATAGCTTGCCTGGCCCTTCCATTCACACCAGGACGCGCCCGACGTCGGGCGCAGCACACCGTCGGCGAAGGATTCTCGCGGCAGGTAGTACGTCGGCGGGTGGCTGGTCTCGAGAACCCGCCAGCCGCTGGCCGTTGACGCGATAACGCGCCCGTCAAGCTCTACGGTGATCCTCCCCGCGAAGTCCTCCAACCGTGGCGGGCGGGGGTAGTCCCACACCGATTCCTGTCCGGGCGACACCTTTTCGGGTTCAGGCCACCGAGTCATGATCTGTTCGTGTGGTCGTCATCACCCACCGGATTCCGCCGACGACGGCATTGCCCGCCATTTTGATGACGGTGGCCTCGATCGGCGGAACATACGGCAGCCACAGTGGTGCGCGGGCCCACGGCGGCAGCATCGCGACCGATGCCGCAGCGAGCACACCGTAGGGCGCCCGCGCCACAAGCGGCAGCGGCGGCGTCAGCAGCAGAAACCGGGCCGCTTCCCTGGCGGCCGCCGTACCACGTAATTCGGGACGGTATGCCGAGATGCGTTGCTGCAGTTGCTGTTCAGTGCGAGGAGGGTCGGGAACCCCGAGCGCCTCGGCGACCCGGGCGGCGTCGGCGACGTATCCGTCGCGGCCCGCCTGATCGAGTGGGGCAGCTCCGTAACGTTGGTGTGCGAGCAGAAAACTGTCCACCTCGGCGATGTGCACCCACTCCAGCAGGTGAGGGTCGGATGCGTCGTACTGGGTGCCGTCCGGCGCGACGCCGCGGACCCGTCGATGGATTCCACGCACCTTGTCGACTGCGCGCTGCGCCTCATCTGCTGGACCGAACGTCGTCACCGCGAGGAATGTGCTGGTGCGCTGCAGACGCCCCCACGGGTCGCCGCGGTAGTCGGAGTGCTCAGCCACACCCGCCATGGCAAGCGGGTGCAACGACTGGAAGAGCAATGCCCGCAAGCCGCCGACGAACATCGAGGCGTCAGCGTGCACCCTGCGGATCGGGCGATCCTCGGCGAACCAGCGGGGGCCGGGAGTGTCGTGGATCCGCGCCCTGTTGTCGGGGCCGTCGGGACCGGCGACCAGGCCGAACAACGCCCGGCCAAGACCTGTTCGCACCCCGCCGAGGTCACTCAACAGGCTCATGCCCACGACGGTACGCCGCCTAGTGTCGCGACCGCTCATGCCTTTCGGCGGCACGCTGCGCGAACAGGTTCCGGGCCTCGGTCACCAACTCACGGAAGCCGGACGCATCCGAGGACGCCAGCGTCTCCCCCGCTCGCTGGCTGACTTCGTCCGGCAGCACCGCCGTCATCGTGTCGATCGACCGACGATCCGGGCGCGTCTTGTCCTTCTTGTCGAACAGTTCGGGATGGAGATAGGTGCCTTTCTCGCCCGCGGGCTTCACTTCCTCGACGGGAATCCGGTTGGCCTCGGCCCAGGCATCGCGGCGCACCCCGGTCACCTGCCAGCAGACCTTCACTTTCGGAGGGTCCGACTTGATGGCGAACTCGTTGTCGCGGATCTCCTCCGACACCATGACCTGGGCGAACTGTCCAATGGCGGTGAGCTGATAACGGAAATCGCCGTTGAGCGCCTCGAAATACTCCGGCAGGCTCACGCGGGCGTTCCCTTGCGCATCCGTGGTCACCGTTCCGCTGTAGACGTTCAACATGTCCGGGGACTCGACGAAGGAATGGGAGAGCGACTTGTTCTTCGGGTCGTCGGGGTGGTCTATACGGAATCCGCCGCCACCCTTCGTAATTGACCCGGTGACCTTGACGTTGCCGATGAACAGGCCGGCATTTCCGCCTGCGCTCTGGCCGCGCACGGCAGCGGTGTTCGGATCGCTGCTGAAGGTGAAGCCCTCGACACCGTTACCGAGGACGCTCTCGCCGAGGACGCCTCCGCCCGGATCGTTCGAAAAGTGCACACCGGCAACGGCGTAGCCGTCCCCGAGGGTCAGGCCCTCGATGGCGTTGGCAGTCTCGCATTCGCCACGAACGCCGGTGCCTACGTCGCTCACACCCCTCACGCCGTACGGGTCGCCGGAGAGCTTGCCGACGTAGCCCTCGCCGAGGACGCCGGTCCCGGTCGAGGTCGTGGCGCGAACTCCGGTGCCAAACCAGCTGACCCCGACGATCCCCTCACCGTCGCCGGAACTTCCCTCGACGGCGATCCCACCATTGCCGGCCAAGGCGAGGATCGACGCGACCGACGGGTCGGCGTCCTGGTTGTCGCTATAGGCGTATATCCCGGAGAACTTGTCGCTGAATCCGCAGACGCCGCAAGCAGTCTGACTATGGCCGATGATGCCGGGCCGGTCCGTGCCATGGCCTATCACGCCTGCCTTGAGCATGCTGGCGATGATGATGTTGCCACCCGGTGGCACGGCACCGCTGGTGCCGAAGACTCCGACGTCGGTGCTGGAGTCACCCCACACTCCGACCGCAACCTTGTCGCCGTTCTCGTCCCTGGGCTCCTGACCACTTACCGCGGGATCAAATCCTGTGACGTTGACCATCGTGGCGCTCCCCTCCTGTTGACGTGCGCTGGTACCGGTCATCCTGCTCGCGGTCGGCAAAATCAGGCGTCGATCCGCACGATTGGACACGACGAGTTCAGCCCGGTTTTGTGTTTGGATGACCGCGTGGTTGTGAGCAACGGCTCATCGGCCGACCTGGACCAGGCGACGGCAGACTTCGTCGCGGTTCGGGGACGCCTGTTCGGCATCGCTTATCGCATGCTCGGCAGCCGAACCGAGGCCGAGGACATCGTCCAGGAGGCCTGGCTGCGGTGGCAGAGCTATGACCGCAGCACCGTCATCGAACCGGCGGCGTTCCTGGCCACCACAACGACACGTCTGTGCCTCAACGCCCTGCAGTCGGCACGCGCGCGACGCGAAACCTACATCGGCCCATGGATTCCCGAGCCCGTCGACACCAGCGCCGACCCTCACCTTGGTGCCGAACGCGGCGAAGCACTCGAGTTGGCCACGCTGATGCTGCTCGAAAGGCTTCCTCCCACCGAGCGAGCCGCGTATGTACTGCGCGAGGCGTTCGACTATCCCTATGCGCAGATCGGCGAGGTTCTTCAAGTCAAGGAGGAGAACGCTCGCCAGCTCGTGACCCGAGCCCGCAAGCACATGGCGGCCGAACGCCGGGCACCCGTTGATTCGGCCGAGCAGAAGAGACTGCTGGAGGCATTGGTGGCCGCGGCACAACAGGGGGACCTGCAGAGGCTGGAGAAGCTGCTGGCCGAGGATGTCGTCAGCTACACCGACGGCAACGGAATGCGCGGTGCGTCGCGGATCCCCGTGCGCGGCAGGTCGGTGGTGGCCAAGTTCCTGCGCGCCTTCGCGCCGAACTTCTGGCCGGGTACCGCGATCACCTGGATCGAGGCCAACGGCGAACCCGCCGTGCTGATCTCGCGCGACGGCGCCGTCGTTGCCCTGCTGGCCCTGAGCGCCTCTGCCGATGGCGTAGACCAGTTGATGTGGGTGCTGAGCCCCGAGAAGCTCGGTGGCGTCGCAAACCTTCTGTAGTGACGTAGATCTCGTGGATCACGGTCACGAACCAACGGCCTTCCCGGTCATAGCTGGTGTACCGACGCAACGGCGCGTCGGCCCAAACCGGAAGGCTCATCATGGCACCGAATTCACGCGCACGGCTCGCGTCGAGTCTCAGAGCGATTGCCGTGCTGGCCGTTTCGATCGTCATCACCGCAGCGGTCGTCGTGGCCATGCTCATCGCCACGCTTACTGCGCCAGCGCTGGCGGCGTCGTCTGGCGCGGATTGCACGCGCGCCATCCACCCCGTGCTCTACACGATCAACTTCGTCGACCCCGGGTGCTGAGTCGTTCCAAGAATCCACCAAGGCGTCCATCGCAGCCTTTAATGGTCAGCGAACTCGACAAAGGACTCCTCCGATGAAAACCACAACCACAGTGATCGCCGCGATGGCGGCGTTGACGCTTGCAGGGTGCTCGACGTCGACCGGCTGGACGGTGCACAGCGCATCGGGCAGCCCCGTTGGCCCCGCATTGACGTCTGCTGACGCCCCGGCTGCGCAGCTCGCCGCTCACGGGGCGGAGGCCTCAATCGAGGCAATCCCCTGGTCGCAGGTGGGCCCCGGGTGGACGATCGCCACGTGGAGCCCGGCTTCCGGTGTCAGCCCCGGCGAGGACCAGCCGTCAAACGAGCCGTCACGCGCCACGGCGACCACGACGCTGTACCTGGTCAACCCGGCGGGTGGCCGCTACAAGATCACCACCTTCCCGCCGCCGGGCGAAGAGGCCGGCCCCGAGTTGATCGACTGGTCGGGCGACGGCAGCAAGGCCGTATTCCAGATCAACGGCGACTCTCGAAAGGCCGTCATCGTCGACCTGCACACCGGCGCACAGACAACGATCGACATCGATGGCTATCCACGCTTCACCAGCCCCAACGGCAAGGCGTTGCTGCTAACGCATTTCGGCTTCAGCTCCGGGCCGAGTTCGCTCGAGCGGGTTGACCTCGACGGCCACAAGCAGCTGACGTATCCGACCGACAAGCTCGGAAGCCCCTTCAACGGCCGATACGTCGCGACCGCCGACGGCACCCGACTCGTTCTGGGCACGGAGGCGGGCCTCTCACTGATGGGCAACGACGGGACGGTCGGCTCGGCCATCTCGGTCCCGGGTGAGAAGGACTGCGAACCGGTGCGGTGGTGGGACGGAAACGCAAGCACGACAGTCCTCGCGCGGTGCAACAGTGTCGAGAGGAAATTCACGTCGAATCTCTGGCTGGTGCCTATCGATGGCGGCGCGCCGACCGCTCTCACCGCGCAGAATGACGGCCAGCACGGTCCCGACATCGGCGACGTCGACGCATGGCAGCTCCCCACAGGCACATTCGTCCAAGCCCTCGGCGGATGCGGTGTCGTATACGTCGCCAAGCTCAACGCCGATGGAACAACGGAGAAGGTGTCGGTGCCCGATGCGGACAACGACAAGAGCATCGACGTCCTCGGCGTTGACGGCCCGGCCCTGACCCTGCATGCAAGCGCCGCATGCGGCGGCGGTCAGACCCTGCTGCGCTACGACCCGGGGACGAACACCACAACCGTGCTGCTCGGCTCATCCGTCAACGGCGGCGGTGTCGGCCACGCCGTGCCCTACGCGAGCCAGAGGTAGTCGCGTCATGACGACTCGAAACATATTGATAGCGCTGACGAGTGCGGCAGCGGTCATCAGCGCTGCGGGGTGCGGAACACCAAGCACCCCAGCCGCGTCCACGCCAACATCCACAGCCGCGTCATCATCAGGTCAGTCGTCTCCTACTGCGGGCGTGCAATCGGCCTGCGACAAGCTCGCAGGCACGGTCGGCGCCGACAAGACCTGCCACGTGCAGGCAGCCACCCCCACCTACAAAATCGACTTCCGTTTTCCGGTCGACTACCCCGATCAGCAGTCGCTGACCGACTTCCTGACACAGCGTCGCGACGAGTTCGTCGACTGGGTCGCTAAATCGCGACCCATGGAGATTCCGTACGAGCTCGACGTCATCGGGGAGGCGTATCACTCGGGCACGCCGACGTCGGGAACCCAGAGCCTGGTTCTCACGATCGGCAGCGATACGGGAGTGCACCCGGTCACCACGTACAAGGCGTTCAACTACGACGTCGGCAAGCACGCCCCCATCACATTCGACACCCTGTTCAAACCCGGCAGCGCGCCGCTTGACGTGCTGAACCCAATTGTCCAGCGGGAGTTGGATAAACACGGTGGCGGGAATCCGGTGTTCGCAACCGACATCGGCCCGGACGTGTACCAGAATTTTGCGATCACCGACGACACGGTGAACTTCTTTTTCGACCAGGACTGGCTGCTGCCGCACGAACAAGGGCCGCTCGAAGTCGATGTGCCCCGCGGCGAACTCGCGCCGCTACTGGCCGCGCCCGCCAGCCCCGACCAGCCACCGCGCTGCGAACCCGGCCAGGTGACCGTCAGCGCCGAACCGCCGCAGGCCGCGGTGACGCATCGCGGCGTGACGCTGACGTTCAGCCTGGCGCCCGGCGCCGGACCGTGCGTGCTCGCGGGCTACCCCGGCGTGGACACGGGCGCCGGCGGCCCGCTCGTGCACGCTCAACGCACACCCAGCGGTTACCTGGGCGGGTTGCCCGGCGGTGTCGATCAGCCGCCCGCGATCATATTGGGACCGTCGGCACCGGCGCATGCTGTCATCGAGGGCCTCGCCGTCGATGCGAGCGGTAACCAGTGTCCGACCTATACCGACCTCCGCGTCACTCCCCCTGACTCCACCGAAACGGTAACCGTGCCAACCACACTCGACAGTTGCGAGCTGCAGGTCCACCCCGTTACGTGACCTTGAGGACGGCTCCGATCGCAAGGCCGAGCACCAGCAGCGCCCCCGCCTGGCGCACATGAAGCCAGGCCAGCGCGGCGTACCACAACGGCCAGACCGGATAGTCCGGCGGCGGCTCGTCGGGCGGGGGCCGGCGGAACCGCGGCCAGACCTTCCAGAGCCGCGGCAGTGCGAGGACAACGAGAAGGGCGGGCCACGGCATGGCGCCGAATGCGACCGTCACGGCGACGAGCACATAGAACCCGACCATCATGGCCAGCGTCGCGACCCGGGCACGCTGCGCGCCGAGAATGACTGGGAGGGTGTGGATTCCGAGCGGCTCGTCGAACGGAATCTTGTCGATGTGCTTGCCCATCAACACCGTCGTGCACAGCAGCCCGTACGGGAGCGACGCCAGCACGATGTCCCATCCCACCGAGCCGACGGCCGAGTAGTAGGTGCCGCACACCATCAGCGGACCCCAGACGACGAAGACGTCGGGCTCGCCGAGACCGCGCTTCTTCAGCCGCAGTGGCGGTGCGGTGTAGGCGACGCTGAGGACGAAACCCCCTAGCGCGAAGGCCAGCACCGGCCATCCACGAGCCATCGTGAGCACGATGAGGATCGCGAGGTCGGCGACGTTCACCAGAAGGATCGAGACCACCAGCGTCCGGCGGCTCACCAGTCCGGACAGCACGGGGTGCGGCGCGTACAGGGCGCGCGGGTAGCTTTCGCTGTCGGTACCGACCTGTGTGTCGAACAGGTCGTTCATCAGGTTGTTGGCGGTATGCGCGAGCATGATCCCGATCAGGGCCAGCACGAGCCAGCGCCAGTCCAGGCCCGGCTCCCCGATCGCCAACAGCGCAGCGACCAGGCCTGACACCAGGGTCATCGGCAGCACCGCCGCCCGCGTCACCACCAGCCAGCGGGTGACGGTGTCGATCGCGGTGTCCGGCGGAGGGTTGGTGGTGCGCAGGGCATACGCCCAGGACGACACCTTGGAGCGAGACTTGACCTCGGTCATCCCCGAATCGTATGCGCGAGGGCGCCCGCGGGATTCGCGTTATCGCACGAAAAGTATGACGACCGCGCACGCCTCGCGCACGCTTGGCTCATAGCCAACTCTAGACAAATTGTCAGACAACTCATATCGTTTGCTCATTGGTGCTGGATAGCTATGAGACTGTGAAAATGCTTGTTGATCACTGTGAACGGCGATCAGAGGGTTTAGCTGGCGACGACACCCTAGTCCCGAAAATAGTCCCGAAGAAGATCTGAAAGAAAAGTGTGGGAATTGAAGAGGCTCGCTGCTCCTAGCAGGCGAACGCGGTCCACCGGGGCCGCGGCGCAACTCTAGGAGACCGTGATGACCATCTACGACGTCCACCGACACATTCCTTTCACTCCCTCAACGTTCGACGCTGCTCCGACGGCGCAGGAGGCAACGGTCGCACCGATCGTCGGTACTGCGGCCGCGGCCGCAATGGGAATCGCAGCCCTGGTGTCTGGGCTCAGGCATGACGCGCGGCAGGTGAACTAGGCATGTCGCTCGCGATCGTGGGTGCCGCCGATGACGCCACGCTGGCGCGTGCGGCCGCCGCCGGCGACCGGGTCGCGTTCGCGGGGATCTACGACCGCTACGCCGACCGGCTGCACGATTTCTGCACCGGCATGCTGCGTGATCGTGACGCCGCCGCCGACTGCGTCCAGGACGTATTCGTCACCGCCGCAGGAAGGCTGGCCCAGCTGCGAGAACCTGAACGGCTCCGATCGTGGCTGTATGCGATCGCCCGCAACGAGGCGCTTGCTCGGATCCGGCACCTGCAACGTGAACAGCTTCGCGAGGAATTACCCGAAATGGCAAGCAGCGAACCAGGTTTGGACACCTTGGCAGCCCGCAACGAATTGGCGGAGCTGATCAGTGATGCCTGCGGTGGACTCTCTGAGCGTGATCGGCTGGTGTTCGAGCTGTCCTATCGGCAAGGCTTGGACGGTTCCGAACTCTCCGAGGCCCTCGGGGTCACCCACAAGAACGCCAACACCCTGGTCGAGCGATTGCGCGAGACCATTGCGCGGTCCCTAGGAGCGTTGCTGGTATGTCGACAGGTCACGGCCGACCCTGACCGGTGTCCTGAGCTGGCGGCGCTCGCCGAACATTGGGACGGCAAGTTCACTGTGCTGATGCGCAAACGCGTAGCCCGCCACATCGAGGGCTGCCCCGTCTGCGACGAACAGCGGGCGCGGATGGTCAGCCCGGCGGCGCTGCTGGGCAGCGTGCCGATCGTGGTGCCTGCCCCGGTATGGCTTCGGGAAACCACGTTGGCCCACGCGGGCTTCGCGCTTGGGACGCCCACGAGCACTCCCACGTCACCAACCACTGGCAGCGATACGTCGTGGTGGCCTCCGCACGAGCTGTCCACCACTGACCTTCCCGATCCGCCTTTACCCGAATCCGGTGCCGCGCCGCATCCGGCGCTCGCCGGTCTGCGGCGCCACTTCTGGGGCGTGGTCGGCGTTGCCGGGATAGTCATCGCCGCGGCAGTGATCGCCGCCATGCATCACGTCTACGCAGTGGATCCGACCAGTTCCACTGGCCACCCCGCCACACCGCGACAAACTCCGGCGACCGCCATCACGTCGACGCCCACCACCAGTGCCGGACCAACGGGGCCCACTTCGACACCTGCCGGCAGCACCACGTTCTCACCACCGCCGGGCAATACGGGTGGACCCGTCGTGCCGCCGGGTACTCCAGCCGGACCGGTTGCGCCCCCGCAGGGCTCGAGTGGTCCAGTGGTGCCGCCGGGCATCCCGGCCGGACCCGTTGTGCCCCCACATAATCCGGGTGGGCCGGTGGTGCCGCCGGGCACCCCGATCGGGCCGGTAGCACCTCCTAAGAACTCGGGCCCGGTGGTACCCCCGGGCCAACCAGGGGGGCCCGTCGCGCCTCCCCGCGATCCGGACGAGCCGGTGCCGCCGCCCAACCCACCAGTCGACCCGGGCGGACCGGTCAATCCGGGCGGTCCTGTCGAGCCGCCGAAACCGCCGACCGGCGGCACGGTGCAAACCCCGCCACACAAGAACCCTGGCCGCCTCGGCGGCTCAAACGATTGCATTCCACCTGCGTGTATCCCGACTAGCGGTCCTATCGGATAACGCCGGCGCGGCGAATCTATGACGAAGCGCGAGTGATGCGGTGGCCGCGTCGCGTCGCGAAGAACTCCGACCACGAGGTCACCTCGGGATGCTGCTTGATCAGCTTGCGGCGTTGACGTTCGGTCATGCCACCCCAGACGCCGAATTCGACCTCGTTGTCGAGCGCGTCGGCGAGGCATTCGGCCGCGACGGGACAATCGCGACAGATCAGGGCCGCTCTGTTCTGCGCCGCGCCACTCACGAAAAGGTCGTCGGGATCAGCCGAGCGACACCGCGCTTTCGAAACCCATCCGAGGCGCTGCTCGCCCGCCGCGATAGCTAACAACATCATGGGGATATCTTCGGGGGGCGTGGCGCAATCCACGCGCGTAGTCGACTACTCGAATACGTGACGTGGTCCCGGGCGCGCTTGGTCAGGCCAACGAGTCGTCGTAAACCGCTGTGAGAGCCCCACCGGCATCGCCGGTGTTGACGACGCCAGTTGGTTCGATGAGGAGCGCGTGCACTTCACCGTCGGCGACCGGGCAGTGCTCCACGCCGCGGGGAACGACGAACAGCTGTCCGGGTTGCACTGTGACGGTGCGGTCACGCATTTGGATCCTCAGCTCACCGGCGATGACCAGGAACAGCTCGTCGGTGTCGTCGTGGGCGTGCCATACGAACTCGTTCTGAATCTTGACGACTTTGATCTCGTAGTCGTTGAGCCGTGCGACGACCTTTGGTGACCATTGGTCGGTGAACTGCGTGAGCTTGGCGATGATGTCGACGACCTGTGGCGTCGTCTCGGCGGTCATGCGGCGGCCGAGCTTGTGCTGGACCAGTGAGCGGTCAGCTCGGCGGCGACCTCGTCGGGCCCCTCAATCTGCCACCAATGCCCGCACGCGAGTTCGTGGAAGCGGGCACCCGAAGCTGCGGCGGCGGCGCGTCCGAATTCCGCCCGCTGGAAGATGTCGTCCCGACCCCATAGCACGAGACCCGGCGGGTATGAGGAAGTCGGATTAAACGCCCAATCCTCCAGGTACGTCTCGGACCGATACAGAGGCAGTATGTGGTCGAACATCCGGCGGTCCATTTCGGCTGCGACACCAGCAGCGTCGACTTTGGGAACGCCGGCGGTGGACAGCAAGCCGGCGCGGGTGTCCAGGTCGAGGCGCAGAAAGTCATCGCGCCCTTGCTCTCCCAATCCAGTGTTCTGCCAGATGCGGGCCTGCCGGTGCCAGAAGAAGTCCTCCGCACACACGCCTCCGCCTAATACCCAGGAGTTGACCAGATCGGGTCGAGCGAGGATCACGCCCTGTCCGATAACCGAGCCCTGGTCGTGTCCGACGAGATCGACCGGGCCGTCCATCGCCTCCAGTTCGTCGATCAGCCAGTCGCGGTAGGCATACCGCGTCGCACTGAAGCCGGCGGGCGCGTCACAGCCGAAGCCTGGCAATTGCAGGGCGACGGTCTTGAGGTCCGGCAACAGTGAGCGCACCGGGTCCCAGACCGCCGTGGTGTTGGGGACTCCGTGGACGAAGACGATGGTCATGGCTTTCCTCTCTGGATGCAATGGCGCTGCTCATCGCAGCTAATCCGCCGCGTGTATGTCAATTTACCGAACGATCGTTCGTATGGCAATAGCGATCGACCGTACGGTATAGTGGCCATATGGCAGGTCGTCGTTCCGTGGCAGAGGCGTCCAACACTCGCCAGAACATCTTGAGTTGCGCCGCCGACATGGCGTCCGTCGAAGGCCTCGAAGGCCTTACCGTCGGCAGGCTCGCGGCTGCGCTCAACATGAGCAAGGCCGGCGCGATCGGGCACTTCGGCAACAAGCTCGAACTTCAATTGGCCACGCTCGATTTCGCGGCCGACGTGTTCCGCAGGGAGGTGTGGCAGCCCGCGGCGCATGTATCGGCTGGGATGCCCCGCCTTCTCGCGATCTGCGACAGCTGGATGAACTACGCGGGACGGCCCGCGTTTCCAGGAGGCTGTTTCATCGCCGCGGTCTCGTTCGAATTCGACAGCCGTCCCGGTCCCGTACACGACGCGCTCGCGGTGCATATGCGCCGGTGGCACACACAGCTGGTTGCCGACGCGACGGCCGCCGTCGAGGCGGGAGACCTACCCCCTTCCACCGACGTCGAACAGATCGCCTTCGGTCTCGAGGCCTTGGCCGCCAGGGTGACTCCGACCCGCCAACTCTACGGCGACGAGCATGCTGCCGAGCACGCGAAGGAATCGATGCTCAGCCTGCTCGGCCGCGAATGATCAAGTCGTAGACCACGACAACCTCTTGGTTGGACCCGCGAATCCGAGTGCGTGTTCGTAGGTGGACATGTTGTCGGTCGAGATCTTGCCGTGCACGCGGCGTTCGAGCAGAGCGCGCATCACCGGGTTGTAGGCGAGATAGGTCTCGTGGAACGTCAGCAGCGTCGTGCCGTCAGCCTGCTCCTCGAGTCGGTGGTACCCCTCGGCGCGCGACCACAACGGTTTGGCGATCGCCACATACCGCGACAACTCGTTGATGCGGGCCTCTGTGACTGTCTCCCACGATCTGGCCTTGCCGCCGGACAACAGATAGCGGGGCACGTCGAAAACGCAGGTCCGGACAAGACCCTGCCCGGCCTCGTCGCCCTCGTTGAGGATCTCGATGCGGCCTGCCGGGTATTCGATGATGCGCGGAAGGGTCGCACCGGGCGGCGGTGGCGGGTGCAGGACCCGCCAGACCCTACGAGCCGGGGCATCGACCGCGAACGTCGCTGTGAAAGTCCGCATCAGTGTGCGCCCCACGTGTTCCACGAGGTGATCTTCTCGACGGGCGGCCGGACGGCAGGTTTGAAGTCTGTCCCGATTGTGTAGGCGACCGGCAGCAGAGCAATCTGCGTGACGTTGTCGGGGACGCCGAGCAACTCGGCGACCTCGTCGGCCTTCGTCAGGTGCAGCGTGGTCCACACCGAACCGAGGCCCCGCGCCCGCAGGGCGAGCATGAAACTCCACGCGGCAGGGATGATCGACGCCCACGCAGACGCGGCAGTCACCAACTCGCTTGTAGCAAAAGGGCCCTCGACGCAAGGGATCACATGGACCGGGACCTCCGCGAGGGTCTTGCTGAGTGCGTAGGCGCTCTCATAAACCCGACGCGTCTGCGGGTCTTCGGTCGTGCGGGCCGCGTGCGCTAGGTACTCCTCGCCGCTGCTGCGATAGATCTCGGCGATGGCGGCCCGCTTGTCGGGATCGGTGACGACGATCCAGCGCCAGTTTTGCTCGTTGCTCGCCGTCGGCGCCTGCACCGCCAAGCGCAGGCATTCGAGGATGACTTCGCGTTCGACGGGACGGGTGAGGTCGAGTCGGCGTCGAACGGCCCTTGTCGTCGAGAGCACCTCGTCGACCGCTGAGATATCCACGGCGTTCCGTCCTCTCGGAAATGCGCGGCGTCACACGACCAATCGCCGTGCTATTTCACAATCTTTATATCGTTAGAGCCAGTCGAGCAAGGACGGCGGCTATGACTGCCAATGCTCGACGAGGTCAGCCCAGCGCCGAGAAATGGTCTTCTCCAGCTCGTCGCGCCTGCGTCGGGTGTTCACGTCATCGGGCTCGATCGCGCCGACCGTCAAGCGCGCCACCTCCTCGACCTGATCGCGCTCCAGCCCGAATGCGACCAACGCGTCGAGATCGTGTTCGGTGTCGAGTTCGTCGGGCAGTGTCGAGCGGGCGAGCAGCACGGCCGTGTTCTCCTCGCCGACCTCCAGCAGCATCGCGACCAGGCTGGACTTTTCGACCTTCACGGAGCGGACGTCAAACCGGTTGGCGGATCGACAGCTCGAGTCCGTTGTCGCGCATCACGCTGCGGCACTGTTCGGGGGTGTAGTCGAAGTTCTCCAGATCCTTGATGTAGGACGCGGGCTCTGCCAGGCCCTCGACGTGCGGAAAGTCCGAACCCATGATGATGTGCTTCTCGCTCATCAGCTTCAGGAGGCTGGCCAGTTCGTCCTCGTAGAACGGCGAGACCCAGACGTGGCGCTTGAACGTCTCGCGCGGGTCTTCCTTGTAGATGAACGGGATCTGGCCGTAGGACTTGCTCAGCTTCTCGAACAGGTGGAACACCCACGTCGAGCCGCTCTCGATGCAGGCCATCCGCAGGTTGGGAAACCGCAGGAACAGACCGTTGTGCAGGTGGTTGGCGAAGGTGTCCTGAATGGCGTCGCCGGAGAACAGCGAGCGGAAGCCCAGCAGCGCGGCAAACGACATCATGTAGTCCGACTCGCCCCAGGCAGGCATGAACTTCGAGTAGTACGTCTCGCCCGAGTGGTAGCAGACGGTGATGCCGGAATCGTTGGCCAGTCGCCAGAATTCGTCAAACATGGGGTCGCCGGGTGCGCGCATGCCGACCGCGGTGGTGATCGGTCCGGGAATCATCACGATGAAGCGGGCGTCGCGCTCCAGCGCCCATTCGAGTTCACGCACCGCGCTGTCGGGTTGACACAGCGTGATGTAGGGCGCGCCGAAGATGCGCTCCTGGAAGGCGAAGCCCCAGTCCTCGTCCATCCAACGGTTGAAGGCGCGGAAGGTCTCTACTGTGGCGTCAAAGTCGGGCAGGAGCGCCTGCTCCATCCCTACGCCGAGGGTGGGCAGCAGGATGCTGCCGTGCATACCCTGCTCGTTCATGAGAGCCAGCCGCGCGTCGCGGTCGCGGTAGGCCGCCGGGATGGGCTCCAGTTCACCGAACAGCGCGTTCAAATCCGCACCCTTCGGGTTGCGGCCACGGAAGTACTCATCGAGTGCGCCGGGTTTACCCACCGGATCGAAGGTCGGATTCGGGATGAACCGATTGACCCTGCCGCCGACGAGCAGGCGCTGCCTGCCGTCCAGCTCCGCCCACTGGATACCACGCTTCTTGTACTGCGGCTCGAGATAGCGGGTGAACGCGTCCACCGCCTCGTAATAGTGGTTGTCGCAGTCGAAGAACTTGAACGGCAGCGGGTTTGTCATCGCGACAACGTCCTTTCTGTCGTGCCCGATTCGAGCATACGATTCTTCGAGACTAGAACGGCGTTTCAGTTTTTACAATGAGATAGAAGGACGAACAGAGATCGATCTGCTGATTTCGGCGATAACTCGATTCTATTTCACTGTCGCGGCAAGCCGAGAACCATCGAAGCGATGACCGTCAGCTGGATCTCGGGAGTGCCTCCGCCGATGAGCTCGGAGGGCACGTCGAAGTACGGCCGGAACACCGGTGGATCGGACTCCTCCAGCATGGCCGCGCGCCCGGCGGCACCCAGCGTCGCGGTCGACGCGCGGCGCAGCAACGTGACCATCGCGTACTTGGCGATGCTCGACGTCGGCCCCGCACCCCGTCCCTCCACCAGGCGCAGGGTTTCCCGAAGCACCATCGCCTTGATCGCGGTGGTGTACGCCTCGACGTCGCCGAGCGCACGCACGGCCGCATCGTGCTCCGGGCCTTCGATCCCCGCCATGTGCCGGAGGGTTCTCGCGCGGTCGATCGTGACGTAGTTTCCGATCGCCGTGCGTTCGACGGCCATGGTCGACACGGCCAGGCTCCAGCCGTCGGTGGGACCTCCGACCAGCATGTCGTCGGGAACGAAGACGTCGGTGAAGAAGACCTCGTTGAACTCTGAGCGACCGCTGGCCTGTTTGATCGGTGACACCTCGATGCCGGGCGATGTCATGTCGACCAGGAAGTAGCCGATGCCACGGTGTTTCGCCGCGTCGGGGTCGGTGCGCGCCAACAGCGCGCCGAACTCGGCTCGATGGGCGGACGAGGTCCAGATCTTGTGACCGTTGACCAACCAGCCGCCATCGACCTTGCTCGCCCGCGTGCTCAGCGACGCCAAGTCCGATCCCGCGCCCGGCTCACTGAACAGCTGGCACCACGGCTGCGTGCCATGCAGGATCGGCCATGCGAACCGCTCGCGCTGCAAGTCTGAGCCGTGCTCGAGAATGATCGGAAGGATCCACTCGGGGATCCCCAGCGACGGTCTGACCAGTTCAGGACGCTTGTCGAACTCTTCGGCGATGATCACCTGCTGCACCGCCGAAGCCGCCACGCCCCACGGCGCGGGCAAGTGCGGGACGACCAAACCCGCTTCGGTCAGCAGGTCACGCTGTGGCCCGGTGGCCAGGCCGGGATTTCGGGCATCCTCCGACGGGTGGTCGTTTCGCAGCGTTAGCGCCCGCTCGAGCGTGGCCGCCACCCCGGCGCGGAAGCCTGACTCGACGTCACCCAGGTTGATGGCGGTGGACCGCTTCAGTGTGCGGGCCAACTCCCCCACTTCTCGACTCCAATGCGAAGTCGGCCCCAGGAAGGCAGCCAGGCTTGTCGCCCGGCGCCAGTAAAGGTGCGTGTCGTGTTCCCAGGTGTATCCGATAGCGCCGAACATCAGCAGCGCGTCGAGCACGAGGTCAGGACCGGTACCCACGGCCATGAGGGCGGCCGAAGCCGCGGCCAGCCGATGCTGCTCGACGGATTCGTCTATGGCGCGCACCGCATCCCACGCGGCTGCTGCCGCCAGTTCGGCGTTGACGAGCAGCACCGCCGCCTTGTGTTGTAGCGCCTGGAAGGCGCCGACCGGTCTGCCGAACTGCTCTCGGCTGCGGATGTAGTCCGTCGCCGCTTCGGCAATCCGGCGCACTGTGCCTGCCGCCGCGCACGCGGTGAGCGCCACCACGACACAGCGGGCGCGGTCGGTGCAAATGCCCGATAGCACCGACCCCGCCGGGGCCATGTAGTCGGCGAGAGTGAGCACGCCGACGTCGGTGCACAGATCGGTGCCGTTCTGCTGTTCGATTGTGAGGCTCGAACCCGGTGAAGATCTATCCAGCACGAGCCAGAGTTCGCCGTCGGCGGGGGTGTGAGCGGCCAGCAGGATACGTTGCGCTGCACAGATTCCCAGCACCGAGCCCGACGAACCGTTGAGCCGCCAGCCGTCCCCGTCGGGCGTAGCGCGCACGTCGGAATGCTCGGGCAGCACAACGACCGCAGTCGCGCCGATAGCAAGATCGGCGATCAGCGATCCGGCCGACGCGTCGGCAAGACTCGCGACGGCGCTTGCCGTCACAGTGCTCAGCAGGGGCCCGGGCAGCATTGCCGCTGCGGCGGCCTCGACGACGCACGCCATGTCGGCGAGACTGCCCCCCTGGCCGCCGAACTGCTCGGGCAAGTGCACCGCGTGGAAACCGTGGGAGGTGAATTCCTCCCACCAGGGCGGCAATTCGCCCGCGGCGATGGAGTCGAACATCGCCCGGGTCTTGTCTATCGGCGCATGCCGGCTTGCGAACCTACTGACGGCGTCGACCAGTTGTTCCTGCTCGGCCGTGATAGCGAGCGCCACGGGGCTCTCAGCCCTCCAGGCCGAGGATGCGTGCAGCGTTGCCGTACAAGAACTTCGGCCACACCTCGTCCTTCAGCGGGACGTTGGGCATTTCACTGAAGATGCGCTCCAGCGACAGACCCATTGGGAAGTATCCGGCGTAGAGAACTTTGTCGGCGCCGCGGGAGTTCGCGTAGTCGATGATCGCCTTCGGGTAGTACTTGGGCGCGAACGCAGATGTGGAGTAGTACAGATTGGGCCACTTGAGCATCAGCTTGACGGCAAGGTCCTCCCAGGGTTCGCACCCGTGGCGGGTGACGAACACCAGATCGGGAAAGTCGAACATCACGATGTCGATTCGTGAGACCTCTTGCGGCGTAAAGGGAACCCGCGGTCCCGGGACACCGGCACAGACGAAGATCGGAATGCCGAGTTCGACGCAGGTGGCATAGATCGGGTACATCTTCGGGTCGTCGATGGGAACCTGCGGAAATGTGCCCGCCGGGAAGACCGAGGTCGCGCGGATGCCAAACTGCTCATACTCGCGACGGATCGCGTTGACCGACCCCATCACATCGTTCGGATCGACAAGCGCACCGGACGGTACGAAGCGGTCTGGGAACGTCTTGAGGGCCAATTGCGCGGACTCTTCACCGACGCCGATCATCGCCTTCTCGATGCCGAACCGGTCCATCTGCTGCAGGACCAGCGAAACGGGGTCGTCGGTTGGCAGCCCCTTGGGCACGTCTTTGAACATGTACTCGACCGGGAAGTCGAAGTTCTCCTTGGACTCACGATCCTTGGTCTGCTTGCGGATGAAGTCGTATTGAGCGGAACCCTCGTGGGGGAATCCGATCATCGTGTCGATCACCGGCAGACCGGCAGGTCCGGCCATGACGTCCTCCGATCAGCGGTGCGACGGAAAGACCGCCACAACTCGGATAATACTGAAACATCGTTCTACTACTGTCAAGCTTGTACAGCGACACTAGCTGCAGTAATACTGCGCAGAAGGTTGTCTATGTCGTACTATCGTGACAACTGGTAAGAAGGATGTTCTCGGGAAGGGGCGTATCGTCAACACCCCGGCAGCCGGCGTCACGCCACCGGATGAGACCCAGCCGCCACGTACTGGCACGCGTGTCGAGCGGCCCGAGTCCTCCATCGTTCCGATGGCGGATATGACCAGCAGACAGCTGATCCGGCGCGCCAAGATCATCGAAGAAGTGATCGACCTTATCGGCGATGTCGGCGCCGAGGCGGTGCAAATGCGCGACGTCGCGCAGCGTTCGGGCGTGGCGCTCGCAACCGTGTACCGATACTTCAGTTCGAAGGACCACCTGCTGGCGGCGGCGCTGGAGGACTGGCAGAAAAGACTGACCCGACGCATCGTGAGCACGGCCCGCCCACCCGACCAGGATCCGCTGACCGGGATGCTGGACTACCTGCGACGCGCCCAGCGCGCCTTTCACCGCAACCCCGAGATGACGGCGTTGATGGTGCAGATGATGACGTCCGCCGATCCCGACGTCAGAGTGACGCTCGACGAGATGAACCGCACGAACATCGAGATGTTCAACCGCCTGCTGAGCGGCGTTGCGCCGGAAGAGATTCCGAATGTCAGCTTCGGAATCAACGCGGCGTTGGCCAGTGCCGTCACCGGGTTGCTCACCGGAAGCTTGACGTTGGACGAGTCGCTGAGCCGGGTCGAGTGGGTCGCGCGCGTTCTGCTGGGCGGCACTGGCGTCGGGCGCGACTAACAGGCGCGTCCCGGCAGTCAGGGCGCTAATATCGGGTTCCAACATTCGGCCGCGCCCTGTCTGACCGATTCTTGAAAGGGAACGGATTGACCAACATCGTCTTCATCCACGGCTTGTGGATTGCACACTCCGCATGGCAGCCCTGGGTCGACCATTTCGCCGACAACGGCCATCGCGCCATCGCGCCGTCATGGCCTGGCGAGCCCGACACCGTGGCCGCGACCCGCGAAGATCCCAGTGCACAAGCGGGCTTCGGTATCAACGAGATCACTGACCACTTCGCGGGCATCATCGCCGGATTGGACGCACCGCCGGTCGCTATCGGCCATTCGTTCGGCGGGCTCATCGCACAGAAACTACTCGGCCAGAACAAGTTAGCCGCCGCGGTAGCGATCGACCCGGCTCCGATCAAAGGGGTTAAACCGCTCCCGTTGGCCCAGCTGCGTTCGGCTTTCCCGGTACTGGGCAATCCGCTCAACCGCGGCCGGGCAAAGGGATTGACGCGGAGCCAGTTCCGCTACGGATTCGGGAACGCGCTTCCAGAAGCTGAATCCGACGCCTTATGGGAGCAATGGGCCATCCCCTCACCGGGTAAACCGCTCTTCGAGGCCGCGATAGCCAACTTCGCCCCGAACTCACCGGCCAAAGTCGACACCGGCAATGCCGACCGGGGACCGCTGCTCATCACAGGAGGCACCGTGGACCACACCGTGCCTTATGTGAGTGCCAAAGCGGCATTCAAGCAATACGCGAAATCATCCGCAGTCACCGACTTCCACGAGTTCGACGGACGCGGACACTCACTGACGATCGACCACGGCTGGCACGACGTCGCCGACATCGTCTTGTCCTGGCTATCGGCTAAAGGCATCACCTGAGCCATTCACTGAGGATGTGACGCGAGGTAGTCGGCGACTGGGATCGGCGAGGTCGCGGCGTACCCGACCGGCAGCAGCACGTCACCCGCGGTCGTGTGGTAGTAGACTTCCCACCGGTAGTAACCCGCGAAAGCCGAAGGGTCGGTAGCGAATACGGCGGCGTAGTCCTTGACCGCCCGCACGTAGAGGTCGGAGTTGTTGTAGCGGAAGAGGGCGCGATCCGGATCCTGCGCGAAGCCGTCGGCGGCGAGCATGCGACCGGCCGCCATGATGCTGTCGTGCGGCGAGAGGATATCGCCGCCGTTGCCGTACGCGGCGAACGTCGAAGGCATGAACTGCATCGGGCCGTGCGCGCCCGCGGAGCTCGAACCGTCGACGCGCCCAAACCGCGATTCGATCAGGTTGATAGCCGCCAGGTAGTTCCAGGCGACACCGCTTGCGCCTTCGGACTCGTGGTAGTAGCCGAGCAGTTCGTCGGCGGGTGCAGGTGCGTCGATGCGCCACTCGGGCAGTGTGTCTTTCGGGCTCTCTTGCAGCGCGTCGAGTTTGCGACGCGCGTCGATGTTGTAGTCGTAGATGCCGAGAAGCTGCGAGGGAATCCGCGGGCGCGCGATCGAATCCGCCTCGGGATTGCGACCGAGCGTCCGGTAGGCCACTTGCTGGCGGCGCGCCGACTCGGTGAGCACGGCTTCCGAGGACGACGGGTCGCGTAGCGCCTGTTCGTCGGCGACGAGGTCGTCGGCCAGTTGCGCAGGGTCCGAGGCCAGCCGCGGCTGGGCGGGCGGGAGTGTGGTCGCCACCGGCGAGGGCATGGCGGTCAACGTCGCGGACGGGGTGGCGGCCGGTGCGGATGCTGTCGGCGTGGTCGACGACGTGGTCTGCTGTGAGCAGGACGCGAGCGCCAACATCATCGCAACCGCGAGCAGTGTCGTGCCCATACGCATCCCTCTATAGTCGCTGATCGCCGTCGACGTGATCGTCAGCGGTGAGAAATTGCAGGCACGCCAGCTTTACTCGATCTTGACCGTGTGTTGAATCGGCCCACCAACGATGGTTAGCGTGAGTACTCTTCCATCGGTGGAGCTGGGGGTATTGGGACCTCTCCAGGTCCGGCGCGACGGGCTGCCGGTCGCAATCCCTGGCGCCAAACCGCGCGCCATCCTCACGATGCTCGGGCTGCACAGTGGTTCGGTTGTCGCGGCCGACACCCTGGTCAAGCTGCTCTGGGGCGATGATCCGCCACGCACCGCCGATAAGGCGCTACAGACCCATATCTCCTCGCTGCGTCGCACGCTGGGCGACGGCGTCGCGCTGACCGAAGGGGCGGGCTGGACCCTCGCAGGGACCGAGGTTGATGCTTCCCGTTACAAATTGGCCGCCAGGCGGGCCCGTGAAGCCGCGGCCGCCGGCGACACCAGCCAAGCGGTGGCCCGATTCGAGGAGGCGCTGACCCTTTGGCGCGGAATCCCCGAACTCCCCGATTCTCAGCGGGGAGTATCGGAAAAGACCCGGTGGATCGAGGGTCATGCGGCGCTGGTGGAGGACCGGGCCGATGCACTGCTCGCCACAGGTCGGGCGGCCGAGATCATCGGTGACCTCGAGGCCGCGGTCGCCGATGCTCCGTTACGCGAAAGACGATGGGCCCAGCTCATGCTCGCCCTCTATCGCGCCGGGAGGCAAGGAGAAGCCCTAGGCGCGTATCAACGGGCGAGGTCGCTGCTGGCCGACGAGCTGGGCGTCGACCCTGGGCCGGAGCTTCGACGGCTCGAAGCTGCAATTGTGGCCCAGGACGCGGCACTTGAAGTACCTGTGGTACAGCACCTTTCATCGGTGACGCGCGCTGTGACTTTCTTGCTCACAGATATCGAAGGGTCAACCACCGCCTGGGAGGCAGACGCCGGTGCCATGGCGGTCGCGCTCGCGCGCCACGACGAGCTCGTCGAACAGGTCGTCACCTCGCGCGGAGGACGACTGATCAAGACACGCGGCGAGGGCGACGCCACATTCTCGGTCTTCGACCGGCCGTCGGCGGCGGCCGCCGCAGCGATCGAACTCCAAGACGCGATCCTCCACGAACCGTGGGAACTCCTGGAGCCCATGCGCGTTCGCGTAGTACTACACACCGGCGAGGTCGAGCTCCGCGACGGCGACTACTTCGGTCGCGCGGTCAACCGGGCCGCCCGCCTGCGGTCGCTGGCCGTGGGTGGTCAGATCCTCTGCTCGGGGGCCACCGCTGAACTAGTCATCGACACGCTGCCCGATGATGTGATGCTCGCTGATCTGGGGATGCGCCAGCTCCGCAACCTCGCGCGCCCAGAGCACGTTTTCGAACTCCGCATCGAGACCGCCGACGATGAATTGCCGGCAACCACCAACGAGGCAGCCATCGAGCGGCCCGGCCTGCCCGCCGTCCTGGCCGGCCAAGGGCCGTTCGTCGGCCGCGGCCGCGAGCTCGAACAACTTTCGTCCACCTGGCAGATCGCGCTTGCCGGTGGCACCCGCGCGTTGCTCATCGCAGGCGAACCAGGAGTGGGTAAGACCCGCCTGGCGGGCGAGTGGTCCCGACAGGCCTACGAACAAGGGGCCTTCGTGCAGTACGGCCGTTGCGACGAGGACCTCGGCGCGCCTTACCAACCGTTCGCCGAAGCGTTGCGATCGCTGGTGCCCTGCCTCGGTGCCAGCCGGCTGCGGGGGCTTCGCGGCATCGAAGCCCTGCTTCCACTGGTCCCTGGGCTGGCCGATGTCCTGCCCGATCTCGCGGCGCCGACGCGTGCCGACCCGGACACCGAACGCTATGCACTTTTCGATGCGGTCGTCGCCGTGCTGGAGATCGCCGCCGCGAGCGCACCCGTCGTGCTGATCCTCGACGATCTTCACTGGGCGGCCAAGCCCACCCTTCTCCTATTGCGGCATCTCCTGCGCTTCGGTGACAAGGCTCGCGTACAGATCGTCGGCACATACCGAAGCACAGACCTCGACCGCTCCCACCCCCTGGCGGCGATGCTCGCCGACCTTCACCGCGATGGCACCGCAAACCGCTTACAACTCAGCGGCCTCGACGAGGACGACGTGACGGCGTACGTCGCCGAGGCCGGCTACGACGACGAAGAACTCGCCCGGGCATTGGCGTCGGTCACCGGCGGCAATCCGTTCTTCCTCATCGAGGCCCTGCGCCATGTCGATGAGAGTGGCGGCCATTGGGATCCGAGCACCTTGCCACAGGGGGTTCGCGAAGCCGTGAGCCGACGACTTTCCCGGCTGCCGGTGGAGACGAACAAGGCGCTTGCGGCGGCCGCGGTCGTCGGTAGCCGATTCGCGGTAGATCTGGTCGAGCGGGTGACCGACCAAGACCTCGTCGACGCCTTCGACGAGGCGTCGAAAGCGGGCATCGTCATCGAGGAGCCCGGTGGATGGTATCGGTTCAACCACGCGATCGTGCGACAGTCGCTGCTCGCAGAGCTGGCGTCGGTGCGGCGCATGCGGTTGCATCAGCGGATCGCGACGACGCTCGAGACGATGCCCGGCGCCGACGACGAGCTGCTCGCTGAACTGGCTCACCACTACTTCGAATGCGCGTGGGCGGGCAACGCGGCCAAGGCCGTTGAGTATTGTCGGCGAGCCGCAGACCAGGCGATGGCTCGTCTGGCCTATGAAGGCGCCGCCGATCTCTACGACCGTGCCCTTCACGCGCTGGAGGAGCTCGATGACGAGCTGCCCGACCGCGAAGACCAGACCACCGAGCTACTGGTCGCGCGCTGCGAGGCACTGCTGGCCGCCGGCGATGTGGCTTCGGCGGCAGGAGCGGTGGCTCAATTGCAGGAGGCGACGCGCGATTCGGCTCGACTTGCGGCTTGGGCTACCTGCTTCGACGGCGAGTTGTCGATGCTGATCCACCCCGAAAGGTTGGACGAGGTCGAGGCGGCGGTGGGCGAGGCCGCCGACAAGCTCGCCGAACTGGACGATGCCGCCGGAGAAGCCAAGGCGCACACCGTTAGAGCCGGGTGCCTTGCTCGCTTGGGGAGAATCGGCGACTGCGAGATCGCGTTGGACCACGCTCTGACCGCGGCGCGGCGGGCGCGCGAACACCGCCGGGTGAACGCCGTGCTCGCGGGTGCGCCGCTTGCCGCGCTGTGGGGTCCCAACCCCGTCCCGCGGGCAGGCGGGCGGTGTCTCGATGTGGTTCGCTTGCTTCGCATCACGACCGACTCCCCCGCGGTCGAGGCGACGTCGACTCGATGCCAGGCCGTGTTGGAGGCCTACCGAGGACGCGCCGCGGCGGCCAGGCGAATGATCGATTCGGCCCGGCGCACAGTCACCGAACTCGGTCTGCGCCATGCGCTTCTCGAGGTCGAGCACTTTGCCGGCATCGTCGAGTTGGTCGTCGACGATCCGCCTGCCGCTGAACCGCATCTGCGTCGGGCGTACGACGGCTTCCGGCGGATGGGTCTCGACGCCGACACCGCCGAGACCGCTGCGCTGCTGGCTCGCACCTGTCTGGCGCTCGGGCCGGGATGCCGAGGCCGACGAATTATGTTCGGAGAGTGAGCGTCTGGCTGGCCATGCGCTGAAGGCCGCGATCGCATGGCGCACTGTTCGCGCACAGCTACTTGCGCAGCAGCGACCTGCACGACGAGGCTCGCCAGGTCGCCGTGGCTGCGGTCACCTGGCCGAGCGCACCGACGCCTTGGTCGACCACGGCGACGCCTGCCTCGCGTTGGCGACCGTCTTGCACGCTGCCGGTGACGCTGCGGGAGCGCGAGCCGCCGCTGAGCGGGCGGTCGACCCTCTATGAACGGAAAGGAGCTGCGGCACTTGTGGATAAGGTGCGCAGGCATCTCGGCCAAAGCCGACGCGCCGTCGCGCAGGCTCCAGCCGAACCGCCGAGTGTCGAGCCGGACAACGCGTGTGTCCGAGCGATCCGCCAGCTAGTAGCCGCCTTCGATCACGAAGCTTGGGACGAGGTCGAGGAGAAGTACGCCGCCGACGTCGTCGTCGAGAGTCGCAGGAAGATCGTCGGCTTTACCAGCGTCGATCTACCGTCTGGCGAATGGCCTCGGGTGGCAAGACGTCTCGTCGAGTCTGGCACGGTGCCGCACGATCACGTCGTTGTTGCAATGCGAGGCGACCGCCTGGCTCTCACACGACTGAAGCTAGTCACTGAGGACGAGAGCGACTGGAGCGCCGCAGGAAGAGGTGCTCCAGTTAAGCGGCCTCGATGCGGACGGCCGAGTCGTACTGCAAATGTGGTGGGACATCGAAGACATCGACGCCGCGATGGCCGAGCTCGATGCCGCGCACGCCCGGTTCGAGGAGGAGCACCCACGGGCGCGACGACTGGAGAACGCGGCAAGCCAAGTAGTCAAGCGATTGCAGTCGTGCTTCGCGGCACGCAACTGGGCCGCAATGGCCGAACTCCTCGCAGACGACATCTCAACCGATGATCGCCGCCGTGTCGTCAGCGCGGGAAATCTACAAGGTCCCGACCTCGGTATCGAGAGTATGCATGCCCTCGTGGACATCGGAGTCACGAACATGACGTCGACCGTCATGGCTACCCGGGGCGAGCGCCTCGTCCTCGGCTGTGTGCGCATGTCGGGTCGGGACCAGCGGCCCGAGGCGTTCCGTGCGGAGGCCCTAGGCGTTGTCGAGATCGACGCCGACGGGCGGATTGTGGCAAACATCGCATTCGACCCCGACGACTTTGAGGCCGCCGTCGCCGAACTGGATGCTCGATACCTCGCCGGCGAAGCAGCCGCCCACGCGCACACGTGGTCCGTGCTCACGGGTGGCCATGCCGCGGTCAACCGGCACGAGCCGCCGCCGACCACACCTGACTGCGTGAGCATCGACCATCGCCGGGGTGCGGCGTTCGCGCCCGGCGAACTGATCGAATACTTGCGTGCCGGCTCGGACCTCAATCAAGAGATCCGAACATACGTCGAAGTTGTGCATCGCCTGACCGACCTCGGAGCGGTCTGCACGCATGCGGGCCAAGGCGTTTCGGGCGACGGCTTCGACGCGGAGTGGCGGGGCGTCGACTTGTTGACGGTCGACGGCGATCTGGTCAACAGGTGCGAAGTCTTCGAGGAGGCAGACCTCGCCGCCGCCCTGGCTCGCTTCGATGAACTCAGCCGGCCGACGCCGGCACTGGACAACGCGGCGAACCGAGTGATCGAGCGCTACCTGTCGCACTTCCCCACCCGCGACTGGGACGCCATGGTGGAGATGCTGGCCGACGACTTCACGGGCGACGATCGTAGGCGGGTCGTGAACAGCGGGATCCGAACCGGTCGAGATGCCGAAATCGCGAACGTGCAGGTCATCGCCGAGGCCGGCGTAACAGCCATCACGTCGACTGCCATTGCAACCCGCGGAGAACGCCTCGTCCTCGCCCGCCATCAATTCTCCGCGCGCGACTGGCCCGAGCCGATAGGCGAGATGGTCGACGTCGTCGAGATCAACGCCGACAACCAGATCACGTCGCAAGTCATCTTCGAGGCCGACGATTTCGAGGCCGCCATCGCGGAACTGGACGCCCGCTATCTCGCGGGTGAAGGGGCGGCCCACGCGAAGGCGTGGTCAGTCATCATGCAGGTCTACGCCGCGCTCTCTCGAAGGGAATTACCTCCAACGACACCGGACTGGGCGGATATCGACCGGCGACGGCTCGTCGCGATCGAGGGCGGGGGCATGAGGGAATATCTTCGTGCCACGTGGGACGTCCACCACGCAGGTCAGTATCTACATCAAGTCCGTGCATCGACTGAGCGACCGCGGAGCGGTCGTCACTTACGCAGCATTCGGGACCTCGCAAGACGGCTTCGACGCCGAGTGGCCGGGAATCGCCCTTCTGACACTGGTCGGCCAACTGATCAGTCGCTGCGAGCTGTTCGATGAGACCGACGTCGACGCCGCGGTCGCTCGGTTCGAAGAGCTGCATCCTCGACGACGCCTTGCGAACACCGCGAGTCGAGTCGATGAGCAAGGCGTACACGCTATTTGCGGACGGGCGCTGGAATGAAATAGGCGCTCTGTTCGCAGACGACGTCAGGGTCGATGATCGGCGACATGGTCGTCCGCCGCGAGAGCAACGATCGACATACAGCAGTTCACAATGTCCGTGCGATCGCGGAGATCGGCGTAGCGAACATCGCGAAGACGTCGCTCGCCGTACGAGGCGATCGTCTCTGCCCTCGGCCCGTGCGGTTCGAGAGCCGCGATACGCGGCCCGATGCGTTCACCGCTGAAACGCTCGAGATCACCGAGGTCAACACCGACGGACTAATTATTGCCCAGGTCGTGGTCGATCCCGACGACTTCGAGGCCGCGTTCGAGGAGCTCGATGCCAGCTATCTCGCCGGCGAAGGGGCGGCCCACGCGAACACATGGTCGCTCATCGCGCGAACCTTCGCCGCACTCAACCGGCGCGAACTCGTCGACCTCCCCGAAACGACGGCCGACTATCGCATATTCGACCACCGACTGCTGGCAACCATCGAGGCGGCCGATCTGACCGCATTGATGCGCGCCACGTGGGACCTCACGCCCGAGCTTGTCATGTACGTCGAGGCCGTGCACTTGCTCAACGATCGTGGAGTGGTCATTACTCAAGGGGCACATGGGACCTCAGCCGAGGGCTTTGATGCACAGTGGCGGATGATCCAACTTCTGACAGTGGAAGACGACCTGGGCGACCACTGCGAGCTATTCGATGAAAAAGACATCGACGCGGCGATCGCGCGGTTCGACGAACTGTGCTCACCGGCACCGCAGTTGGAAAATTCAGCAACCCGGGTGTATGACCGTCTGCGGGCGAACTTCGCGGCCCGCGACTGGGTTGCCATCGCGGAGATACTCGCGGAGCGCATTTCCACAGAGGACCGCCGTCGGGCGGTCAATGCCGGTATCCAACAAGGCCGCGATGCCACCCTCAGAGAACTCTCGGCACTCGCCGAGATCGGCGTTAAAACCACGACGTCAGACGTCATCGCAATCCGTGGCGAACGCCTCCTATTAAGCCGTAGCCGATCCTCGGGCCGGGACCCGCGCCCCGACGCGTTCCATACCGAGGTGCTCGACATTATCGAGATCGACGCCGACGAACGGATAGCGGCACGCGTCGTGTTCGACCCCGACGACATCGACGCGGCGTTCGCAGAGCTCGACGCACGATACGGCATCGGCGAGGCGGCACCGTACGCGCAGACGTGGTCGGTCATCGCGGGTGCTTTCAGTGCAGTCAACAGCCATGAGCTACCGAAGTTGATGCGGGACTGGGTGAACATCGACCACCGGCGAGCGATAGCGGCCACGCCTGGTGACCTGACCGCATACATCCGCGCAACATTGGACGACGCGCTTGACTTAAGCGTCTACATCGAGTCTGTGCATCGGCTGACCAACCTCGGCGCGCTCGTCACCCAGGCGTCGCATGGGACTTCGCGGCAGGGCTTCGACGCCGAGTGGCGGATGATCTCAATTTCGACAGTCGATGGCGACCGGATCAACCGCGGTGAAATCTTCGACGAGACAGATCTCGAGGCGGCGCTCGCCCGGTTCGAGGAACTGCACTCACCGCCGCCGCGGCTGGAAAACGCGGCCAGCCAGGTCATCGAGCGATTTCAGTCGTGCTTCGCGGCACGCGACTGGGCCGGCATGGCCGCACTACTTGCGGACGACATCTCAACCGACGATCGCCGCCGTGTCGTAAGCGCGGCAAGCCAAAAGGGTCGAGACGTCGATATCGAAAACATGCAGGCTCTCGCCGACATCGGAGTCACGAACATGACCTCGACCGTTATCGCGACCCGGGGCGTGCGCCTAGCCCTAAGTCGTGCGCGCATGTCGGGTCGAGACCAGCGGCCTGAGGCGTTCCACACCGAGGTGTTAAACATTGTCGAGATCGACACCGTCGGACGGATCGTGGAACACATCGCTTTCGACCTCGACGACATCGATGCGGCGTTCGAGGAGCTAGACGCGCGTTACCTTGCCGGCGAAGCGACAGCCCACGCCCAAACATGGGCCGCTGTCAGACAGGTCTACGCGGCCCTCAATCGGGGCGAACTGCCCGCGACGACACCGGACTGGGTCAACATCGACCACCGGCGAGGGACGTTGGTCGAGACAGGCGACATACTCGCTAACGTGCGCGCGACGTGGGACCTCGCGCCGGAAATCAGTAGACGCGCCGTGGCTGTGCATCGCCTGAACGACCTCGGAGCGGTCGTCACCCACACGGCGAACGGGACAACACACGAAGGCTTCGACGTCGAGTGGCGACTCGTCTTGCTTGGGACGTACGAGGGTGATCTGCTCAAGCACTGCGAACTCTTCGACGAGACAGACCTCGATGTTGCGCTCGCGCGGTTCGACGAGCTTAGTCGGCCGGTGCCACGGCTGGAAAACGCAGCCAGCCAACTAATCCAACGCTTCCGGACGTACTTCTTGCGCCGCGACTGGGAAGCGGTAACCGAGCTCCTGGCCGACGATACGTACGTCGACGATCGTCGTCCGGTCGTGAATTACGGTCTCCTACAAGGCGTGGATTCGGTATTCGAAGCTCTTCGGGTGGCCCCCGAGATTGGCTTAGCGCAAGCAACGTCGACTGTGATTGCGACCCGGGGCCGGCGCGTCGCCCTCGTTCTTACCCGCTTCATTACCCAAAACCAGCGGTCCGAGGCGTTCCAAACCGAAATGCTCAACGTTGTCGAGATCAACGCCGACAACCAGATCTCCGCGAACGTCGTGTTTGGCCCCGACGACTTCGAAGCCGCCATCGCTGAACTCGATGCCCGCTACCGCGCGGGCGAAGGCGCGGGCCACGCGAACACGCTGTCAGCCATCACGCAGGCCTACGCCGCGCTCTCTCGAAACGAATTACCTCCGAGGACACCAGACTCGGTGGACGTCGACCACCGGCGAGTGACGACGCTCGCGTCCGGTGATCTGACCGCCGACGTCCGTGCAGCGTGGAGCGTAGCGCCGAACATCAAGTATTACGTCGAGAACGTGCATCGATTGAGCAACCTGGGAGCGGTCGTCACCCATGCGGCGTTCGGAACGTCGCAGGAGGGATTCGACGCCGAGTGGCGGGGGGTTGACATTCTGACGGTCGAAGGCGACATGGTCAGCCGCGCCGAGCTATTCGACGAAGCAGACATCGACGTTGCGATCGCGCGGTTCGATGAGCTGTGTTCACCGGCGCCCCAGTTGGAAAATGCTGCGTCCAGGGTTAACGAACGCCTTTGGACATGTTTCACGGCGCGCGATTGGATTGCGATCGCCGAAATGGTGGCCGACGATTTTTACCAAGAGGACCGCCGTCGAGTCGTGAATGTCGGGACCCGATACGGTCGCGATGCCGCGCTCCAAGATGCACGGGCGACCGCCGACCTTGGAATCGACAATGTGACGCCGACCGTCATTGCTACCCGCGGCGAGTGCCTCGTCCTCGCGCGTACCCGCTACATGGGCCGCGGCCACGGGCCAGACGGTTTCCGCACGGAGTCGGAGGCGCTCAACCTCTTCGAGACCAACGCGGACAACAGGATTGCGGCGGTCGTCGTATTCGAGCCAGACGACATCGAGGCTGCCTTCGCCGAACTCGACGCTCGTTACCTTGCCGGCGAAGGGGCCGCCCACGCGCACACTTGGTCTGTCATCGCGCGGGCCCACTCCGCGTTCAACCGGCGGGAGCTCCCCGCGGTAGCGCCAGACTTCTTCGATCATCGACCTGTCGTAACAGTCGAGGCGGGTGATCCGACCGCGAACATCCGAGACATGTGGGACTTCACGCCGGACCTCAGGATCTACGTCGAAACAGTGCATCGGCTCAGTGATCTCGGAGCAGTCTTGACGCAAGTTTCACGTGGCACATCGCAAGGGGGGTTCGAGGCTGAGTGGCGGGTCGTCGAAGTCGTGACGGTCGAAGATGACCTGGTCAAACGGGCCGAGCTATTCGACGAAACAGACCTCGATGCCGCACTCGCTCGGTTCGATGAGCTCAGCCGGCCTGCGCAGCGGCTGGAAAACGCGGCAAGCCGAGTAGACGATCGCTTCGAGGTGTACTTCGCGGCCCGCGACTGGGACGCGATGGCGGAGCTGATGGCCGATGACATCTCCATAGATGATCGTCGTCGCGTGGTGAATGCTGGCCTCCGACGCGGTCGGGATGTCGAGATCGCAAACATGCGGGCGATCGCCGACCTCGGCACAAGAAATGCGACGTCTGCCGTCATTGCGACCCGCGGCGAGCGCCTAGCCCTTAGTCGCAACCGCTTCGTGGGCCGAGACCTGCGGCCCGAGGCGTTCCACTCCGAGGCACTCTGCATCATCGAGATCGACGCCGACGAGCGGATCGTCGCACGCGTCTCGTTCGACCCCGACGACTTCGACGCCGCTTTCGCCGAGCTCGATGCCCGGTACGTCGCCGGCGAATCGGCCGCCTACGCGCACACATGGTCGGTCGTCGCGCAGGCGTATGCCGCGCTCATCCGGCACGAGTTACCGCCGACAACGCCGGACTGGGTTAACCTCGACCACCGGCGAGGGATCGGTTTCGCGCCCGGCGACATGACCGCGTACATCCGGGCCAAATGGGAACTCGAGCAAGAGGTCAGCAATTACATCGAAGACGTTCATCGGCTGAACAACCTCGGAGCGGTTTTCACACAGGTGCTGAGAGGCACCACGCAACAGGACTTCGATGCAGAGTGGCGGCTCCTCGAACTTATGACGGTCGAAGGCGACCTGATCAGCCGTGCCGAAATCTTCGACGAAGCTGACATCGGCGCCGCGCTCGCACGATTCGACGAACTCAGCCGGCCGACACCGAGATTGGAAAATGCGGCGAGCCGGACGAGCGATCGTCTCCTGGCGTGCTTCGTCGCTCGCGACTGGGACGCAATAGCCGCGATCCTGGCTGAAGACGTGGGAAACGACGACCGCCGTCCGATGGTGGGATCGGGTGTTCGACATGGGCGGGATGCCGAAATCGCAAACATGCGATCGATCGCCGCTATCGGGATCGAGTTGTGGACGTCAGAACCCATCGCGACCCGCGGGGAACGCCTCGTCCTCAGTCGTCATCGCTTCTCGCGCCGCGATGAGCGGCCGCACGCGTTCGTCGTCGAGGTGCTAGGCGTCACCGAAATCAACGGAGACAATCAGATCACGGCAGTCGTCGCATTTGGCCCCGACGACATCGACGCCGCCATCCAGGAACTCGACGCCCGGTACCGCGCCGGCGAGGCAGCCGCTAACTCGAACACGTGGTCGGTCATCGCGCGGGCGTATGCCGCGCTCAATCGACGCGAACTCCCCGCGATAAGGTCTGACTGGGCGAATATCGACCACCGCCGGGCGACAGCGTTCGCGCCCGGTGACGGGATCGCATACATTCGAGCCACGTTCGACCTCGCGGACCTCGTCACGTACATGGAGACTGTCCATCGACTGACCGACCTGGGAGCGGTCGTCACCAGTGTGGGGACCGGAATCTCACAAGAGGACTTCTCCGCCGAGTGGCGCCTGGTCGGCATCGTCGCAGTCGAAGGCGACCTGATCAGCCGCTGCGAGATCTTCGAGGAGGCCGATCTAGACGCCGCGCTCGCACGGTTCGATGAACTCGAGCGGCCGGCACAATAACCCGTCGACGTACGAACAACCGGTCCGAGGCCTGGGCGACTCTGGGCTAGACCCATCCTGGTAGTCCTCGGCAACTAGGGGTCGGCGGCCAGGAAGTGGTCGGCAATGGGTGTTCCTGCGAATTTCTCGTGCATTGCTCGGGACAGGAAAAGCAGCGCGGTGCGCGGGCGGTGGTTCACCACGACGCGCTGCGTCTGTCCGGCTTCGTTAAAGGTCACTGTCACGACAACTTTGAGGAACACACCGCGGACCTCGGTGGTGTACTCCTCAAGGAAGCCGAAGTCCCCGCAGGGGCCCGCATAGCTGAACAGCTGATTCTCATACAGCTCACGGGCGCCAACCACGACCGAACGGACTGTCGCCGCCCCCTCGAACGCGCCATCCCACGCCGCACCTTCTCCGGTGACATCGTCGGCAAGGTTGTCAAGCCAAGCCGGATAGTAGGGCTTCCCCATATATGTCGATGCCATGCCAAGCCTCCTCAATCTGTCCATGCGAGGCGCCCCCGACGGAGACCGCCACTCGATCTTCCGTAAGACCAGTAACCAATCTCAATAGCCCGTCTTAGTAGCGTTCCTTGAACAACAACCATCGGCTTCATCGGTTCTGGTATGACGGTCTCAAACCCAACCTCGCAGGGAGGAGTCCCGCCGAAGTGCCCACCTGGCCTATTCTGCGGATAAACGGCTGGTGAGCGCCCCGACGATCGATCCCGTCATCCGCGCCGAGCAGCCGCGGAGACACCCCTTGGCCAAGTGGATCCGCCGATTGTCGGTCCCGATCATCCTCGGCTGGATAGCGCTCATCGTGGCGCTGAACGTGGCAGCGCCACAGCTCGAAGTCGTCGGCAAGATGCAGGCGGTCTCGATGTCCCCCAAGGAGGCGCCATCGGTCATCGCGATGATGCGCATCGGTAAGGACTTCAAGGAGTTCGATTCCGACAGCTCGGCCATGATCGTCCTGGAGGGCGACGCACCCCTCGGCGCGGACGCCCACCGGTTCTACGACGACATGATTGCCAAGCTCCGGGCCGACACCAAGCACGTCCAGCACATTCAGGACTTCTGGGGCGACCCGCTGACAAGCGCCGGGGCGCAGAGCGAGGACGGCAAAGCCGCGTACGTGCAGGTGTATCTCGCCGGCAACATGGGTGAAGCACTCGGCAATGAGTCGGTCACCGAGGCCCAGAAGATCGTTGATGGATTGACTCCCCCGCCGGGGGTCAAGGTCTACGTCACCGGAGGGCCTGCGTTACAGGCCGACCAGGAGAACGCCGGCAACGCGAGCATCAGAATCATCGAATTCGTGACGGTCGGCGTCATCGTCTTCATGCTGCTGTTCTTCTACCGGTCGATCGTCACCGTCTTCCTCGTGTTGACGATAATGGTGTTGAGCCTGTCGGTGACCCGTGGTGTGGTGGCCTTCCTCGGCTATCACAACTTGATCGGGCTGTCGACGTTCGCGACTCAGCTCTTGGTGACCCTCGCGATCGCCGCAACAACCGACTACGCGATCTTCCTGATTGGGCGCTATCAAGAGGCCCGCTCGATCGGAGAAGACCGGGAGTCCGCGTACTACACGATGTTTCACGGCACAGCCCACGTCGTACTCGGCTCTGGAATGACTATCGCAGGCGCTACGTTCTGCCTTTCGTTCACCCGATTGCCCTACTTCCAAACGCTGGGCATCCCGCTCGCGGTCGGAATGGTCGTCGCGGTGTTCGTAGCGCTGACTCTCGGGCCCGCAATAATCACCGTCGCGAGCCGCTTCGGACTGTTAGAGCCCAAGCGCGCCATGCGAATTCGATTTTGGCGGCGACTCGGTGCAGCCGTCGTCCGGTGGCCGGGCTGGATCCTGACCTTGACCATCCTTCTCGCCTTGATCGGCCTACTCACCCTGCCGGGCTACCGGCCCAGCTACAACGACCGCAAGTACCTACCCGACGACCTGCCTGCGCAACAGGGGTTCGCAGCGGCCGAACGACATTTCCCCGTCTCCCGAATGAACCCGGAAATGCTGCTCGTCGAAACAGATCAGGACCTTCGCAATTCGGCGGACTTCCTCGTGATCGACCGGATCACCAAAGCCGTGACCAGGGTGCCCGGCATCGGGAGGGTGCAATCGATCACGCGCCCCGAGGGTAAACCCTTGAAGTTCAGCACAATTCCGGCCCAACTCGGCATGAGCGGCACCCTCCAGGAGATGAACCGCTCGTACGCGCAGAAAACCATGGACAACATGTTGGTGCAGGCCAACGAGATGCAGACGACCATCGACACGATGACGAAGATGAACTCGTTGATGGGACAGATGAGCGACGTCGTGCATTCCATGGTGGCCAAGATCCAAGACACGGCCATCGACATCGCCGAATTACGCGATCACATCGCCGATTTCGACGACTTCTTCCGTCCGATTCGCAACTACCTGTACTGGGAGCCGCACTGCTACGACATCCCGGTCTGCCAGTCGTTGCGGTCGGTCTTCGACACGCTCGACGGCATCGACCCGACCACCGATGACATCCAGGCTCTGCTTCCGAACCTGCAACGACTCGACTCCCTGATGCCGCAACTGCAGGCGATGATGCCTCCGCAGATCGAGACGATGAAGAAGATGCAGAAGATGATGCTGGAGATGCACTCCACTCAGTCGAGCCAGCAGGATCAGCAGCACGCGGCGAACGAAAATCAATCCGCCATGAGTGACGCGTTCAACGACTCCCACAACGACGACACCTTCTACCTGCCGCCGGAGATCTTCGACAACAAAGACTTCAAGCGCGGCATGGACAACTTCATCTCCCCGGACGGCCACGCGGTCCGATTCATCATCTCCCACGAAAACGATCCGCTCAGCGGCGATGGCATCGAGCGCATCGATGCCATCAAGAACGCTGCATTCGACGCCATCAAGGGCACGCCGTTGGAGGGATCCAGGGTCTACCTCGGCGGCACCGCGTCCACCTTCAAGGACATGCAAGAAGGCAACAAGTACGACCTGCTGATCGCCGGCATCGCCGCGCTGACGCTGATCTTCGTCGTCATGCTGCTCATCACACGCAGTGTCGTCGCAGCAGGCGTCATCGTCGGCACCGTCGTGCTGTCGCTCGGCGCGTCCTTCGGGCTGTCGGTTCTGTTCTGGCAGCACCTGCTGGGCTTGGACCTGGAATTCATGGTGATGGCGATGGCAGTCATCATCCTGTTGGCAGTCGGCGCGGACTATAACCTGCTGTTGGTGGCGCGGATGAAGGAGGAGATACCGGCCGGGATCAACACCGGAATCATCCGTGCCATGGGCGGCAGCGGATCCGTCGTGACCGCGGCCGGCCTGGTGTTTGCGTTCACCATGATGTCGATGTCGGTGAGCGCCATGGTCGTGGTCGCCCAGATGGGCACGACGATCGGGATGGGTCTCTTGTTCGACACCTTGGTGATCCGGGCCTTCATGACGCCGTCGATCGCGGCGCTCTTCGGCCGATGGTTCTGGTGGCCGCAGGTCGTGCGTGCTCGTCCTGCACCGGCAAGACGCTAAACGTTCTGCAGCGAAACAG
Source organism: uncultured Actinomycetota bacterium (assembly GCA_963817825.1). Classification (GTDB taxonomy): domain Bacteria; phylum Actinomycetota; class Actinomycetes; order Mycobacteriales; family Mycobacteriaceae; genus Mycobacterium. The sequence continues at coordinate 231,838 of CAWFQG010000002.1, read as the reverse complement.
GATTCCAACCTGCGACCTCCGGCTCAACTGACAGCGCCGTTGATCACCGGTTTGTCGATCACGCCCTCCTCGACGCCCCAATTCGTGGCGATCTGCTTATATGCGCCGGTCTGTATCAAATGCTCGGGCGCCTTTAGCAACGGCTGCGCTAGCGGCGAACCCTTGGCCACCGGCCAGCCATACGGCAGCGAGTCGAACACCTCACCCGCTCGCTCGAGCTTGCCGTTGCTCTGTTTGATGGCGTAGGCCGTCACCGGAGTGTCCGCCGACATCGCATCCGCTTGGCCGAGCACTACAGCGTTGGTCACGGCGTCCTGGCCGTCGAACTTCAGAATGTCGATCGCCGGCTTGCCGACATCGGTGCACTTGTTACTTCTCGCTGGCAGCTCGTCGGTTTCCTGAGTGCCGGCGGCCTGCACGGCGAGCTTGTTGCCGCATGCATTCTCCGCGTCGATTTCCTGCCCAGTTGCCGTCGGCGCAAGGTAGCCGGATCGCGGCTGTAGGATTCACACATGCCGTTGGCTATTGGCCAGACCTACGCGGGTTACACCATCTTGCGGGAGCTCGGCGCCGGGGGGATGGGCATAGTCTACCTGGCCCAGCACCCGAGGTTGCCGCGCCAGGATGCGGTGAAGGTGCTTCCGGCGGCCCTTACCGCCAACGACGAGTATCGGCAGCGGTTCAACCGTGAGGCGGATATTGCCGCGACGCTGTGGCACCCGCACATCGTCGAAGTCCACGACCGCGGAGAGTTGGAGGGCCGACTGTGGATCTCGATGGACTACATAGAGGGCACCGACGCCAGCTCCATGCTGCAGGAGCGCTACCCCAACGGCATGCCACCGGACGAGGTGATGCGGATCATCCGAGCCGTCGCCGAGGCGTTGGACTACGCGCACCAGCAGCAGTTACTGCATCGCGACGTCAAGCCCTCAAACATCTTGCTGTCGCATCCTGAAGAATCGGGTGAGCGAATCTTCTTGGCCGACTTCGGGATTGCCCGCTGGATCGATGACGCCAGCGGGCTCACAGACACGAACATGGCAGTCGGGACAGTCGCGTACGCCGCGCCTGAACAATTGATGGGCGAGCAGGTGGACGGGCGCGTGGACCAATACGCATTAGCCGCCACGGCTTTTCATCTACTCACCGGCGCGCCGCTGTTTCAGCACTCCAACCCGGCCGTCGTGATCGGCCAACACCTCAGCACTCCACCCCCGGCGATTGGTACCCGGCGGCCCGCCCTGACCGATCTGGGCCCGGTGTTTTCGAAGGCCCTGGCAAAGGCGCCCGAGGATCGCTATTACACCTGCGTGGAATTCGCCGACGCGCTTGCGAAGCAGCTGGGAATCGTGGCTGCTGAGACCGGCGCCACAGAGGCCACCGCGGTGGCACTTCCCGCGTCAGGACCAAGGCATCGTGCACGGCAACAACGACGAGTGGCGCCAGAAACTCACCCGCGAGCAGTCACCCAACCGCCGAAGACAGATTTGAAAATCGTTGTCGCGATCCTTGCGACGCTACTGGTGGTCGTCACGATCATCGCGCTGGTCTTGTTCGTCCTGCACGTAATGTGACCGCATCTTCATTGCAAGTGTCAAAGTGGTTGGACCACAGTACGTTTACGCTCACTCTCGATACCAATGGCGATTGGTTCCCGAGGCTGACCGACGACGGACCCTCCTCCGCCGACTAGCCCTGCGATGCTCGCCATCCTTGAGACACTTCAAGCACAGACGAAGGTGATGGCGGCGGCAACAAGTCCAGGCCCACGCCAAGATCGACGTTGGACTGCCCTCAGCGCCGCGAGATCAGTATGGCGAAGCGGTCCCTGAGTCGAGAGCAAAGACCTGCGTGATGGCTGACTTACCCTTTAAGGCGCGGGATCCCGATCTGGCCCCGTTTATCGATCGACTTCGCCGGACGAAGGAGCCGCCGACGGTCAACACAGGCAAGACTCCACCGACCGGCCCGCTCACGCCTCGCGAGCGCCGGGCCGTATGGGTAGTGGGCGCGGTTTCCGTAGTCGCGGTTGCACTGGGCGCAACGGTATGGACGGTGACCGGCCAGTCGTCGCGCTCTGTTCGACCTGACGAGATTTGCGTGACTGTCACGATGGCAAGTTCGATGGGCGGCGGGGTCGAGCACGCGTGTGGCGCGGCCGCGCGCGATTGGTGTCGCGCCGCCTACGTCCAGCACGACGCCCACGCCGAAGCTGTCCAGGCTCGGTGCCGAGTCGCAGGGATTCTGCCCCAGACGACAACGCCGTCACCTTAGTCCGATCGGTCCAGCGAAGCAGCGGATTGCGACCGAAGGCGCACGTAATCCACCAACTTCGGTAACGAAGCGAAAAGGCGTGCATGATGACTCCTGCGGCCGTGAAAGGCACGTGTGTCGACCGCTTAATTGTCGTCCGTCTCACCTCTCAATCTTCAATAGTTCAGTTGATGCGACCTCATTTGGCGGGTACTCGCTTCGACCGTTGTCCGTCCACGAAAAGCCTGGGCGACAACATGGTTCACCGGCGGCACGACAGCAGGAACCGATCGTCCAGGGCGGAACAGAGAATCTCCTGTGTAATTGCGGTACGGAATCTGCGAATCGTCATTGAATCGCCTGAAATGATGCCGTGCGCCATTTCGAACTGAAATCCAAATTTAACAATTGAAAATCCAATAGAAACGCCCACGGCGTAAGAATTTGGCCACTCGCGTGGGTCGATATCCGAGCAACCGAAGGGCGGACCTGGATGAACCCGTACCCCGATTGGCTCAACCCCGGAGACAATGCCTGGCAGTTGGTGGCCGCAACTCTGGTCGGCCTGATGAGCATCCCGGGCATCGCGGTGTTGTACGGGGGCATCGTCCAAAAGAAGTGGGCCGTCAACACCATGTTGATGGCCTTCACCGGGTTTTCGTTGGTGCTGGTGGTGTGGGTGCTATGGGGCTTCAAGATGGGCTTCGGGGATCCGATCAAGCTCGGCCCGGGCATCTTGGGTTCCTTCGTAGGCCATCCGCGCAGCATCCTGGGCACCGCCAACCAGGGTCAGGCGGTCATCCCACTACTCGACGGTGCAATGCCCAAATTTCGGTTCTCCGAGAGCACGCTGGCGTACTTCCAATTCGTGTTCGCCGCGATCACTCCGCTGTTGTTCCTGGGCAGCGTCGTGGGCCGGATGAACTTCAAGGTGTGGCTGATTTTCGTGCCACTGTGGTCGACGTTCGCCTACTCGATCAACGCCTTCCTGGTATGGGGTGGGGGCTTCTGGGGTCAGGCCCACGCCGGGGCCAGCAGTTTGTTCAGCACAGGGGCGCTGGACTACTCCGGCGGATACGTGATCCACCTGGCCGCCGGCGTCAGCGGGTTCGTCGCCGCCGCGGTGATCGGGCCGCGACTTAACCGCGACCGCGAACGCGCGGTGCCCAACAACCTGCCCATTGCCGCTGTCGGAGCGGGCATCCTGTGGCTGGGCTGGAACGGCTTCAACGGCGGTGACCCCTACTTCGCCGGTACCAACGCGTCGTTGGCCGTGCTCAACACCAACCTCGCGACCGCGGTGGCACTGCTGACCTGGGTGATTTGGGACATCTTCGCCAGCCGCGAGCGCAAGCCCACCTTCCTGGGCGCGATAAACGGGATGATCGCGGGCCTCGTCGGCATCACTCCCGCCGCCGGCTTCGTCAACAGCTTCGGCGCCATGATCATCGGCGTAGTGGCCTCATCGCTGGTATGGATGTCGTGGAACTGGTTGGGCCGCACCAAGCCGTTCACCAAGGTCGACGACACCCTCGGCGTCATCCACACCCACGGCGTCGCGGGCCTCGTCGGAGGCCTCCTGGTCGGCGTGCTCGCTGACCCGAACGTCATCATCTACCTCGGCAACGGCACGGACGTCAACAACGTCACCGCCTCAGGTTGGCTGTGGGGTCATCACCCCGCACAAATCCTGGTCCAACTCTGCGCTGCACTCACCATCATCGCCTGGGATGCTTTTGTCACGTTCGCCATCCTGAAGATCCTCGGCCTGTTCATGAAACTGCGCGCCCCCGATGAAGTCTTGGAACAGGGCGACATCGGCGTCCACCTCGAGGAGGCCTACCCGGACGAAGCGCTAGTTACCGGCCGGCTAGATGGCGTGAAGGCCTGATGACATGAAGCTAATAACCGCAATCGTGAAGCCGTTTACGCTCACAGACATCCGCACCGCCGTAGATGAGGCCGGCGTGCACGGCATGACCTTCTCCGAGGTCCAGGGCTACGGACGTCAGAAGGGACACACCGAGGTATACCGAGGCGCCGAGTACCAGGTCGACTTCGTTCCGAAGGCGCGCGTCGATGTCGTGGTGGACGACGATCACGTCGACGTCGTGGTCGCGGCCATCGTTGGCGCCGCGCGCACCGGCAAGATCGGCGACGGGAAAGTCTGGGTGACGCCACTCGAGTCGTTGGTCCGAGTGCGAACCGGAGAACGCGACGCCGAGGCCCTTTGAAGGTGGCGCAGTGCGTGCTGGCAGCCGTAAGCCTGAGGATCTATAGTCTGATCATATTCGAATTCGGTTGTCTTGCAAGGACTATCGCACCGATCTGACCTTTGGAGAACACCCGGCCTTCATAGCGGACAACGAGGAGCGCAGCGTCGGCCGCGACCCCCCACTTTCGAAGCGACTTGCGATATCGACAACCCCATCGCTAATCACTGCCAACACGGCCTGATACCGCTGCTCGGCCACGCTCAACTCGCTCATCCGAAGGAGTGTCAAGGATCAGCCGAAACAACTGTCAAGCATCACCCGACGTAATACAACTCCGAAGTGGGGCGGGCGGGGCTCGAACCCGACCAACGGATTAGCGAATGATGGTTCCGGTTGAGTAGCCAAGAATCCGGTTTATGCTGTGCGGCAGCATTATTCGCTGTTGGTGTCGCTTGCCACGCTGATGGGACCGGGCTTGCCAGGTCCCGGGCCGTGTGGTGGTGGTCCCTGCCTATGGGGCTGTTCGTCAACTCCGGGTGGGGGCTGGTTCGCACGATGAGGGTCATTCGTCGTCGATGCGAACACCAGGACGGTGCGACAGGCCAACGGCAGCGAGGGCGCACGCTGACTATCGGGACGTTCGGGTTCGTCATTGGCTCGCTGGGGTCGACGCGGTCATTGGTGACCAAAGGATCGGGCCGCCGCACTGCAGGTCGCGGGCACCCGAATGCGGGACGACGGCTTATATCAGCTCGGCGACGCCGAGCAGCTCTCTGGCTCTAGTTTCGCCTTGTGCCTTGCCATATTCGGCGAATTGGCGGATGAACAGGTCGGTGGCGACTGGGCCCGCCGGCTTCGGCGCACCCGTGATGGCGATCTGGGGTGATAAGGACCGCATCATTCCCGTCGACCATGCCTACGCCGCGCACGCCGCCCGCCTCGATGTTCGACGGCCGAGGAAAACGGCCCTACAACCTGTCTTACTGCGCGCGCGACCGATCGGTTTTGGACCGCGTGTAGCAGATATGTGGGGTGTCGTTAAGGATCGTTTCACGATCGCAGCCGAGAACCGCACCGGCTCGCCGCCGCGCACCGGCCGCGTCAGGCGCCGTACTCGATGTGGTGGCGCAGCTGCTGGAGCCCGGCTGCGATACGCCGGCCCAGAATGCCTTGCGCTAGACGGCCGGTGATCCATCCGGCCAGGAAGCCGGCGAACTGGATGGTGACCGCCATGGTCACCGTGGTGCCGTCCTCGGCCGGAGACACCTCGATGTGCGCGTGGTGGCGGGTGCCCCGCAGCCAACGCCAGACCAGGGTGTACTCGGACGGCGGCTCGACCCGTATCCAGCTGCCCACGTGGATCGTTCCGACGTCGATATGGAGGTCCCATTCCTGCGAGCCGTCGGGGTTTCGGGTGATGAGATCGAACCTGCCGAAGGCGTCCATGATCGGGAAGACCACGTCGGGGTCGATCGCCACCTTCGCGACCTCATCAACGGGTCTACGGACCAATGCGGACCTGGTGACCGTACCCATCAGCCCACCACCGGGATCACGGTCTTGGCAGCGAGGCTCGACAGCGCCACCTGCATCACTGACGTCACATATCCGTAGGCCTGGTCCCAGTCCGGGTCTTCGCCGAATAACTCCCAGAGGTCGATCGGCGGAAGTACCTGCATCCGGATCTTGGCCGGGATAGGTATGTGCGGAAGGTCGATCAGCATCAGGCCCCACGGGATGCTCAAACTGAGCGGCACCGTTTTCAGCCGCAGCAGCTTGTCGACGCGGAGCAGCTTCGCCATCTTTCGGCCGTCGTTGAGGACGAAGAATGTCTCCTGGCCTCCGACAGCGACGACTGGCACGATCTTGACCCGGCGCCCGTGGGCCAGCTTGAGGAAGCCCTTCCGACCGTCGAACACGATCTTGTTGCGGTCCCGCCAGGGCCGCAGCACCTCAACGTCGCCCCCCGGGTAGACGAGCACGTTGGCGCCCTCCGCCAGGAGTTCCGCAGCGGCCGACTGGCCAGCCTGCACCATGCCGTACTTCCGGGCGATGTCGCCGATGACCGGGATGCGTACGACGGCCTGGTGGGCAAGTGCGACTAGCGGACGACCCTCCACCGTCATGAACGTGTTGTAGGCCAGGGTGAACACGAACGTGTCGGGGGTGTTGGCTCCGCCACTGTGGTTGCCGACGAATAGCACCGGCTCGTCCGGGACGTTCTCAAACCCGTGCACCTCGGCCCGGAAGTAGAGCTGGACGGCCAGCCAGAGGTTAGGCAGCGTATCGCGGATGAACTCGGGATCACGACCCTCGAGTCCCTCCGGCGTACTCGCCAGCACCCGGCTCAGCACTTTGAAGGGTTTCGTCAAGGCGGTTCCTCCACCTCCATGTCGGCACCATTCTGTCGCCCTAATTCTGATGCAGATCGCACGGCGGCGCTCTGGCTTCGGGAGATGCGTTGCGACCCGATGCATCCCGACTTTCGCGATGTCGGTGGCCGCTAGCCGTATAGCTCGGCGAACCGTATGAGCGATTGCTGGACGTCAGCTTTCACCGCCCGGGCCGCGCCGGAGCCCAGCGGGCCGAAGAACGGCCGCCCGCTCAAGTTCAGGCGCATACCGAGTACCGACCCGTCGGCCTTGGGGCGGACCGTGAAATGCAGCGCGTATTTCGTGCCGCCCTTGCCGACGCCCGACAGCGCCAGCTGACGCGGCGGGTCCCACGTGACCACCGTCCACTTCACTCGATTGCGCATGCCCTTGACGCGTACGATCCCCTCGACCGTCGTCCCGACGGTCAGTTCGTCCGGCACGTCGCCGCGCCATGCCTCGTGCAACACGAGCCAGTCGCCGAGCTCGGACACGTCCGACACGTGTTCCCAGGCGTCCTGCGGGCTGAGGGGCACATCGGCGCTCAGATCGACACTGGCCATGTCTAGATCCTCTCGTCGTCCTGTGAGCGCCCACCGGGACGCGCTGTTCGGCCGAGCGAATCGATTCTAAGTCCGGGCGGCAGCAGCTACCGCCTCGGCAATACGCATACGACCAAATCGACCAGGCCCGAACAGAGTTGAACGCCCTCTCGAAATAGACGACATTTGACGGTTCCAAACTTCGTGTTGGAGATGGCGCGGCGAAATGACGGACATGTACGAGGCTCGGCGGATGCCGGAGGGCTGGCGGGGATCCGTACGAGGCAACAGAAGTCGCATGAGGCGAAAAGCGGTCCGCTCAGCGCGCCCAGGCGTAGTTTGGATGTGCCTCCTCCGACGGAAGGAGTCGCCATGAGCGACGAACAGAGTGAAATTCAGCAAAAGGCCAGCGAAATTGCGAATGAGTCGGTAGCCAAGTCGGGCGAAATCGTGGAAGGTGCCCAGCAGGCGCTCGCCGGCGATGTCAGGGAGGGAGTGGCCAAAATTCTCAAGGCGGCAGGAGATATCGCCACCGGTGCAACCGAAAAAGGCCTCGAGATTGCGGCCGACGTCGTTGACAAGGTGAAGAAGCCGACTGAGACCGAGCCGACTGAGACCGAGTAGGACGCCGGCCTTCCCGATAAGCAACGACAGGTCGCCTGCCCCTCCCCCGGCTCTTACAAATAAGCGGTGCGACACCGGGTCAATGAAAACCCCGACATTGCCTGAAGCAGTGAAGAATCAGTGGGACGTCGCGGTTCACGGCCATCAGGTGGGCCTAGGGTCTGTTACCGGATGAACGGCTGCTGCCGTTGCCCTATCTCGCGACCCTTGTACCGACGCGAATCGTGCGTGGGCGCATCTCCCGGTTCAGCGGTACAACTAGGCGCGCATGATTATCGCCAAGTTGCGGTGGTCCATCCAGCGCTGCTCGACCGGACGGCGAACATCCTTTTCGACGAGCGCTGGGTAAGACGTCAAATCGGTGAGCTGCACACGCCCTGACTGGAATCCGACCATTGCGCTGGCACGGCTGCCGGATTCGAGTTGCTCTGAAAGGAACTCGATGCAGCGGGCGGTCAGACTCGTAGCATGTATCCGGTCGAATGGCGACGGGTCGCCGCCTTCCTGGAGGTGGCCGAAGATCGCCTGTCGAGCGTCGAAGAGATCCCCACCTTCCTTCTGAAACAGCGACGTGATGAACCCCGTTGTGTAGACAGGGTCGGCACCTTCGCTGCGGACGATAAGGCCCAAGCGTTTCCCAGAACGGAAGCCCTCTGCGAGGGACGCGATGTCCGCCATGAGGTCATCGAGCTTGATGCCCTCCTCCGGCAGGTAGATACGTTCGGCTCCGGTGGCCAACCCGCTGAGCAATGCCAGGTAACCGCAGTTGCGACCCATGACCTCGACAACGAACACTCGGCGGGAGGCGACCGCGGACTGCCGGATCTTATCGATGTCGGCCACAATGCTGTTCAGCGCCGTGTCACTGCCGATGCTCAATTCGGTGCCCGGGACGTCGTTGTTGATTGTCATCGGCATGCAGGCGATCGGAATGTCGAGGGCGGTGTACTGCTGCCGGTGGCGGTGCAGTTCGTGAGCGGCCTGGTAGCCGTCCCAGCCGCCGGCCATCAGCAGACCGTCGATGCGGTGAGCGGCAAACTGTTCGGCAATCTGCGCGATGGCAGCGCCGCTGGGCACATACCTGTTGGTACCGATTTCGGCACCCCCTTCGGACACCCACCCGCTGACGTCCATCCAGTGCATTTCCTGGACGTCACCCTTGCGCAGTCCGCGGAATCCGTTCTTCACCGCGAGCACGGTGTAGCCGCGGTCGAGGCCGAGCCGCACTGCGGCGCGGACCGCCGTATTCATCCCTGGTGACAGTCCGCCGCCGTGTACTACGGCGATCCGGAATCGTCGCCGAGCCGCCGGTGTGGGCCGCGCCGCCGCCTGCTGAATGGTCTGCAGGATCTTGTACGACTGCCGGAAGCTACTGCCGCGCAGCAGCATTGCCCCGTCGAAGTCGCTCGCCTTGATGCGCTCGGCAACTGCCTGGGTCCGTGCCACACACTCCATCAGTGGCGAGGTAACCACCCGGTGCCCTCGCAACCCGATCAGCTTTGGGGATGAGCGCGGGCTATCGGTGAGCAGTTGTTCGACGGCAGCATGGCCGAGCAGGGTGGCCAAGAATCTGTCGAAGGCGCTCGGCGCGCCGCCGCGTTGCACGTGGCCGAGGATCGTGATCCTCGTGTCCTCGCCGAGTTCATCCTCGAGCAGTGTTCTGATCTGGTTGGCGGTGATCGGGTTGCCCTCCAGATCGTGCGCACCCTCGGCGACGACGATCACGCTTTGCCGACGGCCGATGTCCCGGCCCGCTTTGATGTCCCGGCACATGTGCTGAGCCCAGTCCTTCGCAGGTGGCTGCTCGGGGATCACCACCCAGTTGGCCGCGGTGGCGAGCGAAGACATCAACGCGAGGTAGCCGCAATGGCGTCCCATGACTTCGACGACGAAGGTGCGTTGATGGCTGGACGCGGTGCTGTGTAAGGAATCCATGGCTTCGACGATCCGGTGCAACGCCGTATCCGCGCCGATCGTCATGTCGGTACCCGACATGTCGTTGTCGATGGATCCGACGAGACCAACCAGGCGCAGGAACGGGTGCTCGTCGGCGAGTTCCTGTGCGATCTGTCCGGAGTCAACCAGTTCGGCGAGCAACTCCGGCCACTCCTCGCGGAACACATTGGCGCCGGTGAGGCTGCCGTCGCCGCCAATCACGACGAGCGCGTCGATGCCGTGCTCCACGACGTTGCGGGCGGCTGTTCGGCGGCCGTCGCGCGTCCTGAATCGTTTGGACCTGGCGGTGCCGATTGCTGTGCCGCCCTTGTGCAGGATGCCGTCGGCGTCGGCGGGTTCCATCCGCCGGATGAGGTCACCGCCTTCGACTAGGCCGTGGTATCCCTCGTGAATCGCATACACCTCGATATCGCGGTGTGCGGCCGTGCGGATGACCGCACGCACGGCAGGGTTCATCCCTGCAGCGTCACCACCGCTGGTGATAACTCCGATGCTGGATGGTGCGGACTGATTCGAAGACATGTCGGCGAGCCGCCTTTCGTCTTGCTGGTCAAGAATCCACCGCGTCAGCAAGCCCGGCCGATCGACGGCAATTCACTAAACCCGGGACGATGATCCCACCGGGACGGGGGAAGCGGGCACGTTTGCGCTTCTATCGAAGCCTTAAAAGTCGGCCCGTTTATCGCGGCCGGGCCTTTGAGGTCTGCGGTCAATCCACTTTGCCAGCGGGTAGAGCAGCCCATTGCCCGCGATGATTATCACCGCTCCCACGACCGCTTCCCGCCACATCCACACGCCGCATAGCGCACCCACCGCCGCCGTGACCCACAGCGTCGCGGCAGTGTTGAGCCCGGACACCGTCATACCTGTCTGGATGATCACGCCGGCACCCAAAAAGCCGATGCCCGTGACAATCTGGGCGGCTACCCTGTTGCGGTCGCCCTGAGTCGGGAAGGCGTAGGCACCCATAATCGTGAACAACGCCGAGCCCATGCTGACCAGCGCTTTCGTCTGCAGCCCGGCCATCCGCGACCCGCGCTGGCGTTCTAGGCCGATAGAGACGCCGAGCACGGTGGCCAACCCCACGCGGACAAGCAGCTCCAATCCAGGTTGGTCCATCTTCATGCCAAGCATCTTCACACTCGCGGCGGGGGTGCACGTGTGCTTACCGCTTTCTTCGGATACATCGGCACCCTGGGCCATAGCCACCGGCGAAGCTTACGAATCCAATGCGTCCGCGAAGAAGGGCATCTTGGGCGGTTCAGAAGAACGCCGCGAAAGCTCAGATTGTCGACCTGACCGTCAGTGCGCGCATGATGCGCTGCGCGGGCGATTCGCTACGCCAAGGTTGACCCCGACCTATTAGACCTCTGGACGTTCGCCCAGAACGACGCTGTCGTTCGGGCTGATCCGGAACACGTCGAACGCCTGGCCCGCCGTGGCCGCAGGACACAGGACACAGGACACAGGACACACGGAAGGTTGCATTATCGGCGATCAACCGGCTTGTGCGGCAAGCAGATTGCGGTCACTGCCGGTGACCTGGCGACCGGGACATGAAGTGGCTCAACTCGCCGAACGATTTGCGGTGCCCGCGCTCAGCATCGGGGCGGGACGGCGGGATAGCCCCACGTCCACTCCGGTTCAGGGATGTGCTCGAAGTTCATGCCATCGAACCCGCAGCGATTCCGGCATTTCACACACCGACGGCTTGTTCCAAGTCCTTCAGCGCCACTTCCAGATCACCGAGCAGCCGCTGTAGGTGCGGCACCGATCGGCGGCACCCAACGAGCCCGAAGTCGAGATTGTCGGCGCAGGATGCCACGGTGATGTTGAGCGCCTGCCCATTCATGGCGACCGATAGCGGGTAATTGCCGTCGAGACGCGCCCCGTTGCAGAACATCGGCTCTCGGGGCCCGGGAATGTTGGAGATACAGATGTTGAACGGCGGCTGGGCCGCACGGAAACCTCGACGACCGCCGAGCCACATCAATGTAAATGTGGCCATGCCCACCGCCATTGCTTGCGCCCTGGGCAGCTGCGACAACACCTTCTTGTTTTCCTGCATGCAGGTGTGAATGACTTCCAACCTTCTCGCCGGGTCATTGAGGTGCGTCGCGAGGTCGCACAGCACGGTCGACACCGCGTTGCCGCCGCCGGAGTCGTGCTCGGTGCGCACGTTCACCGGAACCATGGCGATCAGCGGCGAATCGGGCAGCGCGCTGAGGTCGCTGAGATAGGAGCGCAGGGCACCGGCGCACATCGCCAGAACAACGTCGTTGACAGTCGTCCCGGCCGCGTCTTTGACCTTCGCGATGCGTTCCAGCGACCAGGACTGCGCCGCGCACCGGCGCGCCCCACCGATCGGGACGTTCAGCATCGTGCGCGGTGCCTGAAACGGCTGAGTAAGCTCGCGCGCGCGCAGCGCAGCGCGCGCCGATGCCAGCGTCGATGGGACCTTCTTCGCCACCGATTGCATTGTCTCCATGTACTTTTGCGCGCTCGGATGATCTCCTGCACGCTCGCGGCTACGGGGCGGCAGCGCCCACGGCACCCGTATCTCGCTGTCGCCGGGGTCGGTACTCAATGACCGCTGCATCAGCTTGAGCGCGGACACCCCGTCAACCAATGCGTGATGAACCTTCGTGTAGACGGCGAAGCGCCCGTCGTTCGGACTCTCGATCACATGCGATTCCCACAGCGGCCGGTGGCGGTCCAGCAGGGTGCCGTGCAGCCGGGAGGTCAGTTCCAGCAACTCCCGGACCCGTCCCGGCGCGGGCAGGGCAGAGCGGCGCACGTGGTACTCGAGATCGATATCATCATCGAACGTCCACGCGACGTTGATGAACCCACCGAATGCCGTCGCCGGACGCTTGCGAAACGTCGGCTGGATGTCCCCGCACGCCAGCATCGCCTTATAGGTATCCCGAACGAACTCCGGTCCAGCGCCCTGCGGCGGTGTAAACACCTGCAAACCGCCGACGTGCAACGGATGCTCGCGCGATTCCCCTATTAAAAACAGCGAATCCATAGGCGACATGACTTTCATTGATATCTCCCGACATTCGTTGTGCACCGCGTAGCACGCCTTGGCGCCGACGTAGCGAATCGCCGTAATCGCTGTATTCAATGTCCTCCGCGCCCGCCGCGAAGTACAGGGCTTGGTTTCACGTGGGATGTGACGGTGCTGTCGGTGTCGCCGGTCGCCGAGAAGGTCGGGGTCCAACGACGCGGCGAGGGGTACCGCATGTGGTCGCGTAGTCCCTTGAGCCGCAGCAGCCGGTAGCTGCGCTCGATCTCACGCCGAGAGCACGAGCTCGGTCATGATCGCCTCGAAAGATGCTGGCCCACGACTACGATTGGTAACGGACCGCGCGGCCGTGACGCGCGCCGGTAGATCGTGGACGCACTCACCGCAGGGGCGTAGGAATGGCCAAAAGAAGTCCAAGAAAAAGCCTAAACAGCAGATGACAAGAGCCCACGAGATCATTGTCGCCGTGGACGGTTCTGATCCTTCGGATGCTGCCGTCCGATGGGCCGCCTGCGAGTCTTTGTTGCGGTCGGTTCCGCTGAAGCTGGTACATATCGTCGGGACGCCGACCGTCACCCGTTCGTTGATGCCCGTCCCGGTGGCGGCAGGGCAGTGGCAGGACGCGCATGCTCGCCAGATTGTCGACGGCGCGGCCGACCTCGTGCAATGCACCGCCAAGGACGTCGGCGCTGCGGCGGATATCGCCGGCGCCGAGATCTACCACTCCGCTGCGATTCCCACGCTGATCGGGCTGTCCGAGCGCGCGAAGATGATCGTGGTGGGTAGCCGCGGGCATGGCGCCCTGCGCCGTGGTCTCCTCGGTTCGGTCAGCTCGATGTTGACGCACTACGTGCAAATCCCAATGATCGTCGCCCGCCAGGGCTGATAGGTCATGAGCCGTAACTCACGGACTCTTGTGGGAGTTCGATCGAAGGCGGTTGATGTCGATGTTGGAGGTCGCCCTCGATCCTTCGACGGTGCTCGTGGCGGTTATTCCAGGCCAGACGATGAAATCGGGTCTGGGTGAGTAACGGAAGTGGTCTTCTGGCACGGCCGGTTTCATTACCGGTGTCTCGTGAATCAGCCAGCTCGAGGGACTGCTGGGCGAGCGTGGTGGCGGCGAGTCAGTGATCCCGCAATGTTGTGCGGTTTCACATCGCGGTGCACCGACAAGTAAACGGAGTTCCGACTTCAGGCCGGCGGCGTGCCGACGCGGAACTGGCTGCCAGAACGAAGGAAAGTAAGAGCAATCTTTTAACGACGTCGAACGTGGTTCTCCGCCAGCAAGGTTCGGCTTGCGCCACCTACGCACCAAATTGCGTACTGTCTGCCCCGGCCATTGACCGACGTGGGACACTTGCTTCATCGGCCGGCCGAACACCACCGCTCTGGGAGGCACCGCCGGCGGCGGCCTGCCCCGACAGACGACACGGGTTTGCGATGACAACCACGGACATCGAGCAGGGCACCGCCCCCGGCGGCACGCCGAGCGACGCCGACGCGTGGCGCGGGTTCAAGGGGCTGATCTGGCGGAACAGCATCGCGGTCCGGGACTTCATTAAGGAGAACTACACGCCCTACGACGGGGACGCGTCCTTCCTCGCCGGCCCCACCGAGCGCACGGCGCATGTCTGGCACAAGCTGGGCGAGCTGTTCACTGAGGAGCGCAAGAAGGGCGTCCTGGACATCTCCCTGGTTCCCGCGTCCATCACCGCCCACGACCCCGGCTACATCGACGAGGACCGCGAGGTCATCGTGGGTCTGCAGACCGACGCGCCGCTGAAGCGGGCGATCATGCCCAACGGCGGCCTGCGAATGGTCGAGACCGCGCTGAAGGTTTACGGCTATCCGATGCCGCCCGAGGTGCACGAGACCTTCACGAAGTACCGCAAGACGCACAACGCGGGCGTCTTCGACGCCTACACCTCCGACATCCGGGCCGCCCGCAAGTCGCACATCGTGACCGGTCTGCCGGACGCGTATGGCCGCGGCCGCATCGTCGGCGACTACCGTCGCGTGGCCCTGTACGGCGTGGACCGGCTGATCGAGCAGAAGCGCAAGGATCACCTGTCCTTGGACAAGGTCTTCTCCAGCGACGACGTGATCCGCGACCGCGAGGAGCTCGCCGAGCAGTTCCGTGCGCTGGGCGAGCTCAAGGAGATGGCCGCGGCGTACGGCTACGACATCTCCGGCCCGGCCGGGACCGCGCGCGAGGCGATCCAGTGGACGTACTTCGCGTACCTGGCGGCGATCAAGGAGCAGAACGGCGCGGCGATGTCGCTGGGACGCACCTCGACGTTCCTTGACATCTATATCGAGCGCGACATGGCCGAGGGCCGGCTGACCGAGGTCGAGGCCCAGGAGCTGATCGACGACTTCGTCATCAAGCTGCGGATCGTGCGCTTCCTGCGCACCCCGGAGTACGACGAGCTGTTCTCCGGCGACCCGACGTGGGTCACCGAGTCGATCGGCGGCATTGGCAACGACGGCCGGTCGCTGGTGGCGAAGAGTTCGTTCCGCTTCCTGCAGACGCTGTACAACCTCGGCGCGGCCCCGGAGCCGAACCTGACGGTGTTCTGGTCCGACCGGCTGCCCCAGGGCTTCAAGGACTTCAGCGCGAAGGTATCGATCGACACCTCGTCGATCCAGTACGAGAGCGACGAGCTGATGCGCCCGGAGTACGGCGACGACGTGGCGATCGCCTGCTGCGTGTCGGCCGCCCCGGTGGGCAAGCAGATGCAGTTCTTCGGAGCTCGGGTCAACCTCGCCAAGACCCTGCTGTACGGGATCAACGGCGGGCGGGACGAGGTCAGCGGCAAACAGGTCGGCCCCAGCTACCCCGCGATCACATCGGAGTATCTCGACTACGACGAGGTCCTCGAGGCGTTCGACCGGATGATGGACTGGCTCGCCGGGACGTACGTCAACGCCCTGAACGTCATCCACTACATGCACGACAAGTACGCGTACGAGCGCATCGAGATGGCGCTGCACGACTACCCCGTCAAGCGGACCATGGCGATGGGCATCGCGGGCCTCGCCATCGTCGCGGACAGCCTGTCGGCGATACGGTATGCCCGGGTCAAGGTCATCCGGGACGAGACCGGCCTAGCGGTGGACTACGAGATCGAGGGCGACTACCCGGCGTACGGCAACAACGACGACCGGGCCGATGACCTCGCCGTGATGCTCGTGGAAATGTTCATGGACAAGGTCCGCAGGTACAAGACCTACCGGAACTCCGAGCACACCACGTCGGTGCTGACAATCACGTCAAACGTCGTGTACGGCAAGCACACGGGCAACACGCCGGACGGCCGCCGAGCAGGAGAGCCGTTCTCACCGGGCGCCAACCCGATGAACGGCCGGGATACCCATGGTTTCCTCGCCGCGGCGCTGTCGGTCGCCAAGCTGCCGTACCGGCAGGCCAAGGACGGCATCTCGCTCACCGGGAGCGTGGTGCCTCAGGCGCTGGGCAAGACGATGGACGAGCGGGTCAACAACCTGGTCGGCGTGCTCGACGCCTACTTCGGCGAGCACGGCTTCCACGTCAACATCAACGTGCTCAACCGCGACACGCTGCTGGACGCGATGGAGCACCCGGAGAACTACCCGCAGCTGACCATTCGGGTGTCGGGGTACGCAGTGAACTTCGTGCGTCTCACCCGCGAGCAGCAACTCGACGTGATCAACCGCTCCTTCCACGGCGCCCTCTAGGCGTCCCGCCCGAATCGCGTGGGGCCATGACGTCGCACACCGGACACCCCCCCGAGCCGCTCCCCGACCTCGACGAAGCGTTGAAGGTCGCCGCAGCAGCGCGGCCGGGCCTGAGCCGGCTGCCGATCGTGCCCGTGAGCGACCTCTCGGTGGGCCGCTCCGAGCTGGTGAACGCGGGCCGGCTCGAGGAGGAGGAGGAAGACCCGAACGTCGGGTTCTATCACTCCTACGAGATCACGGGCGCGGTGAACGGGCCGGGCCTCCGGTTCACCCTGTTCGTCAACGGCTGTCCGCTTCGCTGCCAGTTCTGCCAGAACCCGGACACCTGGATGATGCGCAACGGCCGGCGGGTGACCGCCGACCGGATGATGGCGGAGGTCGCCAAGTACGAGAGGGTCCTCAAGGTCGCTCACGGCGGGCTGACAATCACCGGCGGCGAGCCGATGCTCCAGATCAAGTTCACCGGCGAGGTCTTCCGGCGAGCCAAACACGACCTGGGCCTGCACACCTGCCTGGACACCTCCGGGTACCTCGGCGACCGAGCGTCGGAGGAGTACCTCGACGACCTCGACCTGGTCCTTCTCGACATCAAGTCCTGGGACCCGGCCACGTTCCGGCTGGTCACCTCGGTGGACGCCGGGCCCACACTGCGGTTCGCCCGTCGGCTGTCCGACCGAGGCAACCACATGTGGATCCGGTTCGTCCTGGTGCCGGGCCTGACCGACGCGGTGGAAAACGTCCAGGGCATCGCCGACTTCGTGGCCACCCTGCAGGGGGTGGACCGCGTCGAGGTGCTGCCGTTCCACCAGTTCGGCGTGCCCAAGTGGGACGAGCTGGGCGTGCCGTACCAGCTCCGCGAGGTGCGTTCCCCCGGGCCCGAGCTCGTCACGCGGGTCGAGGAGCAGTTCCGCTCGCGCGGCCTGAACGTGGTCTGAGGCCGGTCCTCCGGGGCCGGGAAACAGGCAGCTCAGTTCTCTCCTTTTCTAGGGATCAGAACTGCTCAGTGCTTCCAAGCCAGGCAGTGTCTTGCCCTCGACGTATTCCAGCGAAGCGCCACCACCAGTGGAAATGTGCGAGAAACCGTCCTCGGGCAGGCCCAGTACCCGCACCGCGGCGGCCGAATCACCGCCGCCGACGACGCTGAGCGCGCCGTTGCCCGTGGCGCCGATGATCGCCTCCGCGACACCTTTCGTACCGGCCGCGAACGCCGGGAACTCGAATACGCCCATCGGCCCGTTCCAGAAGATCGTCTTCGCCTTCGACAGAAGCGCGCTGAACCGCTTCACGGATTCGGGCCCGATGTCCAAACCCACTTTGTCGTCGGCGATTTGGTCTGCCGCGACCGTTTCCGAAGGCGAGTCGGCGGTGAACTCGTCGGCGGCGACGATGTCCACCGGCAGATGGATCACGTCGCCGTACGTTTTCAGCAGTTCCTTGCAGGTGTCGATCATCTCGGGCTGCACTAGCGATTTGCCGATCGAAAGCCCTTGGGCCGCAAGGAAGGTGAAACACATGCCGCCGCCGATCACCAGGCTGTCGGCTATTTTGGCGAGTTGTTCGATCACCGTTAGTTTGTCGGAGACTTTCGATCCACCCAGCACGACCGCGTACGGCCGCTCGGTCGAGGCGGTCATCCGCTGCAGCACCGCGACTTCCGCTGCGACGAGCCTGCCAGCGAAATGCGGCAGCACTTTGGCGATGTCGTACACCGACGCCTGCTTGCGGTGTACCACGCCGAAGCCGTCGGACACGAAAGCGCCGTGGTCACCGACCAATCCGGCCAGCTGCCTGGCCAGCGCCATCCGCTCACCATCGTCCTTGCTGGTTTCTCGAGGGTCGAACCTGATGTTCTCCAGAAGCAGAACGTCGCCGTCGGTCAGACCCTCCGCTCGAGCTAGCGCGTCGGGACCGACGACGTCGCCAGCCAATTGGACATTCCGCCCAAGCTCTTCTCCGAGTGCCGCCGCAACAGGTCTCAGCGAGAACTTCGAATCGGGTTCGCCCTTGGGGCGGCCGAGATGGGCGGCGACCACTACCTTGGCGCCGGCCTCGGCCAACGCGCTCAGCGTGGGCACCGATGCCTTGATGCGACCCGGGTCGGTGATGCGGCGGCCGTCGTCGAGCGGAACGTTGAAGTCCGCGCGCACGAACACTCCACGTCCCGAAACCCCTGTGCAAGAAGGTCGTCGAGATTCGGCAGGGCGGTCATCGCTACAGCGACTTTCCGACCAGCGCGATGAGGTCAACGAGCCGGGACGAGTAGCCAAACTCGTTGTCGTACCACGACACCACCTTGGCCTGGCTGCCGATCACCTTGGTCAGGGGCGAGTCGAAGATCGACGAGTGCGGGTCGGCGACGATGTCGGCGGAGACGATCGGTGCGTCGTAGTACCTCATAATGCCCTTGAGCTTCCCGGTGGCGGCGGCCTTGAACGCGGCGTTGATGTCTTTGGGGCTCGCCGACTTCGAGAGCTCGACTGTCAGATCGACGACGGAGCCGGTAGGCACGGGCACCCGCAACGCGTAGCCGTCGAGTTTGCCCGTCAGCTCCGGCAGCACCTCGCCGAGCCCCTTCGCGGCGCCGGTCGAGGTCGGCACGATGTTCAGCGCGGCGGCGCGGGCGCGACGCAGGTCGCTGTGCGGGCCGTCCTGCAGGTTCTGGTCCTGGGTGTAGGCGTGGATGGTGGTCATCAAGCCCCTGACGATTCCGAACTCGTCGTTGAGCACTTTGGCAACCGGCGCCAGGCAGTTCGTGGTGCAGGAGGCGTTGCTGATCATGTTCTGACTGCCGTCGTATTTGTCCCCGTTGACCCCGAGCACGACCGTCAGGTCTGCACCCTTGGCATTGGCGGAGAAGATGACCTTCTTGGCGCCGGCGGCGAGGTGACCCTTGGCCTTAGTGCCGTCGTTGAAAATGCCAGCGGACTCCAGGACAACGTCGACGCCGAGGTCGCCCCACGGCATCGCGGAGGGCCCGTCCTTGATCTCGAGGGCCTTGATCTTGTTGCCACCGACCACGATCGTGTCGTCGCCCTCGACGCTGACATCTTGCGGCAGCCGGCCAAGGATCGAGTCGAACTTCAGCAGATGCGCCAGCGCGGCGTTGTCGGTGAGGTCGTTCACGGCGACCACTTCGATGTCGGTGGCGTTGCCCTCCGCCTTCTGCGCCTCCAGTGCGCGGTAGAAGCAACGTCCGATGCGGCCGAAGCCATTGATACCTACCCGGACTGTCATATCTGTCTCCTTAGTGTTTCCTTGGTCGCTGATCCTCGATCGAGGCCGCCTGGTCGGGTGGATTCATACGGTCAGTGACACGAATTTCAGTGAATCGCCTAGGTTCTGTTCCGCTGGCTCGGTCAGCCCCATCTGCAATTCCCACTCGTAGCCGCGGATCGCCAATAGGTAGACCTCGGGAAGGTATCCGAAGCACTGCTTGGCAGTCGCCAGGATCGAAGGAACCGAGATTGCATGCGAGGTGAAGCTGAAATCCAGCTTGGGTTCGGGGCGGGTCACCGAGAACGACGAGACCGCCGGGTCCTTCGTCGCGTCTACAAACAGGACCCGCGCGAATTCGCTGATCAGATCGGCGTCTTCGAGGTTGAGCTGATAGTTACGATGCAGGACTGCGCGCGGCAGCGGCTGGCGCGCCTCGAGCCGGTCAATGAACGCCCAGCCCAGTCCGTCATCCCGTCGTCCGACATTGCCGATGCCGTAGATCAGTGAAGACGGGTCGTCGAAGAACTCGAACATGGGAAATGCCGGCTCAGCGCACGCGCTCATTGATCACCTGACCGGTGGCGTCGACGACCGAGACAATCAACGGCATCTGCCCCAAAGCATGTGTCGCACAACTCAAGCAAGGGTCGTAGGCGCGGATACCCACTTCGATGGCGTTCATCATGCCTTCGGTGATCTCTGCCTGGCCACCCAGATAGTCTTCGGCGACGCTGCGTATCGTTCGGTTGAGCACCTGGTTGTTCTGGGTGGTGGCCACGATGAGGTTGGCAAACGTCACACTACCTTCGCGATCGGCGCGGTAATGGTGCAGCAGGCTGCCACGCGGCGCCTCCACTACGCCGACTCCCTCACCGGTCCAGGCATCGGCGCTCGGAGTGACCACCAGGTCGTCCTTCTGCAGATCCGGATCCAGCAGCAAGTCTCTCACGACCTCTGCGGCGTGGATGATCTCGATCGTTCGCGCCCAATTCGTATGCAGCGTCATGTTGTTCGCGCGGCCGCCGGTATAGGCGTGGAACTTCTCCAGCGCCTGCTGAGCGAGCGGGGTCGACAGGATATGGGTGACGTTCATCCGGGCGAGCGGACCGACCCGCACTGAGCCCGCTTCACGACCGAGTTCAGTGAGGAACGGAAACTTCATATAGCTCCACTTTTCGACACCCTCCGAGAAGTGGTCGAGGTAATCGTGGTAGTCGAACTCTTGGACGACTTTCTTGTCCTCGTCAACGACCTTCAGCTTGCCGTCGTAGTAGTCCACGTTGCCGTCGGCGTCGACGAGAGACATGTTGAGCGCGGGCACATTGGCGAAACCGTCTACCTCGGAGCGGTGCCTCTCGTGAAAGTCGTAGAAGAGTTCCAGACCCAACTGCGCGTCATCGATCACCCGATCCACCGACGGCAGTCCATCCTCACCGTGAAGGAACCGATCGACGTCGGCGGCCGTCAGGCTCTTGTTCACGCCGCCGGGTATGGCCGAGATGCCGTGCATCCGTTTGCCGAAGACCGCCACGAGCACTTCCTGACCCCATTTGCGCAGCATCACCACTCGCTTGACCAGCTCGGGATCCGCCTCGATCAGTCCGAGGACATTGCGCTGTTCGGGTGGAGCGTCGATACCGAAGAGCATCTCCGGAAGCACAAGGTAGAAGTAGGCGGTGACATGCGATTGCAGCATCTGCGCGTAATGGCCGAGCCGGCGCATCTTCACGGCGGTCGGGGTCAGGGACAGCCCTGACGCCGGGCCGACCCCGACGATGTCGTCGAGCACCTTCGCGCCTGCCAGATGATGACTGACGAAGCAGATGCCGCAGATACGCTGCATCAGCATCGGGGCCTCCCAGAACGGATGCCCTTGGATGAACTTCTCGTAGCCGCGGAACTCGACGACGTGCAGCTTGGCGTCGATGACGTTGTGGTCGTTGTCGACTTCGACGGTGACCTTCCCATGTCCCTCGATACGGGTGACGGGATCGATGACGAGTTGGGTAGTCATGTCAGGCCCCTTGCGGTCAGTCAAACTGGTTGAGCGACACCGGCAAATCGACGGCACGCCCGTTGATCAGGTCGTCGAATACCTTGAAGATGGCGTCCGGCGACGGTGGGCACCCGGGAATGAAGTAGTCCATTTTGACCACCTCGTGGCAGGGGTACACCTTGTTGGTCAGGATCGGGATCTCTTTGTGGAACGGCACGACGGGCTCGGTGCCGGGGACTGCAGTCGGAGAGTTGACGTAAGCCTCCGACAGGCAGTCCTTCAGTTCGACCATGTTGCGCATCGCCGGGACGCCACCCCAAATCGCGCACGCGCCGACCGAGATGAGGACGTCGCAGTTCTCCCGAAAGTGCTGGAGCGTCTCGATGTTCTCCTCATTGGCGACCCCGCCTTCGATGAATCCGATTGCGCAGCGTTCGGGGATCCGTTTCACGTCCGTGAGGGAGCAACGGAGAATCGTGATCTTGTCGAGCAGCGCCAGCAGTCGCTCGTCGACGTCGAGGAAGGACAACGTGCACCCCCAACAGCCGCACAGGCTGATCATGGATACCTTGATCTTCTCGGCGCGCTTGGCGGCCAACTCCGGGTCCAGGCGGGTGGCCGGAAGCTCATGTGAAGCAATCGATTTCGTATCTGATGTGCTCATTCGGCGTTCCGTTCGAGAACGCGGTCCCGTACCGATTCTACGTCGAAGAACCGCTGGCCAATGGGATCGTCATAGCCGACCCGCTTTTCGATAATGGTGCCGACCGGACAAATGTCCACCGCTTCCCTTACCTGCTCAGGCGGCATCGCATTGGCGAGCTCGGCATCGATCTCGATGCGCGCATTCGTGCCGCGTCCGCTAATACTGAAAATCTTCTTGCCGGTCGCGCGATCTCGAACGAACTCGACGCAGCGCTGGCAGAAGATGCATCGGTCCCGTTCCAGCCAGATTTTGTCCGACGCGTGATCCTGGACGCGTTCGGGGAACTGGTACGGGAAACGGGAAACCATCATGCCCACTTCATAGCCAACCGCCTGCAGAGTGCAGCGACCGCTCTTCTCGCAGCTGGGGCAGTTGTGATTGCCTTCGGAGAACAGGATTTCGACCAACGCCTTGCGCATGTCGGCGGTCTCCGGTTCGTTCACCTCGATGCGCATGCCCTCTGTGACCTTGACGGTGCACGCAGGGGTCACGTGGCCGTTGACCTTGACCGAACATGCGCGGCAAGTGCCCAGTGCCGGGTTACCCTCCAGGTAGCAAAGGGTAGGGACGTAGACACCTGACTCCGCGGCGACGTCGACGAGATTTCTGCCTTCTTCTGTGGTTACGGCGACTCCATCGATTTCGATCTGGATGGTCTGCTGGATGGTCATCTCGACTCCTGTTCAGCGAGTTGCTCCATGGCCCGTTCATAACCGCCCAGCGCTGCGGCGATATCGAAGGACGGCAGCAGGTCTACGGCCTGTCCGTTAAGGCGGTCGGAATAGATCTCGGGAAACTTCACCAGGGTTGACAGGATCGGGTTGGGGGAAGTGGTCCCCAGACCACACCGGCTCGTCTTCGCGATCACACCGCCCCACTGGACCATGTCGTCCAGATCCGATTGGTCCGCCCGGCCGTCGATGACGAGGTCAACCTTCTGGCGCAGTACCACGTTTCCCGCCCGGCAGGGAACGCAGATACCACAGGACTCGTCAACGAAGAACTGCATGAAATCCCTGACGACGCCGAGGAGGTCGCGTTGTGTGTTGAAGACCATGAACGAACCGCCGCAGGAGATGTCTTCGAAGGCGAGCCTGCGGTCGGCGTCTGCGCTGGCCGAAACCATCTCCCCCGAGGGACCGCTGATCTGCACAGCCCGGGGATCTTCGGCGCCGACCATCTCGAGTACCTCACGCAGGGTGATGCCCCACTCGATTTCGTAGATCCCCGGCGCGGCGCAATCCCCGGAGGCACTGAGCAACCGAGTGCCTTTGGATTCGGACGTACCCATCGCCGTAAACCAGTCGGCGCCGCGCTCCATGATCCGGGCCGCCGCGGCAAACGTCTCGACGTTGTTGACGACAGTCGGCTTGTCCAAGAACCCGTGCTCGACGGGGAAGGGTGGCTTCAGCCGCGGCGTTCCCCGCTTGCCCTCACAAGACTCGATGAGAGCAGATTCATCACCGCAGATGTATGCGCCGGCGCCCGATTGGATGCGGATGTCGAATCCATTGCCCAGCAACCCTTCATCGCGAAGCTCGGCCAGCTGCTGTTCGAGATACTCCCTGAGATACGCATACTCGGCGCGCAGGTAGACGATGCCCTGCGCGGCCCCGACGGCGTGGGCCGCGATGATCATGCCCACGAACATCTGCTTGGGTAGGCGGGTCAGCACCACCCGGTCCTTGAAGGTGCCGGGTTCGCCCTCGTCGGCGTTGCAGATGACGTACTTCTCATCGGCGTACGCCGCACGACAGGACTGCCATTTGATGCCGGTGGGAAAACCGGCGCCGCCGAGGCCGCGGAGACCCGAATGCTTGATGGTCGTGATCACGTCCTGGGGTGTCATTGCCAGGCATCGGTCCAGCAACGCGCGATAGTCAATTTTGTCGCCGAAGAAGACCGGTCCGGACCTGTGCACCGTGGTGCGTGTCAGCGCGTCGACGTACGCGATCTCGTTGCGGGGCAATCGCGATGGATTAGCGATTTCTTCCGGGGACTGCCCCTGCTTAAGGCGCGAGATGATGTCGGCGACCGACGTGGGCGTCAGATCGGTGAACACCACGCCGTTGATGAGCATCGCCGGTTCGTGGTCGCTGACCCCGATGCACGCGGTTTCGAACAACCCGAAATCGGCTGATCCCGGGCCGCCGAATCGTGTCCCTGTCTCTCGTTCGAGGGCTTCGTACACTTCTTGATAACCGTGCATCTTGGCAATAACGGTGTCGCATAGATAAATCAGGCACCGGCCCGACGGCGTGGTGTGGAAGAAGTGGTAGAAACTCGCCGTCTCGAGGACGTCGTCGGGAGCCAGCCCCAGCCGACTGGCTATCGCTTCCGCCGCTTCAGCAGGAATGTGACCGTAACCGCGCTGGACATCCCAAAGTATGTCGATTAATCGCGTTCGGTCCTTCGGGTGCCGATCGAGAATCTCTGCGATCTTTGCAGTCATTGCATTCGCACCGCCCGCCTAGTGAAAGACTTCGGGCTCGCAGCGACAGGCGACATCCGCGATCGATGGGCGCATAGTTCGATGCCCTGCGCAACCAGCTCGGCCGGCGGAAAGTTTACGCCGGGGTCGCGCTTACCATTCACAATCAGCCGAATAACCTGAAGCCCGACCGAACCCCACCCGCTTAAATGGCCTAAAGCCCGCACGAGTCACAACGGTTATTCCTTGCCGCCTCCAGTGGTGGCAGTGGCTCCGATGTTCACATCGGCCCGCGCAGGCGCGCATCCGGCCATTTCCAGTCGGGGACCTCTAACGGTGTGGTGGTGCCCCTCTTCCCACTCGTTCCCACTCGCCCCGCACATGGCGGTCGGCGTGTCCGGCGATAGGGGAGCCGGTGGATCAGCCAGGGATATCCGTGATTGAGAAATATTTGTGAGTCCGCAGAAAATCCAGTGCGAGAGCAGTCCACACGACAATGCTGGTGACATTGACCAGGCGAGGAATCGATCCCGTGCAGATTGTGTCCGAACCGTTCGACGACGCTCACGGTGGCAGGGAAACGCCGTTGGGCTTTCCTGCGTCGATCTCGGTGGCGCTATTCGACCTCGACGGCGTGCTGACCAGCACCGCAGTTTTGCATCAGAAAGCCTGGAAGCAGGCTTTCGACCACTTCCTTCGCAAAAGACACGGGGACAAGTTCGTGCCGTTCAGCGAGCGCGATTACCTTCAATACGTCGACGGGCGCCCGCGTAGGGACGGAGTGCGAACGTTCCTGCGGTCGCGCCAGTTCGAGGTCGCCAACGATGTCGTCGAGGAGATCGGCACCGACAAGAACGAGCTCGTTCTCGCAAGCCTGAAGCGAGGTGAGGTCGAGTCCTACCCGGGGTCAGTCCGCTATCTAACCGCGTTGCGCGAGGCCGGAGTGCGGGTCGGGGTTGTGACATCGTCGGAGAACGGACGCGCGGTGCTGGATGCGGCCAACCTTTCCCGGTTTGTTCAGGAGCGCATAGATGGGACCGACATCGGTCGACTAAAACTGCGCGGTAAACCAGCGCCTGACTCGTTTCTCGCCTGCGCTCAAGCGTTCGGCGTTGATCCCCCCAACGCCGCCGTGTTCGAGGACGCGCTGTCCGGGATAGAGGCCGCCCGGGCCGGCGGGTTCGGGTACGTGGTCGGAGTTGACCGCGTCGGCGGCGGTCAGCACGCGGCGGCGATGCGGGCGGCCGGGGCAGACGTAGTGGTAACCGATCTCGCAGATTTGCTCCCGGCATGAGTCCCGACGTCCCCGGCTTCGAGGTCGCCCCCTGGGAACTGCGGTGGCGCCACGCCGACCCGGCCAGCCTTGGCTTGACGGAGTCGACGTTCGCGCTGTCCAACGGACACATCGGGTTGCGTGGCACACTCGACGAAGGCGAGCCGGTCGCACAACCTGGCACCTATCTCAACGGTTTCTACGAGCTGCGTGAGCTGCCCTACGCCGAGACCGGCTACGGCTATCCCGAGTCCGGCCAGACAGTCGTCAACGTGACCGACGGAAAGATAATCCGGCTACTCGTCGAGGACGAGCCGATGGATCTGCGCTACGGGCACGCCGAAGAACACGAGCGGACATTGGATTTCAGGTCAGGCACGCTTCGCCGCCGCTCGGTCTGGGCGTCGCCGACTGGGCGCAGAGTAAGAATCACATCGGAGCGCCTGGTGTCGTTCACGAAGCGCACCATTGCCGCCATCAGATACTCAGTCGAGCCGATTGGCGAGGACATGCGGATCGTGCTGCAGTCCGACCTGCTCGCCAACGAGCCAGTCCCCGCATCCGGCGACGACCCGCGCCTAGCCGCGGCGCTCGACGCTCCGCTGGTCGCGTCCGAAGCAGAGTGCAGAGGCTACCGGGCGCTGCTGAGCCATCAGACCAAACAGTCGGGTCTTCGCCTGGCGGCCGGCATGGATCACGAAGTCGACTACCCTGACACGGCTGAAATGTCCGTGCGAGCCGAGGGTGACTTGGCGCGGCTGACGGTGGCGGCGCACGTGCCCGCCGGCATGAAGCTGACACTCACGAAATACATCGGATACGGCTGGTCTACCAGGCGCTCGGCGCCGGCAGTGCGGGCTCAGGTCGACGCGGCGCTGTCGATGGCGATGGAGGCCGGCTGGGACGAGTTGCTGCGGTCGCAACGCGAGTTTCTCGACCACTTCTGGCTAGACGCCGACATCGAACTGGATGGGGACCCGCCACTGCAACAAGCGGTGCGGTTTGCGATCTTTCACGTCCTGCAGGCGGGCGCTCGAGGCCAGGCCAGGTCGATACCCGCCAAGGGCCTCACCGGCCCTGGCTACGACGGCCACACCTTCTGGGACACCGAAACATTCGTCCTGCCCATGCTCACCTACACCATCCCGGCCGCCGCGCGTGAGGTGCTCCGCTGGCGGCACTCGACCCTCGGCAAGGCCAGGCATCGGGCGCACGAGCTCGGTCAGGCCGGAGCAATGTTTCCGTGGCGGTCGATCAACGGAGACGAATGCTCGGGATACTGGCTCGCCGGGACCGCCGCAGTACACATCACCGCCGACATCGGCAACGCGACAGCGCGATACCTCGCCGCAACGCACGACACGCAGTTCGAGACAGAATGCGGCGTCGAGCTCCTCGTCGAAAGCGCCCGACTATTTGCTCAACTCGGCCACCACGACGACGACAACGTATTCCACATCGACGGGGTGACCGGCCCCGACGAATACACCGCGGCCGTCAACAACAACCTCTTCACCAACCTTGTGGCCCAACAAAACCTGCGCGACGCCGTCGACGCGTGCAAGCGCCGACCCGACATCGCCGCGCAGCTGGGGGTCGACGCGCCAGAGATCGCGAATTGGCAGCGTTGCGCCGATCACATGAGCATTCCCTACGATGAGCGGCGCGGTGTGCACCAACAGTCGGACGCATTCACCCGGTTGGGGAACTGGGACTTCGAGGCGTCGGTCGGCAAGTACCCGTTGTTACTGAACTATCCGTACTACGAGCTTTACCGCAAGAAAGTGGTCAAACAAGCCGACCTGGTGATGGCGATGCATCTGCGCGGCGACGCGTTCACCCCCGAGCAAAAGCAGCGCAACTTCGACTACTACGAACAGTTGACGGTTCGCGATTCGTCGTTGTCGGCCTGCTGTCAGGCAGTGATCGCAGCGGAAGTCGGATAC
This sequence comes from uncultured Actinomycetota bacterium, assembly GCA_963817825.1. Lineage (GTDB taxonomy): Bacteria > Actinomycetota > Actinomycetes > Mycobacteriales > Mycobacteriaceae > Mycobacterium. The sequence goes on along the minus strand of CAWFQG010000002.1, from coordinate 203,556 downwards.
GTGGACCTCGCCTACGACTACCTTGTCGAGACGGTGTTCACCGACCTCGACGACCTGCACGACAATGTCTCCAGCGGGCTGCACATCGCCGCCCTGGCGGGCGCGTGGATGGACTGCGTCGCCGGATTCGGTGGCATGCGTGATTACGGCGGCCACATCACTTTCGCGCCACGGTTGCCGAGCAAACTGACCTACCTGTCGTTCCGCATGGTGATCCGAGACAGCAAGATCGTCGTCGCGATCGACGGTGACACGGTCACATATCGCCTACTTGCCGGCGAGCCGATCGAGCTTGCCCACCATGGCCACAGCTTCCTGCTCGCCCAGCGCCCGGTCACTCTGCCGGTACCAAAGATCGCGAACCGAACCCCACCTGCTCAACCCAAGGGCCGTGAGCCTTACCGCCGCATCATCATGGATTAGGACGACCAGCGCGGCGTCCCGTCGGTCTTCAACGACGGCTGCACCGTGACGTTGTCCGGCCCCTCAGTAATCGGAGCGACGGGGACTACGCAGCTGGGAAGCCGTACCGCCGGGAGTTAGCTAGCGTGCACACCTCGCCACCTGATCCCCGCCATGCGCTGCGACGACGCCGCGATGAACGCGCCCCGGGAGGTCGGCCGACCACACCTGTATCGCCGCTAGCAGGCGATTATCAGTGGGGCTGTTCAGGGCGGGCGGGGCTCGAACCCCGCTGGCCGGACCCCGTGAACTGGTCCACGGCGAACGAGAGTCGTTCATTGGTGGGTACAGGTGGCAGCGTAGCGGGCTGGCGGTTGGTAGCCCAGCGATGAATGTCGGCGGTGGTGGTTGTAGTCGTGTTTCCAGTCGGTGATGACCACGCGGGCCTGGGCCAGGGACCAGAAACTGTTGATGTTGAGGCATTCGTCGCGGATGCGAGAGTTGAACGATTCGACATAGCCGTTGCGCCACGGCTCGCCGGGCGGGATGAAGTGCAGGCCGACCTGACCTTCAGCCCAGTCGGCCATTGCGCCACAAGCTAATTCGGGTCCATTGTCACATCGCAGGACCGTCGGGAACGTGCCCCGCTCGGTCCCCAGACGATCGAGTTCGCCGATGAGGTGCTCACCGGTGATGCTGCGCTCGACCATCCCGCCCAGGCACTCGCGGGTGTGCTCGTCGACGATCGAGACGATCTTGACCGGCCGCCCGTCGGTGGTGGAGTCGAACTGGAAATCCACCGCCCACACCCGATTGGGTGCATCGGCGATCACGGTGTCCGGGGCGGTCGAGGTACCGTGGCGTTTGCGGCGTCGGCGCTGCGGTACCCGAAGTCCCTCTTCGCGCCAAAGGCGTTGGACTTTCTTGTGATTCACCCGCCAGCCTTCACCACGGGCGTCGTGATACGCCGGCCGGAAGCCCCGCCGGGGATGATCCTTGGCGTAGGTGCGCAACCAGTCCCGCAACGCGGCGTCCGGGTCATCAGGAGTCGATGCGACGGGTTCGTGGCGGTGAGTGGCGCGGTGCTGCCCGGTCACGCGGCAGGCGAACCGTTCGCTGACCCCCAGCACCCGCTGGAGGTGACGAACAGCCGCCCGCCGGCGTTCCGGGCCTAGAAGTTTCCCCGGGCGATCTCCTTGAGCGCAGCCTTCTCCAGCTCCGCATCGGCCAACAGTCGCTTCAGCGTGGAATTCTCCCGCTCGAGGTCCTTGAGCCGTTTGGCGTCCTCGGCTTTCAAGCCGCCGAACTGGTTACGCCACCGGTGATAGGTCGCCTCGGATACGCCCAACTCGCGGCACGCCGCCGCGGTGTCCCTGCCCTCGGCCAGCAGCCGATCAGCCGTCATGAGCTTGCGCACGATCTGCTCAGGACTGTGCCGCTTCCTTGTCGCCATGATCTAGTCGAGCCTTCCTGCCCACGTCGTGGGCCCGCAAGACTCTCATACACCCTGGACTAACCGATCGGGGTCGCAGGCCACCGCGACCAACGGATTATGAGTCCGCTGAAGCGCGTCCGCGGGTGTTCGCGGGTGTTCAGTTTTCCTTGTCTTGCAGCGCAATCCGTTCATCGGCGTGCGCGGGTATTCGCGGGTTAGCGCACGAGTTGTGACACTCTCGTGACACCGAGAGTCGGACATACTGACCCTGTGCGCGAGCAGGACGCCGAACTAATCGCCCTCGACATCTTCCAGCAAGCCGACAAGACCTTTGACCTGGCACCGCCCGCACCCCAGGAGCGGGATGCGGACGGCACGAGTCGCCTTACATTAGTTGCAGAGCCCTAGGTTCCCTCCGGTTTGCCCGCTCTTGCACGCAGGCGTGCCAGACTTGATGCCCAAGCCTCCAGGGAGTTTCTCGCCGACGGGTAAACCAGTAACTTGATTTATAAAATCTGCATAGCGTTCGGGAGCGTTGCCGCCCTCGATCGTTATCGGCACACCATTGACGGTAACGCTGCCGTCCTTAAGCTCTTTGAATCCCTGGCCGGGAGGGAGCGCTTCGCCAGGGTTCGGGTTAACCCCCAACGCGTCGGCAACTTCGCCGACCACCCCTGGGATACCCGGCTGCCCCGATGGCGTGTCCCGTTGACCTGGGGGTTCGTTGTTTGCCGGTGTCGCCCACGCCACACCGGCGAGTGGAACAGACACGGCTGCTGCTGCGGCGGCGGTGATGAACAGTTTCTTGAACATGTGCTTCTCCCCTATCTCGATGGACTGCGAGCCTCCCCGGCCCACGTCACCGATCCTCACGCCTGCCGAGGAAGCCGCACGCAGTAGTCGACTACTGGGATCTGGAGCCGCAAAGTAGCGACTACTGCACCTGGCTGGCTGCGCTGTGGACCGAGACGAACACACGGCCCGCGGCTGGTATGACCGGATTGGCTGAATCCGATAGCCGTCCTGGGCTTTTCAGGATTGGTGGCTGCACTCACCCGCACGGCGGGGACGGGAGAAGTGCCCAGTTTCAGGGTTGCTCAGCCTGGACCGATTACCGTCGGCCGCGCCGCTATCGGAGCGACCGGTTTGGCGGGTGCGGGGGGTTGCGACGCCGCGGTCGGAGCCGGGGCTACCGGTCCTTGTGGTTCGGGGTACAGAGGAGGAGCGACACACGTGTGTTGACTCTCACTTATAACCCCACCGGAGTCCGTGCAGCACTTGGCCTTCCCCTCGTCGAATTGCTTATCTGTGAGTTGGCCCTCACTATAAAGTGTGTCCAACGCGTCCCTGCATTTGTCGTATTTTATGACGTCCCACTCGGCGTTCGCGACCCCGCTGGCTCCGATCGCGAGGCCTGCCATGAGCGCGGTCACCGCCAAGCCTTGACCGACGCGGGTGCGGATGGCGACGAGGCCGGGCCAATGTGGGCGAAATGTAGTCATCATAGTTCCTTTTGTTGATGGGGTTGTTGCATCACCTTCGTGGGATGCGACCCACCGTAGGGAGCAGCGGCCTGTCGCCGTAATCGCCGAGAAGCCAGATTTTCACGCCCTGAAGGAATGGTTTCCTATCCGTCTGGTAAGCAGCCCCTGGGTCCGCTCGGCCACCCTGTCTACTAGGTCGCCGCCTGCTGGCAGGCCCAGGTAGCGGTCACCAGGCGGCGGGCGATGCGCTAGCGGCGGCGAAGGATGTCGTCGGTGCCGAGCACGAAACGGTCGTCAGTCCTGCCGCCGTACAGCGTCGACTCGCCGTGCCAGTCGGGCAACTGGGAGCGGGAGACCTCAATCTCCTTGTTCTCCAACAGAACATCCACACGACCAGTCAGGTGATCCCACACAGACTGTCCACCCGCGATCACATATCCCTGCAACGTCGAAGACATGAGCCGACGGAACTCGACAGCGTCCGCCAGGAGATGAGTGCGGAGGTCCTCGTCGGCGTTACCGCGCGCCTTAGGCATTGGCGCCGTGCCCGTGCCAGCGGGTCAAGGCAGCTCGTTGATGCGGCCTGGACACCGCCTGTGGCGGCTCACCCTCGGAGTTCAGCGACCGGGACCAACGGCCGACAGCCTCCTCCGACAGCCTGATCTCGGCGCTCAACACAGCGATCTGATTCACCGTGATGTCGGGGTCCTTGGCGGCCACCGCGAACCGGGCCCGCAGCACTTCCAGCCTGTCGCCAACCTGCTCGACCTGGTCGAGGACGATCTGCTCCTCCGCAGTCCACTTCAAGTTCGGCGGCAACGCGTCCGTGAGCGCTTTGACGAGCCGCATTCCGTGCGTGAGCTTCGCAGTCATGGCCCTGATTATGCGCCGCGCAGGGCTGAAACCCTACAGATGCGAGCGGGCTTTGGTTTGCGGTATGCCGGGAGGGCGGCCACTGAGCTGCGACGATAGGCTACCCCCGGGTTTGCTAGATCGGTATGAGTCGCGTAACGTGGTGTGCCTCAACGCCATTCGGCCGCGACACCACCAACAGATTGGGAGATCCACCATGAACCGCACGCTCGCACTCATCGCCGCGAAGGCCACGCTGGGCGCATCACTGGCACTGGGCCTGCTGCTCACACCTCATGCCACAGCACACGCCGATGACATCAACGCCTACGAGGACGACGGGATCATCCACGTGAACCTGAGTGAGCTGCCGGGCATCGACTACATGCCGATCTGTATGGAAGCGGACGGTAGCGATATCGACCCCGCGCTACTGCCCTGCATATGGAACAGCACCGATGAGAACTCATATCTCACGTTCGCGACCGTTTCGTACTTGATCGTCGACGACACCACCGTGCGCTAATCACCCCCACGACAGGACACCCTCGGTCATCACGGTCGGGGGTGTCTTGCTGTGTGGTGGCGGCGATCCGCTCAGGACGCCGAAACTTCTTCCCTGCGATAAGGATTGACCGGCCTCGGGTCTTCATGCATGATGCCGCTCTCGTCGATGTATCCGCCGCGCTGGCCGCCGTGAATCCCATCGAATTCGCCCGCGGCCCAGGCATCGTGGCGAGCCTGCGCCTCTGCGATGGTCCACAGCTTCAGCGTGGTTTTGAAGAACGGCGATGTCCGATCGTCTCCGCCGGGCTGGCCGAACAAACTGGAGTCGGACACCAGTTCGCCGGATGTGGTCATCAATGCCCTGTCGTCGAGTTTGAATGTCTCACCGAGCGCGAACTCTCGGATTTGAGGGAACTGCGCCGTCGGCCTGCTGCCGAACATGCTCGCCACCGCAGCGATTCTCTTGATGGCCTTCACGTGTGTGGGCAGACTGTTCCACGCGGTGATGAGTTCAGGCTCACCCGTCGCGATCACATGCTCAGCCGAGCTCTCGCTGTTGAACAGGCTGCGGGCTTTCGCGATCGCCGCCGCATGCCGATCGAACACCGACCGCAAGGAATTTAAACCGAGATCCGCGCCGTCGGCCTCAAGCTGGCGGTGCCATTCGCCGATAAGGACATGTTCGGCGCGGCGCCCGAGTTCGCCCCGGTATTTGTTGACGAGGTCGGCGGTGGCCGCGGTGGGCAATAACTTGTCCAGCATGCGCTCGTCGAGCTTGCCACTCAGTGCCGCGTCCTAGTCTTCATAGGCCGGGGGCTATTCCTTTTCGGCACGGCGACCTCACCGCCAACGCCGTTGTCCCGCTTCCTATCACATCGATGTCATCGTGCAACGGTTCCGGCGCCCTCGTGAAATACTGGCAGCTAGCCGGACGGTGAACCGGTCGCCGGGTTGGACGGCGACGGCGAACAACCCGCGCTGCGGATGACAATTGAAGTGCGCCAAGGTGTTCCGGTATGCACCGAGTTACGGCTCACGGCACGGCCCGGCGGGCGCGACGTTCAGCGATCGGATCTGCGGGCGGTGCGCATCGACAGTTGGATCGAGCGGGCTGTAGCGGTGTGCTCATATGAACAGGCCGAGCCTGGCGGTGTCATCACCAAGTCGTCGCCAACGCCTGCGGACCGGGAGAACGCACGAGCGGCCAGGCGTAACGCGCCGCGGTCTGGGCGGCCGAAGGTGCCGCCCGAACGGCTGCACGAGGTCGCCAATCTCTACCGCCGCCATACCGACGGGCAGCCGCTACTGGTCGTCGCCGACGTGCTCGAAGTGTCCGCCCGCACAGCCGCCCGCTACGTCGAGAAGTGCCGCAGCGAGGGACTGCTGCCGCCACGAGAGAAGGCAAAATGAGCAAGCGACAGCAACTGCCGCCGCAGATCAAGAAGATCTCAGTGACCGACCGCAGCACAGGCAAAACTGATGTGCGGTATCAGGTTACGGTCGACGCGGGAATCAGTCCGGATACCGGTAAGCGGAAACAGACGCGGACGCGGGTCACGACAGAGAAGGATGCCCGCGACTACCTGTCGGCCACGCAGGCCGCGGTAGCTGTTGGGACCTACGTCGCGCGCAGTAAGCGCACGGTGCGCCAGGTCGTCGACGAATGGCTGGCGTCCAAGCACAACCTGAAGCCCTCCACGCTGCTCGGGCACAAGTCCAAGCTGTCGGCCGTCACCGACGAGCTCGGCGAGGTCGAGGTCCAGAAGCTATCAAAGGCTCACCTTGACGATCTCGTGAAGCGGTTGCGAGGCGGCGAGGTTGAAGGGCGTTCCGCCTGGTCTCCCCGATCGGTGAACTACCTGCTGTCGGTTTTCACGTCGGCGCTGGAGTCGGAGTTGAGGCAAGGCAACGTCGTCCGTAACGTCGCGGCGCTCGTCGAGCGCGTGGACGAGTCTGGGCGTGCCGAGATGAAGACGCTCACCGAGCGCGACATGTTCACGATCCTCGACCACGAATGCCAGGACCGGCACCTGTGGACGCTCGCCCTGTACGGACTGCGCCGGGGTGAGATCGCAGGACTGAAGTGGTCGTCTGTCGACCTGAGCGCCGGGACCGTGACGATCGAAGAGAACCGCGTAGTCGTCGAACGCCAAGTGCTGACCGGGGCGCCGAAGTCGAAGAAATCGAAGCGGACCCTTCCGATGCCCACCGAGGTCGTCGACGTACTGAAGGCCGCGCGCAAGCGTCAGATCGAGGATCGCCTTGCCGCGGGACCGCAGTATCGCGGCGGCGAATATGTGTCCAGCAACCAACTCGGCGAACCTTTGCATCCTGACGCGATCACATCGCGGTGGGAGAAGCTGCTCAAGGATCTCGGCATCCCGGGCGTGCGACTACACGACGCCAGACATTCGTGCGCGACGTTAATGCATCTGCGTGGGGTGCCGATCGCGGTGATCGCGGCGTGGCTAGGGCACGCGTCGGCGGCGTTCACGATGGCGACCTATGCGCACAGCCAGGACGACGCGTTGAAGGCGGCCGCGAGTAGTTTCGGTCGAGTTGTGACAACTCGTGACACCGAGACCGGCGCCACCTAACGGGCCGCAGTCAAAATCGCTCGTCTACCTGAGCTTTCTGTGTGGGGCGGGCGGGGCTCGAACCCGCGACCAACGGATTATGAGTCCGCGGCTCTAACCAACTGAGCTACCGCCCCCAGTCCAGCGGCCGTGCCGCTGCACGGATCAATACGTTAGCGCCCGCCGAAATCGCCGCGTTGCCGACCGGCCGACCGGTGTCGACATACCATCAAACGGCCATGGCCTCGCAAACGAATTCCGGAACCGCCTCGGCGGCTCACCCCGCCGGCGGCAGCAACCCGGTCCGGACAGCCGTTGTCCTTGCCGCGCTCGGTGTCGTCTTCGGCGATATCGGCACCAGCCCGATCTACACCGTCCAGACGGCGTTCAGCCCAAACGATCCGCACCCCGTTCCGCTGAACACCGACAACGTCTACGGCATCGTTTCCCTCATCTTCTGGTCGGTGATGATCATCGTCACACTGACCTACATCAGCCTTGTGATGCGTGCCGACAACGACGGTGAGGGCGGCGTCATGGCACTCATCACGCTGTTGCGGCGATGGGGATCTCAGACTCGCCACCGGACCGCATTGATGCTGGCCGCGCTCGGAATCTTCGGTTCCGCGCTATTCTTCGGTGACAGCATGATCACCCCGGCGATCTCGGTGCTGTCCGCGATCGAAGGCATCGAGGTTGTCGACCCGGGCTTCGAGAAATGGGTCGTGCCAATCACGGTGGTGATCATCATCGCGCTGTTCGCCGTTCAGCGGCACGGAACCGCGGCCGTAGGGCGGTTTTTCGGGCCGATCATGGTCGCCTGGTTCGTCGCCATCGGCGCGTGCGGAGTACGCGGCATCGCCGGTCATCCGGAGATCCTCAAGGCACTGTCCCCGACCTATGCGCTGATGTTCATCGTGGGGCACTTCGAGATCGCATTCTTCGCCTTGACCGCGGTCGTGCTTGCCGTCACCGGCGCAGAGGCGCTCTACGCCGACATGGGCCACTTCGGCCGCAAGGCGATCACCCGAGCCTGGCTGTTCGTGGTCCTGCCGGCTCTGGTCCTCAATTACATGGGCCAAGGCGCCCTGTTGATCGGCGACGAAAAGGCGATGCGAGCACCCTTCTTTCTGCTGATCCCCAGCTGGGCCATATGGCCGATGGTGCTGTTGGCCACCGCCGCAACAATAATCGCGTCTCAGGCGGTGATCACTGGCGCTTTCTCCCTCGCATCGCAGGCCGCCCGACTCGGCTACCTGCCGCGGTTGCGCGTGATCCACACGTCCGCGGCGCGCGAGGGGCAGATTTACGTGCCGTGGATCAACAGCCTGCTCATGGTGGGGGTTCTGGCCCTCGTGCTGACGTTTCGCAGCTCAGAACGCTTGGCCTATGCGTACGGGATGGCCGTGACTGGGACCATCACGATCACCCTCTTGCTGTTCCTTTACTACGCCCGCACCAGGTGGCACGCTCCGCTGTGGCTGGTGACGATCGGCGGCGGCATCCTGCTGCTGATCGACCTGCTGTTCGTCGCGGCGAACCTGACGAAGTTGGTACACGGCGCCTGGCTTCCACTGCTCATCGGTGTCGTCGCGTTCACTGTCATGACCACCTGGCAGCGCGGACGTGAAATCGTCACCGAGGCAAGGGAAGAAGCCGAGGGCCCGCTCAACGAATTCATCGAGGAGATCCGCGACTGTCAACCGCCGTTGGTGCGCGTCCCCGGGACGGCGGTGTTCCTCAACCGTGGGAAAGACACCGCTCCCCTGGCGATGCGGACGTGTGTCGAGCACACTCACGTCCTCCACAAGCACGTGGTGATCGTGTCCATCGAAACACTGCCGATGCCCCGCGCGCCGGAATCCGACCGCGTCCACGTGGATGCCTTGGGCTACAAACGCGACGGGATCATCTATGTCACAGCGAATTACGGCTATATGGAGAAAACGCACGTGATGGACGCCCTACGCGGCCTCGGCCCGAAGCAGACCGAAGGCAAGATCACGGTCGACGACGCGTCGTATTTTCTGTCGCATCTGGAGCTGATCCGGGGCCACAAAAAGACGATGGCGCAATGGCGCAAGCGGCTGTTCATCGTCACGTCCTACATCACCGCCGACGCCGCCGAACGTTTCGGCCTACCTCACGACCGGACGGTGGTCATGGGTTCACGCATCGAGCTTTGAGCTCAACGCCTCTCAGCTGTATACCGTCTGTCCGTCTTCATCGACGAGGAATCGCTCGGTCCCCTGCTGGACTCTGGGAGCGTCCGCGCCCAGCGAAACCATGATCTTGTTGGCCGCGTTGCGCATTACATCCGCCGTCAGCTCGAACGCCTCGGCCTCGGTGAAATGCGCACGCACTCCCGCTGCAACGTCGGGCTTGATGGTGGCGGGCGACCAGATCATGGCATCGACATATCTCAGCGCCGCCTTGTGCCGCTCGGTGAGTTCGCCCGAGGTCTCGTACAGCTCGATCTGCTCGTACAGCGACTCCGATCCGCCCGCGTCCAACGCGTGGCCCTCGCGGCGCGACTTGCACAGTCGGCAGTTGTGTTGCGTGGCGCCCCGCAGTCGAACGATTTCCGTCGTCACTGGATCCAGGGCGCGCAGTCGGGCCACGCCGGGCAGGAACCGGTTGAAGAGCACGTCCCCGAGGTCGCTGTCGTGGTCCCACGCGACGGTGTCAGTCCACGGCACGGGCAGATCCAACGCCTCCAGGCCCGAACGCACCCTCGGCAGACAGTCCGCGATGTAGGTCATCACCACTGCGGGAAACGCGGACTTGCCGAGAGCGGACGTGAATCGGCCGCGCAGGTCGTCGCCGACCGACGACACGTCGACGCTGAACTGTTCGGCGAAGTCGACCACCACCGACTCCGCCTCGTCATCCGGACCGTCGACGGTGACTTCAGCGGGTAGGGCGGGCAGCGACAGCGTCTTGGCGCAGGTCTGGCGCACCAGCGCGGTGACCCGGCCGTGGCCGGGAGGGCTGAGGGCCAGCAGCCGGCTCAGTTCGCCGTTCGAGGGATCGTGCATCGTCGCATTATTGCGCTTGACTCACCGACGACATGTGGAAGTCCGGGATCCGCAACGACGGCATCGCCGCCCTGGTGGCCCAGTCCCCCCATTCGCGCGGCAGGGTGACCTCGCTGACGCCGGCCTGGGTGACCCGGCGCAGCAGGTCCAACGGGCTCTCGTTGAACCGGTAATTGTTGACGGCCCCGGTCACCTGCCCGTCCTCGATGAGGTAGACCCCGTCGCGGGTCAGCCCGGTCAAGAGCAGCACCGCAGGGTCGACGACGCGGATGTACCACAGCGTGGTCAGCAGAAGTCCGCGCTCGGTGGCCGCGATCATGTCGGCCAGGCTGTCCGCACCGCCGGTCATCAACAGGTTTTCGGCCGCCATGGCCACCGAGACCTCGAACTCCGCGGCCGCGGCTCTCGGGTATGCCAGCGCGTTGATCGTGCCGTCGCGGATCCAGTCGACCCGGTCGATGTCCATGCCGTTGTCGAACACCGATACCCGCGCCGACGAACTGGGTACGGCGACGAACGGCTGGCATTGCAGTCCGACGGCCGCCGGATCCGAGTAGAGCGTCAACGGCAGGTCGCTGAGCTTCTCCCCCACCCGTGTGCCGCCGCCCGGCGCAGAAAGTGCGGTGCGGCCCTCCTGCGCGCCACGGCCGTCCATCGACCACGACAGGTAGATCATCAGGTCGGCCACCGCCGACGGCGGCAGGATCGTCTCGTACCGTCCCGCGGGCAGTTCCACCGAGCGTTGCGCCCAGCCGAGCCGTGTCGCGAGTTGTTCGAGCATGGAATCGGTTGGTACATCGACGAAGTCGGCCGTGCTCGTCCCGGCCCATGCGCTGGCTCCGTCGCGTTTGGCGTTGATCTCGACCGAGCCGGTCGGCTGGGTGAAGCGCCGCCGCAGCCCTCCGGAAGTGGCGACGAATGTCGTCTCCAGGATGTGCCGCGCATACCCGTACAGCTGGTCGGATCCGGGAAAGGCGCGAGTCAACGCGTTGGCGACGCCGCCGAACACCTCGACGCCCGTGCCGGGAATCGGTGCGTCCCAATCGATCGGCGTATCGGTCCCGGGCAGCGGTGGTGCGCCGTCCCTGGCCTCGGGTGCCGACAACGCCGTCTCCTGCGAGGCCGCCACCAGACCGGGGATGACCGACGGGTCCACCTCGCTGGACGTCAACGATGCGACGTGGCTGCGGTCACCCCGGCGCACGATGGAGATGACAGTCGTTCTCCGCTGCACCGAAACACCGTTGGTGGTCATCGAACCGTTCGCCCAGCGCAGCGCGGCGTCGCTACGGTCGGTGACCAACACGATGGTCTCGTCGGCCTTTCCCAGCCGTGCCGCCTCCGTCAACGCCATGTCGACGACCTGCTGTGCCCCGATCACGGCTAGCGCCCCCCTTCTGCGCGGGTGTTGAGCACGTTGATGCCCCGGAACAACGCCGACGGGCAACCGTGGCTGACGGGGGCGACCTGACCGGGTTGCGCCTTGCCGCAATTGAATGCGCCGCCCAGCCGCCAGGTCGACGGGCCGCCGACGGCATCCATCGCGCCCCAGAAGTCGGTGGTGGTGGCCTGGTAGGCCACATCGCGCAGCTGGCCGTCGAGCTTGCCGTCGCGGATTCGGAAGAATCGCTGGCCGGTGAACTGAAAGTTGTACCGCTGCATGTCAATCGACCACGACTTGTCGCCGATGATGTAAATGCCGTCCTCGACGCGGGCGATCAGGTCGTCGGTGCTGAGATCGTCTGCGCCCGGCTGCAACGACACATTGGCCATCCGCTGGATAGGCACGTGGTGCGGCGAGTCGGCATACGAGCAGCCGTTCGACCGCGCCATCCCGAGCCGCGGCGCGAACACCCGGTCAAGTTGGTAGCCGACAAAGATGCCGTCGCGCACCAGATCCCACCGTTGAGCCTGGACGCCCTCGTCGTCCCAGCCGACACTGGCCAACCCGAATCCCTCGGTGCGATCGGCGGTCACATTCATCACCTGCGAGCCGTACCGCATCGTGCCCAGCTTGTCTGGCGTGGCGAACGACGTACCGGCGTAGGCGGCCTCATATCCGATCGCGCGGTCGTATTCGGTTGCATGCCCGATGGATTCGTGAATCGTCAGCCACAGGTTGGACGGATCGATGACGAGATCGGTGGGCTTCGGCGTCACACTCGGCGCCTTGACCTTCTCGGCGAGCAGCGCAGGCAGCTCGGCCAACTCCCCCGACCAGTCCCAGACGTCGTCCCCGTCGACGGCCTCCCAGCCCCGCGCGGTCGGCGGTGCGAGTGTGCGCATCGTCTCGAACGTTCCCGCCGCGGCGTCGACGGTCACGGCCTCCAGCGTCGGCTGCACCCGAACCCGCTGTTGGGTGATGGACGAGCCGGCCGTGTCGGCGTAGAAGGTCTGTTCCTTCACCGCGTGCAGGCTGACCGAGACATGGTTCACGCCGTCGGCGGCCAGCAGGCGCCCCGAGTACTCGGCCAGCACACCGATCTTGTCGGCCGCCGGAATCGCAAACGGGTCGATCTGGTACTCGGAGACCCAGCTGACGTCGGAGTACACCGGCTCGGACGCGAGCTCAATCGTCTCGGCGTTGAGAGCCGCGAGGGTGCGCGCCACCTGCACCGCACGACGGGCGGTCTCGGCCGCGACGTCCGCATTCAGCTCGGCGTGCGACGCGAAACCCCATGTGCCGTCGACAATCACCCGCACCGCGAGCCCAACCTCGCGGTCGACGATGGAGGTCTCCAGCTCACCATCGCGAAGGGAGACGACCTCGTTGACGATGCGGTGGATCCGCAGGTCGGCGTGGCCGGCGCCGGCTGCCACGGCGGTCGACAGCGCGGCATCGGCAAGCTTTTGTCGCGGCAGCTCGAGGAAGTCTGCATCGACTTGTCTGGTGGCTGTCACGGCTATCACCGTATTCGAACCGCGCTGCGAGGGCTTTAATGACTCGGTGGCCGCCAATCGGGTGCGATCAACGGCGCTGGGGTACGCGCTGCTGGCCCCCAGCCTGTTCGGGGTGGTCACGTTCCTGCTACTGCCGATGCTGGTCGTCGCGTGGCTCAGCGTGCAGCGCTGGGACCTGCTCGGCCCGATTCGGTATGTCGGACTGGACAATTGGCGTTCGGTGCTGACCGATCCGTCATTCGCCGCATCGCTGGTGGTGACGGCGCTGTTCATCGTGATCGTGGTACCCACACAGTCGGTGCTCGGCCTGTTTGCCGCGACGATGCTGGCCCGTGGACTGCCCGGCACCGGGTTCTTGCGGACGCTGTATGTGCTGCCGTGGATCTGCTCGCCGCTGGCGATAGCCGTGTTGTGGCGGTGGATCCTTTCCCCGACCGACGGCGCGGTCAGCACGCTGCTGAGCCGGCGGATCGAGTGGCTGACCGATCCGGACCTGGCCCTGCCCGTGGTGTCGGCGGTGACGATCTGGACCAACGTCGGCTACGTCACCCTGTTCTTCCTGGCAGGCATCCTCGCGATACCCGGCGACATCCAGAACGCGGCGCGCACGGACGGCGCGAACGCCTGGCAGCGGTTTCGCCGCATCACGTTGCCGATGTTGCGACCGACGCTGTTCTTCGTCCTTGTCACCGGCATCATCAGCGCGGCGCAGGTCTTCGACACCGTCTATGCGCTGACCGCGGGCGGTCCGCAGGGCCGCACCGACCTGATCGCGCATCGGATCTACGCCGAGGCGTTCGGCGCCGCCGCCGTGGGGCAGGCGGCGGTGATGGCGGCCGTGCTGTTCGTCCTGCTGGTGGGCGCGACAATCCTCCAGCATCTGTACTTTAGGTCACACAGTACATACGACTTGATCTAAGAATCATCGCCTCTCGATGACGTAATCGACGTGAGCAGTCCGACGAGAGCCTTTGTACTGCTGGGGGCTCCCCTTCGGTGGCGTACCGCTTGCCTTGTCATTCGACTTGCGACTGAGCACCGAGCACGTCGGGGTAGCCGACGAGGGCAAGGGTTTATACGCCTTGACGTTTAAGCACTTCGAGGATTTCCTCATTGGACACGCCTGTACCTTCGCACAGGTGGCGGACCTGGGTTACGGCTGTTTGTAGGGCGTCAAGGCGTGCAGAGGCGTCGGTAAGGGCATTTAGCCATTTGTCGTAGTCACTGTAGTTAGGAAGATGGAACACTTTAGGTTCCTCCTAACGATTGAGAACCCTTCCCACCAATGTAAGGCCCCGCCAGCCGAAAACATGAGCAGTGGACTACGTGTGTTCTACGGCGCCCCCGCGCCTGTGGGAAGCCATTTAGGTTCGCGAGATAGGTCAGACCATCGACGGCGACCAACCATGCCCCGCTTAGGAGTCCTCTCGGCACGCTTCTGCGTTCGCTCATGCTTCTACCCCCTTATCTAGTTGAGTCTGAAACGGCGAATATCCCGCTGAACTGCGGGTTTGGACAAAATGCCAACTCACTAAGTCGCGCAGGATGTCTCACCCGCATTACCGTCCGGTCAATAGGCGCGGGCCGGGGCATACTCCCCTGGGGTGCAGGCACACCATCGCCCCTGCCGGGGGCCTGTGCCCTACACGGCGTAGTTCCGCTGCCCCACACGGAGGGACCGAGGGACTACGCCGACATGCTGGCTACCCGTGCCTCTCTTCGAAATATGCACTGCGTTCGTATGTGATAACGCCCGGATGTGGTGTGGCCGCTGCCATCCGGGGCTCAACTCGCCCACGGGGTTACGCCAACCGGGAAGGTGCTGCCGGTCCCATCTGACCCGTGAGCGGATTCATCTGTGCCGTCGGCCCCGCCTGCGCTCGCTGCTGCGCCGCTTGAGACAGCGCATTGAGCTGCTCCACGAACTGACGCCGGTCTTCTTCGGACTGCTGGTAGAACATCCACATGCCCCAGGCGGCGGGCCGCACATACAGCGTCACTTTCTGCCGCCGACGAGGGTTCGGCGCCAGCACCGCAGGGACGGCAACGACTCGGTCCAGCGTCGCGGAACTGACCAGTTCCTGCGCGATCTTCTCTACATCCACCCAGTCCTGAAGCTCATAGACCGACGACTGATGGGCCATGTGCGACGGACCCTGCAGGGCGAGATACCAGGCCATCCGCGTCTCCTTCCGTCGTCGGAACAGCGCCAGCATAGTGGCTGCTCCCGCCTCGGCGGCATGTGGGCGGGATTGTCTCGGTGGTCACAAGATCGGCTCCTTATCAAATGGCTGGCGACTTGCCGTCCGGTCTTGCTGCCCGGGGCAGGGGTCACCCCCCTGGGGTATCTGTGCAGGTCAGAGGCTTGTGCCTAGCTTGATGGCACGCCATGCGTCATCGGAGATGCCGACCGACCTGGCTACGCGATACACCCTCGTGTCATTGCTTCGGTGCGTGGTTAGCGCATCGTTCAATCCGATTGCAGACGACCAAAGTTCGGTGTCACCAAGTGGCAGCGCATACGCGCTGTGCTTCGGCTAGCTCTGTGATGGCTAGCGCACACAACGCGCTGCACGCGCCTGCGTCCATGCGCTTACGCGGCACGACTCTGACGCACCCTTTACCCGGCGGGATACCAGGCCATCGAGCCTTACTTCGACGAGATGTTCCTCGGGCGCGGCGATGTGGCCACCACACTGGCCGATGCGCAGGCGGCCGCGAACGCAGCTGCCGAGCGTTAGCTCGTTCCCAGCAGCGTGAGTTCCAGCGCAAGCGCCGCACCGCACACCGCCGCGACTATCGAAAGCGCTACCCAATCACGCAGTTTCGGCCCCGACGGTGCCGCCGAGATCTGACCGGCACCGCCACGGGCGGTGATCGCGTCGCCCACCTCGTCGGCGCGACGTAGCGCCACGATGATTGCGGCGGCGAGCAGGTCGACCACTTCGATGGCCCATCGACGCCTGCGGTCCCGCCGTCGTGTGAGCACCGCCTTGGGGCGCAGGCTGCGCGCCGCGTACAGAATCCGGAATTCGTCGATGAGCATCGGAAAAGCGCGAAGCGCCAATGCCAGCGCGACCGCCCAATCGTCAACCGGCACCCGCAGGACACGCAGCGGTCGGCTCAGTTTCGCGACGGCGGGCGCGATCTCGGCGACATTCGTGGTCCACGACACCATGCCGCCCAGCGCCAGCAGCACGATCGACAGCGCGCTGATGCGCAGGAACTTCAGCAGTCCACCCAGGCCGAGTTCCGACCCGAAGAGCTCGATGACCGGACTGCCGCCGGCGAACGCGGCCGTGACGCCACCGAGAAGCAACAGAAACCACAGCCACCGCGGTATCGACGGCAAGGCGCCGCGCGGGATTCGGGCCAGCCATGCCGCTGCCAGCACGAGCGCGGTCACGGCACCGATCGGCACCCAGCCCGGGTAGAGCGTCAGCAGCACGCCGATCCCCGCCACCACGATGAGTTTCGTTCCTGCCCACAGGTCATGGACGACGGTGCGTCCGGGGACGGGCCGCAGCAGCACGACCGGCTTGCGTTGTTGTCGTCGGGTCGGTGCGGTCATGACACGCCTCCGGCCGCCGTCGGCGCCGTCGCCAGCACACCGTCCTGCAGGTGCAGAATCCGTGGACACAGGTCATCGAGTCCGGAGAAGTCGTGCGAGATGACGACGACCGTCAGCCCGGCATTGCGCCGCAGATCCTCGAGCAGTCGAAGCAGTCCGCGCGCGCTGGCGGCGTCGAGACCGGCCAGCGGTTCGTCGAGAATCAGGGCCCGCGGTGACCGCGCCAGCAGCCCGGCCAGAACCACCCTGCGCATCTGCCCGCCGCTGAGCTGGTCGATCCGTCGCGTCGCCAGTGTCGCGTCCAAGCCGACCGTGGCCAAGGCATCGGCCACCCGGACGCGGTCGCGCACCGAAAACCCGGCCGCGGAGGCGACTTCCACGTCCACGCGGCTGCGCAGCAACTGCAGCCGTGCCGCCTGGAACGAGATGGCGACCGCTCCCACCTGGTCGGACACCGGCGCGCCGTCGAGCAGACAGCTGCCACTCGTCGGGACGGTAAGCCCCGCCATGATCCACGCGAGTGTGGACTTGCCCGACCCGTTGAGGCCGTGAATCAGCACCCCGTCGCCCTCATGCACGGCGAAACTGATATCGCGCAAGGCCGTTGTCGCCCATGGTGTTCCGCTGCCGTACTCGTGGTTGACGTCGATGAGTTCGAGTACCGGCTTGTCACTCTGCGGCCGCGTCGGCGACGTCGCGGCGGGCGCCGCCGCGGTCTCCACCATCTCGGTGTTGTCCGCCGAAGCGCCTGCGCCGCTGAGATTGATGACCCGGTCCGCAGAGTCGGCCTCGTCGTTGTAATGCGTGATGTGCACCAACGACATCCGGTGATGCTCGGTGAGCCCAGACAACACGCCCATCAGCGCGTCTCGGCCGTCCTGGTCGACCATGCTGGTCACCTCGTCCGCGATCAACAGCGACGGCTCACGGGCCAGCGCGGCCGCCACAGCGAGGCGCTGCAGCTCGCCGCCGGAGAGGCCGCCGGTATCGCGTTCGGCCAGGCCGTCGAGGCCGACCTCGGTGAGCAGCTGATGGACGTCGGTCGTCATGCCGGGCGGCAGTCCCCACACCACGTCGTCGGCGACCCGCGTGCCGAGGACCTGGCTTTCGGGGTGCTGGAGGATGACCGCGGTGCCGCCGGGTCGGCCGAGCCCCACCGAGCCGGGACGTTCGACGGTGCCCGAGGACGGTTCGCGGCCGGCCAGCACCAGCATCAGCGTCGTCTTGCCCGACCCGTTTGGGCCGGTGATCGCGACGTGTTCGCCGGGTTCGATGTTCAGCGAGACCGCGGCCAGGGCGTCGTGGTCGCTTTTCGGATAGCGGAACCGGACGTCGGTGAGCCGCACCGGCACGGGCTCCACGGGCACTGCGTCGGATGCGGGGTCCAGCATGTGCACGTCCGGTATCACGATCAGCCGGGCCATCACCCGCGATAACGCCCACCAGCCGATCAGTGTGACGATCGTGATGCTGAGCACCGACGACCCGCCGATCAGGAACGGCCAGTAGTGAAGGGCGGTGGCGAAGTCGCTTTTCATACGCTCGGCGAGGGCGTCCATGTCGGGAAGCCACCACCAGTGCGGGATTCGGGAGAGCACGGCCGCCACGCCGTCCACGTTGGCCGTCATCGACTCGAAGATCAGGTTGCGCAGCCTGGTTAGAACCGTCAGCGCTGCCACGCCGACAATGCCGAACACGGCCCCAGCGGCGAGGCCGGCGAAGAATGCCGTCGTCGTGCCGCGACCACGGCGCTTGATGATGCCGGTCAGTCCACCGATGTAGGCGCAGTTGACCACTGTCATGAAGCCACCCATGCCGGCGATCAGAAATGCGATCGTCGCGCCGGCCACCGTCGCGGCGACCAGCACCCGAAACCGGTAGCGGTAGGCCAGCAGGCCCATCGGAACGTTGCCCAGCAGCGAAACACCCGCCGCGAACGGCACCACGACGGCGACGATGGCGGTGGCGGCACACAACGCCGCCATCACCGACGCCTGCGCCAACTCGACTGGTTGCAGCGAACCCGCTCGCCGAGCCGCGCTCGTGCGCGGGGTCGCAGTCATTTTTCGATTCTGCCAGTTGCCGCTTAAGAGACCGTGCCACGTTGTGACTGTCAACACGCGTCCTCGGGTTTGATACGCATAGCAAAACTATGTAATTATGGAGTCGTGACCCGAACTCTTGGCGCAGACCTGCTCGCGGTGGTGGCGCGACTCAACCGTATGGCATCGCAGCGGGCCCGCATGCCGCTGCCGTTCGCGCAGGGCCGCCTGCTGTCCACCATCGAGGACAGGGGCGCCGCGCGCATCTCCGATCTGGCCGCGCTGGATCACTGTTCGCAGCCGACGATGACCATGCAGGTGCGCCGACTGGAGGACGCGGGGCTGGTGTCACGCACCGTCGATCCCGACGACGCGCGGGCTGTGCTCATCCGCATCACCCCGAAGGGCGTCGACACGTTGCGGCAGGTCCGCATCGACCGCGGCGCCGCCATCGACCCGTATTTGGAGCGGCTCGATGAAGCCGACCGGCGCACGCTCGACGACGCCGTTCGCGTGATGCACAAACTTCTCCACGACGCGGCAGCCCCGAAACCCACCGTCAAATAGCATCGAACAGTTAGGAGTAGCCACACCGTATGTGGCGCCAACCCAAGCCCGTCTGGGCCGTCGCGTTCGCAACTGGTTAGACAAAACACCCTAGGCACTGCGCCTCATGCTGGGAGTTCGAGGCCCGACGTTTTCGTCGGACCGGTCAAAAGCCGACAAGGCGCGTGGGTGCACGCGCATAATTTCACGTACCGGGGTGACCGTGCGGAGCACAAGAATCGGCACAACAAAGGAGTTACCGAAATGCCGGAGAATGAAGAGCGCGTGGTGGCAGGCCCGGCCGGAGAGCCCTCACGAATAATTGAGTACTTCCCGCCTGGACCGACTATCTCTGCCAAAGATTGCAAGTGGAGCGGTGAGACGTATTCCAAGGGTGCGACGCACGCGGGCGACGACGGCGCCATATACGTCTGCTCCGGCGACAAGGATGGCGCTTGGACGCCTAAGAAGAAGGTATAACCGGCGACTTGTTCACGATGTGCTGAAGGTCGCCACTCACGGACGACCCGATCCGATCGACTGGACTCCGAGGTGGCACTGGTGGCCGTAGATAGGAGATATCGATATGTCGGAGAACGGTACTGCTGATGCTCAAATCCTTGCCGGAAGGCCCTCACGAATAATTGAGTACTTCCCGCCTGGACCGAGTATCTCTGCCCGTGATTGCGTCTACGCGGGAAGGAGCTACTCGAAAGGTGCTGTGGTCAACCAGGCGGACGGTAACTATGTCTGCTCCGGCGACAAGGATGGCACCTGGACGGCCGAAAAGAAGAAATAGCGAGGCTGACTGGATACTTGGTTGGCGACGGCGTGGAGGGGCCATGGGCCGTTGCCTTCGCAACCCGAGTGGTGTAACACCCTAGCGACGACCGAGAGCTTCTGCTCCTCGGCATTGAACCATTTGGACGAGTGCGGACGTATTAAGACCGTCGCAACGGGGAATCACTTTGGAGGGGCACAATGCCATCCGCTTACAAACTTCTTCAGCTCGCACTCGCGATCTTTGGCGCGATTTTTCTCCTTATCTATCCCCTTTCCCTGGTCTGGCCGTCGGGGTGGGCATGGCATTCCGGCGCGCCCTACCACTCCGTGTACTTCATGATGATTGTCGGCGTATACGCGACACTGGGCGTCTTCCTGCTCAACGCGGCGCGAAACCCGCAGGCCAATCTCAGCCTGATCTGGTTCACCGTGTGGTCCAGCGTCGTACACGCCGCAATCATGGCGGTGCAGTCCTTCGGCGGCGGACACCACATGGGACACCTGGCGGGAGATGTCCCTGCGCTGCTTTTGGTGGCCGTCGTCCTGTCGGTGCTCGTGCTGTCGTCTGGCCTCAAGCAGTCTGCTTCTGCGCCGAGTCCTGCACGCTGAGCGCGTGCGCGGTCGCGTTCGCCTCCGTCGTCGCCTTCATGGGTATCGGCCTTGTCGATCCGATCCTCAAACCGATCGCCGACAACCTCAATGCCTCGCCGTCTCAAGTCTCGTTGCTGTTCACCAGCTACATGGCGGTGATGGGCGTGGCCATGCTCATCACCGGTGTGGTGTCGAGCCGCATCGGACCCAAGCGGACTCTGCTGCTCGGTCTTCTGGTGATCATTGCGGGCGCAGGACTAGCGGGCATGTCCGACACCGTGCTGGGCATCGTCGGATGGCGGGCGCTGTGGGGTCTTGGCAATGCACTGTTCATCGCGACCGCGCTGGCGACCATCGTCAACTCGGCGCGAGGGTCGGTCGCGCAGGCGATCATCCTGTACGAGGCCGCGCTGGGCCTCGGGATCGCCGTCGGCCCACTCGTCGGCGGTGTGCTCGGCTCGATCTCGTGGCGCGGGCCGTTCTTCGGAGTGTCTGCGTTGATGGTGGTCGCACTGGCCGTCACCGCGTTCCTGTTGCCTTCGACACCGCGCGCCGAGCATGCCACCACGCTCGCAGATCCATTCCGCGCGCTGCGACATCGCGGCCTGCTCGGCGTCTCAATCACCGCACTGCTCTACAACTTCGGCTTCTTCACGCTGTTGGCCTTCACACCGTTCCCGCTCGATATGAGCGCGCACCAGATTGGGCTGATCTTCTTCGGCTGGGGCCTCGCGCTCGCGTTCACCTCGGTGGTGGTGGCACCGCGGCTGCAGCACCGGTTCGGGACGGTGAACGTGTTGGTCGTCAATCTGCTGGCGATGACGGCGACGCTGGTCGTGATGGCGGTCGGCACCGACCACAAGGCGGTACTCGCCGCCTGCGTCGTGGTGGCCGGCTTGTTCATCGGCATCAACAACACGCTGATCACCGAAACCGTGATGAAGGCCGCTCCGGTGGAACGTGGAGTGGCGTCGGCCGCCTACAGCTTCATGCGGTTCGGCGGAGCGGCCGTCGCGCCGTGGCTGGCCGGCGTGCTGGGCGAGAAGGTCAGCGTGCACCTGCCATTCTGGGTCGGTGCCGGGGCGGTGCTCTTGGCCGCAGGTGTGCTCACCGCCACCCGTCCGCATCTGTCCGGCATCGACGCCGACGAGACGGAAAACGCTACGGAACTCGACGAGCTCACCGACCGCGCGGAGTCGATAACCGTCGGCAGCGACAGCTGACCGACTTCAGGCGACGACTGTGCCGATGAGCGATCCGACGATGTAAGTGGCGGCGATCGCGACCGCGCCAAAGCCCAGTTGCCGCATCGCCGCCCACCACACCGGCTTGCGCGTGAATCTGGCCGCAACTCCGCCCGCGATCAACAAACCGACTCCGCCGAAAATCAACCCGATCCAGAGGGATTCATATCCCAGCAGATATGGGATGAGCGGGACGATGGCGCCGATCGCAAACATCACGAACGAGGATCCGGCGGCGACCCACGGAGACGGCTTCTCGCGCGGGTTGACACCAAGCTCCTGTGCGACATGCAGGTTCAGGGCGCGGTCCTCGTCGCGGTGGATCTCCTCCGATGCCTTCTCTGCGGTGCCCGGCGTCATGCCCATCTCGACGAACATCCAGACCAGTTCGGTTTCTTCTGCCTCGGGGTGATTTTTCAGTGCGCGCCGCTCCAACCGGACCTCGGCATCGATCTGTTCATTGGCGGTCGTGACCGAGGTGTATTCGCCCAAGGCCATCGAGAACGAGCCGGCCAGCAGTCCGGCCACACCGCTGAGCACCACGGCCTGTGCACTCGCGCTGGCCGCGACACCGGCGATCAGGGCGGTGTTACTGACGAGCCCGTCCATCGCGCCGAACGTCGCAGCGCGCAGCCAACCACCGGACACGTCGGAGTGCCGATGGCCTGGAATATGCGGCATACCGGTCGGCGATACCGGTGCCTCTTCTGACTCAGCCATGAAGCTGATTCAACCGTCGCCGGTTTCGCAGGTCTAGCCAGGTTTGCCTACGTTTGCCACTTGACGTCCTCCGGACGGACGCGTCCGCCGGATTCCAACCGTGGTTCGGGTTGGGGCAGTAATTCCTCGCGGTTTCCTGCTGGTTCCTGCTTCGAGGATTCCCCGTAGCTCGCGGGCTCGGGTGGTCTCCACAGGCTGACACCGCCAACAGCCCGGCGGCCAGTATGTTCTTGGCTGCGTTGACATCCGCGTGCTCGGCGGGACGCAACCAATGGATGCACCGGAAAACCGCTTGGCTCTCACGGGATTTCGGGTCCACATGCCCACAGGCCGAGCAGCGTTGAGATGTAAACGCTGCTGGAACCTTAACGACCTGTGTCCCGCTGTAGCGAGACGCAGACTTCAACGCGGCCTCAAAGCCATACCAGCCCTTGGTCAGGATGGCCCGGTTCAACCCCGACTTGGCCGACCCGCCATTAGGCAAATACTGGCCCGGCTTGGCGGGATCTGCAACGGGTTTAGCGCGGCGCGTCATGGCGCGTACGTTTAATCTCTCCAGCACAACGACTGCGTTCTCCTGGGCCAACTGTCGTGCAGTTTTCCGACAGAAGTCTTGGCGCCGCCGCCGCTCGCGAGCCCGCACTTTCCCGAGGGCTTCGCGCGTCTTACAGCGGTTCGCCGAGCCGTTTGCGGCGCGGGCGAGCTTGCGTTGCAACCGCAAAACGCGCCGCTGCTCGCCTGGCGTAGTGAACACCTGGTCGAATAGCTCGCCAGCGCTGGTGGCCACCGCCACTACGATGCCGCGATCGACGCCGACCGCGGTGTCGGGCCGCGCATGCGCGTCAGGCGTACTGCGGCCGTCGTCGACTAAGAATGAAACAAACCATTGCTTGCCTTCACGCTTCAATGTCACTGAGCGGATGGTTTCACCGTCCAAGGTGCGCGATGCGCGGAACTTCACCCACCCTACTTTGGGCAGCTTCACCTGAGACGTTCTGCGGTTCAGCTTCTTCAGCGCAATCCTGGAGCCGTCTGGGAATCGGAACGACGGCGCCCACCTACGCCCTGAACGCCACCGCACGTGGAACGTGCCGTGCCTGCGGCACGCCTGGTCCAAGTCTCGGAGCACCTGCTGCAAACAATGTGACGGCGCTTGTCTAAGCCAGTCGTGTTCGTTCTTGGCTTCAGCCAGCTCGTGAGCCTGCTGGCTGTAGGTCATCCACGCGGCCCGGCGCCGATACTCCCGCCGTGTGCTCTAATCCGGTGTTCCACTCCGCCCGGCACACGTCAGCTGTCTGCTGCGCCAACTGCGCCTGGGGTTCGGTGAGCTCGGCGCGGAACCGTCTACCGGTTTTCACGCTCCGCAACCTAACGTCAGCTACCGACATCGACGACGTACAACCGGCCTGGGTGAGAACCGGCTGACCAGTCATCGTGCATAAACGGCCACCCACTCGGCGGCGCGAAAAGCAATAAAATTGACGCGCTAACCTCAGGAGTAAACCCAGTCTGCGCATTACCGTCTTCAGATCACAGTTTCGACGAGGCGGCCACGGGCTACCGTCTGGGTATGACCACCACTGCGGAGCATCTGCGCAACACCCTGGACGGCCGTTGGCGCGATGTGAAGAACAGGATGCGCGAGGAGCTCTCCACGGAGATCTTCAAACCCCACTACACCCCGAACACCGTCATCGCCCGCACCAAGGTGGCGGAGCAGTTGAAGATCATGGCCGCCCAAGGCGCCGCAGAGGACGGGTTCAAGAAGGAGCACGGCGGCAACGGGGACGTCGGCGCGGCGGTCACCCAGATCGAGATGCTGGCGATGTCCGACCTGTCGCTGATGGTCAAGGCGGGCGTGCAGTGGGGACTGTTCGGTGGTGCCGTCGAGAACCTCGGCACCGAGCGGCACCACAAGGCGTACGTACGGCGCATCATCGACCTCGACCTGTTGGGCTGCTTCGCGATGACCGAGACCGGCCACGGCAGCGATGTGCAGTCCCTCGAGACGACTGCCACGTACGACCCGGCCACCCAGGAATTCATCATCAACTCCCCCACTCGCACCTCGCGGAAGGACTACATCGGCGGCGCCGCCGAAACTGCCCGGGTAGCAGCGGTTTTCGCGCAGTTGATCACGCCGGACGGTGAAGGTCACGGTGTGCACTGCTTCGTGGTGCCGATCCGCGACGACGCGGGCAACGACCTGCCGGGTGTGACGACGTCGGACTGCCACTACAAGGGCGGGCTGCCCGGTGTGGACAACGGCCGCATCCAGTTCGACCATGTCCGCGTCCCGCGGGAAAACCTGCTCAACAAGTACGCCGATGTCGCCGAGGACGGCACGTACTCGTCGCCGATCGAGAACCCCGGCCGCAGGTTCTTCACCATGCTGGGCACACTGATCCGCGGCCGCGTCACGGTGGGCGGCAGCGCAGGGGCTTCGGCGCGGGTCGCACTCGACATCGCCACCCGATATGCGTTGGAACGCAGGCAGTTCCAGGCACCCGGCGATGACAACGAGGTGCTGATCATGGACTACCTGGTGCACCAGCGCCGGTTGTTTCCGCTGATCGCCCGGTCGTATGCTTTGCAGTTCGCGCAGAACGAGCTGGTCGCCAAGTGCCACGAGCTGCAGACGTCCGACGACCCCGACGCCGAAGAGCAGCGCGAGCTGGAGTCCCGCGCCGCGGGTCTGAAGGCGGCCAACACCTGGCACGCGACCCGCGCCATCCAGGAGGCCCGCGAAGCGTGCGGCGGCGCAGGCTATCTCGCCGAGAACCGGCTGATCGCGCTCAAGGCCGACACCGATGTCTTCACCACATTCGAGGGTGACAACCACGTTCTCACCCAGCTGGTGGCCAAGGAGCTGCTGACCGCCTACGCCGACGACATCAAGGGCATGAGCCCGGTGGAATGGGTGCGGTTCGCGGCCAACTTCGCCGGCGAGCGGGTGCTGAAACGGACTGCGGCGCAGACGATCATGCAGACCATCATCGACACTCGTCAGGACAACGAAGAAGAGGGCAGCCTGTTCAACCGCGGCACCCAGGTCAAGATGTTCGAGGACCGGGAGGAGTACATCATCGCGTCGGTGGCGCGGCGGCTGCAGGGCAAGGCCAAGGAGATGTCGCCGTTCGACGCGTTCAACTCCGTGCAGGATCATGTGCTGCACGCCGCCCGGGCGCACATCGAAAGGATCATCCTCGAGGCGTTCGTGGCAGGCATCGACTCGTGTGAGGACGAGGAGGCCCGGAAGATCCTCAACATGGTGTGCGATCTGTTCGCCCTGTCGGTCATGGAGGAGGACAGGGCGTGGTTCATGGAACACCGCTTCCTGTCGACCGAGCGCGCCAAGGCGGTTACTCGCGGCATCAACGAACGGTGCCGCAACCTGAGGCCGCACGCGGAACTCCTCGTGGACGGCTTCGGTGTCCCCGAGCAGTTGCGCTACGCCGAGATGCTGCATCCCGAGCACATCGTCGCCACCTGATCGAGCGTTTGTGTCGGTGGCGGGTGACAGACTCGCCGCATGACCGGTCTTGATGAGTTATCCGGCAGGTCCGCGCTGATCACCGGGGGCACCCGCGGTATCGGGAAGGGCATCGCCGACCGCCTGCGGGCCGGTGGCGCGCGGGTGCTCGTGGCGGCGCGGTCGGTTCCCGATGGCCTGTCCCCTGACGACGTCGTCGTCGCCGATGTGGCCACCGCCGACGGCGTAGCCGCGCTGGCCTCCGAGGCGTTCGTCCGACTGGGCGGTGTCGATATCGCGGTGCACAATGTCGGCGGCTCCGGGCAGTACGAGGGCGGCGCCGCTTCGCTCACCGACGAAGACTGGCAGGTTGCGCTGAACACGAATCTCCTGGCGGCCGTTCGGCTGGACCGCGCGGTCATCCCCGGGATGGTCGAGCGCCGGTCCGGTGCCATCGTGCACATCACGTCAATCCAGCGGCGCGCCCCGCTGCCCACGTCGATTCCGTACGCGGCGGCCAAGGCCGCACTGACCAACTACAGTAAGGCCCTGTCGAATGAACTGGCGCCCAGGGGCATTCGTGTCAACGCCGTGTGCCCGGGCTACATAGAAACGGAGTCGGCGTACCGGATGGCGGTGGAGATCGGCGAGATGAACGACATCACCATCGACGAGGCGCGCGCCCAGATCATGGAATCCATCGGCGGCATTCCGCTCGGCGCACCCGGGAGCCCGGCCGATGTGGGCGAGCTCGTCGCGTTCCTGGTGTCCGACCGTGCCCGCTACATCAACGGTGCCGAGTACGTGATCGACGGCGGCAGCGTCCGCGGAGTGTGACTACTGGTTTGGGATCGGGTCGAGGGTTTTGAGCTTGCCGTCCTCGCCGATCTGGACTCGCACCGTGCCGATGCCCGTCGGGCAGCACGCCGGGTCTTGGCCCTGCCGCCACTGGTATTGCACGACGGAGGTGTCACTGCCCATCGTGATGACGTTGATGTACGGGCGGGGTTCTGGCGTCGGCGAACCGATGGGCGACTTGCGGTCGAAGAACAGCACCTGCTGCGGGTTGTCCGACGCGTCGCCGGAGCCGACCACCACCCAATGGAGGCGACAGTCGGGCGTGTGACCGCGTGAGGTCTCCTTCCACTGTGCCGCGGGCAGATTCTTGATCTCATTCGCGACCGCGTCGGCCGCCGGACCGTCGGCCTCTGAGCAGGCCGCCGAGCTGATCGGCGGCGGGGACGGTGGGCTCCATCCGCAGCCCACGGCGAGAAGACCAAGGGTCATCAGTACCGCGATGAGGCGATGGGGCCGCATGACCACGAGCCTACGGGCCGCGACTGGTCAGAAGTCGATAGTCGGCCGATACATGTCGATCCACACCGCCAGGTCCAGCACCCGTTCGATACGGGTCCTTTCGACAGGTTGAAGTTTGTGCGGATCCAGTCCGACGAGGTGGTCCAGCGCCGCGGGGTCGATCAGGCTGAACAGCAAGTCGTCACCCGAGCCGTACAGATCCTTCGCATGCGCCTGGATCGCGGCGCCGTACTGGGGATCCGACGTGGAGGGGTACGGGCTCTTGACCCGATTCGCCACCGACTCCGGCAGCACGTCACGTGCCGCACCGCGCAGAAGGCTCTTCTCCCGGCCGTCGTAGGTCTTCATCGACCACGGGGTGTTGTAGACGTATTCGACGAGGCGGTGATCGCAGAACGGGACTCGCACCTCGAGGCCGACGGCCATGCTCATTCTGTCCTTGCGGTCCAGCAGAATTCGCACGAATCGTGTCAGATGCAGATAGCTCATCACCCGCATCCGGTGGGTGAAGTCGTCCTCGCCATCGACCCTGGCGACTTCGGCGACGGCCTCGGTGTAGCGGTCCTGCATGTAGCTGTCCAGATCGACGGCGGAACGCAAAGCCGGCGTGAGTATTTGACCGGTGGTGTCGATGGGACCGTCGCCGATGGCGATCCACGGAAACGCATCGGTCTGCTGCACCACGGGGTCGTGGAATTGCCGGTAGCCGCCGAAGATCTCGTCGGCCGATTCGCCGGAAAGTGCAACCGTCGATTCCTGGCGGATCGCCTTGAACAACAGATACAAAGAGGCGTCCATGTCGCCGAGACCCAGCGGCATGTCCCGTGCCCCAACCACTTTGCGCCGGAGATCAAGGTCCGCAAGCTGGTTGTGATCGAGAATGATGTCCGTGTGATCGGAGCCGACATGCTTGGCCACATCGTGCACGTACGGCGTGTCCATGGTCTGGCGCATCGCGTTGGGCGTGAAATTCTCTGCCTGATCGACGAAGTCGACGGCGAACGTGCGCACTGGGTCTTTGAGTTCTTTGGCCGAAAGGGCGGTGATGGCACTGGAGTCCAGGCCGCCGGACAACAGCACACACTCGGGGACGTCGGCGACCAGCTGGCGGCGCACGATGTCGTCGAGAAGCTCGCGAACGTGCGCGACGGTGGCATCCCGGTCGTCGGTGTGCAGTTTCGATTCCAGCCGCCAGTAGGTGCGCTCGCGGACGCCGTTCTCGTCGACGGTGACGATGGTGCCCGGCTCGACTTCGGACATTCCCTTCCACACCGCAAGCCTTGGGGTCTTGACCGGCACCAGCAGCTCACGAAGTCCATCCACGTCGACCACGCGCTTGGCGAGCGGATTGGCCAGAATCGCCTTGGGCTCCGAACCGAAGAGGACCCCGTCCGATGTGCGGTAGAAGTAGAACGGTTTGATTCCCATGCGGTCGCGGATCATCACCAGCTTGCGGTCGCGGGAGTCCCAGATGGCGAACGCGTACATGCCGTTGAGCCGGTCAGCCACCGCATCGCCCCACTGCAGGTATCCCCGCAGCACCACCTCTGTATCACTGGCCGTGGTGAACTTGTGGCCAGCTTTCTCCAGCTCGTCGCGCAATTCGGTGTAGTTATACGCCTCACCGCTGTACACCATCGCCACATCGCCGTTGGGTGTTGGCACCGACATGGGCTGAGCGCCGCCGGGCAGGTCGATCACGGCAAGCCGGCGGTGCCCGAGCGCAGCGGTCTGATCAGCCCAGACGCCCTTCGCGTCTGGCCCGCGGCACGCCATCGTCTGAGTCATTGCGTCGATGGTGGGTCGCTCCCGACGCAGATCGCGCGAGTAGTCCACCCAGCCGGTGATTCCGCACATGCCGTTACCTCCACATGTTTCGGGGATGTAACTGCATTGTTACGCTATGTAATTCTAGGCGGCAACAAGACACGCGTCACACAGCCACTTCACAGGTGAAAACAAAAGCGGTAGATCACGATTGGCACGGTCAGTCCCGGCGGCGCTCGGATCCGAATGGAAAAGGCGGCGCGTTACGCGC
Organism: uncultured Actinomycetota bacterium; assembly: GCA_963817825.1. GTDB lineage: Bacteria > Actinomycetota > Actinomycetes > Mycobacteriales > Mycobacteriaceae > Mycobacterium. Next base: position 174,037 of record CAWFQG010000002.1, on the reverse strand, counting down.
CATTGTAAGAGACGTGCGCCGTAAGTAACGGCCGTCACGAGCCGAACCCATGATGCCCACTCCAGAAGGTCCTCAATAAGGTTTGATGTCAGTCCCTGTGAGAGAGAACCGACGAGATACGCAGCTACGCCAATCGTGAGGCCGACCCATATGGGACCGGCGGCTCGGCCAAGATCGTAGATCGCGGCAGCAATCTCGTTGTTCGGCCTAGCGTGAATGTTCGGTCTCGCGATCATCCACATGAACAGCAGCCATAGGTAACCCGCAGTAAGGGGGCGCGCGGAGATGCCGGAAACCGGGAAGGGCTGTGGCGAGTATCTGCACGAACGAACGATCTCACAGAAACTAGGCGGTCGGCGCGCCACCCAAGCAGGATGACGGGCCACCGCGTCTAACTTTGCTCAGCGTTGCTGGCAGTTCCGTCATCCAGCGCGAGCCCGAGCATCGCGGCCAGGCAGCCGCGATCCGCGCAGTCATGTTGCGCGACCGCTCCGGCGGCCACTCGACGGGTCGAGATGGTGGTGTTGGCAGTCATCTCAATTCTCCTGTTTGCGTTGTCATTTTGGATGTTCACCGGTGTGTTTCGGCGACGTACCTACACTGTGCTGAAGCAAACGGGACGCGTCTGTCCTCCAACCGGCCCGCACACGGGATGAACTCGATGTCCTCCAATTGGGGGACACCCGGCGGGCAGCCGGTGTCCTCGAATAACGGTCGGCCCGCCACCCAAGCGGCGGGTTCACATGGTCGTCGCAACACTCTCGAAATGAGAGGTTGCGACGACTGTGTCGTTTTCGGAGGACTGTGTTCGATTTGGTGATCGGCTGAGGCGGCTGGTCGAGGAGGGTGTGGCCGTCAAGGATGCCGCTGCGGCGTTGGGGCTGTCACGTGATCGGTGTTATGCGATCTTGCGTGCGACGGGGCATCCGGTGGGTGCGGCGCGTGCTCGGCGGAATCAAGTCGATCGGGTGCAGATTCTGGCGGTGTTCACCACGACGGGGTCGATTAAGGCGGCCGGGCTGGCCAGTGGTGTTTGCGCGTCGGCGGCACGGCGGGTGCTCGTGGCCGAAGGGCTCGTTGAGGAGGCTCGACGCCCGCGCGACAAGCCGCAGGACAAACGCCGGTTCCTCGAACTACTCGGGTCGGGCTGGTCGGTGCGGCGTGCGGCTCGGGAGGTGGGGGTCAACCCGCGCACTGGCCGTGATTGGCGCGACGGCATCCGCAAGGGCCGCAACACGCGGATTCATCCGGACGGCACGGTCGTGGACTACACGACCGGTTCCCGGAACATCTCTGTGGTGACCACTACCAAATACGGCGATGGTGCTGCGCGCCCGATCAGTGATCGCTATCTGTCATTGCGGGATCGATTGGCCATCGCCGACGGCCAGCTCACTGGGCAGTCGATGACTCGGATTGCCGCCGGCATCGGCAAGCACACCTCCACGGTGTCACGGGAGATCGCTACCCGCAGTATCGATGGGCTGTATCTGCCGTATCTGGCCGATGTGGCGGCCGCGCGGGCCCGCGCCCGGCCCAAGGCGTCCAAACTGGTGAGCAACCAGGATCTGCGCGAGGCGGTGCAGGACGGTCTGTCGCGGCGGTACTCGCCCGAGCAGATCTCCCACCGACTGGTCAGAGACTTCCCGGACGATGAGAGCATGCGGGTGAGCCACGAAACGATCTACCAGGCCCTGTACTTCCAGGCCCGCGGTGGGTTGAAACGCGAAGTGGCCCAAGCACTTCGGTCCGGCCGGACGCACCGCAAACCGCACCGGGCGCCCGATCAACGCACCCACCGGTTCATCGACCCGATGATCATGATCAGCGACCGCCCCGCCGACGTCGAAGACCGCGCCGTACCCGGACACTGGGAAGGCGACCTCATCATGGGCGAGGCTAACAAGACCGCGATCGCCACCCTCGTCGAGCGCGCCACCCGCTACACGATGTTGGTGCACCTGCCCCAAGGCCACGACGCCGAAGTAGTCCGAGATGGGCTGATCAAGACGATCTCGACCCTGCCAACCCATCTGCGTGGATCACTGACCTGGGACCAAGGTGCCGAGATGGCCCGGCACAAGCAGTTCTCGATGGCCACCGACATGGCCGTCTACTTCTGCGACCCGGCCAGCCCCTGGCAGCGTGGCACCAACGAGAACACCAACGGACTGCTGCGCCAGTACTTCCCCAAAGGGACCGACCTCAGCGTGTTTGGACCCGAAGACCTCCAACACGTCGCCCAACAACTCAACGGCCGCCCACGCAAAACGCTCGACTGGGATACCCCAGCCGAGCGCCTGCGTGATCTACTCACCACCTAAACAACAAGCAGTGTTGCAACGACCCCTAGAAATCGCCAGCAGGGTGACGGGCCGATGCTTTTGCTTTCGACTTAGGCGGCCTGGCGCAGTCTGCCCATCCGCTCGGCTTAGTCGTCGGCATCGATAAGCGCGCGCCCCGAGCTCGCGGCCTGCCAGCTGGTCAAGCCGTACGCAATCTACGGGCAGGAGGTGGTGGCGGGTTGTGGCCCATTGCCACGACCACACGAAGGCAGGCCCGCCCCTACCTTCAAATACGCCCCAGGACTGTTAATCGCCCGCGGTTACGCCGAGCAACTTTCCCTAGCCCTGGGTGTGCCCGCCTTCCCCTTCTATGACCTGTTGCGGCGGGATTACCCGAGCATGTGAAGGTGGTCCACCCGTGTGGTGACCCCGCCTGGGGGGCCGCAGGACTGTGACCCGGAATCCTTGTCAGCGGTGGCGAACTGCCACACATCAAAATGCTGCCAAGACTCAGGTACCTGTCCGAAATCCGCAGATTTGCGTTTCTCGGACACTGCATCGTCAACAGTGCTCTTCGGGATGCCGAGCGTCTGCTCGATGTCACGGACGCTGTTGCAGTCCAGCCACATGTCCCAGGCACAGAAACGGCCCCGACCACCGTGGGCGTTGGTGGCCGGGGCCGAGGGGGCGGCGTGTTCCCTTTTCGGGAGGAGTGTCCCAGAGATGATTGTCGATGCCCAGATGTGGTATGCATTCGTAGCGCGGCCCGTATTCGGTTCCGTGCTGACGTGGCCGGCAGCCTGGCGTATGGCTGTCGGTCACTGTCTGGCCCGATGAGTTTCGCTCCTGGAGGGGACTGCCGGGCGGCCCGAGGGGAGCAAATTCCCGATGCGCGCCGCGCTGAACCCCCTCATTACCGACAGCGATCGGCCCGCCACAAACAACCCGCCGCCCGGCGGTTGTGGCGGGCCGACCTAGAGAGGGCAAGCCCGGCGTATTGGAAAGAACTTGCCTTCCTCATACGAATACGGGTGGGCGCCTGATCTAGTTCGACGAATCCGAAACGGGCGTCCGCCCGCCACCTTCAGCAGGATGACGGGCCGACTGCGTTGGAGCGAGGTCAGACGCGTCGCGGTGCCGTTTGGCTCCCTTCGCCCGCGAAACCGGCTCCGTATGTGCCTCGCGGGTCACCGGCTAGCACCCACGCATGCTGTTGGTCGGCGCGCGCCACAATCGCAGCGAACCTGCGCCGCTCCGCGGCCACCGCGGCTTGGTGGCGAGCCCACACTTCCGGCGCGTGTTTCCACGCCGCGACGGCGGCCACCACGAGCGCGATGAGCCACCAATACTTGAGCACGAACCCGACCAGCAGCAGTGTGCCAACCAACTGTGCGACGGTCCTCATGGCAGGAGGCTAGGACCGGTCACCGACATCGTGCTGGTCGCTCGACGCGGCCCACCGATCAACCTTCATCGGCCGCCTCAACTAGCAAAGCGCGGCCAGCTCGCGGGCCTGCGCGCTGGTGAGGCCGTCATCGCCGAGATACACGCGGGGTGGCTCATGCACGCTGCCGTCATCGATGCGCCCATCGGCGAACTGGACGGCTGTGGGCTGAACGCTTACCCGGTCAATGTCCACGCCGTCGATAACGCGGACTTCGCCCAACAGCACCCGGTACGGGATCGGAGCGTCGTCCTGCCAGATGTCCGGCTTGACGCCTGCCGGGTGCGGGACGTTGGTCAGATCGCTTGTGGTGGTAGTCATTTGCTGCATCTCCTAACTCACTTTGGTGATGGGTGAGCGGAGAATCACCGAGCAGGCAGTTCGGATAACATCCGGATAACACAAGCCTTGTTTCGCTGGGCTAGATACCATGATCTAGCTGCGGAAACGTTGGCTCCCCCGGGTGGACTCGAACCACCAACCCTTCGGTTAACAGCCGAATGCTCTGCCAATTGAGCTACAGGGGATTGGCCCCGCCCGCGGGATTCCGCCGCGGGCCGAGGGTTGACTTTAGCTTACCTGCGGGTCGGCCCGCCAATACCTTCCCGCCCCGGCGCGCACCCCCGTCAGTGAGGCAGGATGGACACCGTCGCACCGTCGTCTGGGAGGGGCCCTGTGTTCCGGTATGTCGCCGTATTGGCAGTCGGCTATGTGTTGGGTACCAAGGCCGGCCGTCGCCGATATGAGCAGATCGCCGGCACGTATCGCGCCGTCACGGAGAGCCCGGCCGCCAAGGCCGTGATCACGGCCGGACGCCGCAAGATCGCCAATCGGGTCTCACCGGACCCGGAGATGGTGACGTTGACGCCGATCGACGCCGACACAGCCGTGCTGAAACCGCAGCCGACCCCGGCTGCTGACGAGCGCTAGTGCCCGCTTAGCCGATGCCTTGGTTGATTGTGGTGCCGGGCAGGCCCGGCCCGAACACTCCGACGCCCTGCCCATTATTGGGGCCGTAGGCGCCCCAGGGCGTCCCCCCACTGATGGGCTGGCCGTTCGAGTAGCCCAGGCATGTGCCGTCGTCTTTGTTGCCGAACCATGCGAGGCACTTGCCGGTAGCAGCCTGATAGTCGTGGGGCGCAGAGGTCGAAACCGTGGTCGCGGCGATAACCGGTCCCGCCGCCGCGGCGACCGCGAACGCGCTCAAAGCGATCAACCGACGAGTCTTCTTCGAAACCACCTAAGTGCCTTTCACCAATGGGTCTAGGGCGTCTACACCATAACGTGCGGGAGTAGGTTACGCAGTAAGGTCGTCGCCGCTGGCCTGTTCCAGCAGGCTGCGGCGATATGCCTCCATCGCGACCAGGTCGCCGAACAGCGCGTGGTATTCGTCGCCCTGCTCGACCGGGGACATGCGCTGCAGCTTGGATTTGACCTCGGCGATCTGCCGACCGACCGCCACTTCCTGCAGCCGCGCGAGCACGCCACTGATGTATCGCGGCAGCTTCTCGTCGTCGTCGACGCTGATGGACTCCACGCTGAGTTCGTTGACCAGGCTCGCGGCCGCTTCCGAACCGGTCTGCTGACGCACCGCCTCGATCCATTCGCCTCCCGATGCGCCCATCGACGTCCCGCCCGCGGCCGCGATGGAGGCGCGAACCGCCGCGTAACCCGGATGGGTGAAGGTCTCGGCCGTCAGCGCATCGAACACCGGACCGGCCAGCGCCGCGTACTGCAGCGCCGACTTCAGTGCTTCGCGCTGAGGCCACAGCGTGGGGTCCCGCGGATCCGGCCGCGCGACCACCTTGGCCGTCGCGGTCGATGCGGCCCTCGCTCGCGTCTGCGCTGCCGCTAGCTTGCCGCCGCCCTTCGCATGGTCGCGGACTCTGCCGACGACCTGAGAGACGTCGTCCCAGCCCACCCAGCCGGCGAGCTGGCGCGCGTATTCGTCGCGCAGCGTCGGGTCCTTGATGCGGGCCACCATCGGCACGCAGCGACGCAGTGCGTCAACCCGTCCCTCCGCGTTGTCCATGTCATGGTCGGCGAGCGCGGTGCGAATTGCGAACTCGAACAACGGGGTTCGGCGCGCCACCAGATCGCGCAGCGCGCCGTCACCTGATTTCAGCCGCAGGTCGCACGGGTCCATGCCGTCAGCCGCCACCGCGACGAACGACTGCCCGGCCAGGTTCTGTTCGCCTTCGAAGGCCTTGACCGCGGCCGCCCGTCCGGCCGCGTCGCCGTCGAATACGTAGATCAGTTCGCCGCGAAAGAAGTTGTCGTCCATTATGAGTCGGCGCAGCATCGCCAAGTGTTCGTCACCGAACGCCGTGCCGCACGACGCCACCGCGGTGGTCACTCCGGAGAGATGCATGGCCATCACGTCCGTATAGCCCTCGACGACAACCGCCTGGTGTCCCTTGGCGATGTCGCGCTTGGCATGGTCGAGGCCGAAAAGCACCGATGACTTCTTGTACAGCACGGTCTCGGGCGTGTTGACGTACTTCGCCGGGTTCTGGTCGTCGTCGAAAAGCCGGCGGGCGCCGAACCCGATGACCTCTCCGCTTGACACCCGAATCGGCCAAAGCAGCCGACGGTGGAAGCGGTCCATGGGGCCGCGCCGGCCTTCCCTAGACAGCCCGGCCGCCTCAAGCTCCTTGAACTCAAATCCCTTGCGCAGCAAATGTTTCGTCAGTGTGTCCCAGCCCGACGGTGCAAACCCGCAGCCGAAATGTGCGGCAGTCTCCCCGTCGAAATTTCGGTCCAGCAGGTACTTGCGGGCGGGCGCCGCCTCGTCCGATTTGAGCGCCTCGGCGTAGAACTCCTGCGCGGCAACGTTGGCGGCGAGCAACCTGCTTCGGCTGCCCCTGTCGCGCTGCACGCTGGTGGCCGCACCGGTGTAGGTGACGGTGTAGCCGATGCGATCGGCGAGCAGTTCTACCGCCTCGACGAAGCTGACGTGCTCGATCTTCTGCATGAAGGCGTAGACGTCGCCGCCTTCGCCGCACCCGAAGCAGTGGAAGTGGCCGTGGTTGGGCCGCACGTGGAACGACGGGGACTTCTCGTCGTGGAACGGGCACAGACCCTTCAGTGAATCGGCTCCGGCACGGCGCAGCTGGACGTAGTCGCCGACCACCTCTTCGATGCGCACTCGCTCACGGATGGCGGCGATATCGCGATCGGGGATACGGCCGGCCATCGAATCAGTCTAGAGCCGGCTCGAGGCGCTCCAGCCGGCCTTCGGTGAACGACGCGATCTGGTCGATGACCACCCGCAGCCGTCCCCCGTCGTCGGTGGCCGCATTGAAGGCGGGCACGAAGATGGGGTCCAGCGTGGCCGGCGCGCCGGCCGACAGCCACTGCGCCACCCGATGGATGCGGTCGCGCTGCTGGGCCTGCAGTTCCAGATGTCGTGGGTCGGACATGATGAACTGCAGCGCCAGGATCTTCAGCACCGCCACCTCGGCCCGGACCAGTGCAGGGACCCGGAGGTCAGCGGAGTAACGCACCAGAGGCCCCGGCCCGGCCGCCGCCTTGGTGGCGGCGATCGCGGCGGACGCGAACCGCCCCACCAGTTCGCTGGTCAGCTTCTTCAGCGCGACCGATGCGGCGAGCGTGGCGTCGTACTTGCCGACGGCGGCGACCACCGGCAGCTCAGAGAGCCGCTCCGCCGCGGACACCAGGTCGTCGGCGGACAGGCCGCCGCCGATCCCGCTGGACTCCCCCAGCCGGCCCAGCTCAGCGGCGGCGTCATCGTCGGCGAGCACCCGCATATCGATCCGGCCGGACACCACCCCGTCCTCGACGTCGTGCACCGAGTAGGCCACATCGTCGGCCCAATCCATCACCTGAGCCTCCAGGCACGGCCGGAACTGCGGCGCCTGCTCGCGCATCCAGTCTGCGGCGGCGGCGTCGTCGGCGTAGAAGCCGAACTTGTTGCGCTCGGGACTGCGCCGCCACGGGTACTTCGTGACGGCGTCCAACCCGGCCCGGGTCAAGTTCAGCCCGGCGCTATGGTCTTGCGGGTCAAGGACTTTGGGCTCAAGCCGGGTCAGGATCCGGAAGTTCTGCGCGTTGCCCTCAAACCCGCCGTGTGCGGCTGAAACCTCGTTCAGTGCGCGTTCGCCGTTATGCCCGTACGGCGGATGACCGATGTCGTGTGCCAGGCCGGCCATGTCGACCAAATCGGGATCGCAGCCCAGCCCGATCGCCATGCCGCGGCCGATCTGGGCCACCTCCAACGAATGCGTCAGCCGGGTGCGCGGGGTATCGCTCTGGCGCGGGCCGACCACCTGGGTCTTGTCGGCCAGCCGGCGCAGAGCCGCGCAGTGCAGCACCCGCGCCCGGTCCCTGGCGAAGTCGGTGCGATGTTCTGTGTCGGTGCCCGGCAGCGCCGCACCCTTCGGCTGCTCGACCACCAGCCGCTGCCGGTCGAACTCGTCGTATGGGTCGGTTGTCCCCTCGGAATGCGTGGCCACCGACGCACAGTCTGCCAGGAGTCTTCGCCGGTACCGGGTGGCCCGGCCCTGCCGTCGCACTACATTGACGATCATGCGTATCGCCCGCTTGCTCAGCCTGGTCCTCGCGATCCTGACCGCCGGGTTCCTGCTGTCACCCACCGCAGGGGCCACCCCGCCGATGCGGTTGCCCGGCTACGTCACCGACCAGGCTCAAGTCCTGAGCGGCTCGCAACTCTCCGACGTGAAACAGGCGGTCGACCAGCTTTACAACGAGCGCCAGATCAGGCTCTGGGTGGTTTACGTCGACAGCTTCTCCGGCCAGGGCGCGGTCAACTGGGCCGAAAGCACAAGGCGCGAAAGTGACTTGAGCAACGACGATGCCATCCTCGCGGTCGCGACCACGGATCGTTCCTATGCCTTCCTGGCCGGCCCGGCAACCGGACTGAGCAGTAGCGACGTCGACAATCTGCGTCGCAACCAGATCGAACCCGCATTGCGCGGCAACGACTGGGCAGGCGCGGCGGTCGCCGCGGCCAACGGCATGAACAAACCGACCAGTTCGGGGACGAAAGTTTCCCCGTTCGGGATATTGGTGGCGTTGGCCATCGTCGTTGTTCTGTTGCTGGCGCTCTGGCTGTGGACGCGGCACCGTCGCCGCAAGCGCCGGGAGGCCGAGTACGCGGCGGCACGCCGAGTCGACCCCTCCGACCCGAGTGCGCTGGCGTCGGTCCAGATCGACGCGCTCGACGGACTGTCCAAATCGATGGTGGTGGACGTCGACAACGCCGTCCGCACCAGCGACAACGAACTGACCTTGGCCGTCGAGGAATTCGGAGACAAGGAGACGACGCCCTTTAGCAAGGCGGTCGCGGACGCAAAGACGACGCTGGCGCAGGCGTTCAACGTCCGCCAGATCCTCGATGACACCGTTCCCGAGACGCCGGCGCAGCGACGCGACCTGCTGACGCGGGTGATCGTCGCTGCTGCAAAAGCCGACAAGGAGCTCGACGCGCAGCGAGAAGCGTTCGCACAGCTACGGGATCTGGTCATCAACGCGCCGAGCCGATTGGATGCGATGACCCAGCAGATGGTCGATCTGACCGCGCGACTGGAGCCGTCGCAGCAGGCACTGACGACGTTGCACAACCAGTTCGCCGATACCGCACTGGCTTCCGTGGCAGGCAATGTCGATACCGCAAAGCAACGACTGGCCTTCGCCGACCAGAACATCACGAACGCCCGCAATTTGGTGTCGCGGCCCGCGGATCGCCAGACCGGGCTCGTCGATTCGGTTCGGGCGGCGGAGTCGGCGCTGGGTCAGGCGCGCACTCTGCTCGACGCGGTGGACAGCGCGGCGACGGACATCAACCGTGCGGTGGCAACCCTGCCGTCGGCCATCACCGACATCCAGAACGGCATCAAGGCCGCAGGCGATCAGCTGGCGCAGGGCGACACCAACCACGCCGACGAACTCAGTCGCGCGCGGGACGCCGCGGTCAAGGCCGTCGCCGACGCTCAGAGCAATGGCACCGCAGATCCGTTGGGCGCGTTCACCAAATTGACTCAGGCCGACGCCGACCTGGACCGCCTGCTGGAAAGCGTTGCAGAGGAACGGGAAGCAGCGCAGCGGCTCAGCCGCGCGTTCGACCAGGCGCTGTTCACCGCGCAGTCGCGGGTACGGGCGGTGTCGGACTTCATCGATGTCCGCCGCGGCAGCATCGGCCCTGAGGCACGCACCCGCCTGGCCGAAGCGGTGCGGCAGCTGCAGGCCGCGGAGGACAAGCGCGAGAGCAACCTCAACGAGGCGATCGCCAGCGCGAATGGCGCGGCGATGCTGGCATCGCAGGCGCAGTCGATGGCGAGCTCCGACACCCAGGCGGCGCAGCGTGCGTACACGGGGCGTTACGGCAACACCAGCGGTTCCAATATGGGCGCAGTGCTCGGCGGCATCATCCTCGGAAACATCCTCAGCGGCGGCTCGATGGGCGGCGGCTTGGGCGGCAGCATGGGCGGCGGATGGAGCTCGACGTCATACGGCGGCTCCGGCTCGTGGAGTGGTGGGGGCGGGCGCTTCTAGGGCTCCCGTTTCTTCGGCTGAGACGCAAAGGTCCGCGACACGCCGTCTCGCACACGACCTTGTGCGTCTGCTCGCGCAGAGGTGATTAGGAGCCCTTGAGGCGGACCGCGAGGTAGTCGGACACGGCGTCGATGCCGATCCGCTCCTGCGACATCGCATCGCGCTCGCGGATCGTCACCGCCTGGTCGTCGAGCGTGTCGAAGTCCACTGTCACGCAGAACGGCGTGCCTATCTCGTCCTGGCGTCGGTAGCGCCGTCCGATCGCACCGGCGTCATCGAATTCGACATTCCACAACTTGCGCAACTCCGCGGCGAGGTCCCGCGCCTTGGGCGACAAATCCTCATGCCGCGACAACGGCAGCACCGCCGCCTTGATCGGCGCCAACCGGGGGTCCAGCCGCAGGACTGTGCGCTTGTCGACGCCACCCTTGGCGTTGGGTGCCTCGTCCTCGGCGTACGCGTCGACGAGAAACGCCATGAACGACCGCGTCAGCCCCGCTGCCGGCTCGATGACGTACGGCACGTACCGCGTATCGCTGGCCTGGTCGTAGAAGGACAGATCGACGCCGGAATGCTTTGAGTGCGTTGACAAGTCGAAATTCGTTCGGTTGGCCACACCCTCCAGCTCGCCCCACGGGTTGCCCTGGAAACCGAATTTGTACTCGATGTCGACCGTGCGGTCCGAGTAGTGCGACAACTTCTCCTTCGGGTGTTCATACAGCCGCAGGTTGTCGCGATCGATACCAAGGTCGACGTACCACTGCAGCCGCGTGTCGATCCAGTACTGGTGCCACTGCGGTGCGGTATCGGGCTCGACGAAGAACTCCATCTCCATCTGCTCGAACTCGCGAGTGCGAAAGATGAAGTTGCCGGGCGTGATCTCGTTGCGGAAGCTCTTGCCGATCTGGCCGATACCGAACGGCGGCTTGCGTCGCGCCGTCGTGACCACGTTGGCGAAGTTGACGAAGATGCCCTGCGCGGTCTCCGGTCGCAGATAATGCAGACCCTCCTCGGTTTCGATCGGGCCGAGGTAGGTCTTGAGCATCATGTTGAAGTCGCGGGGCTCGGTCCACTGACCCTTGGTGCCGCAGTCGGGACACGCGATCTCCGACATCGACACCGACTCCGGGTCCGCGATGCCTTTCTTCTCCGCGTAAGCCTCCTGCAGATGGTCCTGCCGATGCCGCTTGTGACAGTTCAGGCATTCGACCAGCGGATCGTTGAACACCTCCACATGTCCGGAAGCCACCCACACCTCGCGCGGCAGGATGATCGCGCTGTCGAGGCCGACGACGTCGTCGCGGCTGGTGACCACGGACCGCCACCACTGCCGCTTGATGTTCTCCTTGAGTTCGACCCCCAAAGGCCCGTAGTCCCAAGCAGACTTGGTACCGCCGTAGATCTCGCCGGACTGAAAGACCAAACCGCGGCGCTTGGCCAGATTCGCAACGGTGTCGATGATGGACGCCACGGGTCAACAGCGTAACGATGCGTTTGTTGCGGGGATTACCCGCACTTCGCCGCAACAAGCGACACAAATGTGACGCCGTTGACATGCGCGTTCGCGCATGTATCGTGGCGGACATAATGAAAACGGTTTCCACCTTGCCTGGGCAGGTCGACGACCATCACCAACACAGCGACGCGCCGCTTCCGGAGCTGCCGCCCCGGGAGCTCCTCGACACCGCGGGTGACCTTCTACGCGCGTTGGCAGCGCCGGTGCGGATCGCGCTCGTGTTGCAGCTGCGCGAATCGGCACGATGCGTACACGAACTGGTCGATGCGCTCGGGGTGCCGCAACCGTTGGTGAGCCAACACCTTCGGATCCTCAAGGCCGCGGGCGTCGTCGCAGGCGAACGGTCCGGCCGCGAAGTCCTCTACCGTCTCGTCGACCACCACCTCGCCCACATCGTCGTCGCGGCGGTCACCCACGTAGCGGAGGACAGCGAGTGAGCGCCGCGCCCGGCGTGCGGTCCACCAGGCAGCGCGCGGCCATTTCGGCGCTGCTGGAGAACCTGGACGAATTTCGGTCGGCGCAGGAGCTGCACGACGAACTGCGCCGTCGTGGCGAGGGCATCGGCCTGACGACCGTGTACCGCACCCTGCAGTCGATGGCGGCCGCCGGCCTGGTCGACACGTTGCGCACCGACACCGGCGAGTCGGTATACCGGCGCTGCTCGGACCACCACCATCACCACCTGGTCTGCCGGGTGTGCGGCTCGACGGTCGAGGTGCAGGGCGGTCACGTCGAGACATGGGCGGCCGACGTCGCCCGCGAGCACGGCTTCTCGGAGGTCAGCCACACGATCGAGATCTTCGGCGTGTGCGGTGACTGCTCGCCCGCTGACTAAGCGCCCAACTCCCCGACCAACTGACGGCGCACATCGGCGCCTGCGCTGAGCACCATCACGAGAAGCGTCTGCAGCGCCTCGTCGGTCAGGCCGGCGCCCGGGAAGTTGTAGCGCAGGGTCACATCGGCGATGCCGTCGCCGCCGACCTGTTCGGCCAGTGACACCGTTCCCAGCAGGGTTTCGTGCGCGAGTTCGGCGACTTTGTCGCGAATCTCGTTGTCCAGCGGCAGGTCCCACGCGAGGATCTGGGTCAGCGACACCATGTCCAGGCCCTCACCGATCGACACCACCCGCAACGAAGCGAACGTGTGGTCGTGGTGCACCGTCAGTGCGCCGTCGTCCTCCTGCTCGTACGGCAACACTCCGTCGAGGACCGCGGGCAACCTGTCCTGGAGCGTCATCACGCCCAACCGCTCAAGCACATTATTCGGCCCTGCCGAAGCGGCGGTTGCGGTTCACGTACTCCACGCACGCCTCCCACAGGTCGCGGCGGTCGTAGTCCGGCCAGAGCTTGTCCTGGAAGACGTATTCGGCGTACGCCGCCTGCCACAGCAGGAAGTTGCTCGCCCGCTGCTCCCCCGAGGTTCTGATGAACAGGTCGACGTCGGGGATGTCGGCGCGGTGCAGGTGCTTGGCGAACATCCCCTCGCTGATCCGGTTGGGATTGATCTTTCCGTCGGCGGCCTCCTGCGCGAGCTCGCGTGCGGCCTCGACGATTTCGGTGCGGCCGCCGTAGTTGACGCAGTAGTTGATGGTGATGACATCGTTGCCGACGGTCATCTGTTCGGCGATGTCGAACTCTTTGATGACGCTGCGCCACATGCGGGGACGGGATCCCACCCAGCGCATCCGCACACCCATGTCATTGAGGTTCTCGCGCCTGCGCCGGACAACCTCGCGGTTGAAGCCCATCAGGAATCGGACCTCTTCGGTGCTGCGCTTCCAGTTCTCCGTCGAGAACGCATATACCGTCAGATGCTTGATACCGAGTTCAATTGCGCCACAAGTGATATCGATCAGTACGGCTTCACCCATCTTGTGGCCCTCGGTGCGGTGCAGCCCGCGCTGGGTGGCCCACCGGCCATTGCCGTCCATGACGACGGCGACGTGGCTGGGCACCTGGTTGGCGGGGATCTTCGGTGCGGCGGCCTTGGAGGTGTGTTGGGGTGGGCGGGCGAACCTTCCGTTGCTGTGCGGCGGCAACGCCGGAAAGACGACCGGCCACGTCGACTTGTCGGGGAACGTCGGGTAGTCGTCAGGCGCCTGAGGCAGCTGTGGGTAGGTGGTCTTGGCCGCCCGTTTCATCACCACAGGTGCCATCCTGCCCGAACAGCGACACGCGATGGTCGGCGACCGCGCGATCGACCCGATATACGCGTTCGACCAGTGGCAATGTGCGGAGCTGACGCTCGAGGTGCCACTGCAGATGCGCGGCCACCAGCCCGCTGGCCTGGTTGCGGTGCGACTGCTGCGATGTCTGCGCGGCGTCCCAGTCGCCGTCATAGAGCGCGGACATCAGGTCGATCACGGCCTGCGCCGGCGTGGTCGACCCGGACGGCCTGCAGTGCACACATATGCTGCCACCTGCGGCGATGTGGAATGCCCTGTGCGGCCCCGGGGCGGCGCAACGGGCGCACTCGGTGAGCGAGGGCGCCCATCCCGCGATTCCCATGGCGCGCAGCAGGTAGGCGTCCAGCACGAGTTCCCACGGGCGGCTGCCGTCGGCCACCGCCCGCAGCGCACCGACGGTCAGCCGGTACAGCGCGGGCACCGGGGCGCGCTCCTCGCCCGCCAGCCGCTCGGCGGTTTCCAGCATGGCGCACGCGCAGGTGTAGCGGCCGTAGTCGCTGACGATGTCGGCGGCGAAAGCATCGATGGCCTGTACCTGGGTGACGATGTCGAGATTCCGGCCGGGGTGCAGCTGAACATCGATGTGCGCAAACGGCTCAAGCCGGGAACCGAACTTGCTGCGGGTACGCCGAACGCCCTTGGCCACGGCGCGGACCAAACCGTGCTCACGGGTGAGCAAGGTGACGATCCGGTCGGCCTCGCCGAGCTTGTGTTGGCGCAAGACCACCGCCCGATCCCGGTACAGGCGCATCCGACCAGTTTCGCACCGTGTTCCGACAAGGTCGGTAGGCAGCGCCGGGATATTGTCGACATTGATGGCACTGCCTCCCGCGCCACCCGCATCCTCTGCGTCCAAAACACCCCTGCCCACCCTTGTTGGCCTGCTGTATCGGCTGGCCAGCGGCAGCGTGACCTCGGTGGAGTTGGTTCGGCAGTCGTTGGACGCCATCGAGGCCAGCCAGCCCACGCTCAACGCGTTCCGGGTGGTGCTGAGGAAGCAGGCGCTCGCCGATGCCGCCAAGGCCGACCGCATGCGCGCGGCGGGCCGGCAGGCGCCACTGCTGGGAATCCCGATCGCCGTCAAGGACGACGTCGACGTAGCCGGTGTGCCAACGATGTTCGGTGCCGCGGGCCGGGTGCCGGCCGCGTTCGCCGACGCCGAAGTCGTGCGCAGGCTGCGCATCGCCGGTGCCGTCATCGTCGGTAAGACGAACACCTGCGAACTGGGCCAATGGCCGTTCACCAGTGGGCCTGCCTTCGGTCACACCCGAAATCCGTGGTCTCGCAACCACACTCCGGGCGGCTCGTCGGGCGGCAGTGCTGCTGCGGTGGCGGCCGGCCTGGTCACGGCGGCGATCGGATCGGACGGCGCGGGCAGCGTCCGGATCCCCGCGGCGTGGACCCACCTGGTCGGCATCAAACCGCAACGCGGCCGAATCTCCACCTGGCCGCTGCCCGAGGCGTTCAACGGCATCACCGTCAACGGCGTGCTCGCGCGGACGGTCACCGACGCGGCGCTGGTGCTCGACGCCGCATCCGGCAACGTGGACGGCGACCGGCACAAGCCGCCGCCGGTGCAGGCGGCCGAGGCCGTCGGCCGTGCACCGGGCCCGCTGAAAATCGCGCTGTCGACCAAGTTCCCGTACAACTTCTTCCGGCCCAGGCTGCATCCCGAGATTCGCGGCGCGCTGCACGCGGTCAGCGAACAGCTCACCGACCTCGGGCACACGATCGTCGCCGCTGACCCTCAGTACAAAGTGGGGATGTCGTGGAACTTCCTGTCCCGGTCCACATCCGGCCTGCTGGACTGGGCGGACCGCCTCGGGTATGGCGTTGAGCTGGACCGGCGCACCGTCGACAACCTTCGGATGGGTCGGCTGCTGTCCGAGAACGTGTTGCGCACGGCCCGCGCCAAGGAAGCTGCCGCGCAGCGCCGCGTCGGCTACATCTTCAATCTCGTCGACGTGATCCTGACGCCCACCACTGCCCTGCCGCCGCCGACGGTGCACCATTTCGATAAGCGCGGGGGCCTGTCCACAGACCGCGCGATGATCCGCGCCTGTCCCGCGACGTGGCCGTGGAACCTTCTGGGCTGGCCTTCTATCAACGTCCCGGCCGGATTCACCTCAGACGGACTTCCGATCGGCGTGCAATTAATGGGTCCCGCTGACAGCGAGCCGCTGCTGATCTCACTGGCCGCCGAGCTAGAGGCCGTCAACGGGTGGGTGACCAAACAACCCGAGGCGTGGTGGACCGAACTCAATGGGACGTCGGCAAGCGATAAGCCCGCGTAAGGTCACCGACCGTGACCGTCAGCGACACCGCCTGGCGCTGCGCAGGCACTATCCCGGTGCTTTGCGTGCTGGCCGGCGCGATCGCGGGCACACCCGCCGCGACGGCCGATAACAAGCGGCTGAACGACGGCGTGGTCGCCAACGTCTACACAATCCAGCACCAGCACGGCTGTGACACCGACGTCAAGATCAACCCGCAGCTGCAGCTGGCGGCGCAATGGCACAGCACCGACGTGCTGAACAACCCGGCGCTGGACGGAGACATCGGCTCAGACGGGTCCACACCGCAGACCCGGGCCGACGCCGCCGGGTTCAAGGGCGCCGTCGCCGAAACCGTCGCGATCAACCCCGCACTGGCGATCAACGGCGTCGAGATCATGAACCAGTGGTACTACCGGCCCGACTACATGGCGATCATGTCGAACTGCGCCAACACCCAGATCGGCGTCTGGTCGGCGAACAGCCTGGACCGCTCCGTCGTCATTGCCGTCTACGGCAGGCCGGCCTAGCCGGTCAGAAGCCGAGCTTGCCAAGCTGTTTGGGGTCGCGCTGCCAGTTCTTGGCGATCTTGACGTGCAAGTCCAGATACACCTTCGTACCGAGGAGTTTCTCGATCTGCGTACGGGCGGCGGTGCCCACCTCACGCAGCCTGGCGCCGCCCTTGCCGATGACGATGCCCTTCTGGCTGGACCGCTCGACGAACAGGTTGGCATGCACGTCGATCAGGTCGTCACGGCCCTCCCGCGGGCTGACCTCCTCGATGACGACGGCCAGCGAGTGCGGCAGCTCGTCGCGGACGCCTTCCAGCGCGGCCTCGCGGATCAGCTCGGCCATCAGGACTTCCTCGGGCTCGTCGGTCAGCTCCCCCTCGGGATAGAACGCGGGTCCGGGCGGCAGCTGGTCTACCAGCACACCGATCAGCACGTCGACCTGCTCTCCGGTGGTCGCGGACACCGGCACGATCTCGGTGGCGGGCCCGACCAGCTCGCTGACGGCCATCAGCTGCGCGGCGACCCGCTCCTTGGGCACCTTGTCGATCTTGGTGACAATCGCGACCAGTGTGGTCTTGGGCGCCACGGCGCGGATCTGCTCATAGATCCACCGGTCCCCCGGACCGATCGACTCGTCGGCGGGGAAGCACAACCCGATCACGTCGACCTCCGAATACGTGCCGCGCACCAGATCATTGAGCCGCTGGCCGAGCAGCGTGCGCGGCCGGTGCAGGCCTGGGGTGTCGACGAGGACGATCTGGAAGTCGTCGCGGTGCACGATCCCGCGAATCGTGTGCCGAGTGGTCTGCGGGCGACTCGACGTGATCGCCACCTTGGTACCGACCAGCGCGTTCATCAGTGTCGACTTACCCGTGTTCGGCCTGCCGACGAAACAGACGAAGCCGGAACGGAATTCGGCTTCGCGAACGCGAGGAGCAGAGTCAGTCACAGCACATTTCCGGCCCGGTCGGTGACGATGATCTTGGCGTCCCCGGAAAGCTCCCGCACGGCGGCCACCCCGGCGTCGTCGGCCGATCCGCCAACCAACACCGCGGCCTCCACACCGGTCGCGCCGCTCGATACCGCCGCCGCCACCGCCGCCTGCAGCGCGCTCAACGTCAGCGCGTTAAGAGTTACCGGCGCCCCCGCATATGTGCGGCCGTCCTGATCACGCACCGCCGCACCGTTACCCGCCTCTGCCCGGCCCATCGCGCCGCGGGCCAGCACCACCAACTTGGCGTCCTCGGCCTCGAGCTCAGTCATCGTCACCCTCGTGGTCGGACTCGGTGGGGCTGACGAGGACAGTGCCGATCCGCACCCGGCCACGATGGTCACGCCCGCCCTCCGCCCGCAGTTGCAGCCCGTCCCAGGTGACTTCGGCGCCGGGCAGCGGGACGCGCCCGAGCTCGAGAGCCAGCAGACCGCCGACCGTGTCGACGTCCAGGTCCTCGTCGAACTCGATGTCGTACAGCTCGCTGAGATCCTCGATCGGGAGCCGGGCCGACACCCGATAGCGCTTGTCCCCCAGTTCCTCCACCGGGGCGACCTCGTCGGTGTCGTACTCGTCGGCGATCTCGCCGACGATCTCCTCGAGCACGTCCTCGATGGTGACCAGGCCGGCGATCGCGCCGTATTCGTCTACCAGCAGCGCCATGTGGTTGCGGTCGCGCTGCATTTCGCGCAGCAGCGCGTCCAGCGGCTTGGAGTCGGGCACGAACACCGCCTGGCGCATCACATCCGACACCTTGGTGTCCCGGCCGCCGTTGTTCGAGTAGTACGTGCGTTCAACAAGGTCCTTCAGATAGACGACGCCGACCACGTCGTCGACGTTCTCACCGATCACCGGGATGCGCGAATGCCCGCTGCGCACGGCCAGCGACGTCGCCTGGCCTGCAGTCTTGTCGTTCTCGATCCAGACCATCTCGGTGCGCGGCACCATCACTTCGCGCGCGGGAGTGTCGCCGAGCTCGAACACCGACTGGATCATCCGCCGCTCGTCGTCGGCCACGACGCCACGCTGCTGGGCCAGGTCGACAACCTCACGCAGCTCGATTTCCGAGGCGAACGGCCCGTTACGGAATCCGCGTCCTGGCGTCAGCGCGTTGCCGATCAGAACGAGTAGCCGGCTGATCGGGGTCAGCAGAACCGAAATCGCTTGCAGTGGAACGGCGGCCCAGAGAGCGATCGTGTAGGCGTTCTGCCTGCCGATGGTCCGCGGTCCCACACCGATGAGCACGAAGCTGCTCACGACCATGATCGCGGCGGCTGCGATCAGGCCCCAGTCAAGGCCGAGGTGCTCGTAGAGGTAGTCGACCAGCAGCGCCGTCGCGGTGATCTCGCATGCGATCCGCAGCAGCACAACAAGATTGATGTAGCGCGGTCGCTCGGTGATCACCCGGGCCAGCCGGACCGCACCTGGCCGCTCGTCGCGAACCATCTCTTCAACACGCGCGATCGACACCGTGCTGATGGCGGCATCGATGGCCGCGAACAGGCCACCGAAACCGATCAGTGCGATCGCGCCGATCAGCGAACCTAGGCCGGTCACTGTTCGTCGAAGAAGCGAGACTTGTCCACCAGTCGCCGATCCTTTTCGGTCTGGCGGTCCTGGTGGTAAGCCTCGACCTGATCGGCCACCCACTCCTCGAGCAGTTGGCGCTGAAGGGCGAACATCTCTTTCTCTTCGGCGGGCTCGGCGTGGTCGTAGCCGAGGAGATGGAGCACACCGTGAACCGTCAGCAGGGCCAATTCCTGGCCCAGCGTGTGCCCGGCCGCGGAGGCCTGATCGGCGGCGAACTGTGGACACAACACGATGTCGCCGAGCATCGACGGCCCGGGCTCCGGCGCATCGGGCCGACCACCGGGTTCGAGTTCATCCATCGGGAAGCTCATCACATCGGTCGGGCCGGGCAGGTCCATCCACCGCATGTGCAGGTCGGCCATCGCGGCCGTGTCGAGCAGGAGCATCGAAAGCTCAGCCGCGGGATGAACTTTCATCTTCCGGATGACGAATCGCGCGACGCTGACCAGTTCGTCTTCGGAGACGTCGAGGCCCGACTCGTTGGATACCTCAATACTCATCGCAGCCCTATCGTCGCGGACGGCTGCCCGAGGCACGCCGCTGCGCTCTGTTCGCCAGCCCGGGCTCTTCGGATTTGGCGTAGGCGTCGACGATGTCGGCGACAAGTCGGTGCCGCACGACGTCGGCGCTGGTGAGTTCGGCGAAGTGGATGTCCTCGATGCCGTCGAGGATCCCCATCGCATTGCGCAGACCCGACGCGGCACCGCCGGGCAGGTCGACCTGTGTGATGTCGCCGGTGACAACGATCTTCGATCCGAACCCGAGTCGGGTGAGGAACATCTTCATCTGTTCGCCGGTGGTGTTCTGCGCCTCGTCGAGAATGATGAACGCGTCGTTGAGGGTGTTATGTGTGAGCAAGAAATCCTCGGTGACGTAAAGGGAATCCGCAGCGGCGACCTGGATACAGACCGCCTCTTCGGTGCCGGCAGACTCGATACGTTCAATGAACCGCATTGGTCGGCCACCGCCGGTAACGTCATACTTCGCGATCTTGCGTGCCAGCCGGAACGGAATGAGCCCCTGAGGAAGTCGAATATCGAGGATGTGCGCATCTGCTCGATGACGAACTGGGCGTCCCCGTGCGAAACCCGGTTTGCGTCCTTGTGCTTTCCGTTTGCGGCGATACACCACTCCGCCCAGCGACTGGACGAGGAACGTTACATCGTCGGCAAGTTGTTCCGAGGCCGTTCCGTACTGAACCCGACACGTCCGGCCGTCTTGTGTCACCGGGCCGCCATCGGTATCGAACAGCCCCTGTAGGACGGCCAATCGGATGTCCGGTGTGTTGCGCAGGTACTCCACTGGAACAAACTTGTCGTCCGACTTCGCGCCAGTGAGCCCAAGTTGACGCATCACCTCGGTGATTGGGTTCTTGATCCGAACGTCCCCGCCCTTGCCAATCCGTCCGACCAGTGAGTAGTCAATGTCTGACTTCCGGCGGACGATTATGCCCGGAATCAAGCGCTGCAATGCCTCGACCAATTCGGGGTCGCAGGTGGCGAAGGTGGGTGAGGTACGGGTCGATAAACAGCCGTCGCCAAGTAACAAACCAAGAGCGTAAGGGTCCAACGGCACCGGCTCAGATTCGAAAAGTACAGGCGCGCTAATCAATGGCAGTTCGTATCGGTGATAGTGCGCAGCCCGCAGATTGCCGATCATCTCCTTGGTCTGCAACACCCGGGCGGGCTTGCCTCGCCGTTTGTCGTCACGGGTGTGTACGGCCCAAAGATGGTCACCCGATGCGAGTGTCGACGAACCATCTTGCGTATGGACGCGATATATCTCCTTGAAGCCCTGGGGGTAGATACCGAGTACCTCGGTCGGGTGACCGTCGGAGCCGATCACGCAATCCCCGACCTTGAGATCTCCGATCGCTTGGAATCCGTTGGGAGTCAGCACCTTGGTGAAAAGGGGTTGGGCTCTGCCACGCATGTATGCCAGTGGCGCCACCTCTATTACCCCGGCACTCATCAGCTTTGGGATCAGCTCCGGGTCCATCATGTCGTGCAGGGCGTCATAAAGGGGTCGCAGATACGGATCGATCTTCTCGCTCAGTGTGCCGGGCAGAAAACCAAGGCGCTCACCGGCTTCCACCGCAGGTCGGGTGAGAATGATCCGAGACACCTGCTTGGTTTGCAGTGCGCGCACGGCCTTGGCCATCGCCAGATATGTCTTGCCGGTGCCTGCCGGTCCGATGGCGAACACGATGGTGTGCGCGTCGATGGCGTCCACATATCGCTTCTGGTTCAGCGTCTTTGGCCGGATCGTCTTGCCGCGCCGCGACAGGATGTCGAGCGTCAGCACCTCAGCTGGCGACTCGCCCTCGGTGCCGGTGAGCATTGCGACGCTGTGCCGCACCACCTCTGGAGTCAGGGGCTGGCTGCTGGCCACGATCGCGATCAGCTCGCTGATCACTCGCTCGGCCAGTGCCACGTCGGCAGGCTCGCCGGCCAGGGAGAGCACATTGCCACGCACGTGGATATCGGCCGCCAGGATGCGCTCGAGTGCGCGCAGATTCTCGTCGGCAGAACCTAGCAGGCCCACAACGAGGTCGGGCGGAACATTGATGCTGCTGCGGACCGTTGAGGCCGCGTCAGCGTTCATCTCGCTGGGCGTCACGTGGGGTTTTCTGCCTACTTTCTGGGGTTCTGGCCTGGTTGGTTGCTGCTGAATACCTAGTTTACCGCCGCGTACCGACCCGTCCCAATGCTTAACCTGCGACGACGTCGGCAGCCGAACCTAGTCCCAGCGCGGCGTCAGTGCTCCCAGTGCGCCGAGTGCAACGGCAGCCGCAGTTGAAGTTCTCAGCACCGTGGGCCCGAGACGCACGGGCGCCGCCCCCGCCTCGCTCAGCATGGCGATCTCGTCGTCGGCGATGCCGCCTTCCGGACCCACGAGCAGCATCAGCGAATCCACTTGGGCCAGAGACAGTTTCGTCAGCGGCTCGGTAGCGGATTCGTGCAGCACAAGCACCGTCGTACCCGCGGAAACGGCGTCGCGCACCTCGGTCGCCAAAGCGTCTGTCGTGAGCGCGCCGGTGACTGACGGAATGTGCGGCCTGCGCGACTGGCGGGCGGCGGACCGGGCCACTGCGCGCCAGCGCCGCAGCCCCTTGTCGGCCCGGCCGCCGTCCCAGCGCGCCACGCAGCGCGCCGCCTGCCAGACCACGAACGCATCCGCCCCGGCCTCGGTGGCCAGCTCAACGGCCAGTTCGGAGCGGTCGGACTTGGGCAGCGCCTGCACGACGGTGACCAGCGGGGTCGGCGGCTCGACGGTCCAGCGGTTCAGCACGCGTGCCGACAGCCGGCCCTTGCCGACCTCCTCGATGACGCAGTGCGCCATCGCGCCGGCACCGTCGCCGAGGTCGAGCTCTTCGCCTGCCCTGATCCGACGCACGTTGGCGGCATGGAAGCCCTCTTCACCGTCGACAATCGCGAGCTCACCGACGATGGGCAGCGTGTCGACGTAGAAAAGGGCCCGTGACATGGCCGCGGCTAGCGGCCGGTGAAGGTTTCGCGCAGCCTGCTGAACAGCCCGCCTGCCCCGCTGCTCGTCTGGGTGGACTTCACCTCGGCGGCGTCACGGGTGCGGTGTTCTTTCAGCTTGCCCAGCAGCTCGATGTCCTGGTGGTCGAGCCGAGCCGGGACGACGACCTCGATGTGCGCGTGCAGGTTGCCGCGCACCCCGGACCGTAGATGGGGCATGCCGTGGCCGCGGAGCGTGGTCACCGACCCCGGCTGGGTGCCCGCGGGGATCGTGATTTCGGTCGGCCCGTCCAGGATCGCGTCGACGGCGACCGTGGTGCCCAACGCCGCGTCGACCATCGGCACCGAAATCGTGAAGTGCAGGTCGTCGCCGTCGCGGACGAAGGTCTCGTGCTGCTGTTCGTGGACCTCGACGTACAGGTCGCCCGCCGGTCCGCCGCCGGGTCCAACCTCGCCCTGAGCGGCCAGCCGGATCCGCATGCCGTCCCCGACGCCTGCCGGGATCTTGACGCTGATCTCGCGCCGGGCGCGCACCCGGCCGTCGCCGCCGCAGCGGTGGCAGGGGTCGAGGATGACCTCGCCGACCCCGCCGCAGACCGGGCAGGGCCGCGACGTCATGACCTGGCCGAGCAGCGAGCGCTGGACGGTCTGGATCTCGCCCCGGCCGCCGCAGGTGTCACAGGTCGACGGCTTGGACTTGCCGTGGGTGCCCTTGCCCTGGCACAGGTCGCACAGCACCGCGGTGTCGACGGTGACCTGCTTCGTGACACCCGTCGCGCAGTCGGTGAGGTCGAGCCGCATACGCAACAGCGAGTCAGCGCCGGGCCGGACCCGGCCGATCGGCCCGCGGGAACCGGAGCCACCACCGAAGAAGGCCTCGAAGACGTCGCCGAGCCCACCGAAGCCGCCGAAGCCGTTTCCTGCCGCGGCCGCAGACTCCATGGGGTCGCCACCGAGATCGACGATGCGTCGCTTCTCCGGGTCGCTGAGCACCTCGTAGGCGACGCTGATCTCCTGGAAGAGCGCTTGCGCCTTCTCGTCGGGGTTGATGTCGGGGTGCAGCTCACGGGCGAGCTTGCGGTACGCGCGCTTGACCTCCGAATCACTCGCGCCCTTGCTCACTCCGAGCAGGCCGTAATAATCGCGTGCCACTTCCTGACCTTCCCTACCGCTGACCGCGGCTTTTACCGGCTGCCCAGAACTTCGCCAATGTACAAAGCAACCGCTGCGACATTAGCGATAGTTCCCGGATAGTCCATTCGAGTGGGCCCGAGCACACCCATGCCGCCGTAGACCGTTCCCATTCTGCCGTAAGCGGTACTGACCACGGAGGTACCGGCCATCTCCTCGGCCTCCGTCTCATGGCCGATGCGCACGGTGACCTTGCCGGCCTCCTGCTGTACGGCCAGCAGCCGCAGCACCACGACCTGCTCCTCGAGTGCTTCGAGGACCGGCCGAAGCGAGCCGCCGAAGTCGGCGATGTTGCGGGTCAGGTTGGCGGTGCCACCCAGCAGCAGCCGCTCCTCGCTGTGCTCGACCAGCGACTCCAGCAGTACCGTCGCCGATCGGCCGATCGCATCGCCGAGGCCGCCGGACCCGTCCAGGTGGGCGGCCAGGTCGGCCACCGCGACCGACGCGGCCGCGAGCCGCTTACCTTCCAGCGCCTGGGCGAGCATCTCGCGTAACTGACCGACCTCGTGGTCCTCGATGGTGTCGCCGAGCTCAACGATGCGCTGGTCGACGCGACCGCTGTCGGTGATCACCACCAGGAGCAACCGGGCCGGCGTCAGCGCGACGACCTCGAGATGCCGGACGCTGGAGGTGGACAGTGTCGGGTATTGCACGACGGCCACCTGACGGGTCAGCTGCGCCAGCAGCCGCACCGCCCGGCGCAGTACATCGTCGAGGTCGACGCCGGTCTCCAGGAACTTCAGGATCGCGGTCCGCTCGGATGTCGACAGCGGCTTGATGTCCTCGAGCCGGTCGACGAACTCGCGGTAGCCCTTCTCGGTGGGCACGCGGCCCGAACTGGTGTGCGGTTGAGTGATGTAGCCCTCGGCCTCCAGAACCGCCATGTCATTGCGCACGGTGGCGCTGGACACACCCAGGTTGTGCCGTTCGACGAGCGACTTCGAGCCAATCGGCTCCTTGGTCGCGACGAAGTCGGCGACGATGGCGCGCAACACCTCGAAGCGACGGTCATCGGCACTACCCATTTGTTCACCTCCCACTTGCGTCCATTTTACGGTTACCAGCAGCGGCGACGCCTCCGCGCACCTGTTCGCGTGGCGGATCGGCCTGCAACGACTAGCCTCTGTTCATGGTGAAGCCATCGCCACGCGGGACAATTCGAAGGATTTCTGGCCGGTGATCTTCAAGGGCGTCCTCGATGGCAAGCCTTACCCCAACCACGGTTTGACCTATCGGCAGTGGGCGCAGATTCCGCCGCGGCAGATCCGTCTCGACGAGCTGGTGACCACCACCACAGTGCTACAGCTCGACCGCCTGCTGTCTGAGGATTCCACCTTCTACGGCGACCTGTTCCCGCATGCGGTGCGGTGGCGCGGCGTGATCTACCTCGAGGATGGCCTGCATCGCGCGGTACGGGCCGCGCTCCGCAATCGGACGATTCTGCATGCCCGGGTTTTCGACATGGACACCCCCCTCGACCAGCAGTTGTAGACGTAGTTGCAGCTGGCAGGTATGCCCAGAGTGGCGCTAGCGGGAGGGCTAAATGGGCGTCAGCGTTGACGACTGCGGACACCCGGACCGCAATTCTGTAAACCATGGTGACAGCACAACCACTGCCCAAGGTGACCAGCGGAGAGACAGCCGAGCTAGTTAGCGGTCCTCGCGCGACCGTGAGGTACGCAGTCGAGGCAATTGGGACCTTCTTCTTGGTATTCACCGTCGGCGCGAGTGTCGGCAGTGCCAGCCCATTCGCCCCACTGGCGATCGGTGGGGTTCTGATGGTCATGATCTACGCCGGCGGACACCTATCCGGTGGGCATTACAACCCCGCTGTGACGTTGGCTGTGCTGGTTCGGCGACGGATTGGGCTGCGTGATGCTGTCGCGTACTGGGTGGTGCAGTTTGGTGCCGGGCTGCTCGCGTCGGCCGTAGTACGTACGTTTGTTGACCCGGCGCGGAGGCCGACCACCGCCGCGATGATGCTGAGCGGTCACATCCTGGTGGCCGCGTTCGTGGTCGAGTTGTTGTTCACCTTCGCGCTGTGCTTCGTGGTGCTCAACGTCGCCACCAGCAAGCACCACCCTGACAACTCGTTCTACGGTCTGGCGATCGGATTCACAGTCGTGGCAGGCGCTTTCGCGGTCGGCGCTATCTCAGGCGGCGCTTTCAACCCGGCGGTGTCGTTCGGCGCCGCCGTGATGGGGTTGTTCGCCTGGCAGACGTTATGGGTGTATGTGCTGGCCCAGACGGTGGCCGGGATTGCTGCCGGCCTCAGCTTTCTTGCACTGAACCCCGACGACAAGTGAGCGGAACATGAACAACCAATCTGATGCCGAATTCATGCAACCCGACGTTCCGGTGATCGCACGGATCTCCCCGCACGACCCGATCGTCGCGCGCTCAGTGGTGGGTTTGCCAGGCCTTCCGACAATCCTCGCCGTCGGTCCGTTCGACGACCGCGCGCACGCCGAGCAACTGGCCGCCGCCTTTACCCTGGTGCGTCGCCGCTGCCAGGTGCAACTCGTCCTTCTCGGGACTGGCTTGCATCGCGTCACTGTCATGCGAAGTGCGCTGGCGCAGGGTGTTCGGACAAACGTGCACATGGAAAAGGATCTCACCGGAGACCGATGGGCAGACCTGATCGCCGCCGCGGATGTCGTCGTTCCCAGCGTCGCTGCGGGCCCTATCACGCTCCTTGACGTGTTGGCAGCGGGCAGGCCTGTGGTCGCGCCGGCTGATCCGGCGGCCGTGCAGTTGGTTGTTCCGTCCAGTGTCGGCCTGGTCTACCGGCAGGGCGACGTGATGGGGATGGCGCGGGCGCTTTTACGCCTTCTGGTCAGTCCGGCGCTACGTACCGGAATGGGCTGTCGTGCAAAGGAAGTCGCCCGAAGGCACCACTGGCAGCGGACGGCTCTGCAGCAGGCCGGATATGGGGAATGATCATGCGTCACATCGTTGCGCGGCTGATCGTATGGGTCGCTGAATACCTCGATCGCAATCTGATCACTGTGCCAGAAGTGGATGCGTAGAACTCATGGTCACGACACACGCGGGCGCGATCCCCTCCGGGGGAGGTAGCGCCACAAGGGAGAGGGCCCCGCGAGCCGGCGTGCGGTACGCGTTCGAGGCGATCGGATCGTTCTTGCTGGTGCTCACTGTTGGCGCAACGGTGGAAAACGGCAGCCCGGTGGCGCTTGTGGGCATGGGCGCGGTGCTGATCGCGATGGCGTATTCCGGTGGGCACTACAACCCCGCTGCGACGTTGGCCGCGCTGACTCGACGTCGGATTGGATTGCGTGCAGCCATCGCGCATTGGGTCGTGCAGCTCAGTGCCGGGCTACTCGCAGCGGGCGTAGTCCGGATGACCGTCGACTCGACACGCGCGGCGGCAACCGCGGCAATCACATTGACCGGTCACACCCTGGTGGCCGCGTTCGCGGTCGAGCTGCTGGCTATCTTCGCGCTGTGCTACGTGGCCACCACCAACGACCACCGGAACGACTCCTTCTACGGTCTGGCGATCGGATTTACCACCGTGGCAACCGCATTCGCGGTCAGCTCCGGTGCCGGCGATGCGTTCAACCTGACGCTGTCGCGCGGCGCGGCCGTGACGCTGTCGGTGTACCTGGTCGCCCAGGTGCTCGGCGGAATAGCCGCCGCAGTCGGCTTCCTCGCACTCACCCCGCCGACAGTGAACCTCCCATCCACCACTGAAAGCTACGACAATGGCTGACGTTCAACCCATTCCGACGACGACGAATGCCGGTATCCCAGTGGAAAGCGATGAGCATTCGCTGAGCGTCGGGCCGGACGGGCCCACCGGCGCGGTGTATTCGCCCAACCCCAAGGGCGGGGCCGGCACTCTGGTCTCCGATGTCATGAACGACGCCGAGCGGGAACGGTTGGTCGACAACATCGTCGGCCATCTGCTTGATGGCGTCACCGAGCCCGTCCTACAACGCGCATTCGAATACTGGCGCAAGGTGGACGTGAACCGCGGCGAGCGTGTCGAAAAGGGCGTTCGTGCAGGCTCAGTCGCGGGTGTGGACGGATGATCCACACCCTCCCAAGACGATTGGTGATCTTCGTGGCCGGATTCGCAATCGAGATCACCATGTCCCCCCGCCAAGACAAGGAGAGAGATTATGACGGAAACAATTGCTGGAGTGAGTATTCCGGACACAGGCGTCGTCAAGGCCGCTACCGAGCTGGTCCTTGATGCCGACGACGATCTGTTGTTCCACCACTCTCGGCGGGTGTACCTGTGGGGCATGCTCAAGTCACGCCGGCGCGGACATTCGCCGGACCCCGAACTCACCTACGTCGGCGCGATGTTCCACGATCTCGGCTTGACGCCGAAATACCGCACCAAGAATCAGCGATTCGAAGTCGACGGTGCCGAGATGGCACGACATTTTCTGCTGGACCACGGATACAGCCCTGCCGAGGCCGAGACGGTCTGGTTATCGATCGCCCTTCACACCACTCCCGGAATCCCCGAACACCTTGCGCCCGAAATACATCTGGTCACCCTCGGCGTGGAGACCGACGTACTCGGCCAGCAACTCGATGAGATCACCGACGAGCAACGTGCGGCCGTCACGGCCGCACACCCCCGCCCGGATTTCAAGAATCGAATCCAACTCGCGTTCTACGAAGGCATGAAAGACCGGCCGGAGACCACGTTCGGCACGATGAACGACGACGTCCTGGCGCACTTCGATCCACACTTCAGACGTGAGGACTTCGTCAGCATCATCACGCAGTCGGCCTGGTCTGAGTAACTCGATTCCTACCGGGCGAGCGGAATCGTGACGTCCACCGACGTTCCGCTGCCGGCGTCGCGAATCGAGACGCGGAGGTTGTCCTCCCGAAACCTGCGCACACTTCCACCTCTGAGGCGCGCCATACCAGCTGGCGGGAGTGCTAATTGGGCGTCAGCCCTGACGACATTCGTTTCGCGCTTACCTGCGCAGCCCTTATGGGCTGGATGGTGGAGTGGGCTCAGCGTCACTGCGAACAATGGGCGTATCAGCGAGACAAAGACTTGTGAAATGTTTGTGAGTGCGCCGCGGCCGCACCGGCGGCCATGGCGCTCAGCCAAGCCATCGAGCGTGAAGCTACTGCGAAAATCCTTGCGAGATTTCGCAGCAGCTTCACATTCAGTCATCTCGGCCAACTTTAGTGGCGTCGATCCCAACCCCACGGCTGCCAACCCCATGGCGCCCACCCGAAATGATTGCCGCGGAAGCCACCGTGGTAGCCACCGTGGTAGCCACCGCCGTAGTGGCCGCCGTGAAAGCCAGCGGGGACAACCTCACTCGCCACCGGGGTGGACGTATTGGTTATCTGTTCCGCCGTCGGCTCGGCCGCTGCCGTTGGTGCCACAGCGATCGCGAGTGCCGCCGCGCCCGCAGCCAGCACCGTGGTGATTTGGGTCCAATTCTTTCGCATAATCACACTCCCGTGATGGCCGGCCCATCGGCCTTCGATCGGCCGGCGTTTCTGTATCTTCCAATTCCAGAGTTGCTCGCGCGCGAGGCCGTGGAATCACCGCCAGCACCCATCATGTCGGTCCCGTTAACCGGAAGCGGCGGCCGCGCCGAGTGAGAAGCTCAGGAGTCTGTGAATGGGATCGTCGCCAGTAGTGATGTGCCGGTCCCGACGACGCTGGAGATCCGCAGCTGTCCCCCGAGAGCCTCGACTCGGTCGATCAGCCCGATGAGTCCGGACCCCTTGTGCGAGTCGGCGCCACCGACTCCGTCGTCGGCAATGGAAAGGTACAAGGCGGCCTCATCGGCGTCGATGCTCACTCTCACCTCAGACGCCTGTGCATACTTGGCCGCGTTCGTGAGAGCCTCGGCGACAACGTAATAGGCGGCCACTTCGACAGACTCGGGCAACCGTCTGTCGATACCAAGGCGAAGCGTAACCGGAACTGCAGAGCGACGTGCCAGCGTTTTCAGCGCCGGGCCAAGCCCACCTTTGGAAAGGATCGCCGGATGGATCCCGCGAGATATCTCTTGCAGATCTCTCGATACACCCGTCAGACCCATGACCGCGTCAGAAAGCCTCTGTCGCAACGCATTCCACTCGGGCGGCAACGACGCCTCAGCGGTGCGCAGCTGCAGCCCCAACGACACAAGCCGCTGCTGGGCGCCATCGTGCAGATCGCGCTCGAAGCGGCGCCGGGCCGCGTCAGAAGCCGCGACGATCCTGGCCCGTGATGCCGTAAGCTCTGTCCGGGCATGGGCGTTGGCAATTGCGGTCGCGACCAGGTCCGCGAAAGCCCCGACGCGCGCCTCAGTATCTGGGGGTAGCGGCTCACGTCGCGACGATCCCACATTGGCCGCGCCCCACAGCCTCCCGTCCACAATGATCGGCACGCCGACGCCTGAGCGCAGGCCCAGTTCGTGGATATATTTGAGGTCCGGAGAGGGCGCATTGTCGTGGCTGTCCCGCCGTGCGGCCCGGCCGGTGCGGAATACCATCGCCGGCACGCTTTCGCCGTCGCACGAAAACCGCTTGCCGACAGGTATCTCTTTCTGCAGCCCACGGTCGTCGTGGCTGGCAAGCAGCACCGCAGAACCGTCGGCCTCATAGCGGACCAGAGTTGCGTGGGTGACTCCAAGGCGCCGGGCCAACTCCTCCGTCACCGCGGAGAACACCTCGGACGGCACCACCGCCCGCGCCACCAGTGTGGCAATGCGTCGCAGGGCGGCCTGCTGGTCGGCGAGCACGCGGAGCTCATCCCGGCTTTCCTCGGCCTCCTTGCGGCGCCGATGCGCTTCGGCAGCACGCAATCGCGCCTGGCCCGCAAGCACATTGGCCAACAGCGCGATAGGCACGAAGATGATGATCGCCAGCCAGTCTTCGGCCGTGATGGGAAAGATTCTCCCGTCGGCGTTGAGGTGGACGAAAGCGTAGACAAGCGCGCTCGCGGCCGTCGTCGACACCGCCAGCCCGAATCCCCAGCCGGCAGAGACCACCAGGACACCGAGTAGGAAGACGACACCAAAGGGCATCCCCGGGAAGGTCTTCTCGCATAGATACACCAGAAGTGTCTCGGCCGCGATGAAGGACGCGGCAACCACGATGCCGGCCGCGAGCGGCGGGGCCGTCGGACGCACCAGCAGCCCGACCAGGCGGGCGCTCGTTATTGACGATCCCGCTTCCGCATCAGAATTGCTCGCCACAGGCACCTCGACCACGGACTGCGTCAGGTCGCGAAGACGGTCAGGCGATCGCCGGGTGGCGATCCCGCGGTCGCGGCCGCCGTGACGGCAGCGGCGACGTCATCGTCGCCATGGTCCCCGGCGATGGCCTCATACCAGCGCGGTAGGAGAGCGCTCGTCAGTGGAAGCTCCACACCGTGCCGGTGCGCGGCGGTCAGTGCGAGCTCCGCGTCCTTGGTTGCGTGTCGCAACGGGAAGCCGGGGACGAACTCGCCGGTGAGCATCGCGGCACCTTTTGCCAGCGCGTAGTCCGACGCCATCGGCCCGTCTCCAACAGCCTCGAGCAGGAGGTTGGGGTCGAGGCCAAGTGCTTCGCTTAGCGTGAGGGTTTCCACCATCCCTTCGACAAGCACCGCCAACCAATTGTTGAGCGCCAGCTTGAGCCGGCTGCCATCACCGGGGCTCTGTAGCCATAGCGTTTGATGTCCCAGCACGTCGAAGATCGGCTCCAGCTGGGGGCGGACCGTTGATGCACCGGAGGCGAGGATCACTAATTCGCCCTCCTCCGCGGCGCCGGAGCTGCCCGACACCGGGGCGTCGACGAACGTCACGTCATGCCTGGCCACCAGGCTGGCGAACCGATCAGTCCATTCGCCACCGACCGTGCTCATCTGGATCCAGACCGCCCCCGCCGGGAGCATCGACAGCGCCCCTGTCGGCCCGGTCATGACCTGCTCGACTGCGGCGCCGTCGGCGAGCATTGTGATCAACACATCGGCGTCAGATGCGGCATCCCCTGGGGTGGACGTGCGGCGCGCATCGACGCCCACCGCTGCAGCCTTGGCCAGCGTGCGGTTCCATACGCGCACGTCGAACCCCGCATGAAGCAGGTTGCGAGCCATCGGTGCGCCCATCGTCCCGGTGCCCAGCACGGCGACTGTGCCCACAGGCCGAGTCATGGCATGCCTTCCGGGGACGGTCCGGCGACCGGCGTGGCGTCGTCCATGATTGTTTCGATCTCATCGAGATCCGAGTCGGTCAGCGAGATGTCGACGGCACGGAGGCTGTCTTCGATATGACCGACCTCCCGAGCTCCGACGATCGCGACGTGCACAGCCGGGTTCGCCAGCGTCCACGCAATGGCCAGCTGACTGACGCTGATCCCGCGGTCGGCGGCGAACTTCTCCAGCGCGCGCACGGTTGCCAGGTTGCGCCGGTATGTGCCGCCGCTGAAGACTCCGCTGGTCGCGCGCCAGTCATCCTTCGCGAAGGCGGTGTGCACGCTGAGCGCGCCGGTCAGCAGCCCGTGAGCAAGCGGGCCGTACACCAACACGCCGATGTCGTGCACGCGGCAATACGGCAGCACGTGGTCCTCGACCTCTCGACGGAACAAGTGATAGGGCGGCTGCAGCGTCTCAACCGGCAACGTCGCCGAGAATTCAGCCATCTGTTCGGAGTCGAAATTCGAGACGCCGACATGGCCGATCTTGCCTTCGGTGATCAGATCGCGAAGGGCACCCGCCGTCTCGGCGACGGGCACCTTCGCATCGGGCCAGTGCAGCTGGTAGAGGTCGATGTTGTCGATACCCAGTGCAGTCAGGCTTGCGTCCACCCCTTTGCGCAGCCACTCCGGGCTAGCATCGCGAGCGATACCGGAATCGGTTTGGCGCAGACCGCCTTTGGTGGCGATGACCAGCTCATCGCGGTCACCGATGAGCTCCTGGCGCAACGCTCTGCCGAGAATGCGCTCGGATGCGCCGAAACCGTACGCCTGGGCTGTGTCGAAGAAGTTGACACCCAATTCGCGGGCGCGACGAATTGCCGCGACGGCCGTGGCCTCGTCGAACTGGCCCCAGTCCCCCCCAAGCTGCCAAGTACCGAATGCGATTCGCGATACTTCAAGGCCGCTGCGGCCCAATATCGTGGTTTTCATGCCGATCCAATCTCATCGGGCCTCGGCAGGCCTGCGTCTGCGTGGTCGTATGCCAGCGTCGCGCACCGGCAGCTCGGTGTCGCTACTGCTGATACCAATCAATGCCCCCCGGCAACGGGAATCTCCGCATACCTGCCAGCTGGAACTTATGCCCGCGCATGAGATGTTTGCAGTTAGTGGGAATGCGCACCTGCTCTAACCAAGGCGAAGCTGGACTCATGCTGCTGCGAGGTTCCCAATGCGCTGTCTAATAGTTGATGACAGCGCCGCTTTTGTCGACGCCGCGCGCGGTCTGTTGGAGTGTCAGGGCATCTCTGTCGTCGGCGTGGCGTCGACGGGCGCCGAGGCGCTGCGGTTGGTCGAGGACCTGCGGCCGGACGTGACACTGGTCGACATCAATCTCGGCGAGGAGAGCGGCTTCGAAGTCGCTGAGCAACTCCATCGGATTGAATGGTCGACACCGTCGCCGATGATATTGATTTCCACACATGCCGCCGAGGACTTCGCGGACATGATCGACACCAGTCCGGTCGTCGGCTTCCTATCCAAGTCTGCGTTGACAGGTGCGGCCATCCGCGATCTCGTCTGCGCGTCAGGAAGCGTTGAGGAAGGTGATCACCGCTAACACCCGGCGTCTCTGTGAGCCCAGCTCTTCGTCGCTGACGTGTCTTGCTTGTTCAGCTGGGTTCGCGCAGAGGAAGACCGGCAGCGCGATAGATCGCATCGATGACGGACATGTTCTTGACCGCGTCTTCCGGCGAGGTCTTCACCGTTTCGCCGCGCAGCACCGCCGCGGCGAACGCGTCGAGCTGATAC
This sequence comes from uncultured Actinomycetota bacterium, assembly GCA_963817825.1. GTDB lineage: Bacteria > Actinomycetota > Actinomycetes > Mycobacteriales > Mycobacteriaceae > Mycobacterium. The sequence continues at coordinate 140,107 of CAWFQG010000002.1, read as the reverse complement.
GCGTAGGACGCGCGGCGCGGAAAACGTTCCACGCGTTTGCCATCGGCTGACCGGACCGAGAGCCGGTGGAAAACCTGCGGCGCAACCGGATTGAGCACACGCAGCTCACCGCGGTCGCCAACCACCCTGGCGCTGAACTGCAGCAGCGCCGACGACCACATCGAGCAGCGGACCCGGCCGGTGTGCCCACCCGGAAATCGCAACTCGGCCGTCATGGCCCGGTCGATCTGCGGATCGCGCAGTTTAGCCTGTGCCGAAACGACTTCCGGTGTACCGCCGCCGAACGTGCGCGCCATATGGACCGCGTAACAACCGGCGTCCATCGTCGCACCACCACCCAGTGCGTAGTTGTAGCGGATGTCGGAGAACTTGGGCAGCGGAAAGCACATAGCAGCCTCCACCCGCTCGAGCGTGCCCAGTTCGCCCGAGGCAATGATCTGCTCAATTCGCAAAGCCAGCGGATGGTAGCGGTAATGGAACGCCTCCATCACGACCCGGTCCGACTTGGCGGTCAGTTCGGCGATTTCCCGCGCTTCGGCGGCGTTGGCGGTGAACGGCTTTTCGCACAGCACGTGCTTACCGGCCGCCAGTGCAGCGCGCGTCCAGCGGCCGTGCAAGCTGTTAGGTAACGGGTTGTAGACAGCATCGAGGTCTGGGTCGGCGATCAGCGCGTCGTAGCTGTCGTGCACCAGGCCGATGTTGTGCCTCACAGCGAAAGCCTGGGCTCGTGCGGCATCGCGGGCCGCCACCGCGGCGACTACGACCTCTCCGTTTTCCCTGGCCGGCTTGACGAGTGCCGACGGAGCGATCCTTGCTGCGCCCAGGATGCCGATCCGCAGCGGACTCGCCTCGCCGCCGGTCACGGACGCCGCGCTCGCGCTGGACAGGATGCGCGAAGTTTGAATTCCATGACGATCCTCGTTTGCCTCATTAGTCGGAGTCGTCCGAGAGTGCGTACAGCTCAGGCAGGTTGATCACAATTGCCTCTTGGGTGCTGCGTGCGATCACGATCTCCGCGGGCGAGTTGGGATCCGGATTTTCTTCTCGGTGCGGAACATACGGCGGGACGAAGACGTAGTCACCGGGCACGGTGGCGATGCGGACCTCACCGACGCCGTCGTGGAATACGAACTCCGGGTTTCCGCTTCGTATGAAGATCGCTGTTTCGGACTCTCCGTGGTGATGGTTGTCCGACACCGTCGCCGGCGAAACATGCGTCTCGCCCATCCAGATGTCCTCCGACCCGACCGAGGTACCGCTGATGGCGGCAAATCGTTGCATACCCTCCGTCTGGGCCGTACCGGTGCTGAGCTCTGAAGCTCTGACGTGATGCACACGCGAACGTAACGAGCGGGCACGGTCGCCGCTGGTCAGGTCCGGATGAAAACTGTCGTTGTTAGGCATGGAACCTCGGCCTCATTCCTGTGTTAGCTCCGGCTCCGCCGGAGCCGGCTCTCCCGATCAGAATCGCATTTCACCAGACGCTCAGAGTCGGAAGAGGCGTCGGGCATTGCCGTAGCCGATTTTGTCCCGGTCGGTCGGGCTGATCGGGGCCTCGGCCAGAAACTTTGCATGGTGAGCCGCGTCGCCGAAAGGGTAGTCGCTGGAGAACATGATGCGGTCGGCGCCGAACACCTGCAGTGCGCACAACAGCGGCGGGATGGTGGTGTAACCGCAGATGGTGATGTGTACGTGCTCGCGGATGACCTCGGCAACCGACCGGCCGTCGGGGTTGGCCCGGGTGAGCGCGGAGTCCGCGCGCATGAGGGAGAACGGCAGGTTCTCGCCCATGTGCCCGACAACGAACTGAAGCTTGGGGTGTCGGTCGAAGACGCCAGTGGCTGCGAGCCGCATTATGTGCAGCCCGGTCTCCGCGTGCCAGCCCCAGGCGGCAGTGGCCAAGGCCCTGCCCGTCGCTTCGGGGAGCCCACTGAAGTACACCTCGGCGACCTGGGGGGGCGGATAGGTGGGGTGCAGGTAGATCGGTACGTCGAGTTCCTCGATGGCCGCGAGCAGATCGTCGAATTCGGGTGCGTCCAGGAATCGGCCTTGGGTGTGCCCGTTGATGACCACACCGCAGAGTCCCAGCTCGGTGATCGCCCTCTTGGCTTCCGTGATCGCGGCGCCCGGGTCCTGGGTTGGCAGAGTGGCCAACGCGTTGAACCGGAGCCGTTGGCCCGCAACAACTTCGGCGCAGTGGTCGTTGATCGCCCTGCTGAGGTCGGCGGCACGCTCAGCGGGAACCTGCTGGGATCCCGGCGCCGTGACAGACAGAACCTGCATGTCGATGCCTGCTCCGTCCATCACTCGCAGCCGCTGCTCGCCGACATCCACCAGTTTCGCGGTGAACGACTCCGGTGCCATCGGGGTGGCCCACACATCGTTGATGAGGTCGCCGGGGAGCAGGTGTTCTTCGAGTGCGATCAGCGTCATGAGATCTCTTTCATCGAGCGACACTCTCAAGAATCTCCGCCGCAGGACACCGTTGTCGTCACCGCTGACACCCATCAAGACCCCCGCCAGCGGTACTCCGCGTATACCCGCCAGCTGCAATTGCGGGGCCGAGTCGCTTTGATAAACAGCGCAATTGGAGCTAGAGGGTATGTGCGAAGTGTTGCTGGCGGGCAGCGTCGATGGGCGTTAGCGGTGACGACAGCGGCCGCCTCGCATCGCCATGATGGACGCTGACACCCGAGCCGTCAGCTGCTCGGTCGACGACGACGAGGGATGACGATGACCCCACCTGCAGCCGAGCTCACTGACGGCCATCACTTGGTTGTCGAGGCACTCAAGCTCAACAACGTCCGCACCATCTACGGGGTGGTCGGCATCCCAATCACCGATGTGGCGCGTGTCGCGCAGGCCTCGGGTATCCGCTACATCGGGTTCCGGCATGAAAGCGATGCGGGGCACGCGGCGGCGGCAGCCGGGTTCTTGACCAAGAGACCGGGTATCTGCCTGACTGTCTCCGCGCCGGGCTTCCTCAACGGACTCGTCGCGCTCGCGAACGCGACCACGAATTGCTTTCCGATGGTCCAGATCTCGGGGTCGAGCGAGCGGCATATCGTCGACCTCAACCGAGGCGACTACGAGGAGCTTGACCAGTTGGCCGCGGCTAAACCTTTCGCCAAGGCCGCCTTCCGGGTGAACCGGGTCGAAGACATCGGTCGCGGCATAGCCCGGGCGATACGGACCGCAGTTTCTGGGCGTCCTGGCGGGGTCTACCTCGACATCCCGGGCGCGGTGCTCGGCCAAGTCGTCGACGCCGCGGTCGGCAGCGCGTCGCTGCGGCGAGTCGTCGACCCCGCGCCGCGACAGTTGCCCGCGCCCGACGCGGTGGACCGGGCGATCGCGCTGCTCGCCGGTGCCGAACGGCCGCTGGTGGTGTTGGGCAAAGGCGCCGCATACTCGCAGGCGGACAAGCAGATCCGAGCATTCATCGAGGCGACCGACCTGCCCTACCTACCGATGTCGATGGCCAAGGGCCTGCTGCCCGACCATCACCCTCAGTCCGCGGCCGCCGCCCGTTCGCTTGCACTGCGCGAAGCCGATGTCGTGATGCTGGTCGGCGCACGGCTGAACTGGCTGCTGGGCCACGGCGAAGCGCCGCAGTGGAATCCCGGCGCGCGGTTCATCCAGGTCGACATCGAACCGGCCGAGTTGGACAGCAACCAACCGATCGCCGCGCCGTTGGTCGGCGACATCGGCTCCGTGATGCAGGCTCTGATCGAACGGACGAAGCCCGACCAAATCAGGGCGACGCCTGAGTGGCGCGGTCAACTCAATGCGCGCTCGGCGCAGAACGCCGCGAAAATGTCCCAGCGTCTCGGCGCCGATCCCCACCCGATGCAATTCTACGGAGCGCTGCGCGCCATTCGCGACGTGCTGCGCGAGCGTCCGGAGGTCTATGTCGTCAACGAAGGTGCCAACGCACTTGACCTCGCGCGCAACGTGATCGATATGTCAGTGCCGCGCCGCCGCCTTGACAGCGGTACCTGGGGCGTCATGGGAATCGGCATGGGTTATGCGATCGCCGCTGCAGTGGAAAGCGGTTCGCCCGTCGTGGCGATCGAAGGTGACAGTGCATTCGGGTTTTCCGGGATGGAGCTGGAAACCATCTGCCGCTACCAACTACCGGTCGTGGTGATCATCCTCAACAACGGCGGTGTCTATCGCGGCGACGGGGTCAATCCTGTTTCCGCCGACCCGTCGCCGACCACCTTGATGCCACAGGCCCGCCACGACCGCTTGATCGAGGCGTTCGGCGGCAAGGGCTACCGGGCGACGACGCCAGCGCAACTCACCATCGCGCTCACCTGCGCACTTCTTTCGGGCCGTCCCGCACTCATCGATTGCGAGATCGACCCTGCCGATGGCACCGAAAGCGGTCACCTCGCCCACCTCAACCCTGCAGGCGTCGGACAGAAATAACGCAAAGGTTCTGCATAGGAAAGGAACCACCATGACCGACCTACCACTGGCCGGAATCAAGGTCATCGACTTCACCGGAGTCCAAGCCGGGCCGGCCTGCACCCAGATGCTCGCCTGGTTCGGGGCCGACGTCCTCAAGGTCGAGCGCACCTCCGGCGGCGATGTGAGCCGCCACCAGCTGCGCGACATTCCCGACGTCGACGCCCTGTATTTCACAATGCTCAACAGCAACAAGCGATCCCTGGCGATCAACACCAAGACCCCCGACGGCAAGGACGTCATGGAGAGGCTGATCCGCGATGCCGACGTGCTTGTCGAGAACTTCGCCCCTGGCGCCATGGACCGAATGGGCTTGTCCTGGGAGCACGTTCACGAACTCAACCCGCGGCTGATCTTCGGCTCGGTGAAGGGCTTCAACGACGACTCGCCGTGGTCGGACCTCAAGGTCTACGAGAACGTCGCGCAGTGCGCGGGTGGCGCGGCCTCCACCACCGGGTTCTGGGACGGTCCGCCAACGGTGAGTGGCGCGGCGCTCGGTGACAGTAACAGTGGAATGCACCTGCTGATCGGCATTTTGACAGCGCTGCTGGCTCGCGAGAAATCCGGTGTGGGCCAAAAGGTCTCGGTCTCCATGCAGGACGCGGTGCTCAACCTGTGCCGGGTCAAGCTGCGCGACCAGATGCGTCTGGAGCGGGTCGGCTACCTCGAAGAGTATCCGCAATACACCAATGGCGGGTTCGGCGACACGGTGCCAAGGAGCGGCAACGCAAGTGGTGGCGGTCAGCCAGGCTGGGTGCTCAAGTGCAAGGGATGGGAGACTGATCCCAACGCATACTTGTACTTCGTTATCCAGGCACAGAACTGGGAACGCACCTGTCAGGCCATCGACCGGCCGGAGTGGGTCGACGAACCCGCGTACAAAACCGCGAAGGCTCGTGAGTCGCACCTCTCCGAAATCTTCGATGCCGCCGAAGAGTGGCTGGCCGACAAGACCAAATTCGAGGCCGTCGACATCCTCCGCAAGTTCGAGGTACCCTGCGCGCCAGTGCTTTCCATGAAGGAGATCGCCCACGATCCCGCGCTTCGCGCGAGCGGCAGCGTAGTCGAGGTCGACCACAAGGAGCGGGGCAAGTACCTGACTGTCGGATGCCCCGTCAAGTTCTCCGAATTCGCGCCGACGATCACCGGATCACCGCTGCTCGGTGAGCACACCGATGACGTCCTAAGCGAGATCGGGTATGACGCCGAGGCGATCGCCAGAATGCGCGCAGACGAGGTCGTCTGACCGGGATGGGTGCCGCGGTTCGCGGGTGTTCTACCCAGTCCATGTGCCCGGCGCCCTGATCTCCGGCGGCGTCCTGCACTTCAGCCGGGGCGAGGGCGAAATCACCCCCTGGCCGGATGAACCAGCAACGGTTCTAGATCGTGTTTGTAGTGGGAAACCGTGACGACGGAGTCATGGGGGTTGTGTTCGGTTAACCGCCGCGGGGAGTAAATGTCGAAATCGTCTGCACGTGCGCTGACCGCCGCTGCACCGCTGGTGCTACTGCATCCGCTTGCCTCGACGGGAGCGATGTCATGGGCCGCACTCGCCGAGTCGCTTCGGGGTGCGGGCCACCGCGTCGCGGCACCGGACCTGCCGGGGCACGGGACGTCCCGCGAAACTCCGTTCACCTGGGAGAACGCCGCGGCGACCATCCGTGCCGCGGTCGAGCAGTTCGCGCCGGAGAAGCCGGTCCTCGTCGGCCATTCCCTCGGGGCGGCGACCGCGATATATGCCGCTCAGCGTGATCCGAACCGCTTTGCCGGTCTGCTGCTCAGCGGTGCGGGGGCATGCTGGAACGACAGGTTCATCAAGTATGGGTTCCCGGTGGCGGTGGCCGTCGGAGCGCTCTCGGCAGCGGTCGGCCGTCGCGAATTACTCGCTCACGCTGCAGGCTTACGCGGTCGTCAAATCTTTGGCGCCGCCCGCACCGCGGATATCGCGCCGGTCCAACTGTGGCGTGCCGCACGTCAATTGATGCGATTCGATGTGCGCGACACTCCTCCGCCACCGATACCCTGCGGTGTCATCGTGCTCACCGACGACCGGCGGATGCCGCCAGGCCTGCAGCGGGCCCTCGCCAGGTATCTGGGCTGTCCAAGCGTCGATGTCGCCGCGGATCATGATGCACCGGTCCGCGAGACCGCCCGGTTCTGCGACGGCGTGCAGACCGCGCTGGCGCTGCTCGGTGGTGACGACACGGGCGGTCCCCTGTTTTCTCGATCCGCGGCTCTGGTCGGCCAACAGAATGGGAAAGAACGCCAATGAGCACACAGGTCAAAGACATCCACGACGCGGTTGTCATCGGGGCGGGCCCCTCAGGTCTCGCCGTTGCGCGTGAGCTCGAGCACAGGTACGGCGTCGAGACCCTCGTCCTCGACCGTGCAACGGCGCCTGCCATCTCGTGGCGCACGCGGTACGACAACTTCCGCCTCAATACCACCGGCTTCCTGTCGCATCTTCCGGGACAACGGATCCCGTTGACCGCAGGCCGTTGGCCGACGCGGGAGGACATGGTTCGTTACTTCGACAACTACGTGCGGCGCCAGAACATCGCGCTCGAGCTGGGCTGTGAAGTCAACGGGATCGTCCCCGCTCCAGGCGGCTGGCGACTCAACACATCGTCAGGGGAAATCCGGACTCGGGCAATGGTCCTCGCCACGGGCAATTACCGCACGCCCACCATCCCTGCCTGGCCAGGCCTGAGTCAGTTCGCCGGCGAGGTGGTTCACTCCCGCAACTTCACAAACGCCTGGCCCTTCCGCGACCGCGACGTCCTCGTCGTCGGCGCAGGCAATTCGGCCGCCGACATCGCCGTCCAGCTCGTCAACAATGGCGCACGCCGGATCTGGCTTGCCGTCCGCACACCGCCGCATCTCGTGCGGCGTGCAATCGGACCGCTTCCGTCGGACATCCTGCTCGAGCTTTTCGCGTGGGCGCCTGCGAGCGCGGTCGATCCGATCATCGGGCTCTCCGAGCGCCTGATGTGGGGTGACCTGTCGGCGTACGGCTTCAACCGGCCGCCGCTGGGGCTGAAGACGACCGTGGAACAGACAGGCCGTATTCCCACGCTGGCCGACGAGCTCATCGACGCCGTACGGGCAGGCCGCGTCGAGGTCGTCCCCGCTGTGGAGGCCGTCGAACCCGGACGGGTGATCCTCGCAGACGGCAGCGGTATACCGGCGGCGGTGATCATCGCCGCCACCGGCTTCAGCATGGATCTCGATGGCTTGATCGGCCACCTTGGCGTCCTGGACGAATGCGGCAAACTACCCGGCGGATTCGCCTCGCACATCGGCGACGGAATGTTCGCGATCGGCTACGGCATTCCGCCCAACGGCCCACTGCGTGCAATTCGCCGCGCAGCCTCGCCCCTTGCCCGTGAGATCGCGGCGTTCTTGGCGTCGACACCCTCCATCACAGCAGGTCACGCCTCTGTGACCTCGGCCACTCGCGGTGAACGAAAGCCGCTCAAGAGCCGTGTCACTCGATAGCAGGTTGTGTGAGATCAAGGGGATGCAATGGTTCTGACTTCGCTCGAGAAGACCTACTTCCGGGGCGCACCGGGATACGAGGAGGCCCGTCGGGCAACGGTATGGAACGGCCTTCTGCCTGACCGCTTTCCCGACATGATCGTGCAAGCTCACGACGCAGACGACGTCGTCGCAGCGCTCCGATATGCGCGCGAACACGGCCACAAGGTCGGCGTGCGATCGGGCGGGCACAGCTGGGCGGCCAGTCATCTGCGCGACGGCGGATTGCTGCTCGACGTCAGCCGACTTGACCACTGCACCGTCGACACCGCTGCGATGACAGCGAACGTCGGGCCAGGAAAGGTCGCCAGCGTCTTCGCGACCGAACTCGACGCGCAAGGCCTCTTCTTCCCTTCGGGACACTGCGAAGGCATTCGTCTCGGTGGCTTTCTGTTGCAGGGCGGATACGGCTGGAACAGTCCAGCGATCGGCCTGGCATGTGAGAGTGTTCTTGGGCTGGAGGTCGTGACCGCCGACGGCGACCAGATCTATTGCGACCCCGAGAACCACCCTGACTTGTATTGGGCCGCACGCGGATCCGGGCCAGGCTTCTTCGGCGTGGTCACCTCGTTCAAACTGCGGATTCACCCACGTCCGGCGGTGATCGGCACGTGCCTCTACATGTACCCGATCGAGCTCATCGACGAGGTTTACACCTGGGGACGCGAGATCAGTCCTCAGGTCGACGAGCGGGTCGAGCTGCAGATCCTTGCTACGCGCGCCTATCCGATAGCCGGCATCGACCATCCCGCCATCACGGTCGCCTCGCCGGTCTTCGCCGAATCGGAAGAGGAGGCAGCGAAAGCCCTTGCGCTGCTTGGCACCTGCCCGGTCGTCGACAAGGCGATGATCAACGTCCCATATGCGCCGACAAACTTGGCCAGCTGGTACTCCGTCATCATGTCCAACTATCCGGAGGGGCATCGCTATATCGCCGACAACATGTTCACGTCGGCTTCCGCCGCAGAACTATTGCCGGGCATCCGCGAGATCATCGAGACGATGCCGCCGCACCCCTCGCACTTCATTTTCACGGGTTGGAACGCGTCGCCGGACCGCGCGGACAAGGTGTACGGCCTGGAGGACGAGATCTATATGGCCTTGTACACCGTCTGGCAGGATCCGGCCGAAGACGAACGGTACCGCGACTGGGCCGCCTCCAACATGGCGGCGATGTCGCATCTGGCGACCGGTATCGCGCTGGCCGACGAGAATCTCGGCAGGCGCCCGGCGCCATACATCACCGAGCCCAACATGGTGCGCCTCGACAAGGTGCGCTCGGCCTACGATCCTGACGGTCGCTTCCACAGCTGGATGGGCCGCCCATGAAACTGACTGTGCGGCATCGCCGTTCGGACAAGAGCTCCACGACTCGAGTGCCTGGCTCAGAGGCGCTTCGGATCATGGTCATCGGCGCCGGGGTTGGCGGTATCTCCATTGCCCGGGGACTAATGCGAGACGGACATGACGTCACCGTGTTCGAACAGCGACCGGATAACCGACCCGGTGGCGGTGCGGTGACCATCTGGTCCAATGGTGCGACGGTACTGGACCAGCTGGGCGTCGATATGGACGGGGCAGGTCAGCTGCTGTCCACCGTGCAGCTTTCGACATCGACGGGGCGCCCGCTGGTCAACATCGACCTGACCACCATTGTGGACCGGCTGGGCGGAACCGTTCGGATGGTTCCACGTCGGGTCCTGCTCGAGCGTCTGTCGGAAGGCATTCCGGCCGAACGCATCCGATGCAATTCCCGTGCGGTCGGGGCGGTCAGTACGCGAGACGGGGTGCGGATCGAGTTCGAGGACGGCAGCTCGGCAGAAGGCGACCTGTTGATCGGCGCGGACGGACTGCACTCGGTGGTTCGAGACATTGCCGGCGCGCCACCCGCGAAGCCGACCGGCTGGTGCAGCTGGCAGGGGCTGATCACTCTCCCCCACATCGCCGATAAGGAAGTCGCACTGCAGATCATCGGCGAACACGGAAACGTCGGGCTGTGGCCGGCAGGCGGCCGCGAGCTGCAATGGTGGTTTGATCTGCCGTGGTCGCCAGACTTCGTCAGACCGGAACACCCGATCGACATGCTCCGCTCCAACTTCACCGGATGGTCCGATTCGGTCGATCGAGTACTCGCGATGTTGACCGACGATGATCTGGCGGATTCGCCGTTCCCGCATTTTCGGCATCCGATTCCCCGCTCACCGCGCCATGGGGCGATGACGCTGCTCGGCGATGCCGCACACGCGATGCCGTCCATCCTCGCGCAGGGGACCAATCAAGCCCTGCTCGACACGATGGTGTTGTGCAAGGCACTCTCGGAATTCCGAAAAGGAGCCGACAGCAAAACCGAAGAGCTTTCGGACGCGCTGCGCTGGTACGAGAAGACCAGGCGGCCCAAGCTTTCAGCCGTGTCGTGGGTGACATCGCGGCAGATGTCTCAAAGCGAATCAGTGCTGAAACCGGCCGCCATGATCTCGGACTCGATTGGAACCTGGGCGATGACGACGTTTCTGCGTTCGCTGAGCCACCGCCGGCTATCCGCGGAAGTCAACCGAGAGCTGTCGAACCGGTGAAGCACGTGCCGCCCGCCACTCTGGCCCGCGTTGTCGAATGGACTCGCCACCACCTGTATCGGCTCAATCAACGGCTGACACCGGCGCCTGCAGCGCTTTTCGAGATGCTTCTCGCGAGCTGGACGTCGCAGGCGATAACGGTGGCGGCCCAACTCGGCGTTGCCGACGCCCTCGCCGACGGCCCGTTGCCGATCGACGAATTGGCGTTCCGGGTGGACGCCGACGCGGATGCACTGCGCCGGCTGCTGCGGGCATTGATCGGCCGGGGCGTTTTCCGGCAGCGTCGCGACGGACGGTATGAGCTGAATTCCCTTGCCGACACTCTGCGTTCCGACGCACCGGTGTCGATGACCTCCGCGGCACGGTTCTATGGGTCGCAGGAACAACGCGAACGCTGGACGGTGCTGGTGGATTCGGTCCGAACCGGGGATGCCGTCGTCGCGGCATTGCGCGGAAAGGAGAGCTTCGACTACTTCGCGGACAAGCCCGAGCTTGCCGAACTCTTCAACCAGACCATGACGAGTATTTCCGAGCTGACGGACGCAACCGTCGTCGCCGGATACGACTTCAGCGTCTACCCGACCATCGTCGACGTCGGCGGAGGGCATGGCCCATTGCTGGCCGCAATCCTGGCGGCGGCGCCGGCGTCGCGGGGTGTCCTGTACGACCTGCCGTCGGTCGTCGCGGACGCCCCCAACCTGTTGCAAAAGCAGGACGTCGCCGACCGCGTTCACATCGCCGAGGGGTCGTTCTTCGACTGCGTTCCGCCCGACGGCGACGCCTACGTCCTCAAGAACATCATCCACGACTGGCCCGACGAGAAGGCGTTGCAGATCCTGCGTAACGTACGCGCGGCAGTCGGCCCCGGGGCCACGGTGTTGCTGGTCGAACTCGTGATTCCCAGTCACAACCGTGACTTCCCGGGAAAGTGGGCGGATCTGGAGATGATGCTGAATCTGGGGGCCCGTGAACGCACCGCGGCCGAGTACCGCGACCTGCTCAGCCAAGCCGGATTCCGGATGACACGGGTAGTGCAAACCGCCTCGCCCCTCAGCGTGGTGGAAGCCAGGCCCGCGTAATCAAGCCTCCGGCACGTGGCGCGCGAGATGCGCTGTGCCGTGGTCGGTCTCGCTCGACTTTACGTTTTGGGCCGCGGCTCGACAGGCTGGGCGAGACGGCCGCCACCAAAGGAGCTACTGGCACGGTCGATTTCGCTAAAGAAGACCATGACGTCGTTCGGGTCCGTTCCTGCCGCCTGTAGGCGAGTCACGATCGCGGAAAGAAGCGATCGCTTCGTGTCTTCGTCAGTCCCTGACGAGAGCTGGACCTCGATCATCAGGACATGCCCGCTGCGGGGCTTCTGCAGATCGGGATAGAGAGGGCTGATGCGCAGGTCGGGTTCTTCCAATGAGATGAACCTCTGGAAATGATCGTCCTCAGGATAACCAGCGCTGACGCTTGCTTCATGAATGGCGGCAGAGATTGCGTCCTTTTCTGTCACCGTTCTTCCGGAACGCATTGTGACGGTGAAAAGTGGCATCGGGATCCCCCGTTTCGGCGACTAGGAGGCGGTCTGTTCGTGGGAGGTGTTCATCCGTTACGCCACCGGCACCCTGGCCGGCGGAGTGGACTTCTCAATCTCCCCCTCGCGCAGGCCGATTCGGTCGTGCAGCCACACCAGGGGTTTCGGCGCCCACCAGTTCCATCTGCCCAGCACGTGCATCGAGGCGGGCAGCAGCACCATCCGCACCAGCGTCGCGTCGACCAGTACGGCCAGCGTCAGGCCGAGCCCGAGCATCCGCATGAACTGCACGTGCGCGCCGAAGAGGGCGGCGAACGATATCGACATCACCAGGGCCGCTGCGGTGATCACCCGACCGGTGCGGGCCAACCCGACTGCAACGCTTCTGTCGTTGTCGGCCCGGGTCCGCCCCGATTGAAGCCAGTACTCGCGGATCCGTGACAGCAGGAACACCTCATAGTCCATCGACAGGCCAAAAGCGATGCAGAACAACAGGACCGGAATATTGGCCACCAGGGTTCCGGTGGACGTCGTTCCAAGCGCACCGAGGTGACCGTCCTGGAAGATCCACACCAGAGCACCGAATGCGGCGGTCAGCGACAGCATGTTGAGCGCCAGCGCCTTGAGCGGTAGCACGACGCTGCCGGTCAGTAGGAACAGCAATCCGAATGTGATCAACGCGATCAGCCCCAGCACTCCGGGTAGGCGCGACGTGATGGCGTCGACGCTGTCGCGGTTGGTCTGCGCGATACCGGTCAGCTCGACCGGGCGGCCGGCCGGTCCGGGCACCGCATGCAGCCGGTCGAGTTGGGACTCCGAGGTGTCGGAGAACAGTGGCGCGGTGCTGCCGATGGTGAGGAAGGCGCTTCCCTGCGCCACCCCGGTGGCCGCCGAAGGCGGCCCGACCCGAACTCCGGCGACGAATGTTCCCGTCGGCGCAGACACCGCTGAAACATCTGGGACGCTTGATAACTCAGCGGCGTAATGCTCCAGGTCGACCGGTGTGAGGCCGCCGGCGTCAGGGACTACCGCGGTGACCGCGGTGGCCGAGTTGTCGGCGAAGTCGTTGCGCAACTGGTCGCCGACTTGATGCGCCGACACCGACGTCGGCAGCACCCGGTCATCGGGGAATCCCCACTTCACCCCGAGAAAAGGTGCGCCGAGTACCAGCAGCACTGCGACAACGGCCAGGCCGAGCGGCAGGGCGTGGCGCATGACGAACGTCGTCGACCGGTACCAGAACTGCGCCTCGATGGGACCGCGCAGTGGGTCGAGCCGGTGCCTCGGGTGCCGCCCAAGCCGGCGGACATCGAGGGCGTTCAGCCGATCACCCAGCAGCACGATGGCCGCGGGCGCAACGACAACCGCCGCCAGCGCGGCGAACGCGACGGTGGCGACACCGGCGTAGGCAAACGACTTCAGTACGTGCATCGGGAACAGGATCATCGCGGCCATCGACAGCGCCACCGTCGTCGCCGAGACCAGCACCGTCCGCCCTGCCGTCGTCACGGTGCGGACAAGGGCCGTGTTCGGGTCGGCACCATCGGCGAGTTCGTCGCGATAGCGGCTGATGATCAGCAGCGTGTAGTCGATCGCGAGGGCGAGGCCCATCGCGGTACTGAGATTGGGCGCGAGGTTCGACACATCAGTGCTGAAGGTGATGAAGCGTAGGACCGCCATCGAGCCCAGGATCGCCATCACCCCGACCGCAACGGGCAGCGCGGCCGCCAGCAGCCCACCGAACACCCAGACCAGCACGAGGAAGCTCAACGGAACGGCGATCGACTCCATCAGCAGCAGGTCGTGCTGCAGTTGGGAGGTGATCTGCGCGTTGACCGTGGCAACCCCGCCGGACCGGACGACGACTCCCGAACCCCCGACCGGATGTTCACGCGCCACCTCATCGGACAGCGTCTGTGCGGAATTCTGCGCGCCACTCTCTCCGCCGCTGAGACCCGCGACGATCAGCCCGGTCCTGCCGTCCTTGCTGACAAGATTTTGCGCCTCCGCTTGCGGAGCGCTCCACGCCGACGTCACCGCGGCGACATTCGGCGCTCGCTTCAACTGATCCTCGATGCTCAATCCCACCGCTCGGGCGGCCGGGCCGGTGGCGCTGTCCGGAGCGGTGACGGTGATCAACATCTGCAGGTCGCCCTGGTGGAACTTGTCGGTCAGCAATTGCGTCGCCTTCGCCGACTCCGACGCGGGGTCCTGAAATCCGCTCGAGGACAGGCTGCCAGAGACCGGGAGGCCGAAGATCCCCGCTGCCAGCATCACGAACACGGCCGCGGCGACGACCCGCCGCGGCGCTGCGATCGCCAGCAATGCGACTCGTTGCAGCACGTCGCGTCCTCCTTGTATCCGCGGACGCAAGATCAGCGGCAACCTGTTTTCTTCTAAGTCACTCATAAATACGAATGGCGGCATCGCGGGGTTCAGCCGGGGCCCTCACCGCATGGCCCGCGCCTCGGCCTCCACGTCGTAGTCCTGTACGCCCAGTCGGCCGATTGTGACCGCCTGCCCAGAGTCCATCCGCTGGCCGTTGGCCCTCGATCCTTGTTGCACCAGGGCGGTGTGGTCGTGGCGGAGCTTTTGATAGCGGGTCAGCACGTCGGTGACGTCGGCGGAATCGGTACCTCGCATGAGCGTGGCCAACGCCATCCCATCCTCGAGAGGACCAACAAGGTATCTCCGCCCACCCACACGCCGTTCGACCCGATGCGTTCAGCCAGCCTGGCTCGTAGCTCCGCGGCCTTTCCGGCGGCGAGGATGAGGAGGTTCGAATAGGTGAATGCGAGGTCAAGCCACCGCTCGGTGGAATAGTGGTCGCGCCGCGGGTAGGTACGCACCTCAACTGTGTACCCAGCAAGCCGTTATCGCCGTGATGAGGGCGTCGGTGTGACGGTCGGTCTCGACCAAACCGTTCGACGAACCGTCGACCAGCGGTGAACCCGCATCCATGTAGTCCCGGTATATCTCGGCGAAGTCGTTCTGAGTGGGATGTGTTGGGAGCAGGCGGTTCCACATCAATGCCAGACGCCCATTCTCTGTCAGCAGTCGATGGGCCTTCGGTAATGCGATATCAGGATTTACCCAGTGAAAGGACGACGCGAACACGACGAGGTCGAATTGGCGGTCCGCGGGGTCCCAGCTCTCGAATGTGCCGATCTCGATGGGGACGCCCTTTTCCTTGGCAACTACCGCCATTCGCGGATCCGGCTCAACCGCAACAACATCAACCCCCTTCTGAAGCAGTTGCTCGGAAGCGATGCCGGTACCCGCACCAACATCGAGCACCGTCCGGGCGCCCTCCGACAAGAGGTCATCGATCAGCTGCTCGGGGTAGCGCGGCCTGCGCGCATCGTAGACTGCGCGCAGCGGCACCGAAAGAGTCAGCGCGCGCACGGTCAATGTAGAGGTCTGCGCGTGGTTGCATACTGCGAGCCTACGCCGATGTAATACCCAGCGGTGCTGGATATTTGGCCCTCCGGCGATATTCCGGCTAGTGGGTATGGAACGGGTAGCGCTGGCCGCAGGTCGCACTTGCGACCAGCGCCAACGACAACCGCGGCGAGGACAGCGACATTGGATGGTATGGCCACGACCTCATCTTTCATGTTCGCGCCAAGAGCTCTGCTCAGTGGGAGAGTCGGATGACGCGGGCCGTAGTTATCGGTGGGTCGCTCGGCGGACTCACCGCCGCCCTGGTTCTGCGGGAGCAGGGCTGGGATGTGGACGTTCTGGAACGGAGTCCGAATCCGTTGGAGGGACGCGGAACCGGCATCGTCGTGCACCCGACTACGATTCGCTATCTAGTCGAGCGGGCAGGCAAGCGGATTGGCCACATTGGCCTGCCGGCCCGGCAGATTCAATATCTCGACACGGACGGCTCAATCGCTCACAAGCAACCGTGCGCATTCCGGTTCGCATCGTATGTGGAGTTGTATCGAGGGATGCTGGATCTGTTCGGTACCGAGCGCTACCACCTCTCGAAAGAGCTTGCGCACCTGGATAACCGGGTAGATAGCACGCACTGCTGTCATTGACCGACGGTCAGACACTTGCAGCCGATCTCGTCGTATGTGCCGATGGGATCCGTTCCACCGGACGCCGATTAATGCTTCCAGACGCCCAACCCCGCTACGCGGGGTACGTGGCCTGGCGCGGCACCGTCGACGGCGGCGAAATCAGCGGCCGCTCAGCGAGCGTCCTGCTTGACGCGTTCACCTACCGGATCCTTCCCCGCGGTCACCTGCTGACCTACGCGATTCCTGGCCCGCGCGGCTCTGTGCTCTTCAACTGGCTCTGGTATCAGAACATCGCGCCGGGCGATCGTCTCACGGACCTGCTCACCGACCGCAATGGTGTCAGGGCAGAGCTGACCGTGCCCCCCGGATCGGTGCAGACCCGCCATGTCGAGCAACTGTATGCGGCGGCGGCTGACTTGCCTTCGCCGCTCACCGAGGTCATCCAACAGACCGCCAAGCCGTTCATCCAAGTGATCGTCGACCTTGAAGTGCCCCAGATGGCCTTCGGGCGGAGCTGCCTCATCGGCGATGCTGCGTTCGCGCTGCGGCCACACATCGGTGTGGGTACCGCGAAGGCGGCCGACGATGCATGGCAACTGGGAACCGCGCTGCTCGGCGTCACGGCACAGCGCGTCCCAGATCGACTGAAGCACTGGGAGACTCAACAGTTGTCGGTGGCGCAGCGCGCACTGCAGCAGGGCTCGCGCGGCTGGTCAAAGCTTGCAGGACGGCACCTGGCGGGTGGGCGAGCAGCCCCCGTTCGGGCTGCTCCTGCCCGGTGACAGCGTTCTGCCCGTCGCCCTATAACAGCCCGAGCAGCTGCAGGTCGGTGATGTACTTGACGATCATCGCCACGGTGACATGCGGGATGTCTTTGTCCGGACCGATTTTCGCTTCCTGTACGGCTGCGCGGAATCGGTCGGTAGGTGCGATGGATCCGTAGATCGGCTTCTCGGGCCGCCGATAATTGTGCAGCAGCGGTAGAAGTGAAGCCTGCCTTTGCTTGTCAGGCAGCGCATGCAACGCCGTGTCGAACCGTTGCAACCAGGCGTCATAGCCGGGAATGCGCTCGATCCGGTAGCCGGCATCGACCAGCCAGTCCACGAACTCGTCGAGTCCTATGCCGTCGTTGTAGGGATTCATCACGTGGTAGGTCGAAACCCCGTCTACCACTTGTGAACCCAGGGTGGAGATCGCATCGGCGATGAATCCGACCGGCAGCCCGTCGTAGTGCGCGCGTTGCCGATTACCGTCGGCGTCGCACTCGTAGAACGAGCCGGGCGCGATTCCGGTGGCCACCAGGCTCAGCATCAACCGGGTGAACATGTCCGGCACGTTGAGCTGACCCGCGTAGGTGGTATCGGCCAGGATCATGTCGCAGCGGAACACCGCGACCGGCAGACCACACAAATCGTTGGCCTCGCGCAGCAGCACCTCGCCGGCCCACTTGCTGTTTCCGTAACCGTTGGCGTACCTGTCGTCGACACTGCGGGTCGGGCTGATGACCCGGATGTCGGCGTCCTCGGTGAACGCCGACGGTTCGATCTGGTCGCCCACACCAATCGTTGACACGTAGGTGTAGGGCTTCTGTTTGGTGGTGAGCGCGATGCGGATCAGCTCGGCGGTGCCAACGGCGTTGGGGCCGAACAACTCGCTGTACGGGAGCACGTGGTTGACGAGTGCGGCGGGGTCGACAATCAGGTCGACGGTGTCGGCCAGTCGCTGCCACGTCCGCTGATCCAGCCCGAGGTTTTCGTCGCCCTTGTCGCCTGCGATGACCTCCAGATGGTCTGCCAATTCCCGGTAATGGCGGAGCAACTCGGGATCACCGCTGTCGAATACGGCGTCCAGGCGCTGTCGGGCCGCGGCATCGTCCTTGGCACGCACCAGGCAGATCAGTTTGCCGTCGACGAGATCCAGCCGCTGCAACCAGTCCAAAGCCAGGTATCGGCCGAGGAAACCCGTCGCACCGGTCAGCAGGACTGTGCGCACTTCGGCGCTCGGCGGGGCTAGGGTCGGCGCGGCAGCCAGCGTCTTGGCGTCGACGAACTTGTCCAGCGTGAGGTCACGGGCGTACACCTCGGTGGCGTCCCGGCCGTGGACTGAGGCGAAGGTCGGTCGCTTGCCTGCCGACGTCCGCTCGGCCTCGATGTAGTCGGCGATCGACTGTAGGTCGCTTGCCGGGCTGACGATGACGCCGACTGGGACGTCGATATTGAAGATCTCCTGCAGCAGGTTTCCGAATGTCAACGCCGACAACGAGTCTCCGCCTAAGTCGGTGAAATGGGCATCTGGCGCCAGATCGCCGGCCGCCGCGCCTAGCAGAGCACCCGCAGCCCGGCTGACCGTCTCCAGTACCGGCCGATCAGCGCCGTCCTGGCGCAACGCGCGCAGCTCGTTCGTCTGACTATCGGTCAGCTCGGCGTAGAGCTGTTCCAGGCGATCGCCGTAGTGTGCCTTCAGCTTTGGCCGTGCTAGCTTGCGGATGCCGGTTAGTAGGCCGTTCTCCAGTGTGAATGGCTTTGTCTCGATGAAGAAATCGCGCGGGATCTCGTAGGACTGCAGCCCGAGATCCCTTGCAATGCTCTGCAGCGACTCACTGATAGCCGATCTGAGCACTTCGCGATCGCCACCACTTCGGGACAACGCGTCTTCGGTAGGCACGACGACGGCGAGCAGATACGCGCGTGCGCTGTTGCCGTAGACGTAGATCTGGCGGACCAGTGGGCTGTTGCCGAACGCCGCCTCCAGCTTCGAGACGGCGACGAACTCGCCCTGCGAGAGCTTGAGCACATTGTTGCGCCGATCCAGGTAGACAAGCTGATCGGGGCCGACCTCGGCCACCACGTCGCCGGTGCGGTAGTAGCCGTCTGGATCGAACACCTCGGCAGTGACTTCTGGCCGCTTGTAATAGCCGGGGAACAGATCCCCGGTCTTGACCAGCAGTTCGCCCCGCGGATACGGCTGGTCGGTATGAAAGTAACCCAGGTCGGGCACGTCGACCAGCTTGTAGTCGATCACCGCCGGGCGGCGCACCTGGCCGTCGATGTAGACGATCCCGGCCTCGGTCGAGCCATAGCCCTCGACGAGATGAATATCGAGCAGGGATTCGACGAACTTCTTGTTCTCGGGCGAGATCGGCGCGGAACCCGTCATCGCCGAGACGAACCGTCCGCCGAGCAGGTTTTGCGCCTGGTCCGCCATTACCTCGGCTTCGAGTGCCGCACGATCGGCGCCGTCGACGGACTTGCGGTCCACTGCGCTCTGGAATTCGCTGTACAGCATCTCCCAGATCCGCGGCACGAAATTCAGTTCGGTGGGCCGCACCAGCGCAAGGTCCTCGAACAGCGTCGAAAGATCACTCCTGGCCGTGAAATACGCTGTGCCGCCGTGTCCCAGCGTTCCGTAAAGGATGCCCCGACCCATCACGTGGCTCATCGGCATGAAGTTGAGCGTGATCGAGGGCTCGTTGCGCGACCCGCCCCAGTTCCAACGCGACCTGCGCCAGAAGTTCGCGACCAATCGCTCCGGGTACATGGCACCTTTCGGCGCGCCGGTGCTACCTGAGGTGTAGATAAGCAACCTCAACGGGTCGTCATCGTCGTCGGGGACCAACTCGGGCGCAGCAGGCGACGACTCGCCACGTTCGAGCAGCTCGGCCAGAGGCTCCACCACCACCGGGCAGCCCGCTTCCGTTAACCGCGTTCTGGCGGCGTCGAACGCCTCGCGCTGCTCGTCCACCTCGGGGCGGTAGTCGAACACAACCAGACGTTGAGGCGCGTGGCCCGTCACCACCAGCTCGATGGCGACTCCGAGATCGTAGACACTGGAAGCGAATACGCGAGGCTCTGTCTCGGCGACGATGGGAAGCAACTGACTGACCGGTGCGCTGGTCTGGAGCGGAACGGACACCGCACCCAGCTGCCCCAACGCCATGTCGATTGTCGCGTAGTCCACACTCGTGAAGCCCAGCACACACACTCGATCGCCGGGCCGCAGCGAGTGCACCTCGCCGTCGGTCAAGGCGCGCACGACCGCCTCCACGCGCTCCCACAACTCTGCGTATGTAATGGTCTCGAACCAGGGCAGAAGCTCAAGTGACGTGCGGCCGGTCACCGGATCTGTGGCGAGGTTCACAGCGCGTTCTGCGACCGCGGGCCGCTCGGCATAGGCCCCCATGACAGTGCGCACGATCCGCGGCAGCCGCAGCCCGGGCTGCTCGATCGCCGCGGTCAGTGCCTCGATCGGCCTGGCGGCGGCGAATTGTGGATCGGTGGCGTTCAGTTCGGCGACGCGGCGCGCCAGTCGCTCTTCGCGTGGATCGGTGGACATAAGATCACTAGTCCTTCTGAGCTACTCAATTAGTTTGTGTAACAACAACTCCACGGTAGGCCGCACTGGCAGAATCGCCAGGCCGCCAGCGGGGCGCCGCGCTGCAGCGCGGGCGGCACAGTGGGCATTTGCAGTTGGCAGGTACTCAAAGATTGCGGTTAGCGGTAAGCCTTGAGAGCTACGGCCGGCATGCCGCCGTGGCGGCGACAGCGGTACGACCGTGGCGGTATTCCCGATAACAGGTACGTCCATCGGGGGGCAGCAGGGACGACCGCGGTCGAGTCGCGGAACACCCTGAAATCGGGCCGGATCAGGGCCACCCAACGAAGGAGCACACCATGCGAACGAAACTGACTTACTTCACAGCTCTGTTCGGAGCCACAGCGGTCGCCGTGGCCGTTCTCACCGCACCCCTCGCAGCGGCAGACGGCGGGAACTCCTGCTCGGCGAGTGAATCGGCAACCGTGTGCCACTCACCCGGCAATCGGCAGATCAATGATGCTCCCCCGCCAGTCAACTTCGATCCATACGGCGGGTACGGACTCGCCCTCGGCGTCGTGCGGTAGCTGACATGTGTGCGCTCGCTGCGGCTTGCCTGCTGGCGGGCATGAGCTGATTGCAGTTGAGGGGAAACACATTTGGGTGCCAGCCTTGACGACAAAGGTCTGGTTTAGAGAAATCCTGGAATAAGCCACATAGGGGCCAACCATTAAGGAGTTCCATCATGAGAATCAAATTGACTCACATCGCACCACTGTTGGCGGCGGGAGCTGCCGCAGTCGCTATCACCGCTGCGCCGATCGCTTCGGCCGCCTCGACTCCGACTCAGGGAGCCTGCGATGCCGGCGTTTCGGGCAGCATTTGCCAGACCCCTGGCAACGTCGAGATCAACGACTCGCCTCCCGCCGTTAATTACAATCCCTACGGAGACGACGGCTTCCTGCTCGGCTACGGCGGTGGCTTTCACGGCGGCGGCTTCGGCGGCGGCTTCGGCGGTGGCGGCCACGGGGGCGGCCACGGCCGGTAGTGGTCCATGGCCGGCCCGTTGGGCCGGCCACACCCAAAACCTTCAATAACACGAAGCGTTGTGTGCCAACGAACTTCGATGCCTCCCAACCATGACTAGAAAGGAACTGCCATGACTACTTCACACCGACTGACCGACGATCAGGTACGGGAGTTCGACGCCCCACCGAGCCTGACCGCGAACCTGCAGCGGGTTCTCGTTGATCTCATCGAACTGCATCTGCAGGGCAAACAGGCGCACTGGAATCTCGTCGGCACGAACTTCCGCGATCTGCACCTGCAACTCGACGAAATCGTCGACAGCGCACGCGAAGCCAGTGACACCATCGCCGAGCGCATGCGCGCGCTCAACGCGGTGCCCGACGGCCGCTCCGATACCGTCACGGCGTCCACCACACTGCCCGCGATCTCCCCGGCCGAGCTCAGCACCACGGAGACGGTCGACCTCATCACCACCCGGATCTACGCCACCGTCGACACCATGCGTGCCGTCCACGACGAGGTGGACTCAGCCGATCCCTCCACCGCCGATCTGCTGCACCAGATCATCGACAGCCTCGAGAAGGCTGCCTGGATGCTCAAGTCGGAGAACCGGAAGATCTGAGTGCACCGGTCACGTTCGGCTGACTAGGCACTCCGCGGTGGCGGCTGCGAACCGGCAGACTCGGGGTCGACCTCTACCGCATAGGACGTGATAGCGGCGATCTGTTCGCCGGCGAACTCGTAGATGTCACAACTGGCTACCGCGGTCAGGCCGGAGGGTCCGCTGTAGCGCGCGAACGTGTCGACCGCGACGACGTCGGATCCCGCGGCCACCACACACCGGTCATAAGTAGTCGTGGTGTCTTCGAGACTCGCCGCCGTCTCCCTGCACGTCTGCCGGACGGCGTCGGCGCCCTCGAGCACCATGTAGCCCACGATCGTCCAACGCACATTCCTGGCGAGGTGTCCGAGCGCCTCGTCGAATCGATGCTCAGAGAATGCGCGGCCGATGGCGCCGGGATCGAATGCCATGCACCGACGGTAGCCTGCGGCGCGTTACGCCATTGTGCTGATGGCCAACGGCTCGTGGGTACCGCTCAACCGGATGTCGACGGTGCGGATCTTCCCGGTCGGGATCGCCGTCGAGGCGGCCAGTCCGTCGCCGTGATCACTGGCCGGACTCCACGTCCCGACGGCCGACTCGACACCTTCGACCGTCGTCACGACGATGTCGTAGGAGGCGGCTGACTTGGCCCAATCCTTGGTGTACTCGCATGTCCAGTCCAGCCTTGTGCCCCAGCGCTTCTCGGTGACAGCCAGCGCGGCGCTGATGCCGCCCTTCGGTGTCGGCTGCATGGCGTGCAGCGCCGCCTCGGCCACGGGTGGCGGGCCGGGCCGAGGAAACGCGGTGGCGCCGACCGCTCCGGCGCCGACCGCGATCGTGGCCGCGGCGACCACCCCCATGACGGCGAGGCGCCGACGCGATCGGCGCTGCCGCGTCGCCGCCGCGATGGCCAGAGACGGCATCAGGTCGGCAGCCGCGTCCCCGGCCTGCTCGGTCAGTGCGACGGCTTCGCTGCGGCTCAGCAGGCTGAGAACGCCGGGCAGGCCGGCCAACTCGGTCAGTGCTGCGGACCGCTCCGGGTTCGAGGCAAGGTAGGTCTCGTAGGTGTACCGGTCCTTGTGGCTGAGCGCACCGAGAACGTAGGCCGCGTCCCATCTGGCGATGTTGTCGATCATCGGACAACACCCCTCTCCTGCAAGGCAATTCGCAGAGAGCGCAACGCGTAGTGAAGCCGTGACTTGACCGTGCCCTCGGGGATCTGTTCGTGCGCTGCGATGTCGGCGACGGTCTGGCCGAGGTAGTAGGCCCGAACCACTGCGGCGCGATGGTCGGGGCTCAGCGACAGCAGCGCGTCCGACAGGATCCACTTGTCGAAGGCCGGCCCGATCTCATCCGGAGTCGGCCGGTCGGGGACGATGTCGGTGCGCAGCTCACGCGCGTACCTGGCGCTTCGCCGATCGTCGATCACCTGGTTTCTGGCCACTGTGAACAACCACGCCCGGACACCTTCGCGACGCTGCGCCAGCAGTTCGGGCTTGCGCCACAGTCGCAGCAGCGATTCCTGGACCACGTCCTCGGCGAACGCCCTGTCGCCCCCGGTGAGCCGCATCACATATCGCAACAGCTCCTGGCTGTGCGCGTCGTGTATCTCACGCAGCAATGCAGCCTGATCGGGATCAGTCATGGCTTCATGCTCCGTGCGTGCCCTTGTCGTCCGTTGTGCCTTCCTTGGGAGTACGAGGCGGCACGCGCGAATCGTTCAACGCCGGGCGCGGGTCCGGGTCGGTCAGTCGAGCACCGTTCGCACGACCGCATCGGCCAGTAGTCGGCCACCGTCGGTCAGCACCAGTCGATCGTCTTCGACCCTCAACAGACCGTCTGCGACGGCGGACTGGGCGCGGCGAAGCTCGTGATCGCTCAGCGCGTCGACCGGCAGCCCGACCCGCAACCGCAGCCGCAGCATCACGTCCTCGGTGTGCGTAGCGTCGGCGTCGAGCCGCTCGAAATCAGCGACCGGCAGCCGTCCGTCTTCCAGGGCTTGCGCATATGCGTTGGGATGCTTGACATTCCACCACCGCGTTGACGCGACATAGCCGTGCGCCCCCGGCCCTGCGCCCCACCACTCGCCACCGTTCCAGTAGCCCATGTTGTGCCTGCACTCCCCGCCGGGCCGACTCCAGTTGGAGACCTCGTACCAGTCGAAGCCCGCCGCAAGGAGCCGCGCGTCGGCGAGCTCGTAACGATGCGCCAGCACGTCGTCGTCGGTCGGGGGAATCTCGCCGTGGCGCACCCTGCGCGCCATGGCGGTGCCCTCCTCGACTGTCAGCGCATACGCAGAGATGTGATCAACGCCTCCTTCGACGGCGGCGTCGACAGACCGCCGAAGGTCGTCGTCGGACTCCCCGGGCGTGCCGTAGATGAGGTCGATGCTGACGTGCTCGAACCCGGCCGCAAGGGCTTCACGCGCCGCAGCGGGCGCCCGCCCCGGCGAATGCACGCGGTCCAGCGTCGCCAGCACATGAGGTGCCGCCGACTGCATGCCCAGCGACACCCGCGTGTAGCCGGCGTCGCGCAGCTGCGCGAACAGCTCCGGCGACGTCGACTCGGGGTTGGCCTCGGTGGTGACCTCGGCGCCCTCGGCGAGCACGAAATGCTCACGGACGGCGCCGAGCACATTGGTGAGCCCTGCGCCGCCCAGCAGCGATGGCGTTCCCCCGCCGACGAACACCGTTTGGACGTCAGGTGGTGAACCCAACAGGTCTGCGGCCTGACCCAACTCGGCGCGAAGCGCGACCAGCCAGCCGTCAGGATTCGCGCCGCCCAGTTCGGCGGGTGTGTAGGTGTTGAAGTCGCAGTACCCGCACCGGGTGGCGCAGAACGGCACGTGGACATAGATGCCGAACGGCCTGCCTGGCCTCGGCACCACACCGGGCAGGTCAGGGGACGTTCGTACGGTCATACGGCCAGTCTCCCAGAGGCCTTTTGCTCAGCCTGAGCGCAAATCTCCCCCGGTTAGGGCATATGTCGGTGTCCGTGGCACAATTGGCAACGTGACCGCCGCCCGTTTCTCCCCCCACCGCATCTCGCTGGTGGCACGGCGGCATGTCGACTTCAAGCGCGTGTGTACCTGTTCTTGTCTGCCTTGATGTCGTAGACCTGCCCACCTGTACTTCCAGCTGGCCGCCGGATCTGCGCCGCCGGACAGCCACCGGTGAA
Source organism: uncultured Actinomycetota bacterium (assembly GCA_963817825.1). Lineage (GTDB taxonomy): Bacteria > Actinomycetota > Actinomycetes > Mycobacteriales > Mycobacteriaceae > Mycobacterium. The sequence continues at coordinate 114,856 of CAWFQG010000002.1, read as the reverse complement.
TAGCGCGCCCGAAGGCCGGCTCCACGAAGGAGCCACTCAATGACCACCGCGAAGCCCGCCAAGCGCAGGGGTGAAGGCCAGTGGAAGCTCGGCTACCGCGAACCGCTCAACGCCAACGAGCAGGTCAAGAAGGACGACAACCCCCTCAACGTCCGCGCCCGCATCGAGAACATTTACGCCAAGGCCGGCTTCGACAGCATCGACAAGCAGGATCTTCGCGGCCGGATGCGCTGGTGGGGCCTGTACACCCAGCGTGAGCAGGGCTACGACGGCACCTGGACCGGCGACGAGAACACCGATCTGCTCGAGGCCAAGTACTTCATGCTCCGGGTCCGCTGCGACGGCGGCGCTCTGTCCACGACCGCCCTGCGCACTCTGGGCGAGATCTCGACGGAGTTCGCCCGCGACACCGCCGACATCAGCGACCGCGAGAACGTCCAGTACCACTGGATCGAGATCGAGAACATGCCGGAGATCTGGAAGCGCCTGGCAGCGGTCGGCCTGCAGACCACCGAGGCCTGCGGCGACTGCCCGCGCGTAGTGCTGGGCTCGCCCTTGGCCGGCGATTCTGTCGACGAGGTGCTTGACGCCACGCCCGCGCTCGACGAGATCGTGCGCCGCTACATCGGCAAGCCGGAGTACTCGAACCTTCCGCGCAAGTTCAAGACGGCGATATCGGGCCTGCAGGACGTCTGCCACGAGGTCAACGACGTCGCGTTCATCGGCGTCAACCATCCCGAATACGGCCCAGGTTTGGATCTGTGGGTCGGCGGTGGCCTATCCACCAATCCCATGCTGGGCCAGCGGGTCGGCGCTTGGGTCCCGCTCGACGAGGTACCCGACGTATGGGAGGCCGTCGTGTCGGTGTTCCGCGACTACGGCTACCGGCGGCTTCGCGCCAAGGCGCGGCTGAAGTTTCTGATCAAGGACTGGGGCATCGAGAAATTCCGCCAAGTGCTCGAGGACGAGTATCTGGGCCGCAAGCTCATCGACGGTCCCGCGCCCGAACCGGTCGTCCACACGATCGACCACGTCGGCGTGCAGAAGCTCAAGAACGGGCTGAACTCGGTCGGTGTCGCGCCGATCGCAGGCCGGGTGTCGGGCACCATCCTGTCGAAGGTGGCCGACCTGGCCGAGGCGGTGGGTTCGAACCGCATCCGGTTCACGCCGTATCAGAAGCTGCTAGTCCTCGACGTGCCCGACGACAAGATCGAGGAACTGATCGCGGGCCTCGACGCGCTTGGCTTGCCGGCGCGCCCGTCACATTGGCGCAAGAACCTGATGGCCTGTACCGGCATCGAGTTCTGCAAGCTGTCGTTCGCCGAGACCCGCAAGCGGTCCCAGGTATTGGTGCCCGAGCTGGAGAAGCGGCTCGAGGACATCAACGCCCAGCTGGACGTGCCGATCACGATCAACATCAACGGCTGCCCGAACTCATGCGCCCGCATCCAGGTCGCCGACATCGGATTCAAGGGTCAGATGGTCGACGACGGTGACGGCCCTGTCGAGGGTTTTCAGGTTCACCTGGGCGGCAGCCTCGGCCTGGACAGCGGATTCGGCCGCAAGCTGCGCCAGCACAAGGTGCTGTCCAGCGAGCTGGGTGACTACATCGACCGGGTTGTCCGCAATTTCGTGAAACAACGGGAGCAAGGCGAGCGTTTCGCTACGTGGGCGGTACGAGCGGACGAGGCGGACCTTCGATGAGCGCTTGCGCGAAGAGACGAGTACTGAGGTGACGATGACCGAGACGGAGCTGCAACAGCTGGCGGAGCGTGGCGCGGCCGAACTCGAGGGTGCCAGCGCCGACGACCTCCTGCGCTGGACCGACGAGCACTTCGGCGGGACCGCCGGAGCCGGAGGGCCGGCGACATCGGGATACGTGGTGGCCTCCAACATGCAGGACGCGGTGCTGGTCGACCTCGCTTCCAAGGTCAGGCCCGGCGTCGACGTGCTGTTCCTGGACACCGGCTATCACTTCGTGGAGACCATCGGCACCCGCGACGCCGTCGAGGCGGTCTACGACGTCAACATCGTCAACGTGACCGCTGAGAACACCGTCGCCAAGCAGGACCAGTTGTTCGGCAAGGACCTTTTCGCCCGCGAGCCCAACGAGTGCTGCCGGATGCGCAAGGTCGAGCCGCTGGGCAAGGCGCTGAAGGGATACACAGCGTGGGTGACCGGCATCCGTCGCGTCGAGGCGCCGACGCGCGCCAACGCGCCACTGATCAGCTGGGACAAGGCCTTCAACCTGGTCAAGATCAACCCCATCGCGACGTGGACCGACGAGGAGATGCAGGCCTACATCGACGCCAACGACGTCATGGTCAATCCGCTTGTGTTCGAAGGCTATCCGTCGATCGGGTGCGCACCGTGCACGGCCAAGCCTGTTGAGGGTGCAGACCCGCGCAGCGGCCGCTGGGCGGGCCAGTCGAAGACGGAATGCGGGCTACACGCTTCGTGACTCTCGTTTTGACGGCACACGGTAGCGCGGACCCGAGGTCCGCGGCAACGGTGCACGAGCTGGCGCGCACGATCCGGCGGGTGCGCCGCGACGTCGACGTGCGAGTGGCGTTCTGCGAACAGAACTCCCCCAACCTGCGCGACGTGCTGACTGAGACCGGCCGTGATGCCGTGGTGGTGCCGCTGCTTCTCGCCGACGCCTATCACGCCCGCGTCGACATCCCCGCAATGATCGACGGGTCGGGTTCGCGTGCCAGGCAAGCCGATGTTCTCGGCGAGGATGACCGTCTGGTCGCGGTGCTTCGGCAGCGCCTGACGCATGCGGGGGTTTCCGGGCTCGACCCCAGCGTCGGCGTCCTCGTCACCGCAGTGGGTTCGTCTCACCCGCAAGCGAATACGCGCACCTCGTCGGTCGCCGACTATCTGGTGCCGCACACGAACTGGACGGCAACCACCGCCTTCGCCACGGGACCGCAGCCGACTATTGCCGAGGCCGCCGAGGTGCTGCGCGATCGCGGCGCCACCCGGTTGGTTATCGCACCCTGGTTCCTTGCCCATGGCCGCATCACCGACCGCATCGGTGAATTCGCACGCGCACAACGGATTCCGATGGCCGAACCGCTCGGGCCACACCGGCTGGTGGCGGAGACCGTCCTCGATCGGTTCGACGAAGCAGTCGCTGCGCGCGCCGCGGCCTGATCGTCAGCGCGTCAGGTCGGCTCGGGTCGGCTGCGCCGCCGTTCCGCCGAGCGAACGGGTGGACAGGCTGCCGCACAGCACCGCTCGATGAAGACGTGACCGGTCGTTAAGGCCGTCGAGCATCGCGCTGATGAATCCCGCGTCGAAGGAATCGCCCGCGCCGGTGGTGTCGACGGCCGCCACCAGGGGGGCCGGCTCCGTGATCTTCTCATCGGCTGTCCACAGGATCCCGCCGCCCGCACCGTTTTTCAGCGCCACCACGCAGCCAAAGGCAATCACGCGACGCGCCGCGTCGTCCAGGTCTGACGTGCCAGCGAGCGCAAGCAGCTCGGTGGCGTTGGGCAGCAATACATCTGTGTGTTCCAGTAGCGGCAGTACGCCGCTCCACCGTTCGGCCGGATCCCAGTTGGTGTCCAGAGAGCGCGTCGCACCGGCGGCCCCGGCTCGGCAGAAGATGTCCGGCAGGCTGGGTGCGAGCCTCGGCTGCAGGAACACAGAGGCGCTGTGCACATGACGCACGCGGGTCAGCAGATCGGCGTCCACGACCTCCGGCCCGGTCACGGCTAACGTTCCCGGATACGTAAGGATCGCCCGGTCACCGGCGGACAACACAACGGTCACCGGGCTGGCGACATCCGGGTCCGTGCGTATCCACGACGTGTCGACGCCCGCAGCGGCGAGCTCGTCGCGGACGAACCGGCCGAAGACGTCGTCGCCGACCGTCGCCGCCAGTGCGGTGCGGACGCCGAGTCGGGCCAGACCCGTGGCCACGATCGCGCCGGAACCGCCCAGCACCATGCTCGCGGCGTCGACCAGTTTCTCGACCTGCCCGAACCGCGGCTCGACGTCACCGCGGAGTATGAGATCGGGATTGGCGTCGCCGATCACCAATACCTCGGGCGCCGGCATAGAAGTCCTTGTCGAAAGAGTCGCTGCGCAGAAACGCACGCTTTGCCAGCTCAATATTGGGCGATGTGCGCAATATGCGCAATACTCCCCGATATGAAACCCACGATCGTGATCATCGGTGCCGGCAGTGTCGAATTCACCCGAGAACTCCTCGGCGACATCCTGTCGTTTCCCGAGCTCAAGGCGGTACGGGTGGTCCTGCACGATATCGACGCCGAGCGGCTCGAGACCGCGGAAGCGATCACGCGCGCGACCGCACGCGCGGCCGACGCACACCCCGAGGTCGTGGCGACCCTCGATCGCCGCCGCGCCCTCGATCGCGCCGACTACGTCATCAACGTGATCCAGGTGGGAATGCACGACGCGACCGTGCGCGACTTCGACATCCCGGCCGGCTTCGGCCTGCACCAGACCATCGGGGACACCATCGGCATCGGCGGAATCTTCCGGGGGCTGCGGACCTTTCCCGTGCTGGCCGGTATCGCCGCAGACATGGCGGAGGTTTGCCCGGACGCGTGGCTGCTCAACTACACCAACCCGATGGCCATGAACGTCACCTTCCTGCATCACGTCGCACCGAATTTGAAAGTGCTTGGCCTGTGCCATTCGGTGTATTGGACGATGGTCGGGCTGTGTGAACTCATCGACGTACCGTTCGGCGAGGTCGCGTACTGGTCGGCGGGCGTCAACCACCAGGCCTGGGTGTTGCGATGGGAACGCGCAGGCCAGGATCTTTATCCACTGCTCGACGAACGGATCGCGGCCAACCCGGAGCTGCGACGACGGGTGCGGGTCGACATGTATCGCAGGCTCGGCTATTACCCGACCGAGACCAGCGAGCACTCCAGCGAATACGTCCCGTGGTATCTGCACCACGGATCCGAAATCGAACGGCTTCGGCTCAATGTCGGCGAGTATGTCGGCATCAGCGAGGCCAATCTGGCCGAGTACCAAAAGGTTCGAGTCGAGCTCGCCGAGGGGGATACGCTTGAGATCGACTCGAGCTCAACCGAATACGCGCCTCAGGTGATCCACTCGCTGGAGACAGGCACCCAGCGCGTGATCGCGGCCAACGTCGCCAATAGAGGGCTCATCACCAACCTTCCCGACGGTTTCGCCGTGGAGGTGCCGACCGTGCTCGACGCAATGGGCGCACATCCAGTCGCCGTGGGTGACCTACCGCCGCAGTGCGCGACGCTCAACCGCGGCTACATCGGCCCCGGCGAACTCGCGGTGCGCGCCGCGGTCGACGGGAACCCGCGCCTGGTGCCCGTCGCGGCCATGATGGATCCCAACACGGCGGCAACCCTGACCGTCGACCAGATCTGGCGGCTGTGCGCCGAGCTGACGATCGCGCACGGCGACCTGCTGCCCGAGGCACTGCGAGCGCCCGCTCTCCTGTAGTGCTCGTTCTTGCGCAATATGAACAATTATGCGCATACTGACGGCCATGACCGTGACGGAGACGGAAATCCAGTCCCAGCCGACACTGTGGCGTCAGGCAGCTCAAGGACCGATTCCGGCACCGCTCTGCGCGCGCGGGCAGCGGATGCTCGTAATCGGTTGTGGGACATCGGCATTCATCGCGATGTCATATGCAGCACTGCGCGAGGAGGCCGGCTTAGGCGAGACCGACTGGGCTTATGCCTCGGAAGTTCCGTTGTCGCGGCGCTATGACACCGTCCTGGCGATCACCCGGTCGGGCACGACGACGGAAGTCCTCGACGCTGTAAAACGGCTCGAGTCCAGCACCAAGGTCGTGCTGACGGCGGTGGCCGGCGGCCCGCTGACCGGGTTGGTCGACGAGGAAGTCGCAATCGGCTTCGCTGACGAGGCCAGCATCGTGCAGACCCGGTTCCCGACGACAGCGCTGACCCTGCTGCGCGCAGGCATCGGTCACGACGTCGAGCCGGCGATCGCCGACAGTGAGGCGGCGGTCGCCGATCCCCTACCGGTCGATCCCACCGCCTACGATCACTTCGTCTACCTCGGCACCGGCTGGACCGTCGGCCTCGCTCATGAGGCGGCACTCAAGATGCGCGAAGCGGCGCAAGCCTGGAGCGAGTCGTACCCGGCGATGGATTACCGGCACGGACCGATCGCCGTCGCCGGACCGAACAGCCTGGTCTGGATGCTCGGCAGCCCGCCTGCCGGGCTCGTCGAGCAGGTAGAGGACACCGGCGCCACCGTCGTCACGGGCAACCTCGACCCGCTGGCCCAGCTCATCCAGACCCAGCGCAGCGCCGTCGCGGTCGCCGCCGCCCGCGGCCTCGACCCCGACACACCCCGCGGCCTCACCCGATCGGTTGTGCTGACATGACGAAGATGCGCGTGATGACCATCAACTTGCGCGAATGCGCATCTCGGGTTGCGCGTTCGCATATAGTCTCCGACCATGGTGCGGTGCCGACCGCCCATCCGGCTCCAGATGAAGGAGTGTCACCCGTGACTCGCTCACGCATCTTCCTCGCCCTGATCGCAGCACTCTCGCTTGTCCTGGCCGCCTGCGGTGGCGGTGGCGGAGGGGGCGGTTCTGCCGGCGGGCCCACCAAGATCACGATCTGGCACGGCTGGACCGATGTGCAGGCCGAGAACTTCACCAAGCTGCTCGACCAGTACAACAAGGAACACCCAGACGTCCAGGTGACCCAGCTGAGCACGCCGAGCGACCAGGTGCTGCAGAAAGTGCTGACAGCGGTGCGGGGAGATAGCGCACCCGACGTCGCCTATATGTTCGGGTCGTGGTCGCCGAACATCGCCGAGATCCCCAAGGTCGTCGACATGGCCGAGACCGTCAAGCAGCCGGACTGGAAGTGGGACGACTTCTACGAGGGTGAGCGGGCCGCCGCAACCGTCGGCGACAAGATCGTCGGGGTGCCCGCCTTGGTCGACAATCTCGCCATCGTCTACAACAAGACACTGTTCGACGCGGCCGGGGTCGCAACACCGACGCCGGAGTGGACGTGGGACGACTTCCGCTCGGCCGCAGCAAAACTCACTGACTCGGCGAAAGGCCAGTACGGCTGGTCGATTCCGGCCGACGCATCGGAGGACACCGTCTGGCACTGGCTGCCAATGCTGTGGGAGGCCGGCGGCGACATACTGACCCCGGACAATCAGCACGCGGCATTCAACTCCGAAGCCGGCGTGAAGGCGATGACGACGCTTCAGCAGATGGCGGTCAACGACAAGTCGGTCTATGTGGACACCACCAACCAGGAGTACACCAAGCTGTTCACCGCCGGAAAAATCGGCATGCTGGTCACCGGGCCATGGGATCTCGCCACCTTCGGCGATGTCGACTACGGCGTGCAGATCCTGCCGTCCTACGCCGGATCCGCCGGCGGCCATCAGACCATCGCCGGGCCCGACAACTGGGTGGTGTTCGACAACGGCGCACAACGTAAACAGGCGGCGATCGACTTCGTGAAATGGCTGACCGCAGCGGAGCAGGTCAAGTCGACCTCGCTGACCACCGCCGACCTACCGACCCGCAAGTCCGTCGGCGACGACCCGGCATTCGTCAAGGAGCTCAACGAAAAGCAGCCCGGCACCGGCGTTTTCGTGCAGAATCTGACCAACGTGAAGAAGGCCAGGCCGACCGTCGCCCAGTACCCGAAGATCTCCGAGGCCCTGGGCCAGGCCATCGTGTCCGTTCTGCTCGGTAAGGCGCAGCCAGCAGACGCGCTCAACGAGGCCGCAAAGGCGACGGACGCGGCGCTTGCCGAGAAGTAGCCGGACGCTCGACGCACCCGACGGAAGCGCCGGGCTGCCCACCCTGTCACCGCTGCGCCGGTTCCTGCGCTCGGAGAACCTGAACGGGTGGGCACTGGGCGCTCCCGGTCTGATCCTGATCGGCATCTTCGGCTTGCTGCCGGTGCTGATGTCGCTACAGCTGTCGTTTCAGAAGTCGAATCTGCTGTCGCCCGAGACACCCTGGGTGGGCACCGCGAACTACCGCAGGCTCGCCGACGACCCGCTGTTCGCCGAGGCGATCAAGCACACGCTGATCTACACGGCACTGTTCGTACCCGGCACCATGCTTGTCGGCCTGTTCGTCGCGGTGGCAATGAACCGGTCGATCCGGTTCATCTCCGTGTACCGGACCACGGCCTACATCACGATGGCGGTCTCGACCATCTCGCAGGCCATCATGTTCCTCTGGCTGACCAACCGCGACTTCGGTTTGGTCAACGCCGCCCTCGGCGTCGTGGGGATCTCACCGCAGCCGTTTATGGCATCTCCCTCGCAGGCGCTGTATGTGATCGTTGCGATGACCATCTGGGGCTGGACCGGGTTCTCGGTAATCGTGTATCTGGCCGCGCTGCAGGGTGTGCCGTACGAACTGCACGAGGCCGCCGCCATCGACGGGGCCGGGCCGGTCACGCGGTTTCGCACCATCACGGTGCCGCTGCTCGGTCCCGCGAACCTGTTCCTACTCGTGTGGCTGACCATCAACGCGCTGCAGCTGTTCGACGAGGTGTACCAGACCACGCGCGGCGGACCGCTGCACGCCACCACCGTGATCGTCTACTACCTCTGGGACCGCGCGTTCGTGCAGTTCGACGCCGGTTATGCCGCGGCGATGGCATACGTGCTGTTCGTGGCCATCGTGGTCGTCACCGCGGTCCAGTTCCGCATCGCCAAGAGATACGCGTTCCATCCATGACCACGACGACGCCTACCCTCACTGGCGCGAAAGACGCGTTGCCCGAACATGTTCCGCACGACCCGGAGATGGCAGGCGGACGACGCCTTCGGCTGCCGTTCAGCCCGTGGCACCTGGTGCTGATCCCGCTGTCGTTCCTGCTCATCGTCCCGCTGCTATGGATGCTCGTCACCTCGCTGCAGACCAGGACCGGGGCCAACCGTTTCCCGCCGGCGCTGCCGGAACACCCGCGTTTCCAGAACTATCCGGACGCCTGGGCCAGCGCGCCGTTCGGGCACTTCTTCCTCAACAGCACGCTGGTGACGTTGACCGTCCTGGTGAGCAACCTGGTGATCTGCAGCCTGGCCGGATACGCGTTCGCCCGAATTCGCTTCCTGGGCCGCGGGATTCTGTTCGCCACCCTGATGGCGACGCTGATGGTGCCATTCCAGGTGACGATGATCCCGGTCTTCCTTATCGTGAAGTGGTTCGGCGACAACATCTGGTACGGCCTTGGCGTCGACCACCTCGGCGCGCTCATGCTGCCGAACCTGGCCACCGCGTTCGGCATCTTCTTCCTACGGCAGTTCTTTTTGACGATCCCGGTGGAGCTCGAGGATGCTGCCCGGGTGGACGGGACGTCGCGGCTTGGCGTACTGCTGAAGATCGTACTGCCGCTGTCGCTCCCGGCGCTCTCGACGCTTGCCGCGCTGACCGTCCTGACATCGTGGAACGACTTCCTGTGGCCGCTCATCGTGGTCACCTCACCAAACCAGATGACGGTTCCGTTGGGGCTCAGCTACTTTCAGGGCGCTCACTTCACCGACTGGTCGCTGCTGATGGCCGCCAACGTGATGAGCCTGCTGCCGATGCTGTTGGTGTTCATCGTTGCACAGCGGTTCTTCGTCCAATCGGTCGCCAACACCGGACTGAAAGGCTGACAGCGTGGCAGAGGTAGAGTACTGCGGCGTCACCCGCCGTTACGCGTCAGATGTGCTCGCGCTCAACCATCTTGACCTCAAGGTCAATGACGGCGAGTTCCTCATCCTGGTCGGGCCTTCGGGCTGCGGCAAGAGTACGGCGCTCCGCCTGCTCGCGGGACTGGACAAGCCCACGTCTGGTGAGATCAAGATCGATGGCAGCACGGTGAACCGGCTCAGCCCTGGTGAGCGCGATATCGCCATGGTGTTCCAGAACTACGCGCTCTATCCGCATATGAGTGTTTTCGCGAATCTGGCCTACGGGTTGCGACAGCACAGAACGCCTCGCGCCGAAGTCAAGAAGCGGGTGCGCGAGATCGCGGAGCTGCTCGACATCGGCGGCCTGCTCGACCGCAAGCCCGGCCAGCTCTCGGGCGGCCAGCGGCAGCGCGTCGCGATGGGCAGGGCGCTGGTGCGCAAGCCCCGGGCATTCCTGCTCGACGAGCCGCTGTCCAATCTCGACGCGAAGCTGCGTACCCAGGTCCGCGGCGATCTCAAGCGGCTTCATCGCGAACTGCCGGTCACGTCCATCTACGTCACACACGACCAGGTGGAGGCCATGACGCTCGGTGATCGGTTGTGCGTGATGGCCGACGGCGAGGTGCAGCAGATCGGCACCACCGACGACATATACAACCGGCCGTCCAACACGTTCGTCGCGGCGTTCATGGGTAACCCGCCGATGAATCTGCTGCCGGGTGCCGTGCGCGACGGTGCCCTGAACGTCGGCGAGACACCGATCGTGGCGGTGGCCGCAGCCGACGGTCCGGTCACCGTGGGGATTCGACCCGAGAACGTTGAGGTGTGCCCGCTGTCGGTGCACGGGGCTGTAACAGCACGTGTCGATTTCTGCGAGCCGCTGGGAAGCCACGTGCTGGTGAATGCACTGGTGAACGGGTCCGATGGCGCGCCTGCCCGGGTCATCGCGCAGGCGCCGCCCGATACTCTGCCGACCGCGGGCACCGCCGTCGGGCTCAGGCTGAACCCCGAGAAGATCCACCTCTTCGACGCCGAGACGGGCAGCGCACGGCGGGCCCGCGAGCGGATCGCGCTGACATGACGCCGTGTGTACGGCGCCCGCGGCCGCTATCCCTCTTTCACCGGGGCCACGATCACCTCGATGTTCGCGGACTCCGCGGCAGCACGCGTCGCGGGATCGATGCCCGAGTCGGTGACCAACGTGTCGATGACATCCGGTCCGCAGATCCTCGCGAACGTCACCTTGCCGATTTTGGAGCTGTCCGCAATCACTATGGTGCGCTTGGCCTGCCGGATGAAGGCCAGGTCGGTGTGCGCCTCCATCTCGTCGTGTGTGGTGCACCCTTCGGTCACGGTGAAGCCGTCGGTGCCGACGAATGCGATGTCGAGGTGGTACTGGGCGATCATCGCTTCAGCCGCGGGCCCGACCAGTTCGTAGGATGCGTGCCGCGCGTTGCCGCCGACTACGACAAGCCGGATGCTCGGCCACGCAACGAGTTCCGCGGCGATGTTGAGAGCATTCGTGACCACGGTCAGGTCGCGGCGATCGGCCAACGCCCGCACCACCTCGGTCGCCGTCGTTCCGCCCGTCGTTCCCACCACGTCGCCGTCGCGCACCAGCTTTGCCGCCTGCAGGCCGATAGCGCGCTTCTGCCGCAGCTGCCGGGATGCCTTGTAACGGATGGGCATTTCCAGTCCGGCAGGCTTCGGCAACGCCCCTCCGTGGGTGCGGCGCAGCAGGCCTTGTTCGTGCAGGGTCTGCAGATCGCGTCGAATCGTGGCGGCGGACACACCGAATTCCTCGGCCAGTCGCGCGACGTCGACACTGCCGTGCTCGACCACGCGATCGAGGATTTCAGCCAGTCGTTCTGCTTTCACACACACAGTGTAAGTGTTCGTTTTCGCCAAAACGAACACTTATGCGCAGCAATGCGAATGAAAGTGACCGCGTGAGCCCCCTGCTGCACGATCTAACGCGGTCCGAGGGCGCCGGCATCACGTCGGTGTGCTCAGCCCACCCATTCGTCGTCGAAGCGGCGCTGCGGCGCGGCCGCGATCGTAACCACGTTGTCTTGATCGAGGCCACCTCCAACCAGGTGGACCAGTTCGGCGGCTACACCGGAATGCGTCCGGCCGACTTCCGTGCCTTCGTCGAGCGGATCGCGCATCGCGTCGGGTTCCCGGTCGACCGCGTCGTGCTGGGCGGCGATCACCTCGGCCCGAATCGGTGGCGGAGTCAGACGGCTGCGAGCGCGATGTCGCACGTCGACGACCTGGTTCGCGCGTATGTCGCGGCCGGCTACACGAAGCTGCACCTCGACTGCAGTTATCCCTGCGCAGACGACAGCGGTGCCCTTTCCGACGAGGTCGTCGCCGCCCGCGCCGTCCGAATGCTCACGGTCGCCGAATCCGAAGCAACCCGAGTGGGTTTGACGGGCAGGCTGCGCTACGTGATAGGGACGGAAGTGCCCGCGCCGGGCGGGGCCGCTCATCGCATCGATGACCTTCACCCCACCACCGCCGACAGCGCGCGAGCCACCGTCGCGGCACACAGGCTCGCCTTCGACCGTGCCGGACTGGGTCATATCTGGCCCCAGGTGATGGCCCTGGTCGTGCAACCTGGCGTCGAGTTCGACCATATGCGGGTCGTGGACTACCGCGCCGGAACGGCCGGTGAGTTGAGCAGCGTTCTCGACGGGGAGCCGTCGATGACCTTTGAGGCGCACTCCACCGACTACCAAACAACCACGGCGTTACGGGCATTGGTAACAGACGGTTGGCGAGTGCTCAAGGTGGGGCCCGGGCTGACGTTCGCGGTGCGAGAGGCACTCTTCGCCCTGGCCGCCATCGAGGACGAACTGGTTCCACCGCACGCCCGGTCCCGGCTCCCCGACGTCGTGGAGCGTCGCATGCTTGCCGCACCCGAGCACTGGGAGCGCTACTGCCCGGGCTCCGCGGCGGAGCGCTACATCGCGCGGCGGTACAGCTACAGCGACCGTATGCGGTACTACTGGCCGGATCCGCAGATCGACTCCGCGGTGCAGCAATTGCTGCGCAATCTAGGCAGCCATGCAATCCCGGAACCGATGCTGAGCGCGTTCATGCCCGAGCAGTACGCGCATGTTCGGGCGGGTGTACTGTCACCCAAGCCGAAAGAGCTTGTCCTGGACCGAATTCAGGGTGTGCTACAGAACTACGCGCAGGCCTGCAAGGCACCATTGGCCGCGGCGGTCGAACCGGCATGCCGCTAGCACGCACCGCAGAGCTCGTCACCACGGCGTACCGGACCGGCACCGCCATCGGCGCGTTCAACGTCACGACGCTGGAGTCTGCCGAAGCGATCGCCGCCGGTGCCGAGGTCGCCGGCAGCGCCGTCATCATGCAGATCAGCCAGAACGCGGTGGCGTACCGCGGTGGGCGGTTGCGGCCCATCGCTATGGCCGTCCTGGCTATCGCCGAGGAGGCCGCGGTGCCGGTGGCCGTCCATCTTGACCACATCGAGGATGCCAGCCTGCTGGACACCGGTGCCGACGCCGGAGTCAGTTCGGCGATGTTCGACGCTTCGAAGCTCGACTACCGGGAGAACGTGTCTGCCACCAAGGCCATCGCCGAGTGGGCGCACCACCGCGGACTGTTCCTGGAAGCCGAGCTCGGAGAGGTCGGTGGGAAGGACGGCGCGCATGCACCGTGGGTCCGGACCGATCCTGCCGATGCCGCGTCCTTCGTCGCCGAAACCGGAGTGGACGCGCTCGCCGTGGCGGTGGGCAGTTCGCACGCCATGCAAACACGTACGGCTGAACTGGATTTCGAGCTGATTGCCGAGCTGCGCGCAAGGCTACCGGTGCCGCTCGTGCTGCACGGCTCTTCGGGTGTGGCCGACGAAGATCTGCGCAGCGCAGTGCGGGCCGGCATCACCAAAGTGAATGTCGGCACCCTGCTCAACACCGCCTTCACTCGTTCCGTCAGATCACAACTGGCAAGCGACGCCTCCGTCGTGGATCCGCGGCGTTACCTTGCGCCCGCCCGGGATGCGACCACCGAAGCTGTCACCGCGGCGATCCGCAGTCTGGACGCTTCGTGACACTCACGCTTTCGCACTCGACAATAAATTCGCGCTGAGTCCATATCTCCACGCGACGGCTGCCGATCGGTAGAACTACCGGAATGACCGCGACGCCGTCTGACGACTGCTGCTGTCGCTGAACCGTTTCCGTTCTCGTCTCAGCAACAGGAAGTCGCTCACAGTGTCCGTGTTCGTAGATATCGCTCCCGACGAGCCGCAAGTCGGCTCGTCCGCCCCGGTCGCTCAGTCCGGCAAGTGGCGCGGTCGGCTGACTCGCGCAGCGCTGCCGGTGCTGTCGCTGATCGTCTTCTTCATCGTCTGGCAGATCGCCGCAGCAAGTGGGATCTGGAACCAGACCTTCGTACCCTACCCGAGCACCGTCTGGCGCGCCTTCCTCGATGTCTCGAGCACCCACGACGGGGTCCGCGGGTACGCGGGCTACCTGCTGTGGGAGCACCTCTACATGACGCTGCGCCGGGTGTTCGTCGGCGTGGTGATCGGCGTCGTGATCGGCGTGTTGCTCGGCCTGGTGATGGGCTCGATCGGCTGGGTGCGCAGCGTGCTCGAGCCATGGCTGACGTTTTTGCGCGCCCTGCCCCCGCTGGCCTACTTCTTCCTGCTGGTGATCTGGCTGGGCATCGATGAGGCGCCGAAGATCACCCTGCTCGCACTGGCCGCGCTCCCGCCCGCCGCGGTGGCGACCACGGCCGCCGTCGTCGCCGCCCCCGTCGGACTGCAGGAGGCCGCGCGAGCGCTCGGAGCGTCCCGTAGCGAGGTCATCCGCGACGTTGTCGTGCCGTCGGCGCTGCCCGAGACGTTCACCGGCATCCGGCTAGCCGTGGGCATGGCGTACTCGTCGGTGGTCGCCGCTGAGCTCTTCAACGGCATCCCCGGCATCGGCGGCCTGGTCAAGGACGCAAGCAACTACAACAACACCCCGGTCGTGCTCGTCGGCATCTTCGCCATCGGGTTCTCAGGTCTTGTCATCGACGGTCTGCTGCGCTCCGTAGAGCGCCGCGCCGTCCCCTGGAGAGGAAAAGTTTGACGTCCTCCCTGGACTGGTGTCCGGGGATTCCAACCCGTCCCATCCCATCGACTTAGCCGGCAGGAGTGCAGAGTTGAGGTTCACGGTTCGCAGACCGCCTACCGGCGAGGTCTCCCCGTGCTGTCACCGCCCGTCCGGCGGCGATGTTTCGTGCAGCGTTGATGTCGGCGTTGCACCGACCGGCAGTGCAGGCTTCGCACTCGAAGACCGCTTGGCTCTTGCGGTTCCCGGGCGCGACGTGCCCGCACACCGAGCATCGTTGCGACGTATACGCGGCCGGGATCTGCTCGACCCGACCGTAAGCCTTGTGCTGCAAACGGGCAGCGAGCAGGCCCCAACCGCTGCGGCTGATGGCCCGGTTCAGCCCACGCTTCTGAGCAACGCCAACACCGGGCCGCTCGAGGGTTCTCCGCGCAGAGCGGGTCATCGCCCGCACGTCAAGGGCTTCGATCCTGATCGTGTCGAAACGGCCCGCAATATCAGTGGTGGCTTTCTCGGCCCAGTCCTTACGCCGATCCCTCTCGCGGGCCTTCAGCTTCGCGATCGCCGTTTTCGTCCGGACGCGCCGGTTGGAGCCACGCTTGGCCCGGGCGAGCCGCTGCTGCAGCACCTTCAACCGTTTCGCCTCACCCTGGGTAAGACGCGGTGCGTGCAGCAGTTCGCCGGTGGACAGCGCCGCCGAGACCGCAACGCCACGGTCGATACCCACCACGCTCGCATCGCGCGGCCCCGAGATCGGGACGGGGATGTGGGCGAACGCGACATGCCAGCGGCCAGCCCGATCACGGGTAACCCGGTAGGACTTCACACCGGCTGGTACCGGCCGCGACAGACGAAACCGCACCCAGCCCACCTTGGGGACCCACACCCGACCGAAGCGGCGATTGACCCGCTCGACTTGACGCGGCTTCAACCCGACCTGCCGAAACCCTTCGTGCACACGGGCCTTACGCCACGTCGGGCGACCGTGCGTGCCGGTAAAGAAGTTCTGCATGGCCTGCGCGAAATCCCGCAGCGCCTGCTGCTGCACCGTCTGACTCCCGGCACGAAGCCACGCGTACTCGGCGCGGGCCTCGGTCAACTGCGCACCCTGTTCGACGTAGCCGGGCGCCTTGCGGCCCGGTTGCCAAAATTGCTGCTGCTCCACCGCCAGATTCCACACATACCGCGCGTCGCGACAGTGCGCCAACAATTGTTCTTCCTGCTCACAGGTCGGCAAAAGTCGGAACCGCGACATATCCGCACGGTAACCGCCACCACCGACATCCCCGACGTGGCACGAGCGCCTCACACCGGGAGTCGGCTTCCTCTCCGTACTGGAGCCCGTGGATTCCAACCAAAGGAGATTCGATGAAATTCAAGGCCCTTCTTGCTGCGCTGGCGGCAACCACCATGGCGTTGGCCGGCTGCTCCGTCGACCACTCGGGGCAGGACGCCGCGAAGCCGACCATTCGTGTTGGCTATCAGACCTTTCCGAGCGGCGACCTGGTCGTCAAAAACAACAAGTGGCTCGAAAAGGCGCTGCCCGACTACAACATCAAATGGATCAAGTTCGACTCCGGCGCCGACGTCAACACCGCGTTCATCGCCAAGGAGCTCGACTTCGGCGCGCTGGGCTCCAGCCCCGTCGCCCGCGGTCTCTCCGCGCCGTTGAACATCCCGTACAAGGTCGCTTTCGTGCTGGACGTCGCAGGCGACAACGAGGCTCTGGTTGCCCGCAACGGCAGCGGCATCACCACCATCGCTGACCTGAAGGGAAAGCGGGTCGGCACACCGTTCGCGTCCACCGCGCACTACAGCCTGCTCGCGGCACTGTCGCAGAACGGCTTGTCCCCCAGCGATGTTCAGCTTGTTGACCTGCAGCCCCAGGCGATCCTGGCGGCCTGGGAGCGCGGCGACATCGACGCTGCCTACACCTGGCTGCCGACGCTCGACGATCTGCGCAAGTCGGGCAAGGATCTGATCACCAGCCGCCAGCTCGCCAAGGACGGCAAGCCGACGCTGGACCTGGCCGCGGTGGCCGGCGATTTCGCCTCCGCCCATCCGGATATCGTCGACATCTGGCGTCAGCAGGAAGCACGCGCACTCACCACGATCAAGGATGACCCGGCTGCCGCCGCCAAAGCGATCGCAGCCGAGGTTGGACTGACGCCCGAGGTGGTGGCCGGCCAGCTCAAGCAGGGTGTCTACCTGACCCCCGAGGCAGTTGCATCACCGGAATGGCTTGGCTCCGACGGCAAGCCGGGCAATATCGCGGTGAACCTGCAGAACGCGTCGCAGTTCCTGGCCGACCAGAAGCAGATTCCTTCCGCGGCCCCGCTGCAGACCTTCCAGGACGCGATCTACACCAAGGGGCTGCCGGATGTCCTCACTCAGTGACGTGAAACCCATTGCCGAGAAGCGCAATACCGGTGCGATTCGAATAAGCGCGGTTTCGCACCGGTACGGCAGAGGCGGCGGCGAGGTCACCGCGCTCGGCCCGGTCGATCTCACCGTCGACCCAGGTTCGTTCCTGGTGTTGGTCGGTGCGTCGGGGTGTGGCAAGAGCACACTGCTGCGACTGCTGGCCGGATTCGAGGTGCCCAGCGAGGGCACGGTGGCGGTGTCGGGAACGCCCCCCACACCGGGTGTGACCGCGGGCGTGGTGTTCCAGCAGCCACGGCTTTTCCCGTGGCGCACGGTCGGCGGAAACGTAGATCTGGCACTGAAATACGCGAAGGTCCCGCGCGAACGGCGGGCCGCGCGGCGGGATCAGCTTCTCGACCGAGTGGGCCTCGACGACGTCGCGGACCGCAAGATCTGGGAGATCAGCGGCGGGCAGCAGCAGCGGGTCGCGATTGCCCGGGCGCTGGCCGCAGAGACCCCGCTGTTCCTTCTCGACGAACCGTTCGCCGCGTTGGACGCGCTGACCAGGGAGCGACTCCAAGAGGACGTCCGTCAGGTCAGCGCCGAGTCCGGTCGAACGACGGTGTTCGTCACGCACAGCGCTGACGAGGCCGCGTTCCTCGGGTCGCGGATCGTGGTGTTGACCCGCAGGCCGGGGCAGATTGCGCTCGATATACCCGTCAATCTTCCACGCGGAGACGCGGATGCCGACGATCTCCGCCGCTCCCCCGAGTACGCGGAGCTGCGCACCGAAGTGGGCCGTGCCGTCAAGTCAGCCGCCGCGTAGTAAGACTCACGATGACTCCAGATGTGGTGGAGCACCGTGGCCGGCTTTAACGTGCTTTTAACCTATCGACTCACCTCATCGAAGGATGGTTCCCTCATGTCCGAAATCACCGCCGTCCCAGACTCGTTGAGAGACGAACCGTCGGGTCCCACCCGTCACCTACGCGGCAACCTCGGCGTTGCCGCCATCGTGTTCATGGTGGTGGCCGCTGCCGCGCCACTCGGTGTGATCGGCGGCGTCGTCCCACTCGGGATCGCCTCCGGAAACGGAGCCGGGTTCCCTGCGACCTTTGTGGTGTCGACAGTGATTCTGCTGTTTTTCGCTGTCGGTTTCACCGCGCTGACACCCTACGTCGACGAAGCTGGCGCGTTCTTCTCCTATGTCCGCACGGCACTTGGGTTTCCGGCGGGAATCGGTATCGCGTTCGTCGCGCTCATCAGCTATGTGGCCATCGAAGCGGGTGTCTACGGTCTGTTGGGTCCGGCCGGTGGAGTGATCGTCGAACTGTTCGGGGGCCCGGCTCTGCCGTGGTGGGTATTCGCGGCGGTGGCATTCGCGGTCACGACGTTCGTCGGGTACCGCAACATCGAGTTGTCCAGCCGCGTGTTGGCCGTGCTGCTGTCCGCCGAGATTGCGATAGTGGTGGTACTGGATGCGGTGATCGTCTTTCACGGCGGCGACCACGGGTTGTCGAACGGCATCGTCAACCCAAGCGCCGTCTTCTCCGGCTCGCTGGGTATCGGGCTGCTGTTCGCGCTGATCAGCTACGTCGGATTCGAGGCCACCGCGATCTTCCGGGACGAGGCCCGCACGCCGGATCGCACCATTCCCCGCGCCACCTACATTGCTCTCATCCTGATCGGCGTCTTCTATGCGGTGACCAGCTGGGCATTGATCTCAGGCTGGGGCGATGAGGAAGCGGTAAGCCGGGCAACGGATTCCGGCTCCACGTTCCTGGCCGATACCGCGCAGCGCTACATCGGTGTCGTCGGCACCGACATCATCACGGTGCTGTACTTCACCAGCCTGTTCGCCTGCATCCTGTCGTTCCACAACGTGGCGTCGCGGTACGTGTTCGCCCTGTCGCAGCGCGATGTGCTGCCTGAGTCGTTGAGTCGCCCACACAACCGGCACGGCTCGCCGCATCAGGCTTCGTTGTGGATCTCGGGTGTGGTCGCGATCAGCATCATCGCAGCGGTCGTGTTCAAGCTCGATCCGGCCGCCCAGTTCTACACCTGGTTTGCCGGCGCCACCACGGTCGGCTTCGTCGTCCTCCTGATCGCCACATCGGTGGCGGTGTTGGTGTACTTCGCCCGCGACCGTCGCGGCCACTCGCAGTGGCGGGTGCGTATCGCGCCTGCCCTCGGACTGCTCGGATTGGCGGTCGGACTGATCCTCATCGTGGCCAACCTGAAAGATCTGGTCGGGGGTTCGAGCATCTTGGGCTGGGCCATCGTCGGCCTGCTTGTCGTCGCGTTCGTGGCCGGTTTCGTCGTAGGCACGCGAGTCAAAAACGACAAGGTGCCGCAGGCGTGACGCACACAGTGAACTCGGTACCTACCGACGAACGCGCTCGTTCCGGTAGCGAGCGGGCGTTACGCAGCGGACTCGAGGACGGTTCTCTGACCGAGATCGAGGTGGCATGGAGTGATCCGTTCGGCCATGCTCAAGGCAAGCGGATTCCGGCCTCGCAGTTCCTGAACCGCGCGCTGGGAAGCGGATTCGCGTTCTGCGAAGCCTCGCTGGGATGGAACACCGACGGCACGGTCATCGACTCGCTGCGGCTCACGAGCTGGGTCGGCGGCTACCCGGACGTGTTCGCCGTTCCCGATCTCGGCACCTATCGACCCCTGCCGTGGCGCCCCCGGGTCGGTCATGTCATCTCCGACATCGTTGCGCACGACCGGAATCCGTCACAGCTGGATCCGCGGGCGGTGCTCAAGAAGGTGCTGGCCCGGCTGGCCTCGCTGGGCTTCACGGCCAAAATCGGGGTCGAGTTCGAGTTCTATCTGCTCAATGCGGACGGCTCGCCGTTTCAGCACGACATCCACGCCTACTCACTGGAGAATGCCAACGCGCTTGATCCGCTGCTCAGCGATCTCTACGAAACGCTGGGCGCATTCACCAGGTTGGAGGGCATCCAGACCGAGTACGGCCCGGGTCAGGTTGAGACGAATCTCGTCTACACCGACGCACTGGAGGCCGCCGACGACGCCGCGCGGCTGAAGTATGCCGCCAAGGAGGTGGCCCGAAAGCACGGCAAGATCGCAAGTTTCATGCCGAAGCCGTTTACTGAGCACTCCGGCAGCTCCCAACATCTACACATATCGCTGTGGCGCGGGGGCGAGCCGGCCTTCGCGCCGGAGGACGGTGGCGAGAACGAGCTGGCCCTGCACGCGATCGCGGGTCTGCTCGAGCACCTGCCGTCGATCACCTTGTTCGGGGCGCACTCGGTCAACGCGTATCGGCGATTCACCCCAGACTCGTTCGCGCCCGCGACCGTGACGTGGAGCCGCGACAATCGCAGCGCAGCCGTGCGCTCGTTGATCGAAGACGACCCGTCGGCCACCAGAATCGAACTGCGCAGCGGCGCCTCCGATGCCAACCCGTACTTGTTGATCGCATCGGCCCTGGCGGCGGTGATCGCCGGGCTCGAAGCCAAACGCAATGCACCGCCCGCCCGGGGTGGCAACCTGTACAACGAGGGGGTTCCGCTGCCCGAATCGCTCGGCGTGGCAATCGAACTCGCCACCCGCGACGACACCATTCTGGACATCCTGGGTGCTGACTTCGTGCTCGACTTCGCCACGCTTGCCCGCAGCGAATGGGTGGAGTACTCCAATGAGGTCAGCGACTGGGAACGCAGGCGCTATCTGGGCCGCTCGTGACCGCACCGCGGTTCGGGGTGTGGGCGCCGGTTTACGGCAACCACGGGGCACGGGATCATCCGCATGACGCGCCGGATGCGAGCTATCGGCGCACCCGCAACCTGTTGCTGCGAGCCGAACAGGCCGGCTTCGACTCAACCCTGTTGGCAGAGCATGTCATCCACCCAAGCAATACCGAAGACGACGTCCTGGAGACCTGGTCCACGATAGCGGCACTGGCGGAGGCCACGTCGCGCATCGAGTTGATCGGGGCGGTCAAGCCACTCCTCTTCAACCCGTTGGTCTTTGCGAAGATCGCCGCCAACATTGCGGACATCGCCGACGGACGTCTGGCCGTCAATCTCGTCACCGGATGGTTCCTGCCCGAGTTGGAGGGTCTCGGCCTTGATCCGCTGGACCACGACGACCGGTATGCCTACTCGCGTGAATGGCTCGGGATCGTCGCCGAACTGTGGACGGGCAAGCACGTTCCGATTGGCAATCGAGGCGGTCAGGCCGCCCTGATTCGGCCAACACCCGCGAACCCGCCAGTGTTGTATGTGGGCGGCGAGTCCGAACCGGGCCGTGCGCTGGCCGCCGAACACGCCGATGTCTTCTTCATCAACGGGCGGCCATTTGCCGAGACAGTGGAGGTCATCGACGATCTGCGCGCCCGACCGCGGGACGGCGCACCATTGCGATTCGGCCTGTCCGCCTTCGTGATCGCTCGCGAGACAGAGGCGGAAGCAGAAGCTGAGCTTGCGTACCTGCAGTCATTGGCAGACGCCGAGAGCAGGCCCGAGATCTCCGGCGGCACCGATCCCAAGACCCAGATGTACAAGGTGCTGTCGGGCACCAAGCGTATCGGTTCCAACGGCGGCACGCTGGCAGGCCTGGTCGGCAGCTACGGGCAGGTGGTCGAGCGCATCCAGGCATTCCACGACGCCGGAATCGAGTTGTTCATGCTGCAGTTCCAGCCGATCGAAGCGGAGCTGGACCGTTTCGCGGACAAGATCATTCCGTATTTTCGATAATCACCCGGGAGCCCACATGACCGTCACGCGCGAACCCGTCGCACCACGAAAGCCATTCTCCAACGAACCATTAGGAGGGTCGGTCGAGGAGCGATTGGCCCGGCTGCCCGAGATCGTGACAGCCTTGCGGCGTGATGACCCTGCCGCAGAGCGGGACCGGGTGTTGCAGTACGAGGCCGTCGAGGCGATCCGGAAGACCGGCGTACTCGGCCTTCGCGTCCCAGCGGAGTTCGGCGGCCCCGGCGGAAAAGTACGCGATGTGTTGTCCGCTGTCATCCAGATCGGTCGCGGCAGTTCCAATGTGGCCCAAGCTCTTCGCTCCCATTTCGGCTTTGCCGAGCGGTTGCTCAGTAACCGGGCAACGCCGGAGGAGCGCAAAGCATGGTTTCCTCGAGTCTATCCAGGCCTGATCGTCGGAAATGCCATCACGGATGCGGCAGGCAGGGCGCCGTCGAGCGCGGACACCAAAGTGTTGCCCGACACCGCCGGAGTCCTTCGCCTCAACGGCTACAAGTTCTATTCCACCGGCACGCTGTTCGCCGACGTCATCGCGGTGTCGGCGCTGGACGCCGACGGACATGATGTTCAGGTGATCATCCCGGCTGACCGGCCGGGAGTTGAATTGTTCGACGACTGGGACGGTTTCGGGCAGCGCACTACCGCAAGCGGCGGCACGCGGTTCACCGACGTCGAGGTCCTTTCCGATGAGCTCATCACCGTGTCCGACGGCAACACCCTCGGACACGCGACCGCTTTCCTGCAGCTGTATCTTGCGTCGGTGGCGGTCGGTATCGCCCATGCCGTGTTCGACGATGCGGTCGAGTACGTACGCACCAAGGCTCGGCCCGCGTCGCACTCGGTGGCCGACACCGCAGACGCCGATCCCTTTGTATTGCAGGCGGTGGGAGAGATCTCGAGCGCCGCCTCAGCCGGCGAGGCGATCGTGTTGACGGCAGCCGACGCCATCGACGGACTAGTAGACCAGGACAGCCAGCACGACCCCGACGCCGTCGCCGAAGTGGCCGTCGCAGTGGCCAAGGCGCAGTTCACGGCCGAACGCTTGACGATCTCGGCGGCGGAGCGACTGTTCGACACGGGCGGTGCCTCGGCTACCGCGCGGGCGCTCAACCTCGACCGGCATTGGCGTAACGCGCGCACGTTGGCGGGCCACAGCCCGCTGGCGTACAAGGCGTATGCGGCGGGCAACTACGCCATCAACGGGACGTGGCCGCCGGCCAACGGCTATTTCTGATCGCGCGAGCAGACGCAGAATCGCGCGATACAGCGGAGGGTAGTGCGATTCTGTGTCTGCTCGCCGGGTGAACTCAGGCCTTTGAGAGGGCCCCGTCCTCGTCGGCGGTATCGGCCTTCGGCAACTCCGCGCCGCCGGGCAGCGTCGGCACCCGGGTAGCCCGCACGTAGACGATGTCCCCCTCGTTGAGCCCCAACGCCTCGGCGTCGCCGCGGGTGATCTGCGCTGTGAACGGCGTATTGTTCGCCGCGCTGGTGAGTTCGACGCGAACCTCGAAGCCCAATATGACAATTCGGTCGATAGTGGCCTTCAGCACGCCGGTGGCCCTAACGGAATCGTCGGTGTTGGCGATGGCCATGTCGGGATTGCGGCCGACGCGAATGTCGTGCGGCCGAACCAATGTGCCATTGAGAGACGAGACCGCGCCGAGGAAGGACATCACGAACGCGTTCGCGGGTGTGTCGTAAACGTCTGTCGGAGAGCCGACCTGCTCGATGCGGCCCTTGTTGAGCACTGCAATACGGTCGGCGACATCGAGCGCCTCGGACTGGTCGTGGGTCACCAGCACCGTGGTGACGTGCACCTCGTCGTGCAGCCGACGCAGCCAGGCCCGCAGATCCTCGCGCACCTTCGCGTCCAAGGCGCCGAAGGGCTCGTCGAGCAGCAGCACCTGCGGGTCGACCGCGAGAGCGCGAGCCAGCGCCATACGCTGCCGTTGGCCGCCGGACAGCTGGTTCGGATAGCGGGTCTGGAAGCCACTGAGCCCGACGACCTCGAGAAGATTGTCCACCTTCTCCTTGATCTCGGCCTTCGGCCTCTTGCGGATGCGCAGACCGAAACCGACGTTGTCGCGGACCGTCAGATGCTTGAACGCCGCGTAGTGCTGGAACACGAAGCCGATACCGCGCCGCTGGGGCGGAATGTTCGTCACGTCTTCGCCATCGATCGTGATCGTGCCCGTGTCGGGTTGGTCGAGGCCCGCGATGGCTCGCAACAGCGTCGACTTGCCCGACCCGCTCGGCCCGAGCAGCGCCGTCAGCGAACCAGATGGCACGTCGAAGTCGACATTGTCGAGCGCGGCGAAGTCTCCGTAGTGCTTGTTCGCACCACGCACCGTGATCGCGTTCGTCATATCAGCGTCTCCTGGGCCTAGTTGTCTGTCTTTGCGCGGCGCGCGTCGAGGATCACCTGGACGATCAGAACGAGCACCGCGACCGTCATCAGCAGCGTCGAGACCGCGTACGCGCCGTACTCGGAGCCGCGGTTGTATCGATCCGCCACCAACAGCGTGAGGGTCTGCGACTGTCCCGGCAGGTTGGACGACACCATGATGACCGCACCGAACTCACCGAGCGTGCGCGCGACGGTCAGCACGACGCCGTAGGTTAGACCCCACCGAATCGAGGGTAGGGTGATCCGCCAGAACGTCTGCCACCACTGAGACCCCAGCGTGGCCGCGGCTTCCTCCTGGTCGGTGCCCAGCTCGTGCAGTACCGGTTCGACCTCGCGGATGACGAACGGCACGGTGACGAAGATGCTGGCCAGCACGATCCCCGGGAAGCCGAAGATGATCTTGAAGCCGAGGTCATTCTCGACGAACCCGAGCGCGCCCGCAGACCCCCACAACAGGATCAGCGCCACGCCGACGACGACAGGTGATACCGCGAACGGCAGGTCGATGACCGCCTGCAGGCGCTCTTGCCACGGAACCTGTTGCGCGCCAAGACCAACGCGGTCGGCACGCCGAACAGCACATTGAGCGGCACCACGATGGCGACCACGAGCAGCGACAGCTGCAGAGCCGAAACCGCGGCCGGTGTCATTATCGACTCGAAGAACGCACCGACCCCCGGTGAGAATG
The DNA here is from genome assembly GCA_963817825.1 of uncultured Actinomycetota bacterium. Lineage (GTDB taxonomy): Bacteria > Actinomycetota > Actinomycetes > Mycobacteriales > Mycobacteriaceae > Mycobacterium. The sequence goes on along the minus strand of CAWFQG010000002.1, from coordinate 89,887 downwards.
TGCGCCACAGGATCAGTCCGACCGGAACGATGAGAAGCAGCAGAAGATAGCCCAGTGCGACGTACCGCAACAGGTAGCGCACTGCCGGCGACAACGTCATTGCGCCAGCTCCTCACGCTTGGCCGCCCGCGACCCGACGGTGCGCAGAATGAATAGCACGACGAACGAAATCACAAGCAGCACAATCGAGATGGCCGCAGCGCCGGTCCGGTCGTCGTTCTCGATCAATGTTCGGATCCATTGCGATGACACCTCGGTCTCGCCGGGGACGGCACCGCCGATCAGCACTACCGAGCCGAACTCGCCGATCGCGCGCGAAAATGCCAGTCCTGCACCGGAAAGCAGGGACGGCAGCAACGCGGGAAGGATGACGAGGGTGAAGATGGTGCGATTGTTGGCTCCCAGTGACGCCGCGGCCTCCTCGACCTCGCGGTCCAGCTCTAGCAGGACGGGCTGCACTGAGCGCACGACGAACGGCAGCGTGACGAACAGCAGCGCGATGCCGACGCCCCATTTCGTGTGCTGCAGGTGAATACCCACCGGGCTGCTGGGTCCGTAGAGCGCCAACATCACCAGGCTTGCCACAATCGTGGGAAGTGCGAACGGCAGATCGATGATCGCGTCGACCAGGCGCTTGCCGGGGAATTGGTCCCGCGTCAGCACCCAGGCGATCACCAGCCCGAAGAACAAATTGATCACCGCGACCGAGAACGAAATCGTCAGCGTGACACGGAACGACTCGATCGCCGACCTCGACGTTACCGCGGCCCAGAACGCGTGCCAGCCGCCACCTGCTGACTGCCACACGATCGCGGCCAGTGGCAGCAGCACGATGATGGACAGCCACGTGGTCGCCACACCGACCCGCAGCGACGTGCTGCCGTATCTGCTCTTGAAGAAACCGCGAGGCGGCCCGGCCTCACCATCGCTGGCGGGCCGGGCCGTCTCAGGGTTCAGAGCAGCTGTCATCCGGTGGCCTGCTTGTAGATCTTGGTGATGGATCCGTTGTCCTTGTCGAACAAGGCCGGATCGACGGCACTCCATCCACCGAGGTCGTCGATGGTCCACAACTTCTGCGGCGTCGGGAAATCGTTCGCGAAGTCGGCGGCCACCGACGGGTCGACGGGACGGAAGCCGGCCTGCGCCCAGATCTTCTGACCCTCCTTGGTGAACAGGAAGTTCTTCAGCGCGGTGGCCTTATCGAGGTGAGGGCTGGTCGTGACCACCGCGACGGGGTTCTCGATCTTGAAGGTCTGAGGCGGGTTGATGTGCTCGACCGGCTTTCCTTGGCGCTCGACGTTGATGGCCTCGTTCTCGTAGGAGATCAGCACGTCGCCGGCGCCCTGCAGGAACACGTCGGTGGCCTCGCGACCCGAACCGGGGCGCGTCTTGATGTGCTCGCTGACGAGCTTGTTGACGAAGTCGAGTCCGGCCTGCTGGTCCTTGCCGCCAATGCTCTTTGCGGCATACGGCGCCAACAGGTTCCACTTGGCCGAACCCGAGCTCAGCGGGCTCGGGCTGACGACCTCGAGCCCGGGCTGCAGCAGGTCATCCCAGTCCTTGATGTTCTTCGGGTTGCCCTTGCGGACGACCAGAGAAACCACCGACCCGAAAGGGACGCCCTTGGTGGCGTCGGAATTCCAGTCCTTGGCCACCTTGTCGGCCTTCACCAGCCGGGCGACGTCCGGCTCGACCGAGAAGTTGACGATGTCGGCGGGCTTTCCGTCGACGACGGCGCGCGACTGGTCGCCCGAAGCGCCGTACGACGTCGTCACGGCGACGCCCTTGCCCTCGTCGGTGGCCGCGAAGGCCGGGATGATCTTGCTCCAGCCCGGCTCGGGGACGGCATACGCGACCATGGTCAGCGTGACGTCGGCCTTGGCCTGATCGCCGCCGCCGGCGACGTCGCTGGATCCACCACCGCACGCCGCGAGCACTGTCGCGGTGGTTACGAGTGCGGCGGCGTGAAGCCAGGGTTTACGGATGTTCATTCATTGCCTTTCCTTGCTCGGACAAACGGGAGGGGTCCCGCCACGACGGCAAGGCGAAGGATCGGTACATGGGCACAATGAAAGCCGCTACCGACACCAACCGCGGACGGGTGTGGTTTCAGCGACAACAGGCGACGTCTGCAACAGCGCAAACACCTACGGCAATGAGCGCCACGATGTGGCCCTCGGTAGTGCCGAACGCTGCATGCATGGCGCGAAGAATAACAGAGTCACAGCACATTGCTCAGCCGGGGCTTAGCTCACTTAACGGGTGAGCAGCCACATGACGATCACCAACACCACCAGGATGACCAGCACCAACGTCACCCGAGACCGGGGCATCCCAGTCATTCTGAATCGTCGTCCTCGTGCCGTGCTCGTTTGAGCAGCCGAATCCCGTTCCCCAGCGCCCCGTCCAGCAATATCGCGATCCCGTAGGCCAGCGCCAGCACCACCGGCATCACGACGACGACCTGAGCGACGAAACCGAGCCCGGATAACCACAGCTCAACGCCGTCCCACCAGCTGAGGATGCCGCCCACCCGGCCAGCCTATTCGATGCGCGGAGTGCAATGCCGTGTCCCACCGCTGGTCAGCAACGCCGGACACGCCCCGCGACGAGTAGACGAAGGACAGGTTTGGAGTCGATGATGTCCGAATGGTTCTGCAACAAAACGAACAAGCCGACGAGGCCCCGGCGCCGTTGACCGTGACCGCTCCGGTCCCGTACGCGCCGAGCGCTGCGTTGCGGAACCCCTTTCCGCCGATCGCCGACTACGCGTTCCTGTCCGATTGCGAGACCACCTGCCTGATCTCGTCGGCCGGATCGGTCGAGTGGTTGTGCGTGCCGCGCCCCGATTCACCCAGCGTGTTCGGCGCCATTCTGGACCGCGGGGCAGGCCACTTCCGCCTCGGCCCCTACGGCGTCTCCGTCCCCGCGGCGCGCCGCTATCTGCCCGGCAGCCTGATCCTGGAGACCACGTGGCAGACCCACACCGGCTGGATCATCGTTCGCGATGCGCTGGTGATGGGCCCATGGCATGACATCGAATCGCGGTCCCGCACCCATCGCCGCACGCCGATGGACTGGGATGCCGAGCACATCCTGCTGCGCACGGTGCGGTGTGTCAGCGGCACGGTCGAGCTGGTGATGAACTGCGAGCCGTCGTTCGACTACCACCGAGTCAGCGCCAGCTGGGAGTACTCGGCCCAGGCCTACGGCGAGGCGATCGCACGCGCCAACAAGGATCCCGACTCGCATCCGACGTTGCGGCTGACCACCAACCTGCGCATCGGATTGGAAGGCCGCGAGGCCAGGGCCCGCACCAGGATGAAGGAAGGCGACAACGTCTTCGTCGCACTGAGTTGGTCGAAACACCCTGTGCCGCAGACCTATGACGAGGCCGCCGACAAGCTGTGGCAGACCAGCGAGTGCTGGCGGCAATGGATCAACATCGGCGATTTCCCGGACCACCCGTGGCGGTCCTATCTGCAGCGCAGCGCGCTGACGCTGAAGGGCCTGACCTACTCCCCGACGGGCGCCCTGCTTGCGGCACCGACGACGTCGCTGCCGGAAACGCCTCAGGGCGAACGAAATTGGGACTACCGCTACGCGTGGGTGCGCGACTCGACCTTCGCGTTGTGGGGTCTGTACACCCTAGGTCTCGATCGCGAGGCCGACGACTTCTTCGCGTTCATCGCCGACGTGTCCGGTGCCAACAACGGTGAACGCCACCCGCTGCAGGTGATGTATGCGGTCGGCGGCGAACGCACCCTTGTCGAGGAAGAGCTGCACCACCTGTCGGGCTACGACAACGCGCGCCCGGTGCGGATCGGCAACGGCGCGTATAACCAGATGCAGCACGACATCTGGGGCACGATGCTGGATTCGGTGTACCTGCACACCAAGTCGCGCGAGCAGATACCCGAGACGCTGTGGCCGGTGCTCAAGCAACAGGTCGAAGAGGCGATCAAGCACTGGCGCGAGCCCGACCGCGGCATCTGGGAGGTGCGCGGCGAGCCGCAGCACTTCACCTCGAGCAAGATCATGTGCTGGGTCGCGCTGGACCGCGGCTCCAAGCTCGCTGAGATCGAAGGTGAGAAGTCGTATGCGCAGCAGTGGCGCGTGATCGCGGAGGAGATCAAGGCCGACATCCTGGCCAACGGCGTCGACTCGCGCGGCGTGCTCACCCAGCGCTACGGCGACGACGCGCTCGACGCCTCGCTGCTGCTGGCCGTGCTGACCCGCTTCCTGCCGCCCGACGACCCGCGGATCCGTGCCACCGTGCTGGCCATCGCCGACGAGCTGACCGAGGAAGGGCTGGTGCTGCGCTACCGGATCGACCAGACCGACGACGGCCTCTCCGGCGAGGAGGGCACGTTCACCATCTGCTCGTTCTGGCTGGTGTCGGCGCTGGTCGAGATCGGCGAGATCCACCGGGCCAAGCATCTGTGCGAACGGCTGCTGTCCTTCGCCAGCCCGCTGCACCTCTACGCCGAGGAGATCGAGCCACGCACCGGACGCCACCTGGGCAACTTCCCGCAGGCGTTCACCCACCTGGCGCTGATCAACGCCGTGGTCCATGTCATCCGCGCCGAGGAAGAGTCAGACAGCTCGGGCGGTTTCCAGCCGGCTAACGCTCCGATGTAGTGGCCGACGACGGCAAGCTCGATGACGGCGCCCACGGTGCGCAAGAGGTCGAACCCGACTACCGGTTCACGCTTGCCAATGAGCGAACGTTTCTCGCCTGGCAGCGCACCGCTCTCGGCCTGCTTGCCGCCTCGGTAGCGGTCATCCAGTTCGTTCCTGCGTTATCGGTGCCCGGGGCACGACATGTGTTGGGCCTCATGCTTGGAGCGCTGTCGGTCCTGACCGCCATCATCGGCATCCTGCGGTGGGAACAGTCGGATCGCGCCATGCGCCGTGGCGAACCGCTTCCCCGTCAACCGTCGCCCGTCTATCTCGGGATTGGACTGGTGCTCATCACCGTGCTGGTGCTGGGCCTCGTGATTGCGAAGGCGATGACCGATTGACCCCCATGGGCGGGGCGGGCGACGCGCCGAGTCGGGCGTCACAAGCCGAGCGGACATCGTTGGCTTGGACGCGCACGTCGTTAGGGTTTCTCGCCAACGGCGTGCTGTTGTTGTTGAAGTATCTGCGCACCGATGTTCCACCAATCAGCCTGGTGGCGGCCGGATTTGCGGCGGTGGTTACGTTGTCGGTCTATCTGATCGGGAGAAGGCGTCAACTGCTACTTTCGCGAGATCCGCTTCCTTCTCGCATCTCGCCACGGCGTGAGGTGTACGCGCTCGCCGGCTCGGGTGGTGTGCTGATTCTGATGTCGATGCTGTCGCTGCTGCCCTTAGGGCCCGGGTAGCTACCTTTCTGCGGCCTTATCAGCAATGGACGCCGCACGCGTCGTCCAGTAGACGGCGAAGTCGACAACCACGGGCGCAGGCGAAGCGAGCGCTACCGGGGTCAACCGGCTGTTCACATCGTCGCGGGCCACGCCCGTGACCACGCGTCCGCCGACGCCGTCCGCGGAGCCGGGCACGGTGGCGGTGACGAGCACACCGTCGGTGCCCGATGGCGGACGGATATAGAACTCGGTGCCAGGCTCGACATGACCATCGAATTCGAGGCCGTCGGCGTCGACGATCGCACCGTCGCGCAACGACAGCCTGGCACTGCTCGCCGCTTGAAACCGAAACGGGCCGACCAGGCCGTCGTCCATGATCGCGTCGTCAGAAATCAGGTCGGCAACCACGACCCGGCTGTGCGCGCGGCGCGCACCCGCCAGCAGGTAGTCGTATAGGTGCACGATGCGGTCGGGGTTGCGGTAATTTCCTGCGCCGGCGAGCCAGAAACTCACCTCGCCGACGTCGACGCTTGTGGCTGGGTCGGCCAGGATGTTCAGCCGGTAGAAGCGATATCCGCTGCCTCGCCGACCGTGACGGCTTCCCGAAAGCGTGGAACCAACGCCGAGCGCCTTGCGGAGGGTGCCCTGCCCGGCCTGGACGTTGAGTCCCGAGGCTGCCACGTCGCTCCACGACAGTCCGTCGACCGACTTCTGCAGAATCAGGGAGACCGCGGCATCCGAGGCGAGTTGCACTGTGTACCCGCCTAATTCGGGTTCACCGTCGAACTCGAGAAAGACTCGGTTTTCGGTACGTCGCACCGCGATGGGGACGTTGCGCGGGCGGTTGTCCAGTTCCATGTCGTTGGTGAACCGCCAGATCGCCGCCTGCGTGGCGGCGATGGCCTCGTGCTCGCTGATGTTGGCCGAGCCGAGCGGATAACCCGCGGAGCGCAACCGACGACTCAGTTCAGCCGTGCCCAGGACAGGAAACGAGTTGCCCAGAATCCAGGCAACCTCGGCCTCGTGTGCGCGGGCGCGCAGGTTCGGCACCGCCGACCACGTCTCCGCCCGGTAGTGCGACGGCCTGGTCGGAGCGTGCCCCGAGAAATCCAGTGAATAGGCCTCGATGTTGGGGTTGAGCCGGATCAGGTCGGTGCGCGCAGACGATCCGTCGGCGAAGTGGACGGTGTCGACGGTGTGGGAGTACGTGCCGCCGCGATAACGGGTCATCCGAGTGACGTCACCGGATCGGGCGCGGACATGCCGGCGCACGGCTACGGGTGGGCGCGCGGGCCTTGGCAGGGAGTGGACGGTCATGAGGTTGACTTTCTGGAGCTCTGAGCAGCGTGTTTCGGTGCACCGCCGAACAGGGCGGGCCACAACGCGGGGGAACGGCGTCAGAAAATCAACAACAACAACAGCGCACGAGGAGGCAGCGCGCGGAAACATTGCGCAGCGACGTGAGCTGTTGCATGCCCCTTACCATACGGCAACCTCGCGGCAAGATCACACGCCCGGTTTTTCGTCGCCTTGCGCGCTAATGGTGCAGGCCGCTCCACTGTGCCCCATGATTGGTGTGCCCGCAATGCGGTCTGCCCTGATTGAGAAGAAGTCGGAGGTACGTCCATGACGTCGGCCCAGAACGAGTCCCAGGCGCTCGGTGATCTCGCCGCACGCCAACTCGCCAATGCCACCAAGACCGTTCCCCAGCTCGACACCATCACCCCGCGGTTCCTGCTGCATCTCTTGAGTTGGGTGCCCGTCGAGGCCGGTATCTACCGGGTCAACCGCGTGGTGAACCCCGAGCAGGTCGCCATCCACTCCGAAGAGAGCGCGGGCACCGAGGAACCGTTGCCGGAGACCTACGTCGACTACGAGACCAGCCCGCGTGAGTACACGCTGCGCTCCATCTCCACGCTGCTCGACGTGCACACCCGGGTCTCCGACCTGTACTCCAGCCCGCACGACCAGATCGCGCAGCAGTTACGGCTGACGATCGAGACCATCAAGGAGCGCCAGGAGTTCGAGCTGGTCAACAATCCCGAGTACGGACTGCTGTCACAGGTCACGCCCGAGCAGACCATCGAGACGCTGGGCGGCGCGCCGACTCCCGACGACCTCGATGCGCTGATCACCAAGGTGTGGAAGACACCAGGCTTCTTCCTGACCCATCCGCTGGGCGTCGCCGCGTTCGGCCGCGAGGCCACGTACCGCGGCGTGCCGCCGGTGGTCGTCAACCTGTTCGGGGCGCAGTTCATCACGTGGCGCGGCATCCCGATCGTGCCATCGGACAAGGTGCCGGTGACGAAGGGCAAGACGAAGTTCATCCTGGTGCGCACGGGCGAGGAACGCCAGGGCGTGGTGGGCCTGTTCCAACCGGGTCTGGTTGGCGAGCAAGCGCCGGGCCTGTCGGTGCGGTTCACCGGGATCAACCGATCGGCGATCGCGTCGTATCTTGTGACGCTGTACTCGTCGCTGGCCGTGCTCACCGACGATGCGCTGGGCGTGCTCGATGGCGCGGCCGTGGATCAGTTCCATGAGTACAAGTGAGTACCGGTCGGTAGACGCCGAAAGCGACCTGCCCATCAGCGCGGCCGAACTTTCCGCGCTCGCCTCTCAGCTGTTCGCCGCCAGCGTCCGCCCGGGACCGGATAGTCCCCCGCTGGCGGGACCCGTCGCGCCGCGCGGCAACGTGCCCGACACGACGGCGGCGACTTCCGCAGGAACGGCCGCCGCCGGCGCTGCCAATCCGTTCACGCCGCACGCACCTGCGATACCGCTCAAGGACGTCTACGTTCCCACGCCGACATCGCCTGGGCCGGAAGGTATTCCGCAGGCCGTCCCTGTCGCACCACGGGGTAGCGCGCCGGATACGACGGCTGCGCCGTCGGCGGCCTATACGGTCGAGAGCGCGCTTGACCCCTATGCCGTGCCCACCTCGGGCCTGGTGCCGACGGTTCCCGGAGTGCTGGCCGGGTCGACGCCGACGGCCCCCGTCGCGCCGCGGGGCTCGGTCCCGGGATGGCTACCGGCGGCACCGACAATCGACGACCTGGGCTGGACCGACGCGCCGGCGACGGCGCCGAACGGCGATGAGGCGAACTACTACTTCCTTTCTTCCCCTACGTTTTCCGATCCACCCGCAGAACCCGTACCGGCACCGCCGGACGACCACGAGATCTTCGATGTCGAGACCATCCGTGCCGACTTCCCGATTCTTCGGGAGACCGTCAACGGCAAGCCGCTGATCTGGTTCGACAATGCCGCGACGACCCAGAAGCCGCAGGTGGTCATCGATCGGCTGTCGTACTTCTACGCCCACGAGAACTCGAACATCCACCGCGCCGCACACGAACTGGCCGCGCGCGCCACCGATGCCTACGAAGAGGCCCGAGACACCGTGCGGCGGTTCATCGGCGCGAGCAAGAGCGAGGAGATCATCTTCCTACGTGGCACCACCGAGGCCATCAACCTGGTGGCTTATGCGTGGGGCGGCAAGCACCTGGGGCCGGGCGACGAGATCGTCATCACCCACCTGGAACATCACGCGAACATCGTTCCCTGGCAGCTACTTTCGCAACAGACCGGTGCGGTGTTACGGGTGGCACCGGTTGACGATGCAGGCAACCTGTTGATGTCGCAGTTCGAGGATCTGCTCGGGCCGAAAACGAAACTTGTAGCGGCGACGCAGGTTTCCAATGCGCTAGGCACCGTGACCGATGTGCAGAAGATCGTCGAGCTGGGCCACCGTTACGGCGCGCGGGTGTTGATCGATGGTGCCCAGTCGATTCCGCACATCCCCATCGATGTGGGCCAATCGGGAGCTGACTTCTTCGTCTTCTCCGGCCACAAGATCTATGGGCCCACCGGTATCGGGGTGCTGTATGGCCGCGAGGACGCGCTCGAGGAGACGCCCCCGTGGCAGGGCGGTGGCAACATGATCGCCGACGTCACCCTGGAACGCTCGCTATATCAAGGGCCGCCCAACAAGTTCGAGGCGGGCACCGGGAACATCGCCGACGCCGTCGGTCTCGGTGAAGCGCTGCGCTACGTGGAACGCGTTGGCATCGAACGCATCGCGGCGTACGAGCACGCGCTGCTCGAGTACGCCACTCCGCGGCTGGCCGACATCGACGGTGTCCGATTGGTCGGCACCGCACAGGAGAAGGCCAGCGTGCTGTCGTTCGTGCTGGCCGGCCACGAACCGCTGGAGGTGGGGAAGGCGCTCAATGCCGAGGGTATCGCCGTGCGTGCCGGACACCATTGTGCGCAACCCATTCTGAGGCGTCTTGGCCTGGAGGCGACGGTGCGGCCGTCGTTCGCGTTCTACAACACGTTCTCCGAGATCGACGTGTTCCTCAACGCGGTCCGCCGTATCGCCGAAGGCGAGGTCGCCGGCTAGCGCCGGTCCGGAGGTTCAGGTTGGCGCTGTGCAGCACTCACCCGAACGCCCATCAGGTCGAGCTCGTGTTCCAGCCCTGGTTCGCCCAGATAAGCAGCGACGGCCTTCGCGACTGAGACCAGTTCGACACGACGAAGACAACGACGAAATCGCTCGAGCGTCCCAGTCCAGCCGGCCGCCATGCGGACTTCCACGAGGTATCGCGCTCGCAGGCCGTGTTCGCTCCCCACATCCCTTACCGCTCCGGGGTTTTCACCGGTGTCGGACACGCGACCACGATATGACGCGTCAGACTATCGTCAAGTAGTTCAGATCAACGTGACGACAACTCCGACACGTTCTAAGAGGTCCTCAGGATCATCGTGTTCGGAAATTCTTGTCGGTGGCTTTCCCCTTGCGCACAATGACGTTCATGAGTTACCGCGCTGAAGAACACACCTCGCGCCGAGTGATCGACGTGGCCATCGGAATCCTGATCGGATTGCGAGGCTGTTCGCAGCGGGAGGCCTTCGACGATCTGGTGAGAGTGGTTAATCAGACAGGCATCGGTATCGGCGGCATCTCGAGCGGGCTGGTGGCATTGGCAAGCGGTGCCTCGTCGGCGGGGCACGCTGAGGCGTTCACCGCGTGGGGTGAGCTCTTGGGCCGAGGTCGGTTGGCTACAGTGGCCACCGCTTCCTGACGTGTTCGGGTCGGCTCGCTACTGTTCGGCGACCTTGTCGGCGATGTCGACGGCCATGGTCGCCGCCTCGTCGGAGACGCTGTACGCGCAGGCCCAGGTCTCGGCGGTGATGTTCGACACTGCCGCAAGGGCATGCTGGCATCCCCAGCCGTCGGCATCCTCCTGAGTGGCCATCTGAGTGATCAGACCGTCTTTATCGGTGACGTCGCTGAACTCCCACAGCGAGCTGGTGTCCTCGGTGTTCACCGCGAGCGAGGACTCGGAACATTTTTGCCACGTCGACTTGGATTTCTCGAGAAACCTCTTGGCGTCGTTGGATTCCGGATAAAGCACCACGGTCTGTTCGACCCAGTGATCGTTGTCCTTTTCGGGCTCGCGGGCCACCACGTCGCGCACCGCGGTCCACCCGCTGCCCTTGTAAACGTGCTCCTCGGAGCCGAACATCGCGCCGAGGCAATCCTGGTCGGACACTTTGTCTGAGAAATCGGTCATGTTGTCCAGCTCACCGGTGACCTCGAGTGCGGTGGTCCCCATGACCTGATTGACCTCGTCGATGGACAGCAGCACCTTCTCCAGCGCCGACTTATCGAGCGATGGCCCGCCGGTTGGCACAGTTTGGTTGTCCCGCACGGCGTTACCAGCCACGGTGCTTTCGCAGCCGGACACCAATACGGCGATCGCAACCGCGACGCCGACCACGCCAGCCCGGACGGTCATTTCTTCGGCTTGTCACCTGCGGCGTCGGTCGACAAGGCCGCGACGAAGGCCTCTTGCGGAACCTCGACCCGCCCGATGATCTTCATCCGCTTCTTGCCTTCTTTCTGCTTCTCCAGCAGCTTGCGCTTGCGGGTGATATCCCCGCCGTAGCACTTGGACAGCACATCCTTGCGGATCGCCCGGATGTTCTCGCGGGCAATGATTTTCGAACCGATCGCGGCCTGGACCGGAACCTCGAACTGCTGTCGCGGAATGAGCTCCTTGAGCTTGGTGGTCATCTTGTTGCCGTACGCCGCCGCGGAGTCCTTGTGCACGATCGCGCTGAACGCGTCGACGGCCTCACCCTGCAGCAGGATGTCGACCTTGACGAGGTCGGCCTCCTGCTCGCCCGCCTCCTCGTAGTCGAGGCTGGCGTACCCGCGGGTGCGCGACTTCAGCGAGTCGAAGAAGTCGAAGATGATCTCGCCGAGCGGCATTATGTAGCGCAGCTCCACCCGCTCCGGCGACAGATAGTCCATGCCGCCAAGCTCGCCACGGCGGGACTGGCAGAGCTCCATGATGGTGCCGATGAACTCGCTCGGCGCGATGATCGTGGTCTTGACCACCGGCTCGAACACCGTGCGTACCTTGCCTTCCGGCCAGTCCGATGGGTTGGTGACGACCATGTCGCTGCCGTCGTCCTTGACCACGCGGTACACCACGTTGGGCGACGTGGAGATCAGGTCAAGGTCGAATTCGCGTTCCAGCCGCTCCCGGGTGATCTCCATGTGCAGCAGCCCGAGGAAGCCGCACCGGAAACCGAACCCCAGTGCCACCGATGTCTCTGGCTCCCAGACCAGCGCCGCGTCGTTGAGCTGCAGCCTGTCGAGCGCGTCCCGCAGGTCCGGATAGTCCGATCCGTCAACGGGATACAGGCCCGAGTACACCATCGGCTTGGGTTCGCGATACCCGGTGAGCGCGTCGGTGGCGCCGTGGCGCGCTGTCGTCACGGTGTCGCCGACCTTCGATTGGCGGACGTCCTTGACACCGGTGATCAGGTAACCCACCTCGCCGACCCCGAGGCCCGCAGCCGCCTTGGGGTCGGGCGACACGATGCCGACCTCCATGAGTTCGTGGGTGGCGCCGGTGGACATCATCTTGATCCGCTCGCGCGGCAAGATCTTGCCGTCGACGACCCGGACGTAGGTCACCACTCCGCGGTAGATGTCGTAGACCGAGTCGAAGATCATCGCCCGCGTGGGCGCGTCGGCGTCGCCCTGCGGCGCGGGCACCTCGCGCACGACGTGGTCGAGCAGGTCGGCGACACCGTCGCCCGTCTTGCCGGACACCCGCAGCACGTCCTCGGGCTCGCAGCCGATGATGTGGGCGATCTCTCCGGCATAGCGGTCGGGATCCGCCGCGGGCAGGTCGATCTTGTTCAGGACGGGAATGATGTGCAGGTCGCGGTCCAGTGCCAGGTAGAGGTTCGCCAGCGTCTGCGCCTCGATGCCCTGGGCGGCGTCGACCAGCAGCACCGCGCCCTCGCAGGCCTCGAGCGCGCGCGACACCTCGTAGGTGAAGTCGACGTGCCCCGGAGTGTCGATGAGGTGCAGCACGTAGTCCGTGCCTTGGACGTTCCACGGCAGCCGGACGTTCTGCGCCTTGATGGTGATGCCCCGCTCGCGCTCTATGTCCATCCGGTCCAGGTACTGCGCGCGCATGTCGCGGTCAGCGACCACGCCGGTCAACTGCAGCATCCGGTCGGCCAGCGTCGACTTGCCGTGGTCGATGTGGGCGATGATGCAGAAGTTCCGAATCTGCGCCGGCGCCGTAAAGGTCTGGTCGGCGAAACTGCTGATGGGAATCTCCTGGTCAAGATTGGTATAGCGGGTGCGCTACGCCCTTCTAGCGTATCTACGGTCGGGTGCAGCGACACAATCGCGCGGCCAGCGCTTCACATATGCTGCCAACATGGCGTCGCAATGGAAGACGTTGCAACAGTTCGCGGAGAACCTGGTGTTCAACCAGGCACCGAAGGTCATCCGCCAGCTCCAGCGACCCGAGACCCTGCCTCGCAGCATCCAGCAGGGCATCAAGATGGGCCTTGACGCCCTCGCAGGCACCACCGCCCAATCCAGCACCGCTATCACCGCCGGACGCCCGATCACGAACAACAGCGTCCCGACCGCACACCGCGCCCGCAGGTTGGTGTACGCGCCGGCTCTCGACGGCCGCGCGGACCCGGGCGAGGTGGTGTGGACGTGGGTGGTCTACGAGGACGACCCATCGCGGGGTAAGGATCGGCCCGTACTCGTGGTCGGCCGCGACCGTCGCACTCTGCTCGGCCTGATGCTGTCCAGCCAGGAGTACCACCGAACCGATCCCGCTTGGGTCGAGATCGGTTCGGGCCCTTGGGATTACGAGAATCGTCCGAGCTGGGTACGGTTGGACCGGGTGCTGGACGTACCCGAGGAGGGCATCCGCCGCGAAGGCGCGATTCTGGAGCGCGAGACGTTCGAAATCGTCGCCGCACGATTGCGTGCCGACTACTCGTGGAGCTGACGTAGCTCAGCCCTACTGTGGCGCCCTCCACATAGGCCACATCTTCGGTCCGCCCGGGATCTGGATCTCGCCGATCTGCTCGAAGCCGAACCGGCCGTAGTACGGAAGCAGTTCTTCCTTGCTCGCTTCCAGATAGGCCGGCGCGCGCTCGCCGTCGCAGCGGTCGAGGCGCGAGCGCATCAGCGCCTGTCCGAAGCCGGCACCGCGGACCGAGGGGTCGCTGCCGATGACCATCAGATACCAGTGCGGTTCCTCGGGGTGGGCCTCTTCCATGACCCGTCCAAGCGCCTGGGTCTGCCTGCCGCGGGTACGGAAGTACCACGCCAGAGTGGGCATCATTCTCAGCTCTTCGAAGCGCGACGACTTCCGCTCACCCGGCGGATCCCAGAGCGTGGCGGCACCGATCGAACAGTCGCGACTCGCGACTTCGGAACCTCGCCGGGAAATGAAGTGATGCCTGGTCAGACTCATGAACATGCGGGGAAGTGCCTTCACCCTGGCCTTGTCGTCCGGCAGCATGAACATCATCACCGGGTCGTCGTAAAACGCCCTTGCCAGCACTTTCGACAGTTCACGAACGTCGGCCCGCTCGGTCGGCCGCAGTTCGATTTCAGCCACGGGTGATGTAGTCCTGCAGCGCGCGCTGCTCGCTCTCCATCTCCTCCATGCGCTGCTTGACCACATCGCCGATGCTGACGATGCCCACCAGGCGGCCGTTCTCGAGCACCGGGATATGCCGAACCCGCTTGGTCGTCATCACTGCGTTGAGGTGGTCGACGGTGTCGCTGGGTTCACATGTCGCAACCATGGTGGTCATGATCTCGGACACCGGCAGTCTCAGCAGGTCCGCGCCGTGTTCGTGCAGCTTGCGCACCACGTCGCGCTCCGAGACGATGCCTACAAGACCGTCGGCGGAGACCACCACCATGGCGCCGATGTTGTGCACGGCGAGCTCGTTGAGCAGGCCAGAGACAGACGTCTCGGGGGTGATCGTCGCCACCGCGCCGCCCTTGTTTCGCAACACGTCCGCGATTCGCATCGCTGCCTCCGCCTCATCGTGATCCAGTTCACACCAGGTTAGGTCTAAGCGGGTCTGAGTGAAAGGAACTTGGTCGGAACAGACCCATTGCGCCGCCGGTTGGAAGACCATGAATCCATCGTCGACACGAGGAATGAAAGCATGACTAACAAAGCTGCTGACGTGCCCGCCGTCACCCTGGGCGACGAGTTATCGGTCAGTGCGATCGGTTTCGGAGCGATGGCGTTGACGCCGGTATACGGCGAAGTCAACGACACTGAATCGCTGGCCACCCTGCATCGTTGCCTTGACCTCGGCGTCACGTTCATCGACACCGCCAACGTGTACGGCGGCGGCGACAATGAACGGCTGATCGCCAAATTGCTCGCCGATCGCCGCGACGAGGTCACCCTGGCGACGAAGTTCGGCATCAAAGGAAATCCCGCAGACCGTGCGTCGGGGCGTCTGGAGTCCCGCGGCGATGCCGGCTACGTGCACGAATCGATCGACGAGAGCCTGGCGCGGTTGAAGACCGACGTCGTCGACCTCTATTACATGCATCGGCGCGACCCGTCGGTTCCCATCGAGGAGACCGTCGGCGCGATGGCCGAGCTGGTCACCGCGGGCAAAGTGCGCCACCTGGGATTGTCGGAGGTGACTGCCGACGAACTACGCGCCGCGGTCGCGGTGCACCCGATTGCCGCCGTGCAGAGTGAGTGGTCGATCTGGAGCCGCGACGTCGAGCGAAACGTGGTGCCGACCGCCGCAGAGCTGCGCGTGGGCTTCGTCCCGTACTCGCCTTTGGGGCGGGGTTTCCTGACCGGGACGGTCCGGTCCGCCGCCGACCTGTCGTCGTCGAACGACTTCCGTCACACCATGCCCCGGTTCGCGGAGGGCGCACTGGACGCGAACCTCGCGGTGGTGGACGTCGTGACGTCGGTGGCCGAGGCGGCGGGCGCGACGGCCGCGCAGGTGGCGTTGGCCTGGTTGAGGTATCGCGCCGACGCGCTCGGGGTGGCGTCAGTGCCTATCCCGGGTACGCGGCGCGCTGCCAGGGTCGAGGAGAACCTGGGATCAATGTCGGTGATGCTGACGGCGGATCAGCTCAACGAGCTCGACACCGCCGCAGATACAGTGTCCGGGAACAGGTTCCGCGACATGAACTGGGTGTCGGCCGGGCGCGAATAGCCCGTCACGGGGGTAGCGTTCGCCAGGACTCCATGTGGTGGACGGCGAACCCGTCGAACACGGGCTGCTGAATTCGGTCGGCGACGGCGGCTGTGTCTCCACGCCGATCCGGTAGCGGCGGCCATGAGCCTGGCAGAGCTCACGCATCCCGCGAACATCGGCGAGGATGCGCGCGGCCCGGTCGCAGTAGCCGAGCACGGTGACCGAATCGCACTGGCGCACAATGCGACCGGCCGCCTCACGGTGAGCGTCGACCAGCCACGGCACGATGTCCACTGTCAGCGGCGCCACCTCGATCATCTCCTCCACCAGGGTGGCGTAGGACGCGATGAGCTCACGGGCATTGACGGGCCAGCGCGGCAACGCCCATGGCTCGACGTCGAGGCGGACGCCGTCGAAGACCGCGTCGGTCGTCGCACGAAACGCCCAATCGAGCGCGGTCTCATGGTCGACCGTCCACGTCGGGTCGCCGCCGAGGCACGACACCGCTATCCCGTTGGCGCGCAACGCCGCGACAAGTCCGGCGATCTGCTCGTCGACCCCGCTGAGCGGCACGGCGACGTACACCTCTCGCAGCTCGCGGGCGGTTACGAAGGCAACAATCTCCCTGATGTCTCCGGTCGCCTGCCACAACCACGTCGCGGCGGCCCGGCTCGAATGCGCGCCCACAACGTGTCACGTTAGGCAATTTCTGGCCATACGGCCCGCTTCAGCGGTCCGCGCGGGGTAGGTATGACCCATGATCGAGGTCACCCTGCTCGGCACAGGAAGTCCGATGGTCGACCCCAACCGCGCCGGACCGTCGACGTTGGTGCGGGCGGGTGATCAGATTTTTCTAGTCGACTGCGGCCGCGGCACGTTGATGCGGGCTGCGGCGGTCGGCGTCGGCGCCGCCAACATCTCCGCCCTGCTTCTGACGCACCTGCACAGTGACCACATCACCGATCTGTCTGACGTCATCACGACGCGATGGGTCACAACCTTCACCCGTACTCCGCTCCGAGTCATCGGTCCGCCAGGAACAGCGGCGGTCGTCGATGCGACGCTGGACGCGCTGGCCCCGGACATCAGCTACCGGATCTGGCATCATCCCGACATCACCGAACCGCCCACCGTCGAGGTGGAGGAAGTAACCGAGGGCGTGGTGTGGGCCCTCGACGGCGTACAAATCACCGCGGCTCCCACTGATCACCGACCGGTCGAGCCGACTGTCGGATTCCGAGTCGAATTCGAGGGAGCATCTGTGGTACTCGCCGGCGACACCGTGCCCTGCGCGAGCCTCGATTCGCTGGCCGTAGGCGCGGGTGCTTTGGTGCACACCGTGATCCGCAGGGATCTCGTGGAACAGATGCCGGTGCAACGCGTCAGGGACATCATCGACTATCACTCGTCGGTCGAGCAGGCCGCCGCCACTGCCGAGCGGGCAGGCGTGGGGATTCTGGTCCTGACCCACTACGTGCCGGGCATCGTGCCGGGCCAGGAGGACGACTGGCGCGCGCTGGCGGCGACGGCCTTCAGCAGGCAGATCGAACTCGGCGACGACCTGCATCGGGTTGAAGTGCACCCGGGCGTGTGTGGCCGCGAAGGCTAACCCACAAGCGCGCCAAGGGCTTCCGCGGTCGGCGCGTGCGTCATGACCGTGAAGTGATCGGCGTCGACGTCGGTCACGGTCAGCGTCGGCACGGTCGAGGCGATGTCGGCGGCGACGTCGTCGGGAACCACCAGTCCCCCGTTGAGCGGTTGGCGGCAGCGCACCAGCGCGACCGGCATGGACAGTTCCCGCCAGGCCCGCGGCCAGTCGTGGGTGGCGCCGTCACGGATGTCTTCGATGCACGCCGCCTTGCTGGTTCGCCGGAATTCGTAGGCGAAATACCGACGCCAGAAGTCGGTGAATGGCCGGATGGGACTCACGGCTTCGACTTGTGCGACGTACTCCGCAGCGTCCGGCGCGTCGAGGTCGAGCCGATTGAGTCCGGCGAGCACCGCGGCGATCGCGCTGTCGTCGGACCTGCCGGCGTGGTCGATCAAACCGAGCCGCCGAATGCGGTTCGGTTCCAGCTGTGCCGCGAGGATCCCGATCAGCGCGCCCAGTGACCAGCCGACCCAAGCGAAGGTGTCCTGCCCGAGAACCGTCGCCACCTCGAACATATCGCGGGCGTGCGCTCGCAGTCCGTAGGTTCCCGTCGAACCGATGTCGCTGCCGCCGCGGCCGCGCAGGTCGACCGCGACGACCTGATGCTCACCGTTAGCGACCAGTAACGGGGCGAGGTAGTCGAAGGCGTGCATGTTGGCCGACAGGCCGTGAATCGCGAGCACCAACGGGGCGTCGGGGTCTCCGAAGCGCTGAGCGTGCACCCGCCCCGATGTGAGTTCGAGGTCCAACTCGTCGGCCATGAGAATTCAGGCTAACCGGGTCCTAGAGGCGGTCCGCGCTAACCCAGCCGGGTGATTTCGACGACGACGTCGAGGTCCGTCGAGCCCTCCCCTGAATAGACGCCCTTCAGCGGCGAGACATCCGAATAGTCCCGTCCCACACCGACACTGATGTACTGCTCGTTGATCTCGGTGTCATTGGTCGGGTCGTAGTTCCACCAGCCGCCAGTCCAGGCCTGAATCCAGGCGTGACTCTGGCCATCGATGGTCTCGCCAACCGCCGCCCCGCTGTTGGGATGCAGATAACCTGAAACGTAGCGAGATGGAATTCCCATGCTGCGCAACAGAATCAACGTCAAGTGAGCGAAGTCCTGGCACACGCCTTTCCCCTCGCGGTGCGCGTCGAGCCCCGACGAGTGCACGCCGGTGGTACCCGGCACGTACTCGAGTTCGCTGTGCGCCCACTCCGCGGCGGCGAGAACGGCGGCAGGTGGCTCGTTGTACTTCGCTATCCGCTTGGCTACCGCCTGGATACGCCTGCTCGCCGGCACGTAGTCGGTCGGGCTGAGCATCTCGTCGAACCGGTCGATCACGGCCTCCGAACTCAGGTCATCCCAGCCGACCTTCTCCTCGGGCATCTCTCCCCTGTCCGTCTCGACAACCGAGGACGAGGTGACCTCC
Source organism: uncultured Actinomycetota bacterium (assembly GCA_963817825.1). GTDB lineage: Bacteria > Actinomycetota > Actinomycetes > Mycobacteriales > Mycobacteriaceae > Mycobacterium. The sequence goes on along the minus strand of CAWFQG010000002.1, from coordinate 70,935 downwards.
AGTTCGGTGTGCGGGGCGTGCAGATCGAACGTGGTCACCGCGGTACCCCAGTAATCGACGTAGCGATAGGACCTTGTTGCGGGCACCGTCTCAACGCGGTTGAGAATGACATTCTGGCGGGAGTCCGATCGCGGCGTCAGGCGTGCCTCGTTGAACGACGCGGTCACGGGCGACTTGTACGCATAGCCGGTCGAGTGCACCACCCGCATGCGCCACATCTAGATCTCACCCTCTTCGATGACCAGCGAGCCATTACGGCCGGCATCCGTCCACGCCACCCACGGCGCTGCGTGGAAGTATTCCAGCGCCAACGCTTCTCCGACGTCAGCGCAGGTCTTCTGCAGGCCGGCGAGGCGCTGCTCGAGCGACTCGAGCAACACGCCGGGCCGAAGGAATTCGAGCTCGCTGCGTGCCCGGCCCAGCAGCCGCTGGGCTTCTGCGGTGGAACCGATGCGACTGAGCGCGCGGTGGTGCAGTTCATCGAGGCTGTGCTCGGCCAGTCGCAGCGAGTAGAACACCGAGCGCGGGAACAGCCGGTCCAGCAGCATGAACTCGACGACGCGGACCGCGTCGAGCACGCCACGGTATGTGCGCAGGTACGTGTCGTGTGCACCCGCTGAACGCAATACCGTCACCCACGCGGGCGAGGACGCGCTGTCGCCCACCCGGGACAGCAGCAGCCGCACCGTCATGTCCACGCGTTCGATGGCACGGCCGAGCACCATGAACCGATAGCCGTCGTCGCGGGACAGCGTCGAGTCGGCGAGTCCGGCGAACATCGCAGCACGGCCCTCGACGAACGACAGGAACTCGGCGGGCCCGAGACGTTTGGCGGCGCGCTCGCGTTCAGCTAGCGCGTTGTAGGTGGTGTTCAGGCACTCCCAGATCTCGGTGGACGTGACTTCACGTGCACCCCTTGCATTCTCGCGTGCAGCCGAGATCGACTCGACGATCGAGCAGCCGCCCTGGGTATCGCGGCTGAACGCGACCAGGTCGGTCAGCGACCACACGTCCAAGGCCTGCGCGGGCGGATCGATGCCGAGCACCCGCAGCAGGGTGCGGGATGTCTGGTCGGGATCGACACTGGAGTCCTCGAGCAGTTGATGCACGGTGACATCGAGGATGCGGGCGGTGTCGTCCGCGCGTTCGACGTAACGGCCGATCCAGTAGAGGGATTCAGCATTGCGGGCCAGCATCAGCGCATCACCGCCTGCTGGTGTTGTTGCTGCTGCTGACTCTGACCGGGGGCCGACGACTGCGACTGCTGTTGCTGCTGCTGGGAGGAGTCGCCGTTCTTGTCGGGCTTCGTACCTTTCGGCGCCTTGGGTAGCTTCCGGACCACCTCGGCGGCGGCCAGCTCGCGATCGGCGACCGACGCGCGGGACGCCAGCACCCAGGTGTCCTTGGAGCCGCCGCCCTGGCTGGAGTTCACCACGAGCGAGCCCTCCGGCAGCGCCACGCGCGTGAGGCCGCCAGGCAGTACCCACACCTCGTCGCCGTCGTTCACCGCGAACGGACGGAGGTCCACGTGGCGCGGGGCGAGCTTGTCGTCGATCTGGGTCGGCACCGTGGACAGCTGCACGACCGGCTGGGCGATCCAGCCGCGCGGATCGTGGCGGATCTTCTTGCTGATCGTGGCCAGTTCCTTCTCCGACGCATCGGGGCCGAAGACGATGCCGTAGCCGCCGGAACCCTCGACGGGCTTGATAACGAGTTCTGCGACGCGGTCGAGCACCTCCTCGCGCTCGTCGTCGAGCCAGCACCGGTAGGTGTCGACGTTGGCGACCAAGGGCTTTTCGCCGAGGTAGTACTCGATGATCGTGGGCACGTAGGTGTAGACGAGCTTGTCGTCGCCGACGCCGTTGCCGACCGCGCTGGAGATCACCACGTTGCCGGCGCGCGCGGCGTTCAGCAATCCAGCGACGCCGAGCACGGAATTGGGGTTGAACTGCATCGGATCCAGGAAGTCATCGTCGATTCGCCGGTAGATGACGTCGACCTGGCGCTCGCCTTCGGTGGTCCGCATGTACACGGTGTTGTCGCGGCAGAACAGGTCGCGACCCTCGACGAGTTCGACGCCCATCTGTCGGGCCAGCAGCGAGTGCTCGAAGTAGGCCGAGTTGTAGACGCCGGGCGTCAGCACGACGACGGTCGGGTCGGCCTCGTTGGAGGCCGCGGCGTTGCGAAGTGCCCGCAGCAGATGCGACGAGTAGTCGCCGACCGCGCGAACCCGGTGGGTGGCGAACAGATTCGGGAAGACCCGCGCCATGGTGCGGCGGTTCTCCATCACGTAGGAGACGCCCGACGGTGAGCGCAGGTTGTCCTCCAGCACGCGGAAGCTGCCCTGCGCGTCGCGCACCAGATCGATGCCCGCGACGTGAATGCGCACGCCGTTGGGCGGCACGATGCCCGCGGCTTCGCGGTGGAAGTGCTCGCACGAGGTGATCAGCCGGCGCGGGATCACACCGTCACGCAGGATCTCCTGGTCGCCGTAGATGTCGTCGAGGTACATCTCCAGCGCCTTCACGCGCTGCCTGATGCCCTTCTCGAGCCGCGACCACTCGGCGGCGGAGATCACCCGCGGCACCAGGTCGAGCGGGAATGGGCGTTCCTGGCCTGACAGCGAGAAGGTGATGCCCTGATCGATGAATGCGCGACCCAACGCGTCGTTGCGTGCCTCGAGCTCAGATGCGTCGGACGGCGCGAGTTCGGCGAATATGCCCTTGTACGGCCCGCGGACATTGCCCTGCGCGTCGAACATCTCGTCGAACGCCTCGCCGTAGCTGCCCAGATCGTTGTAGCCGTCGAAAATCCCTTCATAACGCGCGGTCCTGCGGCCGTTGTTGCGTGCGGACTTGGCGGTCTCACTCGGCAAAGTACGAAGGCTCACGGTTGTCATGGTGCACTAATCGGCGCGTTTCCGCAGGCCAGCGGCGTCCTCATCTTCACCACTTTGGGCATTTACCCGCTGCGCTGCTAATCTGAAGCCTCGCTGCCCGTCCCACGGGCGCCAGACTTTGGAAAACCCCAACCGAGATTTACGAAGGAATTAGCGCGTGGCCAACATCAAGTCGAAGGTAAAGCGCATCCGCACCAACGAGCTTGCCCGACTGCGTAACCAGTCGGTGAAGTCATCGCTGCGCACGGCCGTCCGCTCGTTCCGTGAGGCCGCCGAGGCCGGCGACAAGGACAAAGCCGCCGAGCTTCTGCTGTCGACCGGCCGCCAGCTGGACCAGGCCGCCAGCAAGGGCGTGATCCACAAGAACCAGGCGGCGAACAAGAAGTCCGCGCTGGCGCGCGCCCTCAACAAGATCTGATCTGCTCCGGGGGGCAGGAGCGATGGGCTCACGCCCGAAGGGCCGGGGACGACTCTTGGGAATCAGTCCCTGCCGTCCGCGACCAACTCGGCCACCTTCCGCACAGCTGCTTCCAGCGCGTAGTCGGCGTCCGCCGCTGCACCCTTGACGTCGGCATTGAGCGTCGCCACCAACTGCATCGCCTTCGCGACTGATTCGCGCGACCAACGTCGCGCCTGCTTCTGCGCCTTCTGCACCCGCCACGGCGGCATACCCAGCTCCGAGGCCAGCCGGTACGGGTCGCCCGAGAGCGGCCCGACCCTGGCGATCGTGTGCACGGCCTCTGCGAGCGCATCCGCGAGCACGACCTGCGGCTCGCCGCTCATCATCGCCCAACGCAGTGCCTCGGCGGCGCCCGCGACATCGCCCACCACCGCCTTGTCGGCGATGTCGAAGCCCTTCACCTCCGCCTTGCCGCTGTGATAGCGCCGTACCGCGGCGGCGTCGACCGTAGCGTCGGTGTCGGCCACCAGTTGCGAACAGACCGCGGCGAGTTCGCGGATGTCGGAGCCCACGGCGTCGAGCAGGGCGGTGACGGTGTCGTCGGACACCTTGACGTTCAGCGCGCGGAACTCACTGCGCACGAAGTCGGCGCGCTCCGAGGCTTTGGCGATCCGGGCACACGGATGGACCGTCGCGCCGAGTTCCTTCAATCGGCCTGCCAGCGCCTTGGCGCGACCTCCGCCGGAGTGCACGACGATGAGCAGCGTCCCGTCCGGCAGGTCCGCTGCAGCGGTCTCGATGAGGGCGACCGCCTCCTTGCCTGCTTCGGCGGCGGATTCCAGCACCACCACCCGCTCGTCGGCGAACAACGACGGGCTCAGCAGCTCAGCCAGCTCGGAGGTGCTGACCTCGCCGGCGCGCATCCGGTTCACCGGGACGTCGTCGGTGCCCGCCTGCTTGCGGGCGGCGCGCAGGACATCGGCCACCGCGCGCTCGACCAACAGCTCCTCGTCCCCGAGAACCAGGTGCAACCCGGGGACCGATCCGCTCATCACCCGATCGTGTCATGCCGGGCCGACAGTCCCGACACCCTGGCCCGAGAGCGTCCATCCCAACAGGCACACCGCGATTGCGCACATGCCGAAGCGGCCCCAGCGCCACCTCGACAGCACGACCGCCGCAACCCCGGCCGCGCCAACCGTGAGCGCTCCGATCGGTCCGGCAGGCACCGGCACCGATGCGCCGGGAACGCCCGCCGCCCACCTCGCGACGGTCAGCAGCCACCACAGTTCAGGCCCGGTGAACCTGATCAGCAGCTGAGCACCCGCCGGCCACAACGAGGACAACGCCGCGGCGGTCGTGCCGATCACGGTGATCGGGGCGATGACGCCGGCCACCGCGAGGTTCGCCGCAACCGCCACCACGCTGAATGCGCCCGAGATGGCCGCCACCAGTGGCGCCGTCACGAGCTGCGCGGCAACCGCGATGCTTACCGCGTCGGCGAGCAGTTTGGGCCAACCGCGCTTGACCAGCCGTTGTGACCACACCGGGGCGATGACGACCAGCGCGGCGGTCGCCGTCACCGACAAGGCGAACCCGACGTCGACGGCGAGCTCGGGCGCACCGATCATCAGCGCGATGACGGCCGTCGACAACACCGGAATGGCCTGCCTTCGACGGTGCGACACGATGGCGAGCAGCGTGATGGCGCCCATCACCGCCGCCCGCAACACGCTCGCCGATGGTTGGACGACGATGACGAAAGCCATCAGCGCGACCGCCGCCATCGTCACGGCGACTCGGGGGCCGAACAGGGCCGCCGTCATCAGCACCGCCCCGCAGACGATCGTCACGTTCGCGGTAGGTCGCCGTCAGTGGGGCGCCGTGTGGGCAGGGTCACACGGAAATCACTTCCATATCCTTCAATTAGTTTCCTACTATTGCTGGCAGGGTACGGAAGACACCGCCAGTTCCGGTGGGCGTTCTGTCACGGCAAGAAGCCGTGGCCCATCAAGGAGGAGAACACATGAAGAAGATCACGCAAGCCGCGCTCATCATGGGCACGGGTGCTGTTGCCATCGGGCTCACCGCCTGCGCCCCGATGCCGAGCACGCACACCTACGGCACGACCACGCCGGGTGTGACGCACGCACCGACCTACAGCGCGCCGCCCGCACCCATCGAGCCGGTGAGCAACAACACTCCGGGCCAGGACCAGGCCATCGACAAGGCGCAGAGCTACCTCGACTTCTCGGCCTTCTCCGCCTCGGGCCTGGTCAAGCAGTTGTGAGTACGAAGGCTTCAGCAGCGCGGACGCCGAGTTCGCAGTGGGCCAGATCGACGTGGACTGGAACGAGCAGGCCGCCAAGAAGGCCAAGAGCTACCTCGACTTCTCCAGCTTCTCGCAGTCGGGGCTGGTCAACCAGCTGGAGTACGAGGGCTTCACGCCCGCGCAGGCTCAATTCGGGGCCAGCGCCGTCTACGGCGGATAGCACGGCGGCCCGGCGGGGGGACTCCACTGCCCAGTGCAGAGATGAAGAGTGATATGTCGGTATTTGCCGTGAAAAGACCCGAGGTTTCCCGATGGTGGGCGTGGATCTTCGTGGCCGTTGCGGTGATTGCGATTGTCGCGGCAGTCATCGTCTTAGTGTTGTGGCGGGATCAGCATCCGAAATCCGACGCCAACCGGTGGAATGCGGCGTTGGCCAAGCTGGAAACCCTTCCCGTCAAGGGACGCGCCCCGAAAACGGGGTACACCCGCGACGCCTTCGGGCTGCCCTGGACCGACGATGTGGACGCGCCGGGCGGACAAAACGGCTGCGAAACCCGCGATGACATACTCCGGCGGGATCTAACCGACGTCACATCGCATGGGTGCACCGTCATCTCCGGCACCCTCCACGACCCCTACACAGGCACGACGATCCCGTTCCATCGGGGCAGCTCCTCCGTCCAGATTGATCACGTGGTGGCCCTCGAGAATGCGTGGCAGACGGGCGCACAACAACTTGACCTGCAGACGCGACAGAACTTCGCGAACGATCCCGATAACCTACAGGCCACCGATGGCCTGACAAACCAGAGAAAGGGCGCCGGCGACGCCGCAACGTGGCTGCCGCCAAGCAAGGCATACCGCTGCACGTACGTGGCCCGGCAGGTCGATATCAAGGCTCGGTATGGTCTGTGGGTCACCCAGCCGGAACATGACAAAAGCGCAGAGCTGCTGCACGGCTGCGCCGCCGGAAGCGAAATCGATCCCAGCACCCGTGTATCCGCGCCGTCCGGCCCCGCCACGAGTACCGCGCCCCATCAAGGCCAATTCTGCACTCCGCGCGGCGCAACAGCGTTCTCGTCAAGAGGTGAGTCGATTGTGTGCACACTGGCGGACGACGGTCGGAACCGGTGGGCTACCGGATAACAGACCAGGTGCAACCCGGGGACCGATCCGCTCATCACCCGATCGTGTCATGCCGGGCCGACAGTCCCGACACCCTGGCCCGAGAGCGTCCATCCCAACAGGCACACCGCGATTGCGCACATGCCGAAGCGGCCCCAGCGCCACCTCGACAGCACGACCGCCGCAACCCCGGCCGCGCCAACCGTGAGCGCTCCGATCGGTCCGGCAGGCACCGGCACCGATGCGCCGGGAACGCCCGCCGCCCACCTCGCGACGGTCAGCAGCCACCACAGTTCAGGCCCGGTGAACCTGATCAGCAGCTGAGCACCCGCCGGCCACAACGAGGACAACGCCGCGGCGGTCGTGCCGATCACGGTGATCGGGGCGATGACGCCGGCCACCGCGAGGTTCGCCGCAACCGCCACCACGCTGAATGCGCCCGAGATGGCCGCCACCAGTGGCGCCGTCACGAGCTGCGCGGCAACCGCGATGCTTACCGCGTCGGCGAGCAGTTTGGGCCAACCGCGCTTGACCAGCCGTTGTGACCACACCGGGGCGATGACGACCAGCGCGGCGGTCGCCGTCACCGACAAGGCGAACCCGACGTCGACGGCGAGCTCGGGCGCACCGATCATCAGCGCGATGACGGCCGTCGACAACACCGGAATGGCCTGCCTTCGACGGTGCGACACGATGGCGAGCAGCGTGATGGCGCCCATCACCGCCGCCCGCAACACGCTCGCCGATGGTTGGACGACGATGACGAAAGCCATCAGCGCGACCGCCGCCATCGTCACGGCGACTCGGGGGCCGAACAGGGCCGCCGTCATCAGCACCGCCCCGCAGACGATCGTCACGTTCGCTCCGGACACCGCCGTGAGGTGCGTCAAACCGGATGCCCGGAACTGCTCGGTGGTCTCGCCCGTCAGCGCGGCGGTGTCGCCGAGGACCAGCGCGGGAAGCATTGCCGCCTGGTCGGCCGGCAGGGAACCGCGTGCCGCGGTGGCGAAGTCGGTACGCACCCGCTGCGCCGCCCGTTGAATCGACGCGGCCTCACCCAGCCTCGCCTCACCCGTTGCCGACAGAACGGCGACGGTGAGATCGCGCCGGGTAGGTTCCGAGACTCGGGCCTTGAACGCCGCAGGCCGGCCCGCAGTCAGCTCGGCAAAGCCGGCGACAGCGGCGAAAACCACGACCCGGCCAGACATTTCGTCGGTATCGACTGCCTGCAGGGAGCCGCGAAACATCATCCTGCCGCCCCCGAGTGACCGCGGGGTCTCGCTCGGTGTGACGATGACGGCGGCGACGGCGCCGTACCGACTGGCGATGGGATGGTGCCGCACGTGCTCGACGCGCAGTTGCACTGCAATCGCGAACGCCAGTCCGACCAACGCGACAGCGACCGTGCCCGCCGCCGTCATCCGCGCACCGGTGCGCGAATCCCGTTGTCGCCCAACCCACCACGTCATCAGGGCCGCGGCGGCGATCGCCGCAAGCACCGCCGCGATGACACCAACAATCGACCACAGGATGCCGGCGGCGGTGACCGCCCAGCTGGTCAGCGCCGCGGGCACCAAACGTAGGTCGAGGCGGACCTCGCGGCCGTCCACTGCGCTCACACATGGACCTGGGCACGCAGCTTCTCGAGACGCGCAGGACCTATTCCGTCGACGTCGCCGAGCTGGTCGACGCTGGTGAACGACCCGTTCGCGTCACGCCACGCGATGATCGCGGCCGCGGTCACCGGACCGACCCCGGGCAGCGCGTCGAGCTGCTCAAGAGACGCGGTGTTCAGGTCGACCAAATCACCTGGCGCTGGGGCACTCCCACTTGTCGCCGGTCCACCCGCTGATGCGTCCGGGCCTGGTTCGGATGCCACCGAGCTGCCCATCGTCGTCGGCTCCCCCGGTGGGGCGGCGATGCCGACGATGATCTGCTCACCGTCGGCGACCCGACGAGCCATGTTCAAACCGATCAGATCGGCGCCGTCCAGCGCACCCCCGGCCGCGGTGAGTGCGTCGGCGATGCGCGCGCCCGAGCCCAATGTCACCAGGCCGGGCTTGTGCACAAGACCAACCACACTCACCACGACAGGCCCTTCCGGCGCGGGTGCGGCGGGAGTCGGCTGCGCCGTCGAAACCATCTCTACCGATGGCAGTTTGGCCGACACCACCGGCGGGGTTTTGTCCCGCACCAACGTGAACACGGTGACCAGCACGGCCACCACGCCGACGACACCCAGCGCGATGGCGCCGGCGCGACCCGGGTCAGCGCGAACTGCAGCCAGCCATCCGGGTGCATCACCGGCCTTGGCGTCGGGCAGCCAACGCGACAGTGCGGCATCGGGCCTGCCGTCGTCGCCATCGGTGCTGGTTTCGGCATCGGCCTCTCCGCCGAGCCTGCGGTGAAGCCGCTCGGCGGGCAGTTCGGTTCCCATGTGCCCGACGTTAAGTCCGACGAGTGACCGGACCGGCCCGGCGACGTCGTGGGAAGCGTGGCCTGTGGATGAGTTCGGCTCTGTGGAATTTTCGGGAACACACGAGGGAGGCCCTCCCCGGATGACCGCCCGGGGAGGGCCTCTGATTTAGGTGGCTTCAGTTGTCGGCTTACCGGTTGATCAGGTAGGAGTGGCCGACACCGTGGTGGTGGCGCCAGCCCGGCATGACCTCGGGGGCGGGCTTCGCGAAGTGGTCCGGTGAGGTCACGATCGACGTACCGGTGCTGTTCTCGACGGTCGTGGTCTGGGCGTTGGCCATGCCGGCCAGGCCGAGTGCGGCACCGCCGATGATGCCGGCCGAGACGATCGGAAGGGCGATGTAGCGGGCGATGTTGGCGTTCATGTTGTTCAATCTCCTTGTGTGAGTTGGTTTTTAAGTTCTCCGACCGGTTGTTTCCGGCCTTGAGATAACTATGTCCCAGCGGGAAGGAGATGTATGTCGGCCAACCAGCCCTCAGACCGGATGAACCGCGTGTCCACCGATCGGGGGACAAATTCGCCGACTTGGTCACTCGGCCATAAGTCCGCCGCGGAATTCGTATGATCCTGGCGTGGACGGTGTGCACGACCTCGGTGGCCTGGACGGCTTCGGCCCCGTCGAGCACACTTCCAGCGAACCGATGTTCACCGAGGACTGGGAGCGGCGCACCTTTCGGATGATGGTCGGCTCGATCGACTCGCTCGGTGGACCCGGCGGCAAGCTCCGGCATTCCATCGAGCGAATGGATCCCACCCATTACCTGTCGTCGCCGTACTACGAACACTGGCTGACCGGCGTTTCCACGCTCGCGGTCGATGCCGGTCTGACGACGCAGGAGGAGCTCGACCGACGCGCAGGTGGCCACTTCCCGTTGTCACAACCCGACAGAGGCGTGCTACCCGACGACCTCACGTCGCGCACCACACCCCGCTATGCGATCGGCGATGCCGTGCGGGTCCGTGAGCGGCATCCCCCCGGGCACACCCGCGCACCCCGCTATACCCAGGGCAAGCGCGGGACCATCGTTCGGGTCGACGAGGCGGCGAAGGTCGACGACATCGAGGCACACGGCGGCGGATCCGTCAGCGACCCCCTGTACTCGGTGCGCTTCACATCCCACGAACTCTGGGGCGAGGCCGGCACCGACGGCGACGTCGTGCACGTCGACCTCTTCGAGCGATACCTGCGCGACCCTGAGGAGAAGTGATGGCAGACCATCACCACCCCGAAGAACTGGCACCCGTCGAGGCGCGCATCGCCGCCATCGAATCGGTGCTCGTGGACAAGGGGATCCTCGACGTCGATGCGGTCGACGCGATCGTCGCTCATTTCGAGGAGAACCTCGGACCCATGAACGGCGCCAAGGTCGTCGCCCGGGCGTGGACCGACCCGCAGTACAAGTCCCGACTGCTCGAAGACGGCACCGCCGCCATCGCCGAACTCGGCTTCAGCGGACCCCAGGGCGAGTACATGGTCGTCGTGGAGAACACCGCCGATGTGCACAACCTCGTCGTCTGCACGTTGTGCTCGTGCTACCCATGGCCGACGCTCGGGCTGCCGCCCAAGTGGTACAAGGCACCGGCTTATCGGTCGCGGGCCGTGCGGGAACCACGGAAGCTGCTCGCAGAGATGGGCACTGTGATCCCCGACGACGTGCAGATCCGAGTGTGGGACTCCAGCGCGGAGGCTCGCTACCTGGTGCTACCGATGCGTCCGGCGGGCACCGACGATCTGTCCGAGGAGCAGCTCGCGGGTGTCGTGACGCGTGATTCCATGATCGGCGTCCAGCGCTTGTGACCGACATACCCTTCGACGACGAGTCGCTCCCCCGCGACAACGGCGAACTTGTCTTTGACGCGCCGTGGCAAGCCCGCGCGCTGGCAATCGCCGTCGCGGTGGTCGACAGGCTCGGCCTTCCCTGGGATGCGTTCCGCCAGCGACTCATGGCCAGTATCGCCGAGGACCCGCGACGTCCGTACTACGAGTCTTGGAGCAAGGCGCTCGAATCACTGGTGGTCGACATGGACCTGGCGACCGCCGCCACGCTCGATGCCGCGATGCCGACGGAACGTGCGCCGCTGTAGGCGGGTATTAATCGCCCCAGCCGTCGCTTCGCCAACACACCCAGTCGATCTCGACAACAGCGCCGACCGCGAGACCGGTGGTGCCGACACACGTGCGGCTGGGCAGCCGATCGGGAAACCACCGCGCGTACGCCGCATTGAACGCTTCGTAGTCGTCCCAATCGAGGAGGAACGCACGCACAGAGACGACGTCAGCCAACCCGCCGCCGCACAGCTCGGTGACCCGCACGAGATTGCGCAGCACCTGGTCCGTCTGGGCCGCGACGTCGTCGCCAACCACGGTGCCGGTCACGTCAGTGGGCATCTGCCCGGTGACATACAGCGTCGGGCCCGCTGCGGTGGCATGGGCGAACGGGGCGACGGCGGGTGGCACACCCTCTTCCGGAGTGAACGTGAACGCGCGAATGCCGCCGGTGCTCATGCGGGAACATCCTGCCCGACACGGGCGCAGGATTGACCCATGATCGAGATCGGATACGAACGTCGCGACAGGATCGCCTACATCACCCTGAACCGACCCGAAGCCAAGAACGCGATTACCCCAGAAATGCACGAAGAGCTATGCCGCATCTGGGCCGACTTCCGCGATGACGATGATGCTGATGTCGCGATCCTGACGGGCATCGGCGACGCCTTTTGCGCAGGTGCCGACCTCGCGACCTATGTGCCGGTCAACTACGTCGACGCTTCGCCGAGCCGGGTTCGCGACGTCGTCAACCTCGGGTTGGGCGGCATTACCCGGGGACTGCACCGAATCACGAAGCCGACGATCGCGGCCGTCAATGGGTGGGCTCTAGCCGGCGGCCTCGAGTTGGCTCTCGCCTGCGATCTGCGGGTGGCGTCTCAGCATGCGATGTTCGGTTCGTTCGAGGCGCGACGGGGTTTCCACCACGGTGACGGCGGAATCACACGGCTGGTCAACACATGCGGCGTCGGGGTTGCGATGCAAATGGTCCTCACCGCCGAGCCGATCGATGCGCAGCAGGCGCTGCAATGCAACATGGTGATGAAAGTCGTTCCACACGAACAAGTTCTGCAAGAGGCCGACCTGCTGGCTCGACAAATCCTCCGCAATTCCCAGCGGGCGGTGCGGTCGGCGAAGGAGACCATCCTCGAAGTCGTCGGCAAGCCGCTGGACGATCAGCTTCGGATCGAGGGCTGGAATTCATACACCTGCGTCGATCAGGCCGAGGCGCGTGACCTGTTGGGGCAGTTCTTCGATAAGTCCGATCCCGGCCGCGCAGGAACGAAGCCGACCGACATCTAGGCGGCTATACACGGTCGGAATAGTGTCTACTGCACACCGGAGACACATCGAGGAGAGCCGACATGACCGCACCGACCGCTGACCGGCCCCTTCGGGTCATCCAGTGGACCACCGGCAACATCGGGCGGCGGTCGCTGCACGCCATCATCGGCCGTGACGACATGGAGCTGGTCGGTGTCTACGCGCATGGCGCCGACAAGATCGGGGTGGATGCCGCCGAGCTGGCGGGCTGGCCCGAACCCACCGGGGTGACGGCCACCAACGACATCGACGCCTTGATCGCGTTGCAGCCGGACGCCTGCTGCTACAACCCGCTGTGGCCCGAGATCGACGAACTGACCCGACTGCTGGAGTCCGGCGTCAACGTCTGTTCCAGCGCGGCATGGATCACCGGCGGCAAGCAGACCCCGGAGGATCTGGATCGCATCCGAAAGGCTTGCGAGAAGGGCAATTCGACGATCTTCGGCAGCGGCGCACACCCCGGCATGACGAACATGGTCGGCATGGTGCTCAGCGGGTCGTGTGAGCGGGTGGACGAAATCAGGATCACCGAGTCGGTGGACTGCTCTACATATGAGTCGGCGGGTACGCAGACCGCGATGGGCTTCTCGCAGGACCCGGAAACTCCCGATCTGGCGGAAAGTGTGCGCCGTGAAAGCGAAGTCTTCGCCGAGTCCGCGGCGATGATGGCCGACGCGATCGGCGCCAAGCTCGACCGGTTGACCTTCGACGTCACGTTCACCCCGGCCACCGGCGACTCCGATCTTGGTTTCATGCAGATCCCGAAGGGCACCGTCGGCGGCGTGATGGGCCACCACCGCGGCTGGGTGGGCGACAAGAACGTTGTGAGCGTGGGATTCAACTGGATCATGGGCGAACCATGTGACGCCGCCGAAACCGCTCGAGCACGGTCACGTCATCCAGGTCTTCGGTCTTCCCAACATGCGCACGGTGCTGCACTGCCTGCCGCCGAAGGATTGGACTGAGCCCGGCTTCATGGGCCTCGGCATGATCTACACCGCCATGCCGGTGACCAACGCAGTGCCCGCCGTCGTCGCGGCCCCGCCCGGCATCGTCACCCTCAAGGATCTGCCGCCGGTCACCGGACGCGCGGCGGTCTAGCGGCTCACGCACAAGACTCAGCCCAGGCCGGGTGGCCTGGGCTGAGGTGTTGGTAGCGGGTTGTTTTACGGATTCGTCTTCCCCCCACCACCGGCGGGAGTCGTCGTCCCCACCACCGGACCCCCACCACCGGCAGGAGTCGTCGTCCCACCACCACCGGCAGGAGTCGTCGTCCCACCACCACCAGCAGGAGTCGTCGTCCCGCCACCACCGGCAGGAGTCGTCGTCCCGCCACCACCAGCAGGAGTCGTCGTTCCGCCACCACCGGCAGGAGTCGCGTCGTCCTTCTTCGTGGTGTCGTCCTTCTTCGTGGTGTCGTCGGTCTTGGTGGTGTCGGTCTTGGTGGTGTCGGTCTTCGGGGTGGTATCGGTCGCAGGAACCTGTGCGACCGGGGCGGGAGCCGGCGCAGGTGCAAAAGCCGGGGCGGATGCGTTGTTCGAGCGGGGAGCCGAAGGGGTGAAGACGCGGATCGGGGCCGGGTTGTTGACGATGACCGGAGAGGCCGGATCGTTGTTCGGGGTCAGCGACGGGATCTCGATCGTCGATGGGCAGGTTGACGACCGTCGACGGCGCAGAGGCGGCGGCGGGCTGGACGTCGTGGCGAGGAGTTCATCAGGTAGACACCGCCGAAGGCGGCGGCACCGACGACGGCGAGGCCGGCGACCATCAGCAGGCCCATGTTGGCCGAGGAGGACTGCGCGACAGGCGCGGCGGCCACCGGCATCGGCTGCTGCATCGGCGCGTAGCCCTGGTAGCCGTTGTACTGGGGGGCGTAGCTGTTGTTCTGCGGGTAGGTGGTGTACATGATCTCTCCTGTTTGTCTGAGTGGCCCTTGCGGCCGCTTTCACAGGTAGGAGCGATGGGGGCAGATCAGTCGCACACTTTTTCCGAAGAAACTTCGAAAAACTTTTTCGCCAGACACATCGGCGCTGGTCAGCGCACTGGTTTCGCAGTCACATCCGCTGGGCGAGTGTGTTCTTCCCCGGGCCGCTGAGGTCTTTCATGGCGTCGCTGCGACCGGCCATCGCCATCAGCAGTGCCTCGCCAGGGCCTTGCACATCGGCACTTCTGCCGTGTGACCAATCCAGATCGGTGGCGACGAGCCGCACTCCACGCGCCCGCCACGCACCGCGGATGGTGGGCGCGTAGAGAGAGAAGTCCAAAGCCGTCTGCAGCCGGTCGGCGGGGATCGACCGCGGGAGGCCGAGGGCCCGACGGATGTCCTGCTGGTGGATCATGTTGTCGGTCAGCGCGACCTTGCCGCCGAATCCCGCGGTGAGACCGTGCGGGTTGGCGTGCTCGCGAATCAGTGCGACGAGTTGTTCGGGTGACCGGTCGGCGTAATCGTCGACGCCCACCTGGTTGATCCGGTCAACCAGCAGCCGGCCTCTCAGAAACCGGGCCACCAACTCTGAGCGATTGAGCTCGTCGAAGCTGATGGCGTGTGCGGCGACCTCGCGGACGTTCCAACGGTCGCAAAGGGTCGGGGCCTGCCATTGCGTCGGCGACAGTGACTCGAGAAACGCCGCGAAGTCCTCGCGCTCGGCCCGAGCCATGTCCAGGGCCGTCATTGGTCGTCACAACCTATACACACGCCCACCGCCCCGGCACCCACGTGCACGGCAAGCACCGGACCCATGTCGCTGACGATCGGCGGGGCTATCTGCGGCAGCCGTACGGACAGCGTCTTCGCGATGTCATCGGCGGCTTCGGCGTTGTCGACGTGGTGCACTGCGATCCGAGCGCCGGCGTCGCCGACGATCTCGGCGACCTGATCGATCATCGCCGCGTGCGCCTTGGTGGCGGTGCGGATCCGCTGGGCCAACACCAACCTGCCGTCGACGTCGAGGCACAGCAGCGGTTTGAGCGACAGCGCAGATCCCAGCAGGGTCGCCCCCATGCGGATCCTGCCGCTGCGCCGCAGGTTCTCCAGGCGGTGCACGACGATGAATGAGTGGCCACACGGAACAGCCGAACGTGCCGCGGCCTCGACGGCGTTCAGATCTGCGCCGGAGGCAGCCCGTTCCGCTGCCGCCAGGGCGACGAAACCCACCCCCATCGCCGCCGACCTGGAGTTGATGACCCGCACGGAGGGCCCGAACTCCCTGGCCGCTGAGACCGCCGAACTGTAGGTGCTCGACAACGCGGCCGAGATGTGGACGCCCACCACCCCGTCGCCCTCGCTGAGCGTCAGTGCGTCGCGGTAGGCAGCCGTGAGTTCAGCCGGCGTCGCACCAGCTGTTGTCGCGTGGCGCTGGTAGATGTCGGCTGGTACGTCGTCGATACCGTCGCGGAAGTTCTTGCCGTCCAACAGGATATGCAGAGGCACCTGACGAATGCCGCACCGCTGCAAGTCCTCGGGCTGCAGGCGCGAGGAGGAGTCGGTGACCACGACGACGGCCATGGCTAGGGCGAGTCCTCCTCAGTCACACCGGCCTCCTGCAGACCCTTGAGCATGAGTTCGGCCACCGCCTGATGCGACTCGAAGTTCCAGTGGATCCCGTCGGGATTACCCTTGCCGCTCATGATGTGTTCGCCGACGGCAGCTTTCAGGTCGACGAGCGGGACGTCCTGTTGCTCGGCCCATTCGGTGATCGCCTTGACCGTGCCAGCCCTTCCACGGTGCGCCTTGCCGTACGTGTCCGCGATGTGCACCGACGGAAGAGAGGCGACGATGGGGATTCCCGGCCGGTTGAAATCAATTGCCCCGCGGGTCATCTCGAGGTACTCGACCGACACGTGCGGCGGCAATGCTGCCCGTGCGATCGGCGAGAACCTGGGCTGTGCCCAGCCGTATCCGTCGCGCACCCAACGACGAAGCCACGAGGGGCGCACGTAACGGATGAGCTCACGCAGCGCGGTCGGCAGCGGCGAGGGCAGCGAGTCCATTCCGCAGGTGGCGAAGATCACCGCCCCGGCGCGTGGCAGAGCCGCCCATGCGCGCGGGTCCTGGGTCGCCGCCCACCACACGTCGCGACAGGTCCAGCCAATCCGGCCTATCAGCTCGACATCCCAATCGAGATGACTGGCAACGATATTGGGCCAGATACGCGGGTCATCGGCAGGTAGCCCACCGCTCGGCCCGTAGTAGGAGAGCGAGTCGCAGAAGACGAGGAGGGTCCGGCGCTCAGAGGACATCGTTGGCGACCTGCGCCGAGGCGTTCCAGACATCGAGCCGCCACTGGATATCGTCGAACTTCGCATCGTCGGCGGAATGACCGGACAGCTGCACCCAGCTGGCATTGCCCATGCCGCCCAGTGCCGGCCAGTTGGCCACCGGCAACTTCAGCAGCGCCGCCGTCAGCCCGGCGATCAGGCCGCCATGCGCCACCAGCACCACTGGCCGCTCGGGATCGTCTGTCCCCCATTCGGTTTGATCGGCGACCAGCTCCGCGACCAACGGTATTCCGCGCGCCGCCACGTCGACCCGGCTCTCTCCGCCGTGCGGTGCCCACGTCGCGTCGTTGCGCCATTCCAGTCGCGCACCTGGCGCCGACGCATCGACTTCGAGATGTGTCATGCCTTGCCAGTCCCCGAGATGCGTCTCGCGCAGGCGGGTGTCCACCTCCACCGGCATGCCGGACCGCTCGCCAAGAACCACCGCGGTGTCCAGCGCCCGTCGTAGATCCGACGACACGATCAGCAGCGGCTGCCGCTTCGCCAGCACTTCGGCCGCCGCAACGGCCTGGTCGCGGCCGAGGTCGCTCAACTCGGTGTCGAGTTGACCCTGCATGCGATTGCCTGCGTTGAAGTCGGTCTGCCCGTGTCGCAACATGACGAGGCGGCGGACCCTCATGGTCCCACCTCCCCCGCGTCCAGGTCGACCGGAACGATCGGACAATCTCGCCACAACCGGTCCAGCGCATAGAAATTGCGCTCGTCCTGATGCTGGATGTGCACGACGATGTCGACGTAGTCCAGCAGTGTCCAGCGGCCCTCGCGGGCGCCCTCGCGGCGTGCCGGCTTATAGCCCGCCACCCGCATCTTCTCCTCGACCTCGTCGATGATCGCGTTGACCTGACGCTCGTTGGACGCCGACGCGATCACGAAGCAGTCGGTGATGACCAGCTGGCCGGACACGTCGATCACCACAACATCGTCGGCCAGTTTGGCCGACGACGCGCGCGCAGCGACCGTCGCCATCTCGATGGCCTCGTCGGATGCGGTCACTGCCGCTGGTCCTGCGCGAGCACCGGGCTTTGGTAGAAGCCGCGCTTGGACACGTACTGCACCACGCCGTCGGGCACCAGGTACCAGATCGGCCGGCCCACCTGGGCGCGCTTGCGACAGTCGGTCGACGAGATCGCCAGCGCAGGCACCTCGACGAGCCTCAGCGCGTCGTCCGGCATCTCCTTGAGCGCCTTCTCGATGTGCGCGCCGTCGAGCTCGTAGCCGGGCCGGCTCACCCCGACGAACTTCGCGAGGGCGAACATCTCCTCCCAGTCCTGCCAGGTCAAGATCGACGCCAACGCGTCCGCGCCGGTGATGAAGTAGAGATCGGCCTCCGGATTGAGCGCCCGCAGATCCCGGAGGGTATCGCGAGTGTAGGTCGGGCCGCCACGGTCGATGTCCACCCGGCTCACCGAGAACCGCGGATTGGCCGCGGTGGCGATCACGGTCATCAGGTAGCGGTCCTCGGCGGGTGTGACGAAGCGGTTCTTCTGCCACGGCTGACCCGTCGGCACGAACACCACTTCGTCCAGATCAAACAGATCCGCAACCTCGCTGGCCGCGACAAGGTGCCCGTTGTGGACAGGATCGAACGTCCCGCCCATCACGCCGAGTCTGCGTCGAGATTGCACGAATAGCCAGCTTACGGCAGTCGTATCGACCGGCTAGACCGCCGAGAGCCGATGCGCACCGAGGAGCTCGGACACCTCGAAGGAGGCGCGGTCGGCGCGGTAGACGTCGCGGGCGTATTCCACGCATCGGCCGGCACTGTCTTCGGTGCGGCGAGTGAGCAGAGTGCCTGCCGAGCCGGCCCGCACGCCGAGCTGCGCGCTGGACGCGTCGTCCAGGACGATCGATTCCAGTACTGCAGTCGAGCGGGCGAGGTCGATGCCGTACCGGCCGCGAAGGACCGCCCACAGGGACCCGTCGTCGGGCTTGTCGAGTATGCCGGGCGTCAGATCTGCCGGCAGAAACGTCGTCTCCAGCGCAAATGGGACGTCGTCGACAGTGCGAAGGCGGTGGAAGACGTTCACCATTGCGGCGTCGTCGAGCTCGAGCGCCATGCGCACGGCAGGGGTGGGGTGCTGGTGTTCGGCCCACAGCAGGCGTGCCGCGGGCCTGCGCCCGAGCCGCGACACCTCCTCCGAGAAGCTGCCGATGTGGAACCGGACCCGTGGCTCGGCTACGAAGGTTCCGCGCGGCGGCTTGCGGTAGACCACCCCTTCGCTTTCCAGTAGCGACAGCGCCTGGCGCGCGGTCATGCGGCTGACCCCGTGCTGGTCGGCCAGTTCCCGTTCTGACGGCAGCAACGTGTGGGGTCCGAGCTGGTCAGTGGCGATACGGTCGCGAACCAGAGCCGCGATCGCGATGTATCGCGGGGTGGCGGGCGGCTGGTTTCGCGTCGCGCGAGGCATGTCTGCAGAGTAACCGTGACGGTCAACCAGCTGGTCTATGCCATCGGTTTGTGAACAGTTCGTGATCGGGGTTGACGATGATCTGGGTCACACTCATACTACGGTTCAACCACATGGTCTATACCACGGGAGGAACGATGACTGGTCCGGAACCCTCGACCGGCAACGACGCCGCTGACCTGGCAAAGTTCGGCTACAAGCAGTCCATGCAACGGCGCACCGGACGATTCGCGTCGTTCGCCGTGGCGTTCGCGTTCGTGTCCATCGCCACGGGCATCTTCACCACCTACGGTGCGGTGCTGAACTCATCGGGACCCGTCGGAATCTGGACCTGGCCCATCGCCACCATCGGCCAGCTGGCGGTGGCATTCGTGCTGGGCGCATTGGCCGCCCGCATCCCAGTTACGGGCTACCACTACCAATGGATGTCACGGCTGGCCAATCCCGTGCTGGGCTGGATTCTGGGCTGGATCTCGTTCACGTTCCTGGCCATCGTCGTCGTCGCGGTGGACTACACCATCGCGTCGACGATCTTCCCAGTGCTGCTGAACTACGAAGGCACCGCGACGATCGCGTGGATCGTGACCGCGATCGTGTTGTTGATTCAGGCTCTGCTGGTGGGGTTCTCGACGCCGTGGGCGGAGCGGGTGAACAACACCTTCGTCTCCCTCGAACTCATCGGGATGGCGACGCTGACCGCGCTGCTGCTCATCGTCGCCGCCGTGCGCGGGGAGATGGACTTCTCGAACCTGTGGAGTAAAGGCGCCGTTCCCCCCGAAGGCTTCTGGAGCTTCGGCGACCTGACGACCGCAGGCCCGTGGATGCTGGGATTCCTTCTCGGCGCGTTCACCATCGTGGGCTTCGAGTCCGCAGCCAACCTGGCCGAGGAGACCAACGACCCAGAACGCGTTGTCCCCCGGGCGATGTGGCAGGCGGTCCTCGCCTCCGGTGTGCTCGGCTTCATCTTCATCATCGCCGTGACACTGGCCGCGGGTGACCCCGTGGCGCTGGCTGAATCCGGAACACCGATCGCCGACGTCATCGACAACACTCTTGGGTCGGCGGTCGCCACCCTATTGCTGGTGATGGTGGTGCTGGCGATCTTCGCCTGTGGTCTGGTCATCATGATGACCGGTGTGCGGCTGACCTGGGCGATGTCTCGTGACGAACGCTTTCCCGGCTGGCAGCAGTGGAGCCAGATCTCACCGAAGTTCCACACGCCGCTCAAGGCCACGGTGCTGTATCTCGTTCTCGCCGAACTGATCCTGGCGATCTTCGCGCATTCGGAGACGGCGCTGTTCACCCTGTTCGGTGCCGCAACGCTGCTGCCCGCCGTGATGTATGCGTCGACGGTGGTGCTGTACCTGATCAAGCGCAAGTCCCTGCCGGTCAGCGACAAGTTCAATCTGGGCGCGTGGGAGATACCGATTCTGGTGGTCGCCGTGGTGTGGCTGGTGTTCGAGCTTGCTCTATTCCGCGACTCGAGTTTCAAGGAGGCATGGGCCTACGTCATCGTGATGGTCGTCATCGGTGCGTGCTATCTCGGCTACCTGCTGGCCACCCGCGGCAAGCATGGATTGACCATGCCCGGTATGCAGTCGATCGATGCCGAACTGGATGCCGAGGCGACCCGTGACTGACAGGGTCTGAGGTATGCAGCACTTCCTGGCGATCGACCAGGGTACTTCGGGCACGAAGGCGATCGTGGTTGACGACGCCGGACGAGTCGTGTCGATCGCCGAGGTCGCGGTGCGCCCGGAGTATCTCGCGGGCGGCGGGGTCGAGCAGGACCCCGAGGCGATGTTCAGCTCGGTGCTCGACGCCGGCCGACAAGCCTTGGCGCAGGCCGGCGTTCCCGTGCGGGCAGTGGCGCTGGCGAACCAGGGCGAGACCGTGCTGGCCTGGGACCGTGCCACCGGGCGGCCCCTCACGCCTGCGGTGGTCTGGCAGGACCGGCGCGCCGAGTCGATCTGCGCGTCGCTGCAGGCGTCGGCCGACTCCGTCGCGCAGCGCACCGGTCTGGTGCTCGACCCGTACTTCTCCGCGCCGAAGATGGCCTGGATCCGGAAGAACATGACCACAGCGGGCGTCGTCACCACCACCGACACCTGGCTGGTGCACAGGTTGTGCGGCGCGTTCGTCACCGACGCCTCGACGGCCAGCCGTTCGCTGCTGATCGCGTTGGACTCGGTCGCGTGGGACGACGAGCTGCTCGACGTGTTCGGGTTGGCAGGCGAAGCGCTCCCAGAGATCGTCGGTAGCGACCGGATCGTCGGCGAGACAGACGTTTTCGGGCCTAAGATTCCGGTCGCCGGGCTGATCGTCGACCAGCAGGCGGCACTGCTCGCCGAGAGCTGCCTGACGCCCGGCGACGCCAAGTGCACATTCGGCACGGGTGCATTCCTGCTGGCCCAGCTCGGCGACAATCCGGCGCGGTCGACGTCGGGCCTGACCACCTCGGTGGCGTGGCGGTTGCGCGAGCACATCTCGTACTGCGTCGACGGTCAGGTCTACACGGCGGCATCGGCGGTGCGGTGGGCAGTTGACCTCGGACTCGTGCCGGCAGCAGACCAAATCGACGTGGTCGCAGGCGATTCCAGCGGTGACGTACTGTGTGTCCCCGCGCTGGCGGGGCTGGCGGCGCCGTGGTGGGACTCGTCGGCGGCGGCGTCGTTCACCGGAATGACACTGTCGAGCGGTCGCGGACAGTTAGTGCGCGCACTCCTGGAAGGAATCGCGGCTCAGGTCGCCGCTCTGGCCGACCTCGTCGCTACCGATCTCGGTCAGCCGCTGACCCGGCTTCGGGTCGACGGTGGGCTCACCCGCTCCGCGGTGCTCATGCAGGCGCAGGCCGACCTTGCCCGCATCCCCGTCGACGTCTACCCGTCGCTGCACGCCACCGGGCTCGGCGCCGCCGCATGCGCGCGACTGTCGCTTGACCCCGGCGCCGACGTGGCAGAGGCGGTCGGCACGTGGACGCCGGACCACACCTATGAACCCCAGTGGTCTGCCGACCGTGCCGCCGACTTCATGGCGCGATGGATGCGCGCTGCGGAATCGGTTCTGCCGCTGAAGGAGACGACGACCACATGAGCACCACCCCTGGCGTCGGCGACGTCTCCGACGTCGTCGTGGTCGGCGGCGGGATCGTCGGCTGCGCGATCGCGCGTGCATTGGCGGGGACGAATCTGTCGGTCACCCTGGTCGAGGCGCGCGACGATGTCGGCGACGGCACCAGTAAGGCGAACACCGCGCTGCTGCATACCGGCTACGACGCCAGCCCGGGAACGCTCGAGTCACGACTGGTGGCGCGCGGCTACGAGTTGCTCGGCGACTACGCGGAGCGCACGGGAATTCCCGTCGAGCACACCGGCGCAATGCTGGTCGCGTGGACCGACGAGGAGCGCGACGCCCTCCCCGGCCTGAAGGAGAAGTCAGAACGAAACTTCTACCACCGCTGCGAGATCGTCACGGCCGACGAGGTATATCGACGAGTTCCCGACCTCGGTCCAGGTGTATTGGCCGGGCTGACTGTGCCCGGCGAGTCGATCATCTGCACCTGGACGACGAACCTCGCCCTGGCGACCGACGCCGTCGCTCGCGGTGCGCGTCTGATGTGCCGTACGCGGGTCACCGGTGCCGTCCGCGGCGACGCGTACACCACCCTGCACACCACCCGCGGCGATGTATGCGGCCGCTGGGTGATCAACGCGGCGGGGCTCGGGGCGGACTACGTCGACGCCGAGTTCGGGCATCACCGCTTCACCGTCACACCGCGGCGCGGCGAACTGCTGGTGTTCGACAAGCTGACCCGGCCGATGGTGCCGTGCATCGTGTTGGCTGTGCCGTCCTCCCGCGGCAAGGGCGTGCTGGTCAGCCCGACAATCTACGGGAACGTGATGGTGGGGCCGACCTCGGAGAACCTCGAAGACCGCACCGCCACAGGCACTTCCGAAGAGGGGTTCGAGTTCCTGCTCTCCAAGGGCCGAGCATTGATGCCGTCGCTGTTCGACGAGGAGGTCACCGCCACCTACGCCGGGCTGCGCGCCGCCACCGAGCACGACGACTACCTGATCGACGTCGACGCCGCGGCCCGCTACGTGCTCGTCGGCGGAATCCGTTCCACCGGGCTGACGTCCGGGATGGCGATCGCCGAGTACCTGATGGGGCTGCTCGGCGACGCGGGCCTGAATGTCGGCGAGCGCGCGGACCTTCCTGTGGCGCCGCGGATGCCGAACCTCGGTGAGGCGGGCATGCGACCGTATCAGGACCCCGAGCGTATCGCCGCTGACCCCGAATACGGCCGCATTGTCTGCTTCTGCGAGCGGGTCACCGCGGGCGAGTTGCGTGACGCATTCCAAACCCTGGTTCCACCAGCCGATCTCGACGGCCTACGCCGTCGGACGCGGGTGATGAACGGACGCTGCCAAGGGTTCTACTGCGGCGCGAACACCAGGGCGCTACTGGATGCGCGTGGTGAGGCCCGATGACCGAGCAGCATGTCGCCGTCGCGATCGTCGGCGGTGGACCGTCGGGACTGACCGCCGCCGCCAAGCTGGCGCCGAAGGTCGACGGCGACGTCCTCGTCATCGAACGCGAATCCGAGACCGGCGGAATCCCCCGCCATAGCGACCATCCCGGCTACGGCATGCGTGATCTCAAGCGCTTCATATCCGGCCCCGCCTACGCGCGCCGGCTCACCTCGATGGCGCAGCATGCCGGCGCGGTGTTGGAGACCGAGGCGATGGTGACCGAATGGGCAGGCGAGAGGATGCTGCGAATCACGTCACCGCGCGGAATCCGAACCGTGACAGCCGACGCAGTGGTGCTGGCCACAGGGGCTCGGGAGCGGCCCCGGCCCGCACGGCTGGTTCCGGGCGACCGGCCCGACGGGGTGTACACCACAGGGCAGCTGCAGAACCTGGTACATCTTCACCACGCAAACGTCGGCACACGAGCGCTGATCGTCGGCGCTGAACTCGTGAGCTGGTCAGCGGTGTTGACACTGCGCGAATCCGGTTGTGCCACCGTCGGAATGGTCAGCCAGTACCCGCGGTCGGAGGCTTATGCAGCGTTTCGGCTACCCGGCCGGTTTCTGTTGGGCGGGCCAGTGTTCACCCGCAGCCGGATCGTCGGCATCCACGGCAAGGACCGGGTTCACAGTGCGGTCGTGGAGAACATCGACAGTGGACGACGCACCATCGTCGAGTGCGACACCGTCGTGTTCACCGGCGACTGGATTCCCGACCACGAGCTCGCCCGCACCGGCGGCCTCGCGATGGACCCCGCCACCCGCGGACCGGTCGTCGATGCCGGCCTGCGCACCAGCAGTCCGGGCGTTTTCGCGGTAGGCAACCTGTTGCACCCCGTCGACACGGCCGACGGCGCGGCGCTGGACGGCCGCCATGTGGCGACCGCGGTGAGCAATTGGCTGCAGCATCGCGACGAGCCACCCAAGGCCGTCCGCATCCGCACTGACGGCCCGCTGCGATGGGTTGCCCCGCAGCTTGTCGCACCCGAGGGTGGTGCCGCTGCCAGGGGTGACTTGTTGCTCTGGGTCGACGAGTACCGAAGGCTGCCCAAGCTACGGGCGGTGCAGGACGGCAGGACGCTCACGACGAAACGCACGCCGTGGCCCGCCGCGCCGGGACGGGTGTACCGGGCGCCGTGGTCGTTGGTGGCGGGCGCCGATCCCGCAGGCGGCGACGTCACCGTCTCCTTCGCCTGACTCGGGACCCGCGAAACTGCATTCCGGCAGGTCTCTCCCGCACTTTCGCTGCTGGAATTCCGTTTCGCGACGAACTAAACCGGCAGGAGGGCATCGATGACGGACGCCAGCTGTTTGGCTGACCGACATTCGTGCATCGTGATGACTTCCTCGTAGCGCGGCACCGCGGAGTCGCCGCTGCCCCACAGATGCCTCGGCTCCGGATTCAGCCAGTGCGCGTGCCTGCTGGCGTTGACCATGTGCTCCAGCAGATCCGTTTCCGGGTTGCGGTAGTTGTTGCGCCCGTCGCCGAGCACCAACAGGGAACTGCGCGGCGACAACACATTCGGGAAGCTGTTCAGAAACGACGCGAACGCATGCCCGTAGTCGGAGTGACCGTCGCGGGTGTACACGCCCGCCTCACGCGTGATGCGCTGCACGGCGACGGCGAGATCCGCGTCGGGGCCGAACAACTCGGTGACCTCGTCGGTGGTGTCGATGAAGGCGAACACGCGAACGCGGGAGAACTGCTGCCGCAGCGCATGCACCAGCAACAGGGTGAAGTGGCTGAAGCCCGCGACCGAACCGGACACATCGCACAGCACCACCAGCTCCGGACGCGCCGGATGCGGCTTCTTCAGCACCACGTCGATCGGCACACCGCCCGTCGACATGGACTTGCGCAGCGTCTTGCGCAGGTCGATCTCGCCGGCACGCGACCGCCGCCGCCGGGCGGCCAGCCGGGTCGCCAGCGTGCGGGCCAGCGGCGCCACCACCCGTCGCATCTGGCGCAGCTGCTCGCCGGACGCACGAAGGAACTCGACATTCTCGGCGAGCTGCGGGACGCCATACATCTGCACGTGGTCGCGGCCGAGCTGTTCGGCGGTGCGCCGTTTCGTCTCGGCTTCGACCATCTTGCGCAGCTGCGCGATCCGTTGGGCCGCAAGTGCCTTGGCGATCTGTTCCTGTGTCGGCGTCGGCTCATCGCCGTACGGCGCGAGCAGGCCTGCCAACAACCGGCCTTCCAGATCGTCAAGGCTCATGGCCTTGAGTGCCTGATACGACGAATACGAAGGACCCCGGCTGGAGTTGTAGCGGCCGTAGGCCTCGACGATCTGGGCGATCATCGTCGCCATCCGCTCGTCCATGTTGGCCAGCTCTTCGTTGTCGGCCAGAAGGTCGAGCAGCGCCTGCCGCATCGCTTCGACGTCATCGGGCGGCAGGCCTTGGTCGTCGCCGTCGCCCTCGTCGTCGAGAACCGTCTTGGAGCCCAGCGCCGCCGGGAAGTACAGGTCGAACATCGCGTCGTAGGTGTCGCGGTGATCGGGCCTGCGCAACACCGCACAGGCGATGCCCTCGCGCAGCGCCTCGCGGTCGCCGAGGCCCAGCACGCCCATCACCCGGCCGGCATCCACCGTCTCCGACGGGCCCACCGAAATTCCCTGTCCGCGCAGGGCTTCGACGAACTCCACCAGGTGGCCCGGAATTCCATGCGGGGCCAACGGTTGCGGCTGGCGGGTGCGGCGGACGGCCATTAGTTGAGCCTCAGCTCCCCGGCCGCCTTGATCTGGTCGGATTGATGCTTGAGCACGACGCCGAGGGTGGCGGCGATCAACTCGTCGTCGATGGTGTCCAGACCCAGCGCCAAAACCGTGCGCCCCCAGTCGATCGTCTCGGCCACTGACGGCAGCTTCTTGAGTTGCATGCCGCGCAGTACGCCGATGATTTTCACGAGTTCCTCGGCCAGGTGCTCCGGCAGCTCGGGCACCCGCGACAGCAGGATCCGGCGCTCCAGATCAGGATCGGGGAAGTCGATGTGCAGGAATAGACACCGGCGCTTGAGCGCCTCGGACAGCTCGCGGGTGGCGTTCGACGTCAGCAGCACGAACGGTGCACGTTCGGCCGTGATCGTGCCGAGCTCCGGCACGGTGACCGCGAAGTCGGACAGCACCTCGAGCAACATGCCCTCGATCTCGATGTCGGCCTTATCAGTCTCATCGATGAGCAGAACCGTGGGTTCGGTCTGCCGGATCGCCGTCAGCAGCGGACGTGACAGCAGGAACTCCTCGGAGAACACATCGGTTTTCGTCTGATCCCAGTCGCCGTGCCCCGCCTGGATGCGCAGGATCT
Organism: uncultured Actinomycetota bacterium; assembly: GCA_963817825.1. Lineage (GTDB taxonomy): Bacteria > Actinomycetota > Actinomycetes > Mycobacteriales > Mycobacteriaceae > Mycobacterium. Next base: position 43,867 of record CAWFQG010000002.1, on the reverse strand, counting down.
GCTTGGCGTGGTTCCACTCGTAGAGCGCACGGGCCTCGTCAACGCCCTCGTAGCACTGCAGCCGCACCAGCCCTGAACCCGTGGCCTGGGCCACCGCACGGGCCAACTCGGTCTTGCCGACGCCTGCGGGACCCTCGACCAACAACGGCTTGCCCAGCCGGTCGGCGAGGAAGACCGCGGTGGCCGTTGCGGTATCGGGCAGGTATCCGGTTTCGGACAGCCGTCGTGCGACATCGTCGATGTCGGCGAACAGCGGTGCCGGGCGTGCGGGGACGCTCACGTAGTTACTCCTGTTAGGCCGGGCGGGTGTGGCCGTCTCCCCACACAATCCACTTGGTCGAGGTCAATTCGGGCAGACCCATCGGTCCGCGGGCGTGCAGCTTCTGGGTGGAGATTCCGATCTCGGCGCCGAAACCGAACTGCTCGCCGTCGGTGAACGCCGTCGATGCGTTCACCATCACCGCCGCAGCGTCCACCTGCTCGGTGAACCGTTGTGCAACAGCAAGATTCGTTGCGACGATGGCCTCGGTGTGGCCACTGCCGTATTCGTTGACGTGGGCGATCGCGGCGTCGACGCCGTCCACCACCGCCAACGCGATGTCCATCGACAAGAACTCGGCGCGCAGCTCCTCCTCGGAGGGATCGGAGTGCACCGTCACGCCCGCGTCCTGAAGCGCCTTGGTCAGCCGCGGCACCGCCGCGTCCGCGATCGACTTGTCGACCAGCACCGACTCGGCCGCGTTGCAGACGCTGGGCCGCCGCGTCTTGGCGTTGAGCAGGATGCGTTCGGCCATGTCGAGGTCGGCCGATTCATGAACGTAGACATGGCAATTGCCCACCCCGGTCTCGATGGTGGGCACCTGCGCGTCGCGGACCACCGCCTCGATCAGGCCCGCTCCCCCTCGTGGGATCACGACGTCGACGAGGCCGCGGGCCTGGATCAGGTGTGTGACGCTGGCACGGTCCTCGCTGGGCAACAGCTGAACGGCGTCGGGATTGCGGTTCTCGATCGCCAGCGCGTCGCGCAGCGCGGTGACGAGGGCCTGATTCGACCGCGCCGCCGACGAGCTACCGCGCAGCAGCACCGCGCTGCCGGCCTTCAGCGTCAAACCGAACGCATCGACCGTCACATTCGGCCTGCCCTCGTAGACCATTCCGATCACGCCGATCGGGACCCGCTGCTGACGCAGCTGCAGCCCGTTGGGCAGCGTCTGCCCGCGCAATACCTCGCCGATCGGGTCGGGTAGCCCGGCGACTTGTCGCAGTCCGGCGGCGATACCGTCGATCCGCTGCGGGTTGAGTGCCAGCCGGTCGAGCATCGCCTCAGGTGTGCCCGCGGCCTTGGCGGCGGCCAGATCCTCTTTGTTGGCCTCGAGCACGTTGGCGGCCTCGCGAAGCACATTGTCGGCGGCGGCGTGGAGCGCGGAGTTCTTGGCCGCGGTGGTCATCGTCGCCAGCTCGCGGGCCGCTACGCGGGCCCTGCGGGCGGCGTCGTGGACCTGCTGACGCAAGTCGACATGCGAGGGTGCCTGCACACTCATTAACCCAGCGTATCGGACCTGTCTGCGGGCCGAGACGAGTGTCAGCCAGCTCACGGTGGACTAGCGTGAACAGCATGGCGGCGCGGGTCTGCGTAGTGGGCAGTGTCAACGCCGACCTCACGTTTACCGTCGACGTCCTGCCGCGGCCCGGCCAGACGGTTCTCGCTTCGTCGCTGTCGTCCGCTCCCGGCGGCAAGGGCGGCAATCAGGCGGTGGCGGCAGCGCGGGCCGGGGCCTCCGTGCAACTCGTCGCCGCACTCGGTAGCGACTCCGCCGCAGAACAACTGCGCACGCATCTGCGCGACAACGAAGTCGGGCTGGACGGTGTGGTCACCGTTGCAGGGCCGAGCGGCTCGGCGGCGATCCTCGTCGACGCCGCGGCGGAGAACAGCATCGTCGTCGCCCCTGGCGCGAATGCACATCTGCGGGTTGACGGCGCAGAAGTGCGGGCCGTGATCGCCGAGAGCGACGTCGTGCTGATGCAGTTGGAGATACCGATCTCCACCGCCGTCGCGGCCGCTCGGACCGCGCGGGCCGCGGGGTCGGTCGTCATGGTCAACGCGTCTCCCGCCGGGGCGAGACCCCACGAACTGCTCGCGTTGTCGGAGCTGGCCGACGTCGTCGTAGTCAATGAGGCCGAGGCGCGCGAATGGCATTGGCCTGTCCCGCATCTGGTGATCACCCGCGGGTCGCGGGGTGCCAGCTATCTCAGCGAGGACGAGCGGTTCGACGTGCCCGCTCCCGCGGTCGGAGCGGTGGACACGACCGGAGCGGGCGATGTCTTCGCCGGTGTGCTGGCCGCAGGCTGGCTGGCCGGCCACGAGGATGCGTTGCTTCGGGCATGTGCGGCGGGTGCCCTGTCGACGCTGGTGCCCGGGGCCGGTGACTGCGCCCCGTATGCCGAGGCCATCGACGACGCTGTGACGAATCGGAATGCTGGAGAGAGGCAACTATGACGACGACCGCCACGCCGCGACCGCCCGACGGCGACTGGCTCGGCACGCCGTACCTCCGCTTCACCCGCGAGGGGCCGTTTGGTGTGTGCACACTGGACCGGCCCGCGGCCCGCAATGCGATGACGCCTGCGATGTACTTCGGCATCCGGTATGCGGTCCGGCACGTCGATGCCGACCCCGACCTCGCGGGCCTGCTGATCACCGGCACCGGCGACGTCTTCGCGCCCGGCGGCGACATGGGCGGCGGCGACGGCAGCGACAACTGGCTGACGTTTGGATCCGCTCTGGGCATGGACGTCACGCCGTTCGAAACGCTGCGCCAGTCCGTCAAACCGGTCGTGTCCGCGGTCAACGGGCTCTGCCAGGGCGGCGGCCTGCAGATCGCACTGTGCAGCGACATGACCGTAGTGAGTGACCGCGCGACATTCCGCGTGCCCGAACTGCTGCGCGGCATCGCCGATACGTACTACAGCCAGATGCTGGCCCGGCTGATCGGGCCGGTCCGCACCCGCGACCTGATGTTCACCGGCCGCACGCTCAGCGCAGCCGAGGCGCAGGAGTGGGGCATGGTCGCCCGGGTGGTTCCTCATGACGAGTTGCTCGATACCGCGCGAGAGGTGCTCGGCCAGTGCTGTCGGTCAGCTCCCGCCGCGAGGAGCACGATCAAGTCCAGCCTGGACAACTACCTTGGACTGTTCGACCGCATCGGCATGCAGGCGAGCTACTCGTCGCCCGAAGCGCTCGAGGGTTTCCGGGCGTTCAAGGAGCGGCGATCCCCGGAATGGGTGCACCCCGATCTGCGGAAGGACGGCAGACTCTAGGGACTCGATAGGAATGCGGTCGTAGTGTGCGGTGAGATTGCAGAATCAGCGAAAATCGGCCCACAACGCGATCTCAGTGCACACCAGGCTGAAGCCTGATGCGCTAGGGCGGGTCAGTCCTCGGGGATCTCGCGCTCAATCTCGTCCAGCCATGTCTTGGCCGACATGTCCGACGGCGCACGCCAATCACCGCGCGGGGACAAGGACCCGCCGTGTGACACCTTGGGGCCGTTCGGCATTGCCGATCTCTTGAATTGGGCGAACGAGTAGTACCGCTGCACGAAAACCTGCAGCCAGTGCCGAATCTCCTTCAGCGAGTACTCGGGCCGCTTGCCCGCCGGGTATCCGGTGGGCCAGTCACCGAGCTCCTGGTCGTGCCAAGCGTGCCAGGCGAGGAAAGCCACCTTCGACGGGCGGAAGCCGTACCGCAGCACATGAAACAACGAGAAATCTTGCAGCGCATACGGTCCGACCTTGGCCTCGCTGCTCTGGATCTCCTCGTCGTCGCCCTGCGGCACGAGCTCCGGGCTGATCTCGGTGTCCAGCACCGACGTCAGCACCTCATTGACTTGGTCGTCGAACTGGTTGGACGCGACCACCCAGCGGATCAGGTGCTGAATCAACGTCTTGGGAACACCGCCGTTCACGTTGTAGTGCGACATCTGGTCGCCGACGCCGTAGGTCGACCAGCCCAGCGCCAACTCGGAGAGATCGCCTGTGCCGAGGACGATTCCGCCGCGCTGGTTGGCGATGCGGAACAGGTAGTCGGTGCGCAACCCGGCCTGCACATTCTCGAAGGTGACGTCGTAGACCTTCTCGCCACGCGAGAACGGGTGGCCCATCTCCGTCAACATCAGCTCGGCGGTCGCCTTGATGTCGAGCTCCTCGAACGTGACTCCCAGCGTTTTGCCGAGCCGGACCGCATTGCTCTTGGTGCGCTCGCCGGTCGCGAACCCCGGCAGCGTGAACGCGAGAATGTCGCTGCGCGGCCGGTTCTCCCGATCCATCGCGCGGGCGGCGACGATCAGCGCGTGGGTGGAGTCCAGACCGCCGGAGACACCGATCACGACCTTCGGGTAGCTCAGCGCCCGCAGCCGTTGTTCCAGCCCCGCAACCTGGATGTTGTAGGCCTCATAGCAATCCCGTTCCAACCGGGACGGATCCGACGGCACGAACGGAAAGCGCTCGATCTCTCGCTTCAGTCCGATATCCCCAGCAGGCGGGTCGAGTTCGAACTCGATGCGCCGGAACGACTCCACGGCGATGTCGTGGTGTACCCGGTTGTCGTCAAACGTGCCCATCCTGAGCCGTTCCGAGCGCAACAGCTCGGTGTCGACATCGGCGACCGACCGCCGCGCGCCTCGCGGGAACCGCTCCGACTGAGCCAGGCAGACGCCGTTCTCCCACACCATGGTCTGCCCGTCCCAGGCGAGGTCGGTCGTCGACTCGCCTTCACCCGCCGCTGCGTAGACGTACGCGGCAAGGCAACGTGACGAGGCGGAGCGCGCCAGCAAGGCGCGGTCGTCGGCGCGGCCGATCGTGATCGGGCTGCCGGAGAGGTTCGCGATCACCGTCGCACCGGCGAGCGCCGCCGACGCGCTCGGCGGTATCGGCACGAACATGTCCTCGCAGATCTCGACATGCAGGACGAAGCCGGGCAGATCGGTCGCGGCGAACAACAGATCGGGGCCGAACGGCACCTCCGCGACCGCGCTCCCCCGTCCCATCCGGATGACGCCGCGCACATTGTCACCGGCAGCCATCTGACGGCGCTCGTAGAACTCGCGATACGTCGGCAGATACGACTTGGGGGCAACGCCCAGCACATGTCCGCGGTGAATCACCACGGCGGTGTTGTAGATGCGGTGCTGGTAACGCAGGGGCGCGCCGACCACCAACACCGGCAGCAGGTCTGCCGACGCTGCGGCGATATCGAGAAGTGCGTCTTCGACCGCGTCCAACAGTGCATCCTGCATGAGGATGTCCTCGATCGAATAACCCGACAGCGTCAGCTCGGGAAAGACCGCCAGGCCGACGCCCTCGTCATGGCAGTCGCGAGCCACTGCCAGCACGGATTCCGCGTTGGTCGCCGGCTCACCGATAGCGGTGTGCAGGGTGCAGGCGGCCACGCGGACAAAGCCCTGGCCATACGCGGAATAGAAGTCCATCACCCTCCATTGTCGCCCGTGAAGTGTCAAGAACTGGTCACGGGGTTATCAAGGGGGCCTTGCGGTCTTGTGTTGGCCTGCAGTTCGCCCCCGCGCACCGTGCCCGATTCGGGGATTTTCCCTCCGTCGCGCATGGTGAAGCGACGACCCGACGGACCATGGAGGAAACGTGAATAAGCTTGCCGTTCAACGTCAGTCGCGGCCCTTGCTGCCCGAGCTTTCTGAGCTCTTCAACGGCTTGCCCGCGTTCGCCGGTCTTCGCCCGTTCTTCGACAACAGTGCGATCCGGCTCGAGGACGAGAGCAAGGAAGGCATCTATGAGGTGCGGGCCGAGCTGCCGGGAGTCGAGCCGACCGAGGATATCGAGGTCACCGTCCACAAGGGCCGGCTGACGATCAAAGCCGTGCGCACCAGGACCACCGAGTCGAACGGAATCTCGGAGTTCTCATACGGATCGTTCAGCCGGACGGTGTCACTGCCCGCTGGTGCCGACGAGGACGACATCAGCGCCACCTACGACAGAGGCATCCTCACTGTTTCGATCCGGCTTTCGGACACCGCGCCGACGGAGAAGCAGGTCGAGGTGTTCGAGATCGCTCCCCTCGATGAGGACGACGACTACGACGACGAGGACGAGTCCGACGAAGTCGACGAGGTCGATGACGACGCCGATGACGAGGTCGATGACGACACGGACTCGGCGGTCGACCAGTCCGAAGACGAGGACCGGCACCCATCCGACGACGGAGCCTGATCGCCTACCCTCGAAGGGGTGGAAGCCCCCGAACTCGTCGCCCTTCTGCAGGGACGCCGGGTCGCCGTACTTACCGGCGCGGGGATGTCCACCGACTCGGGCATTCCGGACTATCGCGGACCGGACTCTCCACCGAGCAATCCGATGACGATCCGCCAGTTCACCTCCGACCCCGTGTTTCGGCGGCGCTACTGGGCCCGCAACCACGTCGGCTGGCGACACATGGATGAGACGATGCCGAATGCCGGTCATCGCGCACTGGCCACACTCGAGCACGCAGGCGTGGTGTCCGGCGTGATCACCCAGAACGTCGATCTGCTGCACACCAAGGCAGGCAGTCGCAACGTCGTCGACCTGCACGGCACCTACGCCGAGGTGATCTGCCTGGACTGCGGCCACACGACGACCCGGGCCGAGCTCGCAGAGCTGCTTGACGCGGCCAACCCCGGCTTCATCGAACGAGCCGAGGCCGTCGGCGGCATTGCGGTGGCCCCTGACGCCGACGCCGTCATCGGCGACACCTCCGCGTTCGCGATCATCGACTGCTCGGCCTGCGCGGGCATGCTCAAGCCCAACATCGTCTACTTCGGCGAGAGCGTGCCGAAAGATCGTGTGGCGCAGGCGTATGTGTTGGTCGAGCAGGCCGACGCCCTGCTGGTGGCCGGCTCGTCGTTGACGGTGTTCTCCGGATTCCGGTTCGTCCGCCACGCCGCCAGCCTCGGAATTCCGATCGCGATCGTCAACCGCGGCCGCACCCGCGGCGACGAGTTGGCGACCGTGACGATCGATGCAGGCTGCTCCCCAATGTTGGCGCTGCTCGCCGACGAGCTGCCCGTCGCGATGTCGGCGTGATAGCTGTCGCTCACCGAAGTCGCTCAGCGAAGGAAATCACGCCCAAACCGCTACTAGACGGCGACGAGATCGTCGGCGTGCACTGCGGGGCGGCGCATCTCGGCGGGTAGATCCGACGTCGACCGGCCGAGCATCGTCGCAAGCTCCGCCGCGTCGTAGGCGACAACACCACGCGCCACCATGGTCTCGTCGGGCGCACGCAGGTCGACCACATCCCCCCCGTGGAAGCGGCCCGCCACCGCGGTGATGCCTGCGGGCAGCAGCGAGCGTCGCTGCTTCACCACCGCCCGCACCGCGCCGTCGTCGAGGGTCAGCACGCCTGCTGATTCGGCGGCATAGCGCACCCAGAACCGGCGTGCCGACATGCGTTCGCGCCGCGGCGCGAAGACGGTGCCGACCGACGCGTCGACGAGCGCCGTGGCGGCATCGGACGCCGCGGCCAACAGAACCGGCACGCCCGCATCGGACGCCAGCAGGGCCGCGGACAGCTTGGATGCCATCCCGCCGGTGCCCAGGTGGCTGCCCCCGCCGGCCACCACACCGTCGAGGTCGGCAGGCCCGTCCACCTCAGGAATGAATCGGGCCGGCTTGTCTTTGGGCGCCTTACGGGGATCGCCCTCGTACAGGCCGTCGATGTCCGACAGCAGCACCAGGGCGTCGGCACCGACCAGATGTGCCACCAGCGCCGAGAGCCGGTCGTTGTCGCCGAACCGGATCTCATTGGTGGCGACGGTGTCGTTTTCGTTGACGATCGCGACCGCATGCAGTGCGCGCAACCGGTCGAGCGTGCGCTGGGCGTTGGTGTGCTGCACACGCATCGAGATGTCGTGCGCGGTGAGCAGCACCTGCCCGACGGTGCGGTGGTAGCGGGCGAACGCCGCGCTCCATGCGTTGATCAGGGCGACCTGCCCGACGCTGGCGGCGGCCTGTTTGGTGGCCAGGTCGCCCGGCCGTTTGGTCAGCCGGAGGGGTTCTATGCCCGCGGCGATGGCGCCCGACGAGACGATCACGACGTCGGAGCCGGCCTTCATCCGCGCCTCGATGGCGTCGGCCAGCGTGGCCAGCCGGTCCGCATCGAACACCCCCGACGGTGTCGTCAGGGCGGTGGTGCCGATCTTGACGACGACGCTTCGCGCGGTGCGGACGACTTCCCGGTGAACGCTCACGACCGCTTCTCCCGGCGCTGCTTGCGGGCACGTTTGCGTTCGTCGGCGCGCACTCGGTCGGTTTGTTCCAGCCGGGCGTCGGTGCCGCGGCCTGACATCGGCACGTCGATACCGGCGGGTGTCTGGGGCTCCCAGTCGAAGGTCATCTCGCCGATGGTGACAGCGCAGCCGGGTCGAGCGCCCAGTCGTAACAACTCGTCTTCAACGCCGAGGCGGGCCAGTCGGTCGCCGAGGTAGCCGACGGCCTCGTCGTTGGTGAAATCGGTTTGAGCGACCCAGCGTTCGGGTCGCGGGCCGTGTACCACGAAGCCGCCTTCACCGTCCGAGTCGACGGTGAATCCGCTGTCGTCCACAGGTATCGGCCGGATCACCGGGCGCCTCGGCACGACCTCGGGCTGTGCGGCCTGATACGCCGATACCAGATCCCACAGCGCGAATGTCAACGGCCGCAACCCTTCCCGACTGACGGTGGAGACCTCGAACACCGGCCAGCCGTAGCGTCGCTCGATCTCTTCGCGAACGAAGTCGGCAAGCTCGCGGGCTTCGGGCACGTCGATCTTGTTGAGCACCACGGCCCGCGGGCGCTCGGCCAGATCGCCCAACGTCGAATCGCCCTGCAGGGTCGGCGTGTACGCGGCCAGCTCGGCTTCCAGCGCGTCGATGTCCGAGATCGGGTCACGGCCGGGCTCGAGGGTGGCGCAGTCGACCACATGCACCAGCACGGCGCACCGCTCGATGTGTCGCAGGAAGTCCAGCCCGAGACCGCGGCCTTCGGATGCGCCGGGAATCAACCCGGGCACGTCGGCGACGGTGAAGGTGTGATCCCCCGCCGACACGACGCCCAGGTTCGGCGCCAACGTGGTGAACGGATAGTCGGCAATCTTCGGCTTGGCCGCCGAGATGGCCGACACCAGAGACGACTTGCCCGCCGACGGGAAGCCGATGAGCCCCACATCTGCGACGGTCTTGAGCTCCAGCGTGAAGTCGCGGGCCTGGCCTTTTTCGCCGAGCAATGCGAAGCCTGGCGCCTTGCGAGCCCGTGACGCAAGTGCGGCGTTGCCGAGTCCCCCGCGTCCACCTGCGGCAGCCTCGAACCGGGTGCCTGCGCCGACCAGGTCGGCCAACAGCCTGCCGTTCTCGTCGAGCACGACCGTGCCGTCGGGCACCTTCAGTTCCAGATCGTCGCCCGCGGCGCCGTCCCGGTTGTTACCCGCGCCCTGCTTACCCGATGGCGCGTCGACGTGCGGGTGGAAGTGGAAATCGAGCAGGGTGTGCACCTGCGGGTCGACGACCAGCACGATGCTGCCGCCGCGCCCGCCGTTGCCGCCGTCGGGACCGCCGAGGGGTTTGAATTTCTCGCGATGGACCGACGCGCAGCCGTTACCCCCGTTTCCCGCCCGCGCGTGGATCACGACGCGGTCGACGAACCGGGGCATCGGACTTCCTTTCCATGTCGAAATCTACGTTTTGCAGATCAAGTGCGAGAGCCCAGCTGCAAAACGTCGATCTCGACGTTGGAAGAGCGAGTGCTAGGCCTCCGAGGCCGACGGCTCCACGATGTTGACCGTCTTGCGTCCGCGCTTGATGCCGAACTCGACTGCGCCGGCAGCCTTGGCGAACAGCGTGTCGTCGCCGCCACGGCCGACGTTCACGCCGGGGTGGAAGTGGGTGCCGCGCTGGCGGACGATGATCTCGCCGGCCTTGACGACCTGGCCGCCGAACCGCTTGACCCCGAGCCGCTGGGAGTTGGAGTCGCGACCGTTGCGCGAGCTGGAAGCGCCCTTCTTGTGTGCCATTTATTGACTCCCGCCTGATGCTTGGTTCTTCGCCTGAAGGCTCATCACTTGATGCCGGTGACCTTGAGGACCGTCAGCTGCTGACGGTGACCCTGCCGCTTGTGATAGCCGGTCTTGTTCTTGAACTTGTGGATGCGGATCTTGGGGCCCTTGGTGTGCTCGAGCACCTCACCGGTGACGGCCACTTTCTCCAAGTCCTTGGCGGCACTGGTGACGTTCGCGCCGTCGACGACAAGGGCGACGGGCAGCGAGACCTCGGCGCCGGGCTCGGAGTCGAGCTTCTCGACCTTGACCACGTCTCCAACGGCGACCTTGTACTGCTTGCCGCCGGTCTTGACGATTGCGTACGTCGCCATCGTTCCTCTGCTTCTCTGGGCGTCGCGCTACCCGTGGGTGCGCGAGCGGGTCTGGGTGCGGAGCCGCGGTGGGCCCGCTGTCATCGGCATCAGCCGAAAGACAACTGGTCAAGGGTACGTGAGACGCGCCTTCAGGGTCAAATCACCGCAGGTCACGATGGGTCAGTCATCGTGGATCGGCGGACCGGCAGGTCGTGCGGCGGCACGGCGGCGTTGACGTCCACCCGCGACGGACGCCGCGGGTGCTTCGGATTCGTCCTCGTCATCGGAGTCATCGTCGTCGTCCTCGTCGTCCTCGTCGTCGTCGTCGTCCTCGTCGTCCTCGTCGTCGTCCTCGTCGTCGTCCGAATCGATCACCTCGATGTCGTCGTCGAGGTCGTCTTCTTCGTCATCCTCATCCAGGTCGATCTCGTCGTCGTCCGAGTCCTCATCATCGGAGTCCTCATCATCGGAGTCCTCGTCGTCCAGGTCGTCGTCTTCGAGCTCCTCGTCGGCCGCGTCGACGACCGCTTCCTTGATCGTCTCGGTGTCCACCTCGGCGACCTCTTCAGCGACCCTCGTGTCGTCGTCCTTTACGGCCTCGCCGCTCTCGCCCTCGTCATGCTCGTCGTCTTCGTGTTTCCCGTTGGCGGCGGCCATCGCCTTGAACATCGGATGCTCACCCGCGGGATGCACAGGCACCTTCGCGACGGCGACGTCTTCGGCGCGGCCACCCTTCTTGGAACGTTTACCGCGACGACCGGACTCGGACTTGCGGCCGCTCGCAGGCGCCGAGTCGACGGGGTCGGCGTGCAGCAGGATGCCCCGGCCCGCGCAGTGTGGACACGGCGTGGAGAATGCCTCGATCAGACCGGTGCCCAACTTCTTTCGCGTCAACTGCACCAGGCCAAGCGACGTCACCTCGGACACCTGATGGCGGGTGCGGTCGCGGGCCAGCGCCTCAGTCAGCCTGCGCAGCACCAGGTCGCGGTTGGACTCCAGCACCATGTCGATGAAGTCGACGACGATGATGCCGCCGATATCGCGCAGCCGCAGCTGGCGCACGATCTCCTCGGCGGCTTCCAGGTTGTTGCGGGTGACGGTCTGCTCCAGGTTGCCGCCTGAGCCGGTGAACTTGCCGGTGTTGACGTCGACCACGGTCATCGCCTCGGTGCGGTCGATCACCAGTGTGCCGCCCGACGGCAGCCACACCTTCCGGTCCATCGCCTTGGTCAGCTGCTCGTCGATGCGGTGAACGGCAAACACGTCGGGGCCCTCACCGCCGGGCGGATCATATTTCGTCAACCGCGGAACAAGGTCAGGCGCAACGGAACTGACGTAGTCATTGATGGTGGTCCAGGCCTCATCACCGGACACGATCAGGCCGGAGAAGTCCTCGTTGAACAGGTCACGAATGACCTTCACCAATACGTCGGGCTCTTCGTAGAGTGCGATTGCAGCACCGGCGGCCTTCTTCTTCGTCTCGGTCGCCTTCGACTCGATCTGCGTCCAACGCTCCTGCAACCGACTCACGTCGGTGCGGATGTCTTCTTCCTTCACGCCCTCAGACGCGGTGCGGATGATCACACCCGCGTCCGACGGAACCACTTCGCGCAGTATCTCTTTGAGCCGCTGACGCTCGGTGTCGGGCAGCTTGCGGCTGATACCGGTCGACGAAGCACCCGGCACATAAACCAGGTAGCGGCCGGCGAGCGAAACCTGTGTGGTCAATCGGGCGCCCTTGTGCCCGACCGGGTCCTTGCTGACCTGGACCACGACATAGTCGCCGGGTTTCAGCGCCTGCTCGATCTTGCGGGCAGCCCCCCCGAGACCCGCTGCCTCCCAGTTCACTTCGCCCGCATACAGCACGCCGTTGCGGCCGCGACCGATGTCGACGAACGCGGCCTCCATCGATGGCAGCACGTTCTGCACGATGCCGAGATAGATGTTTCCGACCAGAGACGCCGAAGCCGCCGATGTGACGAAGTGTTCGACGACGACGCCGTCCTCCAGCACCGCCATCTGCGTGTACCGGGCGCCCTCGTGCGGCGGCTCGGTGCGAACCTTGTCGCGCACCACCATGACCCGCTCGACCGCCTCGCGACGCGCCAGGAATTCGGCCTCGCTCAGGATCGGCGGACGTCGTCGCCCGGCATCGCGACCGTCGCGGCGCCGCTGACGCTTCGCTTCCAGCCGCGTCGATCCGGCGATGCCCTGAATCTCGCCGCTGTCCTTGTCGGCGCGTTCGGCGCGTCCCGCACGCTCGTGCACAACGGTGTTGGGCGGATCGTCGGGCGACGCGTCGGAGTCGTCCCCCGCGCCGGACTTGCGGCGCCGACGGCGGCGACGGCGACGGGTGGCACCGTCGGCGCCATTCGTATCGTCGTCTCCACCGTCGTCGTCCGAATCATCGGAGTCCTCGGCCTGGCCGTCGGAGTCGTCGGAGTCATCAGACCCGTCGTCACCGTTCTGCTCGCCGCGACCCCGGCCCCGCCCTCGCCGGCCCCGACGGCGGCGACGGTTGGGCCGCTCGGCCTGCTCTTCGTCGGACTCCGGACCGCCGTCGGCGGAGTCGTCGTAGTCGTCATCGGAATCGATATCGGGTTCGCGTTCGACTGGCTGTGGCGCCACGAACAGAGGCATGTACTCGGCGCGTTCCTCGGTGGTCTCGAGGATCAGCCGGGACTCCGGTTCAGCATCGCCCACAGCCTCGGCTTGTGGTTGATCACCGTCGGCGGATTCGGTCGAATCCTCCGCGAGCACCGTCAGCGCGTCAGGCTGCGCCTCGGGCTGCCGAGTCTCTTCCGATAGGTCTTCAGTAGGGGCATCGTCGGCCACGTATTCTCCTCAAGCCCCCGGGCGCGTCGTGTCGACGCGGCCACGCGAGGGCTTCCGCTATGGGCCCGGGTTGTAGCGCCCGAGCTTGTTATGGTCTCGCTCCGAGCGGTTCGCTGGGAACCCTCCCGGTGCCTGGCTGAATGATGGCTGGGACGGTCGGCGCCACACCACGGGTGAGCGGTGGTCGCGCTCGTCAAAGTCTTCATTCGGGTATCCGGGCCTGGTGTTCGGCCGTCTACCCGGACCCAGTATCCCACATCAGCCGTGGTCGGCGGACCAGGGCGGAGATCCGACTTATCGGCCGGGGAACCAAAGCTCGATTTCGCGGGCGGCCGACTCCGGCGAATCCGACCCGTGCACCAGGTTGTCCTGCGTGACAAGTGCCAGGTCACCGCGAATTGTGCCCGGCGCCGCCTTCTCCACCGGATCGGTGCCGCCGGCGATTTGCCGAAACGCTGAAATCGCTCGGGGACCCTCGACGACAGCCGCCACGACAGGCCCAGAGGTGATGAATTCCAGCAGCGAGTCGAAGAACGGTTTGCCGTCGTGCTCGGCGTAGTGCTTGCGGGCCAGCTCGTCGCTGACGCTGCGCAGCTCGAGGGCGGCAAACGTCAGGCCCTTGGCCTCGATCCGGCTGACGACCTCTCCAATGAGGCGCCGCTCGACGCCGTCGGGCTTGATCAACACAAGGGTCCGCTCAGTCACGGCCGACAGCGTACCTGCGAAGGCAACCATCGCCGCTCAGGACGGTTCAGTTCTGCGGTGCCTGCTTCGGCGCGCAACCCGGCGGATTCGGATGGCACAGAGTGTCATCTGCCGTTGGGTTCTCCACCTCAATTTTCGTTCGCCACATTTATTCATCTGGGGGCAGTTGACCAGGCAGCAGGCCGTGGGCCTCCCGACGCTTGACTTCGCTGCGGAGATACAAGATCAACAGCCAAACACCCATGAAGATCAACCCGATGAACCCGACCGCGCCGTGTACCACCCACCCCGCAATCAGCACCACTTGGACGGCGACATTCACCCAGATCGCCCACGGCCTGCCCTGCAGGCCGGCGAGCAGAATAAGGAAGACGGCCAGCCCGATCAGATAGGTGCCGGTGAAAGGCGTCAGCCCGCCCTGTGACACGACGACGACCGGCAGTGCGAGCAGCACGACGATGGCTTCCAGGATCAGGGTGCCCGCCATCACGCCGCGGAAGCTCTTCCACGGATCAGGCGCGGCGGGTCCCTCGGGCTGATCGGTCATTCCGGGTCCCGCCCGAACAGCGTGCGGGCCGCACCGGCGGTGACGACGGACCCGGTGATCACCATGCCGCTGCCGGAAAACCCTTCTCCCTCATAGCCGGACTCCTCGACGAGCGCGGTCGCGGTCTCGATGGCGTCGGGCAGTGTGGTCGACGAGATCACGCGCTCCGGACCGAACCGCTCCTCTGCGCGCAGGGCCAGGCTTTCGACGTCCAGCGCGCGCGGCGAACCGTTGTTGGTCACGATCACCTGATCGAACACCGGTTCCAGGGCGGCCAGGATGCCGTCGACATCCTTCTCTGCCATCACCGACACGACGCCGACGAGGAACCGGAAGTCGAACTCTTCGGCCAGCGAGTGAGCCAGCGCTGTAGCGCCGGCGGGGTTATGCGCGGCGTCGATGAAAACCGTTGGGGCGCTGCGCATGCGCTCCAAGCGGCCAGGGCTGGTGGCAGCGGCGAACCCCGCCCGCACAGCATCGATGTCGAGTTGTCGCTGCGCCCCCGCGCCGAAGAACGCCTCGACGGCGGCCAATGCGATCACGGCATTGTGGGCCTGGTGTTCGCCGTGCAGCGGCAGGAAGATGTCGGAGTACACCCCGCCGAGGCCCTGTAGTTCGAGCAGTTGGCCACCGACGGCCACCTGCCTGCCCAGGACCGCGAATTCGGAGTCCTCGCGCGCCACGGCCGCGTCGGCTCGCACGGTTTCGGCGAGCAGCACCTCCATCGCTTCGGGCACCTGCCTGCCGATGACGGCAACGGTGTCCACCGGCACCAGGTCGTCGCTCTGCCTGGCGATGATTCCCGCCTTCTCGCCGGCGATCTCGGCGATCTCGTTGCCGAGATACTCGGTGTGGTCGACACCGACCGGGGTGATCACGGCGACCGGTGCGTCGACGACGTTGGTGGCGTCCCAGCGGCCACCCATGCCCACCTCGACCACCGCGATATCGATAGGTGCGTCGGCGAATGCCGAGAACGCCATTGCCGTGACGACCTCGAATTTGCTCATCGCAGGGCCGCCGGCCGCTTCGGACTGCTTGTCGACCAGCTCGACGAACGGCTCGATCTCGCGGTAGGTCGCGACGTATTGCGCAGGGGTTATCGGCTTGTTGTCGATCGAGATGCGCTCGACGGCGGACTGAAGATGGGGGCTGATCGTGCGGCCGGTGCGGCGGTGCAGGGCGGTCAGCAGCGCATCGACCATGCGGGCCACCGACGTCTTGCCGTTGGTTCCTGCGATGTGGATGGACGGGTATCCGCGCTGCGGCGAGCCGAGCAGTTCCATCAACGCGGAAATACGGTCTGTGCTGGGCTCGAGCTTCGTCTCCGGCCACCGCTGGTCGAGGAGATGCTCGACCTGGAGCAGCGAGGCGATTTCGTCCGGGGCTGGGACGGGGTTGGTCATTTCAGCGAAGTCAGCCGGGTATTGATCCGGTCGACTTCCTCCCTGGCGACCTGTTGGCGCGCCCGTATCTTGTCGACCACGTCGGCAGGCGCCTTCGCAAGAAAGGCCTCGTTGTCGAGCTTCCCGGTGGTGCCTTTGAGTTCCTTCTCCGCGGCGGCGAGATCCTTCTCCAGCCGACGCCGTTCGGCAGCCACGTCGACGGTGCCCGAGGTGTCCAGTTCGACCATCACGGTGCCGCGCGTCAGCCGGACCTCCACCGAGGCCGACGGCGCGAAACCGTCGGAGGCGGGCGTGAGCCACGCCAGCGATGTCACCGCCGGGATCTGTGAGTCCAGGTCGGCCGCGGCGACGTCGGTCAACCTGGCGGGCACCTTCTGGCGATCGGCCAGCCCCTGGTCGCTGCGGAAGCGGCGCACCTCGGTCACCAGCTTCTGCATATCGGTGACGCGTTGTGCCGCAGTCGAATCGAGGGCGAAGCCGGACGGCTGCGGCCATTCGGCGACGACGACGGACTCGCCGCCGGTGAGCACCTTCCACAGCGCCTCGGTGACGAAGGGCATCACGGGGTGGAGCAGCTTCAGCAGTGTGTCCAGGACGTCGGCCAGCACCGCCGTCGTGTGCGTGATGCCATCGGCCAGTTGCACCTTCGCAAGCTCGACATACCAGTCGCAGAATTCATCCCACGCGAAGTGATAGAGCGCTTCGCAGGCGCGGCTGAATTCATAGTTGTCGAATGCCGAATCCACTTCGGCCCGAACCTCTTCCGCCCGACCGAGAATCCAGCGGTCGGCGTCGGTGAGGTCGGCCGGATCGGGCAGCGGCGCACGAGCGGCGCCGTTCATCAACGCGAACCTGGTGGCGTTGAACAACTTGGTGGCGAAGTTGCGGGAGGCCCTTGCGTGATCCTCGCCTATGGACAGGTCACCGCCGGGGCTGGCGCCGCGGGCCAACGTGAACCGAAGCGCGTCGGCACCGAACATCTCGACCCAGTCGAGTGGATCGATGCCGTTGCCGCGGGACTTGCTCATCTTGCGGCCGAACTCGTCGCGAATCAGCCCGTGCAGGAAGACATTTTCGAACGGCACCTGGGGCCCGCGTCGTCCGTCGAGCGTGATGGCCGAGTCCCCGGAGACGAACATGCCGAACATCATCATCCTGGCCACCCAGAAGAACAGGATGTCGTAGCCGGTGACGAGAACGCTCGTCGGATAGAACTTGGCCAGCTCTGGAGTGTGTTCGGGCCAGCCCATGGTGGAGAACGGCCACAGCGCGGAGGAGAACCAGGTGTCGAGCACATCCGGGTCCTGCTCCCAGCCGTCCGGCGGTGTTTCGTCCGGGCCGACGCAGACTGTGTCGCCGTTGGGACCGTGCCAGATCGGGATGCGGTGGCCCCACCACAGCTGGCGCGAAATGCACCAGTCGTGCATGTTGTCGACCCAACCGAACCAGCGTGGTTCCAGGCTTGGCGGGTGAATCACGGTGTCCCCGTTACGCACCGCGTCGCCGGCGGCCTTGGCCATGGACTCGACCTTCACCCACCACTGCAGCGACAGCCGCGGTTCGATGGGTTCTCCGCTGCGCTCGGAATGGCCGACGCTGTGCAGATACGGACGCTTCTCCTCGACGACGCGCCCCTCGGCGGCCAGCGCCTCACGCACCGCGACCCGGGCGTCGAAGCGGTCCATGCCGTCGAATTGCGTTCCGGTGTCGGCGATCCTGCCCTTGGTGTCCATGATCGACGGCATCGGCAGCTTGTGCCGCAGCCCGATCTCGAAGTCGTTCGGGTCGTGAGCCGGTGTGACTTTGACTGCGCCAGTTCCGAATTCCGGGTCAACGTGTTCGTCGGCGACGATGATCAGCTCACGGTCGACGAACGGGTGCGGCAGGGTCTTACCGACCAGGTGGCGGTAGCGCTCGTCGTCGGGATGCACTGCGACCGCGGTGTCGCCGAGCATCGTCTCCACCCGGGTGGTGGCCACCACGATGTGAGGTTCGGAATCGTCGAGCGACCCGTACCGGAAGGACACCAGCTCGCCCTCGACGTCGGAGTAGGAGACCTCGAGGTCCGAGATGGCGGTCTCAAGCACCGGCGACCAGTTCACCAGGCGCTCGGCCTGGTAGATCAGCCCAGCGTCGTAGAGCCGTTTGAAGATCGTCCTGACCGCGCGGGACAGGCCGTCGTCCATGGTGAACCGGTCGCGGCTCCAGTCGACGCCGTCGCCGAGCCGCCGCATCTGGGCACCGATCGTTCCGCCGGAGTCGTGCTTCCAGTCCCAGACCTTGTCGATGAAGAGCTCGCGGCCGAAGTCTTCCTTCGTCTTACCGTCGACCGCCAACTGCTTCTCCACCACGGACTGGGTGGCGATGCCCGCGTGGTCCATGCCCGGTAGCCACAGCACCTCGTAGCCCTGCATGCGCTTGCGCCGGGTCAGCGCATCCATCAGCGTGTGGTCGAGCGCATGCCCCATGTGCAGGCTGCCGGTCACATTCGGCGGCGGCAGCACAATCGAATACGGCGGCCTGCCGCTCTCCGGATCGGCCTTGAAATAGCCGGCGTCCACCCAGCCCTGGTAGAGCTCGCTCTCCACCGCGCCCGGATCCCAGGATTTGGGTAGGGCGTCAGCGGCTGGCCTCGAACTGGCGGTCACCGCGCCATTCTATGAAGTGCGGTGCGCCAGCTTCGGGTTGCCTACTTCTTGCCGCCCAGCAGGCCGCCGAGGATCTCGCCGATCGCGTTGCCCTGGCCGCCGCCGATCACGCTGCCCAGGATGCTGCCCAGCGGGTTGTTCCCGCCGCCACCGCCTGCGCCGCCGAGGATGCCGCCGAGGATGTCGCCGAGGCCGCCACCACCGGCCGACTGGGCCTGCGCCTGCGGTTGTGCCGGTGCCGAGCCGGAGCCCTTGGTGAGCTGCTTGCCGATGTAGGCCAGCACGATCGGGGCGAGGATCGGCAGCAGCTTCTTGATCAGATCGCCGCCCCCGGCGCCGGTACCCGGCGAGCGCGGACGCGACGGCGTTGCTGTCGTTGCCACCGAAGAGCGAGGCGACGAGATTATTGCCTTCCTTCTCGTCGACCTGGTCGACGTTGACCCCACCGTCGAGCAGATCGCTGCCGCCCAGCTTCGCGATGGCGGACTCGATCTTGCTCGAGTCGATTTCGTTCGACTGGACGTTCTCCGCCAGTCCACCCACGAGTGCCGGGACCAGCGTCTTGATGGCGTTGCTCACCTCGCCCTGGTCCGCACCAATTTTGCTCGCGATGTCCGCTACGGGGATCTGCGCGAAGAGTTCGTCGAGACCTGCCATTGTCGTGTCCACCTTCATTGCTGGTTACCGCATACCGAGCACGACACTAGTCCAAATGATCTTGGCTGACAGGTGTTCTGCGCTTGCCGATCAATTCAGCCGGGTGGTCTCCAATGACACACCGGCAGCGGGGAATCGAGCCAGCAGCGCATCACCCATCGCCGCCGCGGGCGTCAATACCCCGCGTAAGTCTGAGAGCTTGCTGCGGTCCAGCGCCAGTGCCAACGCGCTTTCGCCGAACAGCACCGAGGTCGCCTTGTAACCAGGGTCGCCCTTCTGCGACATCGTTGCCCGGTAACGCGCCCCGGTTGTCGTGGTGGTGTACGTCTCGATCGTGTAGTGGCCCCGTTCGCGTGTGTGTTCACTTGGGCCGGAGCCCGGCTTCGGGGCGATGCGCTCTATGAGCTTTTCCGGCAATTTGGCGAAATAGCGGCTGCCCAAAGCCGTTACGGCTGTACCGGTGCCCGCGGCCACCGCCGACGCTAGTGGAGCCACAATCGAGGAGCCGAGGCTCTGCGCCTCTGCGTAGCGCAACCCTCTGCCGTATGCCCAGTCCTGTAAAGCATTGCTGCGTCTGACAATTCGAGTGTTGATCGGGGCCATGATGAATCCGGTGGTCCAGATCCCGGCCAGCTCCGGCGCGATCTGGGCGCCACGGCGCCACGGCGAGTCAGGCTGTGAGCCGAGTTCAGGCTCGGCTTCGCGGTCCGGGGTGAGGGTGTAGGGGTCTTCCATCAGACGCCGCACTTCGGCGTCACTGGACATGGCGCGCATCACATCCATCATTGACGCGACCGTGCCGCCGGAGAACCCGGCAGCAATGGATCGCACCACCATATTGGTGTCGCCGAGCTGACCCGTGTCGTCGTGGACTGCGCGCCGGAAGAGCGCGAAGACAGTGAGATCCGAAGGGATGGAATCGAATCCACAGGAGTGCACGATACGGGCGCCCGTGTCCACGGCCTGCTTGTGATACAGGTCGATGCTCTCGCGGATGAACATCGATTCGCCGGTGAGGTCCGCGTAATCGGTTCCTGACGCTGCGCACGCCGCGACCACCGGCAGCCCGTAGCGGGCATACGGCCCAACGGTCGTCACCACGACCTGAGTCCGGGCCGCCATGTCGTCCAGCGTCGACGGCTGCAATGCGTCAGCGGTAATCAGTGGCCACGACTGCGCCTCATCCCCCAACGTCTCGCGGACCGCCAACAGCCTGTCCTGGGATCGGCCTGCCAGTGCGATACGGGCGTCGCCGCCCGCGTTGGCCAGATAGTCCGGCGGTCAGCTTCCCGACGAATCCCGTCGCGCCGTAAAGGACGATGTCGAACTCACGCTGCGCTGCCATGCAGACCGACGCTACCCGAGCGTCTCCGGCAGCTCGACGTCGTCACCGAGCACATGACGTGCCAGGAACGCGATGACGACCTGGTACCAGAGCTTGGCGTGTTGCGGCTTGAGCACCCAGTGGTTCTCCGACGGGAAGTAAAGGAACCGGTGCGGGCTGGTGCCGTCGTCGGCCGCAGGCAGACCCGACTCGGTGAGCAGCTCGTACCACAGCCGCAGCGCCTCGCCGATCGGCACGCGATAGTCCTTGTCGCCGTGGATGACAAGCATCGGAGTGCGGATCTGCTTCACGAAGCGGTGCGGCGAGTTCGCCGTCGCCATGTCCCGCGTCATCTCGCGCACCCAGTAATAGGAGGCATCGGTGGTCGAGCCGAATTGATCAAGCGCCCACAGGCTGGCGTGAGTGACAATCGCGTCGAACCGGTCGGTGTGGCCGGCCACCCAGTTCGCCATGTAACCGCCGAACGAGCCGCCCATCGCGGCGGTGCGCTCAGCGTCGATGCGCGGGTGAGCGCAGGCGGCGTCGGTGGCCGCCATCAGGTCGTCGAACGGCGCGCCGCCCCAGGAACCCCAGCCCCGCTGAACGAAGTCCTGCCCGTACCCGGTGGACAGCGCGGGATCCGGCAGCAGCACCGCGTAGCCGCGCGCGGCCAGCAGCCACGGATTCCACCGCCAGGACCAGACATTCCAGCTGCCGAGCGGCCCGCCGTGAATCCACAGCAGCAGCGGCGCAGGCCCGGTGCCGTCGGAGTCCTCGGGCAGCACCAGCCACGACCGCACCGTCACGCCGTCGCTCGCGTCCGCCGTGATCTCGGCGAGCGAGCCGGGCAGCACGGGAAGCTCGACGCAGGGCAGTGCTGTCACGGTGCCATCCGGATCGATGCGCACCGGGTGCGGCGGTGCAGCGTACGAGCTCCGCAACGCGTAGATGACGCCGCCCGGCGCCGTCGTCACATCGGTGTAGGCGTAGTCGTCCGAAGTCAGCGCCGCGACCCCGCCGTCGCGGATCCCGATACGGAACACCGGAGCGCGGCCGTTGTCGTCGGCGGTCACGATCAGGGCATCACCGTCGGCCGACCACGTCACCGATACCGGCCAGCGATCCCAGTCCGTCGCAACAGCTACGCCACCGAACTTCTCACCGAACCGCAAGCAGCCCAATGTGATTCGCGGAGCACTCGCTGGCGTCGGAGTACGACTCGCGGATGAACGCGACCGCCGAACCATCCGGCGAGATGGCCGGGCTCCACAGGTCGGCATCCGGCTCGTCGGCGATGACCGTGCAGTCACCGGAAGCGAGGTCGACCCGCACCAACACCGAATGCTGTGACGCGCCGGGCGCCGGTCGCAGCCATGACGTCACCAGGAAGCGGCCGTCCGCGCTGACGTCGAAGTCGGCGTCTCGCAGCGCTGCACCCGGCTCCGGTGTGAGGTCGACGGGCGCGGAACCGTCCGACAGGTCCAGCCGGAGCAGATGCGGCGCACCGGGACCCAGGTCCTTGTCCCAGTGACGGATCGGATAGCCGGTGTGCAGAATCGCGTTGATCTTGTTGTCCTTGCGCAATTCCCGGAGCCGACGGTCGTCGTCGATGCCGCGCGCCGACGGCAGAAACGGTGTCCGCACCACGGCCGTCGCGGCACTGTGTGCGGTCTTCACCAGTTCGATTCCGCCTGGCGGGGCGAGGACCTCGACGGCCTCACCGCCCACCGCAGGCAGACTCCACAACGCCGAGGGCGGATTGTCGTCGTCCTCGGTCGGGCGCACCGCGACGAACAACAGGTCGCCGCCGGACGTGAACACCGGTGACGACTCACCCTTCGCGCCGCGGGTCAGCCGTCGAGCCTGCTGTCGTCCCTCGGGGTCGACTTCCCAGACCGCGTTCACGTATTCGGTGCGCTTCTCGTTGGGCTCGCTGACGGTCGTCACCACCCGCGAGCCGTCCGGTGACACCGCCAGCCCGGACACACGCGGCAACGCCAAGTAGTCGTCGAGATCACCAAAAGCGGTTTCGGTCATGCGAACGTTCGTAGCATGGCCGCGTAACCGACCGTGAGCTGCTAGCGCCGCCGCGTGACCCGGTGGTGGGGTACCCGAGGACGCAAGACTGTCAATTCACTCGATCACACGCATCGGCAGCTTTAGCCTCTGGCAATGAGTAACCCAATATCAGGGACCGTCGACGCCCGACCGGACCGGCCCGATTACCCATGGAGATACACCGCCACCAACTGGGGGCTGGGGTCCTATCGCATCGCAACCGTCGGCGACGACGAAACGCATTGGTCCTTTTGTATCACCAGTATCCACCTGACCTCGTATGCCCTGACTGGCACCAACAATTTCCGCCTCACCCATCACCACGACGGCATCGAGGAACAGGTTCTCAAGACGTACCAGGGCGGGTTAGGTATGGAATCTTTATTATTTCCAACCCCGCTCGTCATCGAATCGGCGTACAGCTGGAACTTGAACGGCCAGCGGATCACTCAGGATCCACAAGACCAATTTTTGGTTACCATGGTCGGTTTCTGGGCGCCGAATGATCTGCGCTCGGACCAACGTGATCTGCGCTTGGAACAACGTGATCTGCGCTCCGATCAACCGTCACACAGAGCTGTCGATCCATTGCAGCCACCCAGCCGTCGGTCTATACGTCCAAGCACCAGCGACCCAATCACCGGTGAGTCCACCGTAGTTCCTTAACCGGGGTACCTCGACTGCACCTCGCTGAGTCAAACCCTCCACGCGACCAACCAACCACCACAGCCTTGAACACCACCCCACAGCGGCTCAGCCCCCACGCCAGCTCCGACCGGGTGGGCAACCCCCCACCCCCACCCCAAACCCCCGCACGGCCAGGACTGTAAAAACCGCTCGACGCACGGATCGCGCTGGTTACCGTCCCGACATGACAACAGCCAACCAGGCCCCATCCATGCCTACTTCGCGCAAGCTTCTCTGTGTCGTCTACGGCGCTATCGCCGTCGCCGCGCTCATTGCGACGTTCAGTCAAACTCTGGCGTATTCGGACAAAGGCGCTGGGTCTCTACTCGCCTACTGGAAAGACGCCCGGATGTTGCCTGCGTCGCGAGCGCTCACTTCCGACCTCATGCTGTTCGGTCTTGCCGCCGTAATTTTCATGGTGGTGGAGGCCCGCAAGCAGGGCATCAAATTCGTTTGGCTGTACGTAGCGGCCTCATACACCGTTGCGATCAGTGCTGCGTTTCCCGCCTTTCTGATCGCCCGCGAAATACGCAACAGCAAGTCCGACGCGCAAGGCGTAACCGCGACCGACACGATCCTGCTGGCGGTCGTGGCCATTTTGACCGCGCTATTGACTATCTGGATAGACCTCGGCTGAGCCAGCCAGTTGTTTCCCGCGGTCGTGAAGGTGGGGTCGCGGGTCGGCTTCGCCGAAGGCGTCATCACCGACGCCGGCGGGGCCGTGGTCGCGACGGCAACCAGCAAGCTGCTGGTGTTCGACCTGTAGGCGCGCGCGAGCGAAGCGCTACGTTCGACGGGTGGCGCAGCAACAGTTCCTGGTCATCGGTGCAGGCATTGCGGGTCTCGCGACCGCGGTCGCCCTGCAGCGACGTGGTCACGACGTCACGGTCCTCGAGAGCCGGTCGGACACAACGAGCGGAGCGGGAATCAGCATCTGGCCCAACGCCCTTGCCGCACTCGACCACATCGGACTCGGCGACGCCGTCAGGGAGGCAGGCGGGCGGGTGAGCGCCGGAGCGCTGCGTTGGCGAAACGGCACATGGCTACGTCATCCCTCACGAGCGCGGATGGTGAAGGCGCTCGGCGAGCCGCTGGTGGTGATCCGTCGATCCGCACTGAACGAGGTGCTGGACGGCGCACTGACAAGCGGCACTGTGCACTACGGCGTGACGGCCGAGGGCATCGAGCTGACGCCCGACGGGGTGCGCGTCACGCTGTCGGATTCGACGACGCGG
This sequence comes from uncultured Actinomycetota bacterium, assembly GCA_963817825.1. Classification (GTDB taxonomy): domain Bacteria; phylum Actinomycetota; class Actinomycetes; order Mycobacteriales; family Mycobacteriaceae; genus Mycobacterium. The sequence goes on along the minus strand of CAWFQG010000002.1, from coordinate 19,373 downwards.
CAGACGGCCGCGGTCGTCGGCGCCGATGGCACACATTCGATGGTGGCCCGCCACCTCAACGGCCCGTTGCGCAACCGGTACGCCGGCTACACGGCGTGGCGCGGAGTGGCGGAGTTCCCGCTCGATCCTGACCTGGCCGGCGAGACGCTGGGCGCAGGCATCGAATGTGGACACGTTCCGCTCGGCGCGAACCACACGTATTGGTTCGCCACAGAACGGGCACCGGAAGGACACGTCGCGCCGGAAGGTGAACTCGAGTACCTGCGGAAAAAACTCGCGTCATGGGCGGACCCGTTACCCGCCCTGCTCGCGGCGACGACGCCCGACGTGGTTCTGCGCAACGACCTCTACGACCGCGACCTGGCCCGGCAGTGGTCGAAGGGTCCGATAGTGCTCGTCGGCGACGCGGCCCACCCGATGCGCCCGCACCTGGGCCAGGGCGGCTGCCAGGGCCTCGAGGACGCCGCGGTACTGGCCGGCTTCGTCGATCAGACCGACGACCTGCCGACAGCGTTCGCCCGGTTCGCGACGTTCCGCGGACCGCGGGTGCGGTCACTTGTGCGCGAGTCGGCGCGTATCGGTCGCATCGTGAACCTGAGGCCGGCCTTCCTCAGTGCACTGGCCAGCCGATCCACGGTCCTGGTGCCCGAGGCCGTGCTGACACGGCATCTCGCGACGGTGGCGTCGCGGTCGGCGTTCGTCAGGCCGACATCGGCGTCAGCCTAAGCCGAACGGGCTGAGGAACGTCGAGCACAGTTGCCGCAGATCGACGATGCCGAGCACGGCGCCGCCTCGCATCGCCCGGCATCCCAGTGACGGGCTCGACGCGTTGAACAGCGCCGGGCCGCCCGCGTTCGAGCCGCACTTCGGCCATGCGCCCAGGCCCTGGGTCTGCAGCACGTTCTCGGCGACCCGAATCTGCTCTTCCCGGGAGGCCGTCGCCGGAGAACCGACGCCGCCGTTGGCGGCCCAGGTGGACGGCTTGAACTGCAGACCGCCGTAGGCGCCGTTTCCGGTGTTCGTCGACCAGTTGCCGCCGGACTCGCACTGGGCAATGGCGTCCCAGTCCACGGAGTCGGCCCGCGCGCTGGCCACTGAGACGGTCAATGGGGCAAAGGAAAGCCCCCCGGCAATTGCGACGAGCCAGGCGGCGCTTTTCGCCGTCCGGATGAACGAGTGGCGTTTCTTCATCACTTTGGTCCTTCCCCGACCTTGCAACTACTGGGGCTTTCGGGTTGGGAGTGTCAGGCGTTACAAGGGAGGTATATGTACGTTATCGGGACGGGATAGGACATAGCTAGTGATGGGGCAAATGAGTAAGAAGAGTCAGATGGGTAACTAGCGGTAAATGTTGAAGAAGTGATAAAAGTGATAGAAGTTAGAGAAGTGGTAAAAGTGAAATTTGTGACAAATGCGAATACGATGGTGCCGGGCCCCTTGGGACCCGGCACCATTCACATCGTGTGCAGCGTGCTACTAGCCCCGCCGGCCGCAGACCGGCCAGGCGCCGATGCCCTGGGTCTTCAGCACGTTGTTGGCCACGCGGATCTGCTCGTCGCGGCTGGCATTGTGTGGTGAGCCCGAGCCGCCATTGGCCCGCCAGGTGCTCATCGTGAACTGCAGGCCACCGTAGTAGCCGTTGCCGGTGGCGGTGTGCCAGTTGCCACCCGACTCACATGCTGCGACAGCGTCCCAGTTCACGCCGCCGTCCGCATTCGCGGTGCCGGTCGCCAGCGCCATCGGTGCCAACGCGAGCGCACCGGCGATGGTGGCCAGACCGAACGTCTTGCGGATGTTCTTCACTTCTTTCCTTTCGCCAAGCGCGCGCCAACAACCCGCTGATGCGGGCGCAGAACCTGTACAGGCGAAACTTGGGCCGTGCCGTCTCGGTCAGGCACGACAGGGGCGGCGACTCACCCCACCGGGCATCACACCCGGTGGCCACAGAAGGCGATCCCACCTTCAGCGGCCCCACTCACGCGCAGGTTCGTGGTTTGAAATTATTTGCTCGTTTTAGAGCCGACTGGACCGTACAAACGGATCTGCACCAAAGTCATATCGCGTGGAGGGTGTGTCGCGGTTAGATCACAGAAGGATCACGACTGTCCAAATTAAGTGTAAATGCAGGTCATCGCGGCGAGTCGCCGACAATGGCACACCCGCACTGGCGCGTAGGTTTCGTGAGCCAAATCACTGTGTTTTTGTGACCCGGGACACTGCGAATCTTCTTGCTAGATCAAGGAACTTGGGCCAATCTGGTCCAGATTCGGCTCCCACCAGGGATTTTCGCTTATTTCTTGTCGATCGGTTCGCTGGCGGCGACCGTTGTCCAGATCGCGAAACTCACTGTCAAACAGCCTATTTCGATGGTCCGCCTCAGATCGCGCCCTCCGGCCAACGGCACCTGGAACGGCAGGTAGATATCACCGAATTGGGTCAAACCGGTTCTGCTTGACCATGTTTCGGATGCCCGCGAGGTTACGAAACACAACGAACCTTGGCTGGATGCGCAGCGGTATGGCAGGAACGCAAGGCGGCCGAACGACTTACCCATAGTGGTATTCGGCCTGGCCCGACGCTCCTGAATGTCTGCCGCAGCCGACTTGCAAGCCGGCCCGAATGATCACCAAGCCGCGGGGCGAAATCCATACGGCGATAAGGGATCTCGGCCTACGAATCGGCCGCCGCGCACGAGATCGCCAGGCCCAATAGCAGTTTGATAGCCGAATAATCTGCACCGAATAACGGAAACAAATGCAGTCGAATTGACTTCAATAATGCGAAATGCAGGTAATACAATTTGCTGGAAATATTACTTAAGGTAATAACTGCCGGATCAGGCCAGCTCGGTCGCGGTGTTCACGTTCGTCAGCGAGCGCTGCGCGGTCATCACGATGCGCTGCGTGTCGACGGTGTCGACCAGCGCGCGCATGCTGCGCTCCCCCTCAGCTACCAGTGCATCGACCCGATCGGCCAGCGCCGTGCGGTACACCCCTGCCAGGTAGTGGTCGCGGCCATCCCATGGCAGCACCACGTCGACCTGCAGCTGCGCCGCGCGCTCTGCGAGTTCGTCGATCAGCTCGACAGACATGAACGGCATGTCCACGGCGCTGACAAAGGCCAGCTCGCAGCCGGCATCCGCCGCCGCCCGCAGGCCACGCCCGGTCGCCAGCAGCGGTCCCAACCCGCGGACCTCGTCGCGCAGGATGTCGGCCTGCAGGTCCGGCAGTGGTTGACCTGGCGCGGCGATGACGAACACTGGGGAGCATCGGGGGCTCACCACCGAGACGATGTGCTCGATGAACGTGGTGCCGTCATACGGCAGAGTCGCCTTGTCGCGACCCATACGGCGGGATCCCCCGCCTGCCAATACGACTGCAGCAAGCGGAACAGGCGACGTCACGTGAGTGAGATTAGTCGACGGTCCAGGTGTCTTTACCGCGCAGCAGCGACTGCAGTGCGGCCGTGTCGTGCGGCTTGGCATCCCGCGCCGACGCGACCTGCTGCCGAGCCGCGTCGTCGTACGTCGGCTTGCTGACCTGACGGAAGATGCCCATCACCATGTGCTCGAGGTTCTGCTCCGAGAGCCGCGACAACGCAAATGCGTACGCCGGGTCGGCGACCTGCGAATTGTGGATGACGATCTCGTCTGCCGATATGTCGGCCGTCTTGGCCACCTCCAGCCCGAAGCCGGATTTGACCACGCAGTACTCGCCGTCGGCGCCGAAGGTGATCGGCTCCCCGTGGTGAACGTTGATCAGCCGCTCCTCGGCGCCCTCCTTGCGGAGTGCATCGAACGAGCCGTCGTTGAAGATGGGGCAGTCCTGCATGATCTCGACCAGCGCCGCGCCGCGGTGTGCTGCGGCTCCGCGGAGCACCTCGGACAGCCCCTTGCGGTCGGAGTCCAATGCGCGACCGACGAACGTCGCTTCGGCGCCCAGTGCCAAGGACACGGGGTTGAACGGGTAGTCCAGCGAGCCCATCGGGGTGGACTTGGTGATCTTGCCGACCTCGGAGGTTGGCGAGTACTGACCCTTGGTCAGGCCGTAGATCCGGTTGTTGAACAGCAGGATCGTGAGGTTCACGTTGCGTCGCAGCGCATGGATCAGGTGGTTTCCGCCGATCGAGAGCGCGTCGCCGTCACCGGTGACGACCCAGACCGACAGATCTTCGCGGGCCAGCGCCAGCCCAGTGGCGATGGTCGGCGCACGGCCGTGGATGGAGTGGAAGCCGTAGGTCTCCAGGTAGTAAGGGAAGCGGCTCGAGCAGCCGATGCCACTGACGAACGCGATGTTCTCGCGGCGCAGCCCCAGCTCGGGCAGGAAATTGCGGATGGTGTTGAGGATGACGTAGTCACCGCAGCCGGGGCACCACCGAACCTCTTGGTCGCTGGTGAAGTCCTTGGCCTTCTGCGGCTCGTCGGTCGTCGGCACACCGCCGATACCCGGGGTCAGGCCGAGGTCGCTTCCGATCAGGTCAGTCATGCGTCAGCTCCCACGCCAGTCTCCACGGTGGCAGCCGCCAGCCGTGCGAACTTGGCCTTATCGATTTCCTTCTCGCCCAGTGTCCCGTCGAATGCCGCGTCGATGATCCCCTCGACCTCGTCGGCCAGGAACGCCATGCCCTCCACCTTGGTCACCGACTGCACGTCGACCAGGAACCTGCCGCGAAGCAGCAGCGCCAACTGGCCCAGGTTCATCTCCGGCAGGACCACATTGGGGTAACGCCTGAGCACCTCGCCGAGGTTGGCCGGGAACGGGTTGAGATAGCGCAGCTGCGCATGGGCGACCTTGATGCCCTTGCGCCGCGCCCGCCGGCAGGCTTCTCCGATGGGACCGTACGAGCTCCCCCAACCGAGCATCAGCAGTTCGGCGTCACCGGTCGGGTCGTCGACCTCGAGATCCGGCACGGCGATGCCGTCGATCTTGGCCTTCCGCAGCCGCACCATCAGGTCGTGGTTCTTGGGCTCGTAGGAGATATTGCCCGACCCGTTGGCGGCCTCAAGACCACCGATGCGGTGCTCGAGACCGGGTGTACCCGGGATGGCGAACTGGCGGGCCAGCGTCTCCGGATCGCGGGCGTACGGCTGGAACGGCTCACCCGTCTCGGCGAAGGTGTGCGCGATCGGCGAGTAGGTGCTGACGTCCGGAATCTGCCACGGCTCAGACCCATTCGCGATGGCGCCGTCGGACAGGATCATCACCGGCGTGTGGTACGTGATGGCCATCCGCGCCGCCTCGATGGCGACGTCGAAGCAGTCGGACGGCGACTGCGGCGCGATCACCGCGACGGGCGACTCGCCGTTGCGGCCGAACATCGCCTGAAGGAGGTCGGCCTGCTCGGTCTTGGTGGGCAGACCGGTGGAGGGCCCGCCTCGCTGCACGTCGATGACGATCAGCGGGAGCTCGGTCATCACGGCAAGGCCGATGGCTTCCGACTTCAGTGAGATGCCAGGGCCGGAGGTGCTGGTGATGCCGAGGGCACCGCCGTAGGACGCGCCGATAGCCGCGCCGATGCCGGCGATTTCGTCCTCCGCCTGGAAGGTCAGGACATTGAAGTTCTTGTGCTTGGACAGTTCGTGGAGGATGTCCGAGGCCGGCGTGATCGGGTAGGAACCGAGCACCAGCTGGACGCCGGCGAGCTGCCCGGCGGTGACAAGGCCGTAGGCCAGCGCGGCGTTACCCGAGATCTGGCGGTACTCACCCGACTTCAGTTTGGCGGGCGCGACCTCGTACGTGCTGGCGAACGCCTCGGTGGTCTCGCCGTAGTTCCAGCCGGCCTTCAGCGCGAGCACATTGGCCTCGGCGATATCGGGCTTGCGGGCGAACTTCTCGCGAATGAACGCCTCGCTGTGCTCGAGCTCGCGGCCGTACATCCACGACAGCAGGCCGAGCGCGAACATGTTCTTGGCGCGCTGGCCGTCCTTCTTGGTGGCGCCGATCGACTCGACGGCCCCTAACGTCAGTGAGGTCATCGCGACGGGCTGAACGACGTAGTCGGCGAGCTCGTCGGTCTCCAGCGGGTTGGCCTCGTATCCGACCTTGGCGAGATTCCGCTTGGTGAACTCGTCGGAGTTGGCGATCACCAACCCGCCGCGCGGGAGGTCGGAGATATTGGCCTTCAACGCCGCGGGGTTCATCGCGACAAGGACGTCGGGGCGGTCACCGGCGGTCAGAATGTCGTAGTCGGCGATCTGAATCTGGAACGACGAAACACCGGGCAACGTGCCTGCTGGTGCGCGGATCTCGGCGGGGTAATTCGGTTGGGTCGCAAGGTCATTGCCGAACAGCGCGGCCTCGGTGGTGAATCGGTCACCGGTGAGCTGCATGCCGTCGCCCGAGTCGCCGGCGAAACGGATGACAACCTTTTCGAGCTTTTGGCGTCCAGGCGCGGAGCTTGCGGAACCGCCGCAGGCATTCTGGCCCGGACTGGCTCCGTTGCCGTTCGGACTCACGACCCCTGCCTTTCGCGCTGCTCTCCAGATGTCCTCGTCAGTCGCGGCCTAGCACGCCAGCGGTTCCGACGTCGATAAAATTGCTGTCACTCTCAGTACCGATTAAACCACTTCTCTTAGGCAGGCTTTCACGCGACTCGCAGGTGACATGCGGGTCACCTCGGGTCGAACGCACTGCTCAGTAGAGGTGCGCATCGACGCGATGAGACAAAAGTGTGTATTTCGTCACGTTTCTGCGGAAGTCCTTTTTAAGGAAATTGTTACCGTCCGGTAGCTCCCGGCTAGCACCCCTCGCCGTTCTGCAAGCGCAACGTGCTCAGCCGGGCAGATTGAACGGTGTGATGACCTGAATCGGCACCGGACGGGCGGGCTCGGCAGGCAGCGCGCCGCGCTCCTGCAGAATCAGCCGCATCGCCAGCCGCGCGTCGGCACGCAGGTCGTTGTGCAGGACGACCGAAATGCGACCGTCTCGCAGCAGCCGCCGGTTGTCGGCGTCGAGGTCATGCGCGATGAACACTCGGCAATCCCGGCCGAACCGCTCGAACGCGTTGACGGTCGCGGCGTTTCCGCCGCCGACGGAGTAGACGGCCTCGATCGAGGGGTTGCGTTCGAGCGCTTCGAGCACCAACCGCTCGTTCGTCGCATCGATACCGTCGCTGTCGCTGACCTCGACGATCTGTCGGCCGGTGCCGCGAAGCGCTGACCGGAAGCCGACCTCGCGCTCCCCCTCGCCGCGGAACACATTGCGGCTGAGCGTGATCAGCACGTCCGACTCGGCCGGGCCCAACCATTGATTCATCAGATAGGCCGCCGTCACGCCTGCGCCGTGGTTGTCGATGCCCACATAGGAGCAGCGGGCGCTTGCGGGCACGTCAGTCGCGTAGGTCACCACGGGCACGCCGCCGTCGACGAGCCGGTCGATCGCCTCGCCGACTTCGAACTCGTCTTGCGCCTTGAGGATCACGCCGTGGCTGCCACGCAATCGCGCCAGCGTGTCGACCATCTGCGCCGTCGACCCCGTCTCCCACAGGTGAAAACGGGCCCGCAGCATGGCAGGTGCGAACGCCGGCAGTTCGGCCTCGACCGCCGCGCGGAACGCATCGGAGAACCGCTGCGGCGTCTGCATGACCACGTCGATCAGGTAGCGCCTGCCGTTCAACCGCAACTGCGCGCGCTGTTTGTCCAGGTCGGCAATCGCTTGCACAACCTCGGCACGGGTGTTCTCCCGCACGCCGGACCGCTTGTTGAGCACGCGGTCGACGGTGGCCTCGCTCAGCCCGGACTGCTGGGCGATCTCGCGGACCTTATAGCGATGCGCCACGCGCCAGCCTCCTGAGGTCTTTTTGATGGGTTTTGGCGTTGATTGTGATGCGGATAGCTATCAGACTAACTGCCATGGCAACACCGCTGACCACTACATACAAGGCGTGGATCGACGAGCACGATTGCGAGCTTGACGAGTTTCGTGCCGATGTGGCACGAAGCACCGACCTCGCCGATTACCCGCATGCCGTCGACGTCCGCGAGAACGTCCTGGTCTATTCGTCCGCGGCGCCCTCGAACCGGCGCGCTCTGCAGGCCGAGCTGATCCGGGCGCTGACCGACGGGCCAGGGCGTGGTCGTGTTCGAGGACGCGTTCTCCACCGACGTCATCGACCTCGCCAGCGACGCGTTCTCCACCATCATCGAGGCGCAGCGCGCGGACGGTTCGGTGGCCGGTGACCACTTCGGCAAGCCCGGGGCCAACGACCGCGTATGGAATGCCGCGCAGAAGCTCGCGCTTCTTGCCCCCGACGTGTTCGCCGAGTACTACGCCAACGACACGCTCGCTGTCGTGTCGCAGGCCTGGCTCGGTCCGCGTTACCAAGTCACGTCGCAGATCAACGTCGTCAATCCCGGTGGCAACCAACAAGTTCCGCATCGGGACTATCACCTCGGCTTCGTCGCTTCCGACGATCTGGCCGCGTACCCGTCGCATCTCCACCGGGTGTCGCCGATGCTGACTCTCCAAGGCGCTGTCGCCCATTGCGACATGCCGATCGAGAGTGGCCCAACGATGCTGCTGCCCTACTCACAGCGGTTCCTCGGTGGCTACATCGCCTTCAACCAGCCCGAGTTCATCGAGTTCTTCGCCGAGCACCATGTGCAGGTGCCACTGGGCAAAGGCGATGCGGTGTTCTTCAATCCCGCGCTGTACCACGGCGCCGGGTCCAACGTGTCCGCCGATATCCGGCGGATGGCCAACCTGCTGCAGATCACGTCACCGTTCGGCCGGGCGATGGAAGCGCTCGACCGCACCGCCATGGTGCGCGCTGTTTATCCGGCCCTGCGTGCAATGAAGGCCGCCGGGCGCCCGACAGCGCGACCTGCTCAATGTTGTCGTCTCGACCGCAGAGGGCTATGCCTTCCCCACCAACCTCGACCTCGATCAGCCGATCGGCAGTCTGGCACCGCCATCGCAGGTCGACACCGTGCTGGCCGCGCTGGCCGACGGCCTCACCCCTGAACAACTCGACGTCGCGCTGCGCGACCAGGACGATCGCAGAATCCCATGACCACACTCGGCGTAGTCGGGCTGGGCCGCATCGGCGCATTCCACACGGACACCCTCAGCCGCCTGGACACTGTCGACAGCCTGGTGGTCACCGACGAACTCCCACAACTCGTGGCCGCTGTTTCGGCGAAACACGATGTCACGCCTGCCGATTCGGTCGACAAGCTGCTCTCCGCAAGCATCGACGGAGTGGTGATCGCCGCGGCGACGCCCGCGCACGCCGAACTGACATTGGCTGCGGTTGAGCGCGGAATTCCGACGTTCTGCGAGAAGCCAATCGCCGCGACCGCTGCAGAGAGCGCCAGGATAGCCGAGATCATCGCCAACTCCGGTGTGCCCGTGCAGGTCGGTTACCAGCGCCGGTTCGACGTCGCATTCGCCGCGGCCAAACGCGCTGTGGACGACGGTTCGCTCGGTTTCCTGCACACGGTCCGCAGCACCACGTTGGATCCCTCACCACCATCGATGGACTACATCGAAGGTTCCGGCGGCATCTTTCGCGACTGTGCGGTGCATGACTTCGACATCTTGCGGTGGATCACCGGCCAGCAGGCCGTCGAGGTCTATGCCACCGGCAGCGTGCAGGGCGATCCGCGATTCGCCGAGCTCGGCGACGTCGACACCGCCGCCGTGGTGGTGACGTTCGAGTCGGGCACCCTTGGCGTGATTTCGGCCGCGCGGTACAACGGCCGGGGTCATGACTGCCGCCTCGAGGTGCACGGCTTCCACGACACCGTCGTCGCCGGCTGGGACCAGGGCGCACCTGTGCGAAACGTCGATCCCGCCAACGACTTTCCCAACGGCGTACCGCACCATTTCTTCATGGATCGTTTCACCGACGCGTTCCGCGCGGAGCTCGCGGCATTCGTCGACGTAGTGAATGGTGCCGCCGAACCGGCATGCACCGTCGCTGATGCGGTCGAGGTGGCCTGGCTGGCGGAGGCCGCGACCGAGTCGCTGAAGCGCGGCGTCCCCGTGCGTATCGAAGAAGTGAGGTCACGATGAAAATCGCAGGCGCACCGATCTCGTGGGGTGTGTGTGAGGTACCCGGCTGGGGCTATCAGCTCACGCCCGAACGAGTGCTTACTGAGATGCGCGACGTCGGTTTGTCCGCGACAGAGCTGGGGCCCGAGGGCTTCCTGCCGTCCGACCCGGCACAGCTGACTGCGCTGTTGAAGTCGTTTGATCTCAGCTGCGTGGGTCAGTTCGCTCCGGTGGTCCTGCACGAGCAGGACCACGATCCGCTGCCCGATGTCGCAGCGCCGATCGACGCGTTGATGACGTGCGGCGCCGACGTGCTGGTGCTGGCCGCGGCCACCGGGGCCGACGGCTACGACGCCCGTCCGACTCTCGACGACCGGCAGTGGGCGACGCTGCTGGCGAATCTGGACCGGCTCGCCGAAGCCGCGGCCGACCGCGGTGTGCTCGCCGTACTGCACCCGCACGTCGGCACAATGGTCGAAACGCGAAGCGAGGTCCAGCGCGTGCTGGACGGCTCGGCCATTCGGCTGTGTCTGGATACCGGCCACCTCTTGATCGGTGGGACGGACCCGCTGCAGCTGGCTCGCGAGGCGCCCGACCGCATCGCCCATGCCCATTTGAAGGACGTCGATGCAAGCCTGGCAACGGATGTACAGGCCGGACGGTTGAGCTACACCGAGGCGGTGGGACGAGGGATGTACACGGCCACTCGGATCAGGTGATGTGGACATCGCCGGCATCGTCACGGCGCTACGGAACGACGGTTACGACGGCTGGTTCGTGATGGAGCAGGACACCATCCTCGCCGGTGAGCCCGTCGATGAGAGCCCGCTGCGCGACGTGCAGGCTAGTGTGACCTTTATGCGGAACGTGTGTCGCAGCATCCCGGTATGACGTTGCGTATCGGGGTGCTCGGTGCATCCCGGATCGCCGATATTGCCATCGTTGGCCCAGCGCAGCAGCTTGGCCATCGGCTCGTCGCCGTTGCTGCCCGCGACAAGAGCCGCGCTGAGATGTTCGCCGAAAAGCACGGTGTGGAACGCGTTTTGGAGTCCTACGCCGATGTCGTGGCGGACCCGGAAGTGAACGCGATATACAATCCGTTGGCCAATTCCCTGCACGCACCTTGGAATCTCGCAGCGATCGCCGAGGGTAAACCGGTGCTCACCGAGAAACCGTTTGCTTGCAACCGTTCCGAGGCGGTACAGGTCGCCGAAGCCGCGCAGGCAGCGGGCGTCACCGTGATGGAGGGCTTCCACTACCTGTTTCACCCGGTGACCCGCCGCGCCCTCGAAGTCGCGGTCGACGGCACGATCGGAGAAATGCACCACGTCGAGGTGCGCATGGCGATGCCCGCACCCGAACCGAGTGACCCGCGTTGGTCACTCGAGATGGCCGGCGGCGCGCTGATGGATCTCGGCTGTTACGGCCTCCACGTCATGCGCAGGCTTGGCCATCCGTCGATCATCCGCGCCCATGCGAACGAACGCACTGCGGGCGTTGACGAATGGTGCGATGTGGAGCTCGGGTTCCCCAGCGGTGCAACCGGCTTGAGCGCCAACACCATGGTGGCGCCCGACCACTCGTTCACCCTGCGCATCGTCGGGACGAAAGGAGATGCGTTGGTGCACAACTTCATCAAACCCAACGAAGACGACCGGCTGACGATTCGGACGCCGGAGGGCACTCGTGTCGAACGTCACGGCACCAGGACCTCCTACAGCTACCAACTGGAGGCCTTCGCCGCACACGTGCTGTACGGCGCGCCATTGCCGATCGACGAAGCCGACGCAGTGGAGAACATGGCCTATGTCGACGCCGCCTACCGCGCCGCCGGACTGACGCCCCGCTGACGTCAGCTCATTGACCCGGGCGGCGCTGGAAGTCCCGATCCCGCGAGGGCGGCACCGTGACCGTCTGTGTCTGCGTCACGACACTGGTGTCCGCTGGGGCTGTCGACGTTGCCGTCACCGTATCGGTTTCCGGCGGAACTGTCGTGGGTGTGCCCGTGTCCGTCGCCGGAGGAGCAGTGTCGACCGACGGAGGGACGGTTTCGGTCACCGTCGAGCCGCCGCCACCGCTGTGTTCACGATGAGTGGATGACGTCGGCGGAGCGGCCGACGTCGTCGGTGTGGCAGACGAGCTGGATGTCGTGACCGACTTGGGGTGAGATCCGGAGGTCAACTTGACCGCGGCGATCGCTATCCCAGCCACCAGGAGGACGGCCACCGCACCGGCTGCAATAAGCGCTGGTCCGCGGCGATACCACGGCGGCGGCGGCGGAGGCGGTGGGCGGCGGCCGCCGTAGGGATCGTCGTATCCCGCTGAGCTGCGATAGCTGGATGCGCGCGTCGGCTCGTAGTAGTAGTCCGCGTCTTGCGACGGCTCGTATCGTGGCACGGCCGCACACGGTAACCAGCCAAGCTGTAAGCAAGCCGTCCAAAGGCGCACGGCTTTCTGGGTTAGCGGAGTTGCCCGCTAGTCCTTGCCGCCCCGCAGCTCGTGCGGCGGCGCGTCGAGTCGAGGGCCAGGACGACCGCAACGACTTCGCGTAGTGCCGAACCTGGATCGGGTGGGGGTGTATCGAAGCGCGCGGCGATGAACCCGTCGGGACGCACCAACAGCGCTCCGGCGGAGGTCATTTGGGTGATGGTCGCCCAAGCATGATCAGCGTCCACGATCGGGTCGCGAGATCCGATGCACCGCACCGTGATCGGGACCCGCGCCGCGTGCACCGCAGGAACCCAATGCGCACCGTCATCGCCAGTCAGCAGGGTCAATCCGGGTCCGAGCAAGTCCAAGGTGGACACGCGTCTGCCGTGATCGGCGACCCACACATGCGGTACCCGGGTACCTGGCTGGCCTCTGAGCGCCGAGACCATCTGCACACCCGATGACGCCTGTGGTGCACCCTCGGTGATCACCGCAGGCGAGGTGTACTGGTAGCCGGCGAGCAGAGCGAACATAGAAACCTCCTCGTCGGCTGGGAGATGCGGACCCCGCCGGCCGAGGTCCAGGAGCTGCACCGTGGGCCCGGTCAGCGACTGGCGGGCGCTGAATGCCCCGACCGGGCGGCGCTCGGTGTCGTAGGTGTCGAGCAGTCCATCGCCTGCCCACCCCTGCAGCACCGCAGCGAGTTTCCACGCCAGGTTATCGGCGCTTTGGATAGCGACGTTGGCCCCGCCTGCCTTGAACGGCGGCATGGCGTGGGCGCTGTCCCCGACGAGAAACACCCTGCCGCAGCGGAACTGGTCGGCTACCAATTCGTGTGGCTGCCAGGGCGCGACCTCGATGATGTCGACGTCGATAGGCTCGCCGACCACGGCGAGGAGTAACTCACGACAGCGTTGCTCGTCGAACTGCTCGGCGGTGTCTCCTTGGTCAGGGAAGTAAGTGGTGGTGAACATCCCGAGGTCTTCGTCGGCGGCGATGAAGATGCCGTTGACGTTGGAATTGACGACCTGCACCGCCGCTTCCTGATCCAGATGAGGGACCAGGCGCCCCCACGGCGCCCTGAAATAGATGAAGACCACGTAGATCGGCAATGCGCCATGTCCGCGCGTCGAAACGCCCAACATGTCGCGCGTAGGGCTGTGCACACCGTCGGCTGCCACCAGGTACCGTGCGCGAACTTCCGTGCACCGAGCCGACGTTCGGTCCCGAAGGGTTGCGCTGACACCGGTGGCGTCCTGCTTGAACGACGTCAATTCGGTGCCATACCGAACCTGACTGGCACGGCCCCGCACGTAGTCGGCGAGGATCGGTTCGAGTCGACTCTGCGGGCAGTGCTGGATCACCGGTTCGGGGCTCAGTTCGGCCAGATCGGCGAACACCGTGTCCATCTCGATCGCGGGCTTCTCTTCGGCGCTGTTTAGCGTCGGCTTGACCACCATGGCGGGGACGCCAGCTGAGACCGCGTGTACGACATGCTGCAGACCCAAGCCCCGCAAGATCTCCAAACTTCGGAAACTCAGGTTGCGCGCCTTGGGATACAGATAAACCTCGCTACGCTTCTCTACCACGAGCGACTCCACGCCGTACTTCGCCAGCATCGCCGCTGTCGCCAATCCACCTGCACCCGCGCCCACGATCAGCACCGGTACCTCGTCCACACCCTTCTGCATCCTCATCTCCTGCGCCTCACGCTTTCCGTAATCGGAACTTAGTAGTTCCGTTTACGATCATGCGCCTGCAGAGCGGAGGCCGCAAGGGCACTGAGTGCCTAGGAGCCCTCGTAGATCGGCGCCGTTGCCAATGGCAACACCACGTCCTCGAGCACGCGTCGTACGAAGAGCCGATCGATCGGCCGCCCGCTGACCATGCGTAGAAGGTTCAGCCCCAAGGCCGCGTCGGGTACCAATGTGAGATCCCGGGCCGCCGGTATCTCGCCGCGGGCGACCGCACGGCTGAGCACGGTCCGAAGGATGTGGCGCGGCGTGGACAGCACGAAATCCTCCAGCGCCGCAGCCAACAGTGGATCCCGCGTGGCGGCGGTCGCCACACCCAAGATCACACTGATCGTGGTCAATTCGCCTGTGCTGTAGTCGGGAACAGCGGATATCAGCGCCTCGATGTCGCCCCGCAAGCTGCCTGTGTCGGGCACCTCTCCAGGACCGTGCCCACGGCGCCAATGGGCGATCGCGGCGGCAACCACTTCGGGCTTCGACGACCACCGCCGATATATCGCGGCCTTGCCGACCCCGGCTCGGGCCGCCACTGCATCCATCGTCAAAGCGTCATAGCCCGACTCGGCCACACCGGTAAGAGCGGCATCCAGTATCACGGCGTCCAGCGATCGGTCCAGACCCCGTGGTGTCCTTGGACGACCACGCTCGTCGCCTACTTCACTCCGCCGGGTGGCTCTGTCGCTCACTGGCAACCAGCGCTCCTATCATATCGATACGCAGTAGTTCCGTTTAACAATACAAGACGAGGTGTGGCCGGCGGCGTAGACAGTCGCGAGCCTTGTCCGGCGCATCTTTGGGTGAGGTGAACTTGGTCGACTCGCCGTCGACGAGGCTTCGCTTGGTTATGGCTGTCAGGTCTGCCCAACACCGGGTCAGAGGAAAGGCCGGCCGGGTATCAACTGGGCACCGTGCTTGGCGTCCCAATCCGACTGCACCCGGTGCAGCACCCGCATCGCCGGTAACACGGACCATCCCGGGACCGCCGGATCGCGACCGTCTTCGATGGCTTTCACGAAATCGGGGGCGATGAGTTCGGCGTTCTCCTGCTCGGACGCGATTTGTTTCTTCCCGGCACCGGTGAACATCGTGGACTTGCGTTCGTTGACCCGGTAGCTGTCGCGGTCGGTGACGGCGAGGGTGTCGTAGATGTACTCGGCAGAGTAGTACGAGCCGGTGCAGACGATGGTCTGGTCGTCGTGGGTCTCGACCACCAGGACGAGCTCCATGGGGATCCCGGTGCGTGGCTCGATCGGCGGGTAGGCGCTGTAGATGTTGCGGATCCTGGCATCGGTAGTGGCCATGTCACCACCGGAGACCATCCAGAGCCCGAAGTCGATCAGGTGCGTGGTGTGATGCCACAACAGGTTGTCGGTCCAGCTGCGCTGCAGACCCGTCGCTCCGACATTGGACAACCGGTGGATGAAGAACCGGCCCTGAACGTGACTGAGCCGCTCTTCGCCACGGTGGATCCGCTCGACGATGGGCAGCCGCTCCTGTCGGAACCGCATCGGGTGGACCACACCCAGGGTCAAGCCCTTCTCCTTCGCGGCGGCGACGACCCGCTCGGCGCCGTCGAGGTTCATCGCGATCGGAATCTCGACCAACGTGTGCTTGCCGTGTTCCAGCGAGGTCAGCGCCATCTCTGCGTGGGTCTCGCTGGGACCGGCAATGATCACGACGTCGACCTCGGGATCCTCCAGCGCTTCACCGAGGTCGGTGGTCCATTTCTTGTACCCATACTTTTCCGCGAACGTCGCGGTGGTCGGCGGCTTGCGGCCCACTGTGGGCGTCGCGGGCGATTCGCCGGCAGGCTTGGCAGGCCGACCCACCACGGTGTGCAGCTGCGCGTCGTCGACGCTGCGCAGCGCCTCGGAATGCCAGACCCCCATCATGCCGTGGCCCACCATACAGATATTCAGCATTGAATGATTCCTCCTTTTCGTGTGGTCGCTCTCAGCCGCGGAAGCGGCCGATCGGCACGCCCGCAACGTCGACCTGCACCGCGAAGATGCCGCCGGACAAAGGCTTTTCGGCCAGCACCTCTGGTCGCACACCGTGCCGCAGCGAGGTGACATAAATGGTCTTCATGTCCGGGCCGCCGAAACACGGCGCGGTCGGATTGGAGCACGGCAGCGGGATGCTGCGGTCCAACCGGCCATCCGGGCTCCAGCGGTTCAGCGCACCCGCGGAGATTCCCGCGCTCCAATAGAAGCCTTCCTCATCGGTCGCGGCACCGTCAGGTCGCCCGATCTTTTCGGTCGGTCGGGCGACGACCCGGCGACCCGAGATCGCGCCGGTCGCAGTGTCGTAGTCGTACGCCCAGATCACCGGGACCTTGCTGTCGGAGTGGTACATCGTTGCGCCGTCGGCGCTCCAGGCCAGACCGTTGGAGACGATCAGCTGCTCGACCATTGGATGGGCAGACCCGTCGGGATCGAGTCGGTACAGCGTGGCTATCGGACGCGATAACGACGCCTCGTCCATCGTGCCGGCCCAAAACCTCCCGTCGGGCGAGACCTTGCCATCGTTGAACCGGGTGCCCGGCACGCGCATCGGCCCGGTCAGATAGGTCAGTCCGCCGGTGACGAAGTCGAGCACATGGAAGCCGTCTTCCAATGCCACCACCGCTCCCGCCTGCTCGCGGAGACCGAAAGATCCGATCCGTGAGGGCATCGGCCAGACACGGGTGGCGCCGGTCGCCGGATCGAGTCGATGCAGTGCGGGAGCATGGATGTCGACCCAGTAGAGCGCCTGTTCCGGCAGCGACCACACGGGGCATTCGCCGAGCTCCGCCCGCGCATCCAGCACGCAGGTCACGTCGTACGCCTTGGTACCCATCCGGTCAGGCCGTCAACTCGGTTGCCACCTTCTCCAGCATCCGTCGGTGGATGTCGTCCGCGCGCTCCTCCCAGCCGAACACGCAGACCGTCGCCAGACCGTCGAAGTTCATGTCGCGCAGGGTGGAGAAGAACTCGTCCCACGCGACATCGCCGTTGCCGATTTCGTTGTGCTGATGGACGCGAGCATCGACGCCGGGCGGGTTGATGATGTAGCGGTTGCCGACGTTCGCCCGGTGGTTGAAACAGTCGGCGATGTGCAGGTGCTGCAGCCGGTCACCGGCCAACTCCATCATTCGCCTGACGTCACCCGCCCCATCCGAGAGGTGGAAGGTGTGCGGAGCGCAGAACACGTAGTTCACCCACGGGAGGTTCAGGCCGCGGATGATTCCGATGGCGTCGTCGTTGAGCTCGGCGAAGTCATAGGGGTGCGCTTCGAGATTCAGTGCGATGCCATACTTTTCGAAGATCGGCGCCAGTTCGGACATCGAACGGTAGAAGGCGTGCTCGGAGCGGACCGGATCGTTCGGATCTCCAGAGAGCTCGGAGTTGACGATGGGGCACTGCAGGTCATCGGCGATCTCCAGCAGCCGCTTCCAGTTACGGACCTGTGCCTGCCGTTCCTGCTCGTCAGCGGATGCCCAATTGAAAACCGGAACCAGTGTCTGAATTTTCACCCCGGTTTCCTGGCACGCCTTTTTCACATCGGACAATTCGGCGGCGTCCGCCTTCGGATAGCGGTGCCAGAAGAAGAAGTCCGCCCGGGGCGAGAGCTCCAGGTATTCGTAGCCGAGTTCGGCGGCCTTTCGTACTTCGTCGGCGACCGACATGTCCGCGTGGTACATCGCAGGATCGAGAGCTATCTTGACCATGGTGAATTCGCCGGGCCCTCAATCGGTTCCGGTGCCGGAGTCTGTCGCTACCCGATACAGGTCGGGCTGCTCGCGCATCGAAACGGTCACCCGCTGCCCGGTACGCCAAGCCTCGCTCCCGGCGTCGGTGACCACGGTCGCGGCGTACCCGTCCCATGAGCTCGGGCCGGTCGACGTGCCGGCAGCGACCGCGTTGATCCATTCCTGGAATTCGGTGTCGTAGGCCCGCACGAAGCGTTCCCGCCAGTCGGTGGGGACCCGGCCCGAGTATTCCCCCTTGCGCTTGACGATGATCTGGCTGTTTTCGGCGAGTTCGACGGTGCCGGTCTCGCCGAGGATCTCGCCGCGGATGTCGTAGCCGTAGACGACGTTCACCGCGGCCTCGACGTCCACCAGCACCCCGTTGGCCATTTCCAGCAGAAGGAGCAGCGGGTCCTGCAGCTGCTCGGCGGCCAGGCTGCTGCGACGCGGATTGAACACCTGAGCGGCGACAACCTCCGAACCCAAGAGGAATCGGGCGACGTCGATGTCGTGCACGCAAGTGTCGACGATGACACCGTCGGTAGTGACGCTGGGCGGAACCGAGGGATTGCGGTGCGCCGAGTGGAACACCAGCGGGGCACCGATGTCACCGCGATCCAGGGCTTCCTTCATTGCCCGGTACCCGTCGTCGTAGCGGCGCATGAACCCGACCATGACCAGCCGGCGGCCGGCGGCAACCTCGGCGTCCAGGATCCGTTCGCAGGCCTCCCGGGTGGTCGCCAGCGGCTTCTCGCAGAACACCTGCTTGCCCGCCGCAATACCGGCCAGCACGTACTCCTCATGGGTCGGTCCCCAGGAGGCAACGATGATTGCGTCAACCCCGGGATCGGAGATGAGGTCCTCCCCGGTCTCATGCACTTGCACTCCCGGCAGCCGCTCGACCGCGGACTTCGCCCGATCCAGATCCACGTCGGTGACCGCGGTGACCCGCGCCCCCGACAACACATAGGTGAGTCTGCGGATGTGGTCCTGCCCGATCATCCCGGCGCCGATGACGCCGACGTTCACAGTCACGTGAATAGCCTTTCCTGATAGCGAGTTTGGGAAAAAACGTTCAACAACTCAGTACGGCCAGTGCCGCACGGGGCCCAGGCCCAGGGCGGTGAAGTACCCGGCCGCCCTGGCCTGGATGGCCAACGGCAGGTGCGCAGCGATCGGGTACAGGTCCTGCTCGATGACCGTAAAGAGGTCTCGGTCCAACGCGGCTAGCGCTTCCAGCAGTGGAGGCACCTGAGGTTCCCCGTACGGGGGCTCGACCATGATTCCCAAGGGCACGGCCTCGGCCAGCGACAGCTTCTCCCGCCGCACCCGCTCGCGGACTCTTGGATCCACCAACTTGAAATGTACGTAGGTGATCCGTTCTGGAGCGCGCTCGATAATCTGCAGGTTGTCGCCGCCGCAGTACGCGATGTGTCCGGTGTCCAGGCACAGATTGACGAACTGGGG
>CAWFQG010000001.1:0-74577 GCA_963817825.1 uncultured Actinomycetota bacterium | reverse complement strand
AGACCGCCATCGCCAACGCCGGCCGCCACGCCGCGGCCTACCTCGACTCGGAGTACACCCGAAGCGCGGCAGAACGGGAACGCATCTTCGGCCTGCTCCTGGAGGAGCGTGATCAGATTCTGTCGCTTGGCCCGAAGTATCGGCAGATGGTCCGCGACGAGCCGGCCCTCATGGAGCTGCTCGAGCGCGCAGCCGCCAAGCACGACGAGGCAGTTGATCGTGGTGAAGCCCAGCCGTTCACCCGCAAGGGATTGACCTCGTAAGTACGGTTCGGACGGCGTCGTGGTTCTACGCGACTTCAGCCGGCCTTCGTGCTGTCCTCAGCGGTGCCGGGCGGGCGGGGCGCATTGAGATCAAAACGGATCCCGATCATGCGGATCACAAAGCACACCGCCGCAGCGCCCAAAGCGGGCAGGGTGCCGTCGTAACCCAAACCGTGGGCTGCCGCGGCGCCGCCGGCGCCGATCAGCGCCGGGATAGCATACAGCTCGCTACTGAGCACCGTCGGAATCCGTCGGATCATCACATCGCGGATCGTCCCACCGCCGACGGCGGTGATCGTGCCGACGATCAGCGCTTGGACCACGCCAAACCCCAAGCTCAGCGCCTTATCGGCACCGAGCACCGCGAACACACTCAACCCGACGGCGTCAAGCACCGTAATCGCCATGGCCAGCCGTTCCAGCCGGCGGCTAAGGATGAACGCAATCAGTCCGCCACCGGCTGCCAGCGCCAGATAGCGCCAGTCGAGAAACGTGGCCGGTGGCAGGGCATCCAGCAGGACGTCGCGGATCACGCCGCCACCGAGCCCGGTGAACATGCCAAGGGTGATCACTCCGAAGATGTCGAGCCGTTCGGCCCGCACCGCGGTCAGCGCGCCGTTGAGAGCGAACACCCAGGGTGCCGGTGAAGTCCAGCGCCAACAGCAGCGGAGTTTCGGTGGACATGGCCCGAGGTATACCCCGCCCGTATCGGCCCCGTGTCGGTATCGGTTCGCGATGGAGAACACCATGACCGATTCATCGACTGCCGTAGAGGCATTGCTCAGCGGGTTGTCGACGATACGAGACGGGCAGGAGGACTTCTACCGCGATCTGCACGCCCATCCAGAGCTGTCGCATCAGGAGTACGAGACCGCCGCCAAAGTCGCCGCCCGGCTGCGCGATTGGAGCTATGACGTCCACGACCGAATCGGCGGCACGGGCGTCATCGGAGTGCTCGCAACGGACCGGGCCCCACGGTGCTGCTGCGAGCCGACATGGACGCCTTACCGGTGAAAGAGGCCACCGGACTCGATTACGCCAGCACCGTGCAAACCACCGACACCAATGGCAACGAGGTACCGGTCATGCATGCCTGCGGACACGACGTACACGTCGCCGCGCTGCTCGGGGCGGCCCAACTGTTCGCTGATGGCTGCGATCACTGGAGCGGCACCCTGATCACACTCTTTCAGCCTGCTGAGGAGACAGCCGACGGCGCCCGCGCAATGGTCGATGACGGTCTTGCAAACCTGCTGCCCACAGTCGATGTTGCATTCGCCCAGCACGTCCTGCCTGCGCCCGCCGGCCAGGTTGGCACCCGTGCCGGGGCTGTGCTGTCAGCTGCCGACAGCATGCGCATCACGGTCTACGGCCGCGGCGCGCACGGTTCCATGCCGCAAGCCGCGGTCGACCCGGTGGTCCTCGCCGCGATGATCGTCATTCGGCTGCAGACCATCGTCGCGCGGGAAGTGACGCCGGGGAGTCCGCCGTATTGACCATCGGCAGCATCCAAGCCGGAAGCAAAAGCAACGTGATACCTGACCGTGCCGAGCTACAGCTGAACATCCGCACCTATAGCAGACAGACGCGGACCACAATGCTCGACGCCATCCGGCGAATCGTCACTGCCGAATGCGAGGCCTCCGGATCGCCCAGAGAACCCGAATTTAAGTTTTCGATCAATACCCGTTGACGGACAACGACGTCGCCACAACCTCTCGCGTAAGCGATGCACTCACAACGTTTTTCGGGGGCAGTTGCCAGACGCTGCCAATGCAGACTGCAAGCGAAGACTTCAGCGACATTCCGACCGCCCTCGGCGCGCCCTACACCTACTGGGGTATTGGTGGCATCGACCCTGCCGCCTACCAGGATGCCGCTGACCGCGGACGAATCGACCAAGACATCCCAGTCAATCACTCCCCCGCCTTCGCCCCCGTCATCCAACCCACACTCGACACCGGAACCCAGGCTCTAGTCGTCGCCGCAATGGCATGGCTAGCGCCCAACTGACTTCGTCCGCCCGCCCATCAGTCCATAGGAGCAGCCCAACTAAGCTGCGAATCGTTCTGCTCCACATCTCGGTACGGGTTCCTTTACCGCAATGCCGGGGCTACGTGACACGTCAGCAACTGCACGCACACAAGCAGGGCACGACTCTGAGAATTTTTGGGCCAATTGGTGACATCTAGTCGACATCAGGGCAGTGACAACGATTTTGAAGCTCTACGAGCGCAAGCTTGCGATGAAAGCATTCGTCACCCATAAGAAAACCGTTATTACGCCAGGAATTTCGCACGACGCCTACTAACCCATATACGGGCGGGTATCCCCACCCGAGCCCTCGATATCGAGTCGACCTAAGCGACTTTCTCGAGAAAATGGTGGATCCGCCATTTTCCGCCATCCCGAATGAGAATCCGCCACGCAGGTTGAGAAACCTGATATGTAGGCGGTTTTGTCAAGAGGGTAGGTGAAAGCCGCCCCGACGGGTTTGCCGGGGCGGCTTTCGTTTGGCTGACGTGGTGCGGGTGTCGACGGTCGTTGCTCACGACGGTGGTGTCAGACTGAAATGCGCGGGTTGGGTACCGCATGACGATGATTCGGATGTGAACGTTACTGCTGTCTACAGACGAGCATCACCGACGATTTCGTTCAATCGAATTGTGGCTCATAGGTTCTCGGCAGGCGTTGGTTCACTCACCGCGTCAACTCCTGGTCACCGGCGTCCGCCAAGTATTTGAGTTTGGCGTTTACATCGTCGCCAGTGACCAGCAGCAGCCGGCCAGTTCCCGAGCGATGGCGACGGAAGATTGACAGACTCGCCTGACTACTTTGACAAAACTTCGGCGCGTTCAGTTTCCTCAGGTGCTCGGCGAACCTCCCCGGAGATCAGTCCACTGGTCAAAGCTCAGACGTCAGAGCCAGGTGCCACCGCTCTGCTCGTCGGGCTCCTGCTCGTCGGCGATGAAGGAGTGGATCCAGCCCAGATGGCGCTCGAACGAGTCGGGGTCAGCCAGTCGGGCATTCCGCTCGTCGGCCCGCGGCCCATCGGGCAGGTGATAGACATCCCCGACCGTGATGGAGGCGTACTGCACCTTGCGCGTGCCGTCCCCGACGAAGCCGCTCGAACTCCGCTCGGGCGGCGTCCCAGTCGGAGTTGGACAGGAGCTGGTCGGCCAGGACGATGGCGTCCTCGATGGAGTCGGTCGGCTCCCTGCCCGTGGTGTGGCACCAGCGCGTGGGCCGCGTCCCCGATCAGGGTCACCCGGCCGCGGCTCCAGCGACCCAAGGGGGGACGATGGAACCGAACCCCCAGCGCTCGCTCACCGGCACCGCATTGACCATCTCGATGATCGCCGGGTGCCAGCTCCCGAACCCGGCCAGCTTCTCCTGGTCGTTGGTGGGCGCGATCCACGCCTTGTGGGCCAGGGGCTGGGGTGTCGCTCCACCAGGAAGAAGTTGTGCGCCCCGTTGCCGATCGGGTAATGCAGGCAGTGCCGTCCCGGGCCCATCCAGAACTGGATGGCGTCCGCGATCTGGCATCGACGGCATCTGCTCGGGTTCCACGATTCCGCGGAATGCGCTCGCGCCGGAATAGTAGGCGTCGTCGTAGCCCAGCAACAGCCGCCGAACCGTCGACTTCGCCGCCGTCGGCACCGATCACCAGGTCAGCGGCGGCGGAGCTGCCATCGGCGAACTGAGGACGGCCTCCGAGCCGGAGTCGTCGATGTCCACGAGCCGCTTGTTGAGGTTGATGCTGTCCATCCCGACGGCTCCGGACAGGATGGCCTGCAGGTCAGCGCGGTGGATGCCGACATAGGGATGGCCATATTTCCCCTTGTAGTCGAACCGATGCTCGGCGATCAGGCGCCCGTCCCGACCGTCGCGATAGATCAGGGCCTGAACCTCGTACGCCTTGGCCCCCAGCTGTTCCTTCAGGCCGAAACGGTCCTCATAGAAGCGGATGGCGTTGGCGGAGAGCGCGACGGCTGCGCCGACTTCCCGCAGCTCATCGGCCTGCTCATAGAGCTGGACATCCCAGCCCTGGTCCTTGAGCGCGATGGCGAGGGTCAGGCCGCCGATGCCCGCACCGACGATCGCCAGGCGTTGTGATTTCTGTGTCATGTTTTCCTCCGTGTTGATCTGGTGCTGCAAACCTAGGGTTCGGGGACGCTCCGGCACCATGTACAAGGTTCATGAACTTTCACGAGAAAAATTCGACACCGTGTAGGAAATGGAGTTTAAGATGGCCACATGCGCCCCGCGGTCGACCTGCACGACGCGGTGCAGGACCTCTCCGAGGCCATCTCCCGGAGGCTCATCCTGCTCGATGTGGACTGGCGCGTGATCGCGTACTCGATTCATGAATCGACCGTGGATCGCTCTCGCCTTTCCCACGTTCTGGCCCACAGCGACGCGTGGCCCACGCCGACCTTCACAGACGGCGTGTTCCACACCACGATCGACGGACTGGGCCCGGTGGTCCTCCTCAGCCTGTCTGATCCGCGGCAGGTCGTCGGCGCGATCATGTTCGTCCTCGAGGCGAATGAGGACGCGATCCCCGCTGATCAGCTCGCCATCCTCCACGAGCGAGCGGCGCAGCTGGGCCCATTGGTGTCGCTGCGAAGCCTCTATGCCCGACAGGATCGTCACCTCGCCCGTCAGCATCTCCAGGACCTGGTCGGGACCGACCCGCCACGCCGTCGCGCGGCTGCGGAGGGGCTGGCCGCCAAGGGGCTCATCGGGGTCGCCAAGAGATATTGCGCTGTCGCCGTGGGTGCGCGGCATCGCGAGGGAGAGGCCGGGGAGCGGGCCAGCTGGGCTGCCGTCGATGCCACGTTGAGCTTCGTCTCCCGCACGTCGACGGCGTCGGTGGTGGGGACGATGCTCGACGGCGGCTCGGGGATTCTCGTCTTCCCCCGTCCGGTGGTCGTTGACCGGCTGACCAGGATCCTGCAGCGGTCCGACCTGCGCGGAAGCCATGCGGGCATCGGCCCGGTGGTCGGGAGCCTGGAAGAGATCTGGGCCTCATTCGAGAAGGCCCAACGGGCCCTTCGCGTCTCCCTGTCCGATCTGAAGGACCAGAATCTGGTGGTCGAGTGGGAAACCCTGGGACTGGACAGTCTCCTGGTCCTGCTGCCCCTCGACGAGCTGCGGCGCAGTGACCTCCCGGCGCCGCTCCGTTTGCTCTTCGATGCCCGCAGCGCGGACGTGCTGGTCCGCACTCTGGACGCCTATCTCACCGCTGGCGGCGATGCACAGGCCACCGCTCGGACGTTGATGATCCATCGCTCGACGCTTTATTACCGCCTCGACCGGATTCGTGAACTGACAGGCAGTGACCTCCGCGACGGGCGTACTCGCCGGGAACTGCACACCGGAATCCGCATCGCTCAATTGGCGGGACTGTGGGGTGACTAACACCAAGACGCTGGGGCCGGATCTCGCCCCAGCGCAGGGCGTCGCACCAGGGCCAGGACCGCCACATGCTTGCGGTCGCCTCAAGCCAGGAGTCGATCGCCTCTCCGGCAACTGGTTCAACACGGACCGGCAGCAGGGCCTCTCCGGTTACGTGTGAACCTGCCGACATTGGCTAGAGCTAGAGGTCTGCTTCAACCCAGCCGCAGCCCGCGACCTTGTTAAACAACGAGGAGTGGTTTGTTAATCTTCGTTGCATCTCGACAGTGGTGGCTCAGCTGCTGCTTCAGTTTCATTCATCATCATCACGATCCGAGTAGTCTTCTGGCGGCCTACTTCGCCATATTGGTGAAACGCGAGAGGTGCAGTTGATGGGCGACGGTGACTGTCTTGGTCGGGCCGTTGCGGTGTTTCGCCAGAATCAGGTCCGCTTCGCCGCCACGCGGGTCGTCGCGCTCGAAGGCATCGGGTCGGTGCATCAGGATGACCATGTCCGCATCCTGTTCGATCGCCCCCGATTCACGTAGGTCTGCCAGCATCGGCTTCTTGTCGGTGCGCTGCTCTGGCCCTCGGTTGAGCTGGCTCATCGCAACGACCGGTACCTCGAGCTCCTTGGCCAAAAGCTTGAGTTGACGCGAGAATTCGGAGACTTCCTGCTGGCGCGATTCGACCTTCTTGCCCGACGTCATCAGCTGTAGATAGTCGATCACGATCAGACTCAGATCGGCCTTCTGCTTGAGCCGACGCGCTTTGGCGCGAATCTCCATCATCATCAGGTTGGGCGAATCGTCGATATACAGAGGCGCCTCGCTGATCTCACTCATCCGCCGCGCCAGCCGTGTCCAGTCGTCATCGCTCATCCGGCCCGACCGCATATCGGCGAGCTTGATCTTCGCCTCGGCCGACAGGAGCCGCATCACGATCTCGGACTTACTCATCTCGAGGCTGAAGATGACGCTCGCCAACCGATTCTTGATCGAGCACGAGCGCAAAAAATCCAATCCCAGTGTCGAGTTGTGCGTCGGAATCATGGCGCGACTGGCCAGATACATATGGTCGGCGTTATCGACCTCGACGCAGCGGACTGGAACGGACGCGATGGGTCGTGCGTCGACGATGAACCGAGAACATGATCGACTCGTCCCCGAGGCCCGACGACGTTCTTTGTGCAGCAACAACTTCCGATGCAGGCCGAAGACCTCGTCGTCGGTGGAGAAGGTAATTGTGTAGGCGACCGAACTCGCCTGTGTGCGTCCCTTGACACGCTTGGTCGAAGTCTGGCAACGGTAGCCCAGACTGACGATGAGCTCCGCGACATCCGACGCGAGCCGTTCGCGTGTCACGGAGAACTGCACCGCACCGCTGCCGGTTACCGTCCCGTCGGTATCGAGCAGACCGGCCAGCAAGGCCCGACGCTGCTCCTCGGACGCTCGTAGGTAGCTCTGCGGAATGTGTTTGTTCCCCAGAACTCCCAGTGTCCGAAGCCGCGCCTGGAAAGTTCCGCTAGTGTTCCGGCACCTCTGGCACATTTGAAGCCCACACGACGGGCCGTCGCATTCGGCCTCGATGCGCATCACAATCTCGGGGTCGGCGCTGGTGAGCTGGGCTGCGGCCGTTGTGCCGTCCCCCAACCACGCCCCGAGCGTGTACGGCGGCACGGGGAGCTCGGCCGCGGCTTTCTGAATCGCCTTGGCGTTGATCACCGAATGATTCAAGCGGCGGTCCGCCGTTTCACACCGCAGTGTGTCTGCGATCTCGCGCGTAGTGCGTATTGAAGCAAAAGTGCGCTGGTTCTTGTAGCGGTTGTATCCAACCGCGGCGGCCTGTGCCGACTTGCGAGACGCCCTGGTCTCGGTCAGCCATTGGTGTTCCGCGTCGGCAATGATCACCGTTCCGTCGGAGAACTCGACGCGGTAGCACGGCCGTCCGTGCATGACGTCGGTGGATGCCACCACGCGAGTCGGCCTGCCGTCGGCACCGATCAATTCGTCGCCTACCGCTACTTCACCCATGGTCGTCCACCCGGTGGGAGTCGGCAGCGGCGTATCCAACGAAAGCGCCTTCCCGACCCCAGGCCTCGCCGCAATGACGATCATCTGGCCTGGATGCAGGCCGTTGGTCACGTCATCCAGCTCGGTGAATCCGGTCGGCACGCCGCGGGCCAATCCGCCGTTCGACGCGATCGCGTCGATCTCGTCCATCGTCGGCTGCAGCAGGTCCTCCAGCGGGACGAAGTCTTCCGAGGTTCGCCCCTCGGTGACGTCGTAGATCTCAGCCTGCGCCCGGTCCACGACCTCAGCGACATCGGCGCCCTCCGCGCCCGCATAGCCGTACTGAACGACTCGGGTGCCCGCCTCGACGAGGCGGCGCAGCAGTGCCTTCTCCGCCACGATGCCTGCGTAGAACCCGGCATTGGCGGCCGTGGGCACGGTGGAGATCAACGTGTGCAGATACGGCGCTCCGCCGATGCGGCGAAGGAGTCCACGCCGATCCAGTTCCGCGGCCACGGTTACCGCGTCCGCCGGCTCGCCGCGACCGTAGAGGTCCAAGATCGCGTCGTACACACTCTGATGATTGGGCCGGTAGAAGTCAGCAGGCCGCAGCCGCTCGAGCACATCGGCGATGGCGTCCTTGCTCAACAGCATTCCGCCGAGCACAGCCTGTTCTGCCGCTTCGTCCTGCGGTGGCTGCCGACCGAAATCTTCGGTGGACGGTGGGACGTCCATTTCCGAATGGCCGCGGTCATCTACAACAGCCACGATGCGTCCTCACCTCCGCTCGGGCCATCGAACGTACGTTCGAGGTCGCTGTCGTGACTGTAAGTCAGACCCCCGACAGGCACAACATCCCCGGCGCCGGAACTGCCTCGCGACGGCCAACGCTAGACGTTGCTGGAGCGGTCCGAAAGCCACCCTGTTTATGAACTTGTGGATGGGGTGTGGATATCTCTGTTCGCCAGTGTTGAGGTGTTGGGGAGAACCTGTGGACGGACGCCGGCGTCTACCGCATCCCCGCAGATAAGCGGACCACAAGGGTGGTAATTATCTGTGGATGACAAATTCCTCGGCGTGTCGTGCCGGGTTGCGCCCTCGGGCGTGTTGTGTTTCGCCGCGGCGCCGCCCAGGTTAACGACAGGTTAGCTTCGCTGTGCGGATACCGACATGAGGTGTTCGCCAGAACACAGCAACGCCGACGTAAAAGCCGATCATGGCCTTCACGCCGGTAAATTACGCTGGCGTTTCCTACTCGGCGACGACGTTCACCGAAACAGCCGCATCCACGTCGGGATGTAGCCGCACCGCGACCGGGTGGGTGCCGAGGGTCTTGATGTGTCCCTTGGGCAGTTGAACCGTCCGCTTGTCCAGATTGGGTCCGCCGGCCTTTTTGATCGCACCGACGACGTCGGCGGCCGTGATCGAACCGAACAGCTTGCCGGTATCCGAGGCGGTCCTGGCCGGCAGGTCCACCGTGCCCAGGCCCTCCAGCGCGGTCTTCAGTTCGTTGGCGTGCTCGATGCCGCGAACAGTCTTGATTTCACGGGCGCGGCGGATGGCGTCAGCCTGTCGCTCGGCTCCCCGGCTGGCAACGATCGCCAGGCCGCGGGGCAGCAGATAGTTCCGGCCGTAGCCGTCCTTCACCTCGACGGTGTCGCCCGGTGCACCGAGATGGTCCACCTCAGCGGTAAGAATCAATTTCATCTCTGGATCTTTCCTTCAATCCTGCAAGCTCAGCGGGTCGACGAACCGAACGGCAGCAGAGCCACCTCACGGGCGTTCTTGACCGCAATCGCGATGTCGCGCTGGTGCTGCACGCAGTTACCGGTGACGCGGCGGGCGCGGATCTTTCCACGCTCGCTGATGTAGGTGCGCAACAGCGCGGTGTCCTTGTAGTCGATGTTCTGCCCCTTGCCCTTCTTCGAGCAGAACACGCACTTGCGGGTCTTGACCGGCTT
The DNA here is from genome assembly GCA_963817825.1 of uncultured Actinomycetota bacterium. Taxonomy (GTDB): domain Bacteria; phylum Actinomycetota; class Actinomycetes; order Mycobacteriales; family Mycobacteriaceae; genus Mycobacterium. The sequence continues at coordinate 64,941 of CAWFQG010000001.1, read as the reverse complement.
CTCGGGTGCCGGACGTCTTTTGTTGGCCTTGGCCATGTCTCTCAATCTCTTTCTCAGTCGCTATTGGAATTAAGTCAGAAGGGCGGTTCGTCGTCGCCGCCGGAAAACGATCCGGACGCCGGAGCGCTGCCCCACGGGTCGTCCTTGGGCTCGGAGGAGCCGCCGCCGGGCGCTGGGCGGGAGCCGCCACCGCCACCGCCGAATCCGCCGCCGCCACCGCCGCTGCGACTGGCCTTGTTCACCTTGGCGGTCGCGTAGCGCAATGACGGTCCGATCTCGTCAACCTCGAGTTCGACGACGGTGCGCTTCTCGCCCTCACGGGTCTCGTAGGACCGCTGTTTCAGCCGGCCCTGGACGACCACCCGTGACCCGCGGGTCAGGCTCTCGGCCACGTTCTCGGCGGCCTCACGCCAGATGCTGCAACGCATGAACAGCGCGTCGCCGTCCTTCCACTCATTGCTCTGCCGGTCGAAGATCCGGGGAGTGGATGCCACCGTGAAGTTGGCAACGGCAGCGCCGGACGGGGTGAACCGCAGTTCCGGGTCGGCGGTCAGGTTTCCGACGACGGTGATGATCGTGTCACCAGCCACGAGGTCCTCCTGGGCAGTAGTGTCCGCTCTTCGCGTGAGCGCTCATCGCAGGGCGGTGGTTGTCGTGGGCGAGCCTACGCAGCGCCTCCGACTACCGGCAGCCTTTAGTGCTTGTCGGTCCGCAGCACCTTGGTCCGCAGCACGGACTCGTTCAGGCTGAGCTGACGGTCGAGCTCGGACACGGTGGCGGGGTTGGCCTTCACATCGATGACCGCGTAGATGCCTTCGGAATGCTTGAGGATTTCGTAGGCCAGTCGGCGCTTTCCCCAGATGTCGACCTTGTCGACAGAACCGCCGTCCTTGCGGATGACGTTGAGGAACGTCTCCAGCGACGGGGAGACAGTCCGCTCGTCGAGGGTTGGGTCAAGGATGACCATGATTTCGTATGGACGCATGAGAACCACATCACCTCCTATGGGCTAACACGGCCACGGTCGATCCGTGGCAGGAGGGTTACCTGCGTCGGCAACCGGCCCAGGCTACAGGAACGCCCGCTGATCTGCGAAATCGCGCTGCTCGCCCGGCTTACACTTCCGCCGTGTTCTCCGAGACGCGCTACGCCCGCAACGGTGACCTGCGCGTCGCCTACCGTGCGTCTGGCGAGGGTGCTCGCGACATCGTTTTCGTCGCGAACTGGTTTACGTGCTGCGAGATTCTCCCCGAGCTGCCGTCACTTCAGGGATGGATCGAGGCAATGACGTCGGTCGGCAGGCTGATCTTCTTCGACCAGCCCGGCACGGGAGCGTCCGATCCCATCGCACCCGGTGCGCTGCCGACATTGGAGCAGTGGACCGACAGCATCACCGCGGTAATGGACGATCTGGACAGTCGCGAAGCGGTTCTTGTCGCCATCGATGGCGCGGTGGCCACTGGAGCGTTGTTCGCCGCCACACATCCCTCCCGCACAACCGCGCTAGTCGTGCTGGAGGGCTTCGCGGAAACACAGACCATCAGACCTGACGAAGGCGCCGCCGACACGATGGCCGCCATGTGGGGTACTGGAGAGTTCCAACATCTCGTGAATCCGGACATGCCATGGAATGAGGAGATCCGTGCCGGATGGGCGCGGATGGAGCGGCTGGCGGCAAGTCCCACGACCGTCGCTCTCATGCTGGGACTCGTGCAGGAAATGAATGCGCGGGCGGTGCTACCTACAGTCCGCGTACCGACGCTCGTCGTGCAGCACGCCGACGATGCGCTGATCTCGCCCGCGATGGGCAAGTACGTCGCCGACCACGTCCCCGATGCGAAATACGTTGAGCTGCCGGGCCGCAACATGTACCACTTCGTCGAGCCGTGGCGAGACTCCTTCCAGGAGATCGCCGAGTTCCTCACCGGCCACCAGGCAGAGGTGGTCGACGATCGGGTGCTTGCCACGGTGCTCTTCACCGACATCGTGGAGTCGACGCGCCGGGCCGCCGAGATCGGCGACCGTGACTGGCATTCCTTGCTCGACGCACACGACGCCGTCGTCCGGTCACAACTCGCTCGCTTTCGCGGCCGCGAGATCAACACCTCGGGCGACGGCTTCCTCGCGATGTTCGACGGCCCCCAGCGAGCGATCCGCTGCGCGATGGCAATCCGCGACGCGGTGCAGGCGCTCGGCATCGAAGTACGCGCCGGCTTGCACACCGGAGAGTGTGAGATCCGCGGCGATGACATCGGCGGCATGGCGGTGCATATCGGCGCGCGGGTGAGCGCACTCGCGGGCTCGAACGACGTGCTGGTGTCGAGCACGCTGCGCGATCTCGTAATCGGGTCAGGACTCGAATTCGACGACCGCGGCGCTCATCAACTCAAGGGTGTGCCGGGCGACTGGCGGCTATTCGCCGTCGCGTCCACCAACTAGAACCGGGGCAGGCGATTCCTCCTCGGGAACGCCGACCGCGGTTTCCTGGTTGGCCGGGCGCAGCCACTTCGGCAGCCAGCCGAATTGGCGGTCGGGTGCATCGTCGAAAACCCCGCCCGATGGGTCGTCGATTCGTCCGTGATGGCGAACGAGGTCGAGCTCGGGATGGTAGATCTGCCGAATCACCAACGCGCACAGCCCGATCACCGTGATATCACGTAGCAGGACGGTGACGGTGAACCACTGCTCGGGCAGGCCGCGATTCTGCTCGCCGTACAGATACATCATCCGCGGTACCCACACCAGTGCATCGATGGTCATCCATGTCAGCAGGATCCGTCGGTGCGGCAGCGCCAACACCGCCAGCGGCACCAGCCACAACGAGAACTGCGGGCTCCACACCTTGTTGGTCAAGAGGAACAAGGCGACAACCAGAAAGGCCAGCTGCGCGAGGCGGGGCCGCTGTTTCGCGGTCAACGCGACGTAAGCGATACCCGCACAACACAATACGAACAGCGCCATCACGACGGTGTTGAGGATTACCGGTGGCTCCCATAGACCGAGACCGGTGTCGAAGCCCTGCCAATCGCTGAAGGACTTCACGACGTTGTACAGCGAGTCCATGTCGTCGCCGCGTCGGGTGTTGAGCCGGAAGAACTCCGACCACCCGCGTGGGAACAACACCATCACCGGCAGGTTGACCACCAACCAGGCGATGACGGCGGCGACGGCCGTCTTACCCACTTCCCGAAGCCGGCCGGTGCGCACGCCGAGCATCACCATCGGAATCAACAGCAGGATCGGATACAGCTTGGCGGCGACGCCCAAGCCGATCAGCGCGCCGGCGAGCATGGGTTTTCGTCGCGCCCACGCCAGGAGCGCGCCGACCGCGAAAGCCGTTGCGAGCGCGTCGAAGTTGGTGAAGATCTGAAAGATCACTATCGGCGAGCCCGCGACCAGAGCCGCATCCCACATGCGTCTGCCCGCCAGTCCCGAGGTGGCCCACACCGTCGCGAACCAGGCCAGGGCCAGCCCGAGAGCCGAGAAGTTGAAGAACATCACCACTTCGGCGATCGATGGCACCGCAACCAACTTGCTCAGTGCCGAGTACGACTTCGCCAGCGCCATCGACAGGTACTGGTACGTGCCGGTGATCACCGGATACTCCATATACCGCACGGCGATGTTGCCGTCGAACTGCTTCTGCGGCTTACCCTCGCTGTCCGTTTCGATCCAGTTCGACTTGTACGGAAACTTACCCAGGTTCAACAGTTCCGCGGTGTAGAGCGGGACGGTGTCGGAGTAGCACATCTCGTAGTACGCCCGTTGGTTCTGCCAGTTGGCGACCTTCTGGGCGGCGGTGCCGGACCCGGTGGTCACCAGGCACGCCGCCTTCGTCGAGTAGCCCAGCGCCAGGAACACCACCGCGATCACCAACATCACCCGCAGCGGGGTGAGGAAGCGCGCCCGGCCGATCAATGCGTGACGGCCGACTGGTCCGCCGATCACCTGAGACAGCGACGCGGCTAGTCCGTCGGTCCTGCTGGGCAGGTCGCGGTCGTCATCGCTGCGCAGATCGGCGGCCAACCGCTGAGGCGACACCGTGGAACCGGGCGGACCCTCCGCCGCCCCGTGCTCGCTGTCGGTATCCTCGCTCGCGGTCACGGGGGCGGAAGCGGGGGCTGCGGACCTGGACCTGGTACACCCGGCGGAACCGGCGCACCCGGAGCGACCGGCGCACCCGGAGCGACCGGCGCACCCGGGTCAGGCACGGCTGCACCCGGCGGCGCGATGGGCATCGTGGTCGGTGGACCGAACGGAATCGTGATGCCCGGTGCCACCTCGATGGTCGGCTGGATGACCGTCTCCGATGGCGGCGCAGGCGTGCTCGGCGGAGGAGGCGCCGCGGGCACACCCGCATAGCCGCCGATCTCGGTCGGTTTCGGGAACGACTCGTTGTCGGTGCCCTTCAGAGCGCCGTCCATCGTGTTCTTCCAAATGTTGGACGGCAGACCAGACCCGTACACCGGCCCGCCCGACTTGTTCTCCAGTGGCTGCGTGCCGTCGGTCGTGCCGACCCAGACCGCGGTCGACAGCGACGGAGTGAAGCCGACCATCCAGGCGTCCCGGTTGGCGCCGGTGTCGCCGAGTTGGTTGGTGCCCGTCTTCGCCGCCGACGGACGGCCACCTGCCAGGTTATGGCCGTTGGACCACCCGGCGATCGGCTGCATGGCCGCCGTGACGTTGTCGGCGACGGCTTTGTCGATGCGCTGCTCGCCCGAGTTGTCCTGGGTCGACGCGTCGAAGAGCACCTGGCCTTCGGCGTTCACCACCTTCTGCACGAAATGCGGCGCACGGTAGACGCCCGATGCGGCGATGGTGGCATACGCAGAGGCCATGTCGATCACCCGACTCTGGTACTGGCCCAACACGATTCCGTTGTTCGGTGGTCCGCCCTTGCCGTCCTCGGACAGCGTGTGTTCGACACCGGGGAAGCTTTCGGCGATGCCTACGTCGTGGGCGGCCTTGGCGACGTCGGACGGCCCGTTCTTCAGCTTCAACATCAGGCGGTAATACGCCGTGTTCAGTGACCGCTTGAGCGCCTCGGCGATGCTGCAGGTGCCGCAGCCCTCGCCCTCGACATTGGTGATCTTGATGCCGTTGACCTCTACCGGCGAGCTGTCCACCTGGTAGCCCAGGCCGATGCCCTGCTGAAGCGCGGCCACCAGGGCGAACACCTTGAACGCCGACCCCGTCGGCAGGCCGGCCTGCGCGAAGTCGAAGCCCTGGGCGTCGGATCCGCCGTAATAGGCCTCGACGCCGCCGGTCTTCGGGTCGATGGACACCGCGGCGGCGCGCATGTCCGGGTTCTGACCGTCCATCGTGTCGGTCACCGCTTCCTCGGCAGCCTTCTGGGCCTTCGGGTCTATCGTCGTGGTGACCTGCAGGCCCTCGGTGTTCAGCGTCTGCTCGCTGATGTCGAACAGGTCGAGCAGCTCCTTCTGTACCTGCCGCTCGATCAATCCGTTCGGGCCCGTCGTCTGGTTCTGGTCCCTGGCCTGATCGGATGGCACCGTCGGCGGAAAAACCTGTGCCGCGCGGTCGGTCGGCTTAAGCGCGCCGATCTCCACCATGCCGTCGAGCACCCAGTTCCACCGTTTCGCCGCGCCTTCGGGGTTGACAGCGGGGTCCAGTCCCGAGGGCTGCTGAATGAGTGCAGCCAGCAGCGCGCCGTCGGCGACGGTGAGTTGTTCGACCGGCTTGTCGAAGTACGCCTTGGACGCCGCGGCGATGCCGTACGTGCCACGGCCGAAGTAGATGATGTTCAGATACGCCTGCAGCACTTGGTCTTTGGACCATTCGCCGGACATCTTCGTCGAGATGACCAGCTCCTTGGCCTTGCGGACGATGCCGCCTAAACCCGATCGCTGCGAGCCGACCAACGCGTTCTTGACGTACTGCTGGGTGATGGTCGACCCGCCCTGGGTGTCGCCGCCGAAAATGTTGTTCTTCGCTGCGCGGGCGAACCCGGAGAAGGAGAAGCCGGGGTTGCTGTAGAAGTCGCGGTCTTCGGCCGCCATCACCGCATCGCGCACGTGCACCGGTATCTGGTCGATGCTGACGTCGACGCGATTGCCTTCCGGCGGAACGATTTTGGCCAGCTCACTGCCGTCGCTGGCCAGGATCGTCGACACCTGGTTGGTGCGGATGTCGCCTGGTTTGGGCACGTCGACGATCAGGTAGGCCATTCCGAACGTGATGATCGGCAACAGGATCATGGCGGCCACCGCGACGTACAGCCCGCGGCGCACCCACTTCCAGTTGATCTGCTCCATTGCGGGCAGCCGGTGCGGTGGCCGCCCCGATCCTCCGCCCCCGCCTCCGCCTCCGCCGGGTGGCCGGTCCCATGGCGGTTTCGGCGGTAGCGGTGGTGTCGGCGCAGGCGCGCCGTCCAGCGCAGCCTTGACGGCCTCGATAGGGTCGCGCATCGGACGGATGTCGTCGCGCACCGCTGGGATGACGGCGGTGAGTCGGTCGTCCGGGGGAACCGCGGGCCGACGGGGCGGAGCGGGCCGCTCTACTTCTGTAGTTGGGCGTTCGCTCACACCGTCAGCCGCTCGCCCCGCTCGGACGTCTTTGGCTGACCGGTCGTGGCGCCCTTCGCTATTCACTGGCCGTCCGCGCACCATTGCGCGCGGTTCGGGTACGCGATCCCTTCGGCGGACGGACCGCGCCGAGCACGTACGACTTCACCAGATGGTTCCAACTGCAGGTGCGACATACCTCCACCACGTGTACCGAGAATTCGTCGTAGCGCGTGGCCAGCATCACGAGTTCCTCTGCCGTGCGCGCCGAACCTGATACCGCACCGAGGTGGTCACCGAAAACCCATGACACCAACGTGAGCTGTTCCTTGCGGCAAATCGGGCACATCACCGAACTGGGCTTGCCATGGAATTTTGCGGCCCGCAGCAGATACGGGTTGGCGTCACAGACCTCTGAGACGCCGGTACGTCCCGAATAGACCTCGGCCAGCAGGGACCGTCGCCGGAGTGCGTAGTCCACCACCTGTCGCTGCAATCGCACGATGACCAGAGTACGTCGGCCCCGCGACGACGGAGGCGTCACGGGGTCAGGTGCGTCGCCTTGATCGGCATCTGGTCTGCGGTGATGTCGACCCAACTCTTACGATCATCGACGTGGCGACGCGGCAGACACCGGGCACCCGAGCGAAAGACAGTGACCGCAGCGATACCTGCCAGGTGCTCGACAGCGCGCTGGGCGAGGGTCAGCTGTCCATGGAGGAACACCGACAGCGGGTGAGCGCCGCTACCAACGCCGGCACACTCGGCGAGCTGCAGTCGTTGGTCGCCGACCTGCAGTCAGACAACGCGCCCGTCCAGTTGCCGAAGCTGCAATCCAAGGCGGCGACCCGGCTGCAGAGCGGTGGCTGGGGCATGCGCGCCGCGATCGCCGCTGTCCTGGTCCTGCTTGGCATGGGTATCGGTTGGGGGCTCTACGGCAACACCACATCGCCGCTGAGCTTCACCTCCGACCCTGGTGCCAAGTCCGACGGGATTCCGGCGAACGTGCTGACGCCGCCGCGGCAACTGCAGTCACTGGGCGGCCTGACGGGACTCGTCGAACAGATGCGGCAGCGCTTCGGCGACACCATGGGCTATCGACTGGTCGTTTATCCCGACTATGCGGTACTCGACCGGGCCGATCCGAATGATGACCGGCGAAAGGTCAGCTACACCTATCGCGGCGGCTGGGGCGACTCGACCAACACATCGGCGAAAGACGACGCCGATGTCCTCGCCGATGTACGGCAAGTTCGACCCGAAGGCGATCGTCGGGGTGTTTCGCGGCGCCCCGGAAACCCTCGACATCAAGCAGCAGGACGTGAAGAACAGCTACCTCATTTTCGAACACGCTAGGGACCCGAACGCGCCCGACCCGCTCACGGTGAGCATCTACGTCTCGAGCGATTTCGGCAGCGGTTACATCGAGCTGGCCGGCGACGGCACCGTCAAGCAGATCAACTACCCGAGCAGCTGAGCTCCGCACTCGGCCGACAGCCCGATGTAGCGGCGAATATATCGGCGCGATACTATAATGCGAGGTGTCGAACCGTCGTAGCGGCAGGCAAAGGAGGTGATTCGATGTTGGAGCTCGCAGTGCTGGGTCTTCTGCTCGAGTCCCCAATGCATGGCTACGAGCTGCGGAAGCGGCTGACTGGATTGCTCGGTGCGTTCCGGGCATTCTCCTACGGCTCGCTGTATCCCGCGCTGCGCCGGATGCAGGCCGACGGGTTGATCGTCGAGGACGCCGCACCGGAAGGGAACCTGAAGGTGCGCCGCGCGCGCCGGGTGTATCAGCTCACCGACGCGGGAATGCAGCGCTTCGCCGAACTGGTGGCCGATACGGGTCCGCAGAACTACACCGACGACGGGTTCGGCGTTCATCTCGCCTTCTTCAACCGCACTCCGGCCGAGGCCAGGATGCGGATCTTGGAGGGGCGCCGTCGTCAGGTCGAGGAACGCCGAGAAGGTCTGCGTGAAGCGGTGGCGCGGGCCAGCAGCTCGCTTGACCGCTACACTCGCCAGCTTCACCAGTTGGGGCTGGAGTCCAGCGAGCGCGAAGTGAAGTGGCTCAACGATTTGATTGCGGCCGAGCGGGTAGCTCAGGGTCGCGCTGAGCAGTCGTAGATCTAAGCAAATTCCAAGTGGCATTGGATTGAGAGGGAGAACGTCGCCATGACTGAAAACACCGAGGTGCGGGTCGCGATTGTCGGTGTCGGCAACTGCGCCTCGTCGCTGGTCCAGGGCGTGCAGTACTACCAGGACGCCGACGAGAACGCCACGGTGCCCGGCCTGATGCATGTGCGCTTGGGGCCGTATCACGTCCGCGACGTCAAGTTCGTCGCCGCCTTCGACGTCGACGCGAAGAAGGTCGGGTTCGACCTGTCTGAGGCGATCTTCGCGTCGGAGAACAACACAATCAAGATCGCCGACGTGCCGCCCACCAACGTCACGGTGCAGCGCGGCCCGACCCTCGACGGCATCGGCAAGTACTACGCCGAGACCATCGAGGTGTCCGACGTCGACGCGGTCGACGTGGTCAAGACGCTCAAGGACAACAAGGTCGACGTCATGGTGTCCTACCTTCCGGTGGGCTCCGAAGAGGCCGACAAGTTCTACGCGCAGTGCGCCATCGACGCGGGCGTGGCGTTCGTCAACGCGCTGCCTGTGTTCATCGCCTCCGATCCGGTGTGGGCCAAGAAGTTCGAAGACGCAGGCGTGCCGATCGTCGGCGACGACATCAAGAGCCAGGTCGGTGCGACCATCACCCACCGCGTGATGGCCAAGCTGTTCGAGGACCGCGGCGTGCAGCTCGACCGCACCATGCAGCTCAACGTCGGCGGCAACATGGACTTCCTCAACATGCTCGAGCGTTCGCGCCTCGAGTCCAAGAAGATCTCCAAGACCCAGGCCGTCACCTCCAACCTGCAGCGTGAGTTCAACGCCAAGGACGTGCACATCGGTCCGTCCGACCACGTCGGCTGGCTCGACGACCGCAAGTGGGCCTATGTCCGGCTCGAAGGCCGCGCCTTCGGTGATGTGCCGCTGAACCTGGAGTACAAGCTCGAGGTGTGGGATTCGCCGAACTCCGCTGGCGTCATCATCGACGCGGTGCGTGTGGCGAAGGTCGCCAAGGACCGCGGCATCGGCGGTCCGGTCGTGGCCGCGTCGGCCTACCTGATGAAGAGCCCGCCAAAGCAGCTGCCCGACGATATCGCCAGGGCGCAGCTCGAAGACTTCATCGAGGGCTAGAAGCCCGAAGCCCTAAAAGCCGTAGCCGAGCTCGGCTGGCACGTCGGTGGCGAACGCCGCGTCCAGCTGAGCTACCACTCCAGAGTCGTTGCACCGCAGACGATGTGCGGCCGCAAACGCCGAGGCGCGGTGGCCACCCAGGTACAAGCTGCCGAGCACCGACACATCGGTCTGCACGTCGGCGGCGGCATCTATCGGAACACAGTGGGCCCGGCGGTCACGCACATCCAGTGCGAATCTGCCGCCACCACCCAGCACATCGTCCGAAATATCCAGCACCACAGACAGATCGGCCGCATAGCTGCGCGCCTCCAGCACCCAGGGTATATCGAGCAACCGCAGCCACAATGCATCCTCGACGCCGACGGTCCGCACCAGTCGTTGGTCGGTCACCAGGTACGGCAGCACGTCGTCCGGATGCGTGTCGACGGACACCGTCTCGATGAGATCCATGCCGAGCAGGACGCGCCACAGAGCGATGTGCGCATGCGGCGTCACCGCCGCCAACTTGGTGATCCCGACGTTCTTCTTCTCCCCAGTGCCGTGTACCCGGTACAGCGCGAAACCGTCGGCGTGCAGCAGACAGAAGAACGCGCTGCCGCCGTCCCTGGATCCCTCGCGGTCGGTCAGGATCTCGTCCCACATTTGGCGCGGGCTGTACAGACCGCCCGGAGTCTGTAGCCGCCATCGCTCGTAGATTTCCTCCAGCTGCTCGCGGTGTTCCGCGGGCCGGACCAGCCGGACGCCACCGGGATCGGGCACATCGGGGTAGAACCGTGCCTCCCGCCGGTCGACCGCAAGCCGGTGCATGACGGTCGCAGGTCCGTAACCGAACCGGCTGTAGATAGCGGCCTCGCTGGCCTCCAACCCGGCGATCGGATAGCCCCCCATCCGGCCGTGCAGTTCGACGAACATCGCCCGTAGAACGCCGCGCCGTCGATGGGTCGGTGCGACCGCCACCCAGGACACCCCGGCCATCGGCAGCACAGCGCCGCCCGGCACTGTCAGTTTCAGGTCCAGGTACAGCGCCATCCCGACGACGTCGGCTCCGTCGCACGCGACGACGGCACCGTCTGCGGGCATCAGGGTCCGCCACATGTCGCCGGCCTCCCGCGGCCGCCAGATGCCGAAACACGTCGCCCCGAGCAGTGCCATCGCCGGCCAGTCCGCGTCCTCGACGGTGCGGATCGTCAATCCTGGCGGTGCGTACGACATGAGGGCCATCACCCGACGCTGACACAGGGCCGCGCCGATCGCACGTGAATTATGGGGGTCGATAGTGTCGAGCCATGACGGAGATCTCCGACGACGACTTGCTGAACCTCGACGAGTTCGCGCTGCTGCCGGAGAACGCCGAACAGATGGGGCACATCGGGCCGCTACCGGCGGTCGCCCGTATCGATGCGGGCGATATCAGCGCGTTGAAGTGGGGCGACGATCCGCCGGAAGTCGTTTTCCTGCACGGCGGCGGGCAGAACGCGCACACATGGGACAGCGTCATCATCGGGCTCGACGTTCCGGCCCTTGCAGTCGACCTTCCCGGTCACGGGCGGTCGGCGTGGCGCGAGGACGGCGACTACGGGCCCAAGCTCAATGCCGAGACACTGCGGCCCGTGCTGCGGGACTGGGCCCCTCATCCGCGGCTCGTGGTTGGGATGTCGTTGGGCGGGCTGACCGCGCTGCGCATCGCGGCCACCGAGCCGGACCTGGTGCCCGAACTGGTGCTCGTCGACGTCACCCCGTCCGCGCCGGAGCGGCACGAGGAGATGACCAAGGCCCAGCTCGGCGCCGTCGCACTCGTCAAGGGCGAGCGCAACTTCCCGAGCTTCTCGGCCATGCTCGACGTGACCGTCGAGGCTGCACCGCACCGGGACCGGAAGTCGTTGCGCCGCGGCGTCTTCCATAACTCGAAGCGGCTCGACGACGGCAACTGGACGTGGCGGTACGACTCGTTCCGCAAGGGTGACGGGTTCGACCGGCTCTGGGATGACGTCCCGAAGATCACGATGCCGACCACGCTGGTGCGCGGTGCAAACTCGTTTTTCGTCAACGACGAGGACGCCGACGCCTTCTCGAAGGGTGCTCCCGGTTTCCGGCGCACCCACGTCGTCGCCGACTCCGGGCATTCGGTCCAGGGCGACCAACCCGCGGCGCTGGTCGACATACTGCGCGGGGTGCTCGAGGCCTAGCTCCCCGGGGAATACGGGGCTGTGAGCGAACGTACGGTTAGAGCGTGACCCTTCCGATTCGTATCGGCGTGCAACTGCAGCCGCAACATTCGACCCAATACAGCCACATACGCGACGCGGTCCGCCGCTGCGAGGACATCGGCGTCGACGTCGCGTTCAACTGGGACCACTTCTTCCCGCTCTACGGCGATCCAGTCGGCGCGCACTACGAATGCTGGACGATGCTCGGCGCATGGGCCGAGCAGACGTCTCGCATCGAGATCGGCGCTTTGGTCACCTGCAACTCCTATCGAAACCCCGAACTGCTCGCCGACATGGCGCGCACCGTCGACCACATCTCCGACGGCCGGCTGATCCTTGGCATCGGGTCGGGCTGGAAGCAGAAGGACTACGACGAGTACGGATACGAGTTCGGCACCGCGGGCAGTCGCCTCGACGACCTCGCCAAGGCATTCCCACGGATCAAATCGCGCTTGGGCAAGCTCAATCCGCAGCCGACCCGCGACATTCCAATCCTGATCGGCGGCGGTGGGGAGAAGAAGACGCTCCGACTGGTTGCCGAGTACGGCGACATCTGGCACTCGTTCAGCGACAGCGGTGAGTACCCGCAGAAGGCGGAGGTGCTCGCCCGGCATTGCGCCGACGTGGGCCGCGATCCCGCTTCGATCGAACGTTCGGCGGGCGTCTCCGGCAAGGGCGCGGATGCGTTGCGTACCGAGGCCGACGCGCTTGCCGACCTCGGAGTCACCCTGATGACGGTCGGCGTCAACGGACCCGATTACGACCTCTCGGCGGCAAAAGCGTTGTGCCAGTGGCGCGATCGGCGCTCTGGGGTCCGAATTGAATAGCCGGGCTTAGCGATTAGAAAGAACACACAGGTTTCATTCGGTCAGATCGGCCCGTAACCACCAAGTGGCGTGAGAAACTGTCGCCGCGATGCCCAAGAGGTATGGAGTTAAGGAAAAGGACCAGGTTGTTTCTCACATCATCAACCTGGTGCTTACCGGAAAGCTGCGCTCTGGAGATCGCGTCGACCGCAACGAGATCGCCAATGAGCTCGGGCTGAGCCGTGTCCCGATCCAGGAAGCCGTAGTTCAGCTCGAACACGACGGCATCCTGTCCACCCGATATCACCGCGGGGCGTTCGTCGAGCGCTTCGACGAGTCGGTCGTGCTCGAACATCACGAGCTGTACGGATTGCTCACCGGCGTCGCGTCGGCGCGCGCCGCAGCCGATCCTCGACCCGACATACTCGCCCAACTCGACTCACTGACCGACTTCATGCGCGCCAACCGCGAGTCCAAGGCATTCCAAGAAGCCGCGTGGCAGTACCGGCAGCTCATTAACGACGAGTACGCGGGCCCGCGGCTGCACGCCGAGATCCGCGCTTCACAAAGCTTCATCCCGCGGGCGTTCTGGGTTACCTACCTGAACAACCACGACGAGATGTTTCCGTTCCACGAGACCGAAACCGCGGCCATCCACGCGCGCGATCCCGATGCCGCGCGCACGGCGTGCATCGGGCGATCCGACGTCATGGGTCGGGTCATGATCACTGAGCTCGTGCGCCGCGGTGTGTTCAGCCCGTCCGCCGCTGCCCGACAGCCGTCGGTGGCATTCTGAACCAGCAGATATTCGGTCGAAAGTTCTGCGATTCCCGAACATCGCGCGAATCCATACCGGCAGACCCTGACAGGTTAGACTAGCGAACTATGGTGGAGACCCAAGCGCAGGTCGACGAGCTGGCCGCCGAGCTGCAGCGCGTCCTCTCCAAGCTGTTTTCCGTCCTGCGGCGCGGCGACGCCAACCGCGGCACGGCAGGCGACCTGACATTGGCACAGCTCTCGATCCTGTTGACCCTGCTGGAAAAGGGCCCCATCCGGATGACCGATCTGGCGGCCCACGAACGCGTCCGCACCCCGACCACGACCGTGGCGATCCGCCGGCTGGAGAAGCTCGGCCTGGTGAAGCGCTCGCGTGACCCGTCGGATCTGCGTGCCGTCCTGGTCGAAGTCACTCCGCGCGGCCTTGTCCAGCACCGCGAAGCACTCGCCGCTCGCAGGGACGCGCTGGCCGCGATGCTCGGAAAGCTCACCGAAGACGACGTCGAGTCGCTGACCAAGGCGCTTGGGCCGATGGAGCGGCTGGCCGATAAAGAAACCGGCCAGGACGAGCACTAGCCAAGCCAGTCCAGCACCGCTGCGGCGGTCCAAGACTGTTGCATGCTGCCAAGCGGTTCCCCGGTGAACGGCTCGTAGTACTCGGCGAAGGTGCCGTCGCTGGCCTGGCGCAGCCCCTCACGCCGCAGCATCAGTGACCGCTCTGCCCAACCGCGGCGGGCGAACGCCCAGGAGAACAGCCACGTCATCACCGGCCAAACCGGTCCGCGCCAGTACTCCCGTGACCGGAAATGCCGCGACACCGGCGACGTCGACGGGATCAGCGCGTACTTCAGATCGGGGTGACCGCAGAACCGGGGTCCCTCCAGCAGCCGAAGCAGCGACCGTTCCTTGTCGTGCGGCAGCCCGCCGCAGAGCAGCGGCGCGAACTGCGCGACGGTCTCGGTGAGGATCGGCCTGTCGGCCCTCACGTCGTAATCCCTTGCCGCACCCGTTCTTTCGTCGGTCGTTTCGACGACGCCCTTGCGGAACCGGTCCGCCCACGAGTAGAGGTCGCGGACGTCGGCGTGCGGACGCTTGTAGTCCTCGCCGATCTCGGCCAGCACCGTGCAGGCCACCGAGAAGATGGCGGACACGAAGACGTCTTCAACGGCGAAGCTCATCACTTTCGGCAGCAGGTCGTCGTCGTAGCGTGCCGACTTCATTTCCTCGACCAGCCATAGGTAGCGGTCGTACTCCAGGTCCGACGGCCGCTGACTGGCGTCGGTGACGATGGTGTTGTCCTCGCGCTGATACTCCGGCACGATGCCGGGAATCACGTTGGCGTACGCGCTGTCCCAGCGCGGGGAGTTGTCCATGCCGGACTCCCAGCCGTGGTACAGCGTCACCCGCCCGTGCGAATTCTGGTCGCGGGCCTCGGCCAGCCAGCGGTGCCAGCGGACCAGGTCGTCCCAGCGGCGATCGAGGAAGGCCCCTGCCACCGCTCGGGTGGATCGCCCACGGGAGCGGGCCTGGTCGAGGATGCGCTGCACGGCGATCGCGTGCACCGGCGGCTGCGTGATCCCTGACGTGTGGCGTGTGCGCGGCGCGTTGACGGCCAGCGCCGACGTCGCCCATCGCGCCGGCCCCGGGAAGTACCCGTCGACCCCGTTTGCGAACACGATGTGCGGAATCATCCCGTTCGTCCACTGCGCCGACAGCAGGGTATCGAGCTCGACGACGGCCCGCTCGACGCTCAGCGGCGCCAGTCCGATCGCGACAAACGCCGCGTCCCAGCTCCACATGTGCGGGTACAGCAGCGGCGCCGCGGTCGTCATCACACCCAGGTCGTTGCCGCGCAGCAGGTACGCGGCTCGGGCCGCGAGCTGCGTGGGAGCGAAGCTGGGATCGGGTGCCATCACCTCAATGATCGCAGTCGGTAGGGTGACCGGCATGCCGACCGCTTTCATCACAGGGGCGGCGGGCGGGCTGGGGTCGGCCATCGCCGACGCGCTCGCACCCACTCACACTCTGTTTCTCGCCGGCCGGCCGTCCGATCGACTCGACGCGCTGGCCGAGCGACTCGGCGCCACCACATGGCCGCTGGATCTCGAGGACACCGACGCCATCGCGTCAGTCGCCGAGCCTATCGTCGAACTGGACGTGCTGATCCACAACGCCGGCGCAGCCTTCCCTGGGCGGGTCGCGGAGTCGACGATCGACGAGTGGCGCACCACCATGGAGGTCAATGTCGTTGGAGCAGTGGGACTTACGCTCGCCCTGCTGCCCGCGCTGCGCAGCGCCCGCGGTCAGGTCGTCTTCATCAACTCCGGTGCGGGCATCAACGCCTCACCCGGCCTGGCGTCGTATTCGGCGAGCAAGTACGCGCTGCGGGGCTTCGCGGACTCGCTGCGCAACGACGAGCCGGAGCTTCGCGTGACGTCCATACATCCCGGCCGGATCGCGACCGTGATGCAGGAAGGGCTGGTCGCCTACGAGGGCGGCGAGTACAAGCCCGAGCGATTCCTGAGCCCGGAAGCCGTTGCCAAGGTCGTGACGGACGCCGTCAACGCCCCACCCGACGCCCACATCCACGAAGTCATCGTCCGGCCCCGGTGATTTCGGCGGCCGATTTGTCCGGAAAGCGCTGCTAGGACGCCGCGCTCGCTACCCTTCGGTCACGAAGGGAGCAGCCCCCATGGCTTCGATAACTGATACGGCCGCCAAATTCTTCGACGCTTGCGAAACCGGAAAGGGCTGGGCGGGTTGCGAGCAGTACTGCCACCCGGGCTCGACATTCTCCGGCCAAACCGATGCCCTGTCCGGCGTGGACACCATCGAGGCATACACAGAATGGATGAAGGGGCTGCTAACGATGCTGCCCGACGGCACTGCCGAAGTGCGGTCGTTTGCCGTTGACGAGCAGCGGAACAACGTGGCCGTTTTCGGCGTCTTTCACGGGACGCACACCGGCGACGGCGGCCCGGTGCCACCGACAGAGAAGAGCGCGGCCGCCGACTACGTCTACGTCATGGACTTCGACGGCGACAGGATCCGTCACATGACCAAGATCTGGAACGACGGGATCACCATGCGACAGCTGGGCTGGGCCACGTGATTTCGGCGGCTCGGCAGAAGTTGAGTCGCGTCGCGAAGACAGCGAAAGCCGTCAAGCGGCTATGTGACACCGGCATCATCGACCTCGGCAATCTGGGCGTGACGCTGGAGACCGTGAAGAACGCCGGGCACTACGGACCGCAGGCGACGTTGGCGATCCAGGGCGGCCGCAAATACCCGACATTGCCTGCAGTCGTCGACGAGCGCGGGACCTTGACGTACAAGCAGATCGACGACATGTCCACTGCGTTGGCGCGCGGGCTGAACCGACTCGGCGTCGAGGAGGGCTCGGTCGTGGGCGTTCTCTGCCGCGACCACCGCGGCCTCATCGTCGCGATGGCCGCGTGCGGCAAGATCGGAGCCGGGTTCGTGCTGATGAACACGGGCTTCGCCAAGCCGCAGTTCGCGGACGTGTGCGAGCGGGAGAACGTAAAGGCGGTACTTCACGACAGCGAGTTCTCGGGCCTGCTCGACGCGCTGCCGGCCGACCTGCCACGGGTGCTCACCTGGGTGGACGAGGGGACCGGACCGCCCGCCGGGGCGCAGACGATCGACGACATCGTCGCGGCGAACACTTCTGAGCCGCTGCCCGCCCCGAGCAAGCCGGCCGGACTCGTGGTTCTCACCAGCGGCACGACCGGGTTGCCGAAGGGCGCGCCGAGAGTCAAGGTGTCGCCGCTAACGACAGCGGAGCTGGTAGACCGGGTCCCGTTTCCCCGCAAGGGGACCATGGTCATCGTCTCGCCGATCTTCCACGGCACCGGTCTGGCCACCTACATGGTTGGCGCGACGCTGGGCAACAAGGTGGTCACCACCCGGCGATTCAAGCCGGAGGGCACCCTGCAGCTGATCGCGGACAACCGCGCCGACATGCTGGTCGCCGTCCCGACCATGCTGCACCGCATCGTCGAACTCGACCACGACGTCATCGCCTCCTACGACACGTCGTCGCTGAAGACGATCGCGATCGCCGGGTCCGCGCTGACCCCCGAGCTGTCCAACCGCGTGCAGGACACCTTCGGCGATGTCCTCTACAACATCTACGCCTCCACCGAATGCGGATTCGCCACCATCGCCACCCCGGAAGAACTGCGAAGCGCTCCGGGAACGGCGGGTCGCACACCCGTGACCTCCGAAGTGGTGCTGTTCGACGAGCACGACCGGCGCATCGACGGCACCAACAAGCGGGGCCGGATCTTCATCCGCAGTGCGGCGCGTTTCGAGGGATACACCGACGGCCGCAACAAGCAAGTGATCGACGGCTATATGTCCAGCGGCGACATGGGTCACTTCGACGAGAACGGACTGTTGTTCGTCGACGGCCGCGACGACGACATGATCGTCTCCGGCGGGGAGAACGTCTTCCCACAGGAGGTCGAGAACCTGCTCGTCGAGCGTGAGGACGTCTCCGAGGCGGCCGTGGTCGGTGTCGACGACGTTGACTTTGGAAAGCGGTTGCGCGCCTTCGTCGTTCTCAAGCCGGGCGTGCAGCCGCATCAAGAGGAAATCAAGCTCTACGTCAAGAACAACCTGGCCCGCCACAAAGTCCCCCGCGATGTGGTGTTCATCGACGAGTTGCCGCGCAACGCAACCGGCAAGTTGCTGCGACGGGTGCTGGTCGAGATGGACGTCGACAGCTAGACGACGAGGTTCACCAGTCGCCCCGCAACGACGATCACCTTTTTCGGCATCGCGCCGTCAAGGAAGGCCTGCACCTTCTCGTCGGCGAGCGCCGCCGTCTCCAGCGCATCGGCGTCGGCGTCTGCCGGCACGGTGATGTGGCCGCGCACCTTGCCGTTGACCTGGACCGGATACTCGGCGGTGTCGACTGTCAGGTAGGTCTCGTCGGCGACCGGGAACGGGCCGTGCGCCAGCGACGTCTGATGTCCCAACCGCTGCCACAGCTCCTCGGCCAGGTGCGGCGCAAGCGGCGCGACCATCAACACCAGCGGCTCGGCCGCGGCGCGCGGTACTCCCCTGGCAAGCTGTGGGCCCAGGCCGCCGTAGCGCTTCGTCAGGTGGTTGGTGTACTCGATCAGCTTCGCGCCCGCCGTGTTGTTGCGCAGCGACGTGTAGTCGTCGGACACCCCGGCGATCGTGCGGTGCAACGCCCGCAGCGTCTCGTCGTCCGGTTCGTCCTCGCTGACCCGGATAACGCCGGTCTCCTCGTCGACGACCAGCCGCCACACCCGCTGCAGGAACCGATAGGCGCCGACGACGTCCTTGGTGGCCCACGGTCGTGACGCCTCCAGCGGGCCCATCGACATCTCGTATACCCGCAGTGTGTCCGCGCCGTAGTTATCGCAGATCTCGTCGGGTGACACCGAGTTCTTCAAGCTCTTGCCGATCTTGCCGAACTCCTGGTTCACCTCGATCTCACCGTCTGGACCCGGCCAGTAGAACTTTCCTTGCTGCTCAACGACTTCGGCGGCAGGCACGTAGGAGCCACGCGCATCGGTGTAGGCGTGTGCCTGGATATAGCCCTGGTTGACCAGCCGCCGGTACGGCTCCCTCGACGACACGTATCCCAGGTCGTAGAGCACCTTGTGCCAGAACCGCGAGTACAGCAGGTGCAGCACCGCATGCTCGACGCCGCCGACGTACAGGTCGACACCGCCCGGATCGTCCGGCCCGTGCTCGGCAGGCCGCGGGCCCATCCAGTACGCCTCGTTCTCCTTGTCGCACAGCGCCTCCGAATTGTGCGGATCGGTATAGCGCAACTCGTACCAGGAACTGCCGGCCCACTGCGGCATGACGTTGGTGTCGCGGGTGTAGGTTTTGCGGCCGTCGCCGAGGTCCAACTCCACGTGCACCCACTCGGTGGCCTTATTAAGCGGCGGGGACGGCACGCTGTCGGCGTCGTCTGGATCGAACTGCACCGGCGAATAGTCTGCGATGTCTGGCAGTTCGACGGGCAGCTCGGACTCGGGCAGCGGGTGCGCGCGGCCCGACTCGTCGTAGACGATCGGGAACGGCTCACCCCAGTACCGCTGCCGAGCGAACAGCCAGTCCCGCAGCTTGTATTCGACGCGGGCCTGGCCGACGCCCTCGGCCGCCAGCCGTGCGGTGATGGCCTTCTTCGCCGACTCCACGCTCAGGCCGTTCAGGTAGTCGGAATTGACCACCTCGCCGTCGCCGTTGAATGCGCCCTGTGAAATGTCGCCGCCGGCAATCACTTCCACGATCGGCAGGCCGAACTCGTTGGCGAACTCCCAGTCCCGCTGGTCGTGGCCGGGGACCGCCATGATCGCGCCTGTGCCGTAGCCGATCAGCACGTAGTCGGCGATAAAGACCGGGATCTGTTGGCCATTGGCCGGATTCGTCGCGTAACTGCCGAGGAACACGCCCGTCTTGGACTTACTCTCCTGGCGTTCCAGATCCGACTTGGCCGCGATGGCAGCGCGGTAAGCGGTCACCGCCTCGCGTGGCGTCGCCGACGAATATGTCCACCGCGCGTCGACGCCGTCGGGCCATTCGGCGGCGGTCAGCTGTTCGACCAACGGGTGCTCAGGTGCCAGCACCATGTAGGTCGCGCCGAAGAGGGTGTCCGGGCGGGTGGTGAACACCTCGATGTCGCCCGCCGCCGTTGCGAACCGTGCCTCGGCGCCGTTCGATCGGCCGATCCAGTTGCGCTGCATGGTCTTGACCTTCTCGGGCCAGTCCAGCACGTCGAGATCATCGAGCAGCCGGTCGGAGTAAGCGGTGATGCGCATCATCCACTGCCGCAAGAGTTTCCGGAACACCGGGAAGTTGCCGCGGTCACTGCGGCCGTCGGAGGTGACTTCCTCGTTCGCCAGTACGGTGCCAAGGCCCGGACACCAGTTGACCATCGAGTCGGCCTGGTACACCAGCCGGTAGGAGTCGATGACGTCCACGCGCTCATCCGCGGACAACGCCGGCCACTCCCTGCCGTCGCCGGGGCTGCGCTGCCCGGACTCGAACTCGGCGATCAACTCGTCGATGCGCCGGGCCCGGTTCAGGTCCTGGTCGAACCACGCGTTGTAGATCTGCAGGAAGATCCATTGCGTCCACTTGTAGAACTCGACGTCGGTGGTAGAGAAACTACGGCGCGCATCATGGCCGAGCCCGAGTCGGCCCAGCTGGCGACGGAAGTTGACGATGTTGGCCTCGGTCCGGATGCGAGGATGCGTTCCGGTCTGCACCGCGTACTGCTCGGCCGGCAGACCGAACGAGTCGAAGCCCAACGCGTGCAGCACATTACGACCCATCATCCGGAAGTACCGGGCGTAAACGTCGGTGGCGATGTAGCCGAGCGGATGACCGACGTGCAGCCCCTCACCCGATGGGTAGGGGAACATGTCCAGGACGAACATCTTGTCGGCGGGCACCGGCGTTCCGTCCGTCGGCGCCAACGAACCTACCGGGTTGGGTACATTGAAGGTGCCCTGCTGCGACCACGTCTGCTGCCAGGCATGCTCGATCTCCCCGGCCAGTTTTGCGGTGTATCGGTACTGCGGGGTGTCGGCTCCAGCATCGGAGACGTCGGTGACCGACTCATTGCTCACGTGAACAGGGTAAAGGTCCGTGAACGCCCGCCCTTCGGCCACGGGGAGGTATCGGTTGCATTGCGGAGCGGTCAGAGCTTCATTCCAGCTCGGTTCCAGGCCTAGTCGCCGACTCCGCGCGCTGGATACAGTCGGCCCCTGACCAGGGGCATGCCGTGGCCCCCGCGCAGTCGGGAAGGACTCGGGAAGGAACGGGCGATGATCAAGAATGCCCGCCGTTGGCGGATTCTGGCAGGTGGTGTCGCTGCAGGCATGGCAGGCGTGCTGGGAATCGCGGGCAACACCGCCTCGGCCGAGCCCCTCTACCCGCTGCCGCCGCAGCCGGCGCCCGCGACCGTCACGCAGACGGTCACCGTCGTACCCGGCGCCACGCCGGCAGCGCAGTCCATCGGACCGCTGGGGGCCGCACCCGCCGTCGCGCAATCCGCGGCCACCCCCGGTCTGCGATCGGCAGCGGCCCCCGGGTTGCAATCCGCCGCGACACCTGGCCTGGTAGCCGCCGCCGCGGCGCCAGAGACTCTGGTGCCCGCCGCCTCGCAGACCATGGACGACTACTTCAAGGAGAAGGGCGTCAAACTCGAGCCGCAGGTGGCCCGCGACTTCAAGGTGCTCAACATCGTCCTGCCAGTACCGCGCGGGTGGTCGCAGGTGCCGGATCCGAATGTGCCCGACGCGTTCGCGGTGCTCGCCGACCGGGTGGGCGGCGACGGCATCTACACCTCCAACGCTGCGCTCGTCGTCTACAAGTTGGTCGGGGGCGCCTTCGATCCCAAGGAGGCCATCACCCACGGCTATATCGACGCTCAGCAGCTGACCGCGTGGCGCACCACCAACGCCTCGCTGGCCGATTTCGGCGGCATGCCGTCGGCGACGATCGAGGGCACTTACCGGGACAACAACATGAACATGACGCTCAACACGTCGCGGCGACAGACCATCGCGACGGCGGGCGCGGACAAATACCTGGTGTCGCTGTCGGTGACCACCACCGCGCAGGAGGCCATCGCCGCCGCAGACGCCACTGACGCCATCGCCAACGGCTTCAGGATCAGCACGCCGGGAGCTCCGGGGCAGGCCGCGCAGCAGGCACCGCCCCGATAGCGCCGGCAGAGCGCGACCGGACCCAACCCCGCCCGGCGTGACTTGACCACACCTCGTAAGGTGGGCCGCATGCTCTTCGCGGCGGTGGGTTGTCTATGCGCCGCCGCCGCGACCGCCGGGGTCGGCGGGTGGACTCTGTCCCGCCCGCGCTCGGGCGATATCGTCCGGCAGGTTCTACGCGCTGTCGCCCCCACACAGTTGGCCGCCGCGGCGATGCTGACTGTCGCAGGCGTGGTGGCGTTGTCGACCCAACCCGAGACCGGCTTGTTGGTCGTCATCGTGTGCATCGTCGGCGCGATCGCCACGGTCGCGGCGGGCTGCTGGCAGAGCGCCAAGTTCGTGGCGGCCCGAGCGGGCGCACTGTCGGGTTGCGGGGGCGCCTCCGCGGGCTGCGGTACCGGTGCCTGCGCGGCGTGCACCTTTTCCCGGAACTGATTGTTCCAATCATGTTGCAGCCGGCGGCCTTTCGCCAGCGCAAGTTTGCCGGGTTAGTTGCGGCTGATGTCGATCGGGTGGCTCGCCAGCAGCGACAGCGGCAGCGGTTGACGGCGCAGCACCCGGCCCCACAGATCTACGCGGGCCTCGGCCAGAACGTCGGATGGCAACGCCGACAACACAATCCAGTCGTCGCGCTCGATCTCACCCTCGAGCTGACCGATCGTCCAGCCAGAATATCCGGCAAAGATCCGCACGCCCTCGACCATCGGCGCGATCGTCTCGGGTTCGGCGTCGAGGTCCACCATCACCATGCGGCCCTGCACATGACGGATGCCCGGCACCCCTGTCGGGTCGGTGCCGACGCGCAGGGTAGCCAGACACAGGGCGGCGTCGCGCTTCACGGGGCCGCCGATGAACATGGTCTTGGGCTTGGTCGCCAGCTTGGCCCACTGCGGGAGCACGTTGTACACGGCAGTCTCGCTGGGCCGGTTCAGCACCACCCCGAGGGTGCCGCCGTCGTTGTGCTCGACGATGTAGATGACGCTGCGCCGGAAGGTCGGTTCGAGCAGATCGGTGTTGGCAAGCAGCAGAGTTCCGGCGCGCACCCGGTGCGCCGTCGGAGCGACGTAATCCTCCGGATCTTCTGACTGCGCCACCTCACCATAATGTCACCAGCGAACGTTCCAGGTGGCAAACAAGCGCGGCCCGCCGGGATATTTGTACTGTGAATTCCTGTGGTTGACGCTCGCGCACCGATAGCCCTTTGGCGGTCGGTGCGCCGCCTGCCCGAATTCTGGCGGCTGCTCGAACTGCGGACGGTGAATCAGTTCGGCGACGGCCTGTTCCAGGCCGGGCTGGCGGGCGGTCTGCTGTTCAGTACCGACCGCGCCGCAGGCCCGTGGGAACTCGCCGGTTCGTTTGCCGCTCTGTACCTGCCGTACTCGGTGCTCGGTCCCTTCGCGGGCGCGTTGCTTGACCGCTGGGACAGGCGGCAGGTGCTGATCGGAGCGAACGTCGGGCGCATCGTCTTCGTCCTCGTCATCGCCGCGCTGCTCGCGGCGGGCGCCGACGACCGGCCGATCCTGTTCGGCGCATTGATCGTCAACGGATTCACCCGGTTCGTCTCGTCGGGTCTGTCGGCGGCACTGCCGGACGTGGTACCGCGCGATCAGGTGGTGACGATGAACGCGGTCGCGGTGGCCTGTGCCGGGGCAGCGGCGTTCCTCGGCGCCACCTTCATGCTGGTGCCCCGCTGGCTGTTCGGCGCCGACGACGCCGGCGCTGCCGCGATCATGTTGATCGTCGTGATTCCTGTTGCGGTGGCGCTGCTGCTGTCGGTGCGCTTCCCCCCGCATGTGCTGGGGCCGCATGAGAGTCTTCGGGCCATTCACGGGTCAGTGGCCTACGCGGTGGCCACCGGTTGGCTGCACGGCGCGCGCACGGTGCTGGCGGTGCCGACCGTTGCGGGCACCCTCGCCGGGCTGGCAACACATCGGATGGTGCTCGGCATCAACATCATGCTGGTGTTTGTCATGGTGCGGCACGGCGACACCCAGAGCGTCGCGGGCCTGGGAACCACCGCGGTGTTTTTCGGCGCCGTCGGCGCCGGAGCATTTCTGGCGAATGTCATCACGCCCGGCGCCGTCGGCCGGTGGGGCCGCTACCGCACAGCGAACGGCGCGCTGCTGCTGGCGGCCCTTATCCAGCTCGGTGCCGTCGGATTGCAGCTGCCGTTGATGGTCGCGTGCGCATTTCTGCTTGGCGCCCTCGGCCAGGTGGTCAAACTGTGTGTCGACACCGCCATGCAGATTGACGTCGACGACGCGCTGCGCGGCCACGTGTTCGCCGTGCAGGACGCGGTGTTCTGGATCTCGTTGATCGTCGCGCTCACAGCGGCAGCGGCGGTCATTCCCGCCGACGGCCGCTCGCCGTGGCTCATCGTGGCCGGCTCGGCGGTCTACCTGGTCGGGCTGGCGGCACATGCCAGCGTCGCCCGGCGCTCTCAAGCCCCGAGTTAAGGTGTGCGGCATGGCGACAGCGGGTCCGATCGTGGACGATCTTCGCGCCGAAAGCGACGAACTCGACGAACTGGTCGCCGACCTGGCCGCCGCGGGCTGGGCCGAAGCCACCCCCGCGCCGGGCTGGACCATCGCCCATCAGATCGCCCATCTGCTGTGGACCGACCGGGTCGCACTGACGTCAGTCAACGATGAGGCGGAATTCACGACGATTCTCGGGTCCGCGGCGGCCGACCCGACTGGCTTCGTCGACCGGGGCGCCGAAGACATCGCTACCGCCACCCCACCCGCGGAGCTGCTGGCGGACTGGCGACGCACCAGAGCCCAGCTGCATGACGCGCTGTTGACCGTTGAAGAGGGCCGCAAACTGCCGTGGTTCGGGCCGCCGATGAGCGCCGCGTCGATGGCCACTGCCCGGCTGATGGAGACATGGGCGCACGGCCTCGATGTCGCCGACGCGCTCGGGGTGAAGCGGCCGGCATCCGCACGGCTCCGTTCCGTCGCCCACATCGGTGTCCGGACCCGCGACTTCGCGTTCGCGATCAACGGCCTTCCCGCGCCTACGGATCCGTTTCGGGTGGAGTTACGCGCTCCCGACGCCACGACGTGGACGTGGGGTCCGGACGACGCCGCGCAGCGGGTAACGGGGTCGGCTGAGGATTTCTGCGCGCTGGTCACGCAGCGGCGCCCGCGGGCGGCGCTCGACGTCGCTGCCGAGGGTGACGACGCGCAGCGGTGGCTGACGATCGCGCAGGCATTCGCGGGCCCCCCAGGACCGGGCCGGGCTTAGCCCGCTACACCTCGTTTGCGGCGTCGGCCCTGCCGTCGCTGTCGCTGTCGGTCAGGCTGATGTCCCACTTCCCGTCACCGTCGGTGTCGACGTAGGCGAGCTCCCCGCACAGCGCACGGTCCGCCAGCCCGTTGCCGTCGATGTCGAGCAGCCGATCATCGGCCCGCCCGTCACCGACGAGATCGACCGTCGGCCCACCCACCTGCTCGACGCCGTCGAGCCCGAACCAGCGCAGTTGTCCCGCGCGGTCCACAATCACCGCCCAGGTGCCCGACCCGTCGTCGGTGAAATAGCTCTGGTCATCCAGCACCGCGTGATCGGCGAGGCCGTCACCGTCGAGGTCGGCCAACGCGTCCATATCGCCGTCCCCGTCGACGTCCACGCCGACCGCGTCGAGCTGGCCGTCGCCGTCGACATCGGTGTCCAGCGGCGCGCTCCACATCGTCGCCGACCCGTCTCCGTCAGCAAGGCAGTAGTCCACACCAGTTCCGACGGCGTACTAGCCCCTGGCGTTCCACCACGTCATCAACTCGGCCACCGCCTCGTCATGGTCGAGCGGGCCCCGCTCCAGCCGCAATTCCTTCAGATGGCGCCACGCCTCGCCGACCTCCGGCCCCGCCGGGATGCCCAGTAGCTCCATGATCTCGTTGCCGTCGATGTCCGGACGAATCCGCTGGAGATCCTCCTTCTCGGCGAGCTCGGCGATCCGCGCCTCCAGACCGTCGTAGTTGGCCTGCAGCCGCGCCGCGCGTCGCTTGTTGCGGGTCGTGCAGTCTGCGCGCACCAGCTTGTGCAGCCGAGGCAGCAGCGGGCCCGCGTCGGTGACATAACGACGCACCGCCGAGTCGGTCCACTTCCCAGCCCCACTGGCATCCGCGTAGCCGTGGAATCGCAAATGCAGATACACCAACTGCGACACGTCGTCGACCATTTGCTTGGAGTACTTCAACGCCCGCATCCGCTTACGCGTCATTTTGGCGCCCACCACCTCGTGATGGTGAAAGCTCACCCCGCCGTCGGATTCGTGCCGGCGCGTCGTGGGCTTGCCGATGTCGTGCAGCAGTGCGGCCCAGCGCAGCACCAGATCCGGCTCGTCCTCATCCTCAAGGGCGATCGCCTGCTGCAGCACCGTCAGCGAATGCTGGTAAACATCCTTGTGCTGATGGTGTTCGTCGATGGCCATCCGCATCGCGCCGATCTCGGGCAGCACCACATCGCCGAGGCCGCTTTCCACCATCAGGTTGATGCCGGCCACCGGATCCGAACCGAGAATCAGCTTGTCGAGCTCGGCTGCGACCCGCTCGGCGGTGATGCGGTCAAGCTGGTCCGCCATCGCCGCCATCGCCTCCCGCACCCGCGGCGCGACGGCGAATCCGAGCTGCGAGACGAACCGCGCGGCCCGCAGCATCCGCAGCGGATCATCGCCGAACGACACCTCCGGAGCCGCGGGCGTGTCCAGCACCCGGGCGCGCAGCGCGTCGAAACCGCCTAGGGGATCCAGGAATTCGCCGGGGCCGTCGGGCGTGATCCGCACCGCCATCGCGTTGACGGTGAAATCCCGGCGGACGAGATCGTCGACCAGGCGTTCGCCGAACCGCACCTGCGGGTTGCGGGACACCTGGTCGTAGGTGTCGGCGCGGAAGGTGGTGATCTCCATCCGCTGGTCGCCCCTGCCGACCCCGACGGTGCCGAATTCGATACCGGTGTCCCACAGCGCGTCGGCCCACGGGCGAAGAATCTTCTGCGTCTGCTCGGGCCTGGCGTCGGTGGTGAAATCGAGGTCGGTCCCCAGCCGGCGCAGCAGGGCATCGCGCACAGTTCCGCCGACCAGGTACAGCTCGTGACCGGCGCCAGCGAACAGCCCGCCGAGCTCGCGCAGCAGGTCTGCATGGCGGTTCAGCGCAACCTGCGCAGCCGCCAGCAGTTCGGCGTAAGCAGCTGAATCCGGCACGTCGGATGAGCCTAGTGGTCACGGCCTTATCACCGTCCGGCGAGTGGGGCAGGGGCGAATAGGGGTGGCAGCTACTATCGCTTGGGTGTCGGACGGCGAACAGGCCAAACCACGACGGCGCCGAGGGCGGCGTCGCGGCCGGCGCGCGGCCGGTCCACCCGACACCGCCTCCCCGCAGCACACCAACAACTCGGTCGTGCCAGGCAAGGCCGATGCTCCCGGCAAGCGGGAAATGCCCACACCCGTCCCCGGCGAACACCCCAAACCGCACAAGCCCAACGGATCGCGGCGCGGACGCGAAAGGCTGCGTACCGTGCACGAGACATCGGCAGGCGGCCTGGTCATCGACGGTATCGACGGCCCGAAAGACACCCAGGTCGCTGCCCTCATCGGCCGCGTCGACCGGCGGGGCCGCATGTTGTGGTCGCTGCCCAAGGGCCACATCGAGCTCGGTGAGACCGCCGAACAGACCGCGATCCGCGAGGTCGCCGAGGAGACCGGCATTCAGGGCACTGTGCTCGCCGCCCTCGGCAGCATCGACTACTGGTTCGTCACCGAAGGCCGACGGGTGCACAAGACCGTGCACCACTACTTGATGCGCTTTCTCGGCGGCGAGCTGTCCGACGAGGACGTCGAGGTCAGCGAGGTGGCGTGGGTGCCGCTCAAGGAGCTGCCCGCCAAGCTGGCCTACGCCGACGAACGCAGGCTGGCGGAGGTCGCCGACGAGCTGATCGACAAGCTGCACCACGACGGGCCTGCCGCGCTTCCACCGCTGCCGCGGTCCTCACCGCGCCGGCGCGCTCAGACGCACTCGCACACCCGCAACCGTCGTCCCGACGAAGCAGGCCCACCCAAGCCGGGCCGGCGGACGAACGGCTGCGGACCAGGACCGTGACCGCCCGCCCCGGTACCGCGACAGTGCTGCCTCGACTGCTCGCCGTACTGGCACTGCTGATCCTCATCGTCACACCCGCCGTGGCACCGCGCGCGGCCGCGGGTGAGCCGGGTTCGGTGCCGTTCCTGCAGGTGCGCATCGACAGCGTGACACCCGATGTGGTGACCACCACCAGCGAGCCGGTCGTCACCGTAAACGGCACCGTGTTGAACGTCGGTGACCGACCCGTCCGCGATGTCATGGTCCGCCTCGAGCACGCCGCGGCCGTTACCTCCTCGGCGGGGCTGCGCACTAACCTCGGCGGCGGCAATGACCAATTCGAACCGGTCGCCGACTTCGTCACCCTGTCCACGGAATTGCAACGGGGACAAAATGTTCCGTTCACATTGACGGTTCCGTTGCGCTCGGTGCAGGTGCCGTCCCTCGGTGTTCAGCAGCCGGGTGTATATCCGCTACTCGTCAACGCCAATGGCACGCCGGACTACGGCGCCCCGGCCCGTCTCGACGACGCCCGCTTCCTGCTGCCCGTGATCGGGGTCCCGCCCGAGCCTGCCGTGGCCTCGGCTGGCGACGCGCTGTCCGACGTCGTCGCCCCTGACACGTCGAAACCGGTGCGCCTCACCATGATGTGGCCGCTCGGCGACCGGCCCCGGCTGGCCGCCGGCGCCCCCGGCGGGACGACGCCGGTGCGGCTGATCGACGACGAGCTCGCCGGGTTGCTCTCGTCGGGTGGGCGGCTCGATGCGCTGTTGTCCGCGGTCGACTTCGCAACCAGCCAATCCGTGGACCCCAGCGGTCAGGTGCGCAGCGCGCTCTGCCTGGCCGTGGACCCCGACCTGTTGGTCACCGTGAACGCGATGACAACCGGATACGTCGTCAACGACGGACCCGACACCGGACCGTCGACGCCGACGCACCCCGGCGCCGGCCAGGACGCCGCGGTGAACTGGCTCAATCGACTCAAGACAGTCGCCCACCGGATGTGCGTCGCGCCCGCCAACTACGCCCAGGCCGACCTCGATGCCCTGCAGCGGGTCGGCGATCCGGGGCTGAGCTCGATCGCCACCAACGGCGCCGGAGACATCGTCGACCAGATCCTCGGCATCGGCTCGACCCGTGGCGCCACTCTCGTCGCCGACGGTCCACTGACCGCTCCGGCGATCCAGCTGCTGTCGGGGCAGGGCCCGACCGTCGCGGTGGCCGCGGCCAATCTCGCCGCGCAAGACTCGGCGAACGGCGGACCGGTGACGGCAGACGTCAACCCGATCCGCTATTCGGCGGAAGTGGTGGCCGCGCCGTTCGACCCGACCGTCGCCGCAGCGCTGGCAGGCGCGGGCACCGATCCGTGGTCGCCGTCGTATCTCGATCCCGCGCTGGATATCCCGGTCCAGCACGATTCGGCAGTAGCGCGTCGCCAGGATGCGTTGGGCTCCCTGCTCTGGCGTGGCCTTCGGCCGCGGGCCGAACCGCGCAGCCAGATCCTGATGCCGCCGATGGAATGGAGCCTGCAGGCCGAAGACGCCGCGGCCATCCTCACCGCGGTGGCCACTTCCATCCGGGCGGGTCTGGCCGTCCCACGTCCGCTGACCGCGGTGATCGCCGAATCCGGGGCGGTGTCCCAGCAGGACCTCCGGCCGCTGCCCGACGGGGTGGCCGCCAATCCGCGCGCCCGCTTCGACGACGCCGTGACGTCCGGAATCGCGGCGACCAGCGGCAGGCTGTGGGGCCTGAACGCGGCGTTGACGACCGACGAGCGCACCGGGCTGACCGGAACGCAGTACACCGCGCCACTGCGCGAGGACATGCTGCGGGCGCTGAGTCAGTCCGTGCCACCGGACGCCCGCAACGGGCTGGCCCAGCAGCGTTTGACCACGACCAGCCGCACGGTCAACGACCTCTTCAACGCGGTGACCATCGTCAACCCGGGCGGCTCGTACACCCTGGCCACCGAGCGCAGCCCGCTGCCGCTGGCGTTGCGCAACGACCTGCCGGTGCCGATCCGGGTACGACTGCAGGTCGATGCGCCGCCGGGCATGTCGGTGACCGACATGGGTGAGATCGAACTGCCGCCCGGCTACCTGCCGCTACAGGTGCCGGTCGAAGTGCACTTCACCCAGCGGGTAGCGGTCGACGTCGCGCTGCGCACCGCAGACGGATTGCCGCTCGGCGAGCCGGTGCGACTGTCGGTGCACTCCAACGCCTACGGCCAGGTGCTGTTCTTCATCACGCTGTCCGTTGGCGCGGTCCTGGTCGCCCTCGCCGGTCGCCGGTTATGGCACCGGTTCCGTGGCCAGCCCGACCGCGCGGACCTGGACCGCCCGGATCCGCTCGAGGTGGCGCTGAACCACCTCGACGAACCTGATCTGACTCCGCGTCACCGGGGCGAAGAGCGGCGGAAATGAGTACCGCCGGACGGCACGCCGGGCCGGCGCAGCCGCCCTTCGACCGTGGCGGCGGCCCCATCGGTCGGCCCCCGATGCCCGGCCAGCATCTCCCGCCGAGACCCGGCCCACATGGCTACCCGCCACCGCCGCCACCACCTCAGAGGATGCCGCCGCCACCGCCCCGCCAGCGCATCCCACGGGGGCCGGCGCCGCGGCGGCGCGCCGGTCGGCCCGAGTTGTCGGACGCTGCGGTGGTGTCCCGGTCGTGGGGCATGGCGATCGCCACGCTGGTCAGCCGGATCACCGGTTTCACCCGCATCGTGCTGCTGGCCGCGATCCTCGGTGCGGCGTTGTCCAGCTCCTTCTCGGTGGCCAACCAGCTACCCAACCTCGTCGCGGCGCTGGTGCTGGAGGCGACGTTCACCGCGATCTTCGTACCGGTCCTCGCCCGCGCCGAACGCGACGACCCCGACGGCGGTACCGCGTTCGTCCGCCGTCTGGTCACGCTGGCCACCGCGCTGCTGTTGGTGGCGACGGTGCTGTCCGTGACGGCCGCGCCGCTGCTGGTGCGGCTCATGCTGGGCAGCGATCCCCAGGTGAACCGGTCGCTCACCGTCGCGTTCGCCTACCTGTTGCTGCCGCAGGTGATCTTCTACGGCCTGTCGTCGGTGTTCATGGCAATTCTGAACACCCGCAACGTGTTCGGCCCGCCCGCCTGGGCGCCGGTGGTCAACAACATCGTCGCCATCGCCACCCTTGTCGTGTATCTCATTGTGCCGGGCAAGCTTTCGGTAAATCCCGTCGAAATGGGCAACGCCAAACTGCTGGTGCTGGGCATCGGCACCACCCTTGGCGTGTTCGCGCAGACGGTTCTGCTGCTCGTCGCGATCCGCAAGGAACGGATCAGCCTGCGTCCGCTGTGGGGACTCGACGACCGCCTCAAGCGGTTCGGCGGGATGGCGGCGGCCATGGTGCTCTACGTATTGATCAGCCAGGTCGGCCTGATCGTCGGTAACCAAATCGCCAGCGCCGCAGCCGCTTCCGGGCCCGCGATCTACAACTACACCTGGCTGGTTCTGATGCTGCCGTTCGGCATGATCGGCGTGACTGTATTGACGGTGGTGATGCCGCGGCTGAGCCGCAACGCGGCAGCGGAGAACCTTCGGGCGGTGCTGGCCGACCTGTCGCTGGCCACCCGCCTGACCATGGTGACGCTGATCCCCATCGTGGCGTTCATGACGGTCGCGGGCCCGGCGATCGGTAGTGCGCTGTTCGCGTACGGTAACTTCGGCGAAGTCGACGCCGGCTACCTGGGCATGGCGATCTCTCTCTCGGCGTTCACGCTTCTTCCGTATGCCCTTGTGCTGCTTCAGCTTCGAGTATTCTACGCCCGCGAGCAACCGTGGACGCCGATCATCGTGATCGTCGTCATCACCGCGGTGAAGATCGCCGCGTCGCTGGCCGCCCCGCATCTGACCGACGACCCCGAGCTGGTCGCCGGCTATCTCGGCCTGGCCAATGGAGTCGGCTTTCTCGCCGGTGCCATCGTCGGCTATATCCTTTTGCGCGCCAACCTGAATCCACCGCGGGGCCGCCTCGTCGGCCTCGACGTGGTACGCACCGTCCTGGTCACCACGGCCGCGTCACTGCTCGCCGGTCTGCTCGCCCACGTCATCGACCAGCTGTTGGGCCTGGCCGCCCTCACCAAGAACGGCGGGGGTGCCGGGTCGATGCTGCGGCTGCTGGTGCTCGGGCTGATCATGCTGCCCATCGTCGGCGCATTCATGCTCGCCGCCAGGGTCCCTGAGGCGCAGGCGGCACTTCTGGCCGTCAAACGCCGCCTCGGCAGGGCCCCGAAAGTAGCCGAGCCGCCACTTGCGCGGCACGTCCGACCACCCTCAAGGGTGCCTCTCACGTACTCTGATCAGAGGAATTCGCTCGCGTCGCGGGGTCGTCAAAGCCCGGCGGCAGCCTGGCGCGGGCCTCCGGCGCCGGTTGCCGGAGCCGGGATGCGGAAAGGACCAGCGGTGAGCGACGAGTCCGCGGGCGACTCCGCACCCGTTAATGACAACGGGGCGACGACCAAGATGCCGAGGCCGGCGGCGGACGATTTCCAGCCAGATGTCCCCGCCGACGGCGTCGGACAAGGCGTGGTGTCTGCTGCCGAGGCCGGGCAGGTCGACGCAGGCACGATGCCCGTCAGCACCGTAACGCCGCCGACCTCGGGCAGGCCTCCCTCCGACTACGGCGGCGACCCCACCCGCGAAGGGTTGCCCTTCGACATCCCGCGAGAACCGCCGATCGAGACGGCGACGGCGGACGAAGATGTCCACCTCATCCCCGGCGCCACCATCGGCGCGGGGCGGTACCGACTGCTCGTGTTCCACGGCGGACCGCCCAACCTGCAGTTCTGGCAGGCGCTGGACACCGCGCTGGACCGCCAGGTAGGCCTGACGTTCGTCGACCCCGACGCGGCGCTGTCCGACGACGAACTCCGGGGCATCCTGGACCGCACGTTGAAGCTGAGCCGTATCGAGAGCCCCGGCATCGCCCGCATCCTCGACGTCGCGAACACCGGGTCCGGCGGGCTGGTGGTCAGCGAATGGATCCGCGGCGGCTCCCTGCAGGAAGTGGCCGAGACATCGCCGTCCCCGATCGGGGGCGCCCGCGCAATGCAGACGCTGGCCGCGGCCGCCGAGCAGGCCCATCGCGCCGGCGTCTCGCTGTCGATCGATCACCCCAGCCGGGTCCGGGTGAGCATCGAGGGCGACGTAGCACTGGCGTTCCCAGCGACCACGCCGGACGCTACCCCGGAAGACGACATCCGCGGCATCGGGGCGGCGCTCTACGCGCTGCTGATCAACCGGTGGCCGCTACCGGAGTCCGGGGTGCGCAGCGGGCTGGAGCCTGCGGAGGTAGACGCTGCGGGCGACCCCGTCGAGCCGCGTGCCATCGACCGCGCCATCCCCTTCCAGATCTCGGCCGCCGCCGCGCGCTCGGTGCAGGCGGGCGGCGGCATCCGCAGCGCGCCGACGCTTCTGAACCTGCTGCAGCAGGCCACCGCCATCGCCGACCGCACCGAGCAGATCAACCCGGTCGTCGAACCCCCGGCACCACCGCGGCCGGTCCGGGTCCACGGTGCTGCGCCGGACGACCCCGACGCGGCGACTCGCAGACGCAAGGGGCTGATCGTCGGGTTGAGCGTCGCGGGCGCGATCATCGTCATCGCGCTGATCGTGCTGGCTTCGGTGCTCAGCCACATCTTCGGCGATGTGGGTGGGTTCTCCAAGGACGAGCTCGGCCTCAACGCACCTACCACCTCCGCGCAGAGCGGTGGCAGCGGCGGCGGCGCAACTATCAAACCCGTTAAGGCGACGGTGTTTTCACCAGAGGGCGAGGCAGACGCGCCCGATCAGGCCCCGTTGGCAATCGATGGCAACCCGTCCACGGTGTGGCCCATCGACACCTACAGCGACCCCGTTCCGTTCCCCAATTTCAAGAACGGTGTCGGGCTGATGCTGCAGCTTCCGCAGCCGACCGCGATCGGCGAGGTCACCGTCAACCTGAACAGCACTGGCACCTCGGTCGAGATCCGCGCGGCGCAGACGCCCACACCTTCGTCGCTTGATGACACCACCGTGCTGACGCCCGCCACGCCGCTCAAGCCCGGCTCCAACACCATCAAGGTGAACAACTCCACCCAGACCAGCAACGTGCTGGTGTGGATCAGCACACTGGGCACTGTCGACGGCAAGAACCGTTCCGACATCGCCGAGATCACGCTCAAAGCCGCTTCCTGACGGCCATCCCAAGGGCTGCAGGCCCAAAGCGCCAAGTCAGCGGGCACCTCCAAAACTGGTGCAAGAGCAGGTGTCCTGGGGTGATTAGGGTTCGCATGTGGGGAGCTTCGGGGGGATACCCGAAAGGGAGCGCAGCGATGCGGAGCTGCTAGCCGCGCACGTCGCCGGCGACCGGTACGCGTTCGAGGAGCTGTTCTATCGCCACCACCGCCAGCTATACCGGTTGGCGCTGATGACCAGCCGCAATCCCGACGACGCCGCCGATGCGCTGCAGGACGCGATGCTGTCCGCCCACCGCGGCGCGGGCTCGTTCCGCCGCGACGCCGCGGTGAGCAGCTGGCTGTACCGCATCGTGGTGAACGCGTGTCTGGACCGCCTGCGGCGCAACAAGAACCATCCGACGACGGAGCTGAAGGACGACAACTGCCCCATCTGGGATCACGCACCGCGGGTGGACACGGCGATCATTGTGGAGCGCGCGCTGATGCGGCTTCCGGTCGAACAACGTGCCGCGGTGGTGGCGGTCGACATGCAGGGCTATTCGGTCGCCGAAGCGGCACGCATGCTGGGCGTCGCGGAAGGCACCGTGAAGAGCCGCTGCTCGCGCGCGCGAGCCAAGCTGGCCGTCGCGCTGAGCTACTTCGACACCCGCTCCTGCGCCGTCCCCGACGCCCGCGGCGCGATGCAGTGAGTCAGTATTGAGTGATGCAGAGCGGCGATGCCGGCCTTCCAGAGCAGCGGGTCCGGCGCGCCCTCGAACACCTTGGCGCCGACGCTGCCTCGGCCCCGGATGTGCCGCCCGGGGTCACCACACGTGTCAGCGCGGCACTGCGCGCCGCTCCGCCACCAGCAGCACACGCCGTCAGGTCATCGCGACGGCGGCTGGGTCGCTTCCAGACCATCGCGGTGATCGTCGGTCTCGGCGCGGCGGCGGTGTTGATCACTGTAGGCACGTTGACACTGCTGCACAGGCCGCCGCCGCCGCGGATCTTCCCCGTTGGCCCGACCGCCGACCGCATCACGGTTTCGGTGCGTCCGACGGCCGGCGACACGCCGAAAGCCGTGGTCACCCGGCCGTAATGCGGCCCAGCGACCGAGCGGGAACACCCCGGCTTACCCTGGTGTTTGTATCCGTGCCGCAGTGATATCGGTGCGCCGGTGTCCGGCAGGCAGAAAGGCTCGCATGACTTCTCACTCTTCCTCTGGCGACGCGGCCGTTCATGACGTCATCGTCGTCGGCTCCGGGCCGGCCGGCTACACGGCGGCGATCTATGCCGCCCGGGCGCAGCTGACCCCGCTGGTCTTCGAGGGCATTCAGTTCGGTGGAGCGCTGATGACCACCACCGAGGTGGAGAACTACCCCGGCTTCCGGGATGGCATCACCGGGCCGGAGCTGATGGACCAGATGCGTGAACAGGCATTGCGGTTTGGCGCCGACCTCCGGATGGAGGACGTAGATGCGGTGTCGCTGGACGGGCCGGTCAAGACGGTCACCGTCGGCGACCAGACGTACCAGGCCCGCGCCGTCATTCTCGCGATGGGCGCCGCCGCCAGGCACCTGGGCGTTCCCGGCGAGGACAAGCTGCTGGGCATGGGCGTGAGCACCTGTGCGACCTGCGACGGGTTCTTCTTTCGTGACCAGGACATCGCCGTGGTCGGCGGGGGCGACTCCGCGATGGAGGAGGCCACCTTCCTGACCAGGTTCGCCCGCAGCGTCACCGTCATCCATAGGCGCGACGAGTTCCGCGCATCGCGGATCATGCTCGAGCGCGCCAAGGCCAACGACAAGATCACCTTTGTGCTGAACACCCAGGTAATCGAGGTCGAGGGCGACACCAGGGTGAGCGGCATAAGGCTGCGAAACAGCCTGACCGGCGAAGAGTCGACCCTCGCGGTCACCGGTGTGTTCGTCGCGATCGGCCATGACCCCCGGTCGGAGCTGGTCCGCGGCCAGTTGGACCTCGATTCGGACGGATACGTGCTGGTCGATGAGGGCAGCACCCGCACCTCCGTTGAGGGCGTCTTCGCCGCTGGCGACCTGGTCGACCGCACCTACCGGCAGGCCATCACGGCGGCAGGCACCGGATGTTCGGCGTCGATCGACGCCGAGCGCTGGCTCACCGAAACCGCTTCTGCGACAACCGAAACCACTGACGACACCGACCTGATTGGAGCACAACAATGACCGGCGCCGAGAAGACCAGCAAGACCGTGGCCGTCACCGACGACTCGTTCTCCGACGACGTGCTGTCGAGCAGCACGCCCGTCCTGGTGGACTTCTGGGCGAGCTGGTGCGGGCCCTGCAAGATGGTCGCTCCCGTACTCGAGGAGATCGCCGGCGAGAAGGCGGGCGCCCTGACGATCGCCAAGATCGATGTCGACGCCAACCCCACCACGGCGCGTGACTTCCAGGTCGTCTCGATCCCGACGATGATCCTGTTCAAAGACGGTCAGCCGGTGAAGCGGATCGTCGGCGCCAAAGGCAAGGCTGCGCTGCTGCGCGAGCTCTCCGACGTCGTTTGATCGCCGATTACCCCGGCGGCGACCCGCCTGGCGTTTTCTCGAATCGGGCCTGCTTCTGAGATAATTCTGCCTAGCCTGTCTTGCAATCGTCAGCGCTGACCGTCGCTGATATCCGTGATCGAAAGGCCCCCGACATGTTGAGTCTGCGTCGCGGTGACCGCGGAGGTGCGGTCACTGAGATCCGGGCTTCACTTGCGGCGCTGGGGTTGGTGGACAGCCCCGATGCGGACCTGAGCACGGGCAAGCACATCGCGCTCGATCTGTTCGACCTCGAGCTCGACGAGGCGGTTCGCGACTTTCAGCAACGCCGGGGCCTGCTGGTAGACGGCATCGTGGGCGAGGCGACCTACCGGGCGCTCAAAGAAGCCTCCTACCGGCTCGGGGCCCGCATCCTCAATCATCAGTTCGGTGCACCGATGTACGGCGACGACGTCGCGACCCTGCAGGCGCGTCTGCAGGACCTCGGTTTCTACACCGGGCTGGTGGATGGGCACTTCGGACTGCAGACGCACAACGCGTTGATGTCGTATCAACGTGAGTACGGCCTGTCGCCGGACGGTATCTGCGGCCCAGAGACGTTGCGCTCCTTGTACTTTCTCGGTTCCCGGGTGACCGGCGGTTCACTGCACGCCATCCGCGAGGAGGAGCTGGTCCGCCGCTCCGGTCCTCGACTGTCCGGCAAGCGCATCATCATCGACCCGGGCCGCGGCGGTGCCGACAACGGCCAGATCACCCAGGGCGGCTCCGGTCCGATCAGCGAAGCCGACGTCCTGTGGGATCTGGCGAGTCGCCTCGAGGGCCGGATGACGGCGATCGGCATGGAGACGTTCCTGTCCCGGCCGCCCAACCGCAGCCCCTCGGACGCCGAACGCGCCATGACCGCGAACACGGTGGGCGCAGACCTGATGATCAGCCTGCGCTGCGCTAGCCAGCCAAGCCCGTCGGCGAACGGCGTCGCGTCGTTCCACTTCGGTAACTCGCACGGCTCAGTGTCGACGATTGGCCGCAATCTTGCCGACTTCATTCAGCGAGAAGTGGTGGCGCGCACGGGATTACGCGATTGTCGCACCCACGGACGGACCTGGGATCTGCTGCGGCTGACCCGCATGCCCACCGTCCAGGTCGACGTCGGCTACATCACCAATCCGCACGACCGCGGCATGCTCGTGACCACCGAGACCCGTGACCTCATCGCCGAGGGCATTCTCGCCGCCGTCAAGCGACTCTATCTCCTCGGCAAGAACGACCGCCCCACCGGCACCTTCACGTTCGCGGAGCTGCTTGCGCACGAGCTGTCGGTGGACCAGGCCGGCCGCGTCAGCCGCAGCTAGCGCTCAGCAGTTCGAGCCCGCGCCGACGGGTTGCTTCAGCTTCTCCGACTCCAGTAGGCGCTCCAGCGCAGCCTCGACGCCGGCCTTCCAACCCAGGCCGCTCTCCAACTCGAGGCGCAGCCGCGGGAGGTAGTGATGCTGTGAAACCACCACGAACCCAACCTGTTCGAGGAACTCGGCGTCGAGGACGCACTGGTCCACCGAACAGTCCCCGAGCGTTTCCACGACGGGCCGCAGCTCGGCAGGCACCAGTCGCGGGTCGACGAGTTCGGCGGCCGCCGCGGTACGACCGAACGCTTCCAGCGCCCGCACCCCGCGTCGAACCAGATCCGTCACGACGGCGACGATCAAACTCTTCGGGAGCCCGTCGCCGCCCTGGGCCGACTCCACCCCGAGCGATGTCAGTAGGACCGCGTCGGCGCTGACGGGCCCGCTGGGAAAAAGTTGTGCACGCGGGACCGCGCCGGGCGGCGCGTAGAAGGCGTAGCCGAGGCAAGGGGTATCGCACTCGTCGTCATCCGTCGCGTCGGAGCGTCCGCCGGCCGGGGAGCTGACGGCCATCTGGCCGCAAGAACCCCACTCCAACATCACCATCGACAGCCAGGCTTCTTTCTCGAACTCCGGGTCGCTCAGGTGGTCGTCGCCTCCGAGGGTGGACGGATCCACCTCCCAGAACACACATCGCCGCGCGTGCTTGGGCAGCTGCTCGAAGGCTTCGAGCCGCAGGGGCGTGATTCGCGCTGACACTAAACTCCCCGGGTTCCGGGCGGCGCCGATGACCGTGGCCGCCATTCCAGGATAGGAGCATGGCGCCCGGAAGGCCCGCTTTCGCCAATGCGCCTGCACACTCGGCGAAAGGCGTTGCACCGCATAGCGATTGCGTCAGGGCCCGAGAGCGGCAGAGGCTGCCGTGATCGATGTGTCACAGTGACGTAATTCCCCTGTGTCGTTGGTCAGACCTTGGTCGTGTTCATCAAGTCGACTATCCGTTGAAGGTCCTCGACCGACCCGAACTCGACGACGATCTTGCCCTTCCGTTTGCCAAGACTGACCGTGACCCTGGTATCGAAAGCGCTCGACAGTCGCTCAGCAACATCTTGCAGACCCGGCATGTGAATGGGCTTGCGGCGGGGCGCCGATGGCGGGGCGGTATCGCCGCGATTCGCTAGCGTGACCGCCTCTTCGGTCGCGCGCACCGAGAGGCCCTCGGCGACGATGCGCGCAGCGAGCTCTTCCTGAAGCTCCGGACCACCGTCGAGTGCGAGGAGTGCCCGTGCGTGGCCGGCCGACAGGACGCCCGCGGCGACGCGCCGCTGGACCGCGATCGGCAGCCGCAGCAGCCGGATCATGTTGGTGATCAGCGGGCGTGATCGCCCGATGCGGGCGGCGAGCTCATCATGGGTGACCTCGAACTCGTCGAGCAGTTGTTGGTAGGCTGCGGCTTCTTCCAACGGGTTCAGCTGGGCGCGGTGGATGTTCTCCAACAACGCGTCGCGCAACATGCTGTCGTCGGCCGTCTGCCGCACGATCGCCGGGATCGTCGCCAGGCCCGCCGCCTGGGCGGCCCGCCAGCGACGCTCCCCCATGACGAGTTGGTACCGCGGCGCCCCCGGTTGAGCGGCGGGCGCGGCGCGCACCACAATCGGCTGCATCAGGCCGAATTCGCGGATGGAGTGAACGAGCTCGGCGTGCGCCTCGTCGTCGAATACCTGCCTCGGCTGACGCGGGTTGCGCTCGATCACCGCCGGGTCGATCTCCCGATAGACGGCGCCGACACCGCCGTTCGAATCCGGCGCTCCACCGAGTACGACGTCGGCGGCGGCGTCACCCATCCGATGCCCCATTGAGGCCGATTCGGAATCATCCGGGCCCGTCGGTATCAGTGACGCCAATCCGCGGCCGAGGCCACTTCTCTTGCGAGCGGAGGGCTGGGTCATCGGTGTTGTCCTCTCTGAGCCATGCCCCGCTCGGCGATCTCGCGGCTTGCATCCAGGTAGCTCAACGCACCGCGCGAGCCGGGGTCGTAGTCAAGGATCGTCATGCCGTAGCCCGGCGCCTCGGAGACCTTGACGCTGCGGGGGATGACGGTCCGCAAAACCTTGTCGCCGAAGTGGGACCTGACGTCTTCGGCTACCTGGTCCGCGAGCCGGGTCCGCCCGTCGTACATCGTCAGGATCACGGTGGACACGTTCAGGTGCGGGTTCAGATGCGACTTGACCATCTCGATGTTGCGCAGCAACTGGCCCACCCCCTCGAGCGCGTAGTACTCGCACTGGATGGGGATCAACACCTCCGGGGCGGCCACGAGCGCGTTGATGGTCAGCAGGCCAAGCGACGGCGGGCAGTCGATGAAGACGAAGTCGAAGTCGTGGTTATGGAGATCGGTGAGGGCGGTGCGCAATCGGCCTTCGCGCGCGACCATGCTCACCAATTCGATCTCGGCCCCCGCCAGATCGATGGTGGCCGGCACGCAGTACAGACGCTCGCTGTGCGGGCTCCGTTGCAGCGCCTCGTGCAGTGGGATCTCGCCGATGAGGACTTCGTATGACGACGCGGTGCCGGGGCGGTGCTCGATGCCGAGGGCGGTGCTGGCGTTGCCCTGTGGGTCGAGATCGATTACGAGGACCTTCAACCCCTGAAGCGCGAGTGCCGCCGCAACGTTGACCGCGGTGGTCGTCTTGCCGACGCCGCCCTTCTGGTTCGCGATGGTGAACACCCGCTGGAGCGGTGGCCGCGGCAGATGGCCGCCGGCGTGCAGCAGCCGCGTCGCGCGCTCCGCCTCCGCTCCTATCGGCGTGTCGCTGATGCCGTCCGGCACCCATGTTTCACGTGAAACATCGGTGCTCTCGACTGCGCTCACTGGCGGCATGCCCCCGCCTTCCGACACCGGATTCATCCCTTTCTCCTGCCCGCTCGTGCCGACCTGCGGTGCACCGGTTGTAGCTCCCCTCGCTGTGCGACGACCACGGTCGCGGGCGGATTCAAGTAGTCGGCTCCACACGTGACCACCTTTACACCCTCGGCGCCCAGCGACTCCATCACACGCCGGTGCTCGCCGACCTCGTCCGCCGCGCGCTCGCCCTTCAGCGCCAGCATCCGGCCTCCGGGTCGAAGCAGTTGCAGGCTCCATTTCGTCAGCTTGTCCAACGACGCCACCGCTCTGGACACAACAGCGTCCATCTCCCCCACTCGTTGCCGCACGGCTTGTTCTTCGGCTCGACCACGGACCACGGTGATATCCGCCCCGAGGTTCTCGACGACCTCTTGTAAGAAATCACTGCGCCGCAAGAGCGGCTCGATCAGCGTCACCCGCAGATCCGGCCGGGCCAACGCTAACGGTATCCCCGGAAGGCCCGCTCCACTACCGATGTCCGCAATCTCGTCATTCGGATCGAGCAACTCGGCAAGGGCGACGCTGTTGAGCAGATGTCGGTCCCACAACCGGTCCGCCTCACGGGGTCCAATGAGGCCACGCTCGACCCCGGCGCCCGCAAGGATTTGGGCATAACGGTGAGCGCGCTCTAGTCCGTCACCGAACAGTCTCTCCGCTGCCGGAGGGGGCGCGGAGACCTCGACATGTTTCACGTGAAACATCCTCCGGACCTCCGCGCGCCCGAGAGCGTGGGAACTACATAGTTGTAACTCAGTCAGTCGATGAGCACGACGACGCGCCTCGACGGCTCGACGCCCTCGCTCTCGCTTCGCACGCCGTCGACCACCGCCACGGCATCGTGGACGATCTTGCGCTCGAACGGCGTCATCGGAGACAGCTGCTCACGCTCGCCTGTCTCCAGTACCCGGCGCGCAACCTTGTCGCCGAGCGCGGTCAGTTCGTCGCGGCGGCGCCGCCGCCAGCCCGCGATGTCCAGCATCAGCCGGCTGCGCTCGCCCGTCTTCTGGTGAACCGCCAAGCGGGTCAGCTCCTGGAGCGCGTCGAGCACCTCGCCCTTGCGGCCGACAAGCTTGCTCAGGTCCGTGCCGCCGTCGATGCTGACGATCGCGCGGTCGCCTTCCACGTCGAGATCGATATCGCCGTCGAAGTCCAGGAGGTCCAACAGCTCCTCGAGATAGTCGCCGGCGATCTCACCCTCGGCCACGAGGCGCTCCTCGAGCTCCTCGCCCGTCGTCACCGTTTCGTCGCCCTCTTGTGAT
This sequence comes from uncultured Actinomycetota bacterium, assembly GCA_963817825.1. Taxonomy (GTDB): domain Bacteria; phylum Actinomycetota; class Actinomycetes; order Mycobacteriales; family Mycobacteriaceae; genus Mycobacterium. Next base: position 22,352 of record CAWFQG010000001.1, on the reverse strand, counting down.
GAATCCGACTCCGTCGCGGCGGCGTGCCCGTTCTGGAGCTCTTCGTCGCGTTCGGTGGTCACTGGGTCGTCAAAGTCAGTCATGTGTCGTCATCTCCTCATTCGCCGGGTCGGTTCCGGTCAACGCTTTCGCTTCTTCGGGCGAGCCCCGGGGCGGGGCGTCATCCCCGGCCGCGGTGTGCGGTTTCCCCCACTGCTCGCATTCGGCTTACTCCCATTGGGCTTACCCCCCGAGTCATCGTCGCCCGACTTTCCGTCGGAGATCAGCTCGCTGCCGGCGCTCTCGGTCACCTCAAACGCATCCGCCGGCGGGCCGTCCTTCGCGGCGGCGTCGCCCTTGCGCGTTCGTTTGGGCCTGGCTCCCGGTGGCGGCGCGTTCGCCGCCCGCCGCTCAATGGCCTCGAGCTTCTTGGCCTCTTCTTCCTTCTCGATGTGGCCGAACACATAATGCTGCTGACCGAACGTCCAGATGTTGTTCGCGAACCAGTACAGGATGATCGCCAACGGTAGGAACGGACCGCCGACCACAACGCCGAGCGGGAACACGTACAGGGCCAGTTTGTTCATCATCGCGGTCTGCGGGTTGGCCGCCGCTTCCGGACTCTGGCGCGCGACCGACGCCCGGCTATTGAAATACGTCGCGATGCCTGCCGCGATCATCAGTGGTACCCCGACCGCGACCACCGAAGCACGGTTGAATTCCGTGAAGGCGTCCAGACCCGTCTTCTGGATCATGTTCGCGCCCAGGGGTGCGCCGAACAGATTCGCGTCCAGGAAGTGCCCGACATCGGTCGGGCTGAAAACGTAGTTGCCGATCGAGCGGTTGAGCTCCGGCGACAGCTTCGGCTGGCCGAACCCGCCCTGGGTCCGGTTGAACGACCGAAGCACGTGGTAGAGCCCGAGGAACACCGGGATCTGGGCCAGCATCGGAAGACAGCCGAGGACGGGGTTGAACCCGTGTTCGCGCTGCAGCTTCTGCATCTCCAGCGCCATCCGCTGGCGGTCCTTGCCGTACTTCTTCTGCAGCGCCTTGATCTGCGGCTGCAACTCCTGCATCTGCCGCGTGGTGCGGATCTGACGCACGAACGGCTTGTAGAGGATTGCGCGCAGGGTGAACACAAGGAACATCACCGACAGGCCCCACGCGAAGAAGTTCGACGGGCCCAGCAAGAAGCCGAACAGCTTGTACCAGAGCCACATGATCCCGGAGACCGGGTAATAGATGAAGTCGAGGCTGAACCAATCAAACAACCGACTTGCTCCTGACGTCGTCGAGTCCGGCGCTCTCCCGGTGGGGGCGGCGGCACTCGGGTATTGGGTCCCATCCTCCCCGATGCCACGGACCGCACTTCGCGAGCCGCACCATCGCCAGCCACCCGCCGCGGATAAGCCCGTACTCACTGAGGGCTTCCACCGCGTACTGACTGCACGTCGGAGTGAACCGACAAGACGGCAACCGCAACGGAGAGACGGTGTTGCGATACAGCTGAATCAAGAAGATCAACGCGCGGCTCATCATCACCGTGCCCCGTCAAGCAACTGCGCCCGCTTGAGCGCCACGCGCAGTTGCTGTTCGAGCCGGGCCGAGATGGCATACCTGCTACTGGGAAGCGCCCGGATGACAACCCGGTCCGCCGGGTCGAGGTCGGCGATGATCGACCGGGCGACGTGGCGCAGCCGACGCGCCACCCGGTGCCGCTGCACCGAGTTGCCGACCGTCTTCGCGACCACCAGCCCTACTTTCGGACCGGCCTGATCGGAGCCGTCACAGCGGCGTGCGTGCACCACGATGTCGGGCTGCACCGCCCGCACCCCTTGGTTGACTGTGGTACCGAATTCCGTCGATCGCGTCATCCGGTACCGCGCCGGAAGCACCGCGCTAGGTCCTGCGTCGAATCACGCAGACAGCGAACGGCGGCCCTTGCGACGCCTGCCCGACACGATTGCGCGGCCCGCCCGGGTCCGCATCCGCAGCCGAAAACCATGAACCCGCGCGCGGCGCCGGTTGTTGGGCTGAAAAGTCCGCTTGCCCTTGGCCACGGCTGTCTCTCCTCGTTGCGTGTGGCAACCTCGTCCGACGCACAGGTCTTGACGCGATCGCCGTTGGTAAGCTCTTCGTCTTGCTCGCTAACCGGCGCGGGGCTCCGGGAAATCCGGATCGCAGCCGTGACGCCACGTTCGGGCGACTGTTCGAGGGTACTGACGAGATTTCCCTAGGTCAAACCTCCGTCGGCCACGGTCTGAAGCTTGACATCCGCCACAGCCGTCACGGCTTCGGAGTTGCCGAAAAGTAACCCCCAGGGAATGTTGCAGAACGGTTGGCACTCCGGCGGAAAACTGTTAGCTTCTGGCAATGCCGTTCCGACAAGGGGCGGCGACCAGACAACGAAGCGAGGATGCCCGAGAGGTCGCGAGCCCACAGAGTGCGGAACCACTGTGACGAGCCCAGGCCCGCGGCGTCCTCGCCGGCAGACAACAGAGCGACGGCGGCTGTCCTTGTCCACAACCTGTGGATAACTATGTGGACAGTTCATCCTCGTTCCCTTGATGGTCCCTGGACCAGCCTTGAGGGGGTTCTCGTCATTGACAGCTGACCCCGACCCTCCCTTCGTCGCCGTCTGGAACACCGTGCTTGCCGAACTCAATGGCGACTCCGGCCCAACCGGACCGCTGAACGGCGACCCCCCGCCACCTAATCTGACTCCACAGCAAAGGGCCTGGTTAAAGCTCGTCAAGCCGCTCGTCATCACCGAGGGATTTGCCCTGCTTTCGGTCCCCACCAGTTTTGTACAGAACGAGATCGAGCGGCATCTGCGCGAGCCGATCATCAGCGCACTGAGCCGGCAGCTCGGCCAGCGCGTCGAACTGGGTGTGCGCATCGCGGGACCTAGTGCCGAAGACCAGGACGCTGGTGGCGGCCCAGTCATCGACACCCACGGCGAGCCGGAAATGGATGAGATCGACGAAGTCAGCGAAGCGCTCGCCAGCGCCGAGGAAAGCTGGCCGAGATACTTCTCGAGAGTGCCTCAAAACACGACGGTAAGCGACGCCGACGCCATCAGTCTGAACCGCCGCTACACTTTCGACACCTTCGTCATCGGGGCGTCGAATCGGTTCGCCCACGCTGCGTCGCTCGCGATTGCTGAGGCGCCCGCCCGGGCCTACAACCCGCTCTTCATCTGGGGCGAATCCGGGCTCGGCAAGACGCACCTGTTGCACGCCGCCGGAAACTACGCCCAGCGTCTGTTTCCCGGCATGCGCGTCAAGTACGTCTCGACCGAGGAATTCACCAACGACTTCATCAACTCGCTGCGCGATGACCGCAAAGCCTCGTTCAAACGCAGCTACCGAGACATCGACGTGCTGCTGGTCGATGACATCCAGTTCATCGAGGGCAAAGAAGGCATCCAGGAAGAGTTCTTCCACACCTTCAACACCCTCCACAACGCGAACAAGCAGATCGTCATCTCGTCGGACCGGCCGCCCAAGCAGCTGGCCACCCTCGAGGACCGGTTGCGCACCAGATTCGAGTGGGGACTCATCACCGACGTACAGCCTCCTGAACTTGAGACTCGCATCGCGATCCTTCGCAAGAAGGCGCAGATGGATCGGCTCGATGTTCCCGACGACGTACTCGAACTGATCGCCAGCAGCATCGAACGCAACATCCGCGAGCTCGAGGGCGCGCTGATCCGGGTGACGGCCTTCGCCTCGCTGAACAAGACACCGATCGACAAGTCGCTCGCCGAGATCGTGCTACGAGACTTGATCGCCGACGTGAACACCATTCAGATCGGCAGCGCAGGGATCATGGCCGCCACCGCCGAGTACTTCGAAACGACCGTTGAGGAACTACGGGGTCCGGGTAAGACGCGCGCTTTAGCGCAGAGCCGGCAGATCGCCATGTACCTGTGCCGCGAGCTCACCGACTTGTCTCTGCCGAAGATCGGCCAGGCGTTCGGTCGCGACCACACCACGGTGATGTATGCGGAGAAGAAGATCCGCGGCGAGATGGCCGAACGGCGCGAGGTGTTCGATCAAGTGAAAGAACTGACGACGCGTATCCGTCAACGCGCCAAGCGCTGACCCACCGATCGCAAAAATTCTTCAAAAAACTTCCGTCACCATTGCACCACTTGTCACAAGCGACGGCTGTGCACACCAGTGTGGAAACTCGCGAGAAATCTTTCCTCGGGCCGAGGGTTCCGTCCACAACATCCACGGACTCCCCAGGCATCCCACCGAGCGCCGGCTGCTCGTCCACAAGTAACTCACAACCCGGGACGAGGATCGTCCAGCGCCGATAGCCGTTCATCCACAAGTTCCACAGGACCTAATACTGTTGCTTATATATCTCCCTAGATTTCTTCTAGAAGAGAGGTCCTGGGGACACCGCGTCCCGACCCGTTCGCGGCACGTCGGAGACCCGCGTTGTCACCCCGATCGATTAGCTTTCATGATGGGGCCGAAAGCTCTACGGTGGTTCAGCGACAGTCGATACGGTCGTGGTAGCGACATTGGGGACCGATGCGTCAGCATTGTGAAACCGCTGGTTAGAGCTTGGTTGTGAGTTGATCGAAGGGACACTATGGACGTGGCGACAACGACGGTTGGTCTCTCCGATTTAAAGTGCCGCTTGGTGCGCGAAGACTTCGCCGACGCGGTGGCCTGGGTGGCTCGCAATCTCCCAACTCGCCCGACGGTTCCTGTGCTCGCCGGCGTCCTGCTGACCGGCTCCGATTCCGGGCTCACCATCTCGGGATTCGACTACGAGGTGTCGGCAGAAGTACAGGTCGCAGCTGAGATCGCTTCTCCCGGAAGTGTTTTGGTGTCCGGCAGGTTGTTATCTGACATCACCAGAGCGCTTCCGGCCAAGCCGGTCGACGTCAGCGTCGAGGGCACCAGGGTCCTGCTCAGCTGCGGCAGCGCGAAGTTTTCGCTACCCACCATGGCGGTCGAGGACTACCCGACGCTGCCCACGCTGCCCGACGAGACGGGCGTCATTTCCGCGGAGCTCTTCGCCGAAGCGATCGGTCAGGTCGCGGTGGCCGCAGGCCGGGACGACACCCTGCCGATGCTGACCGGCATCCGCGTCGAAATATCCGGCGAGACCGTGGTTTTGGCGGCCACCGACCGCTTTCGGCTCGCTGTCCGCGAGTTGACCTGGTCGACGGATTCGGCCGACATCGAGGCTGCGGTGCTGGTGCCGGCCAAGACACTGGCGGAGGCCGCCAAGGCCGGCACGGGTGGCACCGATGTGCACCTGTCGCTGGGCGCGGGATCGGCGGTGGGCAAGGAGGGGTTGCTCGGTATCCGCAGCGACGGCAAGCGCAGCACCACGCGACTGCTCGATGCCGAATTCCCGAAATTCCGTCAGCTGCTGCCGACCGAACACACCGCGGTCGCCACCATGGGCGTCGCGGAACTGACCGAAGCCATCAAGCGTGTCGCTCTCGTCGCCGACCGCGGCGCCCAGGTGCGGATGGAATTCGCCGACGATGCGCTGAAGCTGTCGGCCGGCGCCGACGACGTCGGACGTGCCGAAGAAGATCTGCCGGTGTCGTTCTCCGGTGAGCCGTTGACCATTGCGTTCAACCCGACATATCTGACGGACGGCCTCGGTTCATTGCACTCCGAGCGAGTGACGTTTGGTTTTACGACACCTAGCCGTCCCGCAGTGTTGCGTCCGGCAGGCGACGATGAGGACGGCACGGTTGGGAACGGCGCAGGCCCGTTCCCTGCGGCGCAGACCGACTACGTCTACCTGTTGATGCCGGTTCGCCTCCCGGGCTGACCGGTCCCACCTCGATGGAGGTTGCACATGCAATTAGGGTTGGTCGGCCTTGGCAAGATGGGCTTCAACATGCGGGACCGCCTGCGCCAGGGCGGCCACGAGGTGATCGGCTATGACCCCCGACCGGAGGTCACCGACGTGCCGACGCTTGCCGCGCTTGCCGAGGCCCTGACCGCGCCCCGGGTGGTCTGGGTGATGGTGCCGTCGGGTCCCATCACGGATGGGACCATCGAGGAGCTCGGCGAGGCACTCTCCGAGGGCGACATGGTCATCGACGGTGGCAACTCGCGTTATACCGAGGATGGCCCGCACGCGAAAATGTTGGGCGCGAAGGGAATCGCCTACATCGACGCGGGTGTGTCGGGGGGAATCTGGGGCCTGACGGAGGGCTACGGGCTGATGGTCGGCGGCAGTGACGCCGACATCGAGCGGGCGATGCCGATCTTCGATACCTTGCGGCCGCCGGGTCCGCGCGAGGACGGCTTCGTCCACGCCGGTCCGGTCGGTGCGGGGCACTTCGCCAAGATGGTGCACAACGGCATCGAGTACGCACTGATGACGGCTTATGCCGAGGGCTATGAGATCTTGGAGGCCGAGGACCTGGTCGAGAGCCCGCAGGCCGTCTACCAGGCGTGGACCAATGGCACGGTGGTGCGGTCCTGGCTACAGCAGCTACTCGCCAAGGCACTGAAAGAGGATCCCGGCCTGAACGACATCAGCGGATACACCGAGGATTCCGGCGAAGGCCGATGGACTGTGGAAGAGGCGATCCGGCTGCGCGTCCCGGTGCCGGGCATCGCGGCGTCCCTGTTCGCACGCTTCTTGTCGCGCCAGGACGACTCACCGACCATGAAGGCGGTGGCGGCACTGCGGAACCAGTTCGGTGGTCACGCCGTGAAACGGGTCAGCGAGTCCGGATAACGGGTTGTACGTCCGCCACCTGGGGCTACAGGACTTCCGGTCATGGGCGCAGGTCGATCTGGACCTCGAGCCCGGTCGGACCGTGTTCGTCGCCCCTAACGGCTACGGAAAGACCAATCTCGTCGAAGCGCTGTGGTATTCGTCGACGCTGGGCTCACACCGGGTTGCGTCGGACGCCCCGTTGCTGCGAGCAGGCGCCGAGCGGGCGATCATCTCCACGATCGTGGTCAACGAAGGCCGGGAACTGGCGATCGACCTGGAGGTGATGGCCGGGCGCGCCAACAAGGCACGGTTGAACCGCTCCCCCGTTCGGACAGCGCGGGAAGTGCTCGGAGTTTTGCGCGCGGTGATGTTCGCGCCGGAGGACCTGGCGCTGGTTCGCGGCGACCCTGCGGAGCGGCGGCGGTTCCTCGACGAACTCGCCACCACCCGGCGGCCGACGATCGCGGGGGTCCGCGCCGATTACGAGAAAGTGCTGCGCCAGCGCACCGCGTTGCTCAAGACCGCGGCGGGTGCGCGATATCGCGGGGACCACACTGTCATCGACACCCTCGATGTGTGGGATGGCCACCTGGCTACGCACGGCGCGCAGCTCATCGCTGCGCGGGTGGAGCTCGTCAACGCGCTCTATCCGGAGGTGGAGAAGGCCTACCAACTGCTGGCTCCCGCGTCCCGCCCGGCGTCGATCCGCTACCGCAGCAAGGTCGAGCAGATCGACGGCCAGAACGAGACCGTCGAGTTTTTCGAGGCGGCCTTGCTGGACGCGTTGGCCAGCAGGCGCAACGCCGAAATCGAGCGGGGCGTCTGTCTGGTCGGCCCGCACCGCGACGATCTCGAGCTGCGTCTCGGTGACCAGGTGACCAAAGGCTTTGCAAGCCATGGAGAAGCGTGGTCAATGGCGTTGGCTCTGCGACTGGCGTCCTACGAGTTGTTGCGGTCCGACGGAGGCGACCCGGTGCTGCTACTCGACGATGTATTCGCCGAACTCGACGTCGCGCGGCGCCGCGCGCTGGCCGAGGTCGCCGCATCGGCCGAACAGGTACTGGTGACGGCGGCCGTCGCCGACGACATCCCAGGTGACTGGGATGCCCGCAGGATCGAAATCACCATGCGCGACGACGACAGCGGCCGAGTTTCGGTCTTGGAGCAGTGAGGCAATGACTAACGACGAAACCCCAGACATCGAACCAGCGATCGCTCCCCCGGATCACCTCGCCGGCTTGGCCGGCATGGACTTGGTCCGGCGCACGTTGGAAGAGGCCCGAGGGGTCGCGCGCAGCCAGGGCAAGGAGGTCGGGCGGGGCCGCACCTTCTCCACACCGCGACGCGTCGCCGGGCGACGGCGCACCTGGTCGGGACCGGGTCCAGATACCAGGGACCCACAGACTCTGGGCGCGGCAACCCGGGACCTGACCCGAACCCGCGGCTGGTCCCCGAGGGTCGCCGAGGGCACCGTGTTCGGGCAGTGGCAGACGGTCGTCGGTGAGCAGATCGCCGCGCACGCCACTCCGACCGCGCTGCGAGAGGGAGTACTGAGTGTTTCCGCCGAGACGACGGCGTGGGCGACACAGTTACGGATGGTGCAAGCGCAACTCCTGGCCAAGATCGCCGCGGCGGTCGGCGACGGGGTGGTGACGTCGCTGAGAATCGTCGGCCCGGTCGCTCCGTCGTGGCGCAAGGGCCGGTATCACATCGCTGGCCGAGGACCGCGCGACACGTACGGATAACTGTGCATAACCCGGTTGGCTGAGAGCCGCCAGAACGCCACGATCGTTGTTCTCAAGCGTCTTGACGCACCTCGGATCGAGAAATTCCACAGGCGGCGCAAATAGGTGTGCAGAAACGCGGCCTCAGAATCGGTCCTGTCGTCTTTTCCCGGTAGACTGAACGGGTGACTTGCCGGCGGTACCAACACCGCCGCTGCGACCCCCAAGGAGATGCTGGCGATCGTGCCTGCCGCTAAGAAGACTGCGCCTGCCGCGAGGAACCCGAAAAAGAAGGAATACGGCGCCTCCGCTATCACCGTACTCGAAGGTTTGGAGGCGGTCCGCAAACGACCCGGCATGTATATCGGTTCCACCGGCGAGCGTGGTCTGCACCATCTCGTGTGGGAGGTCGTCGACAACGCCGTGGACGAGGCGATGGCCGGATACGCGATGAAGGTCGACGTGCGGATCCTCGAGGACGGCGGCGTCGAGGTTCGCGACGACGGACGCGGCATCCCCGTCGAAATGCACGCCAGCGGCGCGCCGACCGTCGACGTCGTGATGACCCAGCTGCACGCAGGCGGCAAGTTCGGCGGAGAGAACAGCGGCTACAACGTCAGCGGCGGACTGCATGGCGTCGGCGTCTCCGTCGTCAACGCGCTGTCCACCCGGCTCGAAGTCGACATCTCACGCGACGGTCACGAGTGGTTCCAGTCCTACGACCGCGCGGTACCGGGCACCCTCAAGGAGGGCGACGCCACCAAGAAGACCGGAACCACGGTCAGATACTGGGCGGACCCGGACGTCTTCGAAACCACCAACTACGACTTCGAGACGGTGGCACGCCGGTTGCAGGAGATGGCCTTCCTCAACAAGGGCCTGACCATCACGCTGGCCGACGAGCGGGTGACTGCGGAAGAAGTGGTCGACGACGTGGTCAGCGATACGGCGGAAGCGCCGAAGACGGCGGAAGAGAAGGCCGCCGAAGCAAAGGCGCCGCAGAAGGTCAAGCACCGCACCTTCCACTACCCCGGCGGCCTGGTGGACTACGTGAAGCACATCAACCGGACCAAAACACCGATCCACCAGAGCATCGTCGACTTCGCAGGCAAGGGCGAGGGCCACGAGGTCGAGGTCGCGATGCAGTGGAACGCCGGCTACTCGGAGTCGGTGCACACCTTCGCCAACACCATCAACACCCATGAGGGCGGCACCCATGAAGAGGGGTTCCGGGCGGCGCTGACGTCCGTGGTCAACAAGTACGCCAAGGACAAGAAGCTGCTGAAGGAGAAGGACCCGAACCTGACGGGCGATGACATCCGCGAGGGTCTGGCGGCGGTCCTCTCGGTGAAGGTGGCCGAGCCGCAGTTCGAGGGCCAGACCAAGACCAAGCTCGGCAACACCGAGGTGAAGTCGTTCGTCCAGAAGATCTGTAACGAACAGTTGAGCCATTGGTTCGAGGCCAATCCAGCTGAGGCGAAAACCGTTGTGAACAAGGCGGTCTCGTCGGCGCAGGCCCGCTTGGCGGCGCGAAAGGCCCGCGAGTTGGTGCGCCGCAAGAGCGCCACCGACATCGGCGGGTTGCCCGGCAAGCTGGCCGACTGCCGGTCCACCGATCCGCGGAAGTCCGAGCTGTACGTGGTGGAGGGCGACTCTGCAGGCGGTTCGGCCAAGAGCGGCCGGGACTCGATGTTCCAGGCGATCCTGCCGCTGCGCGGCAAGATCATCAACGTCGAGAAGGCCCGCATCGACCGCGTGCTGAAAAACACCGAAGTCCAGGCGATCATCACCGCGCTGGGTACCGGCATTCACGACGAGTTCGACATCGCGAAGCTGCGCTACCACAAGATCGTGCTGATGGCCGACGCCGACGTCGACGGGCAGCACATTTCGACGCTGCTGCTGACGCTGCTGTTCCGGTTCATGAAGCCGCTGGTGGAAAACGGGCACATCTTCCTGGCGCAGCCGCCGCTGTACAAGCTGAAGTGGCAGCGCAGCGAGCCGGAGTTCGCCTACTCCGACCGCGAGCGCGACGGCCTGCTCGAGGCGGGCAAGAAGGCAGGCAAGAGAATCAACGTCGACGACGGCATCCAGCGCTACAAGGGCCTGGGCGAGATGGACGCCAAGGAACTGTGGGAGACCACGATGGATCCGTCGGTGCGGGTGCTGCGCCAGGTCACGCTGGACGATGCAGCGGCGGCCGACGAACTCTTCTCGATTCTGATGGGTGAGGACGTCGAAGCCCGACGCAGCTTCATCACGCGCAATGCCAAAGACGTTCGCTTCCTTGATGTTTAAGCACAAATAGGACTGAAATCACATGACTGATACCACGTTGCCGCCCGGCGACGAAGCAGGAGACCGCATCGAGCCGGTCGACATCCAGCAGGAGATGCAGCGCAGCTACATCGACTACGCGATGAGCGTGATCGTCGGCCGCGCACTGCCTGAGGTCCGCGACGGCCTCAAGCCGGTGCACCGCCGGGTGCTCTACGCGATGTTCGACTCCGGCTTCCGGCCCGACCGCAGCCACGCGAAGTCGGCTCGGTCGGTGGCCGAGACGATGGGCAACTATCACCCGCACGGCGACGCGTCGATCTACGACACGTTGGTGCGCATGGCGCAGCCGTGGTCGCTGCGCTATCCCCTCGTCGACGGGCAGGGCAACTTCGGCTCGCCAGGCAACGATCCCCCGGCCGCCATGAGGTATTGTCTCACAGGAGATGCATTGGTGCGCTTGCCCTTTGGGCAAGCGGTTCGGCTTGGCGACGTAGTTTCCGGCGCTTGGCCGAATTCAGACAACGTCGTCGAGGCGAAGGTCCTGGACCGCCACGGCAATCCGGTCGTAGCCGACCGCCTATTTCACTCCGGTGAGCATCAGACCTATACCGTCCGTACCGCAGAGGGCTATGAGGTCACGGGTACCGGGAACCACCCGCTGCTTTGTTTGGTGGATGTTGGCGGCGTGCCAACACTCCTGTGGAAGCTGATCGAAGAGATCCGCCCCGATGATTATGTCGTGCTCCAGCGCACGCCGCCAATGGAGCTCGGCCCGGCTGACTGGCACGACGTGATGGAAGCGCTCCTGTTGGGAGCTTTCATCAGCGAGGGATATATCTCGGAGACCAGGGCCGGCTTCGCCAATCTGGATTGGGACTACTTCACGATGGTTGCTGGAGCCTATGACGCAGTTGTGGGCGGGAAGCGGAGCATCTGCCAGAAGGCGAACGGGTCGTATGCGCGGATACACGCGCTCCATGTATGGAATACGACGGCGTTGAAGAAAAGCCGCCTTTGGGACATGGTGGGGCAACGCTCGGCAGATAAGGCCATCCCGGAATGGCTCTGGCGCGCGCCGGCCGCCGTGAAACGCGTGTTCCTTCAGGCGTTGTTCGAGGGCGACGGGTCGTGTTCCGCCCTGCCGCGTAATACGATCCAGGTCTCGTACTCGACTCGCAGCGAGCGACTGGCGATAGATGTACAGCAGATGCTCTTGGAATTCGGAGTGGTGTCGCGCCGCTACAGGCATGCCGTGGGTGAGCATAAGGTCGTACTCACCAACCGCGGGCAAGCCGAGTTGTTCGCGAAGCAGATTGGTTTCGGCGGCGCAAAGCAGAACAAGCTGATCGAGATTCTTCGCGCTCTGCCCGATAAGTCAGCGGGCCTCGATGGCGACTACGTGCCGGGCTTGGCCCAGTTCATTCGTAAACACTGCGGTAGTCGCTGGGTCGACAAGGAATGGCTGCACAAGCACAACATCGACCGGTTGTCCCGGTGGCAGCGAGACCGCGCCGAGATCCTCAGCCACATCGCTGACCCCGATGTTCGCGCAATCGCCGAAGACCTCACTGACGGTCGCTTCTACTATGCACGCGTCGCCTCTGTAACCGATGCGGGTGTGCAACCGGTATACAGCCTGCGTGTCGATACTGACGACCACTCGTTCATCGCCAACGGATTCGTCAGCCACAACACGGAGGCGCGTCTCACGCCGCTGGCGATGGAGATGCTGCGCGAAATCGACGAGGAGACAGTCGATTTCATTCCGAACTACGACGGCCGTGTGCAGGAGCCGACCGTCCTGCCCAGCCGGTTCCCCAACCTGCTGGCCAACGGTTCGGGCGGCATCGCGGTCGGCATGGCGACCAACATGCCGCCGCACAACCTGCGCGAGCTCGCCGAAGCGGTGTTCTGGTGTCTGGAGAACTACGACGCCGACGAGGAAGCGACGCTGAAGGCGGTCACCAAGCACGTCAAGGGGCCGGACTTCCCGACCTACGGCTTGATCGTCGGCTCACAGGGGATCAACGACACCTACTCCACCGGACGCGGGTCGATCCGGATGCGGGGCGTGGCGGAGATCGAAGAGGACTCCCGCGGTCGAACCTCGCTCGTCATCACCGAGCTGCCGTATCAGGTCAACCACGACAACTTCATCACCTCGATCGCCGAACAGGTCCGCGACGGCAAGCTCGCCGGCATCTCCAACATCGAGGACCAGAGCAGCGACCGGGTCGGCCTGCGCATCGTCGTCGAGCTCAAGCGCGACGCCGTGGCCAAGGTGGTGCTGAACAACCTCTACAAGCACACCCAGCTACAGACCAGCTTCGGCGCCAACATGCTGTCGATCGTCGACGGCGTGCCGCGCACGCTGCGTCTCGACCAGCTGATCCGGCATTACGTCGACCACCAACTCGACGTCATCGTCCGGCGCACCACCTACCGGCTCCGCAAGGCAAACGAGCGGGCCCACATCCTGCGCGGCCTGGTCAAGGCGCTCGACGCGCTGGACGAGGTGATCGCACTGATCCGCGCGTCGGAGACCGTCGACGTCGCACGCCAGGGCCTGATCGAGCTACTCGACATCGACGACATCCAGGCCCAGGCGATCCTGGACATGCAGCTGCGCCGGTTGGCCGCCCTGGAACGCCAGCGCATCGTCGACGACCTGGCCAAGATCGAAGCCGAGATCGCCGATCTGGAAGACATCCTGGCCAAGCCGGAGCGCCAGCGCGCCATCGTGCATGACGAGCTCGCCGAGCTCGTGGAGAAGTACGGCGACGACCGTCGTACCAAGATCATCGCGGCGGACGGCGAGGTCAGCGACGAGGACCTGATCGCCCGTGAGGACGTCGTCGTCACGATCACCGAAACGGGTTACGCCAAGCGCACCAAGACCGACCTGTACCGCAGCCAGAAGCGGGGCGGCAAGGGCGTGCAGGGCGCGGGCCTCAAGCAGGACGACATCGTCAACCACTTCTTCGTCTGCTCGACCCACGATTGGATCCTGTTCTTCACCACGCAGGGCCGGGTGTACCGGGCCAAAGCCTATGACCTGCCCGAAGCGTCCCGGATCGCGCGCGGCCAGCACGTCGCGAACCTGCTGGCGTTCCAGCCAGAGGAGCGCATCGCTCAGGTCATCCAGATCAAGGGCTACGAGGACGCGCCGTACCTGGTGCTCGCCACCCGCAACGGGCTGGTGAAGAAGACGAAGCTCACCGACTTCGACTCCAACCGCTCCGGCGGCATCGTCGCGGTGAACCTGCGCGACGGCGACGAACTGGTCGGCGCGGTGCTCTGTTCGGCCGACGACGACCTGCTTCTGGTGTCGGCCAAGGGCCAGTCGATTCGCTTCTCGGCAACCGATGAGGCGCTGCGGCCGATGGGTCGGGCCACCTCCGGTGTCCAGGGCATGCGGTTCAACACCGATGACCAGCTGCTCTCGCTGAACGTAGTGCAACCGGACACATTCCTGCTGGTCGCGACCGCCGGCGGGTATGCCAAGCGAACCGCCATCGATGAGTACCCGGTGCAGGGCCGCGGTGGCAAAGGGGTGCTGACGGTCCAATTCGACAAGCGACGTGGCAGTCTGGTTGGAGCGCTGGTGGTCGATGACGAAACCGAGCTCTACGCAATCACGTCGGGTGGAGGCGTCATTCGCACCGCGGCGCGCCAGGTTCGCAAGGCGGGACGTCAGACCAAGGGCGTTCGGTTGATGAACCTGGGCCAGGGCGACACACTGATTGCGATTGCTCGCAACGCAGAGGAGAGCGACGTCGACGTCGAGGCCGCTGAGTAGGGCCGGCGACGTGACCAACGTTAAGGAGCCGCAGTGACTTCACCGAACGAGCCGGGCTACCCGCGCTCGGCCGACGGTCCGGGTAACGCCAACGGCTCTCCCGCGGACTCCGAAACCGGCGTGATCGGGAACGCGATGGGGCGCAGCAACGCCACCGACTCCGGTGACGTTCCGCCGTGGCAACGCGGTCCGTCGGCCAGGCCACAACGCCGGCAGCGTGAGCCCACCCGGCCGGAACACCCTCGAAGCGGCGGCGCCCCCAGCCACCCGTCCGGTGTGGACGCGCGTCTCAACCGCTTCATCTCCGGCGGGTCGGCCGCGCCGGCCTCGGCCCCCGAGACAGCCGACCAGGCCCCGCGCGTCGACCCGGCCCGCAACGAGCCGGTTGTCAACGAGGCCTACGCCAGTGAACTCCCGGACCTGTCCAGCGGGATTCCCCGGTCGCCACAGCGCAAGGCCGCACCAGAACGCACCGAGGCGCCGCCTGTCCGGGCCCCCTCCCCGGGGCGGGTGCAGGTAGCGAGCCGAACGTACTCGGGCCCGGTGCGGGCGAGCATGCAGATCCGTCGCATCGACCCGTGGAGCGCGCTGAAGGTTTCGCTGGTGCTGTCGGTGGCGCTGTTCTTCGTGTGGATGATCGCCGTCGCTTTCCTCTATCTCGTGCTCGGCGGCATGGGCGTGTGGAGCAAGCTGAACAGCAACGTCGGCGACCTCCTTACCAGCGCCGGCGGCCAGAGCGGCGGCGAGCTGGTGTCCAGCGGCACGATCTTCGGCGGCGCGGCGTTGATCGGCTTGGTGAACATCGTGCTGCTGACGGCGATGGCCACGGTCGCGGTGTTCATCTACAACCTCACCACCGACCTGGTCGGCGGCGTCGAGGTGACGTTGGCCGACCGCGACTGATCCCATTTGGGTCGAGGGTCGCGATTACGGTAATCTCGTCGCTCGGCCGTGTGCGTTACGGGCCTATAGCTCAGGCGGTTAGAGCGCTTCGCTGATAACGAAGAGGTCGGAGGTTCGAGTCCTCCTAGGCCCACGGAAAGGTTCACCATGAGGCTGGTGTTGCTGGTCGCCGTGGTGGCGCTGGCGGTACTTGTGGTGCGGTGGCGACGCGGCGTCGAGGTGTGGCACGCCGCCGCCGACCAACCTTCCTGAAACGGGGCCTTAGCTCAGTTGGTAGAGCGCTGCCTTTGCAAGGCAGAAGTCAGGGGTTCGAATCCCCTAGGCTCCACAACGAATATGCGCAGCTCAGACACCATTTACTGCTGCGCCGAACTCGACCTCGTCAAGTGCCAGGCCATCTGCACACTCGTGTTGATGCCAGCCCTTCTCAGCGGTATTTCAGCGGTCGGAGCGTACAACCCTCCATAGGTCGGGACCTGTAACGAAGGACCGTTTCGCCGAGGGCGAAGCGGTGAAGGCCCTGAAACAGAGGGGGTAATAATGGAAAACCAGACGCTCAAGTGGCGAGTCGCAGCGATAGCGGCGAGCGGCATCGTCGCCTTCGGCGCACTAGCCGCAGCAATCGGCCAAGAACAGACAACGACCGCAACGGGAACCATGTCTACCGGGGGCACCACCACCTCGACGACACCGGGGCTGACACTTCAGACCCCGCTCGCGGTGCCGACGATGAAGGCAACGAAGCCCAAAGGCTTCTAATTTCGCCACAAGCCAAGGCGCTCAGAGAAATCGCACAACCCCCTGGGCTCCGCACACGGCGTCTCAGGCCGGCGTCAGCCGCATGACCGGGATCGCCCTGGCCTCGCCGCTGCGCTTTTCGTGCAGTTCGAATACTCGATTGAGGCGATCCACCGCGAGCGCGTAGAGCCGATCACGATCGGCACCCTCGACTTCGTGCGCCACAAACCGACCGCCACGCGTACCGATATGCAATTCACACTCCGGATGGCCGCGCAGGTTGTGATACCAAGCCGGGTGACGTGGGCCCCCGTAGTTCGACGCGATCAGGATCACGTCGCCCCCGTCGGTGAAGTATGCGAGAGGACTCTCGCGGCGCTGCCCGCTGCGCGCACCGGTCGATGACAACACCACGATGGGTACCGCGAGGTTGAGCCTGATGCGGCCGCGGGTTGCCTTCATGAGTGGCGCCTCAATCGGCGCGGCGACCGTACGCCATATTGCAAGACCAGTCTTGGTGGTAGCGAGCTGGCCGCCCAACCACCAATTCAGATTGCGCTTCCACAGCGGGCGTGCCTGAAGGTCGACCCGAGGGATTTCATTCACAGTGTCGCTGGACATGATGTGTTGACCTCGGCGCCGCGCCTCAGGGCTTCGGCGTTACTTCCACACTGGGCGGACGCGGCGACGGCTCCGGTTGCCTCGACCGTCGGATGATCGAAAATGCCACTGCCCCAACGGCAATCACTCCCACACCAGCCGCTGCGAGTACCAGCGGCCGAGGCCGCCGTTTCGGCTTGCGCGCGTCCGCAATCACTTGGGGAAGATTCGCGAGGACCTCCTGCGCCGCGGCGATTTCCTGGGCGATGGCCTCCTGTGCCTCCCCGATCTCCTTGGCGAGCCTGCTTCTCTCGACGCGCTGACGAAAGCTGCTCACGGCGGAGTGCGCACCCTGCCAACTCAGCCCGACGCCTCCGCGCGTCACGTCGACGGGTCCCAGTGCGGTGTACTTCAAGCCGCGCGTCAAGCGTTCGCCTGGGCTCAGCCGGGTATCGGTTTTCGACCTCATCTCCCACCTTCCTGCGGCCTGATTCGAGTCGATGTCCACACTGCCATTAACGGCAACGCAACGGTGGCCGGTTCGCCGTCAACGGCGCGTGGCACACTGGCTTCCCGTGACGAGCCCCATTCAGACAGCGACCGCGACAATGCACACCAATCGCGGTGACATCAAGATCGCACTCTTTGGAAATCACGCCCCCAAGACCGTCGCCAACTTCGTCGGACTGGCACAGGGCACCAAGGACTACTCCACCGAGAACGCGTCGGGCGGTGTCTCCGGTCCGTTCTACGACGGCGCCGTCTTTCACCGGATCATCGGCGGCTTCATGATCCAGGGCGGAGATCCCACCGGCACCGGCAGCGGTGGACCGGGCTACCAGTTCGGCGACGAATTCCATCCGGAGTTGCAGTTCGACAAGCCGTACCTGCTGGCGATGGCCAACGCTGGGCCGGGCACGAACGGCTCGCAGTTCTTCATCACCGTGGGCCAGACGCCGCACCTGAACCGAAAGCACACCATTTTCGGCGAGGTCGTCGATCCCGAGTCGCGGAAGGTGGTCGACGCGATCGCCACAACCGAGACCGACCGTAGGGACCGTCCCACCGATCCGGTGGTCATCGAGTCGATCACCGTCTCCTAGACGCCACCTAGCGGCCGGCCAGCCCGGCCGCGGTGAGCGCGTCGAGCACCTCCAGCGGATCGGTGCCCAGATCCCATCGGGTGAGGACGAATAACCGATCGTCGGTTGTGTCGACCTCGAGTAGGCGGACTTTTCGTCCGATCCGCCGGAATTCAGTTATCCGGATGATCTTGATATCCGCCTTGGCGAGCTGGTGTGTGCGCAGCGGCCCGCGAATTAATAGACCGTCGTCGTTGATTGCCAGCTTCGGCCGCGCACGCCACGAAAGGGTTGCAAACAACAGAAGTCCGGCGGCGGCAATGATCGCGAGAATGCGGCCGGGAGCATCTGTGACAAGGGTCACAGCACCGGTAGCCATCATGAGCCCGAATACGCCGCACGCTGCGATTCCGACGGCGGGTGGGCTCCACTTAGTTTGCTGCACGGCTCGCAGACACCCTTTCACCCCGGTTAATGAGGTTATCCACAAGTGCTATCCCCAATGGGGATGAATCACATCGATGTGATTGGGTGACCATCAGGTTGCCGAACGGGTAACGCGCCAAGTCCGAGATGAATTCATCAGGACCAACGCAACTGTCACCGCCAGCGCATGGTTAGCAACAGGCCGGTGATCATGAAAGCAAAGGCGATCCCGTAGTTCCACGGGCCGAGTTCCACCAGGAATGGAATCGACGACGAAGCGAGCTGGAACACCAGCAGCCACGCCAGGCCGATCAGCATCAGACTGATGAACAGGACCACGAACCACATGCTCGACGGCCCAGCCTTCACCTTGACTGGTGTGCGGCTCACCGGGTTGACGGTGAAGTCGTTCTTCTTGCGGACCTTGGACTTTGGCATGGTTACCTTCATAAACAGTCAGCGCCACGGGTGCGACGATGAAGCGGGATGCACCTATGAGGTTAACGTAGGTCGCCCGTAGGACCCGAATGCGACAGGGGAGCAGCCGATGGCAGAGACCAAACGGTCACCCTGGCGCTTCGGCGTGCCGCTGGTGTGTCTGCTGGCCGGGGTGCTGCTCGCGGCCACCCACAGCGTCTCGGCCGGCGGCGAGATCAGGCGCAGCGACGCACCCCGGCTCGTCGACCTCGTCCGGGAGGCACAGCAGTCGGTCGACCGGCTCAGCGCCCAGCGCGAAGGCCTCGTCACCGAGATCGATAACCATCACGGCGGTTCGCCGGGCGCCGACGCCGCCTTGGCGGCGATCCAGAAACGCAATACCGCGCTGGCCGCCGATGCCGGGTTCGATCCCATCCGCGGCCCCGGTCTCGTCGTCACGCTCACAGACGCGCAGCGCGATGCCAACGGCCGGTTCCCCCGCGATGCGTCCCCGGACGACCTCGTCGTGCATCAGCAGGACATCCAGGCCGTGCTGAACGCGCTGTGGAGCGCGGGCGCCGAGGGCATCCAGATGCAGGATCAGCGGATCATCGCCACGTCCGCGCCGCGCTGTGTCGGTAACACCCTTCTGTTGAACGGCCGAACCTACAGTCCGCCCTACACCGTCACCGCCGTCGGTGACGCCGCTGCGATGCAGGCGGCGTTGGCCGCGGCGCCACTGGTCACCCTCTACAAGCAGTACGTGGTGCGATTCGGGCTTGGCTACTCCGAGGAGCCCCGCGGCTCCGTCGACCTGGTCGGGCATACCGAACCCGTGCGGATGCGGTTCGCCCGGCCGGCGGGTCCCATCGGCTACTGAGCCGCCTGCGGCACGCATATACGGGGTTTCGCGGATGTTTTCCGCGGGGCGCCTTCGCATGCTGGCTAGCATGAGCGCACCCGAAACATGGAGCGACCTTGGCGTGAGCGAGCTGCCGACCGGAACCGTGACGCTGCTGCTGGCTGACGTCGAGGGTTCAACACGCCTGTGGGAGACCCAGCCCGACGAGATGACGGCTGCCCTGGCGCGACTGAACAGCGCGGTGGCCGACGTCGTCGCCATCCACGGCGGGGTACGGCCGGTCGAGCAGGGCGAAGGCGACAGTTTTGTGGTGGCCTTCGCCCGTGCCAGCGACGCGGTCGCGTGTGCGCTGGAACTGCAGCGCGCGCCACTGGCCCCGATCCGCCTCCGCATCGGCGTGCACACCGGCCAGATTCAACTGCGGGACGAAGGCAACTATGCGGGTCCGACGATCAACAGGACCGCGCGCCTGCGCGATCTGGGTCACGGCGGTCAAACGCTGCTGTCGGGTGCGACGGAACCGCTCGTCGTCGACTGGCTGCCGGCGGACGCCTGGGTGACCGAGCTCGGCACTCACGAACTACGCGATCTGCCTCGCCCCGAGCGGGTCGTGCAGCTGTGCCACCCCGACATCCGCAACGAGTTCCCGCCGCTGCGAACCGCGAAAACGGTTGACACACCGACCCTCCCGGTTCAGCTCACCAGCTTCATAGGCCGCGGCACGCAGATTGCTGACGTGCGAACGCTGTTGGCCGACAACCGCCTGGTGAACCTGACGGGGGCGGGCGGCGCAGGCAAAACGCGGCTCGCCGTCGAGATCGCGGCACGTATCGGGCCCGACTACCCCGACGGCGTCCACTACGTCGACCTGGCGCCGGTAACCCATGCCGATGTCGTGCCGGTGACCGTTGCGCGCGCGCTGGGCCTCCCGGACCAGCCCGGCCGATCGACGATGGATGGCGTCGTTCGCGTTATCGGCGAGCGGCAGATGCTGGTGGTGTTGGACAACTGTGAGCATCTCCTCGAACCCGCCGCCGCATTGGTGACCCAACTTCTGGGCGCCTGCCCGGCACTTCGGCTGCTGGCGACCAGCCGCGAGCCGCTCGGGGTGCCCGGCGAGGTGACCTTTTTGGTGCCGTCGCTGTCTCTGGCCGACGAGGCCATCGAGCTGTTCGCCGACCGCGCGCGTCGCAACCGCCCCGATTTCGTTGTCACCGAACAGAATTCGGGCACCGTCCAAGAGATCTGTCGGCGTCTCGACGGCATGCCGCTGGCCATTGAACTGGCGGCGGCCAGGGTCCGGGCGCTGTCGCTGGACGACATCCTCGGCAGCCTGCACGACCGGTTCCGGCTGCTGACCGGCGGGGCACGCACCGCTGTTCGTCGGCAACAGACGCTGCGCGCATCGGTCGACTGGTCGCACACCCTTCTGACCGAGTCGGAACGAACCCTGTTCCGACGGCTGGCAGCATTTCTTGGCGGCTTCGATCTGGACGCGGCTCAGGCCGTTGCGGGCACCACGGAAATCGAGCGGTATCAGGTGCTCGATCAATTGAGCCTCCTCGTGGACAAGTCCTTGGTCGTCGCCGAAAACACCAGCGGGCGAACGCGATACCACTTACTCGAAACCGTCCGTCAGTACGCGTTGGAAAAGCTCGGCGAGTCGGGCGAGGCCGACGAGGTGCGATCTCGGCATTGCGAGCACTTCACGGCGCTGGCGGGTGCGCTCGATGAACCCGCTCGACCGGACTACCTAGAGCATCTTCAGCGGGCCGACACCGAAATCGACAACCTGCGGGCGGCTTTCGGCTGGAGTCTGGAGGCCGGTGACTCGGAGACGGCACTACGACTCGCATCGGCACTGTATCCGCTATGGCAGGACGGCGGCCGGAACGGAGAAGGACTGGCGTGGTTGGAATCGGCTCTCGGCACAGGAGGCAACGACACCGTCGTTGGCACCCGCAATCTATGTTCGCGCGTTGGCGGACAAGGTCATATTGGTTGCGTGGACACTGCGGATCGAAAGCCTTGATGAGTCCGACCGGGCCGTGGCACTCGCCCGCGAGATCGGCGACTCTGCACTGTTGATCCGGGCGCTGATCGCACGAGGTGTCAGCACTTTCTTTGACGCAGCGCTGGCGGGACCATGCTTCGCAGAGGCAGCCGAACTTGCCCAGGGGTTGAATGATCCATGGATTTGGAGCCAGATCTACCTCGAGCAGGCCCGCACGGCGATGGGCGCCGGTTATCCAGCCGCAGCCGAAGCGGCAGCAGCGAACGCCCTGGAAGTATCGACAGCAATCGGAAACCGCGCCACCACCCGAGTCTGTCACTTTGCCCAAGGCTGGGCGCGCGCATTCAGAGGCGATATCCACGGCGCGTTGATAAAGCTAACCGAGGCGGGCGAGGAGGCCGCCGAGGCGCACGACACGATGCTGCAACTCTATGCACTGTTAGTGCAGGGATTCGCCCAAGCTCTCCTGGGCGACAGCGATGGAGCGCATGCATCGGCCGAAGCGGCTATGGAGGCCGCCGCAGACGTAATGGAGTTCTTCGCGGGCCCCGGCCACGCCACAGTCGCGATAGCCTGCCAGGCGGCGGGTGACGCGGAAGGGGCCCAGCAGGCGTATACGGCGGCACGCCAACATTCAGGCCTCACTTCGATGGCCGCAGGCTTGTTCCATTGGTCGCCCTTCGCACCGTTGGCGTGCGGTGACCTCACTACTGCACGGCAGTGGGCCGACGAGGCCGTCGGCGCCACCCGTGGCTGCTACCTGTCGGTGGCGCTGATGGCGCGCGCTCACGTGAAGTGCGCCCAAAGGGAG